>JARUXA010000029.1 GCA_030433805.1 Sphingomonas sp. PsM26 | reverse complement strand
CCAGATGACGCCGACAAGCATAGCATATCAGGACGTTTTCACACAGCCTCGGTGGGAAGCGGTCAGGCTGCTTTTGTGGAAGCCGGATAGAAAGCTGACGCTTTGCAAGGTACCATAGCTTGCAAGGAGGCTTGATGTTCACTGTCAATTACAACGCAACGATCTCACCAGATCATGTTTGGCTATCCAACACCACCACAGGTGAAACCGTTGCTCGGAAGGCTTCGCGATCGTTCTCGTCTAAAAACTGCTTGATCGCCGACCCAGAAACTGCCGCTTTGTTCCTGGGTGATTTGCTACGCGAACTCGAAGGGCGGAGGCGGTGGCTTCGGTTCTTTCCCACGGTCAACGTCACAATTTCCGGTGAGCCGCGAGCGGAGCTCGACCGAGAGGACGTAAAACGCCTTTTTACGGAACAAGGGTTTGTTCGGGTCAAAGTAACCTAACGCGCGGAATGTCCGCTATTGGGGGAGGCAAGCGACCCCATGAACATCCTGTATTGGGCGTTTCCGGCCCGTCCGCTTTCCCGCCCCATAGCTGCCGGTCGGCTTTTTCGGCACCATGACCGCCCTCGAACGGCCTGAACGGCAATAGGTGGTGGCAAGCGGAATGGCAGCTTTGGCTTGAGCGGAATGCGAAGCGGCCGTTACTTTCCAGCTATTTTGCCGTCGTCAGCCAGCCGGAAAGTACCGCCTCGAAGTCGCCTGATAACCGTGATTTTGCCGCCCGCTATGTCATAGGCAACGGCGTCATATCCCCAGCAGCAATCTGGGGGCGGCTTCCGCCCCCAGCTTCCGAGGGAGTTGAAATACTCCATAAAGAGGAGGCGTCCTGTTGAGGCGTACCCCGGCGCAAGTTTGAACGAGACACCGGTCGCGGACAGCTTCGGGCCAAACTCCTTTAGCCAATCGGCTCTGTTTCGCGCGACGTTTTGTCCATCTTCGAAAACTTGAACATCGTCAGCGAGAAGGGCGGCATAACGAGCCTCGTCCTTTGTCGAGAAGGCACGCACGAGGTTTTCCGCGATACTGGTTTGCTCGGGAAGCATTGGCGGCGGGGGAACCTGCGCTGTCGCGCTTGTCGCGAGCGTGAGTGACACCGCCGTAAAAATCGCGAACCGAAGCCATGCCACTCGTTGTCTCCAATGTTGGGCCTACGTCTCCTTCTGGGATCGCGCGAAGGTCTGCGCAATGGCAAGGTTTGGGCGTTTGCAGACCGTCCGCTTTTTGCTTCCGGTGGTGGACCGAACTCGTCCCGTTCCCTCCATGCAGCACCCACGCTTGCGGTCATCGCGGTAGCGGACGTGTGCTTGATCTCGTAGGTGGCTCGCCGATGGCGAACCGAGGATGCCCGAATGAAGCCTATCGTCGCCGCCACACCCGACCAGGTGCGCGAATCATTGCGGTCGCTCGCTGCCGAGCGCGGCATCAAGCTCAGCGAGCTGTCTCGCCTGCTATGTCGAGACGGGGGTTACCTGACGGGCTTCGTCTGGGGCAGGGGACCCGACCGGCTGCGATCGATCGAAGGCCAGCTGTTAGCACAGTTCTTCCAGGTGGATCCGCGCCTGTTCGGGGAGCGAGAGGACTAGCAGAATTCCCACGTTGGCTCCGGCACTTACTCGATATCTGACTTGCAAGCGGCGTCCGGATTCGTAAAATCTATCCAGCCAATCCGTTCCCCCTCCCGGTGTTGGGGTTGGCTAGGGCCGCAGCCTCGGGCCCTCTCCCAGCTGCGGCCCGATACCGGCATCATATGGAACGCGGGCTGCCGGGGTCTTCCATCACGTTAGAAAACAGGTTCCTCATAAGGATATTGTCGCCAGTTGTTAAGTTGCTGGCAAGCTTGCCGGTTTATTTGGCCGTTTTTAGCATTGGCCAATCAACAATGTATCGAAAACCCTCGGGCATTAAAACAAATGCGCATGCCGGCTTTGCCGACGCTCTTAGCGACAATACACGCTCCCTCCAGTCTTACGCGCGACGCTTAGCGGGAAACGCCCCTGATGCGGATGATCTCGTTCAAGAAACCATATTGCGATGCTGGTCGGCGCGAGAGACTTTTCAGCCTGGGACGAACATTGGGGCGTGGAGCCGCGTCGTGATGAGGAACACGTTCTTATCGAGTCATCGGCGTGACCGCTTTCATGGCGATCTACCGGACGACGCGTTTGATCGCATAGAGGGCACCTCGGGCGGGCAGGATTTGGCACTTGAACTGCGGGATGTTGGATGGGCGCTCGAACAGCTTAGTCCCGACGAACGTGAAGCAGTAATGCTCGCAGTGCAGGGCCTCTCGGGTGCGGACGCTGCGTCGCAACTCGGAATTTTGCCAAGCACCTACAAAAGCCGTTTGGCAAGGGGGCGAGGACATCTGCGCGAACTCATCGACAACCCGGAAGCCCAACCCTACGCCCCGCCTTCAAAACTGCGGCACGCGCTTAAGACGCGCAATTGGCATGGTGTTGTAATTGGATAGCGCACCTAATCTGTAGGCGTCGACGTCGAAAAGATGCCAAGGTGTGCGCCACTAAGACGGCAGTGATTTTGCCTCGATCACGACGGTACGGATTGCGTGAAACAGGTTGCCTACCGCCGCTCTATAACCGTCCAAATCGGCCGAGATCGCAGTGGGACTCCATTTTGTTACGTGGGTATTAACAAGCAATCCGAGTGCCGAGACTTTCTGATCGAGGGATAGGCACACAACTGCTTGCGATGGTGCTTCGTTGCGCAGCCGGGAACATCGGCCCTCAAGTTGCACGAGAAAAATTTGCAGCGCCATTTTGCTTTTAAGACGAGACGACAGCAGCTCTCCTATGCTGGAGGGTGTCATGCGATCCATCGCACCTTGGACCATGTCTAAACTGGTCAACAGTTCATGGGCGGCCGTTTCAGTCCTCATTGCACGATCCTCGTACGAGAGCAGGGCTTATTGTGCTCTCAGTTAAGCCGATGACAACGAGTATGCCTCTAATCTAAACGCCGCGTTGATTTTGCAGAGTTTTCGTACGTTCAGAGGTAACCCCGAAAATGGCTCAGGCCGATCTAGAGACGTTCTCTTTTCAGAACACCGATGGCCCAAAGGGGTGGCAGGGGTTCTCAGTCGAATGGCAGCGAGGTTTGATACGAGGCGAGGCTGAAGGCTTTTGGAGCCTCCCCATGACCGAGCAACATGTTGCGGCCTGGATCAAGTGCGTCAGACGCATTCATTCCGAAGGGCGGCCAGTACGGGTAATTGCAGACCTTCGCCGTGCGCAGACGCAGTCCCAAGAAGTGGCGAGTATGGTTCAGCGCCAGGTCGCAGGCCTTTATCGAGAGGGTGACCGTATTGCCGTCATTGTGGAGGCAAGCCTACTAAAAACGCAACTACGAAGGGTCCTGAACAGTGACCGGGCGATGTATTTTCCCGACGCCGACGAGGGTGAGCGCTGGGTTCTGAGCGACTAGTTGAATGGCGGGAGCCATTCCGCCGTGATTTTGAACGACAGCCCGAACCTAAAACCTATTGCAGGACGTCATGGAGGAGCTAGATTGTCCCCAGCCCTGCTAAACCCTCCCTGGTTACGCATAGGCTAGGGCCGCAGCTTTCCTGCAACGTGCTGCGGCCCGATCACAACGGCTATCGTTCGATTAGCGCCTGCCGAGCAGCTACCGCCATCTCACGGAACGCAGACTGCCACGTTCCGCCCGCCTCGCTTCGTGGCGTTTGCCCCCTCGAGACGGCTCATACGGCCGCCCTACCATTTGCCGGCACGACGACAGATCGACTTGACCTTCGTGTTCCATTGGCGGAACATAAGGGGAACAATCGAGTCGTACCTCACAATGCCTACCGCCCCCAACACCGAAGCGCTCAGCATAGCTCGCTTGCGAACTATCGCCATTCCGGCGACCGACTACCGTGTTCTGCCGTTTGGCATTGATGCCATCGATAACCGGTTGGGGGCAGGGGGACTTCGTGCGGGAGCGCTCCATGAGGCGACGGCAAACAGCGGAACGTTGGTTGACGATGCAGCAACTACATTGTTTCTCGCTGGTATTGCGGCACGTGAAGCTGCCAACACAGGCGGACCTGTGTTATGGGCATCGTGCCGACATGACCTCTATGCTCCGGGGCTGGAGCAGGCGGGGTTGTCTTCGGCAAGTGTGCTCTATGCGCAACCGACAGACGATGCCGCGCTGCTCGCCGTAATCGAGGACGCGGTGCGCGACGGCACCCCAGCGGCGATCGTCGCTGAGGCGAGCAAAGTGTCGATGGTCGCAACGCGTCGCCTGCAGCTGGTCGCGGCTGAAGCCGACATGCCGGTACTACTACTGCGTCGTCGACGCGGCCGCGACCAGGATCCTTTCGCCGAACCTTCTGCCGCGTGGACGCGCTGGCGGATCGGTTCCGCGCCTTCGGCACGCCTAGAGGTCGCGGGTGTAGGAAAAGCGACATGGACGGTCGAATTGGCGCGGCAACGCGGTGGTGAAGGCTTTTCCCTAACTGTGGAGGGCAGCGATGAGACGGGTCGTCTCGCTGTTCCTGCCGAACTTAGCCATCGAGCGGCTGAGGCGGTTGGAACGGCCCGCTACGCGGCCGCCTGAGCGGCCCGCCCTGCAACTGCCGGTCGACGACGACCCGGGTACCTGTTCGGTGCCGCGGGGCGGCGGTTGGCGGCCTGGCGCCCGCTGGGCACGGACCAGTGCGCAGTCGCGTGAAGAGGTCGAGGCGCAGATCGCGTCGCTCCCCGTCCATGCGCAGCCACCAATGCGAGAGCTTGGCAGGCGATCGGAAGCGGCGAGCCACCCGTACAAGGCGCAGGCGCAGGCGCCTGCGTTGCGGCTCGCCACGCCAGTTATGCCCCCGGTCCAGCATGCGCCACTCGCTCTCGTTGGTAAGGTCGGCCGGCGCGAAGAGGTGGTCGCTGCCTGCACCGGTGCGCAGGCGCTCGGCATCCATCCCGGTATGGCCGCCACCCACGCCCGCGCGCTGGTGTCCGATCTCGACTTTCGTCCGTTTGAGCCGGAAGCCGATGCAGCACTCCTCGATCGCCTCGCTCTGCTGGCGGTACGGCGCTGGTCGCCGATCGCGGCTGTCACCCCGGCTGATGGCCTTTGGATTGATCTCGCCGGCTGCGATCACCTCCATGGCGGAGAAGAGCGGTTCTGCCGCCGTCTGCTCGCCTTTTGCCGTCGTGCAGGCTTCACCGCGCGCGTCGCGGTCGCCGATACGCCGGGGGCCGCCCACGCGCTGGCCCGTTTCGGCAAAGCCGATCTTACTCGCGTCGAGCCACACGGCACGGTCGAGGCGCTCAGCCCATTGCCGATCGCCGCGTTGCGCCTGACGCCCACGGCGTTGATCGCTGCGCGCAAATTTGGCTTCGAGCGGATCGCGGATCTCCTCCCGGTCGCGCGCGGCCCCCTCGCGCGCCGTCTCGGCCTGCCGACCATCACACGCTTCGATCAAGCCCTGGGCGGTGTCGCAGAGCCTATCACCCCGCGAGAGGACATCGAGGTCCCGGCGGTCGAACGCCGGCTAGTGGAGCCCATTAGCACTGCTGAGGCGATCGAACAGGTCATGGGTGACCTCCTAGGCGATCTTGTCGTGCTGCTGCGGGCGAAAGGCGTTGGCGCACGCTCGCTCCGCCTGACGGGAATGCGCGTCGACGGCACCGAGCAAATCGTGGCTGTCGGCACATCCCGGCCGACACGGGAGGTCTCTCACCTCCTGCGGCTGCTGAAGTTGCGGATCGAGCGCATCGATCCCGGCATGGGCCTCGAGCAGTTTCAAATGGTGGCGCCACACACGGAGCCGCTCGACGCGGTTGATCTGGGCGCCGTCCTCGCAGGCGAGACGCTGGTGCGCGACCCGGCGCGCCTGATCGACCTGATCGCCGGCAGGATCGGAATGCACTCGGTCTTTCGCGTCGCTCCCGTCGAAAGCCATGTCCCGGAGCGGGCCGTGGTCAAATCCGATCCCAACGAGCTGCCGGGAACATGGCCTGAGTGGAAGCGGCCAATCCGTCTCTTCGCACATCCAGAGCCACTGCATCGCGTGATAGCGCTGATGCCCGACCAACCTCCGCGTCGCTTCGAGTGGCGCGGCACGACGTACAAGGTGGTTGGGGGCGACGGTCCCGAGCGTGTCCACGGTGAATGGTGGCGGCGCGACGCGGAAGTGTGGGCGGTCCGCGACTATTACCGCATCGAGGATGAGACTGGCGGCCGCTACTGGGTATTCCGTCGTGGCGATGGTTTCGAGGACGACACCGGCGACCTGTCCTGGTGGATGCACGGGGTCTTTGGATGACCCACTATGTCGAGCTTCAGGTGCTGACGCACTTCTCGCTCCTGCGCGGAGCGTCCAGTCCGGACGAGCTGTTCGCGGCCGCTGCCGTGCTTGGCTACCCGGCGATCGGCGTCAGCGACATCGGCACGGTCGCCGGCGTTGTGCGCGCATGGGAAGCGCAGAAAGCCACTGGCGTCCGCTCGATCGCGGGTACGCGCATCGATCTATCGTGCGGCCGGCGCTTGCTGCTTTACCCAACGGATCGTTCGGCCTGGTCGCGGATCACCCGATTGCTGACCGTCGGTAAAAAGCGGGCGGGAAAGGGCGGTTGCCTGCTGCACTGGCATGATCTGGAACCATGGTCTGAAGGCGTCGTCGCCATTCTGCTTCCGCATGAGGCGGACGAAGAGAACCTCGCGGCGCTGAAGGACCTCAAGGCGATCTACGGGCGTCGGGGCTACATGGCGCTGTTCCAACGGCGCCGGCCAGGCGACGTGGTCCGCATCGATGCGCTGGCGCGACAAGCTGGCGGAGCGGCAGTGCGCGCGGTCGTGACCGGCGACGTACTCTACCATGCGCCTGAAGCACGGCTGCTGCAGGACGTGGTGACCGCGGTGCGCGAGAAGTGCACCGTCGACGAGCTTGGCTATCGCCGTGAAGTGAACGCCGATCGCGCGCTGAAATCGCCCGACGAGATGGTCCGGCGCTTCCGCGCCTATCCCGATGCACTGCAGGCGAGCGTCGACATCGCGCGGATCTGCACCTTCAATCTTGGTGAGCTTCAGTATCAGTACCCACATGAGAAGCTGATCGACGGTTTGACGGCCCAGGAAGCGCTTCAGAGGTTAGCTACCGAAGCGGTCGAGCGAATGTTCGATGGCGACGTGCCGCAGGCCTATACCGACCAGATAACGCACGAAATGCGGCTGATTGGCGAGCTTGGCTACGCGCCGTACTTTCTGACCGTCTACGCGATTGTGCGGGAAGCGCGTCGGCGCGGGATCCTGTGTCAGGGGCGCGGATCGGCTGCCAACTCGTGCGTCTGTTTCGTGCTTGGCGTGACCTCGATCGACCCGATCAAACATGAGCTGCTATTCGAAAGGTTTGTGTCAGGGGAGCGCCGCGAGCCGCCCGACATCGACGTCGACTTTGAGCATGAGCGCCGCGAAGAGATCATTCAGTGGATCTACGAGACCTACGGTCGCAACCACTCGGCGCTGACGGCCGTCGTGACGCGCTACCGCGCGCGGGGAGCAGTGCGTGACGTCGGCAAGGTGCTTGGTCTGCCGGAGGATCTTACCTCCTCACTGGCGGGGCTTGTCTGGGGCTGGTCGGCCGACGGCGTAGGCGAGAAGCAAGTCGAGGAGCTCAACCTCGACATTGGCGATCGCCGGCTCCGCCTTACGCTTGAGCTTGCTCGAAAACTGATTGGTGTGCCGCGGCACATGTCCCAGCACCCGGGCGGATTCGTCCTGACCCATGATCGTCTTGATGATCTGGTGCCGATCGAACCAGCCGCGATGGAAGACCGGCAGATCATTGAGTGGGATAAGGACGACATCGACGCGCTGAAGTTTATGAAGGTCGACGTCCTTGGCCTGGGCATGCTCGGTTGCATGAACCGCGCCTTCAACATGCTCGAGGCGGACAAGGGGCTGCGGGTCGGGCTGGCGGACCTGCAGGACGACGACCCGGACGTCTACGCCATGATCTCCAAGGCAGATACGCTCGGCACCTTCCAGATCGAGAGCCGCGCGCAGATGTCGATGCTGCCACGGATGAAACCGCGGCGCTTCTACGACCTCGTGATCCAGGTGGCGATCGTTCGGCCAGGACCAATCCAGGGCGATATGGTCCATCCGTATCTTCGCCGGCGCGAGGGACTCGAGAAGCCGGAATACCCCCGGCCAGAGCTACGCGCGGTGCTGGAGAAGACGCTTGGTGTTCCTCTATTCCAGGAACAGGCGATGAAAGTCGCCATCGTCGGTGCTGGCTTTACCGCGGCCGAGGCGGACCAGCTACGCCGCGCCATGGCGACGTTCAAGTTCACAGGCGGCGTCTCGCACTTCAGCGAGAAGCTGATCGAGGGCATGGTCGAACGCGGCTACCCGCGCGAGTTTGCCGAGCGTACGTTCCGCCAGCTCGAGGGCTTCGGGAGCTACGGCTTCCCCGAGAGCCACGCGGCTTCATTCGCCAAGATCTCCTACGCCTCCTCGTGGATGAAGCATCATCACCCGGACGTGTTCTGCGCTGCGCTGATGAACGCGCAGCCGATGGGTTTTTACGCGCCAGCGCAAATCGTGCGCGATGCGCGCGACCACGGCGTCGAGGTCCGGCCGCCATGCGTCAACGCGAGCCGTTGGGACTGCACGCTGGAGAAGACAGGCGGGCGCTACCTTGCCGTGCGGCTCGGCCTACGCCAAATCCGCGGCCTGTCGAACGCTGATGGCGCAAAGATCGTTGGCGCGCGTACGATCACAGCCTTTGAGAGCGTCGAGGACGTCTGGCGGCGGTCTGGCGTACAGCGCGCCGCGATCGAAAAGCTGGCTGACGGCGATGCCTTCCACGGCTTCAGCGTCGATCGCCGCCAAGGCCTTTGGAAGGTGAGGGGGCTCGGCGAGGCTCCGCTACCGCTTTTCGCGGCAGCTGATCGATCGGCCGAAACCTTCAGCGCGGAAGGCCTCGAGCCAGACGTCGCACTGCGGCCGCTGACCGACGGCCGAGAGGTGATCGAGGATTACCGGGCGCTGCAGCTCTCGCTTCGCGCGCATCCGCTGATGTTCGTGCGCGACGAGTTGACGCGGCGCGGCGTTACCAAATGCGCTGACCTCGCCAACATCCGGGACGGCCGATACGTCGAGGTCGCCGGCATCGTCCTCGTCCGCCAGAAGCCCGGTTCCGCCAAGGGCGTGCTGTTCATAACGATCGAGGACGAAACGGGCATCGCCAATGGGATCCTGTGGCCCGATCGTTTTGAGGCACAACGCCGAACGATTATGTCAGCGTCGATGGTGGGCATGAAGGGGCAGGTCCAGAAGGAAGGCGAGATCATCCATGTGATTTGCAGCCGGATCGTCGACCATGGCGACCTGCTCCACCGCGTTGGTGACATGTCGTTTCCGCACCGGACCGGGCGTGGCGATGCCGCGCAACATCCGGGCTCGCCCGATCGTGGCGACAAGGGATGGAATCCAGAACCACGCAACCAATACTGGCCGCCCCACGCCGACGGTATGGATCCGGAGGAGGTCGTGCGGTTCAAGTCGCATGACTTCCATTGATCCGTGTCACAGCTTCCACGTCACCAGCGTGTTGTCATTTCGCTGGCCATCCACATCCTGCGCAACGGGGTCACACGTTGCGCAGATTCCAGGGTTGATGGAGTAGAGGTGCGTCTCGCGCTTCGCTGTCTATTGCCGCACTGCCCGGAACGTTGGCCGCTCGAACTCTACTGGGATGCAGCGAAACAGGAAAATGAGATCGGTCGGGCACAAGGGGTGACTGCGGCCTTCAACGGGATCGTCCGACAACTACGAAGGGCAGGCCGGTATGAAGATGTATCGCCAAACTAATTACTATGGCGACAACTAGGCGGTGTGGACAAATTTAAGCCAGTGTCCGGCGGTGGCGAGGTGGACCATACCGAGGAATCTGCTGGCCAGTTGGTGGTAGCGGGTCGCGATCGCGCGGTTGGAGCGAACCGGCGTAACCCACTGGCGTAATTAACAGAATTTTCACCATTTGCGATTCGCCCTCTCGACTCGGAATGCTCTCCCGCGCAGCTTCTCGCGCGAAGACAGGGAGAAGAGTATGCGTATCAACTTGCCTGCGGCTATCGTTGCGGTCGTATTGTCATGTGGGGTCTCAGCACCTGCCCATGCGACACAGAGTTTCTCGTTCTCGTACGGCAAGCCGCTTACGCTGACCCTGAACGCCGATTACTGGTCTTCCGATTTTACCGCGTCACAAAACTACGACGGACCCGCAGATTTCTCCGATGCCGAATACTCGATGTCGATGTCGTATTTGAGCACGAGACTGAGCAAGTACGTGGAGTCCTATTCGTATCGGCATACAGTGCCGTTTTTCGACCCAAAGTCCGAAACGTTATACGGCGTAGGCGAGGGTGATACGGTCCCCTTCCTCGTGACTTTCACCTCGTTGACGCCGGGAAAGGCGTTCGATCTCATCGACGTTAATGCGTACCTGGTGCGCCATGGCAGTCCGCAGTTTCTCGACTTCGCAGTCGTCCCGTCTGTGCCAGAACCCTCGACATGGCTGATGATGATCGCTGGTTTTGGCATGGTGGGAGGGGCGACCCGCGCTAGATACCGGCAGGCTGTCATTCGAGCATAACAGCTCACCCAGTCAATGCAGTGAGGGGCGACGTTATGCCGCCCCTTACGGTGCCCGTCATGGCTGGTAGCGAAAAACGATCAGTCCATCGCCACCCTTACCAACGCGACCGGTTGTCACGGTGGTTCCATCGACAACGCCCACTCCACCACCGCCGCCGCCGTATTTGCCGCCGCACGAAACGTCCTTTGCGACGATCATTCCAGTAGGGACGATGCCAGGGCCAGATCCGCCGCCGCCGCCGCCGACGCCAGCCGTCTCTCCGGAGAAGTAATCAGTCCAGACGGAGAGCATTTCCATGCTTCCGTTGCCACCGAGCTTCACAAGATAGTTGTCGCTCTTAGTGTCCCACATGCTTCCGCCGCCACCCCCGCCGACGCCGTCAGTAGGCGGCCCGGAACTGAACCTGCCGGAGGTGCCTCGCCCCTTGCCAAAGCGGTTATTCTCACCGCTGTTGTCGACGATCGAAGTGTCGGTTCCGGTTTCCGCGCCACCGCCGCCGCCAGAGTTGCCGGTGTTCGCGTTGAACCCGTTTCCGCCTTTACCGTATGGTCCGCCAGCGCCGCCGCCGCCACTGCACCAATTGTACAATGCCGCTGTGAATCCGCCGTTGCCACCTGCGTTGATCACACGACCGACGTTACTTGCGCCGCCGAGGGCCGCGGCTGACGATGAGCCATCGTTCTTGCCGTTACGTCCCGCTGCCGCCTTCGCAATGGTTGCAGACTTGAAGTAGGTATCGGTTTGAGAACCGCCGAAGCCAATCTGGATTGGCACGACATCGTTCGCCGCAAGCGCAAGGATGGAGGCCCGATCCTCGAGCGCATACCCGCCGCCGCCGCCGCCCCCGCGGTTGTAGCTGTCGTTCGACAACAGACCATCCCCGCCAGCGCCGACGAGCTCGACCGAGTATGGGTTCCCGGGCTTGAAGTCCGACGGCACCTTAAAGTTGGTTGCACCGGCCTTGATCTGGACGGTTTTGACGAGCTTCAGGATCGGGATTGGATCACTCAGATACGGCGTGACGATGCCATTTGCGTCGGTCGTTACCTGGCGTCGAACAAGTTTCGAACCGGCGATCGCTTGCGCCGGTGTGGGCGTGTACGTGTCGGCGCTCGATACGGCCACGCCGTCGACCAGCCAGTGATTGACCACCGTGGCGTTCAGAAAGGTCAGGTCGACCGCAGTCTGCGCGGTGCTGTCGTATCCTGCGCTGGTGATGACCGGCTTCGTCGCCTGCCCGGGCACGGGGTACGCCACGTACTTTCCGGCCTGGCCGTCGAGCATGGCCTGCCACCGTCGGCTGTACTCCGGTGCGGACCATGGCGACACGCGGATATGATAGTTGTGGTTCTTGTTCGGGACCGGGGTGCCCATCTCCCAGTTGAAGTCGACTGCGATATCGAGGTTGGGAATGCGGCGCCGCACCTCCGACACGTGGTAGGATTGGGCGTAATATTTCTCGTACGAGTTCGTGTAGTTGAGCAGCATCTTGTACATCAGCTGGTTATGGCTCTGGATGCCATAGGCCACGCTGATTGCTGCCGGGATCGTAGTGGGGGTTCCAGATGAGGCGACGGTGATGGTCCAGTTGTCACCGTTCGTGGCGACGGCCTTGACCAGCATATTGCCGCCGAAGCCGGTGACGTTCGACCGGTTGCTATAGATGTAATCGCCGGCCACTGGCCTGCCGCCGACGTTCGCGGCATCGGTGCTGTCGACGGTGAGGACGAAGTCGGTCCCGCTGATGGCCATGGTGCTGACGACGAAGTTTTCACGGTAGATCACGTCGAGGCCGGTCGCGCCGCCCTCATAGGCGCTGAAGTTCAGGGGAATGCCGCGGTCATTGACGCGCGCGCCAAATTCGGTCGCCCATTCGACGGCATGGTCGATCGCCAATTCCTGCCCGCGCAGGGCAGGGTACAGGAGACCTTGGCCGGCAGCCTCCACGATCTTGCCCGCGGCCAGGTCGGCAGCGAGCGTCGTCGAGGTGTGCGGCACCATCGTGTAATAGCACTTCTGCGTCGTGAAATCGGTGAAATACTGGAGCATCGCGTACGACTTGCCGGTGATCCACTGGCCCTGACACGTTCCATCTTTCCAAGCGTCGGTGCTGTCGCCGAGCTGGCTGTACTCGTACAGCGCGGGCATGCCCGTGTCCGTGTAATCCTTCATCCCCAGGGTATCGAACAGGAGTGAGCATTCGCCTGCGGCGGGATTGACCTGCTGCATACCTGCGGTCGCGCGGACCAAGCGGGACGGGTTCGCCGCGAAGACGTCCTTCGCGATGGTGTATGCGCGTTTGCAGAGCCAGGCGTAGCCATGCTTGAAGGCGTACTTGTCGGCAGCCGTCCGGCGAAGGTCAGTGCCCGTGTCAGACGGATAGAGAAGGCCGATCGCTCGGCAGACCTGCCAGCCGTGCGAATAGTAGGTCCCGAAATTCCAGATCTCGTTGCCCAGCTCGAGCCAGAACCGCAGGCCCGGCTTGAGATTGTCCCGGGCAAATTCGCAAAGGCCGCGGATGTAATCAGGCGACGCCATCAGCGAAACGCAGACGTGTGCGTCTGTGCCCGCCTTGTTGCAGAGCAGGATGTGGTCTTCGACCGACCAGCCGTCGCGGTTGACGGGGAAGGTGCCGCCGGTCAGCGACGTCGCCGCGAACGTTTGCGGTGCGCGCGGGATGATGAACGTCTTGCTTCCAAGGTTGCCGACGTTCGTGCTGAGCACGTAGGTGCCCGCGCCCCCAGTGCCCGTGCCGAATGCACTGACGGTCGTGTTCGCGGGGACTCCTGCGGAGGTCGGGATGGTGTCGCCAACCTTGATGCCGCTGCCGCGAGTGACGTTCATCGTCACCCCGTTGAGTGACGCGGCCACATCCCATTTGGCCCGCAACAGCCAGTTGGCCGTGGGGTGGTTCTGGTAAAAGTTGGCGACGTCCGCCTCGCTCGTGACGGTCGAGGGCGGCGTAATCGTGATGATGATCCGGCCGGGGTACGTCCCGGACCACGTCACATCGCCGGAGCCGCTCGGCGCTTTGATCGCAATGCTGAAATTGTTACCGCGGGCGCCATAAGCATGCGCCATAGCCCGGCTGCCCATGCCGTTGACCAGCACCTCGCCATCGCCGCCCCACGCGCCGTCGCCGGCATAGTCCGGCTCGCTGAACGTGATACCGCCAAGCGAAAGGACGGGCGGCTCCCAAAAGTCCGTCGCGCCGAGGGAGCCCGCAGGAGTGCGATCGGCCCACGTGATCGGCTCTGCGCTGTACATGAACGTCGTGCCGTTCGCGCGCGAATAGTCCAGATTGCGCAAGCTGCTCAGCTTCGACACATCGGCAACGAAGCTTGGCAGCCAGAACTCGTCGGTAAGCGGCACGCCGGCGTCGTCGCATTCCGTCACGAGAAGGTTCATCACCTTGCCGTTGCCGCTCGCGCTGTTGAAGGCCACGACGATCTGGGCAACCTCCTCCGGATAATCGGGGTTCGGCGTCCACATAACGGTGTACCAGCCGTCGGCGAGCTTCGTCAGCTGGTCGATCTTCGCCGGATGCCCGCCGGTCTCCTGACGCGGAATCACCTCGGCAACACGTTCGTCGCCAGTCTGTGTCCACTTGATGCACAGTTTGCGCGGGTCCCTTCCGGGTCGGATCATGATCTTCCGGTAGTTCTCTCCGGCAGCCATGCTGATGAGGTTGCCGCGCGCGTCCATCGCGCGTGCGCCATCGTCAGAGCTGTAACCGCTGCCTTTCAGAAACCCGGATCCTCCGACCGCAAGGTTCGTGTGCTGGCGCGAAAGCTGGTAATATTTCTGCGGCGAGATGTTCATGCCGATGCGCGCAACTTTGCTCATCGGTTCGCGCGGAACGATGCGCGCTAGAAGTTTCGGAATTGCCTCAGAAAATAGGTCGCCCGTAGGCGTGTTTGCGCCTGAGCCAAAGACGATATCAGCCATGCGGGGTTCCCAATCTTCGATGCAAGATGTTGTGAATGAATGCCGATTCTGTCACGGACTGCGCATAGGCTCGTCCTCAGGTCGCAGTCGCAGGAGAGACAACCATGAATGAAATTGATCCACCGAAGTGGTCAAAGTCGGAACTTCTGATTGCTTCTGCACTGGGCCTTCTCGCCCCTATTGCGGTGTTCGCGCCGTTCTTCCTTTTGGGCACAGGTCACACGCTCGGCGCAGCTTTCTGAATTTTCGTCCCCGTAGGGGCAACTGACCCGTAAGGCAGTTGCCCCTCCTGGTTTACGCCGCTGCCATGTTGGCCCAAGCAGCATCGAACGAAACATCCTCGATGGTGTTGGGGGCCGTGCCGATACCGAGGATCGCCCGGACACCGGCAGCTGGCGTGCCGGTGACAGTGTACTTCACCCAACTCGTTGTCAGGGTCAGCTGAGCATTCGACACTGCGGAGTGCGAACCGCCCAGAATAAGGAGCTGGATCCGCTCCCCGCCGACCTTGCCGCGCAGCCAGACCGAACCGTTCAGCGCAATTGCTCCGGTGTTAGCGGTCGTAGCGCACTCGACCTGCGCATACCCAGACGATGTGCTCGTGCTGACAAAGCGGATGGTGGAAGCGTCGAGGGTGGAGTTATCCGGACCGGCCACCGTGTTATGCGCGACAACCGTCGAGGTCGATGGCGAGAAGGTGAAGCTGGTATTCGACCAACCGGCAGTTGGAATGCTGTTCTGCGCGGTGGCATTTCCACCACCCACATCATCTGAAACGAGCAAGCCGGGACCGGGCTTGGCCAATACTGCGGCCGTAGGCGTGCCGCTCTTCTCGGCACTCTGCGGACCGGTGCCAGCCGAGTTGGTGGCTGACGCGGTGTAATAGTACGTCGTCCCGTTCGTCAGACCCGTGTTCGTGTACGGGAAGGTGACATTGGCAACATACGGCGTCGTGCCTTCGCCCCCGGCGGTGGTCGAGCGATAGAGGTCGTACTTGGTAACCGCCGCACCGTTGGCCGCCGCTGCCGTCGTCAACGAGATGACGTTCTGCCCATCCCCCGGTGCCACTGCGATAACCGGCGCGCCTGGAGCCGTTGCCGCAACCGATACGGTCGCGCTCGTTTCAGGGTTCCCGGTCGCCGCGCCGCCTGCGCCGAAGGGTGTGACAACCCAAAAGTATTTGGTGCCCACGGCGACGTCGATGTCTACGAAGGTCGTATCGTTCGGACCGGCTGCACCAACGGTGCGCAGCGCCTGCCCTGTCACCGTACCCCGCTGGATCAGATACCCGCTGATCCCGGCCGCATCCTTGATGGTCGGCGCGGTCCAGGCAAGGCGTCCCATGCCGTCACCCGAGGTGGCGGACAGACCCGTTACGGGCCCGGGCGCCGCGATGGTTCCAGTGGCGAACGCCGCCGCCGCCGCGGTCAATCCGCTGTACGTGATCGTCTGCGCCTCCCCCGCTGCGATCGTCACGAACGAACAGAGGTTCGTTGTAGCGTCGACGAGCGAGACAACACGCGCGCTTGCCGCGCCGTTATAGAGAACGATGCCAACGCTTCCGTCGGGGTTAGCGAATGCGACCGACATGACGTCCGTTCCCTTGCTGCCCGTCGCGAACGTCGTGCTGCGGCAGCGCCGTGCACCAGGCTTACAAGCTAGTGCAAGGTGGGCCAGCATCGCATAGCCCGACAGCGGTGTGACCTTTGCCGTGCCATCGGTCGCGATCGAGGCGGCCGGTTTGGTGTTGGTGGTGCTCGGCGTTGGGAGACCATTCGGGTCGAGGTACAAGTTCCAAAGTGTGAGCGACTGCGCGCCGTTGCGGATTGCACCGATCGCGAGGTTGCCGAACATGACCGCCATATCGGCAGTGTTGGAGCTGGTTTTCGAGGTGTTGCAGAATTCGGTGAAATGGACTTCTTTGCCCGCGGCCGAACGCTTGATCTGATCGTATGGTTCGAAGCCAGTGGTGGCGTCGTACCCGTGCCAAGCTGCACCCGCGATCACGGGGCCCGCTTGGGAATCGGCATAGGGGACGAGGATCGTATCGCTGCCCTGCACGACGGCTTGGTTCCAGTTAACGTCACCGGCGAGGATACGAACCCCGGTCAGACCTGCGGCCTGCAAAGCTGGCGACAGATACTGTCCGATGAACGTAGCCAGCTGCGCGCCTGACCAGTAGCAGCCCGGATAGCCGGTTCCGACGTACATCGGTTCGTTTTGGATCGTGACCGCCCACACAGGGATCCCAAGCGCTCGATAGGCCTGGAGGAACTTCACGAAGTAGGTTGCGTACGCAGCATAGTTCGTAGCGTTGCTAACGAAGCTGGCGATGCTTCCATAGAGCGTGCCACTGCTCTTCATCTTAGCAGGCGGCGTCCAGGGCGAAGCGATAAACTTCAGCTGCGGGTTGATCGCCAAGGCCTCGCGCAGCACGGGTACGACGTATTCCAGATCCTTTTGGATGGTGAAGGTCGGCAGTGTGGTGTCGGTGCCGTCCCAGTCATCCGCATACGTGTAAAATCCCGATGCAGGGCGCGGCGTGAAATCGCTCGAGCCCATGCAGATACGGGAAGTGTTAAAACCATCGGTCGCAAACGCCTGCGTCAGGATCGCTTTCCGCTGCGCCGGCGTGCAGTACTGTGTCAGCATGTAGCACGACGATTCAGTGAGCGACGCCCCAAAACCATGCATGGTCTGATAGGTGTCATGCCGGTCAACGATGACCTGTGATGCCGGAAGACCGAGTACCGGAGCGAAAGCGGTAGGGCTGGTCGACGCCAAATAGGTTGCGATCGACCCTGACGTGCGAACGCCTTTCGGGGTTACAGAGAACTTGCCAAGTGGCAGCTGCGCGTTGAGTGTGTCCATCGCATCGGCAGCAGTGGTTGCAGGCGTGAATGCAGAAACAATCGTCATTTGGACTTCCTTCTCTGTGGAAATTTAGCCTCGGGCGAACATGCCGTCGGTAAGGAACGAGTCGCTGAAAAAGACAGGGGTGGGGGTGGGCGTCGGAGTTGGTGCGGGCGTGCTCGACGTCCCATCACGGGCGAACATGCCGTCGGCGAAGAAGGGATCGCTGAAGAAGGCGCGCGGCGCGTTTGCCGCCTCTATCGTAGCGATCCAGTTCTGGAGCTTCACGAGCGCGGCGTAGACGGTGTCACCGCTCGCCGTGTTCGCCCCGGTACCGTAGTCAACGCGGTACTGGTCATAACTGCCGCCAAGTGCCGAGAGGCGTTGCTCGACGCCCACCAGATCGGGCGAGAACGCCGAGTTGTTCGCGTAGACCTTGGTCGAGTTGGCATAGGTGTTGGTCGGCGTCGGCGCTGGTTCGGCAATTGTGATCAGTGCGCTGCTCGTCCGCGGGGAGTTGGTGGCACCCGCCAGCGTTTCGACGACATAGACCGGTCCAGCCGCCGTTGGCGTTCCAGTGATAACCGCGCCGCTGATCGACAAGCCGGCCGCGCCCGCACCGGTAAGCTCGATCCGGCTGCCCGACGTCAGGCTGGAGATGGTCGAACTGATCGCCTTGCCCACCGTGCCACTGCCAACCGAGACGGTGAGGGCCTTCAGGATCACCTGTGCAACGGCCACGGTGATGGCATCTGATGTTGCGACGATGGTCGAACCGTCAGTGCCGACACCGGTGACCCGGCGGGTCAGCTGGCCGTTATTGCCGACACTAGGCACGATCGACGAACCGGTCCCGATGATCGTGGTGCCAAGAAGCCATGCACGAGCGGTGATCGTGCCGTTCGATATGGTCGGATCCGTGGCGGCGAACGTGGTCGACGTGTCGCCGCTCGTCGGCGAGATGGTTGGACTGCCGGAGAATACGGGGGCAGGGATCGCGGACACCGTCACTGCCGCCGAAGTGATCGTGATGGTCGACCCATCGGTCCCGAGTGCGGTCACCTTGCGGGTGAGGCTGCCGCTATTGCCGGGTCCTGGAACGATCGTCGCGCCGGTGCCGAGCACGGTCGTGCCAAGTAGCCATTGGCGCATGGTGATCGTCCCGTTGCTGACGGTCGGATCGGTCGCGGTATAGGTGGCTGCCGTTGTCCCGCTACCGGGCGAGACAGTCGGATTTCCGGAGAACGCCGGCGCCAGAATCGCCGCAACGGTCACCGCGGCTGACTTCACCGTCGTCACGCCGCCGGTGCCGAGGGCGGAAACCTCAAGCACCAAGCTGCCGGCTGAGTCCGGCTTCACAGTCGCGCCGGTTCCGATCGCTATGCCCGACAGCAGCCAGCGACGGCCGTTGACAGTGCCGTCTTCCACCGTGCCGTCATTGGCAGCGAACATGGTGGCCGTCGTGCCGCTACCCGGCGTGATCGAGGGAGCGACGGTGAACGATGGAGGTGGAGCGATCGCGCCGATCGGAATGGCGACGGCTTTGTCCAAGAGAACGTTGGACCCATCCGCGGTCAGGATGAGCGTCTGCGAGAGCGGGGCAAGGGCCAAAAGGTCTTCCTACTTTGGGTCGACGGGAGCGACGGTGAGTGTCACGACACGCATCTCACCGGGACGGGGGGTGCTTCCGTTCGCGTCGAGGTGGCGCTCGGCAATGTGCAGAACGGTAACCAACTCGCCGTCGACAAGGCCTTGGACGTTCAGGGGCGGGTAGGGCGTTGCCGAGGCAAAGAACGACACCTCTTTCTGGTCGCCACGATCGCGCACGCCGACCATGCCCTGATAGAACGTGAAGGTTGCGCGGACCCGCTTCCCGTTGTGCACGGTACCGCCAAGGACGGTCTCTGCTGGCTCTTCGGTCATTTGTTCGCCACCCGAATGCCGACCGTGATCTGGTCCTGTTGCTGAAAATTCGTCGTGAAGCTGATCTCGACGCCGAGCACGATGCCGGTGCCGTTGAAGATGGCGCTGCTGCGCATTGCGGATGCGATTTCGACCCAGAAGGCGAAGACGAGGCCGGAATATCGCGGCGCGAAGTCGCCCTCGGTGAGCACCACCAGACCGGCCGCCGTGGCGTCGGCGTTGGGGGTGACGGTGAACGAGGTCACTTCCTCGCCGGACTGAAGGATGTCGCGCACAAGGTCGCCGCGTGTCAGCACGGGGTAAAACCCGCGGCGCGGCATGTTCGGATCGATGCGCCGTTGGAATGTCTTGATATCGGGTGGATTGGCCACGGGCATCCTTCCTGTGTTCGAGGCAGATCAGAAGATGCCGAGCACCTTGGGGCGGGCTTTTTGCTGAGCCGCCGCAGCGCGCGCTTCGCAGCGCGAGACGATGTCGATCGCGTCGACCGTCCGGCCGTTCGCCTTGTCGAGTTGGGCGGTTTGCAAATCCGCGAACCCGACCCAGTCAGCCATCACCGCCGCGTATGGAGGAAGGGGCGCGCCGGCGACGGGCTTACGCCAGCTGTCCGGCAGCAGGCCCGCGCAGTCGGTCGGGCTGGCGACGATGACGCTGGCAGCGCAGCTACTGAGGCTGAGCGCAGCGAGGATCGCCCTGGTAGGCCGTGCGACGACATAGTGCGCTAATGCCAGCACCTGAAACAGCCGCCGGGACGACAACGGTCGCGCCTTCGGCGTTACGGATGGCGCCGTCGTTTTCTCGCGAGATTGCATCTGACTGTTCCTCTGCCTGGGCACGATTGCCGACGGTGTTCACTGCATCCGCGCCGCTCTCGGCCGCCGCGCCCGCTTGGCCGGTTGCGAGGGACGTCTCGGTCGTTGCCGTGCGCGCGACGTTGCAGGACCGAATGGAGATGACCGTGGCGATCAGCACGATCAGCCCGACGATGAGGATCAGCCGAGCAGTATTTGCGCCGAACCATTTGCCCACGTCTGTCATGTCCGAGCCCCTTGTTCGGCGAGTTGGTCGACCGTCTGTTGAGCGCTGTCCGCCGCGGTCTGTGCGCCGGCGATCGCGTCTTGGGGGACAGGCGCTGCGGCCGGGTTCGCTGCGGCGAGCTTTTCGGTCAGGCTCGTCCGATCGGCCGCGTCGTACAGGGCGCGGATCGAGCCAATGACCTCACGGAACGACAGGAGCAGCGCGGTCAGCCCGAACGCTTCCGCCGACGGCACACGACCGTCGGGCCCGATATGCTGGCCGATGATTGCGAAGGTCCAACCGATCAGCGCGAGCAGCGCAGCGGCCAGAAGCGACAGGGCGATCAGGCCCCACTCTTGAAGGCGGCTGGTCACGCCGTGAACTCAGGAATGTCGACCGTCTGGCCTGCTAGGGCGTGCGTGCAGTCGCCCAGGAACTGGATTCGGCCGTCCGTGACGAAGCTGTGGCAGACGGCCTGGGGCGCGCGGTGACCGTCTGCATCTGTCTGCCCTGCGTCCGGACCATTGTACGTCACCAGCACGGAAGGTGTCAGCGTCGGACGATCGAGGTTGCCATTCCAGCCCCACGCTGGACGACCAAGACCTTCCTTTATAGTGCAGACATGGGGCTCTCCACAGCCGGGGCAGCGGAAGGCGAGACGAGAAAGGTCCGAGTTCCAAAGAACTGCACGCTCTCCACGAATTTGACGGGCGCTCATGCCAGTCCTACCCGGTTGGCCATCCAGCCGTAGACGAAGTCCTCGTTTGCCGGTCGCGACCGCGCAAGCTGCTTGTAGCGCGCCCCCTGGTCGCTGTTCAGCGCTAGAAGCATGATGCGATCAGCTTCGGCCGGGCCTCGCTTCGCTCGAAAGGCTCGGAATGCCTTAAGCGTGCCGGGGCCGATGTCGGCATCCTCGTTGATATCTGCATAGTCGCGGCCGCGCTGATTGAATACGTTCAGCCATTTTTGGAACCAACGTGCGGGAACGTCCGGCCCCATGTTCACGCCGGTATCGAACAACTCTTCCGCGACGGCTGGGCTGATCTCGGCCACCTTGTCGAAGCCGGGCGCGATGACGTAGGCCGCGCGGTAGATCCGCACCGCCTCGGCGCGTGGTAGGTCGCGCATGTCGCCGGTGTAGCCGTGCTTGCGCGCTACCCGTTCGGTGATACCCCATTTGGTCGGGCCGCCGCGATCCGACGGATGGTTCGAATACGCGCCTTCCTTGCCGATCGTCCCGTCGATGGTGCTGTCGATGCTCATAAACCCACCCCTTGTGATTTGACGATCGCCGCGGTCCCTTTCTCGAGGGCCTCCGCCTTCATCTGATCGGCGCGCATGGCTTTGATCCGGGTCGCAGCCTCAGACGCTTTGGCGGGATCCTGCTCGATCAGCAGGATCAGTGCGTCGAGGCATTGCGTCACGTTGTTGATGCGGTGCCGGTCGATTGCCCGCTCAGCTTGAAGCATAGCTATTTGCTTGTCGGCCTCGAGCGATGCCGTGCGCGCTGCCATCTCGACCGCGTCCATCCGAACGCGCATGCGCTCCATCTCTTCGGAGCGTTCTCGCAGCAAATTGGCCTCGCGCTCGTTGGCCAGCTTCATCGCAAGCGGCTTGAATTTGAAATATCCGCCGACGACTGCTCCGAGCAGCGCGTAGATGCCGATTGCGCCTGGTGTCAGGTTGGCGCGGAACCATTCAAACGCGGTAGCCACGGCCGTACCTCCTTGCTGTCCCGATCGTGAGAACGGCGACGCAGAATGATGCGATGAGCAAGGCGACGATGGCCGGGTCTCCGTCGCGATCCATGATGATGCGCCGAGACAGGAACCCGAGGTTGAGTAGCCCCCAGGCGAAGCAGACGAGCCGCGAACTGTCGCCGTATCGCGGGGTCCGGCGATAGATCGCCCACACCGCCGGGACCATGTAGGCCACCACCGCGGCCCAAGCGGCCAGCACCAAGATATACAGCACAAGGATCATCGCACCGCCCTCCGGGCAGCGTTGCGGTAAATCGTCATTGTGAGGACCTTTCGGCGTTACTTGGGCGCCATGCCCAGGAAAGCGGTCTCGATCGCACGGGCGCAGTGGCCGGGCTTCGATCCGAGCAGCATGAACAGGTGGTCGATCAGCCATTGGAAGGGCTTGCCCCACCAGTCGCCAGCCATAGCGGCGCGCCCGACGCGGGAACTGATCGTCTCATCAGCCGAGGGGCAGGGCCCGCCGAACAGCAGGTAAAACGGCCCGGCGAGCAGCACGTAGGCGAACTGATCGATCGAAATCAGGAACTGGATGATCCAGTTGCTCAGCCGCGTGAGGGCGGGCTCGCGGGTCGCCACGTCAGGCGGCAGCCGTGGGCGGCTCGACCAGCGCCTGCCAGCTGATCCGACCCACCTTGACGATATCTGCGAAGGTCTCGCCCCGGGCGATCTTGTCCTTCGCGCCCATTCGCTCGCCCTCGATCAGCGCCCCAACGACCTCCCACTGATCGGCTCGAGCGATTACCACCGGCACCAGTTCGGCGATCGTCACGCCGCAACTGAATGCTTCGGCCTCGAGGAAGGGCGTCCGCGCGGTGTTGTCGAGCAGCCAAGCGCGGGCTTCTGCCTCCTTGCGTTGGTACGTCATGGCCTGACCTGCGCCAGCCGTGAGGAACTGGAGGCGGAAAGCCTCGGCCGATGCGTCGACGAACAGGTTCATCGCCGCGCGCAGAGCCTCGACGTCGATATCGCCTTTGGAGATCACCGAGAACGGCACCACGATCAGGCCCAGCCCCTCAGGCAGCGGTTGATAGCCGCTGCTGCCGGGGTTGCCTGAACCGCGATACACCTCCTGGAAAGTATCGAGGCTGTAGACGATCCAATATTCCATATTGCCCTCCGTGGAGCGTCAGATGGCGACCCAGGTCACCTTCAGGTTGATGAGCGTGACGGTGTAGGTTCCGGCGACCTGGCGGCTGTAATAGTCGCCCTGATCGATCCAGCCGGTGTCGTAGGCCCCATTCGTGACCGTGGCGGTCCACGACGGCACGAAGTCGGTCGTGGCGAGGACCGCCGCTGACGAGTTCGCCTTCGGTCGGTATTCGTTGCCCTGATTGTCTCGAGCGACGATGTTCACGCCGCCGCCCGCCGAGACATAGTCAAGGTAGGCCGGCTTGCCGTTCATCGTGGTCGTCTGCCGCTGCCCGACGTTGGTGTTTATCTGCGTCTGATATTCGTAGATGAACCGTCCGAGGCCCGGGATCTGCGACAGGCCCAGCCCCCACGGCACACTTACCGTCGATCCGGCTGGAGGCGATACGCTGCCCTGCCAAACCGAGGTGCCCTCGCGCGACATGCTGTTGCGATCGAACTTACGCGCCGTAATCGTGCCGTCGACCGTCAGGTTGCCGTTCAGAAGCATATTCGCTTCGACGTAGAACAGGCCCGCCGAACCATTGGCCTTCGACAGCTGAATCCGCGTGCTGCCGTCTGGCGTCGTACCGGTCACCGACCAATAAACGCTGCTGCGGCCATCAAGGCCAGCGATCGCCCCGGAAGCAATGGCCAACTGAGCCGAAGCCTGTTGAAGCGTACCCTCCTGCGAATAGGGGGTGTACGGTCCGGGGCCAACCTCAAGCTTTGCCTGGCGGATGCCGATGTTGCGGTGTGAACCCGCTTGATCCGACGCGAAGATGCCACGCATGAACACCTTGGCGGCATCCGCGGGTGCCTTTGCCGTCATCCAAGTTGCATCTCGGAAGCCGGAAGACCCGAAGTCACGCGAACCGCGGACTGGCCGACCGCCCCCGGGATAGAACAGGCTACCGTCGAGACGTTCGAACACGATGTCGACGTAGCAAGACGGATTGCTCAGGTCAGAAATCAGCAGGAGATCCCCGGAGGCGGTGTAGCTCGTGTTCGGGCTGCACAGGATCCGGGGACCGTCGATCGAGATCACGTTGCCCGTCGGGGCGTCGTTCTGCATCCGCTGGCCCCAGCTCGTGCTGACGCCGGAATACCAAGCACCGCCACCGGCTGACCACTGATACGCCGATCCGGTGTTAACGCCGCCGTTCTCGCCGGACGAGTTCGGCAACAGATTGACGCCAGAATTCAGGACGAGCGCCGATAGCGTGTTGACCGACTGCACCACGGATCCGACCTTGGAATCCGCAATGGCCGCAGCCCGGTCGTTGGCCCGCGCCAAGAGGTTGCTGTCCGCGGTGCCTTGCACCTGAGCTTCCAACGTCGCCGCCCGAGCGGATGCGGCATAACGGTTCGGCAGATCGGCGAGCGTGTCCTCGGTGACCTTCACCCGCGCCGCAACGAGCGGCAGAGCAGCGTCCGCCCTCCCGGCTTTGATTTCGCCGTCGTTTGCCGGACGGATCGATGCGTGGCGCCAAGACAAAACCTTTTGGGGGCGCGGTCGTCCGAATCCATCCCAGCTTTGCATGGCGTGGAAGTTCTGCGCCGTATCCTTTGGCTTCTGAAAAAGCAGGGTCCATCGCCGGTTGCCCATCTTGGTCGCGCTGATGTCGCCAGCCTGATCCGCAGTGCCCGCGAAGTCGAGGTTGTATCCCCCGCCAAGCGTGAGACCAGAACCCTCCCACCTTCCGGCGACGAGGTCCGCCTCGGCGGTGAACACGTACCACCCCGCCTCCTTGCACGCGGCCAGGGTCTGATAGTGCCCGATATTGATGTCCGGCGCCGTCTGGTTCGTCGACATGTAATACGGGCTGTCTAGCCGCGTTGTATCGATCCCCCGACCCACCGAGAGGTTGGTAGGTCCGTTCCAGTCGAGCCACCCGGAGGCCAGCCGCTGACCGTCAGGCCAGATGACATAGGTCGGGTTCGCGTTAAGATACACGCCGCCCGACATTGCTGCGGCCTCAAGCTTCGTCGTGCGACCGGCGTATCCCTGCGCGTCAGTTGCCAAGCCGCTGATGCGTTGGTCGTAATTGGTCAGCGTCGAATTGATGCCGCGGAAGTTGGTGTCGACGCTGGTCGACAAGTCTGAAACGGCTTTCTTTGCATCCGACGCCGTCGTGGCGACCTGATCGATCCGGCCGTTCGTCGCGACGTCGCCTGCGTTGTAATCGGTGACAACGCTGTCGATCCGCCGGCTGATAGTGCCGTCTCGGCTCACCGCTGTTTCGTCGACCCGCTTGATTTCGGCGCGCACCGACGTGTCGTCATAGCCGCCCGCCGCCGCCACGCTATCGATCCGCCGGTTAATCTTGGCATCGCTGTCGGTAAGCAGCGCGACAGCAGACGACAGCGCATCGTCCGCATCTTTCTTGACGGTCTCAATCCGAGCGCCTGCGTCAGCGACGGCCTTGTTAATCGCAGGGATCGTCGTGCCGTCGATATCCTCGAGTTGATCGTGGGCCGCGGCGATCTGGAGGTCGAACTCGGTCAGCTGCGCGATCGCGCCGCCGACCGTACCGGGTCCGAATGGGCTGTTCGGGTCAGCGCTGTTCGTTGCGTCGTCAGCCGGTTTGCCGTCGCCGGTGACCCCGTTCCAGAACGCCGTCGTGGCCGCTTCGTCGATTGCGAGGATCAGCGGGTTGTTGGCGCGGTCGTAGACGATCGGCTCGGCGCCCTGGACGGGCAGGGAGTCGTCCGCGTCCCACTGGTAGAAGACGGGGGTCTCGAACGTCAGCACCATGTTGCAGGTACCGCCCTGACCGAGCTCCTGCTCCTTCACCCGGAACACGCCGCGCTTGAACCCGAGCGGCGCGAAGGTGAACGGCAGCACGTCGCCAACGGTGTACTTCCACGCGCGGATATCGAACGGGGCGGCGAACTGGCGGGAGTATTGCCGGCGCTGCAGCACCTGCTTGGCGACGCGCTGCGCATGGCTCGGGCTTTCGACGACGCCAAGGTCGAGCGAGAGATAGCGATCCTGCCCGTCGGGGCTCGGCAGACGCACCTCGGGATAGTCGATCAACTGGTAGAGCGAGGCCGACGTCGCATCGACGTAGCGCCCGCGCACGACATTCGGCGTAGTTTCGAGCGAGGGGTCGGGATCCCAAGTGAACGCGCCGACCACGTCGTCATCGTTCAATCCGTCATCCAGCGCCGCCGTCGCCAGATCGTTATGTGAGATCGAGAGTGACAGCTTGCCGCCGGTATCCCGGAAACGCCCGCAGCATGCCGTGCACAGCATATCGAGAACAGTTTTGTGATCGTCGCCCTCGGAGATCACGCCAGCGCCGTGGTAGCGGGGCTCGTTGCCGCCCGCTGCCCGGTTGACGAGCTCGTCGGCGAGGTTCGCCGCAACCTGGAACGACGGCAAGCTGATACGCCGCATAGGGACGCCAGCGCCGGTCGCCAGCTTCATGACGCCGCTTGCCGGGTTGCGGATCCGCCAGCCGAGGATGACGCGCAGGATCTGGAGCGGCAGGTTCTCGCCGATCACGACGCCGTCGTCGGTCTTGAAACGCCAGGTCGACTGGTCGTCCGCGCGCATCGGACCGGACCCACCCGGTACCGTGCTGTCGCGGCGTGGATCATACAACTTGGCCCCGCGGCCGATGACGGTAATCCGGCTGGGAATGCCGCTTGAGAACGGGCTCTCTGCTTTCTTGCTGTTGCCCGTGACCTTGAAACGGAACCGCGCGTAGGCGCAGCCGGTCAGGCGCGCGCTGTTGCGGTTCCACTGACCGAACGTGAAGGCGTTCTGCGGCGTGCCCTCAAGGATGAGGTTGGGGATCGAGAAATAGCCGTTGTACTTGGCAACGACGCCGGTTGTCGCCGACCACGCCATCTCGGTATCGAACCAGATCTCCTCGAGGCCGTCGATCGCATGGCTGGCAAACGCCACGATCCAGTCGCAGATCTCCTGATCCTTGCCCGACCACTGCTCGTAGCGAACGTCGACCGGCATCGCGGTCTGGCCAAGGACCGTCTTGCGGAACGTCCGCGGGTTGATATTGGCCGTCAACCGGTCGGTCTGTGACGCGGTGACCTTCGGCCCTTTTTGCAGAAGGCCCGCAGCAATGCTGAGGCCGCCCGATACCAGGAAGAGCGTGCTCGCGGACACGCCGACCCCGAAGCTGGTCGCGGCCGCGCCGAGGCCAGCCGCGAGACCGACGCCGGTGAACGCCAGCGCGACCGCCCCGACCGCGATTGCCGCAAATTTGAGTGCCTTGGCCAACCGTCAGACCCCGAACCGGACGTGCCAGGCGCGGGGTTTGACCCAACGCGAGCGCTCGATACGGATCAGCCCCTCTCGGTCACCCTCCGCGCCGACGGCTACAAGGAATCCGCCGAGGCAGATGCCGATCAGGCCATCGGACATGACAATGTCGCCGCGGTGCGCCAGCGAGGCGTCGACCGTCTCGAATTTTTGGTTCAGCGTGGCCGCCAAGGTGCCGGCACCGAGCCGGCGCAGCGCCCGAACTGAACCGCGCGCGGTGGTGTAGCGGCCCCGGAACTCCGGCATCGGATCGACGCCGGTCATGGCGATGACAGCACCAGCCGAGAACAGGCAGCAATCATGTTCGCCCCATGAAAACGGGAGCGTGCGGAGGGGTTCGAGATACGCGGCGAGCCGCGCCTCCCAATCGGGTAGACGGTTCATGATCGACTCCCGTTCAGGTTCTGCGGCTGGCGCCGTTGGCGATCGCGATTGCGAGTTCGGCCGACCGGTCGCCCGGGTCGTAGCTCTGCTGATCGAGATAGGTGCGGTTCGATGCCTGACCGAAGAAGGCGAGGTACGATTCGACGTCGAGATTGATCGTCTGGCTGGTGCGGTCGCCGACGATCTTCGGCACCGACATATAGCCGGTGTAGAACGACCAGATCGCGCCGATGCGGGTCAGCTGCTGCGGATCGAGCATCGCCCGCCACAGGCGGCAGTCCCGACCGACATAGTTCGCGCGGTTGCCGATCTGGGTCATCAACTCGTCATCGACACCGGCGAGCCCGGACAGCTGCAACGACAGCGTATCGGTACCGCCCTCGCGCGCCTTGACCGCGCCGACCGATACGACACGCGGATCCACCGCGGTGAAGGTGAAACCGTCGAGATCCTCGTCGCCGGTACCAGTGAAGGAATAGCTGTATGGAGCGTTGGTGACGCGGATCGGACCGTCCGCGAGGCCGAGGAAGCAGAACGTGACCGGCTTGCGCACATCTGCGGAGAGGGCGGCGTTTGCTGCGGAATCGGGGCGGCTATCCATCAGAACGCCTCCTCGCAGTCGAATGAGACGGCGTATTTTTGCCCGATGCCGACCTTCCAGCCGTTCTTCGGGTCCGACATCGCCATGACGGCGTAGGGCCGCTTGACCTCGATCGTTGCCTTGTCCGCCGGCACGACCCGGATGTACGGTTTTACCGACAGCGTGGCGTTCCCGTCGGCGTCCGCAACGACTGCGGCGTTCAGCATCAGCAGCTGGTCGCCAAGCGTGATGAATTGGCCGCGCTTGAGCTTGGCCCCAGCCGCACCCCACCCGGAAGTGATCAGCGAATGCCCGCCCTGATTGGCGCCTTTCACGCGGACGTCGAGCGATCCTGCGATCTGGTCTTTCTCGCAGGCGATGATCCGGAAGCTGTTGGCGACGCCGTCACAGTCGACCACGAACGCGCGCCATTCGAGCACGCGCCCTTCGCCGGTAATCGGGGGCAGGGTGACCTTTGCGAACCACCTCGGCGCAGCCGACAGAAGCGTCACGCGCCGCCGCCCGGTCCATTCGCCGCGATTGACCTGACCGGGCTGGTCGATCGTCCACTCGATGTCGGAAGCGACCGGATCCGCCGGGATGTTGATCAACATCAGTCGAACCCTCCCGGTAGCTCGCCGCGGTTGAGCTTGCGCATCGTGCGCGCGGTTGCGCCTGCCATGATCGGTTCGGCCGTTGCGCCGACGGTGCGCAGCGTGACGCCCTCTATCTTGGCGTCGAACTCGGCGCTGGGACTGACGGTGATGTTGCCATCGAGCTGCATCCGCCGGTTCGCGCCCACGCCGTATGCCGCTGAGGGGAGGCGCGGGGCGCGCAAGCTGGGCAGGGTAGGGGAGCCGCCCAGCGACCCGCCATTCGCGAAGCGTGGCAGCCGGCGCGCGTTGATAGCCGCCATTGCGCTCGCGCCGTAATGGTTCACCGCGCCTTCGTTCATGATGAACTCGCGGTTCGAGAGCCGTACCGCGCCGCCGCCCGGGCTCGACAGCAACGCGAGGATACTATCGGAACGCCCGTTGCCGGGACCACTGATCAGTCCGCCAAGCGAGCCGCCGTCAGCGCGACCGGGAATGCTTTTCAACGACCCGCCGTTTGAGAAACCGAGGAACTTGCCGACCCCAGGCAGCGCCCCCAGAATGACTTTTTGGATCGCGATGCGCGCGAGGTCGGCAACGATGCTCGATGCCATCTCGCCGAACGCGCCCTTGAGCTTGATCACCTTGCCGATCGACTGCGACAGGCTGTTCTCCAGCGAGCCCAACGCGTTTACGGTCACGCCCTGCAGCGCCTGCTTCGTGTCGTCAGTCGCGGACTTCAGGCGCTCGCGGTAGGCGTCGAGCGGCGACGCGTTCTGTCGGGCAAGCTGCCCGCGCTCCGCGCCTTCCAGTGCCGGCAGGGCACTGAGCGAGCGCTGCGCTGACATGACGGCATCCGGATCCTTGGAGGTGTCGCGGACGCGCTCGAGCGCCTGACGGCGAAGTGTCTGCTCGGCCTCGAGGATCTGCTCGGCGATCCGCGCGCGCTCGCGCTCGGTCGGCGCCATATCCTCGCTGATGCGAAGCAGGGCGACGCGCGATTCGAGGCTCTGCCGGTCGACGTCGTACCGCTGCTCGACCACACGCATGGCACGGTCGGCCGCGGCGTTCTGCAGATCCTGCACCCGGGTCTGTTCGCTCAGCGAGCGCAAATTGTCGGCGCGAGCCTTGGACAGACCCTTCTCCTGCTGCAGGTCGATCTTCTGCTTGCGGCTGTCGGCGTCGGCATTGATGCTCGCGACCAGTTCGGCGTCGCGCTGCTCCTGCGTCTGCGCCGACTTGCGCGTTGCCGCGGTGAGCCGCTGCCGCGCTGCCTGCTCTTCCTGACCATAGGAAATGTCGTCGCTCAGCACCTTCTGGCGTGCCCGCTCGGCGCGATCGTCGATCGACTGCTGGCTGGGGCCCTTCTTGCCGAACGCGACGTGGAACACCTTCTGGTCGCGCTCGTCGATCAGCTGCCGGATCGCGACGCCTTCCTTGGCAAACGCCTGCCGGATCGACGAAACGCTGATGCCGGGACCGTAGGCGACGTCTATCGCCTGACCGCGCTCGTGATCGCTGGTACCGGGCTTGGCGACCGGTCCGGCATGCCGCCCGGCGAGCTTGTCGGCATACAGCTGCGCCTGGCGCTCGGTCGAGCGCAGACCGCTGGTGACCCGCCCGCCGATACCGGCAACGATGCTGGTCGCCTCGGCGACGTTCACGTCTCGGCCGATCTGATTGTTGTTCGGTTTGACGTTGGCCGCGCGCTGCTTTTCCGTCGCCAGTTCGGTCGCTGCCTTCTTCTGCGCTTCGAGTTCGCGCAGGCGCTTGACCGATTCCGCGCCAATGACCTGGCCTAGCCGGGCTTGCGTGCGGAGCTCGTTCTTCAGCGCGTTGATCTTGTCGTCGACTGCCTTGGTTGCCGAGCGCACCGGATCGAGCGAGATCGCGGCGCGCTCCGCGGCGATGTCGACCCGGGTGACGTTGAGCTGCCGCTCGGAATCCGTCACCGCTTTCTCGGCCGCCGCGCGCTGCTTGCGCAGTTCGGTGACGCGCGCCAGTGCGGCATTGATGACAGCACCACCACCGCGCGCATCGCTGGTGGTGGCCAAGGTGTTGAACATGGCCTCGGCGTCGGCGAGGCGCGCGACTGTGGTCTGCCGGATCGCCAACGCCTCGTCGCGCTTCCCCTTGGCGGCGATGTTGGCGCGGTCGGCAGCCGACCTCTCGCTGTCCGCAGTCTGCCGCAGCGCCTTGTCTTGGTCCCGAAGAGCGATGGTAAGGCCTTCGACCGACCCAGCGAACCGCACTTTCGCGCGCGCGGTCACGTCGCTCTCGATCGCGTCCTTCTTGAGCTTGTCGAGTGCTTCGTCTTCGGCGTTGCTGAACTCGAACATGCCCTTGGTCAGAGGACCGAGCACCAGTAGGGCAGCGGTGATCGCCAACCCCCACGGTCCGATCATGAACCGCGCGAAGGATCCGGCTTTGCCTTCGAGGTTCGAGAACTGCCCGGCGACCTGGCCGCCCTGGATCGCGATGACCTGAAACGCGTTCGCGCCCATGCTCAGCTGGGTGAAGGTGTCCTGCACCTGATAGGACAGGCCCTGCATCGCTGCGCGCTGCGCGCCGGACTGAGCCGTCACCTTCTTCTGACCGTCACCGAACAAGCGCGACGCCGCGCCTGCCTGCTGAAGCTCAATCTCGACCCGCTCGAGCGCGCCAGCTTCGCGCGTTAGTTCGTTCGCGTGGTTCTCAGCTTCCAGCGCCGCCGCGCGCGCCGCCTGGACATAGAGCCGCGTCTGCTCGGTCAGGACACCTTCGCCCTGCGCGGCGCGTTCCGACGCGTCTGCGATCAGGCGGGTGGCAATCGCCTGCTGCTGCGCCGCTGCCGCCGCCGCGCGCGCGTCCGCGGCGCCGATGTTGAGGCCGCCGGTGACGGTGGGCGCGACGATCGCCTTCGCCGCCAGCTTTTGGACGTTGCTGAAGCTCGCCTCGAACGATCGCTCGGCCCTCGTGGCGGCATCCTGCGCGAGATCCGCGAACGCGCCGAAGCGCTTCCCCATGCTGCCGATCGAGCCTTCGACGTTCTCCGCCATCTTGGCGGCACGCTGCTCGAATCGGTCGAGTGGCTTCTCGCCATCCGCCAGGTTCCGGCGCAGCAATTCGGTTGCGGCGTCGACCTGTAGCAGCAGGCGTTCGGTCTGGTCAGCCATGGACGCCTCCTGTTATGACGGGCTTGGACTTGGGGGATTGGCGCGGTCGAACGCCTTCATCGCGGTCCAGAATTCGGTCGGGGTGCACCGCCAGAAGTCGGCAGGCCGCCATCCCAACAGGACGACGGCTGTGCCCATCAGCCGTCGACGGGGGCTTTCTCCGTCGTCGTCATCGTCGTCGACGGCTTCAGTTCCCCCGCGGAGTTGTACCCGCCGGTGACGGCGACGGAGAGCACCTTCGCGACGGTCTGCAGCACGGTGTAGAGACCGCCTTCACTGTCGACGATGAGACGAGCGATGCGCTGTGCGTTTGCCCCCGCCGCACCTTTGTTCTCGGTCTCCTTGCCCCAAGCGCGGACGCAGATCGTAACGATCTGCGCGGTGTCCGCGAGCTTGAGCTTAGCCCCCAACGCGTCGCGGGCGAGGTCGACCAACCCACGGTCGAGCGTCTGCTCGATCTCGGACAGGGCTTCGAAGGTCGGGCGGAGGCCCATCGTCGTGCCGTCGAGGATCACGGCCAGTTCGCCCCGATCCTCGTTGGCGAAGCCTGCGGTGACGAGATCGCTCATTGTGCGACGATCTCTTCGACCGTATCCGCCGGCAGCGCATACAGCTTGGCAATCGTGCCGATGGCGTCCGAATCCGCGGCAATGTCATTCGCGAGCTCGTTGAGGTCGGGCGCGGGCTCGCCCTCGTGCTTGCCGAGGTACGGCACCAGTGCGCGCGCGGCGAGCGAGGGGCCGGCACTGAGCAGTGCCTGCACCTCATGCTGACCGTGGCCGGTCAATGCGACGAGCTTCTCGTCCAGATCCTGCGGCTTGCTGGTCCGGAAGCTCTTACCGTTGATCGTGATCATACGGACGTTCCTTATGGGAGGGGCGGGAGAGGGGCGCTTACTGGAGCGCGTCGACGGTTGGCTGCGCGGCCGGCTGCAACGTAAGCGGCGACTTCACGCTCGCGCCCTGGTCGAGCCCGGTGCTGTCGATCGAGGTGTACATCAGGCACTCGAAGACGATGTCGCCGGTCGCGAACGGCTTCTTGCGGATCTGGTAGACTTCGGTCGCGTTCGATTTGTCGAGCGTCTCGATCCGGGTGTAGCCGTTGGCGTCCGGCAGATCCGGCGTCAGGTCCTGCTTGATCGTGATCGTGCGCAGGCCTGGCGACTGGGTGTCGACGCCTTCCTGGTCCTTCGTCGCGTTCGATGAAAACGCCTTGCCGCGGTCGATGCTGAGATTGCCCTGACCGGCGGGCTGGTTGAACGTGCCAGCCGTCGAGGACTGAACGAACAGGCGGTAATCACTGCCGAGTTTCTTCGCCATGGTGGTTCTCCTGTGAATGCGCGCGGGCGGGGCGCGGCGGGTAGGTTACGGGTGGTGGGGGAGTGCTACGGCGCGATCGCGAGCACGGTGAAACTGGTGATGCCGCTGTAGGTCGAGCCGTCTTCGCTCAGCACGGCGTCGTCGTCCTCGAACTCGAAGGCGAGGAGCCAGCCGTCCTGTTGCAGGTTCTGGCCATCGAGCGCGGCTTCGATCTGTTCCTGCAGCGCAAGCAGGGGAGCGCGTTCCTCGGCTTCGACGATCGTGACGATCGAGATCGTCACGCGGCGATCAGCGTCGGCGTCCTTGGTCGGCAGGCGCGAGCTCTTCATATCGCCGACGATGACGAGCGGGGTCGGCGCGTTCTCGGGCGCGTCCTGATAGACCCCGGCGTCCGTTATTGCGCTGCTCAGCGCCAGGAACGCTGCGGCTTCGACCATCGCCTTTGCGCTACTCATCGGAACCTCCCGCGATACGACCAAGTGACCGGGTCAGAATGCCGCGCAGATTTGCATTCAGCGTCTTGCGAAGCTCCGGGAAGCGCCCGGTGATGAAGCGTTTGCCCAGCATGTATCTGACCTTCATCGGGTAGCGCTTGGTCAGGCTGCTGCCCGCCTTGCCGGTCGGGTTCGACCGCCGCCGCTGTACCTGCACCGTCTGGGCGCGCCGGCCGAGATCCTGAATGCGGCCGTAGAACAGGTTCTGCTTGCCGCGCCGGCCGCCGAGCAATCCAACCTGAAGCCGCAACGATTTCGGCAGCACCTTGCTGTCGATTCCCGCGCGAAGCGCGCCGGTCTTGCTCGGTGCCTTCGCCTGGATCGCCTGTTTGATCTGGCGCCCGGTTACGTTCAGTTCGACGATGATCTCGCCGCGGACCGCGTCCGGCGTGCGCCGCAGCAGCCGCTTGAAGCGACCGATGCCGCGGAGTTTCGAGCGCGCCATCAGCCCAGCGCTCCGCTCTCGCAGGTCATCACGTTCGACTGACCGTCGGTACAAGGCGGGGCGGTCTTGATATTCAGCGCAATGCCCTGCCACACCAACCGGTGCTTGGGCGTCAGCCCCAGCCGCTTGCGGATCGTGACGCGGTAGATCTCCGTCGCGCGCTCGACGCCAAGGCTGAGCGCTTCGCCGCCCCGCAGCGGGTATACCTCGGCGGGCACGTTGACCGCGACGTCGCGCCAGGCGGCTTCACCTGCCGGTGGTTTGCGACCACCTTTGCCGTTGTCGACCACGTTGGGTTCCTGGATCGTCACCTTGTGCTTGAGGCGGCTGGCCAACCCGAGCGCAGCCATCAGCACACCCACTTGCGGGGAACGGGGTTGAGCAGGAACGAGACGGTGAAAGGAAGCTCGTAGCTTTGCGAACCCACGGCGACCGGCGCGCGCGTGTCAAACCAATGACCAATGAGCAGCAGGACGGCGACCCTGAACACGTCGTTGTCAGGATCATCCGAGCTCAGATCGATGGGTCGGCCCACCTCGTTACGAACGGCGCGAATAGCGGCGGGAATGAGCAAGCTGAGGTAGCTATCCTCCGAGGAGTTGGTTCGTTCGAGCCGGACCTGCCCACGGACCTCCTCGATCGGGAGACCGCGGTCAGCTTTCGCCGCCTCGAGGGCCCCATAACGGACGATGACCTCGGCATCAGGGACGTCGGGGCCTGCACCGATGATGGCGCGCATCTCATCGACGGTCATCCCCGACTATTCCTTGTGCAGGTCGCGGCCGTCGCGACCCTTCTTGACCGCCAGACGCCAGCCGGTGTTGTTCCCTTCCGGCTTCTCACCGGTCGCGCGCTGCGCGATCCACAGCGAGCCGCCGAACGTCACCGCATCGCCGTGCTCGTAGGCGGTGCCTTCCTTGAAGACCCCGCGGTCGAGCACGACGGGGAACGGGACCTTGAAGGCATATCTCTTCTCGCCCTTGGCGAAGACGAACCGCACTGTGCGACCATCTGGAAGAAGTTCGACCGCCATGTCTTCCGGGCTGGTGCCGTCGAGGCCATCCTTGCCGTCCACGCGGCCAAGGTCGATCATTTTGCCGTCGCTCAGCGTTAGGACGAGCGATCCGTTGCGGTCGATCACTGCCCCAGCTGCGCCTACGCCATCCTTGGCAGGGGGGATCGCGGCAACCGCGTCTGCGACGGACCGAACGACTTCATCACGGATCAGCGCGGCGACTGGACCGGTGAGGGACTCGACTGGGGCAGGGGGCGGTAATGCCGCAACGGCTTCGTCGACTAGCATTTTGACGGCAGCCGGGTCCGCGTCTTTGCCGTCGCGCGGCTGCGGCAGTTCGATCGCCGCAACCGCATCGATTACCAGCGACCGCACGAGTTCAGGATCGGCGTCTCGCCCAGGCTGCGCGGCCGGTAGCGCGTCGACGGCGGACTGTACAAGCGCGCGAACCTGTTCGAGATCGACGTCCTTGCCGGGCTTCCCTTCAGGGATTTTCACTGATGCAACGGCCTCGGCAACTAACGCGCGAACGAGCTCGGGATCTGCGTCCTTACCCGGCTGCGCAGGGGGCAGGTCCGCCA
>JARUXA010000298.1 GCA_030433805.1 Sphingomonas sp. PsM26 | reverse complement strand
GCACCTCTTTCCTATTCTTAAGTATACAGGAAAAAAGAATGGAATGGGGAAAGATTTTTAGGAAAGGAGTCCTGACATACATAAAAAGTCTGTTTGGGATAGGAAAGAGAGTTATAAATTGAGGGCTTTTCGCTTATCATTTTTGCTATATTCTTAAATCAACGAATTCTGTGCAACTTCCCCCAAGATTTGATAAAATAAAACCCTACGTCTCAATTTCTTCTAACTTCATTCCTCAACTACTATTT
>JARUXA010000297.1 GCA_030433805.1 Sphingomonas sp. PsM26 | reverse complement strand
ATCATCGATAATACGCCACCAACAGCAATTGCTCAAAATATCAATGCATACTTAAATGCAGGTGGAGCAGTAACAGTGACACCAAATCAAGTTGGAGGTAATTCGACTGATAATTGTTCGATTGCAACAATGACGCTTAATAATACAACGTTTAACTGTAGTAATCTTGGTGCAAATCCAGTAATTCTTACAGTTGTCGATCCATTCAATAATGTAAGTACAGCAAATGCAGTAATTACAGTTGTCGAT
>JARUXA010000296.1 GCA_030433805.1 Sphingomonas sp. PsM26 | reverse complement strand
GATAAAAAGTATTTTGAATAGGAGCTACTAAAGACAATATTTATACACTTTTATTAGGAAGCAGCTTGACAAACTATTTTATACTACATGCATAGTAAAGGAGATACCACATGAGTATTAAGGGAAATTATCAATTTACTTTTATAAATGAAACTGATAACATTCTTCAATTTGAATTAGCAGAGAATAACATATATGCGAAAATTATGATACTTGAAACAGATATTATCAGGATTTTGTTTACAGACGG
>JARUXA010000295.1 GCA_030433805.1 Sphingomonas sp. PsM26 | reverse complement strand
AACATAGCTGCGGCACTATCGCACCAGATCCTAGTAAAGCCAACCTCATCTTTAATTACGTTGTAAATTTGAGTTGCCGTTTGATTCGTTTTATAGAAAATTTCTTTTAAATAGATTTTCTTTTCGTTTTTATCCACGAAAACTTTTACTAAAGCAGTCGGGTGAGTAAATCCTTGGTCTAATCCGTAAACGGCTCCATATTCGCTTTCGTAAAATTCTCCAATACTATAATCGAATATCACTCCCTCTGC
>JARUXA010000294.1 GCA_030433805.1 Sphingomonas sp. PsM26 | reverse complement strand
CTCACACTTGTACTCCATGACTAAACCCCCCCTCCCATTACAAACTAAAATCTTACTTTTATTTTCTTTTGCCCTCTCTGTCGCTCTGCCTTAACTACGTATTTCTTGCCGAGAAAAACTTCAATTTAAGCTATTCTCCAAAAATCTTAGCGTATATTTTTTTCTTTTTTTTTTCCAAAGTGACAGGTGCCCCGGGTAACCCAGTTCCTCACTTTTTTTTACTGCGGAAGCGGAAGCGGAAAATACGGAAG
>JARUXA010000293.1 GCA_030433805.1 Sphingomonas sp. PsM26 | reverse complement strand
TACCCAGCGCGGATGTCCAGGACGGCATAGCTGCCCTGTCGGACCAGCGTCGATATCGTACGCGTCCCGTTCGCCGCGTCTGATGACGGCGTACCGCCCGCGGTTGCGCCGAAGACCGTCAGTCCTCCGCCGATGCTTGCCCCGGCGAACCGCCCACTGGTCGGCGCGTAGTTGGTGAAGACCTTGCCCATATGCTTGGGAATAACCGGGACGAGCGAACTGCCCTCCAGCGCCGGGTTGATGTCCTCCAG
>JARUXA010000292.1 GCA_030433805.1 Sphingomonas sp. PsM26 | reverse complement strand
TGTCTGGCGCGTGACCGGATGGAACGGAACGCACACGACGGTCTCGGCCAGTCGCGGTACTGTCCTGCGGCCGGTCGATGCTCGTTACGCCGGTCGGATCGCCGGTCGTTTTGAGAACGCACCGATGCAGCACGTAGAACGGCAGACCCGCGATCAGTGGACGGTCGCTGGCGGTTTTGATCGGCACCGTCCCCTGTGGAAGGTTGCGCTTGCCGACGCGTCCGGCACGGAGGCCTATGTGTCCTCGACTA
>JARUXA010000291.1 GCA_030433805.1 Sphingomonas sp. PsM26 | reverse complement strand
GCGCGCCCGCGTCTTTTTTTTATATTCCCACCACTTGTTGTTGGTGCATTGGGTCCTCCTTTAGGGCGCCAACAAGCGTGCCGATCCCCAAAAAAACCCCCAACCTGGTCTTTAGGGGCCCCCCAAAAACGCCCCCCCCCCCCAACAAATAAACGACATTGATAGAAATAAAAGGGGAAACGCTTTTAGAACGGCAGAAATAAAAGAATAAAGCCCAGACACAACCATGTCACAACTCCAAATTTGCCCATG
>JARUXA010000290.1 GCA_030433805.1 Sphingomonas sp. PsM26 | reverse complement strand
CGTTGCCAATTGCCCAACGGTTAGCACAATAGTTTCTTCACCAGGTTCGTCTCCAAGCGCATGGGTAGTACCAGTATCATTCGGGGTGGAGGGGATTCCTACACATCCAAAAAGTCTACCTCTAAAATCGGGAATATTGAAGAAGCCTGATCCGTCGCTTCCAAAATTCGTTCCGATAATAGCGAATAGCTCTGGGTACTCTGCCGTAGTTAGTTCTCTACCATCGCATACAAACCAGTCGTTGAAATCCAC
>JARUXA010000289.1 GCA_030433805.1 Sphingomonas sp. PsM26 | reverse complement strand
GGGTTGCGCAGCCAGCTGACATCAATGCGCGTCCCATCCGGCGTATGATTGACGGCGTTATACACCAGATTAGAAATCGCACTACGCAGTTGCTCGTCATTGCCAAACACGCGTAAATGGGGGTCCGTGTGAAAATGAATCTCATGGCGGCCATTACTGAGGGTTTCCGCTTCCCGCTGCAGGACCCGGAGCATCATCGGCACATCCACTTTTTCCTGCAGATCGAGCGCCGGAGCCGCCTCAATGCGGGAC
>JARUXA010000028.1 GCA_030433805.1 Sphingomonas sp. PsM26 | reverse complement strand
ATTCCGCATGAATGGAATGGAAGCTATCCGCTTCAGTGCGTCTGATGCAAAATTTGGTTTCCAGTCATTTACAAAAATGTTCTTTATGCCCGCTGCGGGCACAAGCGAGACGCCTGAGGAGTCCTTTGAAACCATAAAGCAATTTTTATAGGTCACAAAGCGGCTTTGAATTGTTCTAAAGAAGTCAAAGTTGTGCGTTAATATGATTTGGAAAAAATTATCGTATTCAGATATATCTTTAAGGTACTGTATAATGGCATACTTGTTTCGATAATCGAAAGAGTCCGCAATATCATCTACTACCATCAAGGTAGTCTGGCCTGCTTTGTGGCGCGCTCGCACATCAAATATGATGTTTAGGACATAAAGAGCTTTCTTTTCTCCAGTGCTTAATGCCTGGAGAAGTGACTCACGATCCACCTGAGCTTGCTCACCGTTGTCTTCGAACGTAAAACCGAGCTTTAAGATTGGCTCCTGACCAAGCATGACCGACGTCCGGTTTTTCGCCTCTAGCTTGAAGGGTACGAAGAAGCGGGTATTGAAAATATCAATGACCTCTTCCCAGTCGGTTCTTTCCTTGCTGGCCTGATCCTCAATCTCAGACTTTCTTTTTTCCGCGTCACGATACTTTTCGACCAATTCAGTGAATAGACCTACGTGAGTTGCTAGGTATCCCTTCCATACCTCTTCTTTAAACTGAGCCATGTTAGAAAGAGAAGGAAGTATATCCTCCCGCTCAGAGAGGTATTCGTTAAAATCACGGACCGTAGTGTTCTTGTACAATAGCTTTTCGAGGTCAGTAAACTTTTTGCGAAGAGCGGGATCGTGTGAGATCCCCTCTTTTTCTTTAGCAATTACGTCTTCTAAGCCCTTTTCATCGCATATAGTGACGGACTCGCCCGCATTAAGGCTGATGGAATGATTGGCTTTGAAAAAGCCATTATCAATTAATGTCTTAGCAACAATAGAGGCGTTGTAGTAAGTAAAAGTACCTTTTTTGAAGTACGTAGATGCGGACAATAACTCATTGTACCGCTTCATATAATCTTCAATTACAGTCTTAAAGTCTTTGGTGCCAAGAATTGCCTGAACCTTATCGTCAAATATTAGATCATATTTGACATCGAAGAACGGAGCCGATTTTTGAGCCAAAACCTCGTCATATATGCGATTTAGTGCCGTAAACAGATCGCCAGAAGCCGTGAACGTAGAAGCTAGTTCTTGCTCAATATCCTTCTTTGAGCCGGATTGCTGTTTCAGCGCCGTAACTAGGGCATGCCGAGACTTATCTATTTCGAGGTGAAGCTGCTCATACTCTTTTCGTAGTGCGGCATTCACTAGAAGTGTGGACGTCTTTGCGGTATGTCCCAGGACCTCATCATAAGGCCGAACGACTAGGACCGACACAGGTTGGAGGGCCGCTCCTTGGTCATCTGTGACCTTCCGCGTTGATACCCGTGCCGGGAAGATCCGATCCTTGGAAGGCGTGTCCTCGGCGATGTCCTGAAACGTCTGGGCGAACGAAGACTTCATGGCTCCGTTTGGCGCGTAAATCGCGACAGCGGGGCATTTCTCAAAGCTGATATCGGCTTTGAGATTTCGAATCCCGTAGCAGTGCTCAAGTTCGACACGTAGGCTTTTCAAGAGCTTCCCCCTTTAATCCCATGCTGCCTATCACGGAGTTTTAGCCCGTGGAAACAAAGGCGGTGATGCAAAATTCAAGATTTCGCGTCAGCCAACGCAGAACGCGCCTCGATTTAAACGGCACGCGCACGAATGGCTGATACAGCACGGTATCAAGATATGCGTGTCCAGGGGGCCAAAATGCGGAAACCGCCCTCTTACGCGTCATTGCGACTGGTTCGCCGCTCATCAGCAACCTGACTAGCGATGTTCCCGATTCCTCCAAGCACTATCGCAGTCTTGGAACCTGAGGTGTCAAAACCGAACGGTTCTGACGCTTGAGATAGGTCGCCGCCTTTCAAGCGCTTACTGGTGTCAGAACCCTCATTCAGAATAGCTCGACAAGGGGTTGCAGTCGGTGGCTTGCTTGGACCAAATCGCTTTTCCGAAAGCGGTCGAGGTAATCTTCGGCGGTGACAGCGGGATTGTGAAACTGACGGCGTTGGTTTCCGATTGCGGTCAGCGCCTTGGCCGTATCGAGGTCGATGACATTAACGATGAAGTCGTCGGGATGCTTCACCTCGATACCGTGGCGGGCGGCTGCTTCGACCGGAAAATCCTTGAGGTTGTACGTGACAATCGCGTCGGCTCTGCCGTGAATCGCTGCGGCAAGAACATGGACGTCCTTGGGATCAGGCAGTGTCAGGGCAGGCATCAGCGGTTCGTAGCCTTCCACCAGCGCCTCTCCGAAGCTGTCCATGTAGGTCCGCTGGCGTTGGAAATGGTCAGCTGCCAGATCGGCAAACCGTCGCCTTAAGCTTTCCTCCCACTCGGCCAGGATGGCCTCGCTCCAGAGCGGCCGGAACAGCCGGCTGGCGGCGAACCACAAAAGCGCACCCCGCACGATGGAGGGGTGCATGACGTTGGCATCGAGCAGGACGGTGTAGCGGCCGACCAGCATCAGGGACGATCGAGAGGCGTGTGATCGTCGAAGAGGCCAGCTTCCTGATCCAGATCCGCCATTTCCTGCAGGGCCTCATGCCGGGCCGCATCCATGCGGCTGCGGTAGGTCAGCACGTCGCGTCCGAGCAGCTTACGATGCGTGCCGACCATCCGGAACGGCAGATCACCGCGTTCTAAGAGCTTAATGAGGTGTGGACGCGACATGTTGAGCAGGTCGGCTGCTTGGCTAGTTGTAAGCTCTGCCTGTACCGGCACGACAGTGACGGCATGACCGTTGCCGATCTCAACTAGCATCTTGACGATGCTGTTGAACACACCAGACGGCAGGCTGATAACGTCCTCACCTGCCCCTTCTACAGTCAGGTGAATAGGGCGGCTGGAATCTACCCTCGACAGTGCACGCGCGGCGTTACCGGCCGCCTCGATCTCGTGTGCAGTAGGCTCGTAGGCCTCGTCGATATTGAAGGCCACGGCGGCCATGTTTCATCTCCCAGGGCGGAAGCCATCTAGTGACTGCGAGTTGTAAACGCAATAAGTGAAACGAGTGTCAACGGGAAGACGTTCCACTGCGGTGATCGTCGAGCATGCTGAGCGGGGTGGGCGTAATCCAGTCGCCTCCCAGCTTGGGGTATGGACCGTAGAACAGATCACCCAGCGCACGCCGATAGTGCGCGTTCATCCAGCGCCGGCGTCGATGCTCCGGGCCATCGTGGAGCATGTGGCAGCGTTGGCAGAGCGCTGCGAGCTGGTGAAGCGCACTGTCGCTCGGATCATGGTTAAGGTGCGCACAGGCCAGGACCACCGGTGTCCACCGGCCTTGTACCAGAATGTTTTCCGTAGGCCGTCGCACGCGCCGGCCCCGGCCATTGCGCCAGCATTGCCGGTTCCGATCCCACCACCGTCCGTCGCCTAGGTGGAAGACCTTCTGCCTGTGGGGACGTCCACAATGCTCGCAGTGTCCCCCCGCCCGCACGAAGCGTACCTGGTGTGATAGCTGCACCCAGTCGATCGGGTACAAGAACACGTGCTCGGGCCGGATAGGCATCAGGCCTTCCCTGCCGAAGTGTCAGGCTGCGCAGTCCACCGCATTATAAAGCCACCGTCGCTGCGGTCAGCGCCCGGTAGAGTGTGGCATGGTGGCATTTGAGCAGCTTGGCGGCTTCGCGCACCGATGTGCCTTCGCTTATCAATCGTTCGCCGAGCGTGATCTGATCGGGGGTGAGCTTTGGCGGACGGCCAAAGCGGACTCCCCTCGCCTTAGCCGCCACTCGTCCGCTGCTGGTGCGCTGGTGGATCAGCTCACGCTCGAACTCAGCGATGCCGGCGAACACGGTCAGCACCATGCGACCAGCTGGCGAGGTCGTGTCGGCCCAGGGCTCGGCCAGCGAGCGCAGGCCGGAACCAGCCTCCTTCAGCTTCTCGGCGATGTCCAGCAGGTCGCGCGTCGAGCGCGCCAGTCGGTCGAGCCGCGTCACTACCACCGTGTCGTCGTCGCGCAGCTGCTCGATCATCTTGGCCAGCTCGGGCCGGTCACGCTTCGCGCCCGAGATCTTCTCCTCGAACGTCCGCTTGCATCCGGCCTCCTTCAACGCGGCGCGTTGCAGCCGGAGATCTTGGTCATCGGTGGACACACGAGCATAGCCAATCAGCATGTTGCAAAATTGTATCGTAATAAAAGTATTTTGCAACCGACTTTTGCGACATCAGCACATGAGAGAACACGAGCTCTAAGGGCTCTGTTGCGAAACTTAGAACATTTGAGACAGTCGACAGTTGCTATCCTGCGGCCCTCACAGCCTCATTCTTCAAGCCTGCCTGTGCGAGCCTCCTTCTTCGACTTGTCCCATTCCTTCTTGATGAGCCGTTGGGCTGCTTTCTCGACCGTATCCGCCTTTTTGAGCCAATCGGGCTTTGGAGTATGCCGCGCACTCACTAGCTCCTCGACTGCGCGGAAGAGCGCGCGATCCAGGGCATGTTTGTCCTCAGTCCCTACGTCGCGGCAGGCCGGGTTTAGGCGGAGTACGATACCAGCGCGCGCGGCATGTACCTTTCGCCAATTCACCGGCTTGGCAGGGCTAACTGCACCACGCCGCACCTCGGCCGTTAACTCTACAACCAGCCCTCGCATTGCTTCTCGCCATACCGCGCGCTCGCTGGTGACGATCTGGACGAAGATGGCCTTGTCGGCGTTCTCCTTCCCGGCCTGCGCGCCAAAACGCGCGCCAAGGTAGGCAAGCACGCCCGCAAAGGCCGTTCCGAAGCCCTGCACCCACGTCCAGCCGCCTGATCCTGACCCCCCTGATATTCCTGTCACGTATGCTCCCTTATGCCGCGAACCTCGGGTGCAGCTTACGACCACCCAACCACGCTGCTACAGGCCACGAAGGCTATCAGTTCACAAGTGAGATTGTTATCTTGCTCACTTGTGTGCTATCCATCATGTTCACACGCGAACACGTGCAGGGGCTACATGAAGACCATATCTATCATCAGCCAGAAGGGCGGAGCGGGTAAGACCACGCTTGCCATCCACCTTGCCGGTGCCGCCACCAGTGCGGGCCTCTCCGCGCTGATCCTCGACGCGGACCCGCAAGCGACCGCTAGCCAATGGAACCACTGGCGAGGCGGCGCGGACCCTGAGGTCGTAGATTGTGCCTCCCCCACCCTCCTTCCGCGCAAGGTGCAGCAAGCAGCCGATCTAGGCGCGGACCTAGTCATTATCGATACGCCCCCACACGCGGACATCATGGCGCGCGAGGCGTGCAAGGCTGCGGACCTGATCCTTATTCCTTGTCGTCCCCAAGCGTTCGACTTGTCAGCCGTTGAAACGACGGCCGAGCTGGTGAAGGCAGCAGGCAAGCCGGCCTTCGTGCTCTTCATGGGCGGTCCTCAGCGCGCGCCAACTACTTACAGAGACGCGCGGGAGCTGATTGAGGGCAGCGAAGGCGTTGAGGGTATGGGTGTGCCGGTCGCGCCCGTCATGCTCACGATGCGCGCGATCTATCACCACAGCACGGCGCAAGGGAAAACCGCGATAGAGGCGGAGCCTGACGGTAAGGCGGCGGAGGAGATCGCCGCGCTATGGACGTGGACAAGCGAACGTGTGAACTTGCCCACAAGTAAGCAGGGCAGAAAGAAGCGAGGCTGACATGAGCAAATTTGGCGCCATGAGGCAGCAGCGTGCAGAACGCGCGAAGGTGGAGCCGAGCGTCTCGACCCCAGCCATTGAGGGCTCGGCGTCGGTGCGATCGGCGGCGCGGCAGGGCAAGAAGGCTGTCAGCGCATACTTTAGTCCGGAAGTTAGCCGAGGCTTAAATGTGCTGGCGGCCGAGAACGGAACTACCCTTCAGGCCTTGATGGGCGAGGCAATCGACCTTCTCATGCGCCAGTACGGCAAGCACCCGTTCGGGGAGCGGTGACGCGCAGCTTTGAAGAGGGGTCTGCACATAGAACGGACCCAGATGTACGCTAACGCGATCGGGTGTCAGCAAACCCCCAGATTCGGGTTTCCGTACAGCTGACCAAAGCGACAGGGTTTGTCGCACACTCTGCCATCCTGTTGGCGCCACGACCCAAGGCCGGAGCGCACCCTGTCCGAAAGCATGTGTTTTCCGACAGTCTCAAAACGCTGCGGCAGCCTATACCAGCGTCATGACCAAGATACCGGATACGGACAAGAGATCGCAGGTTTCACCGGAATCCTCATTTTTGCACCTGAACGACGGCGCCCGGCATCATCGGGTCGCCCGGAGCAATGACGAGGTAACGGCGCATGTCGCCTTTTGCGTCGCTGACGATCTGGCGGAGCGGTCCGAGCGTGTTGACTATCGCGCCGCCCGCCGGATTGGTCATGAACTTCGCCAGAGGCTGGATCACGCCGCTGCCATCAGCGCGGGAGGATAGCCCAAGGACATAGGGCATCTTTGGACTGAGGCCCGCAACCGCCGCCTGCAAAATCTGGACTTGGCCCTGATCGAACAGCGTGACCTGGCTGCGCCCAGTCCCGGAAAGAGTCAGCTGGATCTTCATGCCGGCCTGGGCGAGCGGCATCAGGTTTGCACGGCCATCGCCTACCGGCACCGCGCCGGGAACGTAGGCCACGCCTTGGGGCCCCTGACCGATCGGAATCGTCGCGATAACGGTGTTGCTGGCGGTATCGATCGCCGCGACTGCGTCGGCGTTCTCCAGCCCGACATACATCCGCGTACCGTCGCCCGACGGCCAAAGGCCGTGCGGGAGCGCGCCGACCGGGATGTTCGCGACCTGCGCGAAGTCGGTGGTGCGGAACACCTTGACGACGTTCTCGGTGCCGACCGTCACATAGGCGAACTGGCCAGCCTTGGTGCGGGCGATGTTGACGTGGTTGGTGATCGCGCCTGTGTCGAACGTCTTGAGCACTGCGAAGGGTGGCTTGGCGTCGAACACCATGACTTTGCCGACGTCTTTCAGCGTCAACCAGACCTGCTTGCCGTCGGGCGTCGCGGCGATGTCGGGGCAGAACGGGCTCGCCTGCTTGACGCGACCGACGATCTTCTTCGAGGCGGTGTCGATCACAACGGTCTCGGGAGAAAAGCTCGAACAGACGTAACCGTATTTCCCGTTCGGCGAGAAGATCGTCATGCCGGGGCCATTAGGAACGGGGATGCGCGTAGTCGGCGCGAAGGTCTTGCCGTCGAGCACCTGGATATAATCCTCGCCGCGCACCGCGACCCAGACTTCGCGACCGTCGGGGCGGAAGAACGCTTCGTGCGGCGATCGGCCCACATAGGTCGTATGCTTCACGGCATTGGTCGCAGTGTCGATGAACGTCACCGAGTTCGAGCCGATCGAGATCGCCGCCAGCGTCTTGCGATCAGGCGAGAAGCCCATGCCGTGGACGAGCAGCTGTCCCTTGTAGAGCGGGCTGAGGTTCGCGGGGGTCTGGTCGCCGAGTTTTATCACGCCGAGCAGCGTGTTGGTCGACGGATCGATCACCGACACGGTGTTGGAGAACTGGTCCGAGGTGTAGAACCGGTCCTGCGCGCTGACGGGGACGTCGGGGGTCGCGTTCGGCACTTGCTGGGCAAACGCAGGGCCCGAGAAACACAAGGCGGCGCAGGCGGTTAGGGTGAAACGCTTCATGGACGGTCTCCGTGATGGGGGTGACCGGTCGCGGTCGGTTCGGTGTGAGGCAGCAACGCGCCGCCTTCGGATAGGATGCCCTGCATCACCGCGATTTCCTGACGCTGTTCGACGATGATTCCCTGGGCGAGCCGGCGCAGGCGTTCATCCTTGCCGAACCGCAGTTCGACTTCGGCCATGTCGATCGCACCCTGATGATGCGGGATCATCATTCTTGCGAAGTCGCGATCGGGATCGCTTGAATAACCGGTCATCATCGCGCCGTGCATCCGCGCCATCGCCGCATCCATTGCGGACGCGAAACCGTCCGTTTGCGCTAACGCACCCGTCGATACGGACACGGCTATCGCCGTTAGCAAGGCCGTGCGAGATTTCATCGTCATGCCTTTAGTATTCCCATTTATGACACGCGAGCGATGAATGCCGAGCGTGACAGCGTAAATGATCGCGGCGCAGCCATCGATCCAACGCATAAGCATGGTTGTTCTGATCATCTAAAAAGAACGGTAGACAATCTATGATCGCGTTTTCGTATTGAAACCATCGCTACCATGCGTTGGACGCAGGGGAGATATCGGTCGATCTAGCGGCATCGGACTGGCACGATCACCCGCCGGATCCGCGATAAGGATCAAACGATGAAAGCTGCGATCGTTCTGGTTGCCGCGATGTTGGCCTCCGTAGCCCCAGTCCCGGCGATCGCTCAGGCCTATTGGGCTGCACCTGCGGCGGACGACTTTCCCTGCGATATCAAGGCGGTTCAGGCACCGTGGTCGAAGGCTGATATCGACCTTAGTCATCATGACCGGATCTATGTGTCTGACCCGACATCGACAAAGATCGTTGTCATCGATCCTGCAGCGGGCAACGAACTGGGACGCATCGACCTCACCAAAAGCGCGATAGCTGAGCCCAGCTTTTCCAGCCCCAAAGTCCAGCACCTGGCTGCAACGCGTGACGGGCGGACCCTGGCGGTATCGGCATTAGCGCAGCACAGTGTGACGCTTGTAGATCTGGCCACGAACACGGAACGAGGCCGGACCGTGTTCCAGCCGTCGCGTTTACGCCCAATGGGCACGAACTCTGGGTTTCGCTCGGCGATGAACATGCCATCGCAGTCGTGGATCCTAAGACCGCGCGGGAGATCACCCGCGTACCAGCAAGTGGCGGAGCGGGCGCGACCATCCTGTCGCCAAACGGACGCTATGCCTTTGTATCGCTTACTGAAAGGCCGTCCATCCTGGTTGTCGACGTCGAGCATCGGCGCGTCGTCGGACACGTTGCCAGCAACGGTGCAGGTGAGGGAGCAATCGCGGTCTCGCCAGATGGCAAACAGATTTGGGCAACACGCCGCGAGAGCGGCACGACCACGGTTTTTGCTGCCAAACCGCCGTTTGCGGTACGCGAAGTGATAAACACTGGTCCAGCAACGGGCGCGGTCAACTTCGCCCAGCGCGCGGACGATTCCTTTGCCTATGTCAGCATTGGCGGCGATCAACCTGCAATCAAGGTCTATAGAACCGACAGCCTGGAGGCTGTGGCAACCGTCCCGCTACAAGCGGCTCCAAGTGCGGTTTGGCCGTCGGGCGATGGTACGAGAATCTATGCCAGCCTGGCCGGAACCAACAAGGTCGCTGGGATCGACACGCTGACGTACACCACCGTGTCGACAATCCCTATCAGTACGGATGCGCAAAGCCTGATCTACGTTCCTGGTGCCGTGCGATCAGGAAAAGGTCTCGCCAATCTGGTGCCATCCGGGCGCGATGCGGCGCTTGCCGTGGCGGCGCGTTGATCGGTCTTACACCGTCTGTAATTTCCCAAGGAAAGCCCTTTCTAAAATGACCAAGCCCCCCGTCAGGATCGCGATCAGCGGTGCCGCAGGACAAATTTGCTATTCGCTGCTCTTCCGGGTTGCGCAGGGTGACGTGTTCGGACCGGACCAGCCCGTTATCCTTCAACTGCTCGACGTGCCGCAGGCTATGGACGCCGTACGCGGCGTGGTCATGGAACTGGAGGATTGCGCGTTCCCGCTACTGGCAGGTGTGATCATTACTGATGATCCGATGGTGGCTTTCAAGGACATCGATGCGGCCATGCTGGTTGGGTCTCGTCCCCGCTCAAAGGGCATGGAGCGCCGTGATTTGCTCGCTGCCAACGCAGCGATCTTCAAGACGCAGGGCGCAGCATTGGACGCAGTGGCCAAACGTGACGCCAAGATCCTGGTCGTCGGCAATCCCGCCAACACAAATGCCTGGATTCTTGCGCAAAGCGCACCGGGTTTTCCTGCCGAAAACATCACGTCGATGATCCGCCTCGATCACAACCGCGCGCAGGGACAGCTTGCGGCCAAGGCGGGTGTAGGTGTCGATGCGATTACAAAGCTCGTCGTCTGGGGAAACCATTCGCCGACGATGTTTGCCGACTGGGGGAATGCCGAACTCGATGGCCAAAAGCTTGCCGACCGTATCGGAAACGAGGCCTGGTACCGCGAAACCCTGATCCCCACCGTTGCGCAGCGCGGAACCGCGATCATCGAAGCACGGGGTGCGTCCTCGGCCGCGTCGGCCGCAAATGCAGCGATCGACCATCTGCGCGACTGGGTGCACGGCGCAGGCGATAATTGGGTGTCGATGGGCGTGGTGTCAGATGGCTCCTACGGTATCCCGCAAGGACTGGTGTGCGGCGTGCCGGTGCACTGCATGAGCGGTGGGTATGCGCGTATCGAAGGCCTGACCCTCGATCCGTTCCAGCGATCGATGCTCGATCGCACGATTGCCGAACTGGTCGATGAACGTGAGGCGGTTATCGACATTCTGAAATGAACGATCGGTATATCTGATTGGAATGACTGTAATCTTTGGTTGGTGCGATTGATCTCCTTTCCCTATCATTGGGGCAAGGAGATCGGGCATGACCCTCGAACAACTCAGGATTTTCGTCGGTGTCGCAGAGCGCGAGCACATGACGCGCGCTGCCGAAGCGCTCAATGTGACGCAGTCAGCCGCAAGCGCTGCCATCGCCGCGCTAGAAGCTCGGCACGGCGTGCCGCTGTTCCACCGGGTCGGCCGCGGGATCGAACTGTCCGAAGCGGGCCGCATGTTTCTGGTCGACGCGCGCGCAGTGCTTGGCCGTGCCGCCAGCGCGGAACTTGCACTGGCCGAATATGCAGGACTGGAGCGCGGCACACTGCGGCTGGTCGCAAGCCAGACGATCGCAGGCTATTGGCTGCCCCGCCAGCTGGCGGCGTTCCATGCGCGCTACCCCGCGATCTCAATCGAACTGGCGATCGACAACACCGAGGGGGCCGCGGCGCGCGTGCTCGACGGTGCGGTCGAGCTCGGCTTCGTCGAGGGTGTGATCGACGAGCCCGCGCTCGCGCATTGGACGGTCGCGAACGACCGCATGGTGCTGGTAAGCGATCGCGCAGCCGACACGATCGACGAGGACTGGATCCGCGCCGCGCGCTGGATCGTCCGCGAACAGGGATCGGGCACGCGCTCGTCGTTCGAGGAGGTGTTGCGCCAGCGCGGCGTCGATCCGTCGGACCTCACCACCGCGCTGACCCTGCCGTCGAACGAGGCGGTACGTAGCGCGGTCGAGGCTGGCGCAGGCGTCGCGGTCCTGTCGCAGCATGTCGTCGCACCTGCAATCGCGGCCGGAACGTTGCACGATCTGCCGCTCGGTCTGCCGCGGCGTCCGTTCTACGCGCTGCGGCACAAAGAGCGCTATCGTACCCGGGCGGCCGATGCGCTGACCGATCTCATCAAGGAGACTGGCAAGTGACCGCCGATCTGAAACCCGTTCTTGATGGCCTGAAGCCGCTCAGCCGGCTCGACTCACCGCGCGAGATGATCCGGCAGTTCACGCCCAACTGGTTCGCCGCGACCATGGGCACCGGTATCCTGGCGCTGGCCTTACCGCAGGTGCCGGGCGTCGGCACGTCGCTGCACCCGGTCGGCGAGGCATTGTGGTATTTCAACATCGCGCTCTTCACGCTGTTCGCCGGGCTCTACACCGCGCGCTGGACGATGTTCGGGCACGAGGCGCGGCGGATCTTCGGGCACAACACCGTATCGATGTTCATCGGTACGATCCCGATGGGCCTCGCGACGATCATCAACGGGTTCCTGGCGTTCGGCCTGCCGCGGTTCGGCGCCGGCGTGATCCCGATCGCCGAGACATTGTGGTGGATCGACGTCGCGATGTCGCTCGCCTGCGGTGTAGCGATCCCCTACCTCATGTTTACCCGGCACGAACATTCGCTCGACGGCATGACCGCGGTGTGGCTCCTGCCAGTGGTCGCGGCCGAGGTCGCAGGCGCGAGCGGAGGCCTGCTCGCACCGCATCTGGCCGACGCCCATCATCAGTTCGTGGTGCTGGCGACCTCCTATGTCCTGTGGGCCTATTCGGTGCCGGTCGCGTTCGGCATTCTCGCGATCCTGATCCTGCGGATGGCTCTCCACAAGCTGCCGCACGAGAGCATGGCCGCCTCGAGCTGGCTCGCGCTCGGTCCGATCGGCACCGGTGCGCTCGGGATGCTGGTGCTCGGTAGCGACGCGCCCGCGATCCTCGCCGCCAACGGCCTCGGCCAGATCGGCGCGGTAGCGCAGGGGATCGGCACGATCGCCGGGCTGTTGCTCTGGGGCTTCGGCCTGTGGTGGCTGGCGCTCGCGACGCTGATCACGATCCGCTACTGGCGCGCGGGTATCCCGTTCAACCTTGGCTGGTGGGGCTACACCTTCCCGCTCGGCGTCTACACTGTCGCCACCTTCAAGCTCGGCACGACGCTCCAGCTCGGCTTTTTCGGGATCGTCGGCACCATCCTCACCATCGCGCTCGCAGCGATGTGGCTGCTGGTCGGCGCCAAGACGGTCGCAGGCGGCTGGCGCGGAAACCTGTTCGTGTCGCCCTGCATCGCCCAAGCCAATTGATGGGCCGAACTGATCGTCCTGCCGGATCGAACCGGCCCATCCGATCGACCCGTACCGGGCAGACCGTCGGACGGATCGCGCATAAGAGCATGACATCGAAGGGAGAATGCTGGTGGACAGCCTGGATATGAAACTGGCGCAGGCGACGAACCGCCGTCGCTTTCTCGCAGAGGCTGCGATCGGCAGCGGCGCGCTGATCGCCGCACCCGCGCTGGCGCAGAGCATGGTCGACCTGCATCTTCCGGGTGGCCCATCGGAACGGCCGATAACCAGTGCGTTCCCCGGCAAGGGCAGCATGATCCTCCAGCGGATCCACCCGCCGCTGCTGGAAACGCCGATGAGCGTGTTCAATGGCGACGTCTTCACACCGAACGACCAGTTCTTCGTCCGCTGGCACTGGGCCGACATTCCGACCGCGATCGATGTCGAGGCGTTCCGGATCAAGGTGCACGGCGCGGTCACGCGGCCGCTGTCGATCTCGCTCGCGCAACTGCTGAAGTTGCCACGCGTCGAGCTGGCGGCGATCAACCAATGCTCGGGCAATTCGCGTGCGCTGTTCCAGCCCCCTGTTGCCGGTGCGCAGTGGCGTCACGGGGCGATGGGCAACGCCAAATGGCTCGGCGTGCGCCTGCGCGACGTGCTCGATATCGCCGGCGTGAAGCCGGGCGCGGTCGCGGTGCGGTTCGGTGCGCTCGACCAGCCGGTGGTCGCGGGTGGACCGGATTTTGCGAAGTCGCTGTCGATCGACCACGCACGCGACGGCGAAGTGATGCTCGCCTTCGGGATGAACGGTGAACAGATGCCGCTCCTCAACGGCTTCCCGGTCCGGCTGATCGTACCCGGCTGGTATTCGACCTATTGGGTCAAGATGCTGAACGACATCGAGGTGCTTGCCGCGCCCGACGACGGTTACTGGATGGCCAAGGCGTACAAGATCCCTGACACTCCAGGCGCGAACGTGCGGCCTGGCCAGAAGGATTTCCCGGCCGTCCCGATCAACAAGATGATCCCGCGCAGTTGGGTCACGAGCCTCGACGAAGGGCAGGCGATCGCGTTTGACCGGTCAATCCCGCTGGGCGGCATCGCGATGGGCGGCGATTGCGGCGTCGCCAAGGTCGATGTGTCGACCGACAACGGCAAGAGCTGGTACAAGACGACGCTTGGCCCCGATCACGGCAAATACAGTTTCCGCCGCTGGGATGCGCAGGTGCCGCTCAGCCATGCGGGCCCGACCAGACTGATGTCGCGCTGCTGGAACACCGCCGGCATCGCGCAGCCGATGACGCCGATCTGGAACCCGGGCGGGTTCATGCGCGGCAACATCGAAACCACCAACATCGTCGTCGGCTGAGGAGCGCTCCCCCATGAAAACGCCTTCCATCGGCACGCTGTCGTTCGGGTTCGTCGGCGCGACCGTCGTTCTTCTACTCGCGATCGGTGCCCCGAACAGCCGCATCGCCCCGCCGCCTGCCGCCCCGACCGCACCACCGCCGCCAAGCGTTTCGGCGCGCGGCTTCTCGCTGGCGTCCACCTCGGTCGATCTCCCGACCGACGAAGGGCAATATCCCGCCGGCCCGCATGCCGACGTCATCAACGCCAACTGCACCTCGTGTCATTCGGCGAGCATGGCGCTGAACCAGCCGCCACTCTCCTCCGATCAGTGGACCGCGGAGGTCACCAAGATGCGCGAGGTCTACAAGGCTCCTGTTGCACAGGCTGACGTGCCGGCGATCGTCGCTTATCTGACCGCCATGAGCGCAAAGCAGCCGGGCGCCGCGAAGGGCAAGGCGCAAGACCCCGATCCGAAGGCTGCGCCCGACGTATCGGGGGGATCAGGCTAAGCACATCACTCACGACACGCGGTTCTGCGCGCGAAGTGCTGTGCGGCGTGTACGTGTCTCGCGCAGTGTTGCATTGGGCGCGAGGCCGTTCGCGGGCACCTTGGGTATCGCAACGCGCTGCGACAGGTAGATGCCATTGTGGCCCGAGCAGAGATAGGCCACGAAACAGGCGACGGCGATCGGCACCGCATAGCTGGCGCCAAACAGTTCAATCCCCATGAAGGTGCAGGCGAGCGGGGTATTGGCAGCCCCGGCAAAGACCGCAACAAAGCCGATCGCGGCGAACAGGCCCGTCGGTACGTCCAAGAAAGGCGCCAGCGCGTTACCGAGCGCCGCGCCGATGAAGAACAACGGCGTGACTTCACCGCCTTTGAAACCCGCACCGAGCGTGACGACAGTAAACAGCAGCTTGATCGCCCAACTCCACGGATGCGTGTCTGGTCCGAAGAAGCTGGCGATGGTAAGGCTCTCGGGCCTCGCTGCCAGGACACCCAGGCCTAGATAGTCGCGCGTGCCGAACAGGAAGACGAGCGCGATAACGACGACCCCGCCGATCACTGGACGTAGCGGACCATAGGGGACGATCCGCTTCAGACATCCCCCGACCACGTGGTTGGCTTCGGCGAAGGCCAAACCGACCAATCCGAATATGATCCCCGCAATACCCGCCTTCGTCACGAGCAGCGCATCGACCGGTATCAACGCACCGATCGGGTAGACACCGTGATGGATACCCCAGGCGAGGCACGTCCAATCGCCGACTAGCGCTGCAACGAGGCAAGGCACTAGCGCGGAATATTCAACGCGGCCGATCGCCAGCACTTCGAGCGCGAAGACCGCGCCTGCGATCGGCGTGCCGAAGACCGCGCCGAACCCGGCTGCGATACCCGTCATCAACAGGATGCGCGTGCCGCCCGCATCGAGGCGGAGCGCGCGGCCGAAACCGCTGGCAAGGCTTCCACCCAATTGGACGGCGGTGCCCTCACGTCCGGCCGAGCCACCGAAAAGATGCGTCACCACTGTGCCGAAGAAGATGAGCGGCGCCATCCGCAGAGGCACCCCGCCGCCAGGCTCGTGGATCTGCTCGACGATCAGATTGTTGCCGCCTTCCACTGTGCGCCCGGTGACATGGTAGAGGAATCCGACAACGAACCCGCCCACCGGTAGCAGATAGAGCAGCCAAGGCGATGCAAACCGCAGTCGCGTAACGGTATCGAGACTCAGCAGGAACGCCGCACATAGCGTCCCGACGAGTGCCGCCATGGGCAGCAAGATCAGCGCCCAGCGCAGGACAGAGATCGCATGGTCGTGACGATCGCGCATGAATGCCGCGACATTCAGCGTGCCGACGAGATTGCGAAAGGTAGCGCGCACAATTCCTCCTTGCTGCCTGAAGGCGCCAAGTAGGAATCATCAGCTCTTATCAGAGCGGTTCGGCCAAATTGCCCGGCAGAAATCCATTGCCAAAGTCGATCTATTAGACGTTTGCCCCAACCGTCAATGGGCATGTTGGTCGGGCAAATGCTCGGACCGGCCAGTCGGCAGCGTCTATCTGAGCCCGTTATATGTACCGACCCCGGGTACGCTGCATGCGGGACCGATCGGCTTTGGCCCACGTCGTTTTCGGGCTTCGTCACAAGGGGGCGATACCGCACGAAAGCCGCGGATGCGCTGCGGGGTCTGATCGGTTCGCAGCAAACCTAGGGATGGCTGCTACGAGCGTGCCGTCCAGATGCCGACGAGCGCGGCCAGTGACACGAGCATAAGAAACCCGTTCATCACTAGGAGCAACGTCGCTGGCAGGCGCTTGATGTCCGGTCGTGGCGGCGGGGCGCCTGCGCCCATCTCTCGCCACACCGCAGCGGCGAAGCAAAAGGCGCTGAACAAGATCAGCATGGTCCCGGTCGCCGTCGCCAGCCACGGGAACACGACGTCCTTGAGCAGCGCGCGCGCGCCGATACCGGAAGCGAGCGCCGCCAGTCCGGTACGCACCCAGGCAGCATAGGTGCGTTCGCCGGCGAGGATTGTGCGGTCCGCGGCAAGCTCTGTGCGACGGTCGGCGCTGTCCACCTGCTGGACTGCGCTGTCCTTCAGCTTGCTCGCGCTCTCCGCCAGCTTCGCATGGGCCCGATCGGCGTCGTGCGGCGCGTCCATCAGCCAGCGGTAACGGCGATGCGATGCCAGGCAGTCGAGAGATAGCCGGCGAAGTTCCAGATCGGCTCGGGCCGTTCGGGCTGCATCTGCCCGGCACCGTCAACGGCGCGCACGATCAGGACGTGGAGTCCGGGAGACAGATCGACCGTGACGTGCCACTGCGTCCAGCTCCAAGGCGCATCGGGTTTTGCAGTCAGTTCCGCCTGCAGCCAGTCGGTGCCGCCATTGACGGAGACCTCGACGCGGGTGACCGCTCGGCCGAAGGCGACCGCATAACCCGCGATTTCGCACGCGCCGGCGCTGACATGCGCGCCGTCCACCGGCGCGCAGATCGCAGCATTGAGCGGCATCTCCTCGATAGTCAGACCCCGATCCCAGTCTGCGTCCTCCTTCGCTACCGACGCCGGAAAGAGCTTGTAGTCCTTAGCCTGGATCGGCGCATCGGACGGGCGATCGCGCACCTCGATGCGCGTCAGCCACTTGGCGCTACGAACGCCCGCATAACCCGGCACGACGAGCCGCAGCGGTGCGCCATGTTCGGGGGCCAGCGCCTCGCCATTCATGGCCCAGACGATCAGCACGTCGGGCTCTAGCGCCTTGGCGATCGAGATCGAGGCACCGAACGGTGCCGTCTCACCATCGACATCCACGTTGTCGGCCCCCGTAGTGCCGACGAACGACGCGCCGTCCTGGATGCCGGCTGCGGCGAGCACGTCGCACAGTGCGACGCCGGTCCACGCCGCATTGCCAATCGCGCCCACGTCCCAGGGATCGCCCGAAGTCTTTTCCACGTCTTGAAGATGTGCCCGACGATTGCCGGCGCACTGCATGGTCGCGGTCACTGTCCGGGTCGCAAATGCCGTTTGAAGTTCGGCAACCGTGTAGGAGCGCGGGCGGTCGACTAAGCCGTCCAGCGCTATACGATGATCGTCGGCCAGCTCCGGCGTTGGTCCGTGACTGCGGATGTAGAAGTTCGCCTGCGGCGTCAGGAAGGACGTGATCAGTTTATCCGGGGGCGTTTCCGCATTGAGCGGCTCCGGACAGCGGAGGATCAGATTCTGTTCGGCGCGATCGGATGCGGTCATGCAAGCGGCCTACCATGATGAAATCAGTAGCGAAATCGATCGTTTTGCTGGGCGATGTCACCCAGACTCTTTCGATAGCCTATCCCTTTCTAGACGGCGGTGGAGCGATCACCATGCCGTCGCGCGAAAGGCGCCGAGCGCCAGACAGCCTTTCCCGTAGATCGTCGCGATGTGACTGGACTTGCTACGACGGCTTTGTCCCAAAAGTCGTCGCTAGGTACTAGGGATGACGGAAAACCCTGTCGCCATCGCAGATGCGCGACAAACGGGTGATTTGCGCCGCCTGAACCCGGATGAGGGCGCTTAACGTATATCTGGGTCCGTTCTATGTACCGACCCCGAAGAGGGGGCGATCCGAATGATCCGTCCCGAGTGGAACATGCAAGGGCTGGGTGAATGCCCGGCATCTGTAACGGGCACCCCGGAATCCGCCAGCCCACTTGTTGGCATGTGAACATGATAGCACGAGAACACGAGAACACGATGGAACGTGAACACGTGTCTGGCATGTAGAGGTTGGTAGCAAAGCCTATCGGTGAGTTTTGGGGTAGCGGCTCACCTTTGGGCCGACGCGCTGAAATCTACCAGCACGGGCAGTTCGGGAATTCCGCCGCGCAGCTTTGCCCGTCGTACAATGCTGTGCTGGTCGATCAGGTTCTGTGCGTCGCGCTTGCCGCTGGACGTTTTTGGGAACCAGTGGAGTGCCACCCGTTCGACCTTGCGCCCGTTCTTGATCGGCGTGAAATCGACATAGAAGGGGCAAAGCTTGTTAATTTCCTCGACAGCCACCTTCAGACAATATTTGTTCATATCAGCGAAGCGTTCGAGTTTACCTTCAGGCACGTTAAGCAGGCCGCGCAGCTCTTCGATCGTAAACTCCTCTTTCTGTTTGTATTCGAGACCAATGCGCCGCTCGATCATTTCATAGAGACAAAGTGCGTATTTTGACTCGAAGCAATACATTACCTGCGTCTTGAGACGGGCATAAACCTGACTGTTCCGCAGTATCTCGATTAGCTCTTCTGGGATACGATAGTGAAGGAAGCCGTCTTTTTCGAGGCTTTCATCACTTGGGCCGAGCAGCTGGACACGGCGCTTGTAGCTCTTGCCATCCTTGCGGATCGTGACGATCGCGATGGTGCCCATGAGGCGCAGCAGTGAACTCTCTATGCGCTCGTTGCCTTGGTGCGTCCCTTTCAGTCCGGATTTCGCAATGCGATGGATGATCGGCTCGCCAATGCGTTCCCAGGCATTGGCGATCAGCAGGTTGTAGATACGGCGATCCGCGAGGGTGAGGGGGCTTAGCTCTACAATATCGACCAACTCGCCGGGCTTGACGATTTCACCGTAGTTGGCGGGATCAAAAGGATTTCCACGTCCCTTCTGGGCCAGCGTGCGGAATGTCATATCGACCACGGCAGGTTGCGACATAGGCTTGACCAACGGTGAGCTAGAGGAACTTACCAACTCACCCTAATCACGAAAAGTGAGCTAGGCAAATGTTTCAGCTCCCCCGTGGAGCAGAGAGGCGGATACCCCAAAACTCACCGATCCTTTTAACCCAACCATTGGGGTACCCCAACACTCACTGGACCCTGCCCGAACACTCACTTTTACCGACCCCAAAGCTCACCGCATGCTACCCCGAAACTCACGCGAATCGACCCCAACGCTCACTATTGGAGGCATTTTTCGGCAGAAATACGGACCTTTCAGGGCTCTGAATCTTGAATCAGAAGAATTAGAGAATCTGAACGGCGAAAGGTGAGCTTTGGGGTGGCGAGCCTGTGGATAACCACCGTCAGAATAGGCAAATGGAATCGGCCTAATGGCCGATGCACTATTCGTCTGGTGCCAGCTGCGCTGTCACCAGAGCGGCGCAAACGCCGCGTGCTTAGCGGAAAAAGAAGAAAGGCAAGCTGGCGACCAGATACTACGCCAGAGCCGACCAAGAGCGCCATGAGGGCAGGGAAGAGGGCTTTGCCACGATCCGCACCCTTGCAGCACCGAACCTCGCTGTTGGTGCTTAAATCAGCTCCTTCGCGATCGGTTTCGTAGATCGTCAATCCGATCACCAGCTCCGTCACCTTCGGAAGGTGAGGCGCTACCCCAAAACTCACCTTTCGCACATCGTCACGCAGGATCGAACAGGCCAGTGAACTCGCGTTGATCGTAGTAGCGGATTTTCTCGACCGCGAGCGGGTTTTCGCCCTGGCGGAGCAGCAGAAGCTGATCGGGCCGCATTCGCATGATTTCGTCCGGTGTGGCGAGCCGGCGAGCGGAGACGTGCCCGCTGACACTCTCCGAGGGACCAGCGCGGTTTTCGCCCCAGCCGGTGCCGCGCGACGTGCTGACGGTATCATATTCGATCGTGGTGTCGCCGATCGTGCGCGAGAGCATGTCGGCGGTGGCATGATCGTTGACCCCGAACGTCTGGATCACGCCGGCGTTGGACATGAAGGTGCCGGCGCGCTCGCCATAGGTGGCCTTAAGCTGGTGCATGTCCTGGAGGATCGGCCAGAGCTGGAGGCCATAGCCCGCCATCAGGCCCATCGCGCGTTCAACCGGTTCGAGACGGCCGAGCGCGGCGAACTCGTCCAGCAGGAACAGCACGGGCCGGGCAGGACGGGCGGTGGACCGCGCCATGTCGGTGACGGCCTGGCTCACCAGCAGCCGCAGCCAGCGCGCATAGGTGTCGAGCCGATCGGGCGGCAGGCACAGGAACACGGTGGCGGTCGTGTCCTTCAGCCCCGCGAAGGTGAAATCCGACGCGGCGGTGCTGGCGACGATGCGAGGGCTGTCGAGAAAGTGGGTATGGCGCTGTGCCGAGGACAGCACGCCAGCGGCTTCGCGATCGGACTTGCCGAGCTGGCGGTTGGCGGCGCGGGCGATCAGGCCACCGGCGCCGGCGCTGTCCTGCATTTTGGCCAGCAAAGCGGCAAAGCCGGCAGGGGCGAGCGTCAGCTTGTCGCGCACCGTCGCCAGCACTCGGGCGTCGGCGGGTTCGTGGACGACGGTATGCAGGATCAGCCCCGCGATCAGCGCCTTGGCTTCCTCGTTCCAATGCGCTTCGCCCGATTGCCCCGGCGCGTCATGCACTAGGGCGTCGGCGAGGGTGTTGGCATCTTCCGCGAGATCGAGGCTGGCGGGATCGAGCCGGTCGAGCGGATTGTAGCGGGCAGGCGGCTGACCCGACACGCCGAACGGATCGAGGCACCAGACCTTGCCCTTGGCGGCACGCGCACGGGCGGTGACGCGGGCATTCTCACCCTTGGGGTCGATGCAGATCACCGAGCGATCGAGCAGCAGCAGGTTGGGAATGATCGTGCCGACGCCCTTGCCCGACCGGGTGGGTGCCATCGTTAGCAGATGCGCCGCGCCGTCGTAATGCAGCAGCTTGCCTGACTTCGCCGAGCGGCCAATCAGGAGATCTCCGTTCGCCTCCAGCTTTCGCACGTCGGTTCGGTCGCCGAAACGAGCGGAGCCGAGCAGATCGCTCCGCTGGTTGGCGGCGCGCCGGTTGAAGCGCCAAGCCAGGAACAGGATCGCGCCGGCCAGCAGGAACGGAATGTCGGTCGCAATCTCACCATAGCCGAAGATGCCCTTGAGCCAGGCGTTGCTCGCCATCAGCACCACGAAGGCGACGAAGACCGCGAACAGCGGGCTGATCCGTCGCCTCGGCATCAGTGCGCTTCCATCGGCGTGACCGGCAAGGACCGGTCGGAGTCGGGATGATCGAGCAGCCGGAGCAGGATTTGCGATACAAGGGGAGGGGGCACGCCCTCGTCAAGCATCATCGCGAAGAACGCATCGTCGTTGGGCGTCGGGATCATGTCCTCGATGACCAGGTTGGCGCGCGAGTCCGCCATGTCCTCATGCCACATCGCGATTTCCGCCGGCGTGCCGCGCACGAAATTCATCGCGCGGACTTGGGCACGGATCGTCTCGATATCGAAATCGCTCATTGCGCTTCGCTCCCTTCCGCTTCCGCGTCGAACGCCCGCTTGCCGCGCCGCTTCCATAGCGCCAGCACGTCGCCAGCATCGTCGCCGCGACCACGCCCGGCGAGATCGAGCAGCGCGCCGTAGAGCGTGGCGCGATCGTCGTCGGTCAGCTCGACCAGCCCGGCTTTCTGGACCAGCCCGCCCAGTTCAATCAGATGGCGTGTTCGTTCGCGACGTTGCACGACCCAGCCCCTGCTATCCGTTCGCCGTTCCGCCGCTTCCGCCCGCAGCGTCGCCGCCTGGTTCAGTCGCAGTGCCCGATCCGTCGATTGCAGCAGCGCCGCCACCTTTGCGCCCACGTCGTTGAAAGAAGGCCGCGCCCTTCGCGCGCCATGCCTCCTTCGCGCCCGCATCCTTTGATCCGATCGCATCGAGCAGCACCCCGGCGAGGGTTTCCGGATCAAGCGCATCGGCCCCGGTCGCAACGACGAGCTGGCCAAGCTGTTCGACCCGCTTTGCCTTGAGCGCGCGGGCCTTGTCACCCAGTGCCTTCAGCTCGGCATCGTAATCGCGAACCTTCCGCATCGCCTTTACCCTTCCGCGTATCGCTCATCAACATCTTAGCGCGCCGAGCATATGGGTAAAGCCAGAACGAGCAGAACGCAGCACCAAGTCAATCAGGAGGAGCGAAGCGGAGGATGAGTGCGCGCTTATACGTCGTTGCCGACGTGCGCTCAGAAGTGCAATAAGCAGGGCGTCATGGCGATCTACCATTTCTCCGCCAAGGTTGTGAGCCGCGCGAACGGATCGAGCGCCGTCGCGAGCGCCGCCTATCGCTCCGCATCCGAGCTGCACGACGATCGGTTGAACCGGAATCACGACTTCAGCAACAAGGCAGGCGTGATCCACTCCGAAGTGATGTTGCCACAGGGCGCACCGGAGCGTTTAAACGACCGCACGACCTTGTGGAACGAGGTGGAGGCAGGCGAGAAACGCAAGGACGCGCAGCTTGCCCGCGAGGTGGAGTTCTCGATTCCGCGCGAGATGAATGAGAAACAGGGCGTCCAGCTAGCGCGCGATTTCGTGAAGCAGCAGTTTGTCGATCGCGGGATGGTCGCGGATCTGAACGTGCATTGGGACAAGGCGAAGGACGGCACGCCCAAGCCGCACGCGCATGTCATGCTTGCGATGCGCGACGTGGGGCCGGAGGGGTTCGGGAAGAAGAACCGCGACTGGAACTCGACCGAGCTTTTGAAGGACTGGCGCGAGGCGTGGAGCGCCCACGTTAATGAGCGCATGGCCGAGCTTGGGCTTGAGGGTCGCATCGACCACCGCAGTTACGAGGCGCAGGGGATCGGGCTGGAACCGCAGCACAAGATCGGCCCGGCCGCATCGCGTCGTCCGGAGCAGGGGCTTGAGGCGGAGCGGATCGAGGATCACACGCGCATCGCTCGTGAGAACGGCGAGAAGATCATCGCCGATCCCAATGTCGCGCTGGACGCGATCACGCGGCAGCAGGCCACGTTCACCACTCGCGACCTGGCGACGTTCGCCTTCCGGCACAGCGACGGCAAGGAGCAGTTCGACCAGGTGATGGGGGCGGTGCGCGCCAGCCCCGAGCTGGTCGCATTGGGGAAGGACGGGCGCGACCAGGAGCGGTTCACCAGCCGCGACATGATCGCGGTGGAGAACCGGCTTGAGCGCGCGAGCGACGAGCTGGCGGGCCGCGCCGCGCATGGCATCGTCGATCGGCATCGTGACGCCGCGATCGACGCAGCCGAGGGCCGAGGGCTTGTCCTGTCGAGCGAGCAGCGCGACGCCTTCGATCACGTCACCGGCAACAGTGGGCTGGCGTCCGTCGTCGGCTATGCCGGCAGCGGTAAATCGGCGATGCTGGGCGTCGCGCGCGAGGCTTGGGAGGGGCAGGGCTACACGGTGCGCGGCGCGGCGTTGTCAGGCATCGCGGCCGAGAACCTTGAGGGCGGGTCCGGCATCCAGTCCCGCACCATCGCCAGCCTTGAACACGCATGGGGGCGGGGGCGTGAACAGCTAGGCCCAAGGGACGTGTTGGTGGTGGACGAGGCCGGCATGATCGGCTCGCGTCAGATGGAGCGGGTGCTGTCCCAAGCACGCGATGCCGGGGCCAAGGTCGTGATGGTCGGCGACCCCGAGCAGTTGCAGGCGATCGAGGCCGGCGCGGCCTTTCGCAGCGTCACCGAGCGCCACGGCGCGGCCGAGATCACCGAGATACGCCGGCAGCGCGAGGACTGGCAGCGCGACGCCACGCGTGCGCTGGCGACCGGGCGCACCGGCGAGGCGATCCATGCCTATGACAGCAAGGGCATGGTCCACGTCGCCGACAACCGTGACGAGGCGCGGGGCGAGCTGGTGGACGGTTGGGATCGCGCACGCCAGACCGAGCCGGGCAAGACCCGGATCATCCTCACCCACACCAACGCCGAAGTGCAGAGTCTCAATGGCGAGGCGCGCAACCGGTTGCGCGCATCCGGCGACCTTGGCGACGACGTGACGGTGAAGGCCGAGCGCGGTGAGCGGCAGTTCGCGACGGGCGACCGCATCATGTTCCTGCGCAACGAGCGCGGCATGGGGGTGAAGAACGGCACGCTGGCGACGATCGAGCGGGTATCGTCCGAGGGCATGGCGGTGCGCCTCGATGACGGGCGCGGCGTCGCGTTCGACACCAAGGACTATGCCCATGTCGATCATGGCTATGCGGCGACGTTCCATAAATCGCAGGGCGTGACGGTCGATCGCGCGCACGTCCTCGCCACCCCCGGCATGGACCGGCACAGCGCCTATGTCGGCATGTCGCGTCATCGTGACGACGTGCAGCTCCACTATGGCCGCGACGACTTCAGCGACCAGCGCCAGCTCGTCCGCGCGCTCTCGCGTGATCGCGGCAAGGACATGGCGGGCGATTACGCTAAGCCCGAGCAGGATCAGGCGCGGGCGTTCGCCGATCGGCGCGAGATCCGGTTCCCGGAACTCGCACGCCAGATGGTCGAGAAGGTGCGCGACAAGGCCAAGGGCATGTTTGCCGGTTTCCGGCCAAAGCCGGCTGTCGCGAAAGAGGGGGCGATTAACACTGCCCGCGATCACGGCCAGGGGGGTCTGATTAACACCGCCCGTGATCGCAGCCAGGGGGGGCCGATTAACACCACCTTGGACGTCTCTCAGGCCAAGGCGATCGAACGCTATGCACGTGCCGCGGGCGATATCGGCCGGATGCGCAACAAGGGTCTGCCGGTGCTGCCGCATCAGGAGAGCGCTTTGCAGAAGGCTGGCGAGAGGCTGGACGCGACCCGTCCCCATGCCGCGCGCGACCTTGCATCGGCGCTTGCGCGTGATCCGAAGCTTATCGAGCAGGTGTCGGGCGGCAACACAGTTGGCGCGACACGCGCGATGGCCGACGAGAAGCGTGTGCGGCTAGACCCGGACGCGCGTGCCGAGCGGTTCGTGGAAGGCTGGCAGAAAATGCAGCAGGCGCGGGCAGGAATGGAGCGGGCCGGCGACAGTGCCGGTGCCGAGCGGTTGCGTGAGCGGATGGAGAAGGTGGCGGGCGGGCTGCACCGCGACCCGCAGCTCGAATCCGCACTGCGTCGCCATGCACCCGACCTGGCGCTGAAGCAGGAAAGCGAGCGGTCGATCGGCGATGCGCTGTCGTCGTCGCTCGATCGTGGGCGCGACCGGGATCGGGGGATGAGCCGGTGACGGTTCGTGCTTTCGGGTACGATCCGGTTTGTGGTTTCATGCAGTAAAGGGGAAGAAGTGCATGGGTGACGATCACGAACTGGACGCCGCAGCGGAGGCGTTTGAAGGTGTCCGCGGTGAGCTTGCGCTGTTGCGCCGCGCCGTCGAGCGGCTGTCCGCGGAGCGCGCCGAGGTGCCGGAGATACCCGATTACAGCGAGACGCTGGGGAAAATGGCGAAGGCGCTCAACGCGACCATGCAAAATGTCGGCGTGCTGGCGAAAACGGCCGAGGACAATGTCGCGCCGCGCTATGTCGCCGACCGGATCGTCGCGGCTGGCGGCCATGCCCGCGACGAGGATCGGCGCATGATCGCGACCGCCGGTGAGAAGATGGACAAGGCGACGACCGCTTTGCACGGTATCGGCGGTTCGGCCCGCCGTGCGGACGAGCAGCGCCGTACCTTGTGGCAGGTCGGTGCGGGAGCGTGCCTGGGCGGGGCGCTGCTATGGACGATCGTGCCGGGGATCATCGCGCGCGAGCTCCCGGCGAAGTGGCAGGTGCCCGAGTGGATGGCAGCGCGCACGCTCGACCTACCGAAATGGGAAGCAGGGCAGCGCCTCATGCGAGCTGCTGGGCCGGAGGCTTTCGCTAACATCGCGGCAGCCGATCGGATCATCACCGCAAATCGCAAGGCTGTGCAAGCCTGCTACAAGATAGCTGTGAGGACTAAGAAGACGGTGCGCTGTACCATCGAGATCAGTCAGGATGACGGGGCGGCAAGAAGTGCGATCGTCAGCTCCACGGATTGAAGTGCCCAAGCGGTGCAAGCCGATCATTCCACCGGACAGCAGCGATGCGCTATGCGGAAGGGGCAAGTGCTTCGATGATCCGGCAGTCGGCGACGGTGTTGCGGCTACAGGAATCTATCAACGCGTCGAGTTCACCAGCAAGCGCGGTGAGGTCTGCAATTTTGCGTCTGATCGCGTCGCGGTGTTGGTTGGCAACGACATCGACAGCGATGCACGACCGATCGCGGTGATCGGCAAGCCCCATCAACTCGCGTACTTGGTCGATCGAGAAGCCAAGATCGCGCGCACGACGGATGAAGGAAAGGCGGCGTAGATGCGCGCCCTCATAGGTCCGATAGTTTCCCGCCGATCGCTCAGGAGCCGGCAGCAAGCCAATCTGCTCATAGTAGCGGATCGTCTCGACCTTGGTGCCGGTCGCACCGGCCAGTTTTCCGATCGTCAGTTTCTCAGACACAGCGCTTGACCCTCTAGCGACTAGAGGGTGCATATAGGCTGTCAGATCGATTCTATCGAGGTGGCGAACATGGCCTGCACAAGCTGCGCGTCCGACAAGGCGGGTACTCTCAACGACCCCAAGTGGCGCCGAGCGCTATGGATTGCGCTCGCCATCAATGGCGGCATGTTCGTTATCGAAATCATTGCCGGCATCACGGGTGGATCGAAGGCACTCCAAGCCGACGCGCTCGACTTTTTTGGGGATACGGCGAACTACGCAATCAGCCTTGGCGTTGCCGGGATGGCGATGGCCTGGCGTGCACGCGCTGCGATGTTGAAGGGGGCGACGCTTGCTTTGCTAGGCATCTATGTCCTGTTCGCGGCGGGATGGGGGGCGCTCCACGACGCAACGCCCCATGCCGAGATTATGGGCATGGTTGGCATCGCGGCGCTGATCGCGAACCTTGTGGTCGCGGTCATGCTGTACCGCTTCCGAAGTGGTGATGCGAACATGAGATCGGTATGGATTTGCTCGCGCAATGACGCGATCGGCAACATCGCCGTCGTACTGGCCGCAGGCGGAGTGTTCGGCCTAAACAGCGCGTGGCCTGATCTTGCCGTCGCCGCTTTGATGGCTGTGTTGGGAATATCCGGCGGTGTTCAGATCATGCGGCAGGCACGCGCCGAAATGCACGGCGAGCCTTTATCCGCCCCCGCTAGTTACCAGCAGTCGTTACATGGCAGTCGGTAAGCTGCTAAGGCGCGGGCCGATGCACCGCCTTTTCGCCCTGCTCCTCAGTTTCATGCTCGTGCTTATGCTCGGGCTTGGATCAGTCGCGCATGCGACCGAAGGCGTGACGTGCATTGATACCACAGCGGTCAGCTCCCTCGATCATTGCGACGGCGACGCTGACCAAGTGCCGGCAGACGCCGACAAGGCGTATCCTCACCATCATGGCGGTTGCCACGGCCATCACGTCGGCGTGCCGATCGCGTCCAATTCAACCGGACCAGCCAGCAGCGTTCGTATGACTGCATCGGTGTGGCGCAATGCGCCTAAGGCTCCGGTAGCGTCGGACCCAGCCCTACGTCCTCCCCAAGCCTGACCAACGCCTAATTCCGCCGGGAAAGCCCGTGCGGACGCCCAAGGTTCGTCAGGAGTCCATTACCCATGCACCGTTTTATTGCGGCCTTATTGGCCGTGGCGTCCTGCGCGTCGATCGCACAGGCGCAGTCAGCCGATCCAACATCGACCAGTCCCCCGCTCACCCTTGAGCAGGCGCTTTCACTTGCCGGAGCGACTGCCCCCAGCCTTGAGGCCGCTACGGCCGGCGTCCGGGCCGCAGAAGCAGGCCGCACGGTTGCTGGCTACCGGCCGAATCCGTCGATCGTCGCCGAGACCGAGAACATTGCCGGCAGTGGTCAATATCGCGGGCTTCGCAGCGCGGAGACAACGGCAGGCCTGGCACTACCGATCGAGCTGGGTGGCAAACGATCGGCACGGATCGCCGTCGCGGATGCGATTGGTAATCGAGCGCGGATAGGCACGGCGTTGGCTGAGGCTGATCTAAGGCTTGCCGTCACGCAGCTCTACATCGAGGCGACAGCAGCGGAGCGTCGGCTTGTAACCGCGCGCGAGCAGGCCGGCATCGCCCGCGAGGCATCGCGCGCAGCCGGCGTCCGCGTTCAGGCGGGGCGAGCATCGCCGCTCGAACAGCAGCGCGCCGATGTATTGCGGATCAACGCGGAGACGGCCGTGGAGCGCTCGGAGCGGCTTGCCGAGGTCGCGCGAAGCAATCTTGCCCGACGGATCGGCCAACCCCTCACAGGACCGTTGGACTTGGCGTGGTTCGGCCGTGTCGAGGGCTTTGGTCCAGCGCGGCCGATCGAGACCGCCGGGACGCTGGCATTGGCAGCGACACGCGCGGACGTAACAACGGCAGAGGCCCAGGTGCGGCTTGCCAGGTCGCAGCGCATTCCCGACGTGACACTCAGCGCCAGCGCACGACGGCTTGAGGCTACGAACGACGTGGCAGCGGTGTTCGGCCTGTCGATCCCGTTTCCGCTGTTCAACAACGGCAAGGCGGCAGTGGCGCGGGCGCGGGCGCAGACCGATCAGGCGCAGGCGCTACGTCGCGCGGCCGAGCTGGATACCGCGCAGGATATCGCAAGCGCACAGGCGAACGTCGCGAATGCCGCGACGACCGCTCGCAACGCCAGCGGGCCGGCATTGGCATCGGCAAGCGAAGCCGCTCGGATTGCCCGGATCGGCTACCGGGAGGGCAAGTTCGGTCAGCTCGATTTGTTGGATGCCGAACGTACCCTGTCCGAAACACGAACCGCCGCGATCGATGCGCTCGCCACCTATCACGACGCCAAGGCACGCCTCGAACGGCTCGTTGCCGCAGCGCCCTCGCCCGAGGAAACCAATCAATGACGAAGACCATCATGCGGGCGCTCGCGCCTGTGACCCTGGCTATCCTCCTTGCCGGATGCGGCGGGGGTGGCAGCAGCGAGGCCGGTGAGAAAGCCGGAGCCGAGAAGGCGGAAGGTGCCGAGGCCGGCGAAGCCAAGAAGGGCCCAAAGGATATTGTTACCCTGTCCGCCCAGCAGATCGCGGATGCCGGGATAGAGGTTACGCGTCCTACCGTGGGCGGCGTGGCCGGAGCGATCGAGCTGTCGGCAACGATCGAGGGCGATCCTCAAGGTGTGCAGGTTGTGTCCACCTCCGTAGGCGGTCGGCTCGTTTCCCTCACCCGCAATCTCGGGCAGTCAGTCAGCCGGGGCGACCCACTGGCTATCATCGAAAGCCGGGAAGCGGCATCACTGAAAGCGGAGGTAGAGGCCGCGCGCGCGCGTTCCGCGCTCGCCCAATCCAACCTTCGCCGCGAACAGCGGCTGTTCGCCGAACGCGTTTCGCCAGAGCAGGATCTGGTCGCGGCGCGGACGGCCGCGACAGAAGCCAGCATTGCCCTTCGCCTGGCACAGCAGCAGTTGTCGGCGACGGGTAGCGGGGGCGGTGCGCTTAACCGCATCGCGGTTCGCTCGCCGATCGCCGGCCAGGTCATCGCGCGATCGGCCACCCTCGGGCAGGCAGTCGCGGCCGATGCAGAGCTGTTCCGTGTCGCCAATCTGTCGAAGGTCACTGTCACCACCTCCCTCGTCCCCACCGATGCCGGTCGGGTGAAACCCGGCGTGCGTGTCGAAGTGACGGCACCGGGGCGGCGTCAGGAGGGGCGCGTGACGTTCGTGTCCCCCATTCTGGATGAGACGACCCGATTGGTGCCGGTGATCGCCACCCTCGACAACGCCGGCAGCACATGGCGCGTCGGCGAGACGGTCAACGTATCGATCCTCGTTCCTGCGACCGGGGACCGCACCGTCGCCGTGCCATCGGCCGCAGTGCAGATGATCGAGGACAAGTCGTTCGTGTTCGTCCGCACCGCGACAGGTTTCCGGGCAATCCCGGTGACGCTTGGCCGCACCAATGGCGGGCAGGTCACTGTAACGGCAGGCCTTACCGGCTCGGAGCGCATCGCTTCCACCAACAGCTTCACGCTCAAGGCCGAACTCGGCAAGGGCGCGGGCGGGGATGAGGACTGAGCCATGATCGGTCGCATCGTCACCCTATCCGTCGAGAAGCGCTGGCTCGTCCTGCTTCTCACCATCGCGGCTGCATTGCTCGGAATTGGCGCGCTGCGTCAGCTTCCGATCGACGCCGTACCCGACATCACCAACAACCAGGTGCAGATCAACGTCGTTGCTCCTGCCCTCTCTCCCGATCAGATCGAGAAGCAGGTTGCGTTCACGGTCGAAACCGCGCTCGCTGGCATTCCCGGCCTTGATTATACTCGATCGCTAAGCCGCAATGGCTTTGCCCAGATCACAGCGGTGTTCACCGAGAAGACCGATATCTACTTTGCGCGGGCGCAGGTCGCGGAACGCCTGCGAACCGCTGAGGAAGACCTTCCCGAAGGTGTGAACCCCGAGATGGGGCCGATCGCCACGGGCCTTGGCGATATCTTCATGTGGACGGTCGAATATCGCGAGCTGGATCAGGTCCATCACCGCAACGGCGAACCCGGCCTGCAACGCGATGCCAGCTATATCACCCCCGAGGGGGATCACCTCGTCAGTGACGCCGACAAGGCGACCTACCTGCGCACTGTGCAGGATTGGATCGTCACGCCGCAGCTAAAAAGCACGGCCGGGCTTGCCGGCGTCGACTCCCTTGGTGGCTACACCAAGGAATATCTCGTCGTTCCAGACGTACAGCGCATGGCAGCGATGCGGCTAACGCTTCAGGATCTAACGACCGCCCTTCAGCGCAGCAATACCAGCGCGGGCGCGGGCGTGGTCAACCGCAACGGCGAAGGGCTGGCGGTTCGATCGGATGGGCGTGTCCGCAACGCCGACGAGCTGGCCCGTACCGTCGTTGCCACCCGCGAGAGCGTTCCGATCCTGCTCAACCAGATTGCGACCGTTCGCACCGGACAAGGGCTGCGCATGGGATCGGCGTCGGAAAACGGCCATGAGGTTGTCGTCGGGACCGCGGTCATGCGGATCGGGGAAAATAGCCGCACGGTATCGACTGGCGTTGCCGAACGGCTGACGCAGATCGGCCGCTCGTTGCCGGTCGATGTGGTTGTGAAGCCGGTGATGAACCGGACCGAGCTTGTGAACTCCACAATTTCGACGGTTGCCCGCAACCTTGCCGAAGGTGCGGTGCTGGTGATCGTCGTCCTGTTTGCGCTGCTTGGCAATTTCCGTGCGGCGCTGATCGCGGCCTGCGTCATTCCGATTACGATGCTGCTGACCAGCATCGGCATGTTGGAGGCGGGCGTTTCGGCCAATCTGATGAGCCTTGGTGCGCTCGACTTTGGTCTGATCGTGGATGGCGCGGTCATTATCGTGGAGAACGCATTACGGCGTTTGGGCGAGGCGCAGCATGGTCGCGATGACGTGCTGACGATCGAGCAACGTCTCGGGATTGTCGCGGCATCGGCGCGCGAGATGATCCGCCCATCGGTGTACGGGCAGGCTATTATCATCTTGGTCTATGCGCCGTTGCTCACCTTCACGGGTGTCGAAGGCAAGATGTTCGAGCCGATGGCGCTCACCGTCATCATTGCTTTGGTGTTCGCCTTCATCCTGTCGCTGACCTTCATACCGGCAGCGATTGCGATCTGGCTCAGCAAGCGGGTCGAGGAGAAGGAAAGCCGCGTCGTCACGTTCCTCCGGCAGCGCTATGAGCCGGGACTTGATGCGGCGATGCGCCGGCCCACCCTTACCATCGGCGTTGCGATCGGTGCGCTGGCGCTTGCCGGGGCAGCTTTCACGACATTGGGGCAAGAGTTCTTGCCGCAGCTCGATGAGGGCAACATTCTCGTGCAGGCAGTTCGCATCCCCGGCACATCGGTCGATCAGAGCCAGACAATGCAATTCCAGGTGGAAAAGGCACTCGCCAAGGCCCCTGAGGTCCGTTTCGCCTTCTCCCGCACCGGCACGTCCGAAATCGCATCGGACCCAATGCCGCCTAACGCGACTGACACGTTTGTCATCTTGAAGCCGAAGAAGGAGTGGCCCGACCCCGGCCTGTCCAAGGAAGAGCTGGTGGAGCGGCTGGAAAAGCGCCTCTCCACCCTGCCGGGCAACGCCTATGAGATCACCCAGCCAATCCAGATGCGATTCAACGAGCTGATTGCAGGCGTGCGCGGCGATATCGCGATCAAGGTCTTTGGCGATGACTTTGGCGAGATGAACGCGACCGCAGATCGGATCGCCGGCATCCTTCGAAAGACGCGGGGTGCAGCAGACGTGCGGGTCGAACAAACCGAAGGTTTGCCGATGCTCGATATCCGGCCGAACCGTACCGCCATGTCCCGCGTCGGGGTAACGGCCGGTGACGTGCAGGACACGGTTGCCGCAGCCATTGGCGGCCGACAGGCTGGCGTGATCTTTGAAGGCGATCGTCGCTTCCCCGTCGTGATCCGGATGGCAGAAAGCTCACGATCCGATTTGACGGCGGTTGCTCAGGTGCCGGTGCCGACCGGCAGTGGCGGCTTCGTACCGCTATCGACTGTGGCGGATATCGCCGTGGTCGATGGTCCCAACCAGATCAGTCGCGAGAACGGCAAGCGGCGTGTCGTGGTGCAGGCCAACGTGCGCGATCGAGACGTGGCGGGTGTCGTGGCTGATGCCCGGTCAGCCATCGACGCTCAGGTGAAATTGCCGCCCGGCACGTATCTCGAATGGGGCGGTCAGTTCGAGAACCTGGCATCTGCCCGCGATCGGCTCAGCGTTGTGGTGCCGATCTGCTTCGTGGTCATCATGTTCCTGCTCTACGGCGCGCTTGGTTCCGTCAGGGATGCGTTGATCGTGTTTACCGGCGTTCCGCTGGCGTTGGTCGGAGGCATCCTTGCGCTGGTGCTAAGAGGCATGCCGTTCTCCATTTCAGCGGCAGTCGGCTTCATCGCGCTATCGGGTGTCGCGGTTCTCAACGGGCTGGTCATGGTGTCGTCCATCCATGATCTGATGCGGCAAGGCATGGATCGTGCGGTAGCGGCGCATCAAGGCGCTCTGGCGCGGCTCCGGCCGGTTGCGATGACGGCGCTCGTCGCATCGCTTGGCTTTGTGCCGATGGCACTTGGTCATGGTGCTGGAGCCGAGGTGCAAAAGCCGCTGGCGACCGTCGTCATTGGTGGCCTGATATCCGCAACCTTGCTCACCTTGTTCGTGCTGCCGACGCTCTACGCTCGTTTCGGACGGCGCGAGCTGCCAGCCCCATCAGGGGGACACATCGAACTGCCGCCTTTGAATCATGACAGCGTGAGGGCTTAAGCTATGCAGGCCGTTGCCTTCACGCTCATTCCCGTCGTCGCCGTACTGATCGGCTCGCTATTCGCGGTATCGAGACGGCCAAGTGATGCCTTCGTAAGCGCTATGCAGCACTTGGCGGCAGGCGTCGTGTTCGCCGCAGCGGCAGCCGAGATCTTGCCCCAGGTGATGCACGAAGGTTCACCGATCGCGACATTCACAGGCGGCGCGCTTGGCATTCTCGTGATGCTGTCGCTCAAAGCTCTTGAGGGTCGCGCCAGTGGCCCGATCGCTATGTTGGGCGCGGTCGCAGTGGATATCCTGATCGACGGGCTTGTTCTCGGGTTGGCGTTCGTCGCTGGCGGGAAGGCCGGCGTGTTGCTGACGATCGCGTTGACGTTGGAGGTGCTGTTTCTCGGACTGACCGTGACGACCGAGTTGGGCGAGACGATCAAGTCCAAGGCGCGGATCATCGCGATTACGATGGGGATCGCCTTGTTGCTGCCGATCGGTGCGGCGATAGCGACTCCCGTTGCGACGTTTCCGCCCGTCGTGATCGCCGGGTTTCTCAGTTTCGGTCTGATGGCGCTGCTCTACCTCGTGACGGAAGAGCTGTTGGTTGAGGCACACGAGAAGCCGGACACTCCGCTTATCAGCGCGATGTTTTTCATCGGGTTTTTGGGCCTGCTCCTGATCGAGGAGGTATTGGGCTGACCGCTCGACGTGGAACGTCTTGGACCGATAATGATGACGCCGAGCTTCGTCGGCGTATCGAGGCCAAGCAGACTCTGGCGGTAATCGCGCGCGAGATGGGACGAACGATGGATGCGGTTCGGGGGAGAGCCTCAACCCTGAAGGTAACTCTCCGCTCGTCGCAGCGACCGTGGCGGGACGGCGTGCCGCGCCGAGTAGACGTAGACTAGAAAAATAGGGGCGGTTGCCCGCCCCTATCCAGCTTCAGCCGTGCTTCATGCCGCCCTTAGCATGATCGCAGCAGTCCGCGGCCTTGGCTTTTGCGCCATCCTTGCAGCAGTCCGCACCGTCCTTGCAGCACGCCATGTCGGCGCAGCAATTGGCGACAGCGGCGAATGCGCCAGTCGACAGAGTGAGGGCGAAGGCAGCGCTGATGAGCTTAAACTTGGTCATGATATTCTCCGAAACTTACGTGTGATGATGTTCAATTTCACACGGTTTGCGGAGGGGGTGTGGCCGGAGCGTATGCCACGCCTAAAAGGCCCGTCTGTGGAGCTGGCCATGGCGATAGACGGGAGGACGGAACCAGCTCGATATGTTCGACGGTTTCGCCGGCAACTGCAACGCACGGTATAGCGCAAGCCGACGCAGGCGCCTTTTTGATGGGAGCGCCTGCTGATTTGCTGGCGCAGTCCATCATCGCGGACGCAGCCGGAGGCGCGGCCATCGCCATCGTCTCGCAGAGCGGGCCAAGCCGGACCAGCAACATCACGGCCAGGACGAAAAACGCCATGGAATGCAATATCTTGGACAGTGGGCGAGCCCGGCGTTTCATTGGATGCATCTAGAAGCACACTCAGTGATGCACAATGTCGCAGGAGCGGTTTGCCACACTAAGCGGACTTTACTGGCCTTTCCGATACGTTGGTGAGGTTGCGATGCTCGAAAGGTCCGTGGCGCTATCGATCGGCATACCTGCCTCCTTTCGCTCGGAATAGCGATCGACAAGCTGCGTGGTGTGCGGGCGTAGCAGGACCGTGAAGCGCACCAGCTCCTCCATCACATCCACGATCCGATCGTAATAACTGGACGGCTTCATCCGACCGGCGTCGTCAAACTCCGCAAACGCCTTGGCTACGCTGGATTGGTTGGGGATCGTCACCATTCGCATCCAACGGCCGAGGACGCGCAGGGTGTTCACGCTGTTGAACGACTGCGATCCCGCCGACACCTGCATGACGGCAAGCGTGCGGCCTTGCGTTGGGCGCATGCCGCCCATCGACAGCGGCAGGTGATCGACTTGCAGCTTCATGATGCCAGTAATCTGGCCATGCCGCTCGGGGCTGCACCACACATGCCCCTCCGACCACATCGACAGTTCGCGCAGCTCGTGAACGGCCGGGTGGTCGTCCCCCGTCACCTGATCGGGCAACGGCAACGTCGAAGGATCGAAGATCCGCGTTTCGCAGCCGAAGAATTGCAGCAGGCGAGCAGCTTCCTCGACGCATAGCCGCGAAAAGGATCGCTCCCGCAGGGAGCCGTAGAGCAACAGTATGCGCGGAGGTGGATCACCAGCGCCCAGCCCAAGGGCAGGACGATCGAGCGCATAGCGCCGATCAAGCGCGGGCAGATTATCAGGATCGGAGAGAGTGCGGAGCGGCATCAGGCGGTCCTTGGGCCAAGCAGAATGATACAGGTGCCGATCAGGCAAAGTGCAGCTCCACCCGCGTCCCAGCGATCGGGCCTTACCCCTTCGACAGCCCAGAGCCAGATCAGCGATGCGCAGATGTAGACGCCGCCATAGGCAGCATAGGCCCTCCCCGCTGCGTCGCTATCCACGCGTGTCAGTAGCCAGGCGAACAGCATAAGTGAGACCACGCCCGGAGCCAGCCACAGAGGCGATTTGTCCAGCCGCAACCATGCCCAAAAGGCAAAGCACCCTGCGATTTCCGCAAGCGACGCGGCAAGATAGACGAGTGCCGTCATACCATGCTGATCCTGATCGCGAGTGCCGCGAGCGTTACCAGCAGCACCGGGATCGTTAGTGTCGCACCAACCTTGAAGTAATAGCCCCAGCCAATCCGGATGCCCTTTTGCCCGAGGACATGCAGCCAGAGCAGTGTCGCGAGCGAACCGATCGGCGTGATCTTCGGTCCGAGGTCGCACCCGATTACGTTGGCGTAGATCATCGCTTCCTTGATCGCGCCCGTGGCGTGCGTCGCGTCGATCGACAGCGCGCCTACTAGCACGGTCGGCATGTTGTTCATCACCGACGAGAGCAGCGCGGCGATGATCCCGGTCCCGAACGCTGCACCCCACACACCGCCTTGCGCGGTACGATCGAGCAGGCTGGCAAGGTGGTCAGTCAGGCCCGCATTGCGGAGGCCATAGACGACCAGGTACATGCCGAGCGAGAAGATCACGACCTGCCACGGCGCGCCGGCCAGCACCTTGCGCGTCTGGATGACGTGACCGCGCGCGGCGATGATGAGCAGGAGGACTGCGCCGGCAGCGGCCACGGCGCTGACCGGCACGCCGAGGGGTTCGAGCAGAAAGAAGCCGGCAAGCAGTAGAGCAAGAACGACCCAGCCCGCCTTGAACGTGGCACGGTCGCGGATCGCATCACCGGGCGTGCGGAGCTGCGCCACATCGTAGCTTGCCGGTATGTCGCGCCGGAAGAACAGCAGCAGCGCAACCAGTGTCGCGGCGATCGACGCCAGATCGACCGGCACCATCACCGAGGCGTAATCGGCAAAGCCGATCCGGAAGAAGTCGGCCGACACGATGTTGACGAGGTTGGAGACGATCAGCGGCAGACTGGCGGTATCAGCGATGAATCCCGCCGCCATCACGAACGCCAGCGTCGCCTTGTCCTTGTATCCCAGGGCACGCAGCATCGCGATAACGATCGGCGTCAGGATCAGCGCGGCGCCATCATTGGCGAACAGCGCCGACACCGCCGCGCCGAGCAGCACGATTAGCACGAACAGGCGGCGACCATGCCCCCCGCCCCAGCGTGCGACGTGGAGCGCCGCCCATTCGAAGAACCCGGCTTCATCGAGCAACAGGCTGACGATGATGATCGCGACGAACGTCGCGGTCGCGTTCCAGACGATGCCCCACACCACAGGCACGTCAGAGAGCGAAACGACCCCGACGAGCAGCGCGACGGCCGCGCCGCCTAGCGCGCTCCAGCCGATGCCCAGGCCCTTGGGCTGCCAGATGACGAGCGCGATCGTGACGACGAAGATAGCGAGCGCGAGCAGCATCAGGCGATGCGCTGACCCGAAGCGTCTACGACCTGTTGGCCGTCTTCCTTGGCAAACGCCTCCTGTTGCGGCCCGGGCAGCAGATCAAGGACCGCTTCGGACGGTCGGCACAGCTTCACGCCGAGCGGCGAGACGACGAGCGGTCGGTTGATGAGGACCGGATGCGCCATCATCGCGTCCACCAGCGCGTCGTCTGACAGCGTGGTGTCACGAAGGCCCAGCTCAGCATAGGGCGTGCCCTTCTCGCGCAGCAGATCGCGGGGCGTGATCCCGGCGCGGTCGATCAGTTCGATCAGCAGCGCGCGCGAGGGTGGGGTTTTCAGATATTCGATGACGTGCGGCTCAATGCCGGCATTGCGGATCATCGCCAGCGTGTTGCGCGACGTGCCGCACTCGGGGTTGTGATAGATCACGATATCGACGGCCACGGGACGTCCTTTCAGCAGCATGGGGTGAGTTCGGCCAGGAGTGGCGCACATAGTTCGGGTGAGCCGGCGCAGCAGTCTTTGACGAGGAACAGGGTCAGTGCGCGCAGCCCGTCCAGATCGGCGCGGTAGATGATCGATCGGCTTCGCCGTTCGGAACGCACGATGCCGGCCCGGGCGAGAATGCCGAGGTGCGCGGACATGGTATTTTGCGGCACGTCGAGTTGCCGAGCGATATCGCCCGCGGCCAAACCGTTCGGTTCGTGCCGCACCAGCAGGCGGAAGGTATTAAGGCGAGTGCTTTGCGCAAGCGCGTTCAACGCGCTGATAGCCGAATCGTTATCCATACATCCAGCATAGCGGATATAACGGTTTGAGCTAGCCCAAGGGGGTTAGCGTGATGACGGCAGCATCAGGATATCTTTGTAAGATCAGCGTAAAGCTGGCGGAGGTGCTCATCTGACATGTCGAGTATAGGCTCATACATAAATGAGTTAAGATGGATATTCTCTGGCGTCATAAGAGACACCCGATCGAGGATGATTGCATCTGCGATTTTATCGGGAAATTTCTTTTTGAACTTTCTAAGAAGAACAGAGGTTTGACTTCCCTTTATTGCGTTTAAAAAATCAGGATCGTTGATTCTATCAATCATGATCCGTTCAGCTTTCAAACGAACCGCGATGGACAAGACGATTTTGTTCTCAAAGTTAACACCCGCCGGTGCGGCAAGGCAGGAGGCGCACTCGGTTTCGATCAAATCTAGAACCTTACCCTGTCCTCCATCTGACGGAGTCTCAGCAGTACCAAACAGGCTGTTATAGACATCATACAAATCCTGCTCGGTTATCGTATCAGAATCCGGGCGAATATGAAGAAGTGAAGTCAAAAGCTTAAAGTATGGGTCGTCTTCACCTTTGGTGAACTCAACAAGATTCCGCATGAATGGAATGGAAGCTATCCGCTTCAGTGCGTCTGATGCAAAATTT
>JARUXA010000288.1 GCA_030433805.1 Sphingomonas sp. PsM26 | reverse complement strand
CTCTGTGGTCGTTCACGCTGTGGGTGGTTGGATTGCTTTGCCTGCTGTGCTGCTGCTTGGCGCACGTAGCAACCGCTATCGCAAAGACGGCGCGATTTCGGCACACCCACCATCAAGCATTCCGTTCCTCGCTTTGGGCGCGTGGATTTTGATCGTGGGCTGGTTTGGCTTCAACGTGATGAGCGCTCAAACGCTCGACAAGATTTCTGGCCTCGTGGCCGTCAACTCTTTGATGGCCATGGTGGGCGGCAC
>JARUXA010000287.1 GCA_030433805.1 Sphingomonas sp. PsM26 | reverse complement strand
AGATATGTATCACCGCTATTTGTTTCGCCTGACTAACGAAACAGAGAATGTGACAAAGGCTAGTCACTGGAGTATCGGCCTGTATCACTATAAGGGCAATTCCTGCAAGCCAGCCAGCGCCAGCCAAGCGCTACGGCATAGAGAGTGTGATTATATGGGTGGTGATTTGCGTGTCTCAGACGTTACGGTGTTGCGCACAATGGCGCATCCTTAGAGTTCCTGTATCGCTTGAGTTGGGGCGCAAGTCTTCACC
>JARUXA010000286.1 GCA_030433805.1 Sphingomonas sp. PsM26 | reverse complement strand
AGACGGCGGGCGCGCGGCCGGCGGGCACGGCGCCGCCACCTAGAACATGAAAACCTAGAAGGTGGTGATGATACAAAACAAAAACAACAAAAAACAAACAAAACACCGTACAATACACAAACAACCAATGAAAAACCCATAAACAAAACACAAAAAAAAATTCTAATATAAACATCTTACTATCCAAACAAACTCAATTATGAAAAGAAATATGAGTTAGAAAAAACAAAAAAAAAAAAAAGACGACAAGTAAAC
>JARUXA010000285.1 GCA_030433805.1 Sphingomonas sp. PsM26 | reverse complement strand
ATTTCTTTCCGTTGGCCGTGAATGAGTTTGCCGTGGTTCCTGGGTTGTTTAATTTTTGTCCTTCCATCGTTTTTTTTGTACAAATTTAGGCAAATTTCGTGCAAAGTTTTGCAAGTAGAACAATTTGGTAGTAAATTTGTAGTGTTTATAGGCAAAGAAGCGTTTATAATTAGAATAAATATAGAATGGCGCGAAAAGGAGGAACACCGGAAAATTTGATACCAGCGAAAAAAGGAGAGGTTCGCAACCCAAACGG
>JARUXA010000284.1 GCA_030433805.1 Sphingomonas sp. PsM26 | reverse complement strand
GGAATGAACGTTCCGTCTTTGAAGTGAATTAGCATGGAGGATGAATGAACTGTAGCAAGCGTATGTGAAGTATGAACGTGAGAGGAGAAAATCCAAGCGCAGCTGTAGTCATTGGGCGAAGATGTAGGAAACGCAATAATCGCTTGTGAACGACTAATGACAAGAGGTGTAAGCTGTTTATAGGGAAATAGTTTTCTAACAGCGGCAATCGATCCTTTAAATGTACTTAACTCTCGAATACAAGCTTCTTCTAATA
>JARUXA010000283.1 GCA_030433805.1 Sphingomonas sp. PsM26 | reverse complement strand
TTACCAAAGTGGATGAAAAGAAATTCATAGGCAAAGACATTATACATATTGCGGTGTTTGACAAAAACGACAAACGTACCATTTACAATATGATCTACCGAGATGGTAAAAATGGATCAACCTTTATCAAACCTTTCAATGTTTCTGGAGTGACACGTGATAAGTTCAACGATTTGACTCAAGAGAATGCTGGATCTATGGTCTTGTATTTTTCAGCCAATCCAAATGGAGAAGCTGAGGTGGTGACTATTTTATTA
>JARUXA010000282.1 GCA_030433805.1 Sphingomonas sp. PsM26 | reverse complement strand
CAAAATGGCGGCAGCCACGGTGCAGTTACCCTTAATCAAGCCCGGCAACAGAATGCCCGAGCCTGAGGTGACGTCGCGTGGGTCGGGTTGGTGGCAGCCTGCCGAGCCGGTGTAGCGGAGTGAGACGGTCTAGCCGTTGCCGGTCTGTGTGCTACCGCTGCCACTTACGGTGGTTGAGTTGGATACGCCGTCGACGACGCGTCCGCTCGGCAGGCGCAGCGTTTGGCCGTTGCCGCCCGCAGTGCTTGAGCTGCTCG
>JARUXA010000281.1 GCA_030433805.1 Sphingomonas sp. PsM26 | reverse complement strand
CTTTTAAATATAGATAAAATTTATTGTTATATTATTTATAAGAGTAAATGATATAACACTTTATAAAAAACAGTGTTATCACTTACACACATTGTAGAAAAACCCACAATTTGTCGTCACTTAGAGTAAATGATGAAGCAATTATAATACAATAAACACTTTATTATTTACTTAACTAATAACAGTACTTAAATAAAGTTATTTTTTAAGGAAGTAATCATACGAAACATTTATTTTTAAAGATATATGTATATGAA
>JARUXA010000280.1 GCA_030433805.1 Sphingomonas sp. PsM26 | reverse complement strand
ACTGAAGACCTCGTCGATCGCCGAGGTATAAATCAAAGCCATATAGCTCATCCGATTAGCCCATTCACGCTATACGATCGTCACCGAGCCGAAGTAGTCGACGTCCTTAAGCCTGTAATCGTTAATTCCGGCCTTGTGCTATGCCTCCGTACTCACAAGGACAACTATCTTTCAGACCAGAATAGTTCCGACTGACAAGTTATCAGTACAGACAATGAGGACCGACACGATCGTTATCAAGGCAGGCAAGTCTAGGAA
>JARUXA010000027.1 GCA_030433805.1 Sphingomonas sp. PsM26 | reverse complement strand
TCTGCCGCACGAAGCTTTGGTCGATCTTCACCTTGTCGAACCGGAACCGCTCGAAGTAGCTGAGCGAAGAGTAGCCGACGCCGAAATCGTCCATCAGGATCTGGATGCCGAGCGTGCGCAGCTGGTCCAGCTCGCGGAACGTGTGGTCGATGTCGCGTAGGAACAGTCCTTCGGTCACCTCCAGCTGAAGGCGGCGCGGAGACAGGCCGGTGCTGGTCAGAACGTGGCGGACGACCTCGAACAGATCGCCTGCATGAATCTGCATCGGGGAGATGTTGACCGCGACTTTGATGTGTTCCGGCCAATCCGTCGCCTCCTCGCAGGCGATGCAGAGAATGCGTTTCCCGAGTTGCGCTATCAACCCGCCTTCCTCGGCAATCGAGATAAACAGGTCGGGTGGGATCGGCCCCCTGACCGGATGGTGCCAGCGGGCCAAGGCTTCCACGCTCGTGATCTGCCCGGTGCTAGCGGATACTACGGGCTGGTAGGCGAGCGTGATTTCGCTGCTTTCGAGGGCAGTGCGCAGGTCGCGCTCCAGCTCGCGGCGATCCTGAGTGGCGCGGTCCATCTCGGCGCTAAAGAAGCAGACGATCCCGCGGCCCTGCTGCTTGGCGCGATAGAGCGCCAGATCGGCGTGCTGGCGCAGCTCCTCGGTCGTGGCGGCATCACCGGGTGCAAGCGCGATGCCGATGCTGCTCCCAAGCTGGACGGTCGCCCAGCGGGTGATGATCGGCGATGCCAGCGTGGCGACGACGGTCGCAGCGAGGATGCGAGCGCGCTCGGCAGGTGCGGCGTCGGTAACGATCATCGCGAACTCGTCGCCGCCCACGCGGGCGAGCGTCGTCGTTGCGGTCGTAACGGCGCGAAGGCGATCGCCGATCTGCGCAAGCACCGCGTCGCCAGCGAGATGGCCGAACTGATCGTTCACCGCCTTGAAGCGGTCGAGATCAATGCTGATGAGGGCGAACGGCGCCTGCGCAGCGATCAGCCTGTCCATCTCGTCGACGAACGAACCCCTGTTGCTCAGCCCGGTCAGCGAGTCATAGTGCGCCAGGCGCTGCACTTCTGCCTGCGCTATTCGGGTTTCGGTCACGTCCTCGGACATGCCGACGATATATTCGCGCTCGCGGTTCGGCCCGTCGACGACGATGCGCTTGGTGCGCAGCGTCACGGCGTCACTGCCAGGGCGCTCGAACTGGCTCTCGAAGAGGTGGACACCTTGAAGCGCCAGGGCGGCCTCGTCGCGTTGCTCGTAGCCGGCGCCCTGGGCGAACAGCTCAAGATCGGTCTTGCCGACCATATCGTTCCGGGAACGGCCCGTCAGTTCCTCGCCGGCACGATTGACCAGCAGGTAGCGCTTGGTCTCCGCGTCCTTGACGAACAGCACCGCGGGAAGATGATCGACGACCGTGTCCAGGAATGCCTTGGCCTGCTCCCGTTCACGTTCCAGCATCTTGCGAGCCGAGGCATCCCGGATGATGCCGGCGAAGTTGTGACCTGTCGTTACCGATCCCCAACGGGCGAGCGATAGTTCGATCGGAAACTCGCTGTCGTCGAAGCGCTTGGCGGTCAGCTCGACAGACTTGCCGACCAGGGTCGTGGGCCCGCCCGCGGAGGCGCGTGCGAAGCCGCGATGATGAGCGGAAGTATGAGCCGGGGGTATAATGATATTGAGGGAACGGCCTACCGCCTCGGCAGACGAATAGCCGAACATCGCCTCCGCAGCCCGGTTCCAGAACGTGATCGTGCCCTTGCCGTCGACACAGAGGATCGCGTCCGAGGTGACATTGACGACCTGGGTCGCGATCTCGCCGATCTGCCGATAGCGACGAGCCTCGATCAGGCCGATGACGATCCCGGCAAGATCGGCAAGCGCCCTGAGTTGGTCGGGCCGCACCTCAGCCCGTGGCTGGCGATCGAGGACGCACAGCGTGCCGAGACAATGGCCAGCCGAGGTGATGATCGGCGCACCGGCATAAAAGCGGAATCCGTCAGGACCGAGGGTCAGTGGGTTCCCTTCGCATCGTGCATCGGCGTGGGTGTCGAGGATGACGACCGGGTCAGCTGACTCCAGCGCCAGAGTGCAAAAGGCATGCTCTCGGGGTGCTTCCGTATCTGGAATACAGACGCGCGACTTGAACCAGGCGCGTCGGTCGTCGACCAGACTGACCGCTGCGCTTTCGCTGCCAAGCGCGAGAGCCGCCAGCCGTGTGACCTCATCGAAGTCCCGCTGGGTAGGCGTATCGAGGATCGCCATGCTCCAGAGCGCGGTGAGCCGACCCATCTCGGCCGCATCGCTCAGGGAGCTGGTGAAGGTCATAGCTACATTCATGCCATTGGGGTGTTGGTAATTTATTAACGCATCACCTTTATCTGACTCCGCGTCGCCGGTCAGCCGGTAATCATCTCGCCAACTCGTCGTTCCAGTTCGAAGACGTTGAAGGGCTTGGTCAGCACCGCCATGCCCTCGTCGAGATGCCCGACGCCCACGGCCTCGTTCGCAGGATAGCCGGGGCATCGCAGAACCGCTTTCCCAGCGTACCCTAAGCGCCCCAGGGATCCTCTTTCGGACGGGGTAGATCACCATGGCGGATTATCGAGGTTTGCAAATTAGAAGCGCCGAGGTCGCAAAGCGGTTGGCCGTGTTGCGACCACATCTGGTTGATGGCGTGCCACTGACGAGGGTGGCGGCCGACGCCGGCATCCCGATCCGCACCGCCCGGCGCTGGATCGCACGTTACCGCGCTGATGGACCTGCCGGGCTCGTGCGTCCGCCGCGACCGGAAGCCGGTAAGCGCACCTTTCCAAAAGAGCTGGTCGAACTGATCGAAGGCATGGCACTCCTGAAGCCGCCGCCATCAATCGCGACCATCCACCGACGCATCGCCGGCCTGGCCAGCGAGCGTGGATGGCAGGCACCATCCTATGGCAGCGTGCGTAGCTTGCCGACAAGTGTTACAACACCAAACCCGGCTACCACCGGAACTGTGGGGTATAACACAAATCGTAGCGGCCAGTCTTTTTGTAGCCTATGCGGACCTATTGCTCGCCAGTTCAAGGGCGTGAGCGACTGAGAGATGCTTGCGCTTTCGCCCCAAAACAATGGGGCACTAATGTCGCATCCGGATCAATCGACCACCAAAAACATTCTCCTTGCTACCATGTCGCCAGAAGATTTCGCTCGGCTGCGACCCAATTTTCACCGCGTCAATCTTAACCGCGGTGATGTATTAGTTCCAGCAAACCGGCGGGTTGATTACATCCATTTTCCCGAAGGTGGTGTTATATCGACCGTATCCGATACGCCAGGCAAGGGACGAACGGAGGTTGGCATTATCGGTAAGGAAGGCGTGTCGGCAACGCATCTACTTCTTGGCGCTAGCGATACCCCTCATGAAAGCTTCATTCAGGTTGGTGAAGCAACCGCGTTACGAATTACGACCGACAACTATCTCGCCGCCATTGCGCAAAGTGAGCCGCTTCGAACGATGCTGCTTCGGTTTGTTCAGGCGCTGATGATTCAGACAGCGCAGAGTGCGGCGACGAACGCGCATCAACGTGTCGAAGCCCGCCTCGCTCGCTGGTTGCTCATGTGTCACGATCGCATGGACGGAGACGAGATTGCTCTGACACATGATTTTATGGGAATGATGATCGCGGCGGAACGTAGTGGCGTGACAGTGACGCTCCATATCCTCGAAGGGGCGGGCATGATCCGCTCGACACGGGGGCGCGTGCTTATTCTCGACCGTGCAAAGCTTACGGATCTAGCCGGCGAAGGCTATGGCGTGCCAGAAGTTCAGTACAGCAGGCTTGTAGCGCCTTTCGGCAAGGGCTCATAACTTACGTGGCCTACCCCACATAGCATAGCGAGCGGGACGGACGCGTGCGATCAAACCCATCTGTACCGCCTTTGGACGGTACCAATGGGGTTTCAGATGGTCGCGAATGATCGTTCCTATTATCGGCATCTTGCTGGCCCCAAGTTCGAGCGTGCCCAAGCGGCAACGCTGCCGAGTGTCGAAGAACTATATAGACAGCTATCTGAAGCAGACCTGCAAAAGACTACCCTTAACGCCTCCTTCGAGGCCGATGTTTCGTGAACAGCGCTTTGCAGGCTGATACATACGCCATATTCGGCACGAGACGGCTGCTGCGGCTTCTGTCTGGCACTCGCTGTTCATTCCAGTCGCTTACTCTCGACGAGCAATGCGCGCTCGATAATATCACATTTTCTTTTACATCGGTCGGACCCCATACCGACGTCGTGCGCGAAGGAGAGGGCTCCGATCGCCTCATGATCATTACTGAGGGTTGGGCCTCCCGGTACATGACCACCACAAATGGTGGTCGCCTGCTGTCGAGCTTGCTCCTTCCAGGCGACGCCGCCAATTTGAACGCCCTGCTGTTCGAGCGCCCACATTACGGGGTCCGTACAATCACGCAGGCAACGATCGTAGCCCTACCGTGCAAACAGATGTCAATGCTGGCTGCCGAACACCCCGGAATTGCAAGCGCATTGGCACGCCTCGGCTTTATCGAGAATGCGATTGTCAGCCAGCAAGCGCTTTCGGTGGGCCGTCGATCCGCTACTGAACGTATTGCCCAAATGCTATGCGAGCTGAGTACTCGCCTCGACGCGGAGAGTGGGCGGGAGAGCAGCTATGCGTTCTCATTCACCCAGGAAGTGATCGGGGATGTGCTCGGGCTTACCGCTGTCCATGTCAATCGTACAATGCGCGCCCTTCAAGCCGATGGTCTGATTACGCTCAAAAACCGGTGGATCACTATTCCTGACGCTTCGCGGCTACGCCAGCTATGCGGGTTTGATCCGAGCTATCTCCACATGGCCTTGCTTGCAGATGCTTAATGAACACGGCTTCAGTCCGATGGCACAGCCCTTTTGGCGACCGCTCCGGCTCCTCGTCAATCATTGTCCCATGACGACCTCTTGCTGCGGGAAACGCACCACTGCTCCAGTAACGATCTCCAGCTCGTCGTTATTGCGATTGGTTGCGGGTAACCGGATAAGGTCTCGGAGAAGCCGATGAGCTGCAGTTTTAATGAATTTGACCGGCGTCAGCAGGCGCTTGCAGACTTTGGAGAGTTTACACTCCGATGCGATAATCTGCAGCAGGTTCTCCAAGAGGGTTGCAGACTGGTCGCTGATGCCTTGCAAACCGATCTGGCCAAAGTGCTCGAGATAAGCGAGGATCGACAGACAGCGTTCGTCCGGGCGGGAGTGGGATGGGCACCAGGCGTCGTTGGTCAGGAACGTCTTTCGCTTGATGATAAATCATCTGAGGCGTTTGCTATTGCTGGCGGGACGCCGATCGTGACATCCGATATTGTTACTGAAACGCGCTTTGTTTTTGCCGACTTTATGCTTGAACATGGCGTCGTTGCATTGGTGAACGTGCCCATCTTTCTTCCAGGTGGGGAGGCGTACGGCGTTCTCGAGGTGGACGCGATCGAGCCACGGGATTTCCCGTACGGCGACGTTCAGTTCCTGCGGACCTACGCCTGCACTCTTGGTCCGGTCATCGATCGGCTTGATAAGATAAACAAGCTCGCCCGGAGCAACGAACGCTTTCGGCTAGTCGTCGAGAACGCGAAAGATTTCGCGATCTTGATCAGCGATACTGACGATATCGTCACCGACTGGTTCCCCGGGGCTGAGGCGATCTTCGGTTGGAGCGAGCATGAGATGATCGGGAGGTCAGCCTCGACAATTTTCACGCCGGAAGACAATGAGAGTGGCGCCACGGCCAGCGAGATTGCGATGGCCACTGCGCAGGGCAAAGTACCGGATGTCCGCTGGCACGTGACCAAGGCAGGCAGGCGGGTCTACATGGACGGGCAGACCATTGCGCTGCGAACGCCTGACGGCGTTCTACAGGGCTTTTTGAAGATTGCCCAGAACCTGACCGATCGCAAACGGATCGAAGAGCGTCAGGTCATCCTCTTAGCCGAACTGCAACACCGTGTCCGAAACGTCCTTGCGATGGTCGCAGCGGTCATCCGGCGAAGCAGCCTCAATGTCTCCACAACTGAGTTCCGCGATCACCTGAGCGGGCGGATCGCGGCCATGGCCCGCACGCAGGTCTTACTGACCCGCGGTGCTGGCGTGGGTGTGGACCTGTCGGATATGATTCGCGATGAACTGCTGATCCAGGCGGCCGACAAAGATCAGATCGTCCTATTTGGCCCCGCCGTGACGCTGGCGCCAAAGGCTGCCGAAGTGTTGACCTTGGCCGTCCACGAGCTGGCGACCAATGCAAGTAAGTACGGCGCCCTCGTGACCGAAAACGGGCGCGTTACCGTTCAATGGGAGATTGAGCGGCGGGCGGAGCAGGATTGGCTTAATCTATGCTGGGCAGAAACCGGGGGCAACGTCGAAGACAACGTCCCGCGTGGCCGAGGCTTTGGTACGGAGCTGGTGACCCGCCGTGTGCCGTACGAATTACGCGGGTCCGGGGAAATGAAGTTTGAACCGGACGGACTACGGTGCGACATCAGCTTTCCCCTCGCACCGGGCGAAAGCTTTCTCCAAGAAGGCGTATCGCCATCGGTGATGCGTGACGAGAGTCATTCATGATGGCTATGATTCAGTCACTTGCGGATTGCACCGTGCTGGTGGTGGATGATGACTACTACCTCGCGGAATGCACGTGCGAGGCACTGGGGGAGGCAGGGGCAACAGTATTGGGCCCGTATGGCTCCGTAGCGGACGTATTGGTATGCTTGAGTCATACCGTACCTAGCTATGCGGTCCTCGATCTCAATCTTGGGTCTGGTCCCAGCTTCAGCCTTGCGCGCGAGATAAAGGCGTTAGGCATCCCGACCCTGCTGGTGACAGGTTATGACAAAAGCATCATTCCCCCCGATATTGCTGATCTGCCGTGCCTGCAAAAACCCGTCACGGAGAACATACTCATCGCCGCAGTGATCAGCCTTGTCCGGCAAGACCGCGGCGGCTGATAAACGGCACCAAATGATATAAAGGTACATTCCAAAACAGGTAAAGGTTTCCTTTTTTAATCGTACCGATGATGAGTACGCTCAACTTAAATGGCGGGCGTCGCGGTAATGGACTTTCTGTCGCTGACGCACCACTATGCCGTTTAACCTTGGGATGGCGCCTTTTTCACCTGCCGCCTATTGGAACCTTTCCACCACGCACAGTCGACCGCTCTCGTCAGCCCCGGTCGTTTACGCCTATAGCGGTCAACGTAGCGCTCTGGTCGCACGCCGCTGTGCCTTCCCTGTCCGAAAAACACATAATAGCCGACACCTGAAGCTTCGCTTCCGTCTAAATCACCCCCGCCTCCTAGTATAATGTTCGACAAACCCTGTCGCTTTGGCTTAATGTGCGGAAACGTACTCTTGGGGGTTTGTCGTACATGCTGGTCGGATATATGCGGGTGTCATCGGCTGACGATCGCCAGACGGTCGATCTCCAGCGCGACGCGCTGGTCGCGGCGGGCGTCGATCATCGGCATCTTCATACCGACAAATCGTCAGGGGCGCGTGACGATCGGCCAGGGCTTAAAGCATGCCTAGACTATTTAAACGCGGGCGACACACTCATCGTATGGAAACTCGACCGGCTTGGACGCTCGCTGCCGCATCTGTTGATGATCGTCACAGACCTGAAGGCCCGCGACATCGCGTTCCGTTCGCTGACCGAGCAAATGGATACGACCACACCGCACGGCGAATTGCTTTTCTCCTTATTTGGCGCATTGGCACAGTATGAGCGTTCGCTAACACGCGAACGGGTGATGGCAGGACTGGCCGCGGCCAAACGCCGTGGACGGCAGGGTGGCCGACCGCCGATGATCGACACCGAAACGCTCGAACGGATTACCGCTGCGCTAGATGGTGGGGCCAGCAAGGCGTCTGTCTGCCGAACCTTTAAGGTGCCGCGCTCGACCTTGCTCGGCACGCTTACGCGGATCGGCTGGACCTCACGGGCTAAGATTTGACCGAACGCCGCGACGTGACATTTAGCACTGACAGACCGTGCCAATTAGCCCTGACTTCTACAATTTTCGCGGTTCCGATCGTCATGCAGAACCTATGAGTTTTGCATCAAAGAACGCGGCGACGATATGTTTACATGATCTGATTGTTGGCTTGGGCGAGTAGCGGGACCGACCGGACTGCTTAATCCGTCTGATGCAGACGGCGGTGTAAGTAGTTGTCGTCAAATCCGGCGATCTGGACCAGCTTCACTGGGTCTATGATCGTCACGCTGCCTCGTTTGAGCGCCATCGCACCCGCGAGCCGGAGTTCTTTGAGAACGCGATTGATATGAACTGGTGTCATACCGAGCGCATCGGCGAGGATGACTTGCGACATCGGCAGTGAGAAGTCGCCATCGTGGGTCAGACCAATGTTACGCGCCCGCAGGTACAATTCGCAGATCAGATGCGCGACGCGTTCGGCCGAACTACGCCGCCCCATGCTGACGATCCATGCCCGCATGATGCCTTCGTCGACGAGTTGGGCCGTGTACATTGCGCGTGCGATGTTTGGATGCTCGTCCATCATGGACTGCATCTCGGTGCGGGACACCGTTGCGACGAGCGAGGGAGCGACCGCCTGGATACTGTGATCCATTGCAGCCAAAAGTTTTATATGAAGATCGCAGGCATCACCCGGCATCATGAACGCCATAATTTGCCGCGAGCCGTTGGGCAGGATCTTGTAGCGGCATAGCCACCCTTCCAGCACCACTAGCATGGGCCCGGTTTCGTCGCCCTCACGGATCAAATCCTTCCGGGCAGCATAGCGTCGAGGGCGCGATGTCACCACTTCAAGTGCAGCGACATCGCGAGCTGTAAGATCGACCATACCGCTCATTTTCTGGACGAACCGATTAGTCATAATGGGGTTCTACCGCTGAATCCTTAGTCTTGACATTGCCCGTAAATATTGACGGTTGTTATTATATATTGAGATAATTTGCCGCAGGCTCTCTATAGGAGGTGCATTGTCGATACGTTGAACCAGGCGTCGACAACACAGTGAATATCAGACCCTAGCCTGTATAAAGGCGCTTCCCATGCCCACCAATGATGACAATTCCGCGATGCGGGGGATCATGCCTCCGATGCCTGATCCGCACGGCCACGCTGCGCTGCTCCTGGTCGAAAGCCTGATACATGGGCTGCTGACGCGCTCGATAATCACCATCGACGACGCGATCGATATCGTTGAAAGCGCGGACAGCGTGCAGATCGACGTTGCCGAGGCGGCGGATGGAGCCGGTGCACCAATGTGGCAGTCTCATGCCCTACTTACGGCGATCCTGGACTCGCTGAAATACGATGCCGGTGACGGATCAGTGCCACTTTAACCCGTGCAATAGGGCTTATGTTAAAACCCGTCCGCTACGCTAATACTGGGCTATTTATGCCGGTAGGCTATCTGATTTAATGCCAAACGTTTTATTTTCGCATCAGTGCGAACGGTTTTGTTCGCCCTGCCCATACTGATCGACGCCGAAGAGTGCTACAAGATATGCAGCTGGCGTGCGGCAGCTTCCGCGTGCACCGTAGCCGTAGAGATGGCGATGGGACGATCAGGTATGACGGTTTCCGAGTATTGGGAGATCAAAGACGCCGTGATGGCATAGATCCGCTGCCCCTCTGGCAAGGAGAAGCGCCGCCTCGCACCGGACTTGGTCCTTCAAATGATCGATTATTTCAGCAAAGCTGAACGTCAAGAATTGGCTAACGATCAAATCTCCAGGGCCATACGGGCGCTGCAGCGGGGGGGCGTCACCAGCGTTGACGTTCATCTGGAAATGCGTTTATCCAAGTATCCCGCGTGCCGGTGAACATCGAATGGGACGACCTCAGAGTGGAAGCTGAAAAGCTTCGTGAGCGACCTCGTAGAGAGTGGTTCTGAACCAAGTTCAACTATGACGCACCGGGAGTACCGCAAGGTCTTGTGCGTATGCCGTAAATTCAGCGACGGGGGGGGCAGCGGCCTGACGTATTAACCATAAGCCGCGGGCATAACAGCCGAACGCTTCCTTATTGACAATTGAGAATAACTAAAGTTATTGTTCTCTAGGGCGTCGAAGCCCTTGGGACTGAACGAGCTGTGGACATCATTCTGGAATATGAGGACGGACGAGCAGTTCGCGTCGAGCACGATCTCACCACCTTTGCAGCGGCCATATCGTTCGCGCTTGACCTAGCGGATCGAGCAAGTCGCTTCACAGGCGACGGCCATGCCCCCCCAAAATTTGTTAAAATATACCGGATCGGACTTCTAGAGCTTTCGATCGCGGTTATTCCGGGTGGTTTGCTTGCGCCGCAAGGCGAGCAACAACCTCTTCCCATGTAGCACGTGTATCGTCGCCTGCCTTATCACGTTGCCTCTTTGCCGCTTCGAGTCCTTCAAGACCAAACTTTTGCGTCAGTGCCTCAGCAATGAGCGTGACTGTGTCGAGCGGTTCATCTAAACCCTCGTCAGGGATCTCGCATGGCATCATGGCGACTCCTTTTAGGTAGTCGTGCTCGGCGCAGTCCATCACACGTAAACGAGGCGCTACTTGCATCTGGACAGTTTGTCACGACCTGATTGCGCAGGCGATCCTACCTTTGTGTTGCCAAACTCCTGAGCTTCGCAACATGCCATGTCCAGTTTTAGTAAATTGCGGCCTGTTCTCTTCCGGGCAGCGATCGGATGTGAACAGCCGATCGTTCAGGTGGCTAAGTACCTGCTTCCTGGTTGCACTGATTCACGCAAGCGGCTGAACGCAGCTGCTGGATTGTCCTCCAGCTGCGCGTTCAGACAGCCAATCGCTCTTCCTCGACAGCAAGGTCGTGCAGCAGCCTATGAAGCTCGTCGCCGTTGAAGCGGGACAGGTCAAACCCGCTCGACGCTGCGATTGGCGCGAAACGTTCCGCGTTCGCGATAGAAGACCCTACGAAACCCATCGCCCAGTTTGGAAAGCTTCGAGCGCCGATAGGTTCGAGGGTCAGGAGTGATACCTCACCGTGTCGCTCGTCCTGCTGAATGCGCTCAAACGCTGCTTCGACCTGTTCAAGCGGCCCCTCGAGCACTTGGGCGAAGCACCCCGCGTTGAACATGAGAGCGCCTGTGATACCATCCTTCATATTGTTCGCACAGCTCTTTTCCAAGATAGCCTCGACTTCAAGTGCGAAGCCCGTGCCTTCGGCCGGCAAATGGTTCTGGCTGTAGTACACCAACCGGTAGATGGACGTTGACATCGTGGCTCCTTAGATTTGCCTGGACAAAAAATCAGCAACCTGATTTGCGCCATCGGCCGTCCGGTAAGATAACCTTGAACGTGCGTGCAGCGCTGATCACGGATGCGTCGGAGTTGATCAGCGGTCTCCACTCCTTCGGCAGTAATCGCCATGCCGAGATTGGAGCCAAGACCCGATACGGCGCGCAAGATTGCCTCGCTATCGGCATCTCCGCCAGAGACAAAGGAACGGTCAATCTTGATCTTGTTAAACGGGAACTTTTGGAGGTAGCTCAGCGACGAGTATCCGGTGCCGAAGTCGTCCATTGAAATTTTCACCCCTAAAGCACGTAGCGCGTGAAGGGTCGCCAGAACGTTGTCAGTGTCCGCCAGCAACGCGCTCTCGGTAATTTCAAGCTCAAGACGCTCAGGGGTCAAGCCTGAACGAACCAATGCCGATGAGACTTTTTCAAGCAGTGTAAGCGCACGCTCATATGGTGCCAACGCGCCGAACAGCGAAAACAATAACTCGCCGTGCGGCGTGGTCGTATCCATTTGCTCGGTCAGCAACCGGAACGCGATGCCACGTGCCTTCAGGTCGGGCTGAACCTAGGATTGGTAAATCACGGCTCGCCGTTGTGACGATATCACCATTCCGACAGCGGATCCTATCAGCCTTCGACGATGGAACCGCCTATTAATAATTAACCCTTAACGTTATACGATGTTAATGAAATCCGTACAAGGGTGACTCTAACCCATTGGGATGTTGACATTGCCTCACTGCATCCCGCTCCCGATGGACGAAGAGCAACGGCTGCGTGTTCTGCCAAGCTATGACGTACCCAAACAGCAATCCGACGCTGATTACGATCGGATCGTAGAGCTGGCCGCTGAGATATTCGACGTTCCGATATGTCTCGTGACACTCGTGGGCGAGGACAGCCAATGGTTGCTCGGTCGGAAGGGTTTTAACGTATCCTCGACGCCCCGCGACATCGCGTTCTGCACCCATACGATTTTGACCGATCAACCGCTGATCGTTCCTGATGCGACAGGAGACTCCCGTTTCCGCGATAACCCTCTTGTCACGGGGGACGATCATATCCGCTTCTACGCAGGCGCGCCGCTGGTCAGCCGCGACGGCGTTAAGCTTGGCGCTTTCTGCATTCTCGACCGGGTAGCCCGGGCTGATTTCAGCACAACCGACCTGAAGCGATTGGTCGCCTTCGCGGCGATCGTCGCCGAACGCCTAGAAAAGCGTCGCTTGGGACGAACAGGGCAGATCGTAACCATGCTGTCCGAAGCCACAGGGGTGGCCAATGTGACGTGCGACGATGCGGGACGGATCACGTGGTGGAATGTCGCTGCGAGCAGGCTGTTCGGGTTCTCGGCATCAGAGGCGATTGGGCAGCAACTCGACCTAATAATCCCTTCCCGGTTTCAGCAGGCGCATGCGGCCGGTCTGGCCCGTCTTATCGGAGGCGCACCCTCGACTCTGAACGGCAAACGGGTCGAGGTTATCGCGCGGCGCAGCGACGGGTCGGAGTTTGCCGCCGAACTTGCCATGTCGATCTGGCAGGGTCCGACCGGCCTCGAATTTGGCGCACATATTCACGACATCACGGATCGGCGACAACGCGAGATCCAACTGCGTCACCTTGCGAGCCACGATGCCCTGACCGGCCTGGTCAACCGCGGGGAGTTCCGCGCGCACGTCGAACAATGTTTCATCGATCAGCAACCTGCGGCAGTCGTCGCACTGGACCTGGACGGCTTCAAGAAGGTCAACGACGCTTTCGGGCATGATGCCGGAGACGCGCTTTTGCAGATGATCGCAGTGCGGATGATCGCGGCGGCAGAGGGCGGAGCTGTGCTCGCGCGCGTCGGCGGCGACGAATTCGCCATGCTCCTGCCCGCATGTTCCGACCTGCTCCAGATCGTTTCGACAGCTCAACAACTGCTTGACGCCTTTATCGATGCCTTTGTCATCGGCGATCATGAGGTCACCGTTGGGGCCAGCATTGGCATCGCGCTCGCGCCACTGCACGCGACCGAGGCCGACGAATTGCTCGTCTGTGCCGATCTTGCGCTGTTCAGGGCCAAGAAGCAGGGCGGTCGCTCCTACTGCCTCTTCAACGCCACAATGGCGAGCGAGCACACGGCGCGACGCGCTTTCAAGGACGAGATGCGCCAGGCCTTTGAACGGCGCGAGTGGCAATTGCATTATCAGCCGCAGGTGCGCTTGCGGGATGGAGCCCTTATCGGTGTCGAAGCCCTGTTACGTTGGCAACATCCGACGCGCGGCCTGCTCTCTCCCGCGGCGTTCATGCCGATCCTGGAGACGCACCTGGTCGCCTATGAAATAGGCTGCTGGGTGCTGGGCGAAGCGTGCCGCCAACTGGGAGAGTGGCGCAATCAGGGGCTCACCGTGAATCGTGTCGGCGTGAACCTGTTTGCTGCCCAATTCAGGGCGGGAACACTCGAGACAATGGTCAGCAATACGTTGATGACCCATGCCCTTCAGCCTACCGACCTTGAACTCGAGATTACCGAGACCATCGCCATCAGTCATGATGACGATGCATTGGTTCCCTTGCAGAACCTCTATAATGCCGGGGTTGGGATCGCACTTGACGATTTCGGCACCGGCTTTGCCTCGCTGAGCACGCTTCAGCGCTTCCCGCTGACCCGTCTCAAGATCGACCGGTCGTTTGTCCACGACATCGCGACGGACCCGCACAATGCCGTCATCGTACAGCATGTTGCGGCGATCGGCCGGGGGCTAGGTTTGTCGGTCATTGCCGAGGGTATCGAAACGATCGAGCAGGAGCGGATGCTTCTCGCCATCGGTTGCGAGGAGGGACAGGGTTTTAAATACGGTAAGGCGATGGATGGCGACACAATGGCACGCTGGATTGGTCATCCATTGCATGGGTTGGCGTCCGGCACTGACCGCCCTGTTCTGCTGGCAGGTTCCGCGCTCTGAATAGTTTGTATCCCTTGTAGTTACAGACGGTGCAAGGTCACGAACCGCGACACACCGATCTTGAGATTGTTTTTGATCGCGAAGTGAGAGCGCGGGCTTTTGGCAGATGGGGAATGATCCAGCCAGACGATAGGCCAGAAAGCATGGCAAGCACAGCGTTTCTGGTCGGTCTATCCATGACGCAACGCGGTCATGCCGCATGGCGATTGCACAACACCGTTGTGGCATGTGAGTTGTAACCAGCGGTACCTTTCGCGCACGTCGCTGGTAATCCCCTTCCAACCGGCCCACAGCTAAGGCAACAGGGCAAGGTGACGGGCAAACCATGGGCAAATTGGAATTTTTGGGAATAGGCGGTGAGCTATCGGCGCTCATGCGCGAACGTGATTGGGCATCGTCGCCGGTCGGCCTTCCCGAAAGGTGGCCTCAGTCCCTCCGCACCACGCTCAGCCTCATGCTCGACAACGGCCATTGCATGTTTGTTGCCTGGGGACCGGAGCTGACTTTCTTCTACAATGACGCCTATGCAGCATTCCTGGGGGCCCGCCATCCTGCGGCGCTCGGCCGGCCATTTCCGGAGGTGTGGACGGAGCTTTGGCCGGACCTCGCGCCGCTCGTCGACCGCACGCTTGCCGGTGAGATGGTGTGGCAGGACGAGCGCCATCTTGTCATGACCCGTAATGGGTATCCCGAGGATACCTGGTTCAGCTTTTCTTACAGCCCGGTCCGCGACGATAAGGGACAGGTCAACGGGATGATCGGCGTCGTCAACGACATGACGGCCAAGGTTGTCGCCGAGCGCCGCAGCAAGGCGGAGCGCGATCTGCTCGCGACCGTTTTTGACGGGACCGACATGCTGATCCTCGTTTCCGACCTCGACTACAACATCCTTGCAATCAATCCGGCGAACGTCGTCGCCTTCAGGCAGGTCTATGGAGTCCGCCCCACTGTCGGCGATAATATGCTCGATCTACTCGCCGACCAACCCGAGTGTCAGGCTGAGGTGCGGGAGGGATGGGCCCGCGGACTGTCGGGCGAAGAAGTTACCTTTGTCCAGGAGTTCGGCAATCCCGGCCTGGCCCGGACATGGTTCGAGGTGACGTTCCGACCGCTGCTCGATGCCGCAGGCCAACGTGTCGGTGCCTACCAGTTCGTGTCCGATATTACCGAACGCAAGCGTAGCGAGGCAGCACTTGCCGAGGCGCAGGATCAACTACGGCAAAGCCAAAAGCTGGAGGCGATCGGCCAGCTCACCGGCGGTGTGGCCCACGACTTCAACAACCTGCTGACCGTGATTCGCGGATCAGTAGACCTGCTCCGCCATGATAACCTCCCGGACGACAAGCGTACGCGATACATCGACGCGATCGGCAACACAGCCGATCGCGCCGCTAAGCTGACGGGGCAGTTGCTCGCGTTTGCCCGACGTCAGGCTCTGACATCCGAGATGTTCGATGCCGGAATATCGTTGGAAGAGGTTGCCACAATGATCGGCACCATGACCGGATCGCGGATCACGCTCGATATCCACCTACCGCAGGAGCCGTTCTTCATCGTCGCGGATCGCAGTCAGTTCGACACCGCGATCGTCAACATGGGAATCAACGCCCGAGACGCGATGGGCGGGGAAGGCCGGCTGACCATCGCCACTGGCCCGGTATCCGGCATCCCGGCGATCCGCGGCCATGCAGCGGTTGCTGGCGACTTCATCGCGGTAACTATTACCGACATGGGTAGCGGCATCGCGCCGGGCGAAATTGACCGCATCTTTGAACCGTTCTTCACCACAAAGGGGGTGGGACAGGGGACTGGCCTCGGCCTCAGCCAAGTCATCGGTTTTGCCAAACAGTCGGGTGGTGACATTCGGGTCGACAGCAAGCCGGGAGAAGGCACGACCTTTACTCTATATCTCCCGCGCGCCTATCCGGACGGCAACGGGCAGCAGGCTGAGCAGGCGGACGAGGATTCTGACGGTTCCGGCGTCTGCGTGCTGGTCGTCGAGGATAACGCAGAGGTTGGTGAGTTCGCCACTTCAGCTCTGAAAGAGCTGGGGTACGACACCGTGCTGGCCAATGATGGCCATGCGGCCTTACGCCTGCTCGACGAAAATTGCCGGCGCTTCCACGTCGTGTTCTCCGACGTGGTGATGCCGGGCATGGATGGTATCGAACTCGGTAGCGAGGTCCGCGAGCGTTACCCCGACGTCCCGGTAATCCTGACGAGTGGCTATAGCCACGTGCTGGCGCAAAACGGGCAACATGGCTTCGAGCTGCTGCACAAGCCCTACTCGGTAGACCAGCTTTCCCGCGTGTTACGCAAGGCGGTCATCTGGCAGATCAAACGACGGGGCCTCACTGAAGGCGTGCCAAACTTGGTAGATCGATAGCGTCTGTACAACAAATAAACGTTTTACGCATGCTGCCTTCGCTCATGCTGTCAAAGGGAGCACAGGCGAGTCACCATCCGAATGTCAAGCGTGTCGTGTTTGCGGCGGTCTAGCACGGGGTTACTTGGTGATTGCGACGCCATCGTGTGCCGGGGTGCCATTCAAGTCGAACTCCGACTGTCTGACATTGCGGCAATCACGCGAAAAGTCGGCATAAGCGACACAGGCGTCAAGCCTACGGCCTCGTTCGGCCGCATGTGCTTTATAATACCCGACGCTCTTCGCATCCGAACATCCGACCGGCATCAACAGCACAACCAATGCGAACGTCTTTTTCATCTTCTCCATTTCGCAACTATACCGGAGCCTTACAAGGTCACGCTGCAGTAGGTGCCCCGATGGCGAATAGCCAACGTTCCGCATCTACTCCATCGGTTTAGCACCCGCGCCCGGCCTGCAGGTGCACGTTGAAGCTGCGTGAAATCGTCTTTCAGGATCTAAATGCCTAGCATGCGTTTCAAGCTCGCAGAACGGATGTTCAATGTCGCAGGATAGTGCCGTTCTGCTCGTCGCTGATAGTGGTTCCGTTCGAGCTGATCGCTGAACCTAATCGTTCAGCATTCGTTACGGCATGGCATCAAATAACGTGTCCATCGTGGGCGCTTCAAGCAGGGGAAATAAAATGGCTGATCCACGTAAAACAGATGGGGCACCTCCACGCTCGATCCATATCGAGAAGAAGAAGGTCAACTGGCTAGCCTGGATCGCGCTGATTGCCGGCATTCTAGCCCTGCTTCTTGCTCTTAGCCGCTGCGGTCGAGACGAGACTGCCGCTGTCGCTCCGGCCCCAACGCCAACTGCCACCGATGTTGTAGCAACTACCCCGAATGCCGCCTCGGCAACGGCTTTGGCTGGCACCTCTGGTCTTGGCGGCTATCTTGCCGGTACCGAGGCGGCACCCCGAACCTTCCAGTTCGAGAAGCTGACTTTTGACACCGCAAAGAGCACGCTACGTCCCGACGACGCCCAGGAAGTCGGCACTATTGCGGGGGTCCTTAAGCAATATGGCAATACCCGCGTTCGCATCGCCGGCTACGCAGATTCTCGCGGCCCTGCTGCGGCCAACATCGCGCTGGGTAAGGCACGTGCCGATGCCGTCAAAGCAGGTCTGGTTGCACAGGGCATCGACGCCGCACGGATCGAAACCGTCTCCGGCGGTGAAAACGATCCTGTCGACACTAACTCAACCGCATCAGGACAGGCGGAGAACCGTCGTACGGAACTCGTTGTGACCTCACGCTAATCAATCCACTTATAGGAGAAACTGTTATGACTCGTACTATAACCGCTCTGTTCGATGACCGTAGCGATGCCCAGGCAGCGCAGGAGCGACTGAAGCAGTCGCATGTCGATGCTGATCATATCCGCATTCATGACAAGTCAAGCGATGGCTATAGCGAAACCAGCCACTCCACTCATGAGAACCGTGGCATCTGGGCATCGATCAAGAACGCTTTCCTGCCCGATGAAGATCGGCACACCTACGAGGAAGGCGTCCGCCGCGGCGGCTATCTGTTAACTGCTGACGTTGACGACAATGCAGTTGCCGACGCGGTCCGTGTTTTGGAAGAAGCAAAGACGGTCGACATTGACGAGCGCGCCGGTGCCTGGCGCTCGTCCGGCTGGGATTATGACCCGGGAGTGGCTGCTGCGACGGCCGCCAGCTATGGTGCGGGAAACGCAACTGACCGTTCCGTCACCTCGGCTGACGATATCGCATCGACCAGCACCCCTTCGATCTATAGTCGCCGTGATCTCGATCGTATTTCGTCGCGCGTCCGCTCGTATGGCAATGACCCCTATACAGGGCATAGCACCAACAGCGACGCGCATGATCACAGCGTCGGCAACAAGGCCAAGGGCATGGCTGACGAGGTGCTCGGCAACGTCAAGCAGGCAGCCGGCAGTGTGTTTGGCAACGACAGGCTGAAGCAGGACGGCGTCGATCAGGAGCGCCGTGGTGAAGCTGAACAAGGTAAGGGGCCCGACCGCTTCTACTAATAAGACAAGCGGCACCAAAATTGCCCGTGGTTTTTGCACCTAGCGTAACAGAAAGGGCGGACGACCATTCGTCCGCCCTTTTTGTACCCAGTGCTCTTTGCCTGAGTGCGGCCCAAGCATTGCTGGTCGCGAATATCCTAAATCTTGCGACACGCGGCCTATCCATCAGCTACCTCCGAAAGCTGGTCTTGCAGAAGTCCCGGGCATAAACTAACCCGGCGTTACCCACATATCTCGCGCGCGGCGACCATAACGCGTTAGAGAAGAAATTGATCGCTTGTTGCCAGACACTTATAATACTACCCTATCGAGAATAGAGGATTAGATAGGGATATTATTCACGATGCACGCCATTAACCCTGGACCAAAGTCAAAACGAGACGACGGAAAAGATGACCGCCGGCACCATGTAAATCCGGAAACTCAACCGAAGCATCCAACGCTTCCCGTTCATAAGCCAAAGAGCTAGTAATTTAGATAAGTACCCGCTCAACGTCATCAAGACTTATTTCGTCGGATCGACGGTCATAGAGCTGGGTCGTCCGCGTCGAAGTATGATTGGCCATGGCTACCGCCTTTTCCAACGTGCCGCCATTCTTCAGATACGCTGTGATCCCTGTCGCGCGGAACGAGTGATTTCCGAGTGCCGTCCCAATGTCGGCGGCAATGGCCCGCCGCCGCACCATCTGAAACGCATTGGCTAGGGGCAGGGGGGGGCTTGCTGAGCCGCCCCGTACCCCGGCCGATCGTCCGGAACAGTGATCCCTTCGACTCGTCGCCGAGACCGCAGCCATCGATGTAGGCGTGCAAGTAGGCCTCCAAGCTGTGGTGACAGGGCATCTCATGCCGCTTGCCACCCTTGTCGTGTAGCCGCACCCATAGGCGCCGGTTTTGCACGTAGGCGTCCTCCACCCGCATCTTCAGCGCCGCACCGATACGAGCAAAGCTGAACACCATCAGCGCGATCAGCGCGCGATCACGCAACCCTGACGGCGTAGCTACGTCAATGCTGTCGAGCAGCCGGCGCGCCTCCTCGGGTGCCAGTACCGGTGTCTTACCACGCTTCACGCTGTGGCTCGGGCTTCGCACCGAGCTAGCCGGGCTTACCGGCACCACCTAGCCGATCACCAGCCAGTCGAACAGATGGCTGTGCGTGCTGCTGGTGGAGGACAATGCCGATGTCGGCCTGTTCGCCACCGCCACGCTCGCCGAGCTGGGCTACTCGACCGTTTATGCCGAAAATGCGGATGCGGCTCTTCGCGAACTGGACAAGGGGGCGGATCGGTTCGACGTGGTGTTCTCGGACGTGGTGATGCCTGGCATGAGCGGCCTCGACATGGCCAAGGTTATCCGAGAGCGGCATCCCGATCTGCCGGTCGCGCTCACCAGCGGGTACAGTCACGTGCTGGCGGAGAAGGGTAGCGGCAGATTCGAACTCCTCCACAAACCCTATTCGATGGAACAGGTGTCGCGCTTCTTGCGCAAGGTGGCAAGGCAGCGGATGAATGACACCGTTGAACCGGTTTAACGCGAGCACGATAGCACCTCCCGATTGGGACGGAGACTGTCCGAAAATTCGCTACGAACCTCATCAGACGGCGCGAACATGTCCGGCATTCAGCGGTGGAAAGCGTTCGTTTAGCAGTGTGCGAGCGGCATCGTTTGCAGCGGATCGCTGTTAAATCATACAGTGACATCGATCGAGGTTTAGGATCGACCGCGACATTCCGAAGGCCGACCCCAACATGGTTGAGACAATGAACAATCCCGAAGAAGCGACGGTCGACCAGCTTGCGAAGCTATATGACCGTCACGACCAACGAACGACGCGCGTCCAGCGGTTCGCCAACCGCGTTACCGTGGCGCTCGGCAAGCCGGTGTCGTTGGTCGTTATCTTCGGCCTCGCGATAGCTTGGATCATCGGCAACTATATCGCGCGTGCAGCAGGATCGACGGCGCTGGAGGAATTTCCGTTTCCCGATCTCGGCTTCATTGCGACAATCGCCGCTCTGCTGGTAGCCCTGCTCATCCTGACGACACAGCGGCACGAGGAGGAGCTGGCGTAAAGCCGGGCTCAGCTGACGCTCCACATTGCGATGCTAAGCGAGCGCAAGATCGCCAAATTGATTGCGCTGATGGAGGAACAGCGCCGCGACAATCCGCTGCTGCCATCGCGGATCGACCATGAAGCCGCAGCCATGGCGCAACCCTCCAACCATGAAACGGCACTAAACCTGATCGACGAAGCTACGGACCTGCGCCAGCAATCCACTGAGGCGTAGGCGCGGAGCGATCGGACACCCCAATCGTTGGAAGCACGTTGCCTACCCCACAGGAGACGGACCATGGCCGAGATCGAAACGCTTCAGGAGCTTTACGTCGACGAGTTGAAGGACCTGTGGTCCGCCAACGATCAAATGGCCAAGGCGCTCGAGAAGATCGCCAAGCAAGCGACCAACGATAAGCTGAAGGACAGGCTACAATCGTCACAGGATGGTATTGCCAAGCACACCGACGTGCTGAAGGCGCTGATCGAAGCGCAGGACGAGAAGCTTAAAAAGGAACATTGCAAGGGGATGGAAGGCCTCGTAGCCGAGGCGCTTAAGCATACTGTCGAGGAAGCCCCCAAGTCCGGACCGGTGCTCGATGCGGCGATCATCGCGCAGTATCAGCGTATGACCCACTACGGCATCACCGGCTTCGGTACTGTTGCGGCTTTAGCCAAGGCGCTCAAGCTCGATGACGATGCCACCAAGCTCGAAGCCGCGGTAAAGGACATGCATCAGGGCGATGACCTGATGAGCGAACTGGCCGAGTCTGCCGTCAACGTGGAGGCAGTCGAAGGTTGAGCTGCCGGGCCGCGATGTAAGCCCGGCCCTTCCGCCCTATCTAAGACATGCAGGATCGGCACCAATGGGCGTGTCGTCTGCAAAGGAGATGTCACATGGGTGAGTTCACCGACAAACTCGATGCTGCTGGCAACAAGATCGCGAGTAACGTCAAGGAAGCCGTTGGCAAAGCAACCAACAACGACAAGCTCACCGCAGAGGGCGAGGCCCAGCAGGTCAAGGGCTCGGCTCAGGACGTAAAGGGTAGCGTCAAGGACGCACTGGGCGACGATATCTAAATAGGAGGGGGCGGCTTATCGCCGCCCCACTTTTAAACGGTTGGGAGGCAGCATGAACAGGACGTCTATTATTGCCGCTGCGGCGCTGACGCTCACACTCGCCTCGTGCAGCGGTCCTGACGAAAAAGCCGGCGCCGCTCAGGACGAAGCCGCAGCCAATGCCGCCAGCGTTGCTTACAACGGGACCGGACCAGCCGAAGAGGCAGGGAAAGCTGCAGATCGCGCGAACCGTGCCGTAGCCAAAGCGCGGGACGAACAAGCGGATGCGCTAAAGGATCAAGGTCGCGCCATCCGTTCGCAGGCCGATTCTGACGCAGACAAGCTCGAAGAGCAGGCAAAAGCGATCCGTGGCACGGCCAAGGATAAAGCAGGCGTGCTGGATCAGCAGGCGAAAACGGTGCGACAGCAATAGCATCTTGGGCTCCCATCGGAGCGCTGCCGCCAAGCATCGACACAGGCGGCACCAACCGTTCCGTTAGATTTGCGGGCAGGTGCTATCTGGCCCCACTTTAACGGAACCAATTGCTCCACCATTGATTAGTGGCTCGCTCGACAAGGACTTGTTCATCGAGCGTCGCACGGGCGGCGTAAGGCCTCGAGCCAGCACTGCGAACCAGCCACGCCCGGTGGCCTCGCCGATATGATCGGCGGAGCTTTTTCAGTGGCGCACAATGAAGACGAGCGGAGCATCCCGCTCTACGAAGAGCAGCTCGATATCGGTAAGGTACAGGCGATCACCGATCGTGTGCACGTCTCGACGCATGTCGACGAGCGTACTGTATTGATCGAAGAGACCATCGAGCGAGGCGATTTGACGATTGAACGGGTTGCAGTCGACCGTGCCGTTACCGAGACTCCCGAACCACGTCAGGAAGGCGACACGCTGATCGTGTCGTTGGTCGAAGAACGACTGGTCATCGAGAGGCGCCTCTTCGTTGTCGAAGAGCTGCGCATTACCCGCAGAAGCACCACCGAGCACGTCACGATACCGGAAACGGTTCGCACCATGGGGGCAACGGTCGAGCATGCAAACCAACCACCAGCAACAGGGAAATAATCGTGGCTGATCCAAACAACACTCGGGGTGCGCCTCCTCGCGAGGTCCATATCGAAAAGAAAAAGGCCAATTGGCTTGCCTGGATCCTGCTCGGACTGGGCGTCCTGGCAGCGTTGCTTGCGCTCAGCCGCTGCAATCGGCACGAGGAAGTAGCGGTCGCTCCAACACCGACCGCGACATCGACCACCGCGACGCCTCCTGTGGCCCTCAAGCATGTCGTGCTCCCGGGCGGAACAACTGTCGACCTCCAACCCCAGACGCTGAACTATGACCTGCAGGCGTTTCTTGCCTCGGCCGCAGCAGCCCCGCGCACGTTCACCTTCGACAAGCTGAACTTCGATACAGCTTCCTCGACGATCCGCGCTGACGATCAGCCGACGCTGAGCGCACTGTCGCAGATTCTGGCCGCGTATCCCAAGGCCGTCGTCCGGCTGGTTGGCTATGCCGATGCACGCGGCAGCGATGTCGCCAACGTCAAACTTGGTACTGATCGTGCTGCCGCTGTCGCCAAGGCACTCACTGCCACAGGTATCGATACGAAGCGCATCATTACGGCCAGCGGCGGCGATGCCAACCCGGTTGCCAGCAATGCCACCGCCGGCGGTCAGTTCCAGAACCGCCGCACCGAACTCGTCGTGACGAGCAAGTAAGCCTCACCCTTCCTAAGGAGAGTACCATGACCCGTACCATCACCGCCTTGTTCGACCAGCGCTCTGACGCAGAAGCTGCCAAGAACCGTCTGGAGGCCGCCAACGTCGACGCCGTTCACATCAGCATCCATGATAAGACCAGCTCAGGCTTCCATGCCACTGGCAAGTCGACCACCCAGGATCCTGGTGTGTGGGCGTTGATCAAGAATGCATTCGTACCCGACGAGGATCGCCATACCTATGAAGAGGGTGTCCGCCGCGGAGGCTTCCTGCTGACTGCCGACGTCGACGACGACAATATCGACGCCGCTGTGCGCGTTCTCGAAGAGTCCGACAGCATCGACGTCGATGACCGATCGCAGCAGTGGAAGTCGTCCGGCTGGGACCATGCTCCTGCCGCAGCGATCGGTGCCGGCGCTGGTGCAGCCGCCTATGGCTCGGATCGTACGGGTGGCGACGTCGAAGGCGAGCAGAGCATTCCGATCGTCGAGGAGCAGCTCGTCGTCGGCAAGCGCGAGGTCGATCGCGGCGGCGCACGGGTGCGGTCATACATCACGGAAACGCCGGTGCATGAGCAGGTCCGCCTCCGCGACGAGAAGATCAACGTGCAGCGCCGCGCCGTAGATCGTCCGCTCACCGATGCCGACGATGCCTTTCGTGAGCGCACCATCGTTGTGACTGCGACCGGAGAGGAAGCAGTGGTCGGCAAGACCGCACGCGTCGTCGAGGAGGTCGTGGTGTCCAAGACCGCAGGCGAGCGTGTCGAGCAGATCGATGATACGGTGCGCCGCACCGAAGTCGAGGTCGACGAGGACAAGGGGTCGAGCATCGACCCGTTGAAGCGTCGCTAAAGCGCCGCTGATCGTCGACTGCCGTGCGCCTACCCGCACGGCAGTCGACCAATAATCTTCCGGCTCCCATGAGCCATACGCGGAGCCGAACACGATGCTGCTGGAGTTCGGGACCGCGCAGAATATCGACGGCGCAAGCGCGGGCGCGCCCGCCGCTACCACGGCAGATTGTCGGTTGCTCGACCTCGTCCGGATGACCTTTCCCGAGCTCGCCATTCTGACATCTCGGCTCGATCAATCCGGCGGTGACCATCTGCTGCTCATCGTCAATGACGAGCTTGCTTTTCGCTTTCCACGTGCGGGGATGCACGACCTACGCTTGGAAATCGAAGTGCTTCGGCAGCTCCGTCAAAGATCTTCGTTGCGGCTACCAACCTATGAATATGTAGATCCCGACGCTCGCTTTGGCGGCTATCGCTTCATCGATGGGGTGGCGCTGACGACCGAACGGTTCGGAGCACTCGACGTAGCGGGTCAGGCAAATGTCCTTGCCGACGCGGCGCAGTTTCTGGTCGCACTGCATAGCCTTCCCCAGGCTAAGGTCGCATGGTCCGCTGATTGGCCAAGAACATGGACCGCGGCGCAGTTCGCAGGTCGTTTTCACACAGAGCGCCTGTCGATCGTGATCGCGCACGCACCTCAGCTTGCCGACCCTCTCAAGGCATTTTATGACATCTACCAGCTCGATTGCCCGCGATATCTCGCGATCGTTCACGGCGATCTAGTCTGCGAACATTTGCTGATCGATCCCTCGACATCATCACTAGCGGGGATCATCGACTTCGGCGACGTGGCCCTTGGCGATCCCGCACAGGATCTGCTCGGGTTTTGGAATTACGGTCCTGCCGCCGTCGCCAGCATCGTCAAACATTATGATCCTTGCAGCTACGACCCCGGCCTACTGCGCCGATCGCACAACCATTTCGTTCGTTACCGGATTGATCGCGTGTTCGAGGCGCTTTCCCTTGGCGCAAGGCTAGGGACGTCCGAGCACATAGCTGCACTCCAAGCGCTGCTCACCACTTTCACACACTACAACCACTGAAACTGAGGAGATGACGATGAACGATTCCAACAACGACCGACAGCCAGATGTAGCCGACACTTTCGGGCAGGCACCGCATGCGGCACAGGCTGTTGCCGATCAGGCGAAAGATGTTGCAACGTCGACCAAGAACGTAGCAGGCGGTATTGCCGATCAGGCGACCGAGCAGGGATCGTCGCTGGTTGGGCAGGTCCAGGACAAGGCGCTCGCCGCGGCGTCGGATCAGAAGGAAGGCCTTGCCGATCGTCTTGATGATCTGGCGCACGCCGTCCACAAGTCAGGCGAGCAGTTTGCCGGCCAGCAGGACTGGATTGCCAGCGCGATCGAGCGCGGCGCAGCCGAGCTTGGGGCCTTGGCTACCTCGCTGCGACAGAACGACGTTGCTAGCCTGTTCGGCCAGGCCAAGTCGATCGCGCAGCGCTAGCCGGCGCTGTTCATCGGGGCTTCGCTCGCCGCTGGCTTTGCGGTCGCCCGCTTGGGCAAGATCGTCGCGGCCGATGTATCGCGCGGCGACTTGCCCACGATGCCGGAGGTCGGTCATGGCGGGCACTGATCAGCGCGGGCACTCGATCGGCGAGATCGCCGGCGGCCTGGCTAACGACGTCCAGGATCTGGTGCGTGGCGAACTCGCGCTGGCTCGTGCCGAACTCGATACCAAGCTGCACGGCGTCATCATCGCGGCGGTATCGATCGTAGGTGGCGCATTGGTAGCGTTTGCCGGCCTTGTCGTCATGCTGGAAGGAGGAGCCGCGGTTCTCGCCTTCTGGCTACCGGCCTGGGCGTCGCTGCTTATCGTTGGTGTCGCGATCGTCGCCATTGGAGGGTTCATTACCCGGGTCGGACTTGCCAAGCTGTCGCTGAAGGCGGTCACGCCTGAGCGCAGCATCGCCAGCGTCCAGAAGGATGCGAACATGATCAAGGAGCACACATGATGGACGACATTTCGGAGACGGATCGCATCGAACGTGATCTCGCGCGAACGCGGGCGCGGATGGACAGCCGCCTGGGCGAGCTGCAGGACCATCTGACACCCAAGCAGATGCTCAACGACGCCTTTGCATATTTTCGCGGTGGTGACGGAGCTGACTTCACCAAAGACCTGGTCTCACGCGCGAGGGCCAATCCGCTTCCGGTTGCGTTGACCGGAGTTGGCATCGCGTGGCTGATCGCGTCGGCTCAGAAATCAGCTGCCCCGCCGCGGCCGCGGTCGGGCCACGGTGACGTTGAAGCACGCCTGCGCTTCGCGGAAGGCAGCGTTCAACGCTTCGACCATGACGACGACGATAGCTATGCCGGTCGTCTCGACGACGCGCGCGGCAAGGTCGTTGGTGTGACCCGGGCGGCTACAGATACAGCTGCGTCTTATGCTCAGCGGATCAAGGACGCCGCAGCCGCTGCCTCACAGAGCCTACGCGAGACGTCACACAATCTTGCCGCAGGCGCGAACAATGCGGCGCATACGCTCGGCGACAGCGCCGGGAAGTATGGCGCTGCCTTCCAAGAAGGTACTCAGAACATGGCCAACACGACCCGCAACGCATTCTCGGCCGTCACTTCGACCCCGTTCGCCTTGGGCGGTATCGCAGCCCTTGTCGGGCTGGTAGCAGGGTCGCTGCTGCCGGTATCGGACGAGGAGAAGAGCGCGCTTGGCTCAACCGCAACCAAGCTCCGCACAGCAGGGAGTGACCTCGCTCAAGACGTAGTTGATCGCGGCGGGCACATTGCAACGGATACGTTGGACGCGATCAAGAGCAGCGCCGAAGCGCACGGCCTCTCAGGCGACCGGCCCGTTGGCAAGCTGCTCGGCGATGTAAAATCGGGCGATTTGCTAGGTAATGTGAAGCAAGTAGCGCAGGAGACGTTGCAGGCCGGCCGGAATAGCGCTCAGACGCAGCTGGCAGGTAGCGGGACTACCGAAGACCAGCAGCCGAGTTGATCTTGGTTTTGGTGTACGTGCTGCCGATATTAGGGTCGGTGGCACGTGCATCCACGTTACATTGTAGGCCACCAACTGGGTCCGCAGTGGCGCACGTCAGGCAGGGGGGGTGCATTACGGCCTATCGGTAATTGATGCGTATCGCAGGCAGCAGCGCGCTAAGGCGCCGCATAGTCATGTCTCACCAAGCAGCGAAGCTAAACCGAGGCACTCAGTACGGCGGCGATTCAAAGATTCTGACAAGCGACAGGGTGGTGTGCCGGCGGATGTTGGATCATAGTCACCAGGCTGCGCGTGCTAATCCATGGACACGGATCATCCAGCTCGGCCTATCGCCCCCACCAGATTGGAAAACGTCATGGCCAAGAAACCGACCACGCCCCAGGCCGCCAAAAAGGCCCCAACCAAAACTGCGCCCCCTTCAGAAGGCCCGGCATCTGAAATGATCACTGGCACGGGCGGCGAGCTGCATCAGGTAGCAGCTCCCGGCGGCCAGACAATGACCACGAATAACGGCATGCCGATAGCGGACGATCATAACTCGCTGAAGGCTGGCGTTCGCGGTCCCACGCTGCTCGAGGATTTCATCCTTCGCGAAAAGATCTTCCACTTTGATCACGAGCGTATTCCTGAGCGCGTTGTCCATGCCCGCGGGCTTGCCGCGCACGGCTTCTTCGAGCTGACCGACAGCCTGGCCGACCTCACGACAGCAGCCGTTCTTTCTGAAGTCGGCGTTCAGACGCCGGTCTTTGTCCGCTTTTCCACGGTCGCGGGCAATCGCGGATCGATGGATCTAGCCCGCGACGTGCGCGGCTTTGCGGTCAAGATGTACACGACCGAAGGCAACTGGGACATCGTTGGCAACAACATCCCGGTTTTCTTCATCCAGGATGCCATCAAGTTTCCCGACCTTGCTCACGCGGTGAAAGAGGAGCCCGACCGCGGCTTCCCACAGGCACAGTCGGCGCATGACACCTTCTGGGACTGGATCGCGTGTACGCCGGAGGCGATGCACATGGTGATGTGGCAGATGTCCGATCGCACGATCCCGCGTTCGATGCGTATGATGCAGGGCTTTGGCATTCACACTTTCCGGCTCGTCAATACCGAGGGCGTGTCGACCTTTGTAAAATTCCACTGGACACCCAAGCTCGGCATCCAGTCGGTCGTTTGGGACGAGGCAGTCAAAATCAACGGTGCTGATCCTGACTTTCATCGCGAGATCTGTTCAACTCGATCCAGATGGGCGATTTCCCGGAGTGGGAACTCGGTGTACAGCTTTTCACCGAGGAAGAAGCCGACGGCTTCGACTTCGACCATCTTGACGCCACCAAGGTCATTCCCGAGGAGGTGGTGCCGCTGCGCACCGTCGGTCGTCTTGTACTCAACCGAAATCCGGCAAACGTGTTCGCCGAGACCGAGCAGGTGGCATTCTGCACCCAGAACGTGGTGCCGGGGATCGATTTCTCCAACGATCCGCTGCTTGCCGGACGCCACTTCTCCTATCTTGATACCCAGCTAAAGCGCTTGGGTTCGACCAATTTCACGCAGCTGCCGATCAACGCCCCCAAGTGCCCGTTCGGCAATATGCAACGTGACGGTCACATGCAGACGATGGTGCACCCCGAGCGGGTCACGTACACCCCGAGCCTGCTTGATCCTACAGGCCCTCGCGAGAACCCGGCCAAGGGGTTTAAAAGCTACCCTGCGCCAGTCGAAGGACAAAAGGTCCGGCAGCGCTCGGAAACGTTTGCCGACCATTACAGCCAGGCTCGTCTGTTCTTCGATAGCCAGACCGCACCCGAGCAGAACCACATCATAGCCGCACTGGTGTTCGAGCTGAGCAAGGTAGAGGCGCCGATCGTCCGGGCTGCGATGCTGGGTCATCTTGTCAACATCCAGCATGAGCTGGGCAAACGCGTGGCCAACGGTCTTGGCCACGACGAGCCAATCACACCTGCGCCAACGACGGTCGAAGCACGCACCGATCTTGCGCCTTCGCCGAAGCTCAGCATTTTGGCGACTGCCAAGCCGACGCTGGAGGGTCGGATGATTGGCTGTCTAGTCACCGATGGTGCGGATGCAAAGCTGATCGCCGCAATCGACAAGGCGGCAACCGAGATGAAGGCGGTGATCAAGATCGTGGCGCCGAAGCTTGGCGGCGTGACGCTCAGTGACGGCAGCAAGATCGCGGCCGATCATCAACTGGCCGGCGGTCCTTCGGTCTTGTTCGATACCGTTGTGTTGGCAGTATCGGATGATGGCGCAAAGACGTTGCTCGGCGAAGCTGCCGCAGTGGCCTGGGTCCATGATGCGTTTGCTCACCTCAAGGTCATCGGCCACACCAAGGCAGCACAACCGCTCCTTGATGCAGCCAGTGTTATACCTGATGCGGGGATTGTTGCGCTGGCAAAGGCTGCCGACGCGAGCAGTTACGTCAATACGGCAGCAAAAGGCCGTATCTGGGATCGCGAACCAAGCGTCCGAACTGTCTACTAAGCGGTTGGCGAAGGTGATGACGGCTACGTCGACATCACCTTCGCCGCTGGCGCTGAATGCCTCGCCATCGGACTCGTCAAGGAGCATCGCGTTCGAGATCGATCCTCCCGGTGCTGCCTCATACGTCCTGAGTTTCGGACGTCTCGAATGTCGCCAGTTACGCGACATACGGTTCTTGAAGACGGGCGAGCAGCCGGTCAGGGTTAGCGCTTCTCGGGTGCGGTTACCGTTCATCAGCTATTCCTCACTTGACGTTTTGCGGGCGTTCCCCTTCGACCGAATCAAGCTGGACGCCTCGTTCGTCGCCGAAATCGAACACAGCAAACAGGCGATAGGCATCCCTGCGGTCCGTCTCGGCGCTGGATACCAGCCTCGACATGTCGGTGCGGGCCTGGTCTGGCGACACACATGAGCCGTTAATCGAAGTTTAAGATAACAAACCAAATACGTAAACTTGACGCGGATCAACTATACGTGTCTGCGCGTACTGATAATGATAGAAAGGGGGGGGGCGGTGCTTCAGTCAGAGACGACATATCAGTTGAGTTTTCTCGGCTCTTTTATTGCCAAAATGCGACTGCATGGCGAACTGACGGAGCGCGATGTAACGACGATTGGTGATGCCCCATACACGCTCGTCGATTACCAGCGTAATCAGCGGATTACGGCCTTCAGCAAAGTCCCGTCCTGCGTATACGTACTGACCAGTGGCATCGCTTGCCTGTCGATCGTCGCTCGCGACGGGCGTCGGCAGATAACCCGGTTTTTGCTGCCTGGCGATTTTTGCAACGCGTTTGACGCGCAGCCCTCAGCGCCTATTGAAGGCGTAGATATCCTTTTTGCAACGCGAATGGCGGCAATTCCAAATACCGCGTTTCGGCAGATTAGCGCTTCACCATCGATGCAAAACGCACTGTTTGCCTCGGTTATCGATGCGGCCGCCTCAGCCCGTGTCACGATCGCCAGCCTTGGTCGGGGTGATGCTCGCAGCCGCGTTGCATTCTTGTTGTGCGACCTGGCCCGGCAAATGACTAAGCGAGGAGTCCTTATGACACCCGGTGACCCGCTGCCGCTCAGGCAAGAGCATATTGCCGATGCGACGGGTCTTACCAGCGTTCACGTAAACAGAATGCTGGCACAACTGCGCCGGGAAGGACTAATCTCCGGGGGCGGCACCATCGTTCAAATTGCGGATATGCCAAGGTTACTCGCCGCTGCCGGCCTGAAGCGCTGTTGAATGATGCGACTAGGTGAGCGACCCGACGGACCCCGGCGGTTCCTGCCGTGAAATCTTGAGCGATACCGGGCAGAATTGCGTACGCAGAGGGAAACAGCTTTTCAAAAGTCGTGATCCCCTCAAAATTGAGCACCTTCCTTGACCGCCAGTACCCCGCTGTCGCGAATATGCTAAGTTTCGCGACATGACGCCAAACGCTCGTTCTCTCTCGTGCATTTATGTCGCAAAAGTTGGTTGCATAATACCTACTTTTCGATACAGTTATGCGACATGCTGATTGGCTACGCCCGTGTGTCCACCGACGACCAAGATCTCCGGTTGCAACGCGCTGCGTTGAAGCAGGCCGGATGCAAGCGGACGTTCGAGGAGAAGATTTCGGGCGCGAAGCGTGACCGACCCGAGCTAGCCAAGATGATCGAGCAGCTGCGCGACGAAGACACGGTAGTGGTAACGCGGCTCGACCGGTTGGCGCGCTCCACGCGCGATTTGCTCGACATTGCCGAGAAGCTGAAGGAGATCGGCGCCGGCCTGCGCTCCCTAGCTGAGCCTTGGGCTGATACGACCTCGCCAGCGGGGCGCATGGTACTGACCGTGTTCGCTGGCATTGCCGAGTTTGAGCGTGAGTTGATCCACCAGCGCACCAGCAGCGGGCGAGTGGCGGCAAAGGCGAGGGGGGTTCGGTTCGGGCGCCCGCCCAAGCTCACCCCCAATCAGATCGCTCTCGGCGAACGGTTGGTGAGCGAGGGCACTTCCGTTCGCGAAGCCGCCAAGTTGCTCAAGTGCCACCACGCAACGCTCTACCGGGCGCTGACCGCCGCGGCGCTGACTCCGTGATACCGGGCGCTCCGCAAGCTGGTGCTTCGGAAGGGGAGACCTGATGCCGATCCGACCCGAGCACGTGTTTCTGTACCCGATCGACTGGCCGCAGCTCTCGCATCATGTGCGCTTCGTGCGGGCAGGAGGCTGTTGCGAACATTGCGGGCGCCCCCATGGGCAGAGGATATTCCATCTCCGGGACGGACGATGGTGGGACCGAAAACGACATTGCTGGCGCAACGGACAGGGTCGCCGTGTACGACGGCCGATCGAGAATATTCTTGAGTACGGTGCCTGGACGCCGGTGGTACTAGCCTGCGCACACCTCAACCATGATCCGAGCGACAGCGCGCTTCACCAGCTGGCTGCACTGTGCCAGCGCTGCCACATCCTTCACGATGGGCCAGAGCATCGTCGTCGACGTTGGATGAACGCGCACTACCGGCGTGCGCTCGGCGACCTATTTTACGGCCCCCACCCGATGCTGGGTGCCGACTGGATCACTCCCACCCCGCTCAGCATGCTCGAAGACAGCCCGTCACGGCGATGAGCAACGGCCCGTTACGCCATCTTGTTAAGTCCATAGTGGCCGGGTTTGCCAGTCCGCCGGAAAGCCCATCGATCCGAGATCGCCAGCCGGACGCGTTGTGAGCAGGGTGATCAACTCGTCCCTCCAAGTGGACGTGGGCGCGAGCTGCCGCACAAGATAAATCAGCAGCACAAGCGCGTTGTATACTTGACCCGCGGCATTGCCGGCCCGGCTCGCGTCTAGCGTAGCACCCAGCTCGACTGGCCGCTGCGGCAGCCGTGATGGACTGCGAAAGCCCCGGTTCCACAGGCGACCATGATGGGCGCAGATGTTGCGAACGTCGACAAGATGCTTGACGATCGAAACCAGCAGCTCCTCACGTAAACCAAATGGCGCAGCGATCGCTTGCCGCAAGGCCGGGTCGCGTAGCAACGAATACCAGCGCGACAGCTGGCCAAAGCTCATCATTTCCGCCACCATCCATACAGCCGGCAAAGCGGGATCGTCGTAATTGTCACGATAATGCCGGATGTATGTCTCCGCCGAACGCCCGGTGTCGGTCGCCAGCTTGCCAAGCATCGCCTGAAACTCGCGTCGCTCCTGATAAAGGGCCGCGTCGAGATAGGCGTGCGGCCCGCCGCGATGAGCAAGCTGGTAGGCCCAGCTGCCGCGAAGCGCGACCTCGACCCGCTCGACCGCTCCGCCGACAATGCTGCGCAAATCTCGATCGAACGTGTAGAGCGCGCAGACCGCATCGAAGTCCGCGCCCGGCAGGAAACCCTTCCCAGCATTATCCTTCCAGACGTGCCAATAGCCACTGAGTCGGTAATAGCTGACGTGCTGAAGCCAGGCCTCGGCGCGGGCCGTGTCGGCCACTGTCATCCCTGACGCTTGCAGGTGCGCGATCTGCTGGGTGAAGGTAAGGGACGGCTTGGCGAAGGGTCGGGACATCACCATGGCTTAGCGCATGGCCCCCGAAAACAAAAAGGCCCGCCAAGTGTGCGTACCCCGAGGGGCAGAGGCCTGGCGAGCGCGATTGATTGTTAGATAGGTCTAACATGACAACAAATCAACAGCGGTGAGACCGCCCGAGACGGCCCAGCACCACCCGCTCACCGATATTTCGCTTACCTGCGGACGGGCGCCGTTGGCACCAGCCTTGCTATAGGCGGCTTGACCAGCTGGTGCGTAAGCGGTCGTCGCAACAACCCCGCGCCGATGCAGCAAACAGTCTATTCCTGCGCCTGCGCCTCAATCAGCTCCATGGTCGCAATCGGATCAGCCGAAATCGCCATCTCTTCGGCTTCGAGGTCCCGGTGGGACGGAACGGACGGCAGGGCGATACGAAGATCGTCGAGCATCCCGATGAGCTTGGCTATCTTGCGCTCACTCAGGATCGCGATTTGCAGGGTCAATTGCGACCGCTTCTCCGCCAGCGCCTGCTCGTGCCGCTGGGTCGTCAGAATCAGAAGAGCGACCAGCAGGGCAACCACGGTCAGGATCAGGCCGAGTTCGGGAAATGGCGCCTCTTCCAGCGCCGTGACGCCGGCACGCTGCGCGGCGTAGTTTCCAATCATCCAAAAAATCACCAAGACCAACACGATCATCAGGGCACCGGGCCGACCAAGAGCGTCCGTCACGCGGTTGGCAAGCCGCTGCGCCAACGTCGCATCTCGGCGGTGGGCATCGTGGAGTTCGGCAAGCTGCTGAACCGTCGATTCTACTTGATCGCCCTGGTCGATCTCATCTGTCCTTGTTTATACTGCTGCTGTTGTGGGCGCGATGCTCGCGAAGGACACGCTGCACGGTAGAGCGCGAGACCCGGAACAGGCTTGCTAGCTGGGACGGTGATCCTTGCCCGGACTCCGCCTTGGCGATGATCTCCGCACGCTGCTGGCTGGACAGGCTCGGCCTCCGACCGAGCAGCCGACCGGCACTGCGGGCGTGGGCCAGCCCATTCATGGTGCGCTCGCGGATCATGGCGCGCTCGAATTCGGCGAACGCGCCCAAGGTCTGCGTCATCAACCTTCCTGCAGCCGTTGTGGTATCGACCGCCTCGGTCAAGGAGCGAAAGCCAGCGCCGGCCGCGGTGATCGCTTCAAGCGTGAAGAGAAGATCGCGTAGGGAGCGGGACAGCCGATCAAGCTTCCATACGACCAACACATCGCCGGAATTTAACGCCGCGATGGCGCGCGCCAGCTCAGGACGGTCGGCTTGGCCACCGGACGCTTCCCCCCAAACACCGGTTCACAGCCGGCTGCGACGAGTGCCGCGAGCTGAGCAGCGAGATCTTGGTGATCACCGCGGGACACCCGCGCATAGCCGATTTGCATGCCCTCGTTCTGACACGGGATTCTGACGCGCGCAAACCCTTGGAAAACCGTGGTCGGGTCTGCAGCGTCAGAACCGTCCGGTTTTGATACCGGTATGCGTAAGCGATCAGGCGAGCTGGGTGGAATGAGTTTCAACCTTCTGTTGAATTGTACGCCGCTAAGGCGTACATGCTTATAGAGGTTGATGAGGTGTGTGCCATGCTCGGTTTTCAGGATCAGGTCGGCGCCATTGAGGAGCGCAGCAGCGAGCGCATGAATTTCCGCACCAAGCCGCGCATCAAGCAGGTCATCCAGCAGGCCGCAGCACTCTCCGGCGTCGACGATTCCGTCTTCACCATGAACGCGGCCTACCGGTCGGCAATGGAGACGATCGCAGCGCATGAGCGCACCAGCTTGCAGCCGGTCGATCATGCGAGCTTCTTCGCCGCGCTAGATGCGCCACCGGCCCCCTCCGATCGACTGCGGACTGCCTTCGCACGCCATCGCGAGACGATCACCAGTCGGTGACGGCCCCCGACGACGCAAAGCCCTTCACCATCGAGCCGCTCGATCCTGCCAAGCACGATCGGGCGGCTTTCTCCTGTGGCATTGAGCAGGTCGACAACTTCTTCCGTCGCACGGCCAACAAGCTCACCAAGGCCGGCAACGTCCGCACCTTCGTGATGGTCGGCGCCGAGGGTGAGCTGATCGGCTTCTACGCGACCAACGCACACGCCATCGACTACACTGAGCTTCCCGAGCGGTTCTCTCGCACTCGTCCCGCCCATGGCAGCATCCCAGCGGCTTATATTTCGATGATTGGCGTCGACAGCCGCTTCCAAAGGCGGGGCTATGGCGGCGATCTGCTGGTGGATTGCCTGGCACGCTTGGCTGGTGCGGCTGAGGCGCTGGGCATCGCCGTCGTCATGCTTGACGTGCTCGACTGCGGCGATCCAGAGAAGGTGGCTAGGCGCTTAGCCCTCTACACCAGCTATGGCTTTGAACCGCTATCGTCGAACGGCTTGCGCCTATTCCTACCCATGGCGACCGTTCGGACGCTCACTGCGCAGGAGAAAACATGAAGCGGGACATGGATAAGGTACGCGGTGTCCTGCTTGCGCTAGAGGCGAACAGCGGGCCCTTCTTGATGACTATGGACACACCGACACTCGGCGGCACGGAGGACGGGCAGGAAACCGTCGAGTACATCCTAATGCTGCACTCCGCCGGCTTTCTCGAAAGTTCACAGCGAAGCGTCTACCGCTTGTCCTGGGCAGGGCACGAGTTCCTGGACAGCGTGCGCGATCCCGAGATTTGGCGCCAGACCAAGGAGGGAGCTGGGAAGGTGGGCTCGTGGAGCATGAAGCTGCTGGGCGAGCTGGCCGTGGGGTACGCTAAGGCGAAGGCCGTCCAGCTTGGACTTCCGGTCGGATAGGGCCGCTGGCATGCGTAACCGGGCTAAGGCGGAGCTTGCTGGCAGTCCGCTCCAGGTACTGTTCGGCGGTGGCAGCTTCTTGGTGTCAGCGGCATCGCTATGGGTCGCGGTTCGTACCGGCGGGCCTAGCTTCGCCCCGCCGCCGAGCGTAGCCACAGGCATAGCGCCGACCGCTAGCAACTATCTCGTCTGCGCTTCCGCCATGCTCGCGATCGCCGCAACCGCCGCATCTTTGTCCCGCATCACACGTCTCGCCTCTTGGCTCGCCGGCTACTTCGCCTCGATCCTGATCGCCGTAGCTGCGCACTTCCTGATTACGCTGGTGGTTCGGACGCAAGGCGTGAGGTTTGGAGCCGCAGCTGACCAGCCCGATGCGACCCTCTAGGCCGTCCTGTGCTGTGTAGGAGCCGTATTTGCGGCAGTAAACGGCCAGCGCTATTTCAACGACGTCGTGGGGTTCTTGACAACATCACGGGGGGATGAGGCGACAAACGGCGAGCTTGCCACGATCGCCTTGGTCGTAGCCGGCATCTGGTTTGGCGCAGTACGATACGGGACCATCACCTTCGCCGCCGGACTTCTATGACACCAAACATTCCGTCTTTGCGATGCGCCCACACCCCACGGAGCACAATCCACCATATGGCAACAGACCATTGGTGTCATATCCCCATCGCTTTTAGAAAGGCTTCGCGAAATTCATCCGCTGAGGGCAGCGGAAGACAGAAGAACTCGATTTCGAACTGGTCGAGCTTTTCGGTCTGGAGGCGTTCGCCAATTTTCTTGCGCCACGTCTCCAGTGCCAGCCGGGCGGCTTCGGCGAGCTGGTCGCCGATTGCCTTCATGCCGCCGCCGGGATAGAACTCAGCGTCGAAGCCGATCAGAGCGACGCCACAGTATTGGACGCGCCGGGACTGGATCGAAGTCTTGTCGAAATAGCGCTTCAGCGCTTCAGTAAGCGCGGGATCGCTGAGATCGGCCTTGTCGCTGAGTAGGATGAGATCGCGTTCGCGTTCGGCGTCTTCATGATCGGCTCGACGAGGAACGGTGCAAGCGAGGACAGGCAATCCTGGATGGCGGATGCCACGTTCTTGTAGATCTTTGACTCGCCCCAATAAAGCTTTAGGACGCCATCAGGCGTGACGCCCGCATAGACACCGTCGGCACCGTGATAATGCATGCGCGTGTCGGTTTTCAGATCCATTTTGCATAGGATCTGTGGGAGTTTGAGAAAGCGCTCTGCCAGTAGGAAGAGAAGCATTTCGCCGCCCTCCCCCGTTTTGGCGAGATCCGTGAAAGACCGCTTCGCCTGTTCCACCAGGGCGGTGACCGCCTCAGTGCTCTTGTATTTCTGATCGCGCTCCTTGGCTTTCGCGAGTTGGGACCTCGGAATCGCATAGTCCGCGACCGCGTTCCGCATGAACTCGGCAAGTCGGTGCGGCTGAACGCGGCCGTTCGCGTCTACCGCCAAGCAATGGCAGTGAACCTTGACCGCATGACCGTCGATCAAAACGTCTCGCTCGATCAGCGAGAGATGAATGTCGAGCGCTTCAGGATCTCCCGTCAGCGCGGCCGCAAGATCGGCGTTAGTTATATTCGACAGACCGACCCCCCGTCCACACAACCAACTGATCACGCCAAGGCGTTGAAGCTTAGCGACGAGCTAAGGGTTCGTCCATCAGGTGCACTCGCTAGCGGCAGAGGCGATTGCGTGCATTCTTAGGGTCAAAGCAGAGCCGTTCGTGATATCGGGCAACACGCAGGCTCGCCAAGCCGTACAGCTGAACGCCCCGAGACCAGATACTCGTTTAGGCGCGCCCGGGAGCAGCACACGCACCCGGTGAATGCCTTATGGTGCCTGAGGGCAACCTTTCGCGGTCGTGATGAGGCTGTTAGGTTTCCCTCATGCCAGACGCTTCTAACGAGAGAGAAGAGGGGCCTCTAGAAGGCTGTGTGGAACGGCTTGAAAGCAGCGGACGCTACCGCGTGCTTCGAAAGCTTCCCCCATTGCAGCCGCGACCTCGGCGCCCCGGACCTGGCGAGAGGGTCGTTGCCCTAGTGGATACAAAAACGACGGGTCTGGACCACTCTCAGGATGAGGTTATCGAGTTCGCAGGCATAGCCTTCACCTACAGCACTGATGGCACGTTACAGGAAGCCATCTCGTCTTTTTCGCAGCTGAGAGAGCCCAGTGTTCCATTGAGCGCCGACACCGTTCGCATCACCGGAATCAACGGAAGTATGTTAAAGGGAAAAGTTCTCGACAAGGACGCGCTAGACAGCTTCATCGAAGTCGCAGACTTAGTTGTTGCACACAATGCAAGCTTCGACCGACCCTTCTGCGAGCAGCTCTCGGATTCTTTCAGGCATAAGCCGTGGGCATGCTCAGCAACCGAAGTGGATTGGTCAGGTCTTGGCTTTGACGGCGCTAAGCTGACCTACTTGGTTTCTCACTCAGGCTGGTTCTACGAAGCACATCGAGCATTAGATGATTGTAACGCGTTATCCAAGGTATTAGCGACGCCTCTCTCCGGAAGCGCAATACAATCGCCGTTCCAGCAATTGCTTAGGTGTTTGATCCCACGGTTTGATGGTGCGATCCTTTCGTTGGAATGGAAGGAAGCCGTATGGGACAAGTACGTCACGGGAGCGCCACGA
>JARUXA010000279.1 GCA_030433805.1 Sphingomonas sp. PsM26 | reverse complement strand
CGAACTTCTGACGGCCGAGACAGCCGCCCGCGCCGCCTGGTCGCGTACCGCCACCGCCGAGCACGTTTGTCGGCCTGTCGACGGCGGCGCCGACGGCCGGCAGCTGGTCGTGAGATCGCTGCTCGACCGCTTTCGCCAAGGCCAACGTTGGACGTCCCTAGCGAGAAAGTCCTTTCGTAGCGGAACGATAAGCGCAAGAGCAGAAGCTCTAACAGAGCTCTTTGAGCCCACATAGTAGGGACCGTGTTTATTCATCGA
>JARUXA010000278.1 GCA_030433805.1 Sphingomonas sp. PsM26 | reverse complement strand
AAGCGAAGCGGTGCGCAACGTGAAGAAATTGACGTAGAGGAGCGTGCTTTACAGAAGCAAGTGCGTGAGGCAATGAAAGACTTGCCTATTGACCAAGAGTTGATGGAAACGCAGTTAAAGACGCAATTAGATACTGCCAAAAAACGTGTAACAAACCAAATTGAAGATTTGGAGCGTGAGATATTGAAAGGCGAACAAGTACCTAAAGATGCGCGGACGGTAAAGGAAGATGCCGAACTGAAAGCATTGAAAGAGAAG
>JARUXA010000277.1 GCA_030433805.1 Sphingomonas sp. PsM26 | reverse complement strand
ACATTATTGAGAACGACGCATGTGATAATCACTGTCAGGAAGTTGTGGGTGCTTGCTGTTCTTTAGAACAGACGGGCCTATACCCTCACGACATCAAAACGGAGACAGAGTGTAAGGGATACGGAATAAAAACCACATACTGGTCACCAGCGGATATGAAAGTCAGCGGCCCGGTGACGAAAGAGATGGCAGACAAATTCTGCACAGCAGAAGTGGAAGAGATGTACTGCTGTGGAACTAAAAATAATGACTATAAACC
>JARUXA010000276.1 GCA_030433805.1 Sphingomonas sp. PsM26 | reverse complement strand
ATTTACAACTTCTAAAGATGTAGATAATCCAGAATACTAGTTTCAGACGAATAAAGTAAAGTTTGTTCCTGGAAAAAAAGTAGTGACGGGTTTAACCAATATGGTTATTGCTAATGTCCCAACACCAATTGCTCTTCCTTTAGCCTTCTTCCCAATCACAAAAGAAACTAGTATTTCTGGTATATTACTACCAAGTTATAATGACTCCAATACAAGAGGTTTTTCTTGTATTGGAGTCATTATAACTTGGTAGTAATAT
>JARUXA010000275.1 GCA_030433805.1 Sphingomonas sp. PsM26 | reverse complement strand
CTTCTAAAAGAGAATGGTGTGTCTTTTTCAGTCCTCGTAAGGAAATGGAAATAGGAGAATTACTTATGTGATGCCTCACGGCGTCTAGAATAGTTTGCTTAATATAGTCAATAACTATACATAATAAAAAAGAAAGCCTACTGAGATCCTCAGTAGACTTTCTTTTCGTTCAATTATAAAACCTCGAAGTTAATTTTATTGCTTATTATAATAATATGTACATACACTCTTCTTATAACCTGTACTCACATATAAAACC
>JARUXA010000274.1 GCA_030433805.1 Sphingomonas sp. PsM26 | reverse complement strand
AAGTCGTTCGACGCTAGACGAACTGCCAAGCTCTTCAAGTATTGCTGCCCCAAGTAGATCCCCGTGGCTTACAGAGGGCGTCATTCAATCCAAACTTGGGATAGTCCGATCGGGATTTACGTAAACCGATGAACGAGAGCAGCGGCGTAGCCCCGTTATTCACTACAGTCGCTAGTTCCAACGCTAACGCTAGAGTTTCCGGAATTGATAGAGTCATTTGATTTAGCATTGTGCAAGGAGCGAGCCGACTTGAACGAAAC
>JARUXA010000273.1 GCA_030433805.1 Sphingomonas sp. PsM26 | reverse complement strand
ATTTAACCAATTATTATTATGAAAAAATTATTAACGATTTCCGGATTGTTTTTTTCAATTCTACTTTCCGCTCAAGGATCTCTTGATTATGGCGGGGGATTAAAATTCAACATCAACCCGGAAGGCAGCAAGTACATGCGATTTATCGTATGGAATCAGATTTGGCTTCGCTCTACTGAACTTAACCCAGGTACTAATATAGGTGACGAGTCTGTAGACAATTTTCAAGATGCAGGTTTACGCCGTTTACGTGTACTAGC
>JARUXA010000272.1 GCA_030433805.1 Sphingomonas sp. PsM26 | reverse complement strand
CATGGTGGTGGGCAGTTTCCCGCAATCCACCTCGCCGGGTAACGAACAGCGCGAATTCTGGAAGTCCTCCAGCGCCGACAAGCCCGGCAGCCGCAACTACATGGGGCTCAAGGACCCAGCGGTCGACCAGTTGGTGGAAGAGTTGATCGACGCCGACTCGCGCAAAAGCCTGGTCGCACATGCCAAGGCGCTGGACCGCGTATTGCAATTTGGCTACTACGTAATCCCCAACTGGCACATCAAGACGTACCGCGTGGCGTAC
>JARUXA010000271.1 GCA_030433805.1 Sphingomonas sp. PsM26 | reverse complement strand
AATAAAGGCTAGTACGGTTCCAAGTACTTTCCCTAGAATCCTTTGCATATATTCTGTAGGCAAGAGGTTGGTATAATAGGTATAAAGCTTATGATAGACTAATAATAGAATGAAACTACATACCATTCCAAGCAGAATCGCAAGCCAAGCGTCTTGCTTTGCATCAATCGCAAGGGGCACCAATAAAGCACTCCCCAGTTCAAACAGGACCATTACTGTCTCTAATACACAACTCAGAGCCAACGAGACGAATACCTATATC
>JARUXA010000270.1 GCA_030433805.1 Sphingomonas sp. PsM26 | reverse complement strand
CATCTGCCATAGAAATCCATCAGGATCGCGGCGCTCTATGCCTTCGGCGGCCAAAATATGGCGGGGAAAATCGCGGGCATTGAAGGTCACGATACAATCAGCAGACCCCGTAATCGCCACCGCCAATACGTGCAGATCATTGGCATCTGGCAGGATCAGCCGCGTCTCTAGATGCGGGGCCGCGCGCAGCATAGCGCGCGGATATCGCGCCGCTATCAGCGCCGCCTCAACCCGTGTCTCAGACATTTGCCCCAGTTTTTCGG
>JARUXA010000026.1 GCA_030433805.1 Sphingomonas sp. PsM26 | reverse complement strand
GGCAGGACGGTGAAGCCGCCGAGCTTCGCACGACGCGGCTGACGACAAGGCTCGGCGAGTTGCGGCGGCAGATGCGAGAACTCGAAGCGATGGAGCAGGTTTTGCAGGGGGCAGGGACAACCCGGTCCCGCTGGCCGATGGCGGCGCGAACGCTCCCGGCTGGGGAGCGCGGGTCTATTTCAACAATGGTGTGACGCGCACCTACTGGCTGCTCGCTCATGGCGTCGCTTCCTTCCCCGTCGAAGTCTCACGTGCTGAGCCTGCGACGGAGTTGCACCGGCTCGCCGGGATCGGCGAGGGGCCGATCCTCTGCACCGATTTACTTGCGCGCAACGTATGGGAGTTTGATGATCCGACCTCGCCATGGCATCCGGGTAACTGGCTCTCGGAGGACAGGATTTAACGCGGAAAACCCGCTGCTTGGGGAGATAGGCCAGACCTGAGCCATTCTTGTCAAGATAACGCGGATCACACTGACATGAACTACAACGCACTCGACGACTACCTTACTGTTCTTCAACAGAAGATGGCCGACAACATATCAAACGACAACGATCCGAATACCGAATCGCAATACGAGTTATACAGCCGCTATGCTGATGCGATTGACTTTCCAATGCGGCACCTTCGCTATGGAAAGACAATAACTCGCGCCGAAGCCAATGCCTACTCGCGGACGCTGTGCCATCTATTTGCGCCGGCAATGATCGAAAGGTTTCTACCGGCACATAGGCAAGCTGCCGCCTATCAAGCCACGTCGCAATTAGCTCGTGCAATGGAACGGCTCGCCGCTGGCAAGCGAGCCCGGAAGTTATTTGGCATCTTCTAGAGCGGCGTCCCGGCCGCTCCCGGCCTCGTTTCCGGTGTGTGATACCCCGATATTTTAGCCGCTAAAATTCACCGGCTGAGTTTCTGCCCGGCGGCCTGCTGCTGGGACCGCGCCTCACTGAACGCGCGGGCCTGTTGCTGGCGCTCGGTTGCGCGGAACGCCATGGCTTCCTTTGCCATCTGTGGTTCGCGTCGCTCCACCTTTCTGACGGCCATTTCCTCAACCTTGCTCGGATAGCCGGGGATCTGTGCTAGAGTGTACGGAGCAACACGATCGATCCGCGATATGGTGTCCGCTACCGCCTGAAACTGAACCCGCTGCTGAGCATCCCACGTCGCCAGCGCCTTGGCCGCGCCCGGCATCCATTTCGGGCCGCTGGGCTTCGCGGCGATCGTTTCCGTTCTGGCCTGCTGGGTACGCTCCAATCGCTCCTGTAGCTGGCTCTCAAGCCGGTTCGCTCGCTTGACGATCCCCTTGCACTCGGCGGCAACCGCTGCGTCGAACCTGTCGGCCTGCTCGGCGGGTGTCGGGGCAGGGGCTTTCGCGCTAACTGCGGCACGGAAGCCGTCAACCTTGGCCTGTTCGTCGCGAGGTGCTTCACGCGCGCGCATGGCGTTACTCGCCACGTCCCACGTCTGAACGGCTGCCTTCAATATTTCCGGCGCGGGCTGGGCGTGCGCCTGTTCCAGCTTCTCTTTCATCGACACGGCTGGCACCCATTGGCCGCCTTCCAACTTCGTCTCGATCCTGCTGCCGTTGGGATAATAGAGCGCCATCGAACTGACGACGCTCTTGGTCTGCAACGCCTCAACCGAACTGACATAGCCCTTCACCGCGCCAAAGTGGAAGTCGTCCCCCACGCCGCGACCGAAACCCGTGTCAGACTTCGCAATCTGATCCTCGCGTCGGCTGTAGGTACGGGCATGGCTAAGCTCGGGGCTGACGGCGACGCCGTGAAACTCAACCTGATAGGCGGCCTTCTGGAAGCCTTCCGCCAGTTGAATGGCGCGATCGGTATTCGCCAGCGTGCCGTCAACGATGACGTTGCGGCGCTCCTGCTTGGCGATCTGCACCATTTCATGCGCGATCGTACCGGCGTCGATGTAGGCCGCGTCCGGTATGTCGAGCGAACCGGCCGCGATCAGGTCTTTCATGTAGGGGAGCTTCGGGCGGATTACGTCGGGATCTATAACAATGACGCCGCCCATGCCCTCGAATTGAACGCCAACGGATTCGACCACGTAGCTCTTGCCGGAACCCGGCTGTCCGCCGGTGATGATAGCACGGGGATTCTCTACCGGCTGGCTGCGCTGCAAGTCCTGCTCGATGAACCGGGCTGCGGTCGCTTTCTGCTCGTCGGGTGTCAGCCCCTTTATGGCGTCATCGGCCATCAGTTTCCCTCCGTTATCCCTGCCTCGGCAAGCAACGCTTCGCGGCTCGTTTCGGAACGGAAGCGATTTGAATAATGCTGGTCGAGCTGCTGTTCGAGACGGGTGCGTTCCTCGCCTGTGGTGGCCTCAATCTGATCGGTTAGCTCGGCCGTGATCCTGTTCCACCGCTCCCGGTGAAGGTGCGCCAAATCGTTCTCGATCTGGAAGCGCCGTAGCTCGGGGTTTGAATGGGTAGTCGCCATCGCCGGTTCTCCTGCAACGGGTTTACGCCATGTCGATGCCAGTGCCAAACACGATAGGCAGGCTTCGGCAGGAAGACTACTCTATCACGATGGCCGCTAGCTTTCCCAAGACGAACCGCGAGAAAGCGGACGTGATTATCAACGCCATGAACGAGATAAGGATACGACTAAGGGCGATCGATACGATTCAGGCCGCGACAATTCCCGATCTGATCCAAAACGAAAGCTGTCATTTGCAGCTTCGTTTATGCTGCGAATGTTTGGCAATTACGATCCTTGCTGTCCAAGCCGATTTCGCCACGAACAAGGCATTTCGGGACGATTATAGCCCCGTAAATATCTTCAAGGCTTTGGCTGCTGCTTCGCCGGAGTTTTTCCCTACTCCATCGAAAATGCTCTCTATGCCTGACGGCTCATATCACTTTGATGATGTGGGGTCCGAGCATCCTATCACGCGATCGGAGGTCGAAAGAGTTTGGGAATTATCAGGCCACCATCTGCATCGGGCTTCGATGAAAAAGTATCTCAAGCGAGATAACCGCGTCGATCTTCTCACGATCAACAAAGCAAAAGAAAGGTTCTGGAACCTCATCACGGGCCTAATGATGGTCTTAGGCGACGGCTCCGTTCGGGTATTTGCGGCGATGCACCGGGACGGCGATTTCATCGAGTGCGCGTTTATCGACTTAGATAAGGAAGCCGGGACTGCACGTATCGATCCGTACACGCTTGGGGCGGCTGCACGTTTTAGCCGCTAAAATTTCGGCCTCCCTCGGGATGCTACAAGGGCGGCTTCCCTGCGATTGCCCGGTGGTGGTTGATTAGCTCGGCTACGGCTTCTTGCACGTTGTCCGCATAATTCTCGGGGAGGGCTACACCAAGCGACTGTAAGGCCGATCTTGCATGATGATGCGTCAGCGCGGCTTTCTCATCGGTCGTCATCAAGCCGTTGAAGTAGGTAGCATAGGCGGCGTGGAACACGTCCACACGATCATTCAGAACCTGTTTCGGCTTGCGATTGGTAGCCCCTGCGCCGGCTAGATCGATCAGATGAATGACGTGGCACATCGCCAGACGAAAGGTGAAATGATGATGTAAATGGGGCGGCTCGGGAAGCGTCAGCCCTGTTGGGTGTCCATTAGCCAAAGCCTCCGCGCTCATCATGATTGCGATATGTAGCTGCTGCTGCATCTTCGGCGTGAATGGCTTTCTCCGTCTGAACGTCTTCCATTGGTCGGGGCTGAAAACCTGCCGAATGATCGCCAGCACCTCGCGAAAATCGCTGTCGTCCGTCATCGATCGTAGCTGACTCTGAGCCCATTCTCGGCGCTCCTCGATCTGCTGGATTACCGATCTGTTGCCCCGGTACGCCATCGTCATAGCATCGCTAAAGCGGGGAAAGCCTGCCGTTTGCTCTAAGTCGATCATTCGCGCCGGCATTGGTCCCGTGCTTGGGTCCAAGCTGGCAACTTCGGAGGTCGCTTTCAGAACGACGATCTGGGTGGGGAATGATGAAACAATCCTGAAGTGTTCAAGCACACTGTTAGGGTCTTCGGACTTGTAGCTCTCGATCGCCGAATAATCGCTAATGACTGCCTTATTGTTCGGGCTGAGCATTAGGTACGCCATCAACTCGGGCTTTCGCATCCGATTGGCGTCAATAACCACCCGCATTGCTGTTCGCCCTCGATAGCGATCCAAGCCTTTCGGACCCTCACCGGGTTATACCGGCGGGCAATCGTTTTCTAAAAGGACGCTGACAATAAATTGCCCCGCTGCCGGGGGGGGGAGCAGCGGGGCAGATATAAACCGTAAGGCGGGGGATATCGTTCGGTTATGGTCTGAACGGTAGCCGTGAAGGTCCGTTCCCTTCCCAACTTAGCCGCCATACAAATCTTCGTATGACCTCCCCCTGACCCGTCTAGCGGTTTCGTGCTCGGGCTTGCCTCTGCGCTCGTCGCTTGGTCTTCTTCGCGGCCCCTGCAAGCTGGGATTGCGGCGATCTGCTTTGCCTCATGTCCTTCGCTACTGGCTTTACGGCGCTGCTCGATGCGCGGGGTGAGAGCCAAGCCTTGAGCTTAGAGAGTGCGGTGCGGATCATTTTAGGGGGCTTAGCGTGCGCAGATGAAATTTGCCACGATGCGCATCCGGCCCGGTCTCGATTTCGACGGCAGAATGGGGCCGGATCGACCTTCTCAAAAGCGATCGAGAAATGGGAACGATAAAGCCTTCCCGAAATCCGTCGCACGGTGGTTTTGGGAAGGCCGACGGTTCGCTTGCGGCACCAAGCCGGCAATCAACCGCGAAAGCGCAACCCGTCGAGAACAAGACTGAAGGCAGGCGAGGGCTGCTTCCTGCTCGGGTAATAGAGGTAGTAGCCATCGAATGGTTCGCACCAGTCTTCCAACACTCTGACGAGCGAACCATCCGCGAAGTGGCGCTCAACATGGCCCTCGACCGTGAATGCAATACCCCGTCCCGCCAGCGCAGCCGCGACAATCAGGTCGGCATCGTTAAATACGAGCTGGCCCTCCGTTTTGACCTTCAGCTCCTTACCGTCGCGCTCAAACTCCCACGCGTACAAACCGCCTGAGGTAGCCATCCGAAGGCTGATGCAATTGTGCGTCGTCAGATCGTAGGGGGTCTGAGGCGTCCCGTGCCGTTTCAGATAGCTTGGTGCAGCGAACGCAGCCATGCTCAGCTTTGGACTGATGGGCACCGCGATCATATCCTGATCCAGTCGTTCTCCTAGCCGAACGCCAGCGTCGAACCTGCCGCTGACGATATCGACGAGGCCGCTGTCGATACTGACCTCGACATTGATGTCGGGATTTTCAGCGGTCAGGCGATCGATGACCGGCCACAGCACGGCTCGCGCCGCATGAGCACTGGAGGTAATCCTGACGGTGCCAGCGGGACGCTCGCGAAGCTCGGTCAGCGACGCAAGCTTGTCGTCAATCTCCTCCAAGGCAGGCCGCAGCGTTGCGATCAAACGCTCACCGGCTTCGGTCGGAGCGACGCTTCTCGTGGTCCGGGTCAGCAATCGCAGACCCAGTTTCGCTTCCAGGCGACGCATCGTGTGACTGAGCGCCGACTGTGAAATGCCGAGCTTTGCTGCCGCTTTGGTGAAGCTGCGCTCCTCCGCGACGGCTAAAAACATCGCCAGGTTACCTAGCTCTTCACGTCGCATATCAGGGCACCATACAGGGTTTCATGACATGATGTCATAGGCCCAAGCGGTTTACCCTGTCTAATCCTCGGAACGGCTCTAAATTATATAGCAATCATCGTGGCCCGGCGTCTGACCACCGGGCCAAACGAGGATTTTGATGATGCAGAAGCGCGTATTGGGCCGCAGTGGCCTTGAGGTATCGGCTCTTGGGCTTGGGTGCATGGGTCTGAGCTATGGCTACGGTCCAGCTACCGATCGCGCAGAGGCGGTTTCGCTGCTGCGCGCGGCGCACAATCGCGGCGTTACCTTCTTCGACACGGCCGAAGCTTATGGGCCGGGGGACAATGAAGAGGTTGTCGGCGAAGCACTGGCGCCAGTTCGCAATCAGGTGGTGATCGCTACCAAGTTCGGGTTCGAAAACGGCAAGCCGAGTGACGGGCTGAACAGCCGCCCCGAGCGTATCCGGCAGGTCGCGGACGAGGCGCTGTCCCGGCTGCGCACCGATTGCATCGACCTGTTCTACCAGCATCGTGTCGACCCGAACGTACCGATCGAGGATGTGGCGGGCACGGTTCGCGACCTGATCGCCGAGGGCAAGGTCAAGCATTTCGGTCTGTCGGAAGCCGGACCGGACGCTATTCGTCGCGCCCACGCGGTGCAGCCCGTGGCGGCACTTCAAAGCGAGTATTCCATGTTCTGGCGCGAGCCGGAGGCTGAAATCCTTCCGCTTCTAGAGGAGCTGGGTATCGGCTTCGTGCCGTTTGCACCGCTTGGCAAAGGGTTCCTGACCGGCAAGCTGAAGGCCAACACCACGTTCGCGGCAGATGACTTCCGCAGCACCGTGCCGCGCTTCCAGGCGGATGCGATGGCGGCGAACCAGGCGCTGGTTGATCTGGTCACGACGATCGCTGGCGAGAAGGGGGCCACGCCCGCGCAGGTCGCGCTTGCATGGCTGCTCGCACAGCGTCGGTGGATTGTGCCGATCCCCGGCACGACCAAGCTCCACCGGTTGGAAGAGAACCTGGGCGGTGCCGATTTGGCGCTGACCGATCAGGACCTGGCACGCATCGCCGACGCGCTGTCGGGGATCGAAGTTCATGGCGAGCGCTATGCGGCCTCGCACCAGCAGTTCGTGAACCGCTGAGCCGGACAAGGAACCATCATCATGACCAGCAACGTTCCCAGCGTCACTCTGAACAACGGTGTCGAGATGCCGATCCTCGGGTTCGGCGTGTTTCAGGTGCCCGATCCCGCAGAATGCGAGCGCAGCGTCCGCGACGCGATCGACGTCGGCTATCGCCTGCTTGATACCGCCGCGTCCTACGGCAACGAGGAGGCGGTGGGTGCCGCTATCGGGAACCACGGCATCGATCGAAGCGAGTTGTTCGTCACCACCAAGCTCTGGGTGCAGGATGCCAGCTACGAGGGTGCCAAGGCCGCTTTCGAGCGTTCGATCAACAAGCTCGGCCTCGACTATCTCGACCTGTACCTGATCCACCAGCCTTATGGTGACGTGTACGGCGCATGGCGCGCGATGGAGGAGCTGCACAAGGCCGGACGCATCCGTGCGATCGGCATCAGCAACTTCTACCCCGATCGCCTTGTCGACTTTGTGCTGCACAACGAGGTGAAGCCGGCGGTCAATCAGATCGAGATTCACCCCTTCCATCAGCAGACCGATGCGGTGAAGATTCTTGAGGAATACGGCGTTCAGCCGGAAGCATGGGGACCGTTCGCGGAGGGCAAGAATGGCCTGTTCACGAACGAGGTGTTGCAGCCGATCGCGGACAAGCATGGCAAGAGCATCGCCCAGGTCGTGCTTCGCTGGCTTACCGACCGGAGCATCGTCGCGATCCCCAAATCGGTGCGCAAGGAGCGCATGGCGCAGAACTTCGATATTTTCGACTTCGACCTCGACGCGGGCGACCTCGATGCCATCGCCAAGCTCGATCAGAATGCCAGCAGCTTCTTCGACCACCGTGATCCGGCGATGGTGAAGTGGCTTGGCGAACGGAAGCTCTGATCGTCATTTCCAAGCTGATGCTCCGGCATCGGCCTGCCCTCTTTCAACCTCGTGCGGGAGCAGTTGCGATGGACACTCAATCGACCCAGGGAATGAAGCCGATCCGCTTGCTTGGTGCCATGGCATTGTCGGTGCTGCCCATGCAGCCCTTGCTTGCGCAGCAAACGCCGGCCCCTCCCACTGAGACGATCAAGACCGCCGCCACGCATACCCCGACCGAACAGCAGGTCATCAACCTGTCGAAGACCAAATGGGACTGGATGGCGGACAAGAAGGTCGACGCCTTAGCGACGCTTTTCGACGATCGGGCCATGTTCACCCATATGGGAGGAACGTGGGGCAAGACCCAGGAACTCGCTACCATCAAAAGCGGCGGAATCTGGTACAAGAAGGCGTCGATCTACGCGGTTGATGTGCGGGTGTTCGGCAACACCGCGATCGTTCTGGAAGACATGGACCTGGAGGCCGTCGTTGGCCCTCGCACCGTCACGAACGCCTTCATGGTCACGGAAGTCTACACGAAGCAGGCCGGCAACTGGCGCTTGGCCCAGCTCACCTTCTCGCACCTTGTCCGTCCGGTGAAGGTAAGCGCCGGCAGCAATTGACCCAACCGGAGGCTAGGATGGGAGACGAAACGATGAAGGTTGCATCTGCAACTGCTGCCGCGCTGGCGATGGCCGTGCCGGTCGAGGCACAAGATCGTCCGTCGGTTGCGCCCAAGAACATGCAGGCAATCGCGCCGATGTTGGCTGGCTATACCGACCAGGTGCTGTTCGGTGACGTGTGGGTGCGTCCCGAGCTAGCCCCGCGCGACCGCAGCATCGTCACTCTGTCGGCGCTGATCGCGACTGGCAAAACCGCGCAGATGACGAGCCATCTTGGTCGTGGCCTCGATAACGGCATCAAGCCGTCCGAGGTGGCCGGCATGGTGACGCAGCTCGCCTTCTATACCGGGTGGCCCAACGCCGTGTCGGCCTTGAATGAGGTCGAGAAGGTATTTGCTGCACGCCATGTCGATCTGAAGTTGCTTGCAGCGGTGCCTCCGGCCACCGCGCCGCTCCCCGGCTCCGATCCCGCGCGTGCCGCGACCGTCAACAAGACGCTCGCCCCGATCGCACCCAAGCTCGCGCAGCTTACCAACGACTTCGTGTTCGCCGACTTGTGGCGACGCACCGACTTATCGCCCCGCGACCGTAGCCTTGTCACCATCGCCGCGCTTTCAGCAGGCGGTGATGGCGACCAGCTCGCCTTCCACGTTCAACGCGGCCTCGAAAACGGGCTGACGCAGACGCAGATCGTTGAGGCCCTGACCCACCTCGCTTTCTACGCAGGGTGGCCGAAGGCGAACGCCGCCATCGGCGTCGCGGGTAAGGTATTCGCCAAGAAGGAGGTTGCCGCCATGTCAGAGGTTCAGGTCATCCATTCCGGTCAGGAGCCGAAGGCCGGCCCCGCCGAATATTTTACCGGCAGCGTGTCGGTCGCATCGCCCTTCAAAGGCACCGGCGATGCGCGACTTGGCGGTGCGACGGTTACGTTCCAACCGGGCGCGCATACGAACTGGCACACGCATCCGCTGGGGCAATTGCTGATTGTCACTGCTGGACACGGCTGGGTTCAGGTCGACGGCGAGGCCGCGAAGCCGATCGCGACGGGCGACACCGTGTTTATCTCGCCGGGCGTCAAGCACTGGCATGGTGCGGCACAGGGTACGGCGATGACCCATGTCGCGGTGTCTGAGGCACAGGACGGCACGTCCGTAACCTGGCTCGAACCAGTCGCCGACGACTTATACAACAAGCTGTAACGGGAGAGACGGCGATGATAACCGAGATGGAAATGTCGAGACGAGGTGTGCTCGCCGGCAGCGCCGCAGCGGCTGCGCTGGCAGCGGCCCCGCATGTGGAAGCACAATCCGCAAAGGCGGCTGTGCCCACGACTATGCCAGTATCGCTCACCGTCAATGGCAAGCGTCGCGACCTAAACCTCGACACGCGCACGACGCTGCTCGATGCGCTGCGCGAGCATCTAAAGCTCACCGGCACGAAGAAGGGCTGCGATCACGGGCAATGCGGAGCCTGTACCGTCATCGTCAACGGCGAGCGGATCAATTCCTGCCTTAGCCTTGCCGTCCAGCATCAGGGCGACGAAGTGAAGACGATCGAGGGGCTGGGGACACCCGACAAGCTCCATCCTATGCAGGCCGCGTTCGTCCGTCATGATGGCTACCAGTGTGGCTATTGCACGCCGGGCCAGATTTGTTCGGCCGTCGCGGTGCTGGACGAGATCAAACGCGGCGTGCCGAGCCACGTCCAGGCCGATCTTTCAGAGCGCCCGCAGCCGACCAACATCGAAATGCGCGAGCGGATGAGCGGCAATATCTGCCGTTGCGGTGCCTATTCCAACATCGCCGAAGCAATGGCGGAAGTCGCGGGAGCAAAGGCATGAAGCCCTTCACCTATGAGCGCGCGAAGACGCCAGCGGAAGCCGCTGCCGCTGTTGCCCGTCACCCCGGAGCCAAGTTCCTTGCCGGGGGCACCAACCTGCTTGACTTGATGAAGCTGGAAATCGAAACGCCTCGGCATCTGGTCGACGTCCAGGACCTAAAATTCAATCGGATCGAGCCGACAAAGGATGGCGGCTTGCGGATCGGCGCGCTGGTCACGAACACCGCGCTCGCGGCCGACACCCGCGTCCGTCGCGATTATGGCGTGTTGACCCGCGCGATCGTTGCTGGAGCCTCCGGCCAGCTTCGCAACAAGGCAACTACGGCGGGCAACCTGCTTCAGCGGACCCGGTGTCCGTATTTTTATGACCCCAACATGCCGTGCAACAAGCGCAAGCCGGGGTCGGGTTGCGCTGCGATCGGCGGCTATTCGCGTCAGCTCGCGGTGATCGGCTCAAGCGACCAATGCATTGCGACCTATCCCGGCGATATGGCCGTGGCGATGCGCGTGCTGGATGCGACCGTGGAGACGGTCAAGGCGAACGGCACGACCCGCGCTATCCCAATCGCTGATTTCCACCGTCTGCCTGGCGACAAGCCCCACCTCGACAACAACCTTGAAGCCGGCGAGCTGATCACGGCGGTGACGCTGCCCCGGCCGCTTGGCGGCACGCACCATTACGAGAAGGTGCGCGACCGGGCCTCCTATGCCTTCGCGCTCGTATCGGTCGCGGCTGTCATCCAGAAGGACGGGAGTGGACGTGCGGCGTTCGGCGGGGTCGCGCACAAGCCGTGGCGGGTCGAAGCGGCCGATGCCGTGATGACGCAAGGGGCCGCAGCCGTGACGGCCAAAGCGTTCGCGGACGCCCGACCCACAGACGACAATGCGTTCAAGATACCGCTCGCGACGCGGGCGCTTGCAGCCACCATTGCGGAAGGCAAGTCAGCATGAAGTTCGACACGCCAGCAGGCACCAACCCGATCGATCAGGAAAAAGTCGTCGGCAAGCCGCACCCGCGCATCGAGGGGCCGCTGAAGACGACCGGACGCGCCGTCTATTCCTACGAGAACCATGAGGACGCGCCGAACGCCGCCTATGGCTATGTCGTTGGTTCGGGCATCGCCAAGGGGCGCATATCGTCGATGGACGTGCGCGAAGCCAAAGCAGCGCCGGGTGTTCTTACGATTGTGACGGCCGATAATGCCGGCCCGATCAAGAAGCAGGGATTTTACGTCGCCAAGCCGCTCGCGGGGCCGGAGATCGAGCATTACCATCAGGCTATCGCACTGGTCGTCGCGGAGACGTTCGAGCAGGCGCGTCATGCCGCCTCGCTGATCCGGGTCGACTACACGCGCGAGCAAGGCGCGTTCGACCTCGCTGCTGCGCGTGGGGGTGCCAAACCGCATCAGCGCCAACCGGACGTCCGCATCGGTGACTTCGACAAGGCTTTTACGTCGGCACCCGTGAAGGTCGATGCGACCTACACCACGCCTGACCACAGCCATATGATGCTGGAGCCGCACGCCACGATCGCGCGCTGGGACGGCGATCACCTGACGATCTGGTCCGCTCAACAGATCGTCGGTTGGGCGCGCCGCGACCTCGGCAACAAGCTCAGCATCCCGCAGGACAAAATCCGCGTCGTCGCGACCTACATTGGCGGCGGGTTCGGCGGGAAAGGTAGCGTCTGTTCGGACGCGATCCTCGCGGCGCTTGGCGCACGCGCTATCGGCCGCGCCGTGAAAGTCACGTTGCCGCGCCCGTTGATGCCTAACAACACGACGCACCGCCCTGCTACGATCCAGAGGCTACGGCTGGCGGCGGGGCGTGACGGCAAGCTTGTCGCCGTCGGTCACGAAAGCCTGTCGGGCAATTTACCGGGCGGCGGTCCGGAGATTGCGGCTGCGCAGACGCAGTTGCTCTATGCGGGTGCCAACCGCCTCAACCTGACCCGGCTCGCGACCCTCGACCTGCCTGAAGGCAATGCCATGCGCGCGCCAGGAGAGGCGTCGGGCCTGATGGCGCTCGAAATAGCGATGGATGAATTGGCCGAGAAGCTGGGCATGGACCCGGTGGAGCTGCGCATCATCAACGATACTCAGGTCGTGCCGGGCGCTGATCCGGGGCGTGGGTCTTCAACCGACCCGCAATCGGCAAGCGGCAATCAGGGCAAGGAGGAACAAGGTCCGCGTCCGTTCTCCATCCGCCAATTCGTCCCCTGCCTGCGCACCGGTGCCGAACGCTTCGGCTGGAACGAGCGCCAGGCAAAGCCCGGCAGTCGCCGTGAAGGCCGCTGGCTGATCGGCATGGGGATGGCCTCCGCAATTCGCGGCGCCCCAATCATTCCGGCGGGTGGGCGTGTCACGCTCGACGGCAAAGGGATTGTGACCGTCGAGAGCAACATGACCGACATGGGGACGGGGAGCTACACCATCATCGGCCAGACCGTCGCGGAGATGATGGGCCTGCCCCTCGACCGCGTCGTGGTGAAGCTCGCGGACTCGAACTTCCCGGAAGCGTTCGGGGGTGGCGGACAGGGTGGTGCCGCATCTGCCACGGCCGGTGCCTACGCCGCGTGCGTCAAGCTGCGCGAAGCCGTGGCGATGAAGCTCGGGTTCAACTCCGCCGATGCCGAGTTCATCGACGGCGAGGTTCGTGCCGGCAATCGGCGGGCACCGCTCGCGCAGGCCGCGAAGGACGGTGCGATCACTGCCGAAGACAGGATGGAATATGGCGACCTGTCGAAGCGGTTCGAGCAGCAAACCTTCGGCGCGCATTTCTGCGAGGTCGCGGTCGATGCCTACACCGGCGAAATCCGCATCCGGCGGATGCTGGCTGTCTGCGCGGCCGGTCGTATCCTGAACCCCACCACCGCCCGCAGTCAGGTGATTGGCGGCATGGCCGGCGGTGCGGGCGCGGCGCTGATGGAAGAGCTGGCGGTCGACAAACGGTTCGGCTTCTTCGTCAATCACGACCTCGCCGGATACGAAGTGCCGGTTCATGCCGATATTCCGCATCAGGAAGTGATCTTCCTTGAGGAAACTGATCCAACTATGTCGCCGCTGAAGGCGAAGGGCGTGGGCGAGCTTGGCATTTCCGGCGTCGCACCGGCTATCGCCAACGCAGTCTATAACGCGACCGGGGTCCGGGTCCGGGAATATCCCATCACGCTCGACAAGCATCTGGCGAAGCTGCCGGAGATCGTATGATGCAGGGCGCGGAGCGGTTCTCCCGTCGCGCGGTGCTGGCGACCCCGGCGATGCTGTCACTGGTTGGGACAGCATGTGCCGAGGAACCTGAGCAGCCCCGCGCCCGCGCCGGCAAGACACTGGTCGCGTATCTCACCCGCTCGGGCAATACTCGCGTGATCGCTGGTACGTTGCAGCGAGCCTTGGGGGCTGACCTGTTCGAAATCCGACCCGCGCGCCCCTATCCGGAGGATTATGAGCAGCATGTCGCGCAGGCCACGCGCGAGCGTGACAACGGATTCGAACCTCCCTTGGCTGGCAAGGTCGATAACTTCGCCGCCTATGGTACGATCTTCCTTGGCTTTCCTATCTGGGGGGAGACGGCACCCCCGCCCATCCGCTCATTCCTGAAGGCTTACGATCTACGCGAAAAGACGCTTCGCCCGTTCATCACCCACGGCGGATACGGTGTCGGCAGTAGTCCGGCGGTATTGGCATCCCACGCCACCGGCGCGGCGATCGAGGAACCGTTCATCATGGAGGCGGACCAGGAACGGCGCACGCTCAATCAGGTTCGAGAATGGCTGGGTCAATTCAGCCGATAGAGCGATTTTTTAGCGTAACTGCATTCCCGATTGGGAACGGCCGGTGAGACGGCTCGGACCGTCTCGCAAACGATGCTGAATTGGGAATGCCGCATCTTTCTCATTTTACCCCGAAAGCATGTTGCGAGAAGGCTCGCTAGCTTGCTTTGAAAGTGTAGCAACGTAGTGATTGGTCCATAATTTGGGCTGACGAGAAATATCAGTGAACCGGGAAGCGGCCGATCGGGAGGCGTTCGTGAGCAACGAGACATATTGGATCCATCTCGCAGCCAGCGCCGTCGAAGTCGTCGGGACCGCCATCATTGTTACCGGCGCATTCGGCTCTCTGACTGTATTCCTGTTTGCCATGGCCACGGGACGGGAACCCCGATCGACGCTGATTGCCGACTTCCGATCGAGCCTTGGACGATCGATCCTGCTCGGGCTTGAGTTCCTGGTGGCGGCTGACATCATCAACACAGTCGCCGTCGAACCGACGCTGCGTAGCCTGGCAGTGCTAGCCGGAATAGTACTGATCCGCACCTTTCTGAGCTTCTCGCTAGAAGTCGAAATCGACGGTCGCTGGCCGTGGCAGAAGGCGGCCAACAATCACGCGCCGCGAGGTTAGTTCCTACTTTTCGATCGGGCGGCGTCTGCGATTGGCGTTAATCCTCAGGATCCTCATGAACCACAGCGTCGTCGCCGATGATGGCCGCACCTCGCTCGTTAAAGCCGATCTTGGCATAGATCGGAGCCAGCTAGAGGATGTTCGGAATTCTACGCCTAGCGTCTCGGTCGGATGGTTCAGAGGTACGTTTTCAGGCATCCCAAGCTTTATGACCGGCGTGTTGAGCGTGCCTGATGGGAAGCGCCTGGTCATGACATCGGCGCAACTAGCTTTTGAAAAAAACTGATAATTTTGGCGCAGCCGATATTTTGGTGAGGATTGAGGTAGTGCACTGGCGGATGTTGGATCATAGTTCGAACGCGTGATTGCAAAGCATGGCAACCACCCGCGGACTTCCAGCACAGCCTCCCGAACCTCCCACCCGATTGGAAAACGTCTTGGCCAAAAAACCCACCACGCCCCAGGCTGCCAAGAAGGCACCAACCAAGGCAATGCCGCCTCTAGAGGGGCCGGCATCGAAAATGATTACAGGAGCAGGAGGCGAACTCCATCAGGTCGCCGCTGCCGGTGGGCAGACGATGACCACGAACCACGGCATGCCGATCGCGGACGATCATAACTCCCTCAAGGCGGGTGCTCGCGGCCCCACGCTGCTCGAAGACTTCATTCTTCGTGAGAAGATCTTCCACTTCGATCACGAGCGTATTCCCGAGCGCGTCGTCCACGCCCGTGGCCTTGCGGCGCACGGCTTTTTCGAACTTACCGACAGTCTGGCTGGCCTTACGACAGCTGCCGTCCTCTCCGAAGTAGGCGTCCAGACCCCTGTATTCGTCCGCTTCTCCACGGTCGCCGGTAATCGCGGTTCAGCCGACCTCGCGCGCGATGTGCGCGGGTTTGCGGTCAAGATGTACACGACCGAGGGTAACTGGGACATCGTCGGCAACAATATCCCGGTGTTCTTCATCCAGGACGCCCTTAAGTTCCCGGACCTCGCTCATGCGGTAAAGGAGGAGCCGGATCGCGGCTTCCCCCAAGCGCAGTCAGCGCATGACACCTTTTGGGACTGGATCGCTTGCACCCCAGAAGCGATGCATATGGTGATGTGGCAAATGTCCGACCGCACCATCCCTCGCTCGATGCGGATGATGCAGGGGTTTGGCATCCACACGTTCCGGCTTGTGAACGCTGAGGGCGTGTCGACCTTCGTCAAGTTCCACTGGACGCCCAAGCTTGGCATCCAGTCGGTCGTCTGGGACGAAGCGGTCAAGATCAATGGTGCCGATCCCGACTTCCATCGCCGCGATCTGTTCAACTCGATCCAGATGGGTGACTTTCCCGAGTGGGAACTGGGCGTGCAGCTCTTCACCGAGGAGCAGGCAGACGGATTCGATTTCGACCATCTCGACGCCACCAAGGTCATTCCCGAAGAGGTCGTGCCGCTTCGTACGATCGGTCGCCTGGTGCTCAACCGCAACCCGGCCAACGTGTTCGCTGAGACTGAGCAGGTGGCATTCTGCACCCAGAATGTCGTGCCGGGCATCGACTTCTCCAACGACCCGCTGCTTGCTGGACGTCACTTCTCCTATCTCGACACCCAGCTAAAGCGGCTGGGCTCGACCAACTTCACGCAGTTGCCGATCAATGCTCCCAAATGCCCGTTCGGCAATATGCAGCGCGACGGTCACATGCAGACGATGGTACACCCCGAACGGGTTACCTACACACCTAGCCTCCTCGACCCGACGGGCCCGCGTGAGAACCCGGCCAAAGGCTTCAAGAGCTACCCAGCACCCGTCGAAGGACCAAAGGTCCGTGAGCGCTCGGCGACGTTTGCCGACCATTACAGCCAGGCGCGCTTGTTCTTTGAGAGCCAGACCGAGCCCGAACAGAACCATATCGTTGCCGCGCTCGTGTTCGAACTGAGCAAGGTCGAGGCGCCGATCGTCCGGGCGGCAATGCTGGGTCATCTGGTCAATATCAGACAGGATCTGGGAGAGCGCGTGGCCAATGGTCTCGGCCATGACGAACCAATCACGCCTGCGGCAACGACGGTGGAAGCACGTACCGACCTTACTCCTTCACCAAAGCTCAGCATTCTGAAAACGGCCACGGCAACGTTGGAAGGGCGGATGATCGGTTGCCTCGTCACTGACGGCGCGGATGCGAAGCTGGTCGCTGCGATCGACAAGGCGGCAACCGCGATGAAGGCGGTTATCAAGATCGTAGCGCCGAAGCTCGGTGGCGTGACGCTCGGCGACGGCAGTAAGATCGCAGCCGATCATCAGCTGGCTGGAGGTCCTTCGGTCCTGTTCGACACTGTCGTCCTGGCGCTGTCGGAGGCGGGCACGACTGCACTGCTGGGTGAAGCTGCCGCGATCGCGTGGGTCCATGATGCGTTCGCTCACCTCAAGGTGATCGGCCACACCAAGGCAGCACAACCGCTTCTCGATGCAGCGGGGGTCGTACCTGACGCGGGGGTTGTTACCTTGGCGAAGGCTACCGATGCCAGCAGCTATATCGATACGGCAGCAAACGGCCGTATTTGGGATCGAGAAGCGAGCGTTCGTACGGTCTATTGAGAGTTGGCGCAGGTGATGCCGATCATTCGGCATCACCTGCGCCGCTTCCACCTAGATTTCTAAGCGGACACTGAAAAGGCTTCATTCCAACACAGCGTTTGGCAATCAGCCTTCCACGGCATCGACGTTCACGGCGGACTCGGCCAGTTCCGTCATCATCTCGTCACCGCTGTACATGTCCTTGACCGCAGCATCGAGCTTGGCGACATCGTCATCCAGCTTCAGCGCCTTCGCAAATGCGGCGACCGTGCCAAAGCCGGTAATACCGTAGTGGGTCATACGCTGATACTGAGCGATGATCGCTGCATCGAGTACTGGACCGGTCTTTGGCGCTTCCTCAACGGTATGCTTGAGCGCCTCGGCGACCAAACCCTCCATACCCTTGCAGTGCTCCTTCTTGAGCTTTTCGTCCTGGCCCTCGATCAGCGCCTTCAGAATGTCGGTGTGCTTGGCGATGCCGTCCTGTGACGATTGCAGCATGTCCTTGAGCTTCTTGTTCGTCGCCTGACCGACGATCTTCTTCAGCGCCTTAGCCATCTGATCGTTTGCCGACCAAAGATCCTTTAATTCGTCGACGTAAAGCTCCTGAAGCGTTTCGATCTCAGCCATGTTCGTCTCCTGCAGATATGTAACGAGGGCCGAACGATCAGCTACGCTCAATCGGTCCGGTAAATTTCGCGGGAGAGCAAGAACGGTGCAGGGGAACGGCATCACCCCGCTGGTCATTTTAGACCAGCGGACAGCATAATTGTGGATTGTTACGGACCATCCGGGATCATGCATCGTTAAGCAGCGTCGGCATTAACCGGCACCCCAAGAGAGGATATCTAATGGCCGTCAAATTTGTCGGAACGATGAACGCGATCAATCGCGGGCTGGACGCGACCAAGCCAGCCAAGGGTGCCGATATGGTGGAAGATTGGGAGGCAGCGCTGGCCGACCTTGATGTAGCGGGCGCCAAGGGCATCCTTCGCGATCTCGGATCACTGCGGAAGCAGCTCGAAAAGAATGAGCCCGACGCCGACCGTGTACATGCTCTGCTTCACCGGCTTGGTGCTGCGACGACCAAGATCGCTGACAAGGCGGACAAGTCACAGGACAAGCTAAAGGCATTGGGCGAGGCCTTGACCGAGGCGGGCGAGGATCAGCCCGACGAGGAAGAGGATACTGAGGCCGCTGCCGCACCGAAGCGCGCGCGCAAGAAGAGCTGATTGACGCAAGGGCGGACGTTCGTCCGCCCTTGTTTATTGCGAGACTAGCGTCCCACAGCGGCGGTTGATTTTGTATGAAGCGTCCGATCGAATTTCGGGAATCAGCTATGCCGCGACGACATTGATAGGTGACCTGGTTCAACGTAGCTCTGTGCCATGCGTGTTATCACCGCCCCGTCTAACCTCGGGCTTCGTCCGCTTCGTCCCAATCACGAGCCCGGCACATGGCGTGCGCCTGCCGCCTTGTTTGACGCGGGGCTTTTGGAGGTCATAGGCACGCCACCTGTGACCAGCTTGTCGCGCCCGATCTACTCGGCGGAACCGCAAGCTGAAACGCGCATACGCAACGGCCGAGCTATGCGCGATTTTAACCTCGCGCTGGCGGAGGCAGTCCGCGATGTACGGTGCAGGGGGGAGTTCGCCCTCGTTATTGGGGGAGACTGCTCGATCCTCATGGGCGCGCTTGCCGGGGCTCGTGAGGAAGGGCATCTTGCCCTGATCCACGTCGATGGGCACAGCGATTTCCGTCATCCGGGAAACTACGACTTCAATCACGATCTCGGCGCTGCGGCGGGCATGGACCTTGCCTTGGTGACGGGGCGTGGTGACCCGTTGGGAACCGAATGGCCTGGTGTCGAACGTCCGCTCATTGCGGATGCGGACGTGATCCAGCTTGGAGAACGCGAAAGCCGGGACGCAGACTTCGCGTGGCCTGACGTAAACGATACGGCCATCAATACGATCGACGTGTTCGAGGCGATTGCGATCGGAGTGGAAGGCGTTGCCGCGCGTATCTCCGCCATGCTGGCCGGCAAGCCGGATCAAGGTTTCTGGGTTCATCTGGACGTGGACGTATTGGACCAAGCCATCATGCCTGCGGTCGATTGCCCTGGCAGTCCCGGCATCCCGGCAGAGGACTTGGTAGCGATCCTACAGCCGCTGGTCGCCAATGCACGATGCCGGGGCATGACTGTGACGGTTTTCGACCCAGACCTTGACCCGGATGGCCGGTATGCAGCCACGATCGTATCGCTAATGGCGCAACTTCCGTTTCCAACGCGTCCCTCAGTTGCCCACTCGCATGAGAGCTAACTGGACCTTCCCGATTGAAGACGGCCGGGGCGTTCTCGTAAGGATGGTGATTTGGGAAAGCCAACGCCGATGATGCGCTCACGTAGTCAGGAGGGCTACCGCAGGCGCCGCTTCGGATTTCACTGGCCCATCCGTGGCGATGCCTGTCGCGACGTCGAGGCGCTGACGCTTCCACGCCAGCCATAACGTACCCGCCCCGACACTGGTGCAGACGAGCAAGGCGGGAAGCGATGCTTCCGGTCCGAAGCTGCCGCCAGTCAGAAGAACACTGGCGCCCGCCCGCGCCACGCTATGCGCCAGCGCCGGCCCGGCCTCTCCGCCCGACACCGCTGCGCCAAACACGTAGCCTTGTGTGAAATTCCAGGCGGCATGAACGCCGATCGAGACCCACAGACGTCCCGTCAGCGCGTAAAGCGCACCGAGCATGATCCCGGCCTCAAGCGCGATGCACAGCACGCTGACGACGGTCGCCCCCGGATTGAAGATGTGGCTCACGCCAAACACCGCCGCTGACACGATGAATGCAGGCAGGGGGCCGAATGCCCGCCACAGCAATCGAAACAGGATGGCGCGGATTAACGTCTCTTCGATCAGCGCGGCCTGGATGGCGTGCCCCCCTGCACGCCATGCCGACGCGGACCCAAGCCAGTCGATCGTATAGAGATCGAACGCCATCAGGATCGCCATGACCGTGCCGAACATGGCTGCGCCTAGAGCCAGCCCTGCCGCAAGCTGCGCTGGTGCCGGCTTGATCGCCAGCTCGTTGGCTCGACGATCTTCGCCGAAACGGACCAGCAGGGCATATATGCTGACGGCGAACACGCCGCTGATGATGTTGGTTAAGAATGCGAGTTGCGGCGTTCCGGTCGGCAGGATGTGGCGCACCACCGCCATGCCTGGACCCACGGCGAGTAGCACCAGAGCAAACAGACCAATCATCCAGCCTAAGCTGCGAAGCCAGCGCAGACGGCCGGATTTCAGGACGCGGCTGTCACCCAAGACGATGCCGTTTCCGGCGGGATGATAACTATTCAATGATGCCCCCATTCGGTCCGGTCGAGACGTTCCCGCCGGCAACGACCGATGGATTTGCAACATGCGTGCCGAATGGCCCTAGGAGACGACTAGGCCCCAGCCAAGGGGAAGGCCTCGTGCATAGCGCCATCAGTTAGCGCCTCACACCAACCTTCGGGGTGTGCCGACCTACTCCCGATTTGGAACGGCGGGTGGGACGGCGAAGGCTGTCCCATTTGCGATCCAGAAATGAGAAAAGCTACTATTATGCGACTGTCTCGACAACTGATCGATGACAAAGCAGCAAGATGGTCAGGTAGCTCGCCCAAGCCAAATCAGAAGTTAAGCAGTCCTTATAAGTATATAGTTATCAAATGCAACCATTCAGCAACCAATTTCGCGCGACCAACAAATCCTCGGAAAAGTACATGACGTCCCGATTCACGGCAGCGCGTTGAATCTGCATGCGTGCCAACGTATGACTGACGACAATCGCTATGCGCTTTGATTTATATGCTGGGTTATCAAGTATGCACTTGAAGGCTGCCACAGCTTCTTGTGACTGTATTTGCATTGAGCGAATGTCAACGAGGGTGAGATGCTCGTTGGGTCCACAACGGAGTTGGGAGTGGGCTTTATTCCGCGCTTCTTCGAACGCATGGATATCGGCCTCTAAGAAAAACCCGGACATATCGATTTGGATGAGGCCCAGCAGTGGATCGGCAGCGATAGCGAATTCAGAAGGCATGTGGGCCGCCTAACCAGTGATAGGCCAGCGTTCCTTAACACGGGTTAGCCTGTAAATCTTTCTCTTAATGTCAGGATTTGCGGCGGTAGTGGACCGATTGGTTGATTTGAACGCTGCCGGTGTAATATTCTAATAACTGCTCAGCTGTGCTTCCAGAATAAAATGTTAAAGCGGAACCGTGCCTGACTTTGGCAGCGAGGATCTCCGCGGTAATCCCAGCCCGGCGCAGAAGCTTAACGCAGTCGGTCAGGCCGCTACCGCTACCGGATCCTCTGCCGGAAGGGCGCACTCATGCCACGGCCGAACGATATGATTGAACGTCTCGATAGGTGCAGGCTTGCCCAGATGGTACCCCTGAACCTGAGCGCAGCCCTCGTCTCGGAGCATGGCAATCTGGGCCTCGGTCTCGACACCCTCAGCAACGACGGACAGCCCGAGACCACGTCCAAGCCCGATCACGGCCTGCACGATTGCGCGTGCCTGCCGGTCGTCGGCCATGTCGCGGATAAACGACTGATCAATCTTGACCTTGTCGAACGGGAAGAGGCGGAAGTAGCTGAGTGATGAATAACCGGTGCCGAAGTCGTCCATCGATATCTGGCAGCCGATCGCTTTCAGGCGTTGCAGGATATCGATGGCGCGGGTCGTGTCGCGGATCAGGAAAGCCCTCGGTAACCTCGAGCTCAAGCCTGGTCGCGTCCAGACCCGCGGTTGCAAGGACGGACATTACATCCCCAGCAAAGTCGCCACTCAGCAGCTGTACGGGCGACAGGTTGACCGCAATCTTGAGCGGAACCGACCATCGCTGTGCTTCGGTCGCCGCCATCGTTAGGATCTGACGCCCAAGCTCGACGATTAGGCCACTTTCCTCAGCTACCGAGATGAACAAGGCTGGCGATACGTCGCCAAGAGTGGGGTGGCGCCAGCGCGCGAGCACCTCGAAGCCGACGATCTGATTACGGTCAAGGCACATGATCGGCTGATAAACGGGTACGATAGCACCCTCACCAATGGCCGTCCGCAACTCGGCCTCGATCGTTCGCCGCTGGTGCACCGCGTGGTCCATGGACACATCGAAGAACGAAATCGTACCTGGTCCTTCCGCCTTGGACCGGTAAAGCGCCATGTCGGCGTTGCGTAGCAGCTCGGCTGCGTTGCTGCCGTCAGCTGGGAATACCGCGACACCCAGCGACGCATCGAGATGGGCTACCCGGCCTGACAACGTGACTGGCTCCTTGACCGTATCAACAATGCGGCTGGCCAATAGCAGTGCGCGGACCCCGTCGGGCTCACATTCACACAGGACCGCGAACTCATCACCGCCCAACCGCGCAACGAGCGCATCATCGCCGCACGCCGACTGCAAACGCCCGGCAAGTTCCACCAGCACCTCATCACCGAAGCCGTGACCGTAGAGATCATTGACAATCTTGAAGCGGTCGAGGTCGATGCACAGGAGCGCGCCGGGGATCAGCCCTGATGATCTGTCCAACATGGCTGTCAACCGATCGGTCAGTTTCATCCGGTTTGCGAGACCCGTCAGCGCGTCATGACACGCGAGGTGGCTAAGTCGGTCCTGCGCGGCGCGACCTTCGGTAATGTCCTCGGAGATGCCCAGCACGTAACGCGGTGCACTATCCAGGTCCGGGTCAATCCCAAGCTTCTGAGAACGAACCACTCGGGTCGAACCATCCGCCCTGTTGAGCGTCTCTTCTGACAGGATGGTATCCCGGCTGGCGAGGGCGATCTGGTCGTTTGCCATGAAGACGCCTGCGTCTTCCGGAGAAAACAGCTCGGCATCGGTACGGCCAAGGACGGCATCGCGAGGAAGATCGGTAAGCGCCTCGAACGCCCGATTGACGAGCGTGTAGCGACCGTCTTGAGCGCCCTTGACGAAAAGTGTGACTGGCATGGCCTCTATCACCGTATCAAGCAGCGCCTGCGTACGCTGGCGTTCCTCTTCCAGTGCCTTACGATCCGAAACGTCGCGGACGATCGCCGCAAAGCCTGCCGGCAAGCCATCTTCATCCGACCAGTTCCCAAGCGAGAGTTCGATCGGAATTTCCTGCCCATCACGCCGGCAGGCGGGCAACTCGACGACCTTGCCGAACAGACGGGGCATTCCCCCTGCCGCCACCCTTGCCAACCCACCCGCGTGGCTGGCGCGATGGCGCTCGGGGACGATCAGGTTCAGCGTCTGGCCGATGGCCTCCTCGGCTGACCAGCCAAGCATGTTGGCGGCAGCCGTGTTCCAGTAGGTTATCCGATTACCCGTGTCCGCGCAGATGATCGCGTCCGACGTTGTCTCTGCGATTAAGGTCGCGATGCGTCCAGCTGCACGAGACCGACGCAGTTCGAGATAGTCGATGACGATCCGTGCCAATCCGGCGAGCAGCGCGGTGGTGTCGGTGCTCATTGGTGGCCGGGGGACGGTATCGACGATGCACAGCGAACCAATGCGATGGCCACTGCGCGTGATCAGCGGCGACCCGGCATAATAGCGGATATGGGGAGGCCCGGTGACGAGCGGATTATCTGCGAAATGCGGGTCGAGGCGGGCGTCGCAAATCTCCAGCATGCTGTCGCCGAGGATCGCCTGTCCACAGAACGCTATGTCGCGATCGACCTCGCACGCGTCGATACCGACCCGGGATTTGACCCACTGACGCCTGGCATCGATAAAGCTGACCGCGGCGATCGGTGCGCTAGTCAGGCGGGCTGCCAGGTTCGTGATATGGTCGAGTTCCATTTCCTCGACCGTATCAAGAATGTCGAGACTGTAGAGAGAGCGTAACCGTGCCTCCTCAACCTGCTCGTTGTCACCCACCGTCCCTGCTCCTCCTTCAAGCAGCTTAACAGTAATTTAAACAGATTAAACAACCGTTATGGTCGAAGTTTCGCCGCCCGACGTCGCAACCTGGGGTTAAGGGGAGTTTTGTGCACGCTAGGTGCCAACGGACAACGAACGGCAACAATGCGTGAGAAGCAGTCCGTTCGCTTTGATAAGCAAGGTGCGATAGCTGCCGTCGAGTGCGTTGCGGCCTTCCTCGGAATCGAATGACGAAGTTTGATGGCAAGAAGCAGGACGCCTGCGAATATGAGGCAGGCCATAGGATCGTAACAGCTGTAGGAGTTCGTTCCATGTCCTTTCGTGTCCTGGGGATCGACCCCGGCCAGTTCAGTCACCTCTACGGGCTTTCCGACGCCGACCTCGCTGCTGAAGGAGCAAAGCGGTACGTCGTAGATAGCAAACCAGGCTTTCCCGATCGCGTTGAAGTCCGCGACATGAACATCGGGGAGCACGCGATCTTGCTGAATTACGAGCATCAGCCGGCTGACACGCCGTACCGTTCCCGGCACGCCATTTTCGTGCGCGAAGGTGCCCATCGCGCGCTCGATGCGATCGACGTCATTCCAGATGTACTTCGCATCCGCCCTATCTCGCTCCGCGGGTTCAGCGAGAACGGTGAGATGGTGGATGCCGACCTTGTGGACGGGGATGCCCTTGCACCCCTCATCGAGCGGTTCTTCAAGAATCCTGCTATCACCTACTTGCAGGCGCATTACGCAAAACGCGGGTGCTACGCCGCTCGGATCGTCCGCGCCGATCTTCCCATTTAGGAAGGGCGGCTGAGATTGCTGCGGGGCAGGGGCCGGGTCTGGCTGCGGGCAGGGCGACATTCTTGAACCTGTTCCCAAAACCGTTTTCCCGAAATGGTCCGATCGAGACGGAGTTACGGGACTGATTTAGCCGTCCGTTTCGACCGGCGTTGCCGCTTTGAGAAGCCGGCGATCGCGAGCGATTTTGGCAAGCAGGGTGCGGCTGCATCCGGTCGCGTCCATAATCTCTCGCCAACTGCGGCCATCGCTCAGCAAGGAGGAGATGGCAGCGTTGCGCGTCTTGTTAGCGGGACGACCTTTATAGAGGCCAGCGGCCTTGGCCTTGGCGGTCCCCTCAGCCTGGCGGCGACGCCGATCTTCATAATCCTTGCGGGCGACCGCGGCGAGGACGTCGAGCATCATGGCGTTGACCGCGGCGAACATGCGGCCGGTAAACTCGTCAGCCGGCGCCGTCAGGGTCCACGATGTCGGCAGGTCGAGCGCGACGATGCGGACCTGCTTGGCGTCGATCAGGCCGCGCAGCCGCAGCCAGTCCGGTGAGGTAAGGCGGGACAGTCGGTCAACTTGCTCCACCAGCAGCACGTCGCCGGGTTCGCAGTCATTGAGCAGTCGGAACAGCTCAGGCCGGTGCAGCTTGGCCCCACTCTCATTTTCGACATAGCGCGCCGCGATCCGCAATCGCTGCTCGACGGCAAAGGCGTCGAGGACGCCGCGAGCGCGTGACGCGTCCTGTTCGGAGGTAGATGCGCGGAGGTAGGCCCGGATAAACATGGTTTGGTCTTCGATACGTGGTGTTTGTTTGTCCAGTCTTTTTTGACTGGGTAAAGCGCCATTAAGGCACCAGTCTGGTGCCGGTCCTTAAAAGGCATACCTAAAACGTACCGGCGGAAATTGAGCATATAGAAGGGGGGGGACGGCAGGAGAGGGGGGACGGGGTAGGGCGGTATCCGTCGGGAAAGCGGACGGACCGGAAGCGCCCATTTGCAGTCATTCAAGAAGCTGCGATGATCGGCGGCATGAAGAGCTTTACTGCGACCATCCAACTTGGCGTGCTGCTGCTTAGCGGGTGTAGCTTCCTCGAACCGCGATCCACCTTCCAAATAGCGTCCGCGGATCGTCCAGTTAAGTCGGCATTCCTGCAGCTCTGCAAGCAAGCTTTCGCGTTGACCAACAGGGATGGGCGTTGGCAAACCAGCATTAAAGTGCCTGGAGATTGTCATGGCGGCATCTCTGTCACCATGAGCGATCGCAGGCGCATCTTCTGCTCCATCGGCTACGTGACCGTTAACGACGGCAGCCACTGGTTTTTCACGATCAAGGGCGATGGTTGCCGATCCCGCGTGACCTATGGCGATGCCGGTTCAGGGAACGGCAGCTAACCACCACCTTTTGCCGCTCAGGCCCTTCACGGGCGTCCATCGTGCCCGAAAGCCGACCGACAGCTATCGGGAGCGAAAGCTGCCAGTCCGGAAGCGTCCAATTATGGATATTCGCGTCGTTCGACGGCGAGCGTTAAAGCGGACGTTGCGTTGTGCCGCCGGTGGGCGCGTCGCAATTTTGAAGATATTCAAAGCGAACCTTAAATCGACGTTCAGCCGTATTACTGCGCGGCCAATCGTCGGGATTAGACAGGTAGTCGACTCTAGCGCACGGCAAGCCGATAATGAGGGTATCGTTGCCCTTCCACTTTATCGATGGAGTGAAATCGCTGTCTTGTGCTTCATAGACGGTCCACCCTTTCTGGCCAACAGGTCGAAGATTAACGCTAGTGGTCCAAACAGTACCGAAACCACCTTTCGTTACCTCAACCTCTGACACTGCCGAGCGATCGTGTGCAAACACACGCCTTGTGACTTGCGTGTCATAAGTTGGCGCGAGCAGCAAACGTGTGACTAGTCCGCCGACAAGCGAACAAAGCCCTATCGCGGCGAGGAACAAGACCAACAGGCTCGTTAAACCACGCGCCCATCGGCGGGAAGCAGTAGGCAGCGGATCCTTATCCATGAAAGTTGTGTACCGGCGCTACAAGCAAATACCATCCAGGAAATGTCTCCTGCTTGCTCACAACGTCCAAAAAGCGGAACGACCGCTTCCCACCACCTATTGCCGTTCAACCCCTTCGCGAGCGTCGATCGCGCTGGAAAGCCGACCGACCGCTATGGGGCGGGAAAGCCGGCTGGCTTTGAAGAACGGTTGGTACGCCAGTAGCGCCTAAACGTCGCGAGCTGGTGGTCAGCGGACGCTCTGCCAGACCATGTTTAGTAGCGTAGCAGGAACCAGTATTAGTGGGATTACGATCAGTGCCCATAATGTCGACCTCAACCAGCGAGGCATGAGTTGAAAGCGGCGGAGGATTACGGCGGATGCCGCTCCCAATCCGATCAGGACTGGTCCACTGTAAATCAGTCGGATCGAGTGATCGGGATTACGGGGGAATGACCCTAAAGCTGCCATGATTAACATACTGACTGCGCTGAACAGGGCGAGACGAAGCAGGGTCTGAAACAGATGGTGCTTTAACCACGGCGCCACCCCTCCAGCGTTTGTAAATCGCTCTTGTTCCTTTTGGAACAGCCTGACGCTCTCGTCCATCCGAACAGCATGACCGCGTGCGCGAACGTCCGCAAGTGGGCGTTTTCGGTCCGTCCGCTTCCCCGCCCGATAGCTGCCGGTCGGGTTCTACGCGCCATGGGCGCCGGCGAAGGGTATGAACGGCAATAGGTGGTGGTTATGAGACAGTCCGGTTTCGGGCTGGAACGCCGCCAAGCGGACGTTAGCTCCGAACGCACCTTTTCTCCTGTTCTGAATAACGCCAGTTCTCAACCGCAACTGAGACAGCGTTTTCAGAGCCATCTTGGAGCGTCACGGGGTCGCGCAGAAGACGAGCACGAACCCGATAAGCTGTTGCCGCGCACAAGATCACGCTCAGATCGTTTGGACTTGCCCATGTCACGCGTGTCGCATCCACAATAGCGGCGTCAGCAGACACGATTTCTCCCGGCGAGATCAGCGTTCCTCCGTTGCGATTCTCGACGCTGATGCGCGTGGTGTTAGAGCTTGATGCGCCCCGCAATTGTACCTCTACAGTGGCCAATGCGCGACCGTCAGGCGACGTTTTCTGGTCTGTCTGGTGCCATTGTCCGCGTGCCGAAAGGCCGGTGAGGACGATCAAGTAGCATGTCATATGGATACGCATCAGTTGAACCTACCGGATCGACGAACGTCCGCAATTAGGATCAACCGACTGCGATCGGTATGTCCGCCTTTGGGCGTTTCCGGTCCGTCTGCTTTGCCGCCCGAAAGCTGCCGGTCGGCTTCCGGCAACGGTGGTCGTGTTCAGAGCGGCTGAACGTCGCGACCTGGTGGAAAGCGGACGTTAGCCGCTACGAACCAATTTGCTTAGTTCTTGCAGCATCGAGGAAATGTCTTCGTCCCGCTCTCGCTTCACGGGAAGCTCCATTCGATCTCGAACGACACTCGTCAAATAATCGGCAATGCGCTCATTCGGAGCACCCTGATCGAGCAATTCGAGCACCTTTGGAGCATACATATCGTATTCGTCGGCCGCTTCGTCGGCACTCGCAATTTCAATAGAGTCCCACGCCCATCGCAGCACAACTTGGACCATTTTCAGACGGGCGCCATTGCTCATCAGATCTCCTTAGGCTGTGCAGCGAACGTCCGATAGTGGGCGAAAGAGGCCCGGCTCCTTTTCACGATGGAGCCGGGCCAACGTTAGATTTCTGTCGCCTCAGCCAAGGCGAGCGCATCCTCCACATCTACCCCCAGATAGCGAACCGTGTTTTCAATTTTGGTGTGTCCGAGCAAAATTTGCACTGCGCGCAAATTTCCCGTCGCCTTGTAGATTATTGACGCCTTTGTCCGGCGAAGAGAGTGAGTTCCATACTCCTCGCGGCGCAGCCCGGTTCCAACAACCCACTCGTCAACCAACCGGGCATATTGTCGCGTGCTTAGGTGACTCGCTTGGTCAATGCGGCTAGGGAACACATAATCGTCCACAGTGCCGCCGCGGCGATCAAGCCAGGCCAGCAAACTAGCTCGAGCGTCGCCCATCAGTTCAAATTGTACTGGTTTGCCCGTCTTTCGCTGAACGACAATGGCACGGCGCCGGATCTCGCCACCAATAACCAAATCGCCAATTTTGACCGCGACGATGTCGCAGCCCCGCAATTTGCTATCAACCGCCAGATCAAACAGAGCGCGATCACGCATGCGGCGGTGTTGATCGAGAAAGAAGCGGACGGCCCACACCTGCCTTGGCTTTAGAGCGCGCTTTGCACCGACCTTCCGGCCAGCGTTCCATGCACGGCGGTCGGCAGCACCCGGGTCAAATTCTGACATTCCCACAATCGTTCTCCTGCGGCCATTATGGCCGATCAGAAAACGCGGGGTGGCTGCCGTATCAGCAGCCTGGAGCGGTCCTTCCGCTTCCGCCCATTAGCGGGCATAAAGAACTGGCGGTAAGGTGAGTCCATAAACCGCCACGATGTCCGAGCAACCGAGTTTGCGCAACGCCGTTCATGGGCGGAACGCTTTCCATTGAGGAGGACGCGCAAGATGTTGGTTAAACAAATGTATGCCGGTGATACCTTGCACAATTATAGAATTCCTAGCAGGAAGTCCATGTCTGAATAGGAAACAATGGATGCATAGATACCTTTTTGTACAACCTTTGTTATTATTGCTATTTGGATGCCACTCCTTTATTAACTCAGATGTCAGTCGAACACCAAACACATGCGTTGCCATCTCAACGTCAGCAACAGCTTTCACGTCGGTTGATGTGGTATATACCGCAAGTATGCATGGCAACTCTGCTCGACTTATCTCTTGTCCGACAAAAGCAGTAACATTAAATTTTTCGCACATCAATTTTGCAACTAAATCAGAACAAGATTTGGCTGATAAAATAATGTCTGTAGGATTCTTTCCTGGCAAAACGATAAATCTATCAATTGACGGAATTCTTATACCGGCATCTAAGAATGATCTGTTAGATAAAGTATTGGTTAGTCGCGTTCGTATTATAAGATAGACGTAATTTGAAGCGCTTGAATAAAAGCCGTAACCTAGTTACTCTGTTGGCGAATTAACGCGCTCTTTTTCTGCCCATTTAAAAGTACCAAAGCCGGCGGGCTGAACCGCAGCTTTCCACTACATTGCAACGTTCGGCCGCTACGTACGCTACTATCGTTCCCAAAAGCCGACCGGCCGCTTCCGGCCAGCAGCGCGAATGGTCCGTAAGCGCCCACAATCAGACGCTCCGGTCAGCGATTTTGTCTCCCGATAACGGCCATTCGTTAAGCGGAAACTTTCCCGCTTTGCGTCTCCGAGCGGCCATTTCGGAAAAGAGCAATCGGGAAAAGATTTGGGGAAGGGGGTGGCTTGAACGGCTATCGGCGCGATCGCCCAAGCGACTGCCCGGCTATGTGATCTTCTACGGGCACGGGCCCGTCCCCCAAATTGCCAGAAAGCTTAACCTCTGTGTTGCTGCTGGCAATCGCAGCTGGCGCACAGCCCCCTACGTCGTAAGGCCACGAGAGTGAGACCACATTAATAACAGATGCCGTCACCGTCATCGCCGTAGACCATACAGGCTTTGTGAGGCCCTCATTGGACGAAGCCCTTTGCTTCTCGACTGAAGCGCTTGGCGTTACGCTTGAGTGGCAATTGCTGTTTAGGAGATGAGATTGTATACAACCTGCATCGTATTAATTAGAATGTTGAATGGATATGTTGAAAATCACACTTTGTCATATTTTGTCAATAGCAGTTAGTACAATTGTTACGGGATGCTCTTTAAAGCAAGAGGATACGATAAACGTTCCATCGCCATTTGACGGAACTAGCATTTCATGGCGAGTGACTAGAGGGTCATTATTTGACGAGGGTCAGTATAGTCTCATAGTTAGTGTCAGAGGTAAAAACTTTACCAGAAAGCTTTGGCCGGAATGGGGAGGGGGTCAACGTGTTAACTTTTATACCGATGCATTAGGCCGGCTATTAGTAGTCGGTGTCGGTGGAGAGTCCGTTGTTAGTATTCTAGAAAAGGATTCACCTAAAGAGATTAACTTTTATGCTAAACCAATAAGTAATGAATATATAGCGAATCTTAAGTTTATTGGTTTTATAGACGCGAAGATGGTAGGTACCGAATATAAACTTGTGTTTATTGCGCCATACGACGCAGCAGAATTCAATATAAGATTTGGGTATACCAGCATGTTGACTAAGGCGCTTTCGTCAAGAACAGCGCTACCTTGCAATTGACCTTAATGGTCGGTGAGCGGCACAACTGCCTATCGCTACCGCCTTGACACCTAAATGGGACCGCTGTGAAACGGATGAATAGCTGAACTTATACAGTCGCCCAATTGCGGACTGGCATCTCATAGGTTTGGGCACATCGACTTCGACGACTTAGGGCCGGGAGAGATGCCCATCGTTGATGCCGGCTTTGCAGCGTTACGAGACGGCTCCGCGAGCACTTGGGAGATAGTGCCAATCGGTGAGGCAATGCCCGGTTTCCACCAGGTCGCGACGTACAGCCGGTCTGAACATGACCACCGTTGCCGGAAGCCGACCGGCAGCTTTCGGGCGGCAAAGCGGACGGACTGGAAACCACCAGCTCGCGACGTTTAGGCGCTACTGGCGTACCAACCGTTCTTCAAAGCCGACCGGCTTTCCCGCCCCATAGCGGTCGGTCGGCTTTCCAGCGCGATCGACGCTCGCGAAGGGGTTGGACGGCAATAGGTGGTGGTTAGCTGCCATTCCGCACCAATGCATCGAACGCTCCGACTGGAATGATTACCGCCGAAACAAAAATAAGCCCCCATAGTGTTGCTCGAAACGGGGGCTTCCGGAGGAAGGGCCGCCGAAGCAAGAGAGCAGCGGTTAAACCAAGCAGGCCCAGCACCGGCCCGTAATAGATGACGTTCATTGAGTGATCCGCGTTGCGGGGGAAGGCGCTTAACCCCGCCATCAGTCCCCACATGACAAGCATCAAAAGGCAAAGGGACAACACGGTCGTTATGAGGTGCCGCTTGAGTCCGCCATCGTCAGCTAGCCGTCGCTGCTCCGCCTGGAATAGCTCAATGCTTTTATCCATGAGGTCATTCTGCATCCAAACGCGAATGTCCGCTAGTGGGCGCTTGCGGACTGGCAGCTTTCCCGCCCGATAGCTGCCGGTCGGCTTTCGGGCACGATGGACACCGGCGAAGGGTCTGAACGGCGATAGGTGGTGGAAAGCGGTCAGTTGAAGCCAAGCGCCCAACCATCGGCGATGACCGAACATATGATCCACGCGAATAGGATCAGGAGCGCTGAATACATCATGGCTATGATCCAAAACCACGTTGGTGAGGTGCTACGGGTTTCTGACCCTCCACGCGTGGGAATGCGTCCTGTCATCAAGCCGACGACCAGAAACCAACTAACTATTTGCGGGATAATGAGAAATGCCGTGCCGCCGATGAAAGCGCCAATTTGACGTGGGAACCACCCGAGGATCACCCAAGGAAGGGCAGCGACTGCGAACATCGCTGCAAGTAGAGACGCTCGCTTAGCGCCAGACCAATCCCACCATAGCATCGGTCCTGTTGTAGCTACGCTGTGGATGTCTGCAACTGGGCGCTTGCGGACTGGCAGCTTTCCCGCCCAATAGCTGCCGGTCGGCTTTCGGGCACGATGGGCGCCCGCGAAGGGTCTGAACGGCGATAGGTGGTGGAAAGACGACAGTCCGCTTTCATTAGAAATTTATGTAAAGCGAACTTCTCTGCGCATAGGCCATGGATCTCGATGGCTTGCAACAGGGGAAGAATCATACCAAATCCAGATTAAAGTCTAGTACTATACCCCACAGTTTATGTATAGTTCTAAACCATAGTTAATTTACCAGTTAACAGTCCCACAATAAGCATTATTAAACCAAATACTCCAGCAGCTAAATTAATCTTTTTCCATTTGTCAAACCCAGGGTTCTCATCCATAATAGCCACATCCCTCCATGACACTGAGTACCTTTTCTTGGCCAAAGCCAAGTCTATCCCAGATATACCGTCTGCGTTCTTTAATACTAGCGCTATTGGTATAAGTCCCACTATGGCTGATTTACCAAGCAGCGTTTGATCGAGGCAGGAACGGCAATAGGTGATGGCTAGCAGACGTCGCGGCGCAACCCGATAAGTCGCCTCAACCGAAGCATTAAGAAGCAAATTAGCACAGTTGCTAAGATCGAAATTATGACCGCCGACGCATCCCCGCAGCCCTGTTCCCTCGCTGCACGGAAAACGATGCGCGATAAGAACACGCCAAAAAGATAGGAGCCAAACGTAAACCAGTCTTTCATTCAGACACGATGTCAGCTTGTCTGAATGTCTGCAACTGGGCGTTTCCAGTCGGGCCGCTTTCCTACCCGGTAGCTGCCGGTCGGCTTTCAGGTAGGTCGGGCCGACCGTCAGCATCGGAACGGCGCTAAGTGTTGGAGAACGGACCGACTGTTTTCGGGAAGGCGGGTGGCGATAGGTGTTGCGGCCCGATGGGCGCGGTTCGATCCACAGCAGCGATTGGCGCGGTGCCGACGATACCCCTTGCAGTAAAGACGACGTTACCTGTGGCGGAGGGCGTGAAATAAATGTCACGTTGTCGTTCCACCTCTTGCCTTTCACAGAGCCGAGGATTTCTGCGGGCTACAGGGTGGTTTACTCAACAGACCTAGTGGGGAGGGTGCGAAGATGCGACGAACCGAGTCTCGTTTCTGTCACTTATCGTATTGCCTGTTGGACGGTATGGGCACAATCTCTAGGGGTCAGGTTCGGGGTCGAACCTGAAACTGCCGGTGACACCAAATCGCTGGCAGGGAGCGCATCGGTTGCCCCGCTGAGGTCTATCCATGACCGAGGGGTCCAAACTCCGGGCATGCCATCATGGGCAACCGATGCGCTCCAACAATACTCACATGCTAAGCCCGTTGCCAATGGCCATGTTCAAAACCGAGCTTCAGTTGGCCTAGAATTTGTTGACTGTCAGAACGCCACGTCGTTTGCAGCCTTCAATTCCGTGAGGCGGACGGGATCAAGGCGGCTTAGGTTCAACTCGTGAGCAATGCCGTTCAGCGCACCCCCAAGGTTCTGATGCGCGCCTATCAACCGGTTCGGCTCGGCTTCCGCGTCAAACTCCAGGTACTCCCGTAGATGGAGCAAACGCTAGCGGGTGACTTTGCCGCGTATCGAGCGGAGGGTTTTGACGACCTCGGGGCCTGTTTGTAAACGCTCACGCTTTCTGGCGGCGTTCTGATTGCGCTATTTGTCGTCGGTGCCTCGCCGCGCAGGAAGCACGAATGTCCGGGTTTGATGGTTTTCAGAGCGACCGCTTTTAATCGCTTAAATGGATCTATGGTGTTTAGGGTGAGTTTACGAATTCCTCGCTACAGCCTTGCTCTGAAGGAAATCCAAATTGGCTGATGAAACTACGAACACTGTTGAACTCGCTACCGAATTGACGATGGCATGGCTGTCGAACCCAAATACGCGCACGTCGGCACAGGATGTTCTGGAATTCTTGAAGTCGATGCATGACGCAGTGATTGGTCTTTCAAATGCGCCGGCAGAAGCTACCGCTGAGGAAGCCGCTCCTGAATTTACTGGCGCGGTCACTGCGCGGAAATCGCTGGCAAATCCGGATGTCATTATCTCGATGATCGACGGAAAGCCCTACAAGACGCTCACGCGGCATCTTTCTACCAATGGTCTGACGCCCGCTGAATATCGTGCGCGATATGGTCTGAAGGCCGATTATCCCATGACTGCACCGTCCTACTCGGCAATGCGTCGTGATATGGCAAAGAGGATTGGTCTGGGCAGAAAGCCGGGACAGAAAGCTTCTGCCAAGTCCGAAGCTCCCGCATCGACCACGAAGCGTGGTCGGCCCCCCAAGGTAGCCGAGCCTTCTTAAAGTGACAGGCGGCGAGCATGGCGGTCATGTTCGCCGCCACTAGGCTCAGCCCTGACGTGGATGATCGTCCGCTATTGGGCGACAGCAGAAGAGCTGCTTCTCCTCCGGCACGGCTCCTCCTTAGCCCCGTTCGCAGCTTCAACGGTGCCGTTTGGATGGGTGCCGTATGGTCCTCGTTGGCTAGGACTTCAGCCGGACCTGACGGGCAAATCGGCAAGGATTTTATGCGTCATTTCCTGATGTAAAAGGGATCACCCTAAAGATGTACGCTTAGGATATACCCAATACGTACCGGCGGAAATCGGGCATATAGAGAAGACGGGCGGCAGGAAGGGGGGTAGGGCGGTATCGGGCTGGAAAGCGGACGGACCGGAAGCGCTCAATTGCGGTCATTCCGCATGTAGGTCACAAAGCGCTCATGACGGTCGCCCGCGACTTCCTTCTTGAAGCCCTGCAACGTGTTGCTGATGGCGGGGACGTAACCGAGTCCGAGCTCGACACCGCGGTGCTTGACCCATTCGCGCTTGATCCAGCCGAGAAGATCGCGTGGGAAGAATTGAGCCATTGGGCTGACGACGATGACATACGTGAACGGGATGAACCCTACGCCGCCTTGAAGCGCGAGCGGATGCGCGATCACGTCGCTGCTCTCCTATCGCATGGCCGCTGACGCCCACTTGCGGACGCTAGTGAATGGTCGGCTCGGTTCCCGACAAGACCCATGCCCGGCCCTCCTCTGTCGTTGCAACGATGCGAGCGTAGGGCTGAGTGAACAGGCGGCGAATCTGCATCCGGGCTAGCGAACTGCCGACCACGACGGCGATGGCCATGGCCTTGGGCATGGTCGCCATATGTGAACCCATCGCCTGGATCATACTCTGCTGCTGGATCGGGCAGTTCGTCACGTCGACGATCATCGAGTAGCTGTGCAGCTTGTTCATCACGAAGGCGCGTTTCAGGTCCACAATGTACGCAGCTACCTCATCGATCGTCATCATGCCGCCAAGGGTGACTTCGACAAGGTTATACGTGCGGTCTATATGAATGTCGTACATGGGCGTTCCTTGCTGGCTCTATACCAGCAGCCGATTGACGAAGCGTTACTATCCCGTTCATGCCGGGTTTCAGCATGACAGTTAACGCCCATTTGCAGACGTCGTGCGAACGGGCATGGTCGTCACATGAGCGGCGCAATTATTCCAATATCCCTTTTCGCCTTCCTAATCATTCCGGCGTGGATGATGTCACGTGGGCAAATAGTTGCGGCGGGGCTGGCCATGATAGGGATTGCCCTATCGCCTTGGGCTGTATGGATATTAGGCGGAGAAGACCTCTCAGGACCGGGCACTGGGATCGCCCTGCTAGCTACAGCCCTGATGTCGTTGTTGGCGCTGATCCCAATCGCCGTCGGGATCTCGCGATCAGTTTACCGCCGTTCCAAATAAGGGCGTCAGCGGCAGTTTTCCACTACATATTGCCGTTCAGACCCTTCGCTGGCGTCCATCGTGCCCCAAAGCCAACCGGCAGCTATTTGGCGGGAAAGCAGACCAAACGGAATGGACCAATAGCGGGCATTGGCGGCTTTGCACCGTCGGACTATGATCGCCTATGCACCCGTTCCCGCCAGTATCGACGATGAACGCTTTTCACGGAGATGCCGTCTCTCAGGTGTGGCTTGATCCGTACGGCGTTAGGTTCATTTTCGAGAGCGGGAAGCAGATATACGCGGAATCCAGCGTGCTGCACATCGAGCCAAATGGAACGGAGTGGCCATTCGACTGTGTTGGTCAAGCCGGAGCGCCGGTCATCTTTCATCGCCTGCTATATAAGCGGATCGTCACCGTTGGGCGCGAAGAACTTAGCCTAACCTTTCGAATGGAAGACGGCTCGACCTTAGTGCTTGTGTCCGAGCTTGGCCCATATGAGAGCGGCCACATCATCATGTGCGAGGGCGATTTCACCGTCTTCTGAACGGCAGCTATCCACCAGCTCGCGACGTTCAGGCATGACCTGCGCGCCGGCCGTTCCTCAAAGCCCACCGGCAGCTTTCGGGCGGCTAAGCGGACAGGCGGGAAACGCCCATTCTCAGTCATCACCGAGAACACCAATGTCACCTCAATCGCTATACCGACTAAAGGTGGGCGGGAGAGCGATCGCAATCCGACCCCTGAGATACCTAGATGCCGACAGCGCTAGACGACGAACGCGCATAATCAGGCTAAAAGGCTCGCAAGGCCATCTAGTAAGTTGCGAGGCCTGAACGGCTTCGAGCATACCGGGCGTATCCGGTGTCGGGCAGGAATGTCGACCGTAGTTCCAGTGCAGAAAAGGAACGGCACCCCCCGCGCCGCAAGCTCGTCGGCAATCGGGAAAGAGGTCTCCTTGCCTAGCTGCACGTCGAGGCTGGCACAGTCAGGCAGCGGATCAAGGAGCGCCAACGCCTCGCGTATGTTGGCGACTGGACCAGCGACGAAGGCTCCCGCCTGCTTAAGGACAGCGGCAAGGCCCATCGCCATCAGGTAATTATCCTCTACGATGAGAACACGTCGACCACGTAATGCTTCGCCCGGCATGGAATTCTCCGGCCAAGCGAAAAGAGGAACGTATAATCAGACGCTTGCGTTACCTTAACATCTCGCGTCCGCGATGTGTCCATTGAGCTGCCACCGCAATCCGCTCGGTTATTGGAATTACCATATGACATCCGTGGACGACCTGTTGCGCCGACAGCACATATTAGCTGAGTTTGGCGACTTTTCGCAGTGCAGCGACGATTTGGACGAGGTCCTGACAAGAGCTTGCGATCTTGTTGGAGAGGCACTCGGTACCGACCTTGCCAAGGTTTTAGAGGTGGAAGAAGAGGCAGGAACCCTGTTCGTTCGTGCTGGTGTCGGTTGGCAACCAGGTGTGGTCGGAGAGGTTCGGCTACCCATGGGAGAAAGGTCCTCCGAGACTTATGCGATCAACAAGGGCGAACCGGTCGCGTGCGCCGATATTAACAAAGAGGAGCGTTTCGTCTTTCCCGAATTCATGAAAGACGCAGGAGTCGTCGGTATCGTCAACGTGCCGATTTTTCTTCATGCGCATCGGCCTTTTGGCCTGTTGCAGGTCGATAGCCGTAGCCCCTGGACGCCCAACGATGCGGATATCGAATTTCTCCGGACCTACGCCACCATTCTCGGACCGGTCATCGACCGGCTCCACAAAGTACATGCCCTGCGTCTCGCCACCGACCGCAACGAGACCCTGCTTCGCGAGCTCCAGCACCGTATCAAGAACAACATCGGTGCGATCATGAGCTTGGTTCAGATGCAGATCGGCCGGGCCAAGTCCGACGATGCCCGCCAGGAGCTGACGATCGTTGCCGATCGCATAGAGGCGCTGCGACTTGTCCACGAGTTGGTCTACGTTTCCAGAAACACCGACCAGCTCGCCTTGCGGCCTTATGCCACTCAGTTGCTTGAAGGCCTTCTGCCCTTCTACGTCGATCATCCGATCCGGCTCGAGACTCATATCGATGAGATCCAGATCAGCAGCGATCTGGCGATCCCACTTGGGCTGATCATCAACGAGTTCGCCACCAACAGTCTCAAACACGCTTGGTCTGGCAGCGATGGCGCTCAGGCGATGATTAGAATTGAGGCACGGCTGCGGGATGGTAGGTTTTTGATGAAGATCGCCGATAACGGGCGCGGGCTTCCGGATGGAGAAAGCGAGGGAGCGCAGGTGGGTACAGGTATGGGTCTTATAAGGGGGCTGACGCTGCAAATCGGTGCGACGCCGTCGTGGACTTCAAGCAGCGGTACAGTGCTGACCTTGGATTTTTCAATCGAGTAATATTCGTCGGACTAATTTTGCCGGTTGCTTCACCTTCGGCTTTCGAAACAGTAAAAGTACGGCTTCGTCTATATTATATTATTAAATTTAAGCACTTACGATGAGTTCTAGGAAAGGTTCGGCATTTCATTTGACCATCCCTTTTGAGAAAAGCGGCAGCTCCGCAATGTCGGCTATCGACACCCGTCTTCCCGAAAGCCGCCGTTCCGCTCACCACCAAACCCGGTCGTTCCTGATGCAAAAATCAAAAATTCTGCATCAAATCAGATGGCCTACCGGCATGAATAGCCCAGTGTTGGCGTAGCGGACGGGTTTTAACACAAGCCCTATTGCACAGGTTGAAGTGGCGCTGATCCGCCATCGGCATCGTATTTCAGCGATTCCAGGATAGCCGTGAGTAGGGCATGAGACTGCCACATTGGCGCACCGGCTCCATCCGCC
>JARUXA010000269.1 GCA_030433805.1 Sphingomonas sp. PsM26 | reverse complement strand
CTTAGCTATAGGTTTAGATATAGTCGCAAGTTGCTTCTTGATAAAGTCGTTGTTTATCTTTTCCTCACCAACTTCAACTAGGTTTTTTAGTAATTGTTTTTCTAGGTCTTTAAGCTCGCCCCCATCGGCTTTGCGTTGGTTTCGAGTACTGGCTTTCTTTTGTCTAAAATTAGTATTCTTGCCAGAGAACATAGTCTTGACTCTGCCTTTAGGCTTAGACCTAAGTCCGCGGTGAACCCAGCCCTCAATTTCTCCGTCAATAC
>JARUXA010000268.1 GCA_030433805.1 Sphingomonas sp. PsM26 | reverse complement strand
AAACAATACCGAATTCTTTGTAGTCACTAAAAAAAGACCATAGTTTCTTTAACATCTTAAGTTAACTCCCTTTTACGTGTAGTATAGCAATTTACCTGCAGACATTGCTAGTGAGGTGGGGCTAAGGCACCTGTTTTATTGGTTGACTCGTTAAAATATTTGCCTAATAAAAAATCACCGAGAACGGTGACGTTTTATTCTGGGGCGAGCTATGGGAATTGAACCCACGGCCTTCGGAACCACAACCCGACGCTCTAACCAAC
>JARUXA010000267.1 GCA_030433805.1 Sphingomonas sp. PsM26 | reverse complement strand
GGAGTGATTTGTCTGCTTAATTGCGATAACGAACGAGACCTTAACCTACTAAATAGTGGTGCTAGCATTTGCTGGTTATCCACTTCTTAGAGGGACTATCGGTTTCAAGCCGATGGAAGTTTGAGGCAATAACAGGTCTGTGATGCCCTTAGACGTTCTGGGCCGCACGCGCGCTACACTGACGGAGCCAGCGAGTCTAACCTTGGCCGAGAGGTCTTGGTAATCTTGTGAAACTCCGTCGTGCTGGGGATAGAGCATTGTAA
>JARUXA010000266.1 GCA_030433805.1 Sphingomonas sp. PsM26 | reverse complement strand
GGTTCAATAATTGAAATGATTCCACATGGTTATGCCAAAAACAGTAAACACGCTGCAGAAATTGCCATTCAAGCAGGTTCAGATATGGATATGGAATCGTATGCGTATGTGGAACATTTGAGTGCTTTAGTAAAAGAAGGAAAGGTAAGTGAGAGTCTAATAAATGATGCCGCAAGACGAATTCTTAAAGTAAAATTCGAATTGGGTTTATTTGACAATCCATATAAATATTGCGATGAAGCGCATGAAAAAGCAACAGTAGGA
>JARUXA010000265.1 GCA_030433805.1 Sphingomonas sp. PsM26 | reverse complement strand
ATTGTTTTTTTATAATAAATCCCTTACCTTATATGATAAGAGCACCCGTAGATGTCGATATCGTTATGGATTTTTCGTACCCTATCACGAAAAAGTAGTCGGCAGTGTATGCAGACGCATTAGTAAAACTAACTTGGATACTTCTTGAAATATCGTCGTTTGCTTGTGACATACGTTTTGACAGATCAATGTAGCAGAATCGGTACCCATTTTCCCAGTCATTTTGTGACAGAAGGCCACTTGACAATGCTAATGGAATTCCAC
>JARUXA010000264.1 GCA_030433805.1 Sphingomonas sp. PsM26 | reverse complement strand
AGAAGAAGTTCCGGAAGCTCATCGAGGACGCGCTGGCATCCGGCAACACCGAGCTGGCGGCCAAGCTGCTCGCCCTGGCGCAGCTGTTCGGCGTGGCGGCGGACGCAGCCCAAAAGGCGGCAGAAACTGCAGCTGATGCAGCGAAGACGGCGGCTGACGAAGCGGCGCGCGCCCTGGAGGAGGCGAAGCAGAAGGCCAAGGACGCAGCGCTGGCGAACTTCGAAGCGGCAGTGGCTCGGGAGCAGGAGTACTGGCAAGGAATCG
>JARUXA010000263.1 GCA_030433805.1 Sphingomonas sp. PsM26 | reverse complement strand
ATACATTGGAGCTTGAGGAATGAAGTGTGGATCGTAATTCTGAGGAGGCATGCCTTGAGGCGGAGCATAATTCTGAGGAGGAGGAGGTCCAGGTGGTGGTGCATATTGTTGATATTGTTGCTGTTGTTGATACTGGGGTGGATAGCCGCCTTGCTGCTGATACGGCTGATATTGCGGCGGTTGCTGTTGATAGTAGCCCTGTTGGGGCATGGGCGCCCCGTAGTAGCCTCCCCCTCCAATCGGCTGTCCCTGACTTTGGCTGTAGC
>JARUXA010000262.1 GCA_030433805.1 Sphingomonas sp. PsM26 | reverse complement strand
GTTGAATACCAATATCGCAGATGACTCAAAGGCGTGGCTGGTACAGGCGGGGTTGTCGCGCGGCATGGCTAACCCCTACCGCATTGTGGTTCTTGTGAAATCAGGTGATGCCCAATGGCGGCATACTTCCAATATGAGTAGCCAGAATGTCGGTTTGGTGGATGTATTCGGAGAAGTCGGCGGGGGGCTGCACGAGCGTTTGCGCTTCATTGTGGAATACACGATGATCTTTGGTCCCGAAGTCGATCAGACCGAAGCACGAGCGA
>JARUXA010000261.1 GCA_030433805.1 Sphingomonas sp. PsM26 | reverse complement strand
TTCCTTTACTTCTGGAGCGTTAAACTTCGCCAAGGAAAGATGGTTGCCAACTCATTATCATCGCCTACAACCTAACTATACGCCTTTTAATTGCGTGTAATTCAACTCTAATGACAATCTCTGTCATATAGGTACCTAATGCGCAATCATAGTCTAATTACCGCCTTAGTAGTTGATATACTCAACTCTCACTGCGCATCTGCTTCAAGGGTTATATATATAAACAGAACCCCTTGCCAGCAAAAGAAGAATCGCTAAATGTTAAC
>JARUXA010000260.1 GCA_030433805.1 Sphingomonas sp. PsM26 | reverse complement strand
ATTTTCAAGAACATGTCCATGAAGGAATAGGAGTAGAAATGTTTGTTCTGCATATTCCTCTCCTCGCGATCATTCCTCCTCTGCTTCTTCTTATTGCATTCTTAAAAAATAGAAAGAAGCAGAAAGCATAACAGATTTGTTTACTCGGTTTTTGAATGATAAAAATCTTCTAGTTGATTGAACCATCACAAGTTAGTAATTATCAATATACATTTAAACTATGTGAGGTGATTTTTCTGTATACTTGATTTTATGATCATTTTATC
>JARUXA010000025.1 GCA_030433805.1 Sphingomonas sp. PsM26 | reverse complement strand
CACGAAGTGGAGCTGGGTGGTCCCCACCCCCGGGGCGGGCACGCGCCCCCGGACCCCGCCGCGCATTCACCGGCGGACCGCCCCGCGCCCCTGGGCGCGCGGGTCGGTCGCGATAAAATTTTCCCGAATTTTCGGCAAAGCGACGTTCCGCGCTTGCCAACCGCGCTGCCCCTCGGTAGGGGCAGCGCCTTCCCGCCGCAGACCCACCGGGTCAGCGCAGAAACGATGGGGCCGTAGCTCAGCTGGGAGAGCGTTCGCATGGCATGCGAAAGGTCAGGGGTTCGATCCCCCTCGGCTCCACCAATCCATCGCCTCATAGCACTTAAGGCGCAGAGCTATTTGCTTTTGCTGATTGACTTGGGCGGATACCATCCCGTCTTTTGCAACGACCGCCCGGAGATGTAATCTGGTGTACCCCAGCATCAGAACATGGACGACGTGTGCCCACGCGGTAAGCTTACCAGCGTAGTGGCCGGTACGCCCGGGCTCGGTGAAGACATGAAAAGATAAACTGCGTATGCCGCATCAGACTGTAATTTGGCATGTAATCGGAATGGACGGAGGCGCAGAGAATACGTTTGTCAATTGGTCATCGAAAACGGCTATAGATGCATAATGAATCACGCTGCGTACGGCATTGGCATCTATACCGCCCCCGAGGCTGCTCGCATGGTTGGCATGCGAGCAGGGACGTTGCGCCGTTGGCTACTGGGTTATAACCACGACGCGAAGCATGAGCATCCACTCTGGCGACCGCAGTATGATACCTCAGACCTAGACGATGGCGTGTTGCTTGGTTTTCGCGATCTTGTGGAGGCTCGCATCGTCAATGCCTTGCGGGCCAGGAATATCGGGCTCCCCACCATACGCATCTGCATGGAACGAGCGCGCAACATTGTGGGCCAGGATCGACCTTTCTCGACGTCGCAGTTCAAGACGGATGGGAAAACGATTTTCCTAGAGATTACGCGAGACTTGGATGAGCCTCAACTTATCGATCTGAAGCGTAGCCAAGGTGTTTTTAACCGTGTCGTAGCACCCAGCCTCGCAGATCTTGATTTCGGCCCGGAAGGCGCAGAGCGCTGGTGGCTCCTTCATGGTAAACGAACGATCGTAGCGGACCCCGAACGAGCATTTGGCCAGCCAATTATTGCCGAGCACGGGATGACGACCGCCCGCGTGGCCGAAGCGGTACAGGCGGAGGGATCGGTTGCCAAGGTCGCCAAGATCTACGAGCTTAAACCTAAACTGATACGTGACGCTCTTGCTTACGAGGAAATCTTGGAGCTTCGACGGGCCGCGTGAAGCTGCTGGTCGACAATAACCTTGCTCCCCGGCTCGGCCGAGGGCTGGGCGCGTTGTTCGATGGCATCCATGAGGTCGTCCACATCAGGGACAAGTTTGGGACCGGTAGTATGCCGGATGAAGCTTGGATTGAGGTGCTTGGAAAGGAAGGTGGCTGGAGTGTTCTCTCCGGCGACCGGCGCATTGCTACCAAAAGACCGTCGCGGGAATTGTTTTTGAAGTCGAATTTGATCGGTTTCTTTCCGTTGCCGGCAGTGACACGCCTCCCGCTTACGGCAATGACTGCCCGGGTCCTAACGATCTGGCCGGTCATAGTTACAACGGCCGGAGCCATGGACCGAGGCTGCTTCGAGGTAGGTATTAAGAGCAGTCGTCTGCGCCCAATCGCATGACACTCCCCTTCGCATTGCGAACCCCAAGACCCTAAGCTAGACGCTTCCCCCATCCGCCATTTGGCCTACGCCTATTCGAAGTTGGGAAATCATGCGCACAGTGGCGATCATCGGAACGGGGTTCGTGGCCGATCTCTACGCGGCCTCGCTGCGCACCTTCCCCGATATTCAGGTCGTCGCCTGTTATGATAAGGACGCCGAACGGTTGCAGCGCTTCTGCGCGCACTGGCAGCTTCCCGCGGTCGACAGCATCGATGCGGTACTGACCGGTCCGGCGACGCTGGTGCTCAACCTCACCAACCCGCACGCGCATTTCGAGGTTAGCCGGCAATTGCTCGAGGCGGGCAAGCACGTCTATTCCGAGAAGCCGCTCAGCATGCGGATGGAGGATGCGGTCGTTCTCCACGCACTGGCGAAGGCGCGCGGGCTGCAGATCGCGTCGGCGCCGTGCAGCCTGCTCAGCGAAGCCGCGCAGACCTTGCGGCTCGCGGTCGAGCAGGGGCGGATCGGCGTGCCCAAGCTGGTCTATGCCGAGCTCGACGACGATTACATTTCGCAGGCACCGCTGACCAAGTGGAAGAGCGAGTCGGGGACACCGTGGCCGATCGAGGACGAGCTCGTCGTCGGCTGCACGCTCGAACATGCGGGCTATTACCTCACGTGGCTGATGGCGATGTTCGGCCCGGTGCGGACGACGGTGTCGGCGTCGGCGGGGCTGGCGGACGTGTCCGGCCTGACCAGCGCAGAGACCGCACCCGATTATTCGTCCGCGACGCTGTTCTTCGAAAGCGGCGTGGTCGCGCGGCTGACGTGCAGCATCCTCGCGCCGCATGACCACCGGATCCGCGTGATCGGGGACCGCGGCGTGGCGAGCGTCACGGAATCTTGGGACAATCGCGCGGCGGTGAAGGTGCGGACGCGGCACGTCATCCGCCGCCGGATGATCAATAGCCCGATCGCGCGCAAGGTGCCGTCGCCCGCGTTCACGCGCCATCCCGCGGTCAAGCGGCGTGGCGCGGCATCGATGAATTTCATGCTCGGGCCAGCGGAAATGCTCGACGCGATCGCGGCGGGGCGCGAGGCGCGCCAGGCGGGCGATTTCGCGCTCCATCTAACCGAGGTATCGCTCGCGATCCAGTCGGCGGGGGAGAACACCGGCGCGCAGCACATGACGACCCGCTTCACGCCGTCGCCGGTGACGCACTGGGCGGGCCAGCGGACCAGCGTGCAGGAGTCCTGAGCGATGGCGCAGGACATTCGCGTCGCAGTGATCGGCACTGGCTATATCGCGCATACAATGGTCGCCGCGATCGGGCATGTGCCCGGTCTGACCGTCGTCGGCATCTGTTCCGCCAGCGCCGAGCGCGCGCGGAGCGTGGCGGACTCGCTGGGGATCGCGACCGCTTTCCCCGGGCTCGACGCGGTGCTCGCCGATCCGGGCGTGGATGCGGTTTATATCGCGAACAATAGCGCCGATCACGCGGCGGCGGCGATCAAGGCGATGGAAGCGGGCAAGGCGGTGCTCAGCGAAAAGCCGTTCGCGGTCGATACGGCCGAGGCCGAGCGAGTCGTTGCGGCCGCGCGGCGCACGGGCGTGTTGTTCATGGAAGCGGTCGCGACGCCGTTCCTTCCGGCGGTGCACACCGCGCTTGCCGATGTCGCGTCGGGGCAGCTCGGGCCGGTGCGGCATCTGTCCGCGAGTTTCGGCTATCCGACCACGCCCGCGAGCCATCCCGGCTGCTATGCCGCGGTAGGGGGGGGCGTATTGCTCGACCGCGCGGTCTATCTGGTGACGCTCGCGCGACTGGCGCTTGGGCCGGTGGTGGACGTGCGCGCGCAGATCACGCGTGGCACGAACGGCATCGATACCGAGGCTGCGCTGTTGCTCACGCACGCGAGCGGCGCGACCGCGCAACTCTCCGCGTCGCTTACCGCGTTGTTGGGCAATGCGATGACGATCGGGTGCGAGCGTGGTGCGGTGACGGTCGCCGCGCCATTGCTGTCGTCGGAGAAGATCGCGGTCGATACGGTCGCGCCGCCATCGCGCCCGACGGGGGAAAGCGGTCTGCGCGACCGCATCAAGGCGCGGCCAGCCTTCCGGCGGCTGGCGGACCTCGCGCGGATGCGCAAGACGCGCTTTGCCGCATTCGGTGCGAGTCCGTACGTCCCCGAGCTGCTGCATTTCCGGGATCTTTACCGGTCGGGTGCGATCGAGAGCCCCGTACTGCCGGTGGAATTGTCCCTGGACGTCATGCGCGTGCTCGATGCCGCACGGGAAGATCGCCGATGAAGCTCGCGTATTTGATGAACTCCTACCCGATGACGAGCACGACGTTCATTCGCGGGGAAATCGAGCAACTGGAAGCGCTCGGCCAGCCGGTAAAGCGCTTCGCGGTGCGGCATTGGGAGGGCAAGCTGCTTGATCCCGACGATATCGCGGAGCAGGGGCGCACCGAATATCTGCTGACGGGCAACCTCGGTCGGCTGATCCTGTCCGCGCTGACCGAGCCGCTGGTCAACCCGTTCGGCCTGTTGCGCACGCTGCCGGTGTTCCGCCACGTGCTGGGGCAGTCGCGCGGCGGTTTCGCCAAGAACGTCAACTATCTGTTGCAGGCGATCTATCTGCGGCGGCGGACGCAGGCGCTCGGCATCGATCATGTCCACACGCATTTCTCGACCAATGCCACCACGGTCGCGCTGCTCGCGCATCACCTTGGCGGGGCGCGCTACAGCTTTACGGTGCATGGCCCCGACGAGCTGGTCGATCCGAAAGAGAACGCCCTGGGGCGCAAGGTCGCCGATTCGGCGTTCACCGTCGCGATCACGCAATACTGCCGTGGGCGGATTCTGGAAGAAGCGCCCGATCATGCGGCCAAGGTCCAGATCATCCATTGCGGCATCGATCTGACCAAGTTCACGCAGGCGGACACCCCCGGCGAAGCGGGGCGGTTCGTCTGCGTCGGTCGGCTTTGCCCGAACAAGGCGCAGAGCTTGATCCCCGCAGCGGTTGCGATGGTGTGTCGGGAATTTCCGCAGGTGCAGGTCGACCTGATCGGCGATGGCGAAGACCGCGCCCTGATCGAGGCGGAAATCCTGCGCCACGGGGTTCAGGACCATGTCCGCATCCTTGGCTGGGCAGATGCGCCAGGAGTCCGCAGCGCGATCACGCGCGCGTCGGCCTTGCTGCTGCCGAGTTACGCCGAAGGGTTGCCGATCGTGCTGATGGAGGCGCTGGCGCTGGGGCGTCCGGTGCTGACGACGACGATCGCGGGGATCCCCGAACTGGTCGATGACGGCTGCGGCTGGATCTTCCCCTCGGGCTCGGTCGATGCGATTGCAGAGGCACTGCGTGCGGCGCTGCGGTCTTCGCCGGAGCAGTTGATGGCGCTCGGGCAGGAAGGCCGTCGCCGGATCGAAGCACGACACGATGCGACCCGTTCGGCCGAACTGCTCGAACGAGCACTGGTCTCGCCGGTCACGGTGGCAGGCTAATCGCGAAGCGACGGCAGGGCGGGCCATCGAGGCCCGTCCTGCCGCGCTTGCATAGCTTTACTGGTTGGCGGCAATCGCCTCCAGGACCGCACGGCGCTTCGGTGTTTCGGAAACGGGTTGCCCCGCATATTCCCGAATACCCCACGCCCCATATTGGTTGATCGCGCCGGTCGCCGAATAGAGCGTCACCGTACCACCCACCTTGGTCTTCCAGTCGCTCAGATAGCGCTGGTAGATGTCGTGCATCAGCGGGCTGCGCTGCATCCGCATCGCAACGTCCGCGCTGGCCGCCGGCGGAACGATGTGTTGGCCCCCCTCATAGGAGAGGTAACGTTTGCCCCATTTGGTCGCGCTGGCCTTGTCTGCCACCGCACGTTCGATCGTCTGAGCTCGCATCGTTTCAAGCGAGGCGAACAGCGTTGGCAGGTCCGTTACCCCGACGTTGACCGTCCGTAACAGGCTGTGGCCGAAATAGGGCGCGGTTGCGATGGCATCGACCCATTGCTTGGTATCTCGGAAGTTCATCATCTGGTCGATACCGGACCCGTTGCCGTTCTGCAGATTCAGTACGCGCACGAGACGTGCCGGATTGTCCTCAAAGGCAGACGTCAACAGCTTGTGGAACCAGACGGACTTTTCCGCATAGCGCAGAAGATTATTCGAATAGCGATCCGGGGACAGGTTTCGTGCCAAGCCCTCGTTCAGCACGACGTTGCCGATCGGGAACGCATAGTTCCACGTCTCATTCGACAGTTCGAAATAGGCCTTGCGACCGGGTGCCAGTCGGTCGTGCACCAATTTGCCCAGTGCCCGGACATACCCCTCGTCAGCATTCCACGGCACCGTGAACCATGGATCCGAGCCGGCAGCATTCGCGAGATCGACCATATGTTCGAGGGCAATGCCGTCAGTGCCGTCTTGGACGAGACGCTGGGGAACCGAGCGAGCCGCCCACGTCACGCTGGCCGGGTTGCTGTTGGCATCGGACCAATCGAGGAAGCGCAGTACGCGATAGGATTTCAGGTCGTCCACGCTCCTCTGATCGAACACGCCATTCGCTACCAGGCTGGGTTCGCGGCAGTCCAGATTGGCAAGGGGATCCGATGCATTGACTGAATCGACATAGAGCAACATGCTTGGAAGCGTCGTTCCAATCCGCCCCGGCCAGGTAAACGTAACAGCGTGATTGGCGGGAGCCATCTGCGTAGCGCCGGAGATCCGGATTGTTCCACTACCACTCCAGGTACATTTGATTTGCGTGGCTTTCCCGGCCCAGACCGTCTGTGGAATGTTGAGGAACAAGGCCGCGTCGATCAACGGCGTACCACCTGCGGTCAGCTTCGCCTTGGGAACATCTGCCCAGGATGCGGAGGGATTGCGCCACGCTCCCGTGGCGAATGCCAGATTGGCGAATGTACGTTCGGGACTATAGTAATTGCTGCCCGCCACGTTGATGCCGATCGCGAATGCTTCCGCGCCGGGTGACGGTGCCTGCGTCGGCGTTGGCGTAGGTGTCGGTACCGGCGTCGGCGTGGGTTTGCCCTTCACCACGATGACCGGCGTGGAGGAACCGTTGCTCGTGCTCGATCCCCCAACCCCGGCGGCGAATGCCCCGCCGATGATCGTTGCGCCGAGCAGCGTACCGATAATGACCTTTTTGCGGGAGGACGCAGACGATGCGTCGCCGACGGAAGACTCTGCAACCTTGTTGTTGGACACCGATTTCTACTTTCCTTGCGGTGCTGTGCGCACGCCAGCACGAGATGTTCAGCCATAGCGAGTCGATCGGAAGAATCCGATCGACCGCCATTGTGCGGGAGAATGTATAAGAAGGGATATGGCCAGAACTGGAAAACACTGGCGTTACAGTGCTTCTACTGGGTTCTTTGATATTGGGCAAAGCACGTCGGAAACGCTTTGGCATAGTTGCGCCACGTTTCACCGTCATTCAGGCGAGAATATTCGTTACGCCCAGCGTCTTGTGACGGGGCGGTGCATGGCGTTGTAGCGGCGCGATTCTGCACCGCACCAAACGCAGGGCTCAGACCGCGTCCTCGAGCGAGAAGCGGTCGTCGTCCTCGTCATAGGCGAAGACCTCCGCATAGCGTCCCCAATGCGTCACGGTGCGCAGCGTCTCGTCCGCATAGTCGGGGGACATATGGTCTTCCAGCTCGTCCCGGAACCGGCGCGCCGGGGCAATATGCCCGCTGCGCTCGTCGAGGATGCGCCTGATGTGCTGCGCCAGCGGGACATGCGCGAGCAGCGCGCGCGCGAACATCGCCTTGCGGTCGTCGACGTCCGCCTCGACATAGCGCCGTGCCGCCGGGGTGAGCAGGATGTCGGCACCCTGAAGCTCCGCGAAGCGCAACAGCTGGAGCGTTTCCGCGATCGGGAACAGGTCGTCGATCTCGAGCTGGAGCTGATCCGAGAGGTCCGCCATCGGCGCGCGTCCGTCGAAGGGGGGCGCATCGACTTCTTCCATCAGCCCGGCGAGCGCGTTGGTCGACACGCGCGGCAAGACCATCTGGATGCCGCTGCCGGGGAACACGCCGTCCTGCGCGGGTTCGGGCGCAGCGCGCGCGGTCATGCGCGCGTAAATGTCGTCGACCAAAGCGCGGAACGCCGGATCGAGCCGGTCGCGGGGCTGCGGCAGGTCTACCGTGATCTCGGCGGCGACGCGGCCGGGGTTGGACGAGAAGACGAGGATGCGGTCGCACATCAGCACCGCTTCTTCGATATTGTGCGTGACGATCAGGATCGACTTGATCGGCATCCGCCCCTCCGCCCACAGGTCGAGCAGGTCGGTGCGCAGCGTCTCCGCGGTCAGCACGTCGAGCGCGGAGAAGGGCTCGTCCATCAGCAGCAGCGACGGATTGACGACGATCGCGCGCGCGAGCCCGACGCGTTGGCGCATCCCGCCCGACAGTTCCTTGGGATAAGCGTTCTCGAACCCGTCGAGGCCGATCAGGTCGATCGCCGCGAGCGCGCGGGTACGGCGTTCCTCCGCTGGCACACGCTGCGCCTCGAGCCCGAGCTCGACGTTCTGGAGCACGGTCAGCCATGGGAAGAGGGCGAAGGTCTGGAACACCATGCTGACGCTCGGCGCGGTGCCGCCTTCGTCGGGGACGAACGTGATGCTGCCCTCGTCGGGCTGGATCAGCCCCGCGATCGACCGCAACAGCGTCGACTTGCCCGAGCCCGAGCGGCCGAGCAGCCCGACGACTTCATTCTCGACCAGCGTCAGCGCGACATCGTCGAGCACGAGCAGCGCGCCGCTCGTCCCGCCCTTGCCGTAGCGGTGTGTCAGCCGCTTGATTTCGACAAGCGGGCGAGCGGCGGGAAGCGGGGAGAGGGTGGCCATGATCGTAGGCTCCTTGAGGACTGGGGAAACAGGCTCAGGCGAGGCGCAGGCGGCGGTCGGCATAGGCATAGAGCGGGCGCCACAGTAGCCGGTTGAAGCCGATCACGAAGACCGACATCACCGCGATCCCGAGCGTGACACGCGGGAAATCCCCCGCCGTGGTCGCCTTGGCGATATAGCTGCCGAGACCGTGCGCCTCGAGCCGTTCGCTCCCCCACGAGACCGCTTCGGCGACGATGCTCGCGTTCCACGATCCGCCCGATGCGGTGAGCGCGCCGGTGACATAATAAGGGAAGATCCCGGGGATGCCGAGCTGCCGCCACCATTGCCAGCGCCGCACCCCGAACATCCCCGCCGCCTCGCGCAGATCGTTGGGGATGGCGCTCGCGCCCGCGATGACGTTGAACAGGATGTACCATTGCGTGCCGAGCACCATCAGCGGCGACAGCCAGACGTCGACGTTCAGGTGCCAATGGACGATCGCGATCACCGCGAACGGGAACAGGACGTTGGCAGGGAAGGCGGCGAGGAATTGCGCGACCGGCTGGAGCCGCTCAGCCCAGCGCGGACGCAGCCCGATCCAGACGCCGATCGGCACCCACACCAGGCTTGCCAGCGCGATCAGCACGAGCACGCGGAGCATCGTGATCATCCCGAGCCCGAAGGCGGTCAACGCATCGCCCCAGGCAAGATGCCGCGCGACATAGCCGAACACGACCCAGGCGGCCGCGAGCAGCGTGACCGTGACGAACGCGAGCCACAGCATTTGCCCAAGCGACTGGCGTGCGACCGGGCGCGGAGCGCGCCGCGCTTTGACCGGCGCACGGTCGAGCGCGATCAGCGCCTGCCCAAGCCACCGCAGCGGCGCGAACAGCACGGGCAGCAAGCGCGCCTTGCGGAACACGTCATACGCCCAGCTGCTCGGCGCATCCTGCGACGCGGTCTGTTCGAAACGGAAGCGGTCCGCCCAGGCAACGACCGGACGGAAGACAAGCTGATCGTAGAGCAGGATCACCACCGCCATCGCCCCGACTGCCCAGCCGACCGCACGGAAATCCTGCCGGTCGATCGCGAGCGCGAGCCATGATCCGATCCCCGGCAGCATGATCCGCGTGTTGCCGACGCTGATCGCCTCGGACGCGACGACGAAGAACCAGCCACCCGACATCGACATCATCGCGTTCCACACCAGCGAGGGTGTCGCGAACGGCAGTTCGAGCCGCAGGAAGCGCCGCCACGGCGACAGCGCGAACCCCTGCGACACTTCGGCCAGATCCGCCGGGACCGAGCGTAGCGACTGATAGAAGCTGAACGCCATGTTCCATGCCTGGCTGGTGAAGATCGCGAAGATCGCCGCGAGTTCGACGCCGAGCTGCTGCCCCGGGAACAGCCCCATGAAGAAGGTAACGGTGAACGTCAGGAAGCCGAGGATCGGCACCGATTGCAGGATGTCGAGCGCGGGGACGATGATCATCTCGGCGCGCTTGCTCTTGGCGGCGAGGGTCGCGACGACGAAGGTGAACAGCAATGACGCGCCAAGCGCTGCGAACATCCGCAGCGTCGTGCGCAGCGCATAGCCCGGCAGGTGCCACGGATCGAGCGAGACCGGATCGATCCGCAAGTCCGCCAGCGGTTGTGCTACCCCCGCTGCGCCCTTGGCGACGAGCACGGCGAGTGCCGCAAGCAGCAGGAAGGCGATTCCGTCCGCCCAGCTTGGCGTCGTGATGCGCCAGGCGCGCGGGAAGGGACGCAGGCCGCGGATGATCCGGGCCGGCGCGATCGAAGGATAGTCTCGCATCGTCTCACCTCATCGGACGCCGTCGACGGCGCCCGCGCGAGACTGATCGGATCAGGCCCGGCGAAGCGCCCCCGACGGCGCGTACAATCGACTACTGTCGCTTGGCATTTGCTGTTTCGCGTCCTTGATTCGCGGCCACTTGGCCGATTTGCGCCGCTTGCGACGGGCGGGCTCGGTTGTCAAATGATCGTGAATGCGGCGGTGACAAGGCGGCAACCCCGATCGTTTGTGGTCTCCCAACAAACCGTTCGGGCTGAGCGAAGTCGAAGCCTTGCGCACACCAGAAGCGGCGCTCCATCTGCACGCGGCCCTTCGTCTCCGCTCAGGGCGAACGGACTGGGGGGCGGGGGGCGTTCGAAACGCCCCCTAGAAACTCACCTTCCCGCGGAAACCGATCGATCGCGGCCGCGCGAGCGTCACGCGGCTGCCCGCCTGATAGACCTGGTAATAGGTCGCCCGCGCGATGTCGGTCACGCGCACGCCGTTCGCGAGGTTGTTGCCGTACACGCCAAATTCGAACTGACCGATGTTGTAAGTCACCGCCGCGCTCAAGTTGTGCGTCTCGGGGATCACCGCAAAGCTCTGGTTCAACCCGTTGCGGGTCAGCGTCCCATTGGCGATGATCGTGCTGAATTGGTTGAAGTTCGTGGTCTGCGACGACTGATATTGATAGCCCGTCTGCACGTGCAGCGCGCCATTGCCGACCGGGCGATCGTAGAACAGCTGGAGATTGCCGGTCCAGCGCGGGTAATACGGCGTGCGATCCCCGTCGAACGCGCCGACCGTCGGGATGTCGCCGTTCGCGGTCGAATCATTGTACGATCCGCTCGCCGACAGCGTGATCTCGGGCGTCGCTTTGATCATCGTCTCGAGCTCGACGCCCTTGCTGCTGATGCGACCCTTGTTGTCGGTGAAGAAATAGGAGCAATCGAGCCGCAGCCGGGTCTGCACGTCGCGCCAGTCGATGTAATACGCGCTAGCATTGAGCGTCACGCGGCCATCGGCGAACTTCGCCTTCTCGCCGATCGTATAGTTCCACAATTTGTCCGGCCCGAAGGTCAGCGGCGCGGCGTCATAGCCATAGCCCGCAAGCTGCCGCGTGCATTGCTGCGCGATCGATCCGCCGCTCGCGGGGTAGCTCGGCGACAATGGCACCGGCTGGTTGCCGCCGCCATAGCGGAAGCCCTTGGCCGCCTCGGCATAGACCATGAAGTCCGGGTCAAAATGATAGGACACGTTCGCGCGCGGATTGACCCCGTTCGACTTGAGCGTCGCGTTGGTCGTCAGCGGCTTGTTGTCGATCACGCCGTAGGTGCCGCCCGAGAACAGGAAATAGCGTTCCTTGAAATTGAAGTAGCGCAGCCCCGCGGTCAGATCGAGCTTGTCGGTCGCGTGCCATGTGCCGTCGGCATACAGCGCGAATTGATGTTCGTTGGTGTTCTGAAGCCCGGAGTAGATGTCATTGGGCTGGAACGCGGCATCGACGAGCTGCGAGTCATACAGGCCGTTCGGCGTGTTGAACGGGCCATAGTAGAAATTCTGGTAGGACGTGCGGTCGAACCCGGCGACCGGGATGTCCTGCCGCAGGTTGCGTTTCTGCTTTTCGTAGAATGCGCCCACCGTCCATGCCACCGGCCCACCCGGCTTCGACACGAGCCGCCCCTCGACCATATAGTCCTTCAGCTTCTGGTCGATCTGATACAGCTCCGCCGGGATCTTGCGCGCGATGAAGGAGTCATATTCGGTCGGTGCGCTGAACAGCGGATATGTCGCGGTCCCGAAGGGCGGATTGCCCTCGAAGAAATAGGCGATCTGCGGTTCGAGGCTGGCGTCGAACCCGATCGCGCGGTCGGTATAGGCCCCCGTCACGATCAGATGCGCGAAGCCCGCGTCATAATCCGCCCCCAGCGTGTAGAGGCGGAAGCGGTCGTCGGTGCCTTCCGGCCCGTTGGTGAGGATGGTGTACGGCTCGAGCCCGTCGAACGCGGCATTCAACCCGTTGGCGATGCTGCGTTCGTAGGTGATCGACGCGTCCACCGTCAGCGCCGCATCGGGCGTCCAGCGCAATGCGGCGCGGCCCTGATAAGTGCTGTTGCGGTTGGCGTCCTCCTTCCGGCGTCGCCCGATATTGTCGATGAACCCGCCATCGCGCCCGACATAGAAATTGGTGCGCAGCGCGAGCGTGTCCGTCACCAGCGGCACGTTGAGCATGCCGCGGAAGTTGAAGCCGGGCTCGCCATGTTCGGTGGTCACCACGCCAGCCTCAGCGGTGCCGAACGCCTGCGTCAGATTGGGCTTGGCGGTGACGAAGCGGATCGTCCCCGCCATCGAGCCTGCGCCGAACAGCGTGCCCTGCGGCCCGCGCAGGATTTCGACGCGCTCGAGATCATAGACCTTGAGGTCGGGCGTCTGCCCCTGCACCGAGATCGGCGTATCGTCGAGATAGACCGCGACGAGCGACCGATCCGACGTGTCCGAGGTACGATAGGGTCCGGTCGCGAGGCCGCGCATGTTGAACTTGTTGAACCCCGGCGCGCCTTCGGTGATCGACAGCGAGGGGGTGAACTTGGCGAGATCGGACAGATTGCCCTGGCCCGACTTGGTGACCTGATCGACGTTGACGACCGAAACCGCGATCGGCACGTTCTGCAACGATTGCGCCCCCGCGCGATTGGCGGTGACGACAATGTCGGTCAGTTCGGTCGATGGCGCGGGTTCGGCTGGTGGCGCGGACTGTGCCTGCGCGGCCAATGGCGCGAACACGGCGACGAGCGCCGCCGATGCGGCCCAACGCGCGGCGAGACTGCGAAAGCGCGGAAGTGGTGTCATGGTGCCCCCCAAGTGTCGTGCGGACGGGCCGCTCAGGTCCGTCCGCCGCGTGTTCGCTTTGCGGATCGTGGCCCGGGTTGCCCGTCGCGGTCATCATGCCCCTGCACGGATGACCTATCCAGTAATGCGATCCCCATATGCATTTTTGGCATGAGATCGAGAGGATTTTTCGTTTTCGTTAGCATTCGACGAAGGGAGAGGCCGGGCCTCCGAACCGGGGCAACTACGGGTGCTTTCCACAACTCAGACAAATTTCGTTACAATCCGTCGACATGCGGCGTCCGATGGCGCAAGCACCCGCCCGGCATACGGACGTGGGGTCCGCAGCCGAAGGGACGCGTTCACGATGATTCGCCGCGAGTTCGTGCGGTTGCCGGTTGCCCGCTGGGTTGTATCGGTCGGGTTGCTGGTGGCACTCGGCGGATGCTCGGCGCTCGGCCATGGCTTTCTCGCCGCGGCGGGGCCGGTGGCGACGCATGAGCGCCAGCTGTTCCTGGTCGTCTCCGCGATCCTGGTGTTCGTTGCGGGGCCGGTGCTGCTGCTGACGCCGCTGTTCGCGTGGCATTACCGGTTGGGCAATGCCGACGACGCCTATCGCCCGAACTGGAACTTCTCCTGGTGGGTCGAGGCGCTGATCTGGATCCCGCCGATCGCGATCGTGGTCGTCCTCGCGGTGCTGCTGTGGACATGGACGCACATCGACGATCCGTATCGCAAGCTGCCCGGCGCCGGACCGATCGAGATCGAGGCGATCGCGCTCGATTGGAAATGGCTGTTTATCTACCCCGACGAGGGCATCGCGACGATCAACCAGCTCGCGATCCCGGTCGGGCGACCCGTGCATATCCGGCTGACCAGCGCGACGGTGATGCAGTCGATGCTGATCCCGCGCCTCGCCGGGCAGATCTACGCGATGGGGGGGATGACGACCGAGCTCAATCTCGCCGCATCCCGCCCGGGCCAGTATCTCGGCAAGAATACGCAATATAACGGGGCGGGGTTCGCGCGCGAGCGGTTCACCGTGCTGGCGCTTCCGGGCGCTGGCTATCAGGCGTGGCTCGGGCGTGCCCACGCCGCACCGCGGATGCTCGACCAGACGAACTGGAGTGCGGTTGCGGAGCGTTCGGTCGCGCCGCAGCCGGTCTTCTTCGGTACGGTCCAGCCCGGACTGTTCGCGCATATTCTGGCGAAGACGGGCGGATCGGACTCCGCAGGAACGATGCACGGCATGGCGATGAAGCCGAAGGACGCACGATGAACACCCCTGTCTGGCCGCTACTGCTCGGCCGCTTCGAATGGCGCGACTTGCCGTTCGTCCGCGCGATCGCCAATCCCAGCGCGAGCGAACTGGTCGGCGCGTTTGCGGGCGGGCTGGTGGTGGTCGGCGCGATCGTCGTCGCCTTACTGCTCACACGATACGGCAAGTGGCGCTATCTGTGGAGCGAGTGGCTCACCAGCCTCGATCACAAGAAGATCGGGATCATGTACATCGCGCTCGCCTTCGTGATGCTGTCGCGCGCTTTGGTCGAGGCGGTGCTGATGCGCGGGCAACAGGCGGTCGCGATCAACAATCCGGGCTTCCTCACCCCCGACCATTTCGGCGAACTGTTCAGTACGCACGGGTCGATCATGATCTTCTTCATGGCGATGCCGTTCCTGACCGGGCTCATCAACTTCGTCATGCCGCTCCAGATCGGCGCGCGCGACATGGCGTTCCCCTGGGCGAACTCTGTCGCCTTCTGGCTGACCGCGGGGGGTGCGGGGCTGATGATGGCGTCGCTCGTCGTCGGGCAATTCTCGACCGGGGGGTGGACCGGCTATCCGCCCTTCACCGAGATCGCGTTCAGCCCCGACGTCGGGCCGGATTACTGGATCTGGGCGGTGTCGCTCGGGTCGATCGGATCGACCATGGCGGGGATCAACATCGCCTGCACGTTGTACAAGCAACGCGCACCGGGGATGGCGTTCATGGCGATGCCGCTGTTCTGCTGGACCAGCCTGTGCACGTCGATCCTGATGATCTTCGCAATGCCGCCGCTGACCGTTGCGACGGCGCTGCTCGCGCTCGACCGCTATCTCGGGTTCCACATGTTCACCAACGATCTCGGCGGGAACATGATGAACTACGCCAACCTGTTCTGGCTGTTCGGCCATCCCGAGGTCTACATCCTGATTCTCCCCGCGTTCGGGGTCTATTCGGAGGTCGTGTCGACCTTCTCGACCAAGGAACTCTACGGCTACACCTCGCTCGTGCTCGCAACGATGGTGATCGCGGTGCTGAGCTTCACCGTCTGGGTCCACCACTTCTTCACCATGGGGCAAAGCGCCAATCTGAACGCGGTGTTCGGCATCGCGACGATGACGATCGGCGTGCCCACGGGGGTCAAGATCTATGACTGGATCTGGACGATGTTCCGCGGCGAAGTGCGCTTCACCGTGCCGATGCTCTATGCGCTCGCCTTCATGATGACGTTCGTGCTGGGCGGGTTCACCGGGATCCTGCTGGCGATGCCGCCGCTCGATTATCTGGTGCACAACACGCTGTTCCTGGTCGCGCATTTCCACAACATGCTGATCCCGGGGCTGCTCTACGGGATGCTGGCGGGCTATCATTACTGGTTCCCCAAGGCGTTCGGCTTCCGGCTCGACGAGAAATGGGGGCGGATCGCCTTCACCTGCTGGGTAGTCGGCTTCTACCTCGCGTTCATGCCGCTCTACGTGCTCGGCGCGAGCGGGATGGCGCGGCGGACGCACGAGATCTTCGATCCCGCGTTCCGGCCGTGGCTGTACGTCGCGATGGCGGGGGCAGGGGTGGTGTTCTGCGCGCTGGGGTCGCTGTTCGTGCAGCTCGTCGTCAGCATCCGCAACCGCGAGGCGCTGCGCGTCTTCGCGGGCGACCCGTGGGACGGGCGGACGCTCGAATGGTCGATCGCATCGCCGCCGCCCGAGTATAATTTCGCGGTCGTGCCCACTGTCGACGGGCGCGACATCTTCTACCGGCGCAAGCACGCCGAGCATCAGGCGCCGCCCTATGCGGAGCCCTACGCGTATGAGGACATCGTGATGCCGCGCAACAGCGCGAGCGGGGTGGCGATCGGGGTGTTCGCGGCGGTGTCGGCGTTCGGGCTGATCTGGCACATGTGGTGGCTCGGGATCGCGGGCGGTGTGGTGGTGATCGCGGCACTGGTGACGCGCAGCTTCGGGCGCGATCAGCACCGTATCCTGCTGGCGGCGGACGTCGCGCGGGAGGACCGCCGCTGGCGTGCGGTGCTGGCCGAAGCTCGGGCGATCTCCCGCCACACCGAGATGACGACTGCCAATCAGGGGCTGGCGGAACGATGAGCAAGACAGCGACCGAGATCGAACAACCGGACGCAGAACAGGACGATACCGCGTTGTTCGGCTTCTGGATTTTCCTGATGAGCGACGCGGTGATCTTCGCGTTGCTGTTCGCGACTTACGGCACGATGACGCAGGCGACCGCGGGGGGGCCGACCGCGGCGGCGGAGTTCAAGCTGCTGCCCGCGTTCATCGAGACGCTGTTGCTGCTGACCAGCAGCGCGACGTTCGGGCGCGCCTCGGTCGCGATGAAATATGACGAGCCGCGCCGCGTGCTGTTCTTCTGGCTGTTCGTGACGTTGGGGCTCGGGCTGGTCTTCCTCGGGTTCGAGGCGAAGGACTTTGCGGACATGGTCGCGGACGGCGCCTATCCGAGCCGCAGCGGGTTCCTGTCCGCCTTTTTCGCGCTCGTGCCGCTGCACGGGCTGCACGTCGTCGCGGGGTGTTTCTGGCTGATCGTGATGATCGTGCAGGTGCGGGTGATCGGGCTTGACCGGCGCGTGAAGCTCAACCTGTTGCGGCTGGGGCTGTTCTGGCATTTCCTCGACGTGGTGTGGATCGCCGTCTTCTCGGTCGTCTATCTGGGCGGACACATCGCATGAAGAACGGATCCGAACGCCGCACCGAGTTGCGGACCTATGCGGTGGGCTATCTGCTGGCGCTCGCGCTGACCGGCGCGGCGTTCGCGGCGGTGGTGTGGCCGTCCTTCGCGGCGGGGACGACGCTGGCGATCGTGCTGGGGCTCGCGCTGGTGCAGGCGGTGGTGCATTTCCGCTGCTTCCTGCACATCACGATGCAGCGCGCGTCGCGGCATGACCTGCAACTGATTTTGTTCTCGACGTTGATCATCGTGATGATGGTGGGCGGCACGCTGGTGCTGCTGATGAATTTGCGCGGGCGGATGATGTAGCGGGGGCTTTCCACCTCCTATTTCTTCCCCGGCGAAGGCCGGGGCCCAGGAGTGGAACGTGGATTGTCGAACGCTGCGCGGGGTTGCTGCCACCTTCGCTACTGGGCCCCGGCCTTCGCCGGGGAAGCGAGTTGAAAGAAGGGGGAAGTGCGCTTTTCGCGGCGCTAAAAACAAGAAAGGACAGGGGCCGGCGGGCCAAGGGAGCGTACCGGCCGGCCCCTGTCGCAACGTCGGCACCCTGAGGGGGGTAGGTGCCGACGATCTCTGGTCCCGGCGCCAGACCCGTAGGTCCGACGTCGGGTTTCGGTGGTCTTAGCGGAACAGCGAGGTGATGCTCTGCGGCGCCTGATTGGCGATTGAGAGAGCCTGTACGCCCAGCTGCTGCTTGACCTGCAACGCCTGCAGATTGGCCGATTCCTTCGACAGATCCGCATCGACGAGGTTGCCGATGCCGCTGGTGATCACGTCCGACAGGCTGCTGACGAAGCTTGCCTGGCCGTCGATCTTGCGCGACGCCGAGCCCAGCGTGCTGAGGCTTGCGTTGATCGTCGTCGAAACGTCCTTCAACGTGTCGATCATCGTCTTGGCCGATGCCGCGTCCGTGAACGTGGAACCGATGGCGTCGATGACGTCGGTGTCGAAGTCCTGGTTGGCGACATCCAGCGTTGCTGCGGTGGTGTCGGTGGACTGGAGTGCGCTGACGCTACCGCCGCTGCCCTGGAGCAGGTTGGTGCCGTTGAAGCTCGACGAGTCGATGATCGACTGGATCTGCTCCTTCAGTGCGTCGAAATCCTTGCCCATCGCATCGCGGCTGTTGGTGTCGAGGCCCGCGTCCGACGCCGACGTGGCCTTGGCGGCCATCTGGTTGACGAGGTCGGAGATCTGCTGCGTTCCCGCAACCGCCACGTCGACCGTGCTCTTTGCGCGGCTCAGCGACGACCCGACCGATGCGAGCTTGCCGACGTCGCCACGCAGCGTCTGCGCGATGGTGTAGGAGGCCGAATCGTCCTTGGTCGAGGAGACCTTGAGGCCGGTGCTGATGCGCTTCTGAGTCGTCGCCAGTTCGTTGGTCGTCATGCTCAGGTTCTGGAGCGCGGTAAGGGCGGCGGTATTGGTGTTGACCGACATTGCCATGATAACATTCCTTCTCAAAAGACGGCTGCTTCTGCAGCCGATGCGCCGCGACAAGCGGGGCATGCGTCCTTTTTAGAAAGCGGTTGGGCCCGCGGTTTCGGGCGCGGCGCTTTTTGATGGTTAAGCGGCGTGGACGAACCTTTTGATGAGCATAGGCAAAAATTTCCGGGTCCGGACCGCGCGCCACGCATGCCGTCTATGATGGCGTCAGGATGTGCGGAAGGATGGATCGTGGCGCTCAAGATCTGGTTGCGGGAAGGGGAGAAGGTCGTCGTCAACGGCGCGGTCTTGGTTGCGCTCGGGCGGACGCGGCTCGCGGTCGAGAACCATGCCGCGGTCCTGCGCGAGCGCGAGATCATGACGCCCGAGCAAGCCAACACCCCCGCGCGGCGGCTCTATTTTGCGGCGATGATGGCGTATATCGATGAACCGGCGCGCGATCGCTATCAGGATCAGGTCGTCCTGCTGGTCCACGCGCTGCTCAGCGCGATCCAGTCGGAGACCGCCAAGGCGATGGTCGTCAGCTTCGCGCGGCATATCGCGGCGGGCGAATTCTACCGCGCGCTCGCCGACTGCCGCGAACTGATCGCCTATGAAACCGCCGCGCTCGAACGCGGGCAGGGCGAGGGCGCGCAGGCGGACGCATCGCTGCACTGATCCCGAAAAAATGTGCGCGCCTGCGACCGGGGGTTTGCGTGTCGTCTATCATGGGAAGTGACCCAGAAGGGTCCTGACCCGGAGTGACGATCCATGGCGGCGGATGTCTCCAATAGCCTTGCCGGCCTGAGCCTGCTGACGCGGACCAACGCGTTCGACACCTATGGCGTGAGCGTGGGTGGTGCCGCCACCGAAACCACCGCGCAACGCACCGCCCGCGCGCAGTTCAAGACCCCTGCGACGACGGCCCCCTGGACGCAGACGCGCACCCCGTCGCCATCGGTCGCGGCGGTGCAGGCGATGAAGACGATCGTCGACACGCGGTCCGCCTCTGGCACGTTGCCGCGTGACGTCCAGACCGATTTCACCACCTACAAGGCGCTCGACCGGTTGCGCGTGCTGGCGCAGGCGGCGGCGAGCAGCAGCGCGAACGACGCGCAGCGCAAGAGCTTGCAGCAAAGCTTCGAGCGGGGATTGAAGGACTTGCGCGGCTACCTCGGCACGACGCTGGGCGATCAGTTGCAACTTGCGTTCGACCAGCCGCATACTCGCGCCGAAAGCATCGCGATCGGTGGTCCCAAGATCATTCCGGCGATCGTCGGCAAGGGCGTGGTGGCCGACCGGTACGCCACGGTGCCCGGTGTCGGCGGGGCGGAACGGCTGCGGATCACACTGTCACAGCGCGAAATGAACGACGTGGTCGACATCGATCTCGCCCAGACCCCGCAGCCCCCAACGCTCGACGGCATCGCCACCGCGATCACCACCGCGATCGCCGCGATCCCCGCGCGCGATGCTGCCGGCGCGATCCAATACAATGCCGACGGGGCAGCGATCCCGCGCTGGGACGTCAAGGTTCGCGTGACCAAGACCGGCGATGCCTGGGGCCTGACGATCGACCGGACCGGCAACGAACGGATCACGATCGACCAACCCGGCGCACCCGCGACGGTGTTCGCCGCCGCCGACGTGACCGGGGCGACGTCCGCGACCAGAGTGCAGATGCTGCGGTTCGACACCCCCGATGCAACGATCGAGCAGCGGCTCGACGGCACGATTGCGGCGACCGACCGGCTGGCGACCGCAACCGCAGCGTTGCGGCCCAAGCCGGCGATCAAGCCCGCACCCGGCACACCCCGCGTGACACCGCCACCCCCGCCACCCGTGACGGCCGAAACGACGGTCAGTGCGCTGGTGGTCGATCCGCAAGGCTTCAGTTACGTCCTCGGGACGACGCGGGGCGATCTCGGCGGCGTGCTTTCCAACGGCAACCCGATGCTGTTCCTGTCCAAGCGCGACAGCGCGGGGACCGTGCTGTGGCAGCGCAGTTTGGGGACGCCGGGAACGTCGACCGGGTCCGCACTCGCGCTGGCGCCCGGCGGCGGCGTGGTGATTGCGGGGACGGTGTCCGACGGCGCAGACCCCATTGCCAACGGCAGCGCAATGGTCGTCGCGCGCTTTGCGGGCAATGGCGACGAACAGATGTTGCAGCGGATCCGGACTTCGAGCTTCGACAGCGCGACCGCGGTGGCGGTGGCCGACGACGGGACGATCTTCCTCGGCGGGAGGGCTTCGACCGGGGGCGGGGATGCGTATCTCGCGCGGCTCGATGCGATGGGGCAGGTCACGGACCAGCAGGTGCTCGACACCGGTGGCGACGATCGTGTCACCAGTCTTGCGTTCGACCACGACGGGCAGGTCCTCGCGCTGTTGCAACAGGGTACAACCAGTGTCTTGCAACGTTATGACTCCAATGACCTTTATCCCGAAGCGGGGAGCGTCTCGCTCGGCACCGCACAGGCTCGCGCACTGGCGGTGGCGGCGGATGGTACGATCGCGATCGGTGGCGCGACGCTGGGGGCGGTGGCGGGCGATCAGGTCAACGCAACCGGTGGCGCGCGCGACGGGTTCGTCACGCGGATCAGCGCCGATTTTGCCAGTGTCGCGACGACCTATCTGGCGACGGCGGGGGACGACCAGATCGACAGTGTCGGCTTCCTCGGCGATGCGCTCTACGTCGGCGGGCGGACGAGCGGGACGTTGGGCACCGCCAAGCGCGGCGAAGTCGACGGCTTCGTCGGGCGGATCGATCCGACGACCGGCGCGATCGAGACGGTCGAACAGTTCGGCACCAGCGGTGCGCGAACCGGCACGGTGCGGATCGCTGCGGTGGCGGGCGGGGACACGGTCCTCGAGGCGCTCGGCCTCAATCGCGGCGTGGTGACGCCCGACGTCTCCGCGAACCTGGTGTCGCAGACGAGCGTCCGCGTCGGCGACAGCGTCTCGATCCGGATCAACCGCGGGGCCGCGATCAAGCTGACGATCGGCCCGAACGACACGGTCGCGTCGCTTGCCAGCCGCGTCGGACTGCTCACCGGCGGAAAGGCGAGCGTCGCGAGCACGATCAAGGGCGACGGCCGCGCGTTCCAGATCACCGCGCGCGGCGGCGCGACGATCGAGCTGATCGCGGGGCCGCCCGGACAGGACGTGCTGTCGAAGATTGGGATCGACCCGCAGATCCTGTCGCAGCCACCGGTGCGCGCGGCGCGTGCCCCGAAGGTGTCGCCCGGCGGGCAATTCGGCCTTGGCCTTTCCGCCGGGCTGTCGCTGGCGTCCGCGCAGGACGCGGGGATCGCGCTCAACGCGGTCAAGCAGGCGATGTCGATCACCCAGACCGGCTATCGCTCGCTCTACTGGGATTCGACCAAGGCTGCGCTGGCCAACGGCGGATCGGCCAAGGGCAGCAAGGCGGCGGTTACGCGGGCGTCCGCGCAAGCCGCAAGCTATCAGGCGGCGCTTGACCGGATCCAGAGCAGCGCGGTCGTAACCACGCGCAAACCGGACCTTACGCTGACGGTGTTCGGCCTGAACGGATGACGTCGGGCGCCATCGGTTTGCTCCCGGCAACCCGTTGATCTGCAATCGTTCGGGTCAAGTCGGGCCGAAACCCCAATTAGGCGATGCAGAGCACGCCGATGCCGTGTTAGAGGCGCTTCCATGACTATGAAGCGCCGCACAGAATCTTCCCTTACTCGCATGGTATCCGGGCTGACCCGCTATGCCGTGGCGAGTGCCTGTCTCGCCCCGTTCCCGGTATTCGCCCAGACTCCTCCGCCGGTATCGTTGCTCCCGCCGACGATGCAGGCACCGGTCGTCCCCACGGCGCCGCCGCAGACGGTACAACCGCTGATCGCGCCGGAGATCATCTTGCCGACGCTGAGCGCGAGCCAGTCCAAGCAACTTGCCGAGCTGATCCGCAAGGACGTCGTCGCGCAGGGGCTGAGCGACACGCCGGGCACGGTGCCGCGCGATAACGACGGGCTGATCCGCGCGGCGCTCGATCATGCGCGTACGGTCCATTCGGGGCGGCTTGCCGAGGGCGACTTCCAGCGCGACTGGGCGATGCGCCCCGTCGCCTATGATCCGCTTCCCGCGCTCCGTAACGCGATCGTTAACGACCGGCTGAGCGCATGGGTCGCCGCCTTGCCGCCGCCCTACGCGGGGTATGACACGCTGGTCGAAGGGCTCGCCCGCTATCGCGCGATCGCGGAAGACGGCGGCTGGTCGCAACTCGCCGGAACGGACGTGACCTTCGGCAGCAGCGGCGCGCGCGTCGTCGCACTGCGCAAGCGGCTCGCGACAGAAGACTCGACGGTCAAGGCAAGCGGCGACAAGTTCGACACGAGCCTGGTCGAGGCACTCCGCCGCGCCCAGCGCCGCTATGGCCTCAACCCTACGGGCACGCTGGGCGCGCAGACGCTGGCGGCGCTCAATGTCCCCGTCGATGCCCGCATTCGCCAGATCAAGGCGAACATGGAGCGCTGGCGCTGGTTGCCGCCGACGCTCGAGCAGAACCGCGTGCAGGTCAACATCGCCGCCGCGGTGCTGACGCTGTTCGACGGTGACGCGCCGGTCATGTCGATGAAGGCGGTCACCGGCCGTCCGGGCGACGAGACCCCGATGCTGGTGTCGCAGATCCACAGCATCGTACTCAATCCGCCATGGAACGTGCCCTCGACGATCGCGGGCAAGGAATTGTGGCCGAAGGAGAAGGCGCATCCGGGCTATCTCGCGCGCAACGGTTTCCGCGTGATCGACAATGGCGACGGCAGCAAGCGGTTGCAGCAGTCGTCCGAACGCAGCGCGCTCGGCCGGTACAAGTTCGATTTCGCCAATCCGTTCGCCGTCTATCTCCACGACACACCTGCGCAGGCGGGGTTCGCTCGGTTCGACCGCCTCGCGAGCCACGGCTGCGTGCGGCTCGAAAAGCCGGGCGCGCTTGCCAAGCAGTTGATGAGCAACACGCCGGAATGGTCGGCGCAGACGATCGACGATACGGTGACGGCGGGCAAGACCGTCCGCGCGAAGCTTGCGGCACCGGTTGCGGTGTATCTGCTGTACTGGACCGCGTTTGCGAACCAGAACGGGCAGGTCAGCTTCCGCGACGATCCGTACAAGTGGGACGGGACGCTCGCGAGCAAGATCGAGGCACGGTCCGCCCGGCAGACGCAAACGCTCGCCGCGCGCTGAGCAGGAGAACATCGAATGAACCGCAAATTTGCCTTTGCCGTCGCAGCGACGCTGCTGACCCTCAACCTCGGTGCCTGCTCGGGCGGGGATGACGAAGCCGTCTATACCGACAACGGATCGGACAACGCCGAGCTCGTCGCACCTGAGCCTGCCACGCCGACGCCCGAACCGGCACCGCCGCCGGTAGAGCCGACCGAGACCGCCAATACCGCGATGGTCGACGACACCCCGCCGCCGGCCCCGACCGCGCCCGACGAGCAGATGATGGATGACGCGTCCGCCACCGGAATGACTGCACGCAGCGTTCGCAAGGACGCCGGGGCGGATCCGACGACGGCGGCGGACCCGGTCGAAAACAAGTAACGCCGGTCGGAGCGATGGACCGACCGGTGACGACGGTCGTGCTGCGGGACGTCGCGCGACCTTTGCACGGCTTGAACCGTTGGGACGACGGACGGCTGGAGACTATCATGGACGTTGAGCGCTTCGACGGCGGGGCTGCCGCGTGATCGAACATGTTGCGATCATCGGCGGGGGCTTTTCGGGGTCTCTCGCCGCGATCAACCTGGTGCGGCACGATGGTCCGCGCGCGACGCTGGTCGATCGTCAGGCGGATGCCGGGATCGGGCTCGCGTATGGCGCGGCGCATCCGACGCATCTGCTCAACGTGCGCGCCTCGAACATGAGCGCTTTCCCGGACGATCCCGCGCATTTCGTGCGCTGGCTCGAGACGCAGGGCCATGCTGCGACCGGGCACACGTTCGTGCCGCGGCTGGTGTACGGCACCTATCTGCGCAGCGTGCTCGATCGCGTCGCGGCGGACCATCCCGACCGGCTCCAGATCGTTCAGGCTGAGGCGGTAGACGTCATCCACGGGGCGGGGGTTCGTGTCGTCCTGCGCGACGGTGCGCAGATCAAGGCGGATGCCGCGATCCTGGCCGTTGGCAATCTGCCGCCGCCTACTCCTGGCGGGCTTGACCTCGATGGGCTTCCGCCCGGGCGCTATGCGGGCAATTGCTGGGATGCCGCGGCGACCGACGGGCTGGGCCCCGACGATACCGTTTTCATCCTCGGCACCGGTTTGACGATGGTCGACGTGGTGCTGCTGCTGGATGCGAAGGGGTTTGCCGGACGGATCGTCGCGCTATCGCGGCGCGGGTTGCTGCCGCACGCGCATGCCGCGCCGGGCGCGCCGTTCGTGCCGATCAAGGAACGCCCCGCGCCGATCCTGTCGGAGCGCGTGCGCGCGTTGCGGACGCGCGGCGCGGAGATCGGGTGGCGCGGCGCGATCGACGAACTGCGCCCGTTCACGCAGGATATCTGGCGTGCCGCGAGTGCTGAGGAACGATCGCGCTTCATCCGCCATGCGCGACCGTGGTGGGACATCCACCGCCATCGCCTCGCGCCCGATGTCGCCAGCCGGATCGATGCGCTGCGCGACGCCGGGCGGCTCGAGCTGATCGCGGGCAAGGTTGCCCGGGTCGAGCCGACCCCGGACGGACTGTCGGTCGGTTTCAGGCCACGCGGCGCGAGCGAGGAGCAACGGCTCGAGGTCCAGCGGATCATCAATTGCACCGGCCCGCAAGGCGACCTGCGCCGCACCAGCGAACCCGTCCTCAACCGCCTGACGATGCGCGGTGCGATCCGCCCGGATGCGGCGGGGCTCGGCATCGACGTGGATGACCAGATGCGGGTGGTCGCGGACGACGGCGCCCCCAACGACCGGCTGTTCGCGCTCGGCCCGATGACGCGCGGCGCGTTCTGGGAAATCGTCGCGGTGCCCGATATCCGCACGCAGGCCTGGACGCTTGCCCGACGGCTTTCCAACGCGCATTGGGTCGCGGAAGGGCTCTAGCGATTTCCCGAATTCCAAGAAATGCTTGGTTTGCGGCAAGCAGGTGTTTGCCGACGCAACTGTTCCCGCGCGTCATGGAGGCGGGGAGAGCCCGACAGGAACTGGAGACGGCGTGACCGACCTCGCTTTGCTTTACGAACATCCCGCGTGGTTCACGCCGCTGTTTGCCGCGCTCGACCGGCGCGGTGTCGATTACGCCGCGCAGCGTCCCGACGGGCACTACGATCCGGCTGACCGCCAGCCCCCCGCGAAGGTCGTCTTCAACCGCATCGCGATGTCGAGCTTCCTGCGCAGCGACGAGCATCCGATCTTCCACGGCATTGCCTTGCTCGACCATTGGCGGCGGGTCGGCGCACGGATCGTCAACGGGCCGGAAGTCCTCGCGATCGATTCGTCCAAGGCGCGGCAATTGTCGCTGATCGCGGGGCTGGGGCTTGCGATTCCGGCAACGCGCGTCGTCCACCGCGCGGAGGACGTCGAGGCGGCGGCGGCGACGCTCGCGTTTCCGCTGGTCGTGAAGGCCAACATCGGCGGATCGGGTGCCGGGATCGTTCGCTACGATTCGATGGACGAACTGCGCGCCGCGGTTGCGGACAAGACCTTGCCAACGAGCGTCGACGGCGTGTTGCTCGTGCAGGATTACGTCCCCGCGCGGAACGGCACGGTCACGCGGATCGAAACGCTCGACCGCGCCTACCTCTACGCGCTCGACATCGCGGGCGGCGGGACGTTCGATCTATGTCCGGCGGATGCGTGCCAGGTTCCGGGTGCACCGATCCCGATGGTGTCGGCCGAGCCCGCGCCCGAACTCCGCGCCGCCGCAGAGGCGATCGCAGCGGCGGCGGGGCTGGACGTCGGCGGGGTCGAGGTGATGATCGACGATCGCGACGGCGTGCCGCGCTTCTACGACATCAACGCACTCTCCAATTTCGTCGCCAAGCCGCTCGACGTGCTCGGCTGGGAACCGCACGACCGGCTGGTCGACTATCTGCTGACCGTGATCGAGGACGCCCGCTGATGCGCTATGGCTATTGGACTCCCGTCTTCGGCGGGTGGTTGCGCAACGTGGCGGACGAGGGGATGGAGGCGAGCTGGGACTATACCAGGCGTCTGACCCAGCGCGCGGAGCAGATCGGTTACGATCTGACCTTGATCGCCGAGCTCAACCTGAACGACATCAAGGGCGTCGAACAGCCCGCGCTGGATGCCTGGTCGACCGCCGCCGCGCTTGCCGCGGTGACCGAGACGATCGAGCTGATGGTCGCGGTGCGCCCCAACTTCCACCACCCCGCGCTGTTCGCCAAGGCCGCCGCCAATATCGATCGGATCGCGGGCGGGCGGCTCGCGCTCAACGTCGTGTCGTCGTGGTGGGCGGACGAGGCGAAGCAATATGGCCTGCAGTTCGACGAGCATGACGACCGCTATGCCCGCACTGCCGAGTGGCTGACGGTGGTCGACGGGTTGTGGACCGAGGACCGGTTCAGCTTCGCCGGGCAATTCTACCGCACCGAGAACGCGATCTGCGCGCCAAAGCCCGCCAAGCGCCCGACCGTCTATGCCGGGGGCGAAAGCGAGAAGGCCAAGACGCTGATCGCGGCGCTATGCGACGCCTATGTCATGCACGGCGACCCGGTCGACGCGATCGCGCCCAAGATCGCCGACATGGCTGCGCGCCGCCAGGCCGCCGGAGGAGTGCCAATGCAATACGGCATGGCCGCCTATGCGATCGTCCGCGACAGCGAGGCAGAAGCGCAGCGCGAGCTCGAGCGGATCACCACGGTCACCGATTTGCCCGCGGGATACGCCAATTTCGACCAATGGCTGTCGGGCACGCAGTTGGAGCGCGATCTCAAGATCCAGGAATATTCGGTCTCCAACCGCGGGCTTCGCCCACACCTGGTCGGCACGCCCGAGCAATTGCGGCAACGCATCGCGGATTACGAAGGCGTCGGGCTCGATTTGCTGCTGCTCCAGATGAGCCCGCAGGCCGAGGAAATGGAACGGTTCGCGGCCCAAGTGATGGGCACCGCGTGATCGACCTGATCGACATTGCGAAGCGGTTTGACGGGAATGGCGCGCCTGCGCTCGACGGCGTGTCGCTGTCGGTTGCGCGCGGCGAAGTGTTCGGGGTCATCGGGCCGTCGGGCGCGGGCAAGTCGACGCTGATCCGGCTGATCAACGCGCTCGAACGCCCGACGAGCGGGCGCGTCGAGATCGAGGGGGTCGACGTCATGGGCCTCGCCCCCGGTGGCCTGCGCACGCTGCGGCGGCGGATCGGGATGATCTTCCAGAATTTCGGGCTCCTCTCGTCGCGCACCGTCGCGCAGAATGTCGCTTTCCCGCTCAAGCTGGCGGGGATCGGCGCCGCGGATCGGCAGGCGCGCGTTGCCACGCTGCTCGACCGCGTCGGCCTGACCGACCATGCCGCCAAATATCCGGCGCAGCTGTCGGGCGGGCAAAAGCAACGCGTCGGCATCGCGCGCGCGCTCGCGACCGGTCCCGACATCCTGTTGTGCGACGAGGCGACCAGCGCGCTCGATCCCGAAGCGACACGGAGCGTGCTCGCGCTGCTGCGCCAGCTCAACCAGGAACTGGGGCTGACGATCGTGCTGATCACGCATGAAATGGACGTCGTCCGTGCCGTCTGCGACCGGGTCGCAGTGTTGGATCGCGGGCAGGTGGTCGAGACCGGAACGGTCGACGCGGTGTTCGCCGACGCCCGGCACCCGGCGACGCGCCGGATGCTGGCGGGGCTCGACGCATGAGCGGCTCGTTTTCCAACGTGAACTGGGCGGATATCGCCGCGGCCACCGGCGACACGCTCGTCATGCTCGCGGCGTCGCTCGCGCTGACGATCGTGCTCGGGCTGCCGCTCGGCGTGCTGCTGTACGTGACGGGCAAGCGGCAGATCGGCGAGAACCGCGTGTTTCACGGCGTACTGGGGGTCGTCATCAACGTGTTGCGATCGGTGCCGTTCATCATCCTGCTGATCGTCATGATCCCGCTCACCGTCGCGCTGGTCGGGACGTCGCTCGGCGTCGTCGGCGCGATCCTGCCGCTGGTGGTCGGGGCAGCGCCCTTCTACGCACGCCTCGTCGAAGGCGCATTGCGCGAAGTCGACCGCACGACGATCGAGGCGACCCAGGCGATGGGCGCAACCCCGCTCCAGATCGTGACCGGCACGCTGATCCCCGAGGCGCTCCCCGGCCTCATCTCCGGTGCGACCGTCACGGCGGTGGCGCTGGTATCCTTTACCGCGATGGCGGGTGTGGTCGGGGCAGGGGGGCTCGGCGACCTTGCGATCCGTTTCGGCTATCAACGCTTCCAGACCGACGTGATGATCGTTACGGTCGCGTTACTCGTGCTGCTCGTACAGGCGATCCAGTTCGCCGGCGACCGGCTTGCTGCCGCCTTCACGCGCCGCTGAACTTCAGGACACCCAAGATGAACCGACGCCTGCTGCTTGCCGCCTTGCCGATCCTCGCGATCGCCGCCTGTTCGCGCGGTGGCGCACCGTCGAACGGCAATACGCTGACCGTCGCAGCGACCGCGGTGCCGCACGCGGAAATCCTGGAATCGGTCAAGCCCGCGCTCGCCAAACAGGGCATCGACCTGCAGATCCGCGTCTTCAACGATTACGTGCAGCCCAATCTGCAGGTCGACCAGAAGCAAATCGACGTGAACTACTTCGAGACCAAGCCGTATCTCGACTCGTTCAACGCGGCGCGGGGCACGCATCTCGTGCCTTATGCAGGGATCCACGTCGAACCGCTCGGCGGCTATTCGCGCAAGTGGAAGACGATCGCCGCGCTGCCGGCGGGTGCGACCGTCGCGATCCCGAACGAACCGAGCAATGGCGGGCGCGCATTGCTGCTGTTGCAGAAGGCCGGGCTGATCCGCCTGAAGAACCCCGCCGACCCGCTCGCGACGCTCGGCGACATCGCGAGCAACCCGCGCAAGCTGCAGTTCAAGGAACTCGAGGCGGCGACCTTGCCGCGCGTGCTTGATCAGGTCGATCTGGCGATGATCAACACCAATTACGCGCTGGATGCGAAGCTCAACCCGGTCCGTGACGCGCTGGTGATCGAGGACGCCAAGTCGCCCTATGTCAATTTCGTCGTTGGTCGCAGCGGCGAGGAGAAAGATCCGCGCGTAATCAAGCTGATCGCCGCGCTCCAGAGCCCGGCGACGCGCGCCTTCATCGAGACGCACTACAAGGGGGCGGTGCTGCCCGCGTTCTGAGGGCAGTTTCTGTCTTCAACGTCGGGTAGGAAGGGTCATGGCCGTACCATCCGTGCCGTCTAGGTCGTGAGGCCAAAATTGGCCGGTTTCAGCACAATGTCCGGACGGCCGGGGTGGATGAAGCGCTGCCGTCGCGAGGATGACAGAAAGGGGTGTAGTGACCCTTTCAATAGCGGCTCGCGACGCATTAGGCTGAACGGCAAAAGTTGATGGGTAATAGACGTAGCGTGGCGGCGCTTAGTCAATGCATCGGGTGCTTGCGTCTGGAAGAATGACGCAGTTCAGCATTCCTTGACTAACATTCCTTCGCAGTTCCACAACGCGCAGGAGCGGCCGTGCGCTCGAAGGGGTCTCGAGTGTCAGCCAAAACTGTTCTCAACGTGCAGGCATTGCGTGGGTATGCAGCACTCACCGTGGCCGCTTACCACGTCCAGCCCATGCTGCGTGCCAGTTTTGGAGCCAGCACGGACTTCGAGTTTGGCGCATTCGGGGTTGACGTGTTCTTCGTCATTTCCGGATTTGTAATGTATTATGGTCACCAGACCGTTGACCGACCTATTCTACCATTCCTTATTGCCCGCTTCTTTCGGATTGTGCCCCTTTACTGGATAGCCACGCTCATCATGGTGGCCCTCTTCTATGCTGGTTTCCATCCCAACGGCCTGAATGTGCTGAAACCCCATATGGTTGGAGAGTCTCTGATGTTCGTGAGGTCCACATTCCCGGGAGATAGGCACGGCCTAATTCTCATGTTGGGCTGGACATTGATCTACGAGCTATTTTTCTACTTCGTCTTCGCCCTTACATTCCGTTGTAAAACTGCATCGCGCTCTTTGGCAGCCGTGGCGACAGTCTTTGTCGTGCTCGTGGGCGTTGGGTTTACCGGCCTCAGCCTTCCACCCAATATTGCCTATTTCACAAAGTCCGTAATATTAGAGTTTGTCTTGGGCGGAACACTCGCGCTTTCCATCCAGAAGCTTAACGACGCAAGCTGGAAGCCGACGGGGGTTGCTGCCCTGGCCTCTGTGGTGGCGATTGCAATCGGGTGTGTCCTTGTAGTGGCGCTAGCGCGGAAGGCTGGGGGCGTCCCGGACTTTTACCGTGGCTTCATGTGGGGACCGTCGGCCCTCCTTGTCGTAGGCGGCGCGGTTATGCTCGAACGCGCAGGGTACGCTCTCGGGAATAGGGCCACCCTTCTGTTAGGCGGCGCCAGTTATATGCTTTATCTGTTCCACCCATTGATCATGCAACCGGGCGTAAAGGTGGCTGCTCAAGTGCTACCGCTAAGCAGTGCCGCAGGCGTCTGGGTAGCTGGCGTCTCAGCGATTTGCGCTGCTGTCGTTTTCGCAGTCATCGTGCACCTCACCTTGGAGAAGTGGGTCTTGATGGCGGGGCGCAGAGTGGTGCGAGCAATGGGCGACTTCGAAGACTTTCGCCAGATGCGTGTTGAGCGGGCGCTTCTCGGCAACGCGAGCCAAGTCCCACCGTCTGGCTAACCCACCCTACCGCCAACGGCGGTTAGCCCACTTCAAGCGCCAAACCGGAGCGACGAGCAATCATCCCACTCCGTCAGAAAGCTTTCGCGCCGCTCATTGGTTGGCCGGATTACTCGAACAGTTTTCAGGCTTCAGGGGAATGCCGCATAAACGGGCGTTTGCAGACTGTCCGCGTTGGGCAAGTCGAGTTGGCGGACATGCAGGCCTCGATTACCGACTATCTTGCGCGGCATCGCGCGATCCCAGGCATCGCCTTCTGCAAGCAACCGATACCCAACGTCCTTGCCATCCGAGAGCAGGGAGCTGCGCGAAACGTTAGGTGTCCCCAAACCTTTACGGCGCAATAGCAGATACAAATCATGGACAAAACGGGTACGATCCGGTTAGCGCGCCCCGATGGCAGCGCTGATGTTTCTCCTGATTGCGGTCCTTCTGGCGTTCGAGGGCGGGGGCGGGCCGTGGGTCCTGATTGCGACAGTGGTCAGCGCGACGGCGGCGGGCATCACCCTACCGGACCTGGATAGCCGCCTTCGGCTGGGGCACCGGAGCGCTTTGCTGCACGGGGTCTTGCCACCCTTCGTCGCGCTCCTCGATCAGCGCACATGGGCGATCGCCGCGGGCCTGGGCTTTGGGATCGGCTTCCATCTCGTGGCCGATCTGTTCCCGGGGCAGATGCGCGGTTTTGCGACGATCAAGCTGCCGCTGTGGGGCTCGATCGGCGCTGGCCTGTCGTATCTCTGGATCATCGCCAATGGCGCGGGAACGCTGCTGGGCGGTATCGTCGTGCTGACGTCGCTCGCGGACGGAAGCGTCCTGGCGATCGCGCTGGCGGCGGTGGGCGTCATGGGCGTCGCCTATCTGCTTCGCGCGGAGGGCGGTTTGTGGGCGCTGATGATGTTCGCAATATTGGGGTGGCTGGCGAGCAGATAGCGCAAGGGAGCTGAAATCGGGTATTGGCAGCCAGTCCGCCTTCTGGCGCTACGGCTTGCTACCCAAGGCTCATTGCGTCCGGTCGAGCAGCGCCACCAGATCCTGCTTCCAGAAGCGTGCCGCCGTATGCGTGCCGTGGCCACGCGTGTCGTCGGTCTCCGCAATCAGCCGGAAACGCGCGTCCTTCATCCGCGCGACCGCGCGAGTCGGCAGGTCGAGGTTGCGCGGGTTGATGAAGTCGTCGGCGGAATTGATCCACACCGTCGGCGCGGTGATCCGCTCGAGCTTCGGCCACGGGTCATAGGTCCGCGACGCGTCGATCTGGTAGATCAGGTCGTTCGCATCGGTCGACACGATCGATGCCGTCACGCGCTGCCGCGCGAACGCCTCGGCGTCCTGGCGCCGCGGATATTGCGCCTGGAAATACAGCGGCGCCGCGCCTGCGACGAACAACAGGCTGGCGGCGGTGCGCAGGCCCTGCACCGGCGGCGCGCGATAGTCGCCGTTCGCCCAGGCGGGATCGGCCTGAATCCCGTCGATCGCCAGCTGCCGCCACATCCGGTTCAATCCCCCGATCTCGACCGGTTCGCAGGCGAGTGGCATCAGCGCGCGCGCAAAGTCGGGATGCGTCTCGCCCCAGACCAGCCCGTGCATGCACCCCATCGAGGTGCCCATGATCAGTCGCATCCGTGCGATGCCAAGACCGTCCTTGAGCAGCCGATATTGTGCGTCGACCATGTCGTCATAGTCGTAATGCGGGAAGCGCATGTGCAGCCCGTCGGACGGCTTGGACGATTTCCCGTGACCGATGTTGTCGGGCAGGATGATCCAGTAGCGCCGGATATCGAGCGGCTGCCCGGGGCCGTACAGTTCGTCCGCGAATTGCGGGCTGAGGAACTGACGCCCGGTGCCGCCGGTCCCGTGCAGGATCATCACCGCATTGTCGATCTCGCCCTGCGCATTGCGATGCGGCTGGCCCAGCATGGTGTAGTTGATCCGCAGTTCGGCCATGCTTTCGCCCGAGCGGAAGCGGAAGTTGCGCAGCACGAATTGCGCATCGCGTGCCGGCCAGCTTGTCGATGGCTTGCCCGGAGTCGTCGCCGCGGTCAGCGGCGGGACTTGCGCGGGTTTCGGCGTCGGCGATGGCGTCGCTTGCGCGAGCACGAACAGCAATGCGGATAACATGGCACTTTTCTGCCCTCGATCGGCGCGACTGCCAAGCGATTGCTGGTTCCACGCCGCCTCCAGGGGTGACGGCCCACCTTATCGCGGCATGTTTCCCGATCTGAGCCATGATCTCCGGACAAGCCCGCTTGGATCGGCATACCTGTTTCGGATAGCTGTTAAGTGCGAGTACAGGCGTCCACCGCAACAGGGGCGCGCTGAAAGGAAGCGTATCGATGGTAACCAACCTGCCGACGGATCCCGTGGCAGCCGACATGGATCGGATCTTCAAGCCGCTGGCCAAACGTGGGCTGGCGAGCACGGTGCCGCTCGATCGCGTCGGCTCGGGGAAGTCGTCGCGGGGCGGGCGTCGCTGGCGGGGGCTGACGATCGTCGCGCCGGTGCTGGTCGTGGCTGCGTCGACGATGCTTGCGGTGGGCTATGTAAGCCAGGATTCGGCGCATCCTCGATCGGCGTCGCGCGCGGCAATCGTGCCTGACCGGGCCTCGCTCCGGTCGACGGCTTCGCCTTCGGCCGCGGTCCAGACCGTCGCATTGGTCGCGCCATCGGTGCGGACCGGATCCGAAATGCTGGTCGACGCCGACGGCAACCGCACGGTGGAGCCACGCGCGCCCGCGATCGAACCGCTTCGCCGGACGACCGGCGAAACCGGAGACGCCGCCGCGCGCGCGCTCCCGGCAGAGCGTGGTGCGCGGTCCGCCCCGTCGTCCATGCTGACCGAGCCCGAGGTTGCACGCCCCGCGCGTCGGGGAAGCACAGCCGCGGGCTGTGCGCCGGGCAGCCTCGAGGATCGCTGTATCTATCAGGACGTGCTCAACGCGGATGCACGGCTTCGTCTGGCCTATAGCCGCGCGCGGCGCAGCGGCGTCTCGGTCCGTCAGCTCACCGCGGTCAACCGTCGCTGGATTCGCGCGCGCGAGATGTCGCTGGATGATCCCGACGGCACGATCGAGCGCTACGACGCGCTCGCCGATACGCTCGACCACGCGCGGCGCGATCTGGACGAATGACGATGGCAGGCCAGGGAACCGCCGTCGACATCGAGATCGTGCGCCTGCCTGACGCGCCGCCGTCGCAGCGTGCGACGTCGACCGATGGGCGGATCGTCTATGCGGTGGGGGACATCCACGGCTGCTACCCGCAGCTGTCGGCATTGCTCGAGGCGATCGTGGCGGATGTCGAGGCGGCGGACGTCGCGGTTCCGCCGTTGCTGGTCTTCTGTGGCGATTACGTCGACCGCGGGCCGGAATCCGCGAACGTCGTGACCGCGCTGATCTGGCTCGCGCGCCATGCCGCGCTCGACCTCGTGTTCCTGCGCGGCAATCACGAGGTGATGCTGCTCGATTTCATCGATCAGCCCGAGGAAAGCCTCGCGTGGTTGCGCCGCGACGGGAAGGCGACGCTGACGTCCTACGGTGTCCGTTTTTCCGACATCGCGCCCGACGCCTATGACGAGGAATGTTTCCGGCTGCGCGATCGCCTGATGGACAAGATGCCCGCGTCGCATCTCGAATTCCTGCGGGGATTGCCGGTGACGCATGTCTGCGGGGACTACGTCTTCGTCCATGCCGGGATGAAACCGGGCGTCCCGATTGCGCGGCAGGATGACGAAGATTGTCTCTGGATCGGCAAGGAATTCCTCACATCGGATTACCGGTTCGAGAAAGTCGTCGTCCACGGGCACAGCTGGAGTTCCGCCGAACCCGTCGTCCTGCCCAACCGGATCGGGATCGACACTGGCGCCTACGCCACCGGCGCCCTAAGCGCGGTGCGTCTCGACGGCCGACGCATCGGGTTCCTGCAAGCCCGGTCGCCCGACGACGCGGCGGCGGGATCGGCACCGCGTGGGCCAAAGATCAGCCCAGGAGGCTTATAATGCTTCGTCTTAGAATTTTCGCGGCGATCGTATCGGTCGTCACGCTGGCGGCTATGGTGCTGTCGCTCGTCCTGGGTGCGCCGATCGGGGTGGCGATCGCGCTGATCGTGGCGGCGGCATGCCTCGCGGCGATTGCGCCGTTCGATGCGCCTGCGCTGCGCGAGCGCAACCGCGTGCTGTTCGCGTGCCTTGCGTATCTCGTGCCCGTAGCGGCGGCGCTTGCGTTCGCGGTTGGGGTGCCCGGGATGAACATCGTGATGGTGGCGATCATCGTCCTGCTGCAGCTCGGCATCGGGCTCGTCTGCTGGGCATTTGCGACGCGAAAGCGGCGGCGGATGCCGCGGTCGCGTCGCTATTTCGACAATTGATGCAGGCTGGATCGACGCGATAGCGTTACGATCCGCTGCGTTTGTGCGTCAGAAAGAAGTCCAGCATCGCGCGTGATGCATCGGGGCCGGCGGCGTCGGCATAGGAACCCGCCGCATCGCCGCCCGACCAGGCGTGACCCGCCCCCGCGATCGTCCATTGCTCGATCACGATGACACCGCACGCATCGCGGGTTAACGCACGGGAATAACTGCGGCCGTTCGCGCTGCCCTTCTCGACGGTTACGGGATCCTTCACGGTGGTGGCAGCGGTTGCCGCCTCGACGATATCGCGCGCATTGACCTCGCCCACCGTCGTGTCGCGATCGCCGTGGAAGGTGATGACGGGGACGAACCGCGCGCTCGCACCGGCATGCCGTGTCGTGCTCCCTTGCTTGCCATTCTTCATCGCCGACAGCGCACTCGGCAAGTCGCGGGCTGCACCGCAGGCGATCCCCGAATGCACCCCGATCGCCGCGAAGACGTCGGGATAGGCATCCGCCATGATCGCCGCGGCGGCACCGCCTGCGGACAGGCCCGCGGCGTAGACGCGGGTCGCATCGGCCTGTTCCTGCTCCACAATGTCGCGCACCACCCCGGCGATCAGCGCGGGCTCGCCGCGGTCGCGCTGCTGGTTGCCCGGCTGGAACCAGTTCCAGCACTTCTGCATGTTCGCGGACTGGGTCTGGCGCGGATAGGCAACCAGGCAGCCATATTCGTCGGCCAGTTGGTTCATGCGCGTCCCCCGCGCGAAATCCTCGGGCGATTGCGTACAGCCGTGGAGCATGACGACGAGCGGCATGGCGGGGCGGGCCCCCGCCGGACGATACAGCATATAGTCGATCGAGCCTGCCGAACCGCGGTGTGTTCGCGCCTCAAAACTGCCCACCGAATCAGGTGCGCGGGTGCTGACGGGATCGGCTTTCGCCGCGGTGCGGCCGGGCGTCACGTCGGTAACGCGCGTCGCGGGATGCGCGGGCGAAGCGGCAGGCGCAGCCTCACCCGTCATCACGCCGCGAACCAGCCGGGTCGCGCCGAGCAGATCGCCGGACCGGCTCAGCCGTAGCGCCTCGGCCATTGAAGGGATCAGGGCCATGATAGGATACTCCAGGTACGAAAGGGGTCAGGCGATGCGGTCGGCCAGCGCGGCCTTGACCGCGGGGCTCGCATGCAGCGCGCCAAGCACGGTGATCGAACCGATCGTCGCCCGTGCAAGTTCCGGCGTGACGTCGGCGGCGATGGTGGCAAGGCCGAGCACGCGAATGTCGAGCAACTCGCCCGCCGCGCGCGTCGCTTCGAGATCGCGTGCGGCATAATGGCACAGGCCAAGCTGCAACTGGCGGCGGACGGTTGACTGGCGCGCAGCTTCACCGTGCCGGTCAAGCTGGTTGCGGATCGCCGTCCGAATGAAATCGGTGCGGTTGCCGTAGAACCCCTCGCGGACGAGAAGATCGACATAGCCAAGATCGACGAAACCGAGATTGATCGTGATCTTCTCGCTTTCGCTCTGCTTTGCCTCGCGCACTCCGACAGCCATGCTTATCATCCCACCATCCACATGGATGGTATATGGATGGCTCAATGGGTGCATTCAAGGACAGCCGAACGGATGCCCCTGAGAAACATCAAAACTTTACCGCGGCCAAACATTTGCAAGGCAGCGCTGGCGGCCGGTTTACCTATCCTCCTGCAACGCGATCACGCCCTCCGAATATTGGCGGGTCGCGCGAAACAGGAGTGGTTATGATCGAAGATCGCCAACGCAGCGGCGCGCATCTGGACGTCCGTCCAACGACCGGCGGACTCGGTGCGGAAGTCCGCGACATCGACTTGCGGACGCTCAGCGACGACAATTTTGCCGCGATCCACGCCGCCTGGCTGCAGAACCTTGTCCTGCTGTTCCGCCACCAGGAACTGACGCCCGCCGATCTCATCGCGTTCAGCCGACGCCTCGGTGCGCTCGACCATGCACCGATCCAGGAAACCGGGCGGCGGGTCGTCGGCGGCATGCCAGAGTTATATGTCGTGTCGAACGTCGTAGAGAATGGCGAGCCGATCGGCAGCCTCGGCAATGGCGAGGCGGTCTGGCACACCGACATGTCCTACGTCGAGCAGCCCCCCAAGGCGAGCGCGCTCTACGCGCTCGAGGTTCCGCCGACCGGCGGGAACACCAGCTTCATCAACATGTACGCGCTGTACGACTCGCTTCCCGATGCCCTCAAGCAGCGCATCGCCGGTCGCCGCGTAAAACATGACGGGACGTACAACAGCGGCGGCTATGTGCGGCAGGGGGTGACCCCGAGCGACGACCCGCGCGAAGCGCCGGGCGCGCTGCATCCCCTCGTCTATACGCACCCCGAAACCGGCCGCCCCGCCTTGTATCTGGGCCGTCGTCGCAACGCCTATATCGAGGGGCTCGACTTGACCGAGTCCGAGGCGTTGCTCGACGACCTCTGGAGCCATGTCGATCAGGCGGCGCTGACCTGGACCAACGTCTGGCAGGTCGGCGACCTCGTGCTGTGGGACAATCGCTGCACGATGCACCGGCGCGATCCGTTCGATCCGAACACGCGGCGCGTGATGCATCGCACGCAGATCAAGGGCGAAAGCCGCCCTGCGTGATCGGTAAGGCAGGGCAGGCGACGGACGGTCCGCGCCGTCGCGGGTTCGGGTTGAGCGTTCCGAGCCAGGTGCTCGCGGTGCTCTGCGTGATGTACCTCGTGCTCTACGTCGAGCGCGTCAACATCGCGACGATCGCGCCTGCGATGACCGCCGACCTCGGGCTGACCAACGCGCAATTCGGTCTCGCGGTCTCGGCCTTTTCCTACCCCTATGCGCTGATCCAGTTGTTCGGCGGGTGGATCAGCGATCGCTTCGGCACGCGGCGCACGCTGCTGTTCTGCGGCGCGCTCGTCACCGTGGCGACGATGCTGACGGGGCTGGTCGGCGGGCTTGCCTCCTTGTTCGCGCTGCGGCTTGCGCTCGGCTTCGGCGAAGGGTTCGCTTTCCCCAGCGCGACGCGCGCGATCGCGACATGGCTGCCGGTATCGCGCTGGGGGTTCGCGCAAGGCATCACCCATGCGGCGGCACGGCTGGGCAATGCGCTTACCCCGCCGCTGGTGGTCGCGGTCCTGACCTTCGCGTCGTGGCGTGGCGCATTCGTCGCGCTCGGATTGTTCAACCTCATCTGGGTGGCGTTGTGGTTCTGGGTCGCACGCGACGATCCGCGCAGCCATCCCGGGATGACCCCGGACGACATCGCGGCCCTGCCGCCGGTATCCACGCGATCGACGGCACCGCCGGTGCGCTGGTGGCGGCTCGCGCGCCGCATCGCGCCGGTGACCGCGGTCGACTTCTGCTACGGCTGGACGCTGTGGGTCTTCCTGACCTGGCTACCCTCGTTCTTCTTCAAGAACTTCCATCTCGATCTTGCGCATTCGGCGTTGTTTTCCGCCGGGGTCTTGCTTGGCGGCGTGGCGGGGGATGCGGTGGGCGGTCTGGTCAGCGACCGGATCTACCGCGCGACCGGCAATTTGCAGGCGGCACGGCGCAACGTCATCATCACCGGAATGCTCGGGGCGTTCGTCTTTCTGATCCCGGTGGTGCTCACGCATGACCTGACCAAGGTCGCGATCTGCCTGTCGATTGCCTTCTTCTTCTCCGAACTGGTCGTCGCGCCGATCTGGGCAGTGCCGATGGACATCGCGCCCGACCATGCGGGTGCCGCCAGTGGAATGATGAACTTCGGTTTTGGTCTCGCGGGCATTCTGTCGCCGCTAGTGTTCGGGGCGGTGCTCGACCTGACGGGGAGCTGGACCGCGCCGTTCCTGGCGTCGATCGCTTTGCTGCTCGTGGGCGCAGGCCTGTCGTTCTTCATGCGGCCGGACCGCCCGTTCGACCCCGGCACGGCATGAAGCCGGTCAGGCGGGGGCGACCCCATCGGCACTGACTCGCTCCGGCCCGATGATCGTCCCGCGCAACCGTACGCGTTTCTCTACCAGATCGACCGGGGTCCGCTGCAATTCGAGCGCGAACCGGCCCCCCAAATCCCGTTGCAGGTAGAATGCCCCGCCGTCGCGGATCAGTGTCCCGGTTTCATCTACGCTCGTCCCAACGTCCATCATCGTTCCTGCTCGATCGATCTCGCCGACCGTTTGCCATCAACCGGACGGGATCGACACCCATTTCCGCCCGGCACGCGATCTTCGCTTGCGCAGGGAACCGAATGGCCGGATCGACTGTACCCGTCTGGTGCCGGTCGATCGCGATCCGCGCCGGGGGAACGGAGCGTTGGCGATGGGCGAAGTCTCGCTTGGGGAGAAGGGCGGCAACGGCGCGCTGCTCGACGTTCGGTCGCTGGCAAAGTTGGTGCCCGGGCCTCGGCAACTGTTCCGCCATCTCGATCTTGCGGTGATGCCCGGCGAACTGGTTGCGATCATCGGTGAATCGGGCGTGGGCAAATCCACGCTGCTCAATATTCTCGCGGGGCTCGACGATGCGGACAGCGGCACGGTGGCGGTCGACGGTACCGTTCTCGGCACCCTCGACGAGACCGCACGGACCCGCTTGCGGCGCGAGCGAATCGGCTTCGTGTTCCAGGCCTTCCACATCCTTCCGTATCTGACGCTGCGGCAGAACGTTGCGCTCCCGCTCGCGCTCGTGTCCCCCGACGTGCGCGCCGCGGATGCACGCGCGGAGGCGATGCTTGAAGCGGTCGGACTGGCAGGGCGCGGCAGCGGCTATGCGCGCGATCTGTCCGGCGGCGAATTGCAGCGCGTCGCGATCGCGCGCGCCCTGGTTCACCGCCCCGCGCTGATTTTGGCAGACGAACCGACCGGCAATCTCGATCCGGAAACCGCGGCACGCGTGCTGGCATTGTTCGCGGAAGCGGTGCGGGGGAACGGCGCGGCGGGCGTGATGGTGACGCATTCCGAGGCAAGCGCAGCGATCGCCGATCGCGTCTTGACGCTCGGCGCGAACGGATTGGTCGAGCGGCGTGGCTGAACGCGCCGGACTGATCTCCGGAAGATTGGCGCTCGGCTGGCTGATCGGCGGCGAGTGGCGCTTCCACCCAGCGCGTTTCGTGACGACCGCCGTCGCGATCGCGGTCGGCGTTGCGCTCGGCTTTGCGGTCCATCTCGTCAACGGCAGCGCGCTGTCGTCGTTCGACGGCGCGATGCGCGGCGTCAGTGGGGCGGCCGAACTGTCGATCCGGGGGACCAGTCCGCTAGGCTTTGATGAACGCGTCTATCCGCGCGTCGCCACGACGGCCGGTGTCTCCGACGCGAGCCCCGTCGTCAGCCTGTCCGCACGGATCGGCAAGACCCGGCTGACGGTGCTGGGCGTCGATGTGATCCGCGCGGCGAACGTCACGCCGTCGCTGATCGGGCGACGCGCGGCGGGGCCCGATGCCGACAATGATGCCGCGTTCGACGAAACCGCTTTGTACCTGTCGCGGCGGGCGCTGACGCAGACCGGCGCGCGAGTCGGAGCGACCGTGCCGGTGGTCGCAAACGGGCGGACCGTCCGGCTGCGGATTGCGGGAACCTTGCCTGCGGCCGACGACGTCGCGATCGGCGTGATCGACATCGCCGCGGCGCAGTGGCGGTTCGGCAAGCTGGGACGGATCGACCGGCTCGATCTCGCGCTGTCCGATCGGTCCGTTGCGGAACCCGTGCTGCGCGCGCTTTTGCCCGAGGATGCGATCCTGTCGACCGCGGCGGCACAGAACGCGCAAGGCGATGCATTGTCGCGCGCCTATCGCGTCAATCTCGACATGCTCGCGCTCGTTGCGCTGCTGACTGGCGGGTTTCTGGTCTATTCCGCGCAGTCTCTGTCGGTGGTGCGCCGTCAGCGCGCCTTCGCCTTGCTTCGCACGCTCGGCATGCCCCGCGGCGCAGTCATCGCCGCGATCGTCACGGAAGGCGTCGTCATCGGCGTGGTCGGCTCCGCGGTCGGCCTGCTCGCGGGCTATTGGCTGGCGTGGGGGGCGTTGCGCTGGTTCGGCGGCGATCTCGGCGCTGGATATTTTGGCGGGGGCGGGGTGCGCATGGTGTTCCAGCCGCTCGCCGCGTCCGGCTTTTTCGCGCTCGGGCTCGTCGCGGCGTGCCTTGGCAGCGCGCTCCCCGCGCTGGCGGCGGCCCGCGCCGCACCGGCGGCAGCCCTCAAGAACGCCGGAGATGTGCTCGATCCACGCCGACCCGTCCCGTGGATCCCTGCGGTCGTGCTGCTGGCGGCGGGCGCGGGTGTCGCGTTGCTGCCCGCGGTCGGTGGATTGCCGGTGTTCGGGTTCATCGGGATGGCGCTCATCCTTGCCGGCGGCGTCGCGGGCGTGCCGTGGTTCGCGCGAACGCTGCTCGCGCCGGTCGCGGCGCGCGGGCAGGGCGGTGTCCCCCGGATGCTCGCGGTCCGTCACCTTTACGGCGCACCGGGCGAGGCCGCGACGGCCTTGTGCGGGATCGTCGCCTCGACCGCGCTGATGATCGCGATGGCAACGATGGTGACGAGCTTCCGGGGCGCAGTCGACGACTGGCTCGGTGCGGTGCTCGGCGCGGACCTGTACGCGCGCACCACTGCGGGGGCGTCGTTCGACCCCGCGACGCGCACGCGCCTCGCGGCAACCCCCGGGATCGCGACCGTCGCGTTCAGCCGCCAGATTCCGCTGACCATCACCGCCGACCGGCCCCCCGTCAGCCTGATCGCCCGGCCCGAACGCAATGCGCGGGATCCGTTGCTCGTATTGATCGACCGTGCACGGATCATTCCGGCTCAAACCATACCCGTTTGGGTGTCAGAACCGGCCCAACGGCTCTACAAATGGGACCCGGGCGACACGATTCTGCTGCCAATTGCGGGGAAAAGGCGCTTCTTCGTGGCAGGGGTCTGGCGCGATTACGGGCGGCAGGCGGGGGCGGTGCTGCTCGATGAAGCGGATTACCAGCGGCTGACCGGTGACGATGGCCGCGACGAGATTTCCGCAACCGTAGCAGCAGGTTACGACATCGATCGCGTCGCCGCGGGGCTGACCGCACGGCTCCCCGCGGGCCTGCGGGGTCAGGTCGAGATCACACGACCCGCAACCTTGCGCCGTCTCGCGCTGACGCTGTTCGATCGCAGCTTCGCGGTCACCTATCTGCTTGAAGCGGTGGCGATTCTCGTGGGGCTCGCCGGGGTCGCGGCAACCATGTCCGCTCAGACGATCTCGCGCGAACGCGAATTCGGCATGCTTCGCCACCTCGGACTGACTCGCCGCCAACTGACTGATATGCTTGCAACCGAAGGCGCGATCGTCGGCCTGACGGGCGCACTTGCCGGGATCTTGCTCGGGCTCGTGTTGGCGCAGGTGCTGATCCATGTGATTAACCCGCAGTCGTTCAACTGGACGATGACGACGCGTATCCCCTTGTTAACACTGGCAACTGTCACCGCCGCCCTGACCGGCGCGGCAACGGTGACCGCGGTATTGGCAGGGCGGCGCGCGACCGCCCGCAGCGCGATCGCCTCGGTTCGGGAGGATTGGTGATGCTGCGCGTATGTGCGATGATCGCTGTGTTAGGTGCGATCAGTGTGGCGGCGCCTGCAGCGACGCCATATCCGCAAGTCCGTCCCGGAATCGTCCTGCGCTTTCCCGCCGACCACGGCGCGCATCCCACGTTTCGCACCGAATGGTGGTACGTGACCGGCTGGCTTCGTACCGCGGAGGGCAGGGACCTCGGCTTTCAGGTCACGTTCTTCCGCACGCGTCCCCCGGGCGACCCCGCAAACCCCAGTCGATTTGCCCCGTCGCAGATCCTGTTCGCCCACGCCGCGCTGTCGGACCCAAGCACCGGCAAGCTCCTGCACGGCGAGCGCGCCGCACGGCAAGGCTTCGGTCTCGCCTCCGCCACGACAGGCGACGCCAACGTTGCGATCCGCGACTGGCGTTTGCGCCGCGCCGCGGATGGGCGATGGCACACCACCATCGCTGCGGACGGGTTCAAACTCGCGCTCACCTTCGATCCGACCCAACCGCCGCTACCGCAAGGGCAGGGGGGCTATAGCCGCAAAGGCGCACGGCCCGGCGAGGGCAGCTATTATTATTCGGTCCCGCATCTGCAGGTCAGCGGCACAGTCGAGCGAGGTGGCCGCCGCGTTGGCGTGCGGGGCAGTGCGTGGCTCGATCGGGAATGGTCGTCCAACTATCTCGCGCCGGAAGCGCAGGGATGGGACTGGACCGGGCTCAATCTTGATGATGGATCTGCGCTGATGGCGTTTCGTATCCGTCGTAAGGATGGCGGGACGCTATGGGCGGGAGGGTCGTTGCGAACGCGCGATGGCACGACGACCGTGTTCGGGCCGAACGATGTGGCGTTCCGCTCCGTGGCCACATGGCGCAGTCGCGCGACCGGGGCGACCTACCCGGTCATCCAGGACCTCACGATCCGGGTCGGTGGGAAGCGTATCACACGGCGTCTGACCCCGATGTTCGCTGCGCAGGAACTCGATGCCCGGCGGAGTGGCTTGCCCGTCTATTGGGAGGGTGCGGTTCGTACGCCGGGTGGGCGAGGGTATCTTGAGCTGACCGGCTATGCGGCGCCCTTGGCGATGTAGCGCGGGTGGGTCCGCCATACGGCTCGTAGTGGCGTTTGCACGGGCACCGACGCGTCTTGAAGGGGTTCTTGAAGAAAAATCGCATTGCGCGAAACTTTTGCGTTGACGGGCTTTGGTTCGCCCCGTAGAGACCACTCCACCGCAGCGACGGACCGGACGGTTCGCTTCTGCAGTCACCAGATCCTCGGCGCTCGGTTCGCCCTTTGAAAGAAGGGTGTGACAAGGCGTCGGTATTCTGCGCTCTTTGACATTGTTGGTTTTAGATGAAGGGACATGTGGGCGGCGGCTACACGGTCTTTCGGGTCCTCTAGGCTCGTTGGATCGTTCAAAGCTAAGTCGCTCTTATGCATGTCCTTCACGTATCCATACGTAAGAATATGTGCAGAGCAGCTCCTAGAGATGCTGATGTTATCGTGGAATTCCACTGCGATGATGTTGGTCATAAACTTGAGAGTTTGATCATGGCTCAGAATGAACGCTGGCGGCATGCCTAACACATGCAAGTCGAACGAAGGCTTCGGCCTTAGTGGCGCACGGGTGCGTAACGCGTGGGAATCTGCCCCTTGGTTCGGAATAACAGTTGGAAACGACTGCTAATACCGGATGATGACGTAAGTCCAAAGATTTATCGCCGAGGGATGAGCCCGCGTAAGATTAGCTAGTTGGTGTGGTAAAGGCGCACCAAGGCGACGATCTTTAGCTGGTCTGAGAGGATGATCAGCCACACTGGGACTGAGACAC
>JARUXA010000259.1 GCA_030433805.1 Sphingomonas sp. PsM26 | reverse complement strand
GCGACGCCCAGCAATGCCAGGATGATCTTTCCGGCAATGCCGACCTGTCTCACCGTTTTGTCTGGTTCATTGGCTTTGTACGTGGCGTAACCGCTGAAGCCAAGAACGAGAATCAGAATGCCCCAGCCCATCACGCGCATTTCTTCGCCGGGGTAGGATTTCAAACGCAGGTATATTGAAATCAACTCAACCACCACCCCGCCGAAAATAAACAAAAACCACTGTGACCAATCAATCTTTTTCATAAATCACCTCGTATTCTTACGGT
>JARUXA010000258.1 GCA_030433805.1 Sphingomonas sp. PsM26 | reverse complement strand
ACGTCGAGGTACTTCTAGTTGCTTGCATATGACTTCCTCTAATCCTATGTATTGCTATTGCATACTGGCGTATGGACGCCATTTTTTCATTCCTCTATGGTGTTCCTTGATATCTCCTCCTATTAGGCTTTGTGGCCTCCTATAAGACCATTACGATAAACACATGTTCAGATAACCAGAAGGAGTGAAGACCGTAGCACACTATTCTGCCCATAACTCATACTAAATTCTTAAATCGTGTTGGCAAGGTATACTTGTTTATTTGTAT
>JARUXA010000257.1 GCA_030433805.1 Sphingomonas sp. PsM26 | reverse complement strand
ACTTCAGGGAATACAGGAATGGGATTAGCGTTGGCTTGTATCATCAAAGGATATAAATTGATTTGTGTTTTAAACGACAAACAATCGAAGGAGAAAATGGATATATTAAGAGCTGTTGGCGCTGAAGTAGTTGTTTGTCCAACGGCTGTTGAACCAACGGATCCACGATCTTACTACTCAGTTTCTCGAAGATTAGCTGCAGAAACACCGAATTCTTGGTACGTGAATCAATACGATAATTTATCCAATCGAATTGCACATTACGAATC
>JARUXA010000256.1 GCA_030433805.1 Sphingomonas sp. PsM26 | reverse complement strand
ACTTAATGATTTGTATTACAAGCAATTACGAGGTCAATTTGGATTAAAAAGTCAAATGGCTCAATCTGTCATGAAAACTGTCATTGCTCGTTATAAGTCAGCTAAATCAAATGGACACGAATGGTCTTTAATTGAATTTAAACTTCCAGAATATGACCTTGTATGGAATCGAGATTACTCGCTAACCGAAAATAAATTTAGCGTAAATACACTGGATGGGCGTATCAAACTAAATTATGAGCGTAAAGCCATGAAGAAGTATTTTAATGG
>JARUXA010000255.1 GCA_030433805.1 Sphingomonas sp. PsM26 | reverse complement strand
TCAATATCCTCACCTATTTTGATTGGAAAAGATGGTGAAACCGGTCCTAAAATAATATCGACATCTTTAAATGCGTTATCGAATTCATTTTTTATTTGTGTTCTGACCTTTTCAGCCTTTAAATAATACTCATCATAGTAACCTGCAGACAAAGCATAAGTTCCAAGCATTATTCTTCTTTTTGCTTCGTCACCAAATGTTTCGCGTTCATGACCAAATCTTATCCCGTCAAACCTGGCCATGTTAGATGAAACTTCACTTGGCATAAGA
>JARUXA010000254.1 GCA_030433805.1 Sphingomonas sp. PsM26 | reverse complement strand
CCGGCATATCGTTCTGCTCACCGACGGCATCTCCGAGGAGGGCGACAGCATCAATGTCGCCCGGGAGGCGGCCGCGCAACGGGTCACCATCTCGACGGTGGTCCTGGGGCAGGATGTGAACCGCTCCTATCTTGAAAAGGTGGCCTCGTTCTCGAAGGGCAAGGCGTACTTCCTCATCGATCCTTCGGGCCTGGAACAGATCCTGCTCAAGGACGTGATGGAACACACCGGCAGCACGGCCATCGAGAAGCCGGTCACACCGCAGATCAC
>JARUXA010000253.1 GCA_030433805.1 Sphingomonas sp. PsM26 | reverse complement strand
CGAGATTCAGTTCTAGTCGTATGATTGCCAAAACCAATGATTATTCTTTAGGGACCAAGGCATTAGAAGCTGGATTTGTCTAAAATACTTCAGTAATGAAAGCATGAAGACACAAGTGAATATGGAGATATTTTTGTATTTGGCTATGGTGTATCCTTGATCTTTTTTTGAAGTTGCACCATTGCACCCTTAAATACAATCACATTTTAGTGGGTTGTACAACAGACATGTTACTGCAAAATCATTGTAGCACATGCAGCTACTAGCACC
>JARUXA010000251.1 GCA_030433805.1 Sphingomonas sp. PsM26 | reverse complement strand
ATCCAACCTACACTCAGTATAAATGAAAGCGCTTACAAAGTAAAGTAATTAATAAAATATTCTGTCTATTTTTTACTGTATTTAACTTGTCTATTACAAATAATACTAAATATGATGAGCAAATTAAATAAGATGTCGCCAAACATTGACACATACAACTAAATTCTTTAACAGAAAAAGCTTACCTCTTTTGACTGGGAAGAGGTAAGCTTTTTCTGTTTTTTTAAATATGCTCTCAAATAGATATATTTAATGTCTGGAGATTAACTC
>JARUXA010000250.1 GCA_030433805.1 Sphingomonas sp. PsM26 | reverse complement strand
ATTCAATGGAGGCATTATCTGGGGGTGTCCCTTTACGGGACATACTCATAGTAATGCCTCTTTCTTTAATTTTTTGTTGATAGAGATGCGATGTGTACACAGATCCTTGGTCACTATGCAACATACATCCTTTAGGTAAAAAAGGAAGTTGGCTTAACGTATCTAAGACAAATTCTACATTTTGGTGATCACCAATCGAATATGCAATGATTTCCCCATTTACGTTCACTACGATTGCTGGGACCACTTCCTCTCCAATTCCTTGTACTT
>JARUXA010000024.1 GCA_030433805.1 Sphingomonas sp. PsM26 | reverse complement strand
GGGCAACTGTCTCCGTCTGTACGGCAAGTGCCCGGTCAGTTGTTAGCCATTCCGAAAAGCGAAATCTCTCAACGGCGAGCGAGTGCGGTTCGAGGTGGCAGGCGGTGATTATCGCATGGTGGTGGCGTTCGATTGGAAGCGATCCATCGCTTTCATCAAGTTCGTTGGGACGCATGCCGAGTACGATAAGATCGATGCTCTGGCGGTAAACCTGTTTTGATTATGGCTAGTGGAGGTGGTGCAATGCACATTCGTCCTATTCGGAACGATGACGACCATGAAACGGCACTGCGGGAGATCGAAGCTCTATGGGGAGCGGAGGAAGGCGGTGAGGCTGGCGATCGGCTCGACGTACTGGTGACGTTGGTCGAGACCTATGAAAGCCGTCGCTGGCCTATCGAACCCTTGGATCCCGTGCGTGCGATTGAGGCGGCAATGGAGACGAATGGTTATACCCGCGCTGAACTGGCGGCGCTGATCGGGCAGTCACGTGCGACGGAGATTTTAAGTCGTCATCGTGCCCTGACCCTTCCCATGATCCGCAAGATTGCCGGGGCATGGCACGTGCCTGAGAAGGTGCTGGTTCAGGATTATGCGCTGGCCAAGGGGTAATCCCTTCGATCAGATCCCTGTGAGCCTTATCGACCGTGGGCATACAATGATCGGCTGTCGTCGAGCATGCTGATCGGCGTGGGCGTGATCCAGTCAGCTCCGAGGGGCGGATAAGGACCATAGAACAGATCGCCGAGCGCGCGCCGGTAGTGCGCATTCATCCAGCGCCGGCGCCGATGCTCTGGACCGTCGTGAAGCATGTGGCAGCGCTGGCACAGCGCTGCCAGCTGGTGGAGCGCGCTATCGCTGGGATCGTGGTTGAGGTGCGCGCAGGCCAGCACCACCGGCGTCCAGGCACCGTGCGTCAGGATGTTCTCGGTTGGTCGTCGCACGCGCAGGCCCTGGCCGTTGCGCCAGCAGCGCCGGTTCCGGTCCCACCATCTTCCATCCCGCAGATGGAAGACCCTCTGCCCATGAGGGCGCCCGCAATGCTCGCAGCAACCCCCTGCCCGCACGAAGCGCACATGATGCGAGAGCTGCGGCCAGTCGATCGGATATAGGAACACATGCTCGGGGCGGATCGGCATCAGGCCTCCCCCTCCGGCGCGTTGGGCTGCGGAGTGATCGGCATCATGGAGTCAATGCCGCGGCGGTCAGCGCCCGATAGAGCGTGGCATGGTGGCACTTAAGCAGCTTGGCGGCTTCGCGCACCGATGTGCCCTCGCTCACCAACCGTTCGCCTAGCGCGATCTGATCGGGGGTGAGTTTGGGCGGGCGACCGAAGCGGACTCCCCTCGCCTTGGCCGCCACTCGCCCGCTGCTAGTACGCTGATGGATCAGCTCGCGCTCGAACTCGGCGATGCCGGCGAACACGGTCAGCACCATACGACCCGCTGGCGATGTCGTGTCCGCCCAAGGCTCCGCCAGCGAGCGCAGGCCGGCACCCGCTTCCTTCAGCTTCTCGGCAATATCGAGCAGGTCGCGGGTAGAGCGTGCCAGTCGGTCAAGCCGCGTCACCACCACCGTGTCATTGTCGCGCAGCTGCTCGATCATCTTGGCCAGCTCGGGCCGGTCACGCTTCGCGCCAAAGATCTTCTCCTCGAACGTCCGCTTGCATCCGGCCTCCTTCAACGCTGCGCGTTGCAGCCGGAGATCCTGGTCGTCGGTGGACACACGGGCATAGCCTATCAGCATGTTGCAAAACTGTATCAGAACACTAGTATTGTGCAATAGACTTTTGCGACAGCAGCACACAAGAGAGTGCGAGCGTTGAGGGCGCTGTCGCGAAACTTAGGAGATCAGCGACAGACGCACGCAGCTGGCGAGCCGATTAATCGGAAACAGTTCCTTTGATTGGCTGCGATACTGGAGCCAGCGCTGCATCCGCAGCCCATCCGAGACCAAGCGCCTTGTTGACGGCGATGTAGCTCTGGGTCAGCTGCGCGCGTGCCTGGGCGGTCGCGATGGCGGCAGACAGACGCTGGCGTTCAACGTCGAGCTGATCGCTCGCCGAGCTCGTCCCGGCTCCGACCCGTTGTGCGTTAAGCGCAACCGATCGTGCGGCCGTCGCTTCTGCCTGGGCAAGCTGGCCAAGCTGCGTCCGCGTCGTGCCGAAGCGCGACAGCGCGTTCTCGGCGTCTTGCAAGGCTTCCAACACGGTACGCCGGTAAGTCGCATCAGCCTCGTCCCGTTGCGCTTCCGACTGACGGGTCACAGCACGGTTGCGGCCGAAGTCAAGGAACGACCAACTTAGCATCGGCGCAAGCAGAGTCGTCAGATTGCTGGTGTCGAACACGTCGCCCGGGCTGGTGCCGCCAAGGCCCAGGATGCCCATGAAGCGGATGCCAGGCAGTTCCTTGGCTTTGTTGACGCCGATCGCCGCGGTGTTGGCGGCGAGCGTGCGCTCGGCTGCGCGGATGTCGGGACGATGGGCGATCAGCAAAGCCGGGTTGCCGATCGGCACCTGCGCGGGCGGCAGCGGCACGGGAACGACCGTTGCGAGCGTGCCATCAAGCGCGCCGGGGGTGCGGCCGGTCAGCACAGCGAGCTGGTTCAGATACTCGTCGCGCTGGCTGCTAAGCGGGACCGCGTCGGCCTGCGTGCTTTCCAGTTGGTTGCGCAACCGCTCGACATCGAGCAGCGAGGCGGTGCCACCCGCATAGCGCTGCTGCGCCAGCGCGACCTGCCGCTGCTGCAACACGGTCGATTGCTCGTTGAGGCGGATGCGCGCCTGCACGTCGCGCAGATTGACATAGGCCTGTGCGACCTGCGCCGACAACGACACCTGCGCATCGGCCAAGTCGGCGAAGCGCGCACCCACCGTGGCGCGCGACTGCTCCACGCCGCGGCGTCCTCCGCCAAACAGGTCGATTTCCCAAGAGGCGGTGGCACCGAGATTGTAGAAGTCGAGCGAGCTAGAGCCGCTAGAGCTGCTGCTGCCATCAGTGCTTTGACCCAAACCGACGCCGGGCAGCTGCGCGCGCAGGTAGCTGGCATTGGCGCTGACGCTTGGGAGCTGTGCGACGCGCTGCTGCTTGAGTTGAGCCTGCGCCGCGCGAATGCGCGACACTGCCTCATCAATCGAGGGGCTGTGCGCTAGGGCGTCGTCGATGAGCGCGGTCAGCGTGGGGTCGCCCAGCGTTTCCCACCAGCGCGCCAGCCCAGGGGCCGACGCCAGCACCGCGTCGCGGGCTCGCACGAACGTCCCGCGCGCGATAGCGTCCGACGCCGCGGCGGGCGGAGTCTTATAGGTCGGACCGACCGTGCAGCCGGCAAGTGCCGCGCCCATTACGGAAGACAGCAGGAGAGTGTGGTATCGCATCAATGCACCATCGCCGGTTCGGCGTCCTTGGGCAGCGGTTTCAAGAACAGGACCAGCGGCAGCACCGCGAGCGTGCCGACGCCCATAATCCAAAAGATGTCGTTGTACGTCATGACCAGCGCCTGCCCCTGGATCTGCTGGCCGAGCAGGCGGATGCCGACGGAGGGCGTGCCGAGTTGCTGGCTGAGGCCACCGACATAGTCCTGCACCGCGACGCTGTTCGCTGGCAGCGTCTCCTCCATCCGGCGCGAGTGGAACCACATGCGCTGATCCTGCAGGATGGAGATGCCCGCCAGCGCGAAGCTTCCGCCTAGATTGCGCACAGCGTTGAACAGCCCCGATGCGTCACCCGCGTCTTCTGGCGGGACGGAGCGCACGACGGCTTGGCTCAGGAAGAGCATGGCCGCGATCTGGCCGACGCCGCGCATCAGCTGGCTGGCGGTGAAATCGTCGCCGGCAGAGGCGATGGTCAGATTGGCGTCCATCAGCGCCGCGCCGCCCATGATCGCCAGGCCCGCCGCGACTGCTAGGCGGATGTCTACCCGGCGCAGCAGGATCGGAACGATCGCCATCATGAACAGGCTCGGCACCCCCGACAGAAGCACTACCTTGCCTGACTGCAACGCATTGTAGTCGGCGACGGAGGCGAGGAACTGCGGGATCGCGTAGGAGGTGCCGTAGAGGACGATGCCGAGGACGACGCCCATCAGCGCGACGGATCCGAACTGGCGGTCGAGCAGCAGCTTAAGCTTGATGATCGGCCGCCTGGCGGTTGCCTGCCCCCAGAAAAGCAGGCCGAAGCCGACCAGCATGACCGCGAACATCGCACGGATCAGGCCAGAGTCGAACCATTGCTCGCGCTGGCCATCCTCCAGGAACACGGTCAGGCCGCCAAGACCGAGGGCGAGGCCGGCGATCCCCTTCCAATCTGCCTCGCGGATCAGGTGCAGTTTGGCCTTCTCATGGGGCAAGCCGACCAGCAGCAGTGCGACCAGGATCGCGCAGATCGGCAGATTGAGGAAGAAGGCATAGTGCCAGCTGATGTTCTCGGTGAGCCAGCCGCCGATCAGCGGCCCGAGCACCGGCCCGAGGATCGCGGTCGCGCCGAATGCTGCAATGCCGATCGGCTGCTGTGATCGGGGCAGGCGCTGCGCGATGATGACCTGCGCCGTTGGAATCATTGCTCCGCCGGTGAAGCCCTGGCCGATGCGGCCGAAGACCATCATGCCAAGACTCGTCGACAAGCCGCATACGACGGAGAAGGCGGTGAACAGCCCCGCGGCGATCAGCAGGAAGGTACGTAAGCCCAGCATACGCTCCAGCCAGGCGGCCATCGGGATGATGACGATCTCAGACACCAGATAGGCGGTCGCGATCCAGGCACCCTCGGTACCGCTGGCGCCGATCTCGCCCTGGATTGTCGGCAATGCCGAGTTGACGATCGAGATGTCGAGCGTCGCCATGAACGCGCCCAACGTACCCGCGGCGACCGCGAGCCAGGCGGCGGTGTCGGCGCGCTCGGCGGGCGAGCGTCGCGTCGTGGTCGCCGGCGCGCCGGCAGTGGCCGCGCCCGCCATGTCAGCGTTCCTTGCCGTTGACGTGCTTCTGCTGGTCGCGGATGCGTTCTAATTCATCCTTGGCCCCGATCGTGTCGACGGTGGCGGTGACCGACAGGCCAGGGACGAGCAGGCGGCGGGCCGCCGGCGTCGCCTCGAGCGAGACCCGGACGGGCACGCGTTGGGTGATCTTGGTGAAGTTGCCGGTCGCGTTCTCGGGCGGCAGCAACGAGAATTGCGCACCAGTACCCGGCGCCACGCTCTCCACGCGCCCCTTGATCTCAATGCCGTCGAGCGCGTCGACATGGATCGACACCGGCTGGCCAGGCCGCATCAGCGCTAGCTGCGTCTCCTTGAAGTTGGCGGTGATGTAGAGCCGGTCGAGCGGCACGATCGACATCAGCCGGGTGCCGGCTTGGACGTATTGGCCAGTGGTGACGCTCTTGTCACCGATCCGCCCAGCGCTGGCGGCGCGGATCAGCGTCGCGGTTACGTCGACGTTGGCCGAGGCGAGCTGCGCGCGCGCGGCCTGCCCCTGGGCAACACCCTGCTGCACCTGCGCGCGGTAGGAGGAAACGCGGCGCTGTTGCATAGCTAGGGCTGCACCCTGTGCGCGGGCATTCTGGGCCGACTGACGTGCGGTTGCCGTCAGCTGGGCGAGCTGCTGGCGAGTCTCCGCACCCGACGCGGCGAGCGGGCGATACCGGGCTACTTCGCCGGCGTCATACGCCGCCTTTGTCTGCGCGGCGGCCAGTTGCGCGCGCGCCTGTTCGATGGTCGCATATTGCTCTCCTATCTGCGCGCGGGCGGCATCGGCCTGCGCCTCGGCAACCGCGATCTGCGCCTCAGCCTGGGCGGCTTGCGCTTGCGAATTGCGCGGATCGATGCGGGCGAGCGGCTGGCCGGCGACCACGTCCTGATTGTCGCGCACCAGCACCTCAGCGACATAGCCGGCGACGCGCGGCGACACGGTGACCATGTCGGCCATCACCTGCGCGTCGTTCGTCTCCTGGAGATATTTGCCGCTAGTCTCGTGCCGGACGTACCAGAGGGCGCCAGCCAACACGGCTGCCAACGCCAGCAGGACCAGGATGATTTTGGCACGGGAGCTCATGCCCTTCTTTGCCGGGGCATCGGTCGGTGTCGAGTCATCGCCGGCTTCGATTGCGGCATCGCGTTGCTGGTCGCCGCCGTGCAGCGCATTGTTGTCTCGGTTCACAGGAGGCCTCGTTAATCATCGTGCCGATCGGCCCGAGCATTCAGCGCGATATAGAAGGCCAGCCCATTCCGGACAAGTCGTCCGGTTAAGGTATCATCGCGGCGTCGGGCTCATGGCTTCAGTCCGCGCATGACCAACTCTAGCGCGACCTGTAGCTCCTGCATGGCCCTGTCGTGGGCATCCGGATTGTGCGACAGTCCGCCAACCATGCGAAGCGCCAGCGCCAGCATTGCACCGTCAACATCGTCCCTGACCTCGTCCGTCGCCCTGGCGCGGGCGGCAAGCGGATCGAGCGAGCGGGCTAGACGTTCGCCTAGCGCCTCGAATGCGATCATGTTCTCGGTGTTCGCGACCAGATCGATCGCGATGCGAGCGAACAATGTCATGCTGCGCCGGCCGGCAAGCGCGAGATTGAGCATCGATTGATGATAGTTTTGGTTGCGCGCCACGATCGCGTCCACCTCGTCAACGTCGCGTTCGAAGATCGCAAGGGCCAACGCCTCACGGTCGGCAAAATTGCGGTAGAGTGTGCCGCGGCCGACGCCGGCACGCGCGGCGACATCCTCTAACGGTATGCCGTAGCCTCGCTCGGCGAAGCTTGCCGCAGCAGCAGCGAGAAGCGCGTCGCGACGCGCACGAGCGTCACGACGCATTCGAGACACTCTGCGGCTTCATCTGGCCGTATCGGTTTCTGCTGATCATCGTTTGTGCCTGCCAAATCCGGTCTTTGCGGTCCATCATTGCAAGGGAACCATGGGAGACGTCGATACTTTTAGCATGCCATATAGCGGACACAGTGTCCGCTTAGTAGCAGCGCAATCACTCGCTTGTTCTAGGATTATGACATGCATGACGGCTCGACACGGACGAGCAACAAGGATGCGACGTCCAAGGCGGATGACGCGTTCGAGGCTTCGCTGGTTATGCTCCGTCCCGCCTTGCGGAACTATGCGCGGTCGCTGTCGCGTGATGCGGACACGGCGGATGACCTCGTGCAGGACACCATGCTGCGGGCATGGCGCGCGCGCATCCACTTTGTCGCCGACACTAACCTGAAGGCCTGGACCTTCACCATCCTGCGCAACCGCTTCCTCAGCATGCGGCGGCGTGACCGGTTCAATGGGGACTATGACGAGGTCGCTGCAGAGCGGATCATGGCTACAGATGGCAGCCAAGAGGCCGTGATCGAACTGGCCGAGGTTACTGACGCGATGGAAGACCTTCCCGCCGAGCAGCGGGAGGCCTTGCGCTTGGTAAGCATCGTCGGCCTGTCCAACGACGAGGCAGCCGCGCGCGTCGGCGTGCCGGCCGGCACGCTTAAGAGCCGGGTCTCACGCGCTCGCACGGGACTGCGCGCTCTCATCGCGGGTCATCGCCAGCGGCGTCTCATCCCAGCTCCGGTGCCCACCTCGATCGCCCATCGCGAACAAACACGGCGTGGCGAGTGGAAGCGGATGAAGGCCTTGGGCCAACCCTTGATGATCGGGTAGTCTCATTCGCTACATTTATCGTTTTCTACCCAACAGACTCGCCTGTGCAGCACTTCAACCGTTATGAACGGTGTGCTTCGTACCATCGCATTGATGATAGATTGTCGCAGAAGTGGCGAAATACGCGACGTTCGAAACTTAGCATTTTCGCAACAAGGGCGGCGGATAGCCGAATTTATGACAGACGCTTTGGCGCCAGGTGCTTACTATGGCGAAGGCAAGCAACATCTCGTGATGTCGCCGGCATAGTACATCAGCTCGGCAGTGCGGCAGAACTGACCAGGCGGCGAAGGTATCGCGACGAAAGTCGCTGCATAGAGCATTTGCAACATGATCGAGTGGATTACGACGGCGCCCGCAACACCCGTGATCTGTCGAACATCTTTATACGGTGAAGGAGGCTGGCGCCAACTTCCGTTGGATCGCTGAGCCGATAGTCGATATCACCTTCCAGTTCGCTTAGAACATTTTCGACACTGGCATAGCATGAGCCGGTGCCGAGCTTCTCATAACTCCGTCGTCGCATGCGAGTTTTGGAAAGTGCAATTGGGAAATGATTTAGAAAATAGTGCCGTTATGATTACAATTAGGAGAACGATTGTCGGCGCCAAAGAGGTGGTCTCATCAGATGGCCTGATGCAAATGTCGCGGGTACATCGTTTCGTGCTACGCTCGATCGGTCGTTCGGCATCGGGTCGCGCGGTACACCCGGAAGGATCGCCGATGGCGGATCAAGCTGCAGCCAACCTCGCCGGCATCAGGGATGTAGCCGATCTCGCCAATCTGCGGTTGGTCGTAGCGGGCTTGAGCGAAGGCGTTCTGCTGATCGATCCCGACCAGACGATCCTGTGGGCTAACGACGCCGCGCTGCAAATGCATGGCGTCGCGACACTCGATGGCTTGGGCGGCACGGTCGATGACTATCGGCGCCGGTTCGAGCTACGCTACCGCAACAACCACAAGCTCGACGCAGGCGAGTATCCCATCGAGCGGGTAATATCGGGGGAGACCTTTACCGAGGTGACGGTCGAGGTGGCGCCGGCCGGGGAGAACGAGGCGCGCTGGGTCCATCAGATCCGCAGCATTGTGCTCGTCGACAAGGAGGGTGATCCCGAATGTCTCGTGCTCGTCATGCTCGACGTCACCGAGCGGGCCGATGCCGAGGAGCGCTTCTCGCAGGCGTTCAACGCCAACCCCGCGCCTGCGCTAATCGGGCGCCTGTCCGACCTGCGCATCATCAAGGCCAACCAAGGCTTCTTGGACATGACCGGCTTTGAGCGCGACCGGCTCGTCGGCCGCACCGTCTACGAGGTCGACCTGTTCGGTCGCGCCGCACACCGCGAAGTCGCGCACGAACGGCTCGCAGAAGGGCGGGCTGTGCCGCAGATGGAGTCCGAGCTGACCTTGCCCGACGGTACGGACAAGCTCGTCATCCTTGCCGGGCAGCCGATCGACTATGCCGACCAGAACTGCATGCTGTTCACCTTCGCGGACCTCGAGCCGCGCCGGAAAGCGGAGACCGCGATGCGACACAGTGAGGAGCGGTTCCAGCAGGCGTTCCAGCTCGCGCCGGTAGCGATGGTCGTCGCTTCCCGAAAGCGGCACATGCTCTTCCACGCCAATCGCGCCTTCCAAGACATGACCGGCTACGCCGACGATCATCTTGTTGGGCATACCGCCGGCGAGATCATGCTGTGGGACACGGCCGCGACCCGGCGCCGGCTCGAGGAGCAGGTCGAGACGATCGGCAGTATCCGCAACGTCGACGCCAAGGTGCGGATGAGCAATGGGGGTCTGCTCGACTGCCTTGTCTCCGCTGCAACGGTCGATATGGCTGGTGACGTCAGCGTTCTCTGGGTCATTCAGGATATCACCGAACGGCGCCAATCGGAGCTGGAGCTGGTTACTGCAATCGAGACGGTAATGGCCGATGCGAGCTGGTTCAGCCGCAACGTTGTCGAGAAACTCGCCAATCTCCGCGCGCAGCAATCTGGTGCGCACGCCAAGGAGGTTACCGAGCTGACCGCGCGCGAGAAGGAGGTGTTGAGCCTCGCCTGCCAGGGTGAGGATGATGCGGCCATCGCGCTGACGCTCGGTATGTCGCGCACCACCGTGCGCAACCACGTCTCGCGCATCTACGGCAAGATCGGGGTCAACAAGCGCGGCGCGGCGATCGTGTGGGCACGCGAGCGTGGACTGGCGAAGGCACCGGTCAGGCTGGCTAGCAGATCGTGACGGGGATTCAGCACGACTGATGTAAACGTCCCAGCCCGACTGAAGTAACTGTTTCTTTCGGCGCGCTGCGTCGGCTCTTAGCTCGGGCGATGTGGGATCGGATGCGTTCTTGTCCGATCCAGCACCTTCAGGAGCAGCCGCAATGCCCGATCAGCCGCCCAAAACCGACGCCGACCACACCCGCGGCTCGATCAAGGAGGCGATCGGTAAGATCACCGGTGACAAAAAGGCGATCCGCGAAGGCTCGGCCGAGAAGCTCGCGCCCGAGGCCAAGCAGCTCCGCGCCGAGGCGGGAAAGCGCGCCGACGTCTACGACGATCGCGCCAAAATGGTTCGGCAATGACCGCCGCCGCGATCACGACTCCCGATGGCAGCGGGACCGCGCCCCGTGTCGGGCGCGGTCGCAGCGCGCGCCAGTTTTGGGAGATCCCCAAGGCCGGGTGGCGCGACATCGCGGTCCGCACCTGGCAGGAGACGAACGAGGACAATATCAGCCTCCTCGCCGCGGGCGTCGCCTTTTATAGCTTCCTCGCCTTCGTGCCGATGCTGGCGGCGATCGTGCTCATCTACGGGATAGTCGCCGCACCCGCGGACGTCGCCGGCCATCTCGAGACGCTCACCCGCATCCTGCCGACCGATGCCGCCAAGATCGTTGCCGAGCAGATGAAGAGCATGACCGAGACCCCGGTCACTCGCAGCACCGTGGGCCTTATCATCGCGATCCTGCTCGCGATTTACGGCGCGATGCGGGGCGCAACGTCCGTGATCGGCGCGCTTAACGTCACCTATGACGAGCGAGAAACACGCAACTTCCTGCGCACCACTGGGCTCTCCTTTGCCTTCACCCTGGGTGCGGTGCTCGTCGCGATTATTGCCATGCTTGCGATCAGCGCCATGAGCCTTATCGGCACGGTGATCCACCTTCCTGCCTTTGTGGCGCCGCTCGTCACCGGTGGCCTCTGGTTTGGCACCGCGCTCGTCGCGAGCGCTCTGGTCGCAGTCGTCTACCGCTACGGACCCGACCGGCAGGACGCCCGATGGACGTGGCTGACTCCCGGCGCGGTCTTCGCCAGCGTCGTGGCTCTGCTCGCGACCTTCCTGTTCGGGCTCTACGTCAGCCACTTTGCCGGCTATAACGCTACCTATGGCGCGCTCGGCGCGGTCGTATCGTTTCTGATGTGGCTCTACGTCACTGCCTTCGTGGTGCTACTCGGCGCCGAGCTGAACGCCGAGATCGAGCGCCAGACCGTGCAAGACACGACCACGGGGCCGGACAAGCCGATGGGCGAGCGCGGCGCCAAGATGGCGGACACGACGGCCGCAGGCGACGACATGCCATCTCATGATGCCGGCAGCGATGCCGTACCGGCGAAGCAGGATACCCCGGTGCCGAGCAAACCGTCGCTGGCCGCTCCCGTGGTTGCAGGAATCGCTGCATCCCGGATCAGCCGTCATGTTGGCGACGTACAGCTCGGTGTCGTGCCAATGACACTGATGGCAATCGGGCTCACCCTTATTGGGCAGCGCGGCTCCGGGACCCGCGGATTGCTATGTCTCGCGGGCGGTGGTCTGCTGACTTGGCGTGCCCACGTTCGTGCCCGCTGACACTCGACCAAAGACGAAAGCGCCCTTCCCATGAGCAATCTCGACAGCGTCGCCGGCTACAAGGATGTCGTTACCGGCAGCCGCCAGGCCCCCGAGGACACTCCCGGTGCCGCGCAGGTCAGAGCCGCCTCCTCGCCCGAGCTAAAGACGCTCGCCGCCGTCGCCGTCGGCACGCTCATCATTGCCGCGCTCTATTTCGGGCAGGAAGTGCTGATCCCGATCACGCTTGCGGTAATGTTGTCGTTCGTGCTGTCGCCGGTCGTCAACTTCCTCCAGCGGCTGCGGCTGTGGCGGGCGCCGGCTGTCATCGTCACCGTGCTCGCAGCGCTCGGAATGCTTGGTCTCGTCGCAACCCTGATTGGTAGCCAAGCCGCCTCACTCACTGCGAACGCGCCCCAATACGCGCAGACCATTGAAGCCAAGGTTCAGGGTGTCCAAGGCTTCGCCGTTTCGCGCCTCGCCTTGATCACCAAGCAACTCGGCAGCGGCAAGCCCGCGAAGCCCGCCGCCCCTACCGCGGCTGGACCGGGTCTCGACGCGCGACGCTCGGCGCTTTCCAACACTCGCAAACCTGTGCCGGTTCAGGTCGTCTCGGACGGAGCCTCGCCGTTCGCGATCGCCAAGACCGTGCTTTCGCCGATTCTCGGACCGCTCGAAACCACAGTTCTTGTCCTGATTGTTGCCATCTTCGTGCTAATGCAGAAGGAGGATCTCCGTGACCGTTTCATCCGCGTGTTCGGCTCGAGCGACCTGCATCGCACAACCCGTGCGATGGACGACGCCGGCCAACGGCTGAGCAAGTATTTCCTCTCGCAGTTCGCGGTGAATTCCTGCTTCGGCGTCGTGATCGGTCTCGGTCTCTGGGCGATCGGCATCCCCTCGCCTGCGATGTGGGGGATTATGGCCGGGCTGCTTCGCTTCGTACCATATATTGGCTCGTTTCTAGCAATTGTGGCACCGGCCGCGCTCGGTGCCGCGGTCGATCCTGGCTGGACGATGGTGATCGAAGTGGTGGCTCTATTTGTCGTTGTCGAGGTGCTGGCCGGCTACGTCGTCGAGCCGCTTCTTTACGGTCATTCGACAGGCCTCTCGCCAGCTTCTGTTATCGTGTCGGCGATCTTCTGGTCGTGGTTATGGGGCCCAATTGGCCTTATCATGTCGACGCCGCTAACCTTGTGCCTCGTCGTCATGGGCCGGCACGTGAAGAGCCTGGAGTTCTTCGACGTTCTACTCGGCGATCGACCGGCGTTGACGCCGGTAGAAAGCTTCTACCAGCGTATTCTTGCCAACAATCCCGATGAGGCGCTGGCCCAGGCCGAGACGCTGCTGACCGACCGGTCGTTGGCTGACTATTACGACGGCGTGGTGCTGGAAGGCCTCAAGCTCGCGGTCGAAGATCAGGCGCGCGGCACCATCGACCACGCCGGTGCAGGCCGCATGACTCGTTCCATGCTGTCGGTAATTGACGATCTACGGCCTTCCGCTACCCCTGCGGAAGCGATCGCGCCGACGGTCAACGCGATCTGCGTCGCAGGTCCCGGTCCGTTCGACGATGCGGTCACCGCCATGCTCGCGCAACTGCTCGGCCAGCGCGGTGTCGAAGCTCGCCGGATTCCTAATGAGGCCGCATCCCGCGAGAACATCGCCATGCTCGATGTGGCCGGCATCGATGTCATCGCCATCTCCTACCTGGAGGTGACCGGCTCGCCAGCGCAGCTGCGCTATCTCGTCCGTCGCCTGCGCGAGCGGGCGCCGACCGCACGGATCATCGTCGGCCTGTGGCCCCAGGGCGAAGCCGTACTGAGCGACGCCGCGATCCAGCGCATGCTCGGAGCGGACCGCTACGTCGGCTCGCTCGCCGATGCCGTGGTGGAGATCGCCAAGTCTGCTCCCGACACTGCGGCTGCTGCGGCCTGACCCCAACAGATAGAGGATCATGATGACCGTCTAACCAGCCTACCCAGGGACATCCAGAAGCTCGCCAACACGAAAGGCTGGGAAGAGGAGGACCTGCTCGGCTTCATGGCCGCATTCGTTGCTCAGAACAGTCTCGAAGACGAGTTGCTCGAGTTCCTGCAGGAGGAGGCCGAGAAGCTCGGGGGAGGCACCTCCGGCGAGCATGAGGACGATCCCGATCTCGACGACTGACGCAAGTTCAACGAATTGCAATAGAGAAGGATTGTTTATGAAGAAGCTCATTACATTCGTAGTCACCCTCACGACGACTACCAGCTTGGCGGCGTGCAGCCAGAATGCGCAAGACCAGACGGCACAGGCCGGAAATGCCGTTGCCGCAGATATGAGCGCGACGGCCAGCAACGCCGGTGATCGCATTGATGCGAGCACCGACCACGCGGCCGATCGTGCCGGCGATCATCTGTCAAACGCGGGCGGCAGCGTCGAAACTACTGCGGATCAGGCAGGAAGCGCCATCACCAACGGTGCCGACAAGGCTGGCAATGCTATCTCAAATGGTGCCGACAAGGCGGCGGATTCTACCGGTACCTTGCTTGAGAAGGCAGGCAAGAAGCTAAAGGACTAATCATCCGGCTATCGCTCGATTTGCTGGTGACGGCAGATCGAGCGTCAGGCTGCACATTGCTAGAGGGTTGGAAGCCGTGCGGCCGCGATCGTCGTCAGAAGCCATCCGCCATGCCCTGTCTGCTCAGATCGGCGGGAACTTTGCCGAGGAGGCCGCTCGCGACGCCCTGTTCGATCATCTTCATCGGTGACATGGTATTTGCTGTCCTACCGGATCAACCGGTAGTAGCTTTTTTGCAAGTCGAGCAAGGCGCTGCTCAGGCAGTGTAGCGGCGGATCAGCGCGCGTCGCAGCATGCGATCCTCGAGTGAATAATAGAGCGCGATCTGGTCGCCTTCCGCCACGGTCGACGCCGCAAAAGCGATATCGGTGGAATCCCGGTGAGTAGGCGGCGGCGGCAAGAGCAACGGCTCGAGGCCGCGTCCGGTCACACGCGTGAAGTCGGCGTCGAAGCTGATCCAGCCGATTCGCCAGCGCGCATCGTGGGTGGCACCGTTGTAGAACATGACCGGATCTTGCCCCGCGACCTGGAAGATCGGCCCAGTTGAGAGGTGCCAGTTATCCCAGCTTTCGTCGCGGATGCCGAACGGGTCTGGTAGTACCGTCCACGGCCCCGTCGGTGATGGGCTGCCTGCCATACCAATGCGAGAGGCCTCGTTGGCGGCATATTCGTAGAACAGTCGCCATTCGCCGGTAGACGTCTCGGCGAGCGTCGCCTCCTTGATGTTGCCCTCGCCCGGCGGTGCCTTCAGCACCAGTTCGGTTTTGGTCAGTTCATGCAGAGTTGGTCCTTCGGCAAGGATCATTGATCCCTGCAGCCGCTGAGCATCTACGCCGGTGTAGTAGATTACGATACGACCGTCCGGGAGCACCAGAACGGTCGGGTCCTCACAGCCGCCGAGATCGAACGGGTCCGGGCCAGGAATGATGGCAAGCGTATCATCCATGGCGAAGGTCAGCCCGTTGTCGCTGCTGCCGCCCCCGATCAAACCAGTCGGATCGGTCGGTCCCAGTGGCCACGGTACACCGCGCACCATGATCCGGTATTTGCTCTCATCCTTCCAGACGAATGGACTCATTAGATCGAGCTTCCGATCAAGCGGCCCGCCTGTCAGCGTGACGTCGTCAAGTTGCTCTACGACATATGCGACCATCGCTCAGGCTCCCTGCGCAACGGTCAGTGAAAGAGCACCGTCAATCGTGACGGTTGTGCCAGTGATGTAGTCAGCCGCCGGCGAAAGCAGAAAATTGACGAGCGCGGCTACCTCGTCCGGCCGACCAGCGCGGCCCCACGGAATGGCTGCCTCTTTGGTCTTCAGCTCCTGCGGGTTATCAAGCGCCGACTGGTTCATCGGCGTCAGGATCATGCCGGGCGCGACGCCATTGACCGCAATGCCTTTAGGCGCGAGCTCCAGCGCCAATGTGGCAGTGAGCTGGGATAGACCGCCCTTTGCTGAGTCATAGTCGACTCCGCCAGGACGCGGTGCCTTCTCGTGGATCGACGAGATGTTGACGATGCGGCCCTTCATGCCCTTTCCCTCGAGCGCGCGCACCAGCCGTCGACAGGTCAGGAACGGCCCGTAGAGATCAGAACGGATGACGCGGTCGAACAAAGCCAGCTCCATGTCGACTAGGTTCACGCCGGTCATGTTGAGCCCGGCCGAGTTGACCAACAGGCTGGCGGTGCCAAACGCCTTTTCGGCAGCCGCGAACAATGCTTCTACCTCACCCTCATCGCCGACGTTGGTCTGAACGGCGATTGCCCGATCCTCATCACCAATCGAGGCGCAGACTGCCTTGGCGGCAGCCTCGTCGCGGAAGTAGGTGATAACGACGCGCGCGCCGGCATCCCCAAGCGCTTTGGCACATGCCGCGCCGATGCCGGACTCGCCCCCAGTTACAATTGCTACTTGATTATCGAACATGGTCTTCCTCTTTGAAGTCGGATCGGTGATTAGGCGAGACTGCTAAGACGACCCGTTTTCCCGCAGCGAAATGCTCATTGACAGCATCCTGGAGGCGCCGGGCGCCACCTCGAAGCTGCCGGGCTTCTCGCGAATGTCGCCCGCGAACCCGACCGGGTCGGAGAAGCCGTGCCACGGCTCGATGCAGATGAACTGTGCCCCTGGTTTGGTCCACACGCCGAGTGTCGGGAAATCAACGAACGCGATCTCCAGCTGCGGCCCTTCCGCCGCCCCATATGTAACACGGCGGCTGTTGAGCTGGTCAAAGATCAGCGCATCGTCGACGAACAGCTCATCGCGTAACGCAAGTATGCTGCCAGCGATCGGGCTCGGCTGAGGGTCGGGCCTTAGGAAGCCTTCGGCGTTGATACGGCGAACAGGAGCGGTTTCATCGGCTTCGAACAGGATGCGGTGATCGGCGCGAGATTGGCCGAAGGGCAATGGCCAGCGCAGCGCCGGATGAAAGCCGAAGCTGGCTGGCATCGCGGTGTCGCCATGGTTGGAAATGACAGCACCGAGCGTAAGCGTGTCGCCGCTAAGTTCGAAATCGACGTCGAGCTGAAACTCAAACGGATAGATCGCCCGAGTAATATCAGATGCGGACAACCGAAACTCAGCCGAGTTCGCGGTACTCGCCGTCACCTCGAACGTCGAGTGCCTTGCAAAACCGTGCTTCGCCATCGAATAGACCGTGCCGTCAATTCGGTACTGCCCGCCCTCGAGAAGACCGATCACCGGAAATAGGATCGGCGCCCGTCCTTGCCATACCGCCGAATCGCCGTTCCATTGAAGATCCTTACCATCGACAGTGGCCAGCCATTGAAGTTCGGCACCGTAACAAGAAATTTCTGCACTCATGGTGTGCGACGCGATCGTAATTAGCTGGGCGGCACTCTTCTTAACTTGAGTCATGCCGCAGTCGCTCCTTGTGTAATGCATTGATGTACGCCCGAAGCAGATCAACGATCACTCGTCGCTTGGCGCGCAGCGATCCCACGCAATGCAAACGAACCGCTACTTGGATGGTAACGGTTCGTTGCAAAACACTATGCTGACTGCCGGTCGGCAGAAGGCTTTGTCTCCCCGGAGACGTGCGTTTGCGCGCTGTCCTTGCCAGCTTGAAGCGTTTCCTGAGCAACCTGCTTGACGTTGCCGAGGAGATCACCGCTTTTGACGTCTGTAAGCAGTTCGCCAATCGGCTTGTCGGCGGTCAGGCCATGCGCATCGGCGCTACCCTTGATGGCCTCTAACGTATCGGCCGCGACGCGGCTGCCACGGTCGACCACATCCTGCGCGAGATCGCGGCCGGCTGTACGCAGCTTGGTCGCGGTTGAACCGAGTGCCGCTTCTTCTTGCTCCGACACTGGTAGGAGCGCACCGGCCACGATGCCGACGAGTGCTGCGATGGCGCCGAGCGCAAACGGGTTGCTAGCGACTGACGCCAACGTGTTTCGACCTGACTGAGCCATGCTGGTAGTACCTTCCTGAAGTGAGCCGGCGCGCTCGCCAATGCTATCGCCGGTCCGGCCAAACGCATTGCTCGCACCAGACGTAAGATCGTGAGACTTCTCGCGGACGCTCCGCGCGGCCGCTGTGACAGCTTCCTTGATCCGCTGCGTGTAGGACGCAGCGGTATCCGCTGCTTCGCGGGCGACGCCGACGACCTTCCCACGGGCATCATCCAGACGCGCCGCATAGCTGTCATCGTCATCATGATCAAAGCGCTGGACGTTGCCTTCGGCTGCACGCAGTCGCTTTGTGAAATCGTCATCATGCGGTGTGCACGGGGCGGCATTGATCGGTTTAGTCGAGCTTTGGTTTGACGCCATAAGCCAGGCGATGCCGACGCCTACCAGCGCGACAGGCAAGGGGTTTGCCCGAACGCGTGTTACCAGATCCTTGGTAAAGTCGGCACCTTCACCACCTCGGAAATACCCAAATGCGTCATTGAGAATCTGCTTGGGGGTTAAATGATCCTGCAATTCGTCCAGGCGATGATTCATCCGTGCCCGAGTGACCGCTAGATCACGTTCAATCCGATCGGTTTCCGAAATGTCGTCCATCATGTATGTTCCTTGATCATGCTCGCATCCTTCTGGACGCTGGCAATGCTACGCTCGGGCGTCACTGCCTTCAGCGATACCTTGGCAAGACCGAGGCGGCAGATGAGTCCGCCAACCGCGACAATTACGATGCCGACGATGAGCAGCGACGCCCAGGCCGGTAGCCAGAAAGTCAGCACCGCAGCGCCTCCTTCAAGCACCACCACAAGGCCGGCGAACGCTACCAGTGCACCACCGACGATTGAGACCGCTGCGACGATGAGGCTGTGAAGTTTGTGGTCGAACTCGGCACGGGCAAGCGCCAGCTCACCCTTAACTAAGTCTCCTACGTCGCTCGCCAATCCGCTGGCGATCTGGCCAATTGAGTGGGAACTGCCCGGATCAATGCCCGCCATGACCGACCTCCGGCATCGTTGGCAGATCGTCGCGCGACACATCCGCTGCGACGATCTTACTTAGGCGGGCGACCGCAAAGCCAGCGGCAAGCGAGGCGCCGATGAACAGCGCCGGCTGGCGCTGCGCGATCGATTTAGCCTGACCGAACAGGCTGGCGATGTCATTCTGGCGCAGCGAGGTCGCCAGGGCACCAAGCCCAGCCGCGCCACGCTCGATCGCGCTGGCGATCCAGTCCTGCTCGCCAGCAAACTGCTCGCCCGACTTGTGGACGGCGTGCGCCAGATCGTCGAGACGGTCAGCAAGGCCTTCCTTCTGATCCGACGCCGCGGCGAATGCCTTGTCCTTGACCTGTCCAACCAGCGACGATGTCTGAGCAGTGGCCTGACCGGCAATACCGCTTGCTACGTTCTTGGCCGACGTGGCACCATCTGCCGCCTGATCGGTGACAGCCTGCGCAGCATGCGGTGCCTGCCCAAGGGTGCCGGGTACACCTGCCTGTTGGGCGTTGTTAGCGTCGTTCATCATCGTCTCCTGAAGGTTCGTTGGTTGTAATGGTTAGAAGTCGTGAGCAGCGCTCCGACTGCGGCTATGTTCTTGGACATACTTGGTCCAATTCCGAGCGAGAGAGCTTCAAACAGACAATCAATCCGGTAGCGGATAAAGTGGTTGTGCGATCGGCGCAGCAATCCGGGATCATTGCCGTAAGGATCATAACGCGCAACGATGCGGGTTACGGCGTCTTGACCGTAATTCCAGAACCCGAGCAGATCCTGTGCGGGATCGCCAAGAGCCACGTCCCCGAAGTCAATGATTCCTACCAGTGACGATCCTGCCCCATCGATCATCAGATGTTCGCCGACCAGATCGCCGTGAACGATCACGAGATGTTGTGGATAGTCGAGCCGGTAGTCCGTGTAAAATGCCCGGAGGGGGCTGGCGAGCTGCGGTGCGTGCTCGACGAGCATTGGCAGGCGCTGCGCAAGAAAACGGTCTACGAACTGCGCAGCCGACCATGTTCTTGGCCAGTCACCGGACCATGCGACCTCCGCTTGGGGAAGGTCATGCAGCGCGATTAGGAACTGCGCAGCGTCAGCCAAGACTTTCGTCTGCCTCGCCACGCCAAGTGCTCCGAACCGCTCTGTCGTCAGCGCCACCCCCTCAATAAAGCGATAGCCACCAAAGCGACCATCGCAATCAACATAATCGTAGGTGGGCAGCTGCAACGAAGACCTGTGGCGAAGCTGCCGAAGCACTTCGATCTCAAGGCGCAGATCATGCATTCCCGCACGCGGAAAGCGGAAGGCAAGCTCATCATTGACGATAAGCAGCACATGGTCACCGCCAGATTGGTCGAGCCGCGAGGTCTGAATGGTGAGCTGAGGAAAGGCCTTCCGGACGAGGCCGAGCAAACGAAAATCTATCGCGGCAGCAGTAGCCGCCCCCGCGCCCACGTCATCGATGTCTTGCGCGGCTTCGAACTCCAGCAGCATCGTGATCCAGTCCCGCCATCGGCTCATGGGAGCCACCTGGTTATCGGTCGACTGCCGTGCGGTCAGCCGCACGGCAGTCGCCAATCAGCGACGTTTTAGCGACGCTTCAGCGGGTCGATGTTCGACCCGTTGTCCTCATCGATCTCAACTTCGGTATGGCGAACCGTGTCGTCGATCTGCTCGACGTGCTCGCCTGCGATCTTGGACACGACGACCTCTTCGACAACGCGAGCGGTCTTACCGACCACTGCTTCCTCGCCGGTGGCAGTCACCTCAATCGTGCGCTCACGAAAGGCATCGTCGGCGTCCGTGAGCGGACGATCGACGGCGCGGCGCTGCACGTTAATCTTCTCGTCGCGAAGGCGGACCTGCTCATGCACCGGCGTTTCCGTGACGTACGACCGCACCCGTGCGCCGCCACGATCGACCTCGCGCTTGCCGACCACGAGTTGCTCCTCGACGATCGGGATGCTCTGTTCGCCCTCAACGTCAGTACCGGTACGATGCGACCCGTAGGCGGCTGCTCCGACGCCGGCGCCAACCGCCGCGGCGGGAGTATGGTCCCAGCCTGACGACTTCCACTGTTGCGCGCGGTCATCAACATCGATGCTGTCAGATTCTTCGAGAACGCGGACAGCGGCGTCGATATTGTCGTCATTGACGTCAGCCGTCAGCAGGAAGCCGCCGCGACGGACGCCCTCCTCATAGGTATGGCGGTCTTCGTCAGGCACGAACGCATTCTTGATAGAGCCCCACACGCCTGGGTCCTGGGTGGTCGACTTGCCAGTGGCATGAAAGCCCGAGCTGGTTTTGTCATGGATGCTGATGTGACCAGTCTCGACGTTGGCGGCTTCCAGGCGGTTCTTGGCGGCTTCTGCGTCGGCGCGCTGATCGAACAATGCGGTGATGGTCCGGGTCATAATACTCTCCTTGGGAAGGTTGAGGGTTACTTGCTCGTCAAGACGAGTTCGGTGCGGCGGTTCTGAAATTGACCGCCGGCGGTGGCGTTGCTGGCAACCGGGTTGGCGTCACCACCACTAGCCGTGCTGATGCGCTTGGCATCGATACCCGTGGCAGTAAGCGCCTTTGCGACAGCGGCAGCACGATCGGCACCAAGCTTGGCATTGGCGGCGTCGCTACCGCGTGCATCGGCATAACCGACCAGCCGGACGGCCGCCTTGGGGTACGCCGCCAGAATCTGCGACAGTGCGCTCAGCGTTGGCTGGTCGTCGGCGCGGATCGTCGAAGAGTCTGTATCAAAGTTCAGCTTGTCAAAGGTGAACGTGCGCGGTGCCGCTGCTGCCGAGGCAAGGAACGCCTGCAGTTCATAATTCAGCGTTTGCGGCTGAAGGTCGACAGTTTTGCCGCCCGGCAGTACGACATGCTTGACGGCAACAGGAGGCATCGCGGTGGTGGGTGTCGCAGTCGATGCTGGAACGACCGCTACAGCATCGCGCCGATTGCAGCGACCGAGCGCGAGCAGCGCTGCCAGGATGCCGAGCGCAAGCAGGATCCAGGCAAGCCAGTTGGTCTTCTTTTTCTCGATATGGACCTCACGAGGAGGCGCACCTCGAGTGTTGTTTGGATCGGCCACGTCTATTCCCCTGTTGCTGCTGATTGTTTTGCATGCTCGACCGTTGCCCGCATGGTGCGAACCGTCTGCGGTATCGCAACATGCTCGGTGGTGCTGGTGCGCGTTATGCGCAGTTCCTCGATGACGAAGAGACGCTTCTCGACGACCAGCCGCTCCTCGACCAGCGACACGATCAGGGTGTCACCTTCCTGACGGGGTTCGGGAGCCTGGGCGACGGCACGATCGACCGCGATCCGCTCGATCGTTAAGTCGCCACGCTCGACGGTGTCTTCGAGCAATACGGTACGCTCGTCGACATGCGTAGATACCTTCACGCGGTCGGTAACCGTCTGAAGCTTGTCGATTTCAAGATGCTCTTCATAGAGCGGAATAGTCCGCTTATCGTCATCGGGTACCACTGACAAAGCTCCGCCGATCATATCGGCGAGGCCACCGGGCGTGGCTGGTTCGCAGTGCTGGCTCGAGGCCTCACGCCGCCCGTGCGGCGCTCGACGGACGCGTCCTATCAAGCAAGCCACTAATCCATGGCGAAGCAGTTGGTTCCCGTCGAACCGAGGCTAGATGATACCTTTTTGTGATTTACCGGAACGATTGGTGCTGCCGTTTCGTGCTTGGTGGCAGCGCTCCGACGGGAGAATAAATTCTAGTGCTGGCGCACCGTTTTGGCCTGCTGATCCAGCGTGCGTGCTTTGTCCTTGGCCGCACCACGGATCGCCTTCGCCTGCTCTTCGAGCTTATCTGCATCGCATCGGCTTGCGAGCTGATCGCGCGACCTTGATCCTTCAGCGCATCGGCTTGTTCGTTCCGCGCTTTAGCCACGGCACGGTCCACGTGATCTGCAGCTTTGCCTGCGGCTTCGGCTGGTCCGTTTCCGTTGTAAGCTACGCCTGCGGCATTGGCTGCGGCCTCGTCCTGAGCGGCGCCGACTTTTTCGTTAGGACCGTTGCATGCAGCGAGCCCGAGCGTCAGCGCCACAGCGGCAATAATGGACGTTCTGGTCATGCTGTCTCCCAACCATCAAAAGTGGGGCGGCGATGAGCCGCCCCGCTCATATTCAAATATCGTCGCCCAGAGCGCCTTTGACGCTACCCTTGACGTCCTGAGCCGAGCCTTTGACTTGCTGGGCCTCGCCCTCTGCGGTTAGCTTGTCGTTGTTGGTCGCTTTGCCGGCGGCCTCCTTGACGTTGCCAGCGATTTTGTTGCCAACGGCATCAAGCTTGTCGGTGAACTCACCCATCAGACATCTCCATTACAGTCGGCGCGCCCATCGGTGCCAATCCTGCGAATTGTAGATAATGCGGGAGGGCCGGGCTTACATCCCGACCGACAACTCAACCTTTGATCGCCTCAATGTTGACGGCAGACTTGGCCAGCTCGCTCATCAGGTCATCGCCCCGATGCATGTCCTCCACCGCAGCTTCAAGCTTGGCAGCATCGTCATTCAGCTTGAGCGCCTTAGCGAACGCCGCAACCGTACCAAAGCCGGTAATTCCGTAGTGGGTCATGCGCTGGTACTGGGCGATGATTGCGGCATCGAGCACCGGTCCGGACTTGGGGGCTTCCTCAACAGTGTGCTTGAGCGCCTCGGCCACGAGGCCTTCCATACCCTTGCAATGCTCCTTCTTGAACTTCTCGTCCTGCCCTTCGATCAACGCCTTCAACACGTCGGTGTGCTTGGCGATACCGTCTTGCGACGACTGGAGCAGGTCCATCAACTTGTCGTTGGTTGCCTGCTTGACGATCTTCTTGAGCGCCTGGCCATCTGGTCGTTGGCCGACCAAAGGTCCTTCAGTTCGTCGACATAAAGCTCCTGAAGCGTTTCGATCTCGGCCATGTTTCGTCTCCTGTTGCGAGTTATCACGGTCTCAACGACAAGTGGTGTCGATCGGGCCCAATCAACCCTCATCCAGCCGCCGACGCTGGTCCGCAGCCTCATCGAGCAGGCTGAGCGTCACCTCATGGTCAGAAGCTTGGGCCATTTCTGCAGCTTCGTGATCCACCCGGGACGGGAGCATTGGATTATCGCGACGCTGCTCTTCCAGCAGCTCGATCACCTTGGCGATCTTGCGCTCGCTGAGCATGGCGATGTGAAGAGTGAGCTGCGCCCTGCTCTCAGCGAGCTCCTCCCCATGCCGCTGTGTCGTCAGGATGAGCAACGCCACCAGCAGTGCCGCGATGGTCGCAAGGAACCCAAGGTCAGGGAAGGGAAACTCCTCAAGCGCTGTCGAGCCAACGGCACGCGCCACGTAATTGCCGACGACCCAGACGATGGCGATGCCAAATATAACCACCAGAGACATTGGTCGGCCGAGCGTGGACGTGATCCGATTGGCCAGACGCTGTACTCTTGTGGTTCGCTCATCGTGTCGATCGTATAACCTTGCGATCTGGTCGACGGTCGTCTCTTCGAAATCAGCCATTTCGCCTCATATCTGCTTCGAAAAAGAACTTGGAATTTCGGCTAAATCAAGCGTTTCGCACCATGCTAGCCAATTAAATTCGCACCTCGGTTCCAATCTCAATCAACTGCTTCGATGGGACGCAGAACGAGTTGCCGGTCGGTGCGGTATCGCGCTGCATCGAGACGAACAGTTCCTCGCGCCACGGCGCCATTCCCAGAATACGGGGATCGGCGATCACCGTTTCTCGACCAATGTAGTAGCTGATCTTATCCAGTTCCGCTGATGTGAACAGCCCCGAGCAGGCAAGGCCAGCGGGAATGGCAACGTCGTCCATAGAGCCAAAACGAAGAACTACGCGGTCGATGTCGGATGCCAGCCGCGTCACCGTCGCCCGCTCAGCATCTGCAACGAACGGTTTTCCCACCATCGTCAGGCGGCGCTCAAGAGCATAGCGGACGGTCTTCTCGGGTGAAACATTAAGGACTGCCACGACGCTGCCGTCCTCGTCCTGCAACGCCGACAGCGCATAATCGAACCAGGCGGTTTCCGTCTCTTCGCCTCCTGGACGCGTTATGACGAAGGGCGCGTTTTCGACATAGATATGATCGCCTCCAGCTCTGACACTATCGAACTGGGGTTAAAGCCGGTCCCAAACCTCCTCCCAGACGATAGAACCGGGCTGCCCCAGAGACGCCGGGTGTTTCGGTCCCAGAATTTGACCGTAAGGATCGTTGTAGATGAGCGCGTAATCTGGGCCTGACCAAAGGCAGGTTGGGAATGGTGAGTTGTACATGGACCGCACCATCGTCCGTAGCGCCGGAGACCACCCGGTGGTCGGCCCCAAAGATGTTTTTGACCAGTTCAGTTCCCGCGCTTTCGCCCGAACCTCGCCAGGGCCTGCAAAGAGGCCTGCGGCATCGGCGTACGCTTCCTTCTCAATCGTCAATGCGCATCCTTGCACGTCAAAGCCATCCCTGAACGCCGCTTAGACCATTGTCACCAATTTGACGAGGATAACGACCCTCGCACGTCGGGTTCAGCGAGCTCGTGGTACTCGCTTTGGTCGCTTGTAGTTGCCACACCAGCTACCCCAGTAATCGATCGCCTGCGAAACAGCCGATCGCAAACACCCTGGCCATTCCTAACAGTTTGACCACCGCCAAGGCTTCGCTGTCGACGGCTTCAGTCTACTTAACATAACAACTGCCTATTATAACTATCGTTTATGTTCAACGGCAACGCAGGGTGTCGGCGTTGATTTCTGATGGCCCGTGACGCTGCGCAGACCGGTATCTTTAGGCTTTTAAGCAACTCGCATGATTGCGGTGGGTTAAGAGCCGATGCCGTTTTCAACCGTCCCATACGCCGTCGTTGTCGAAGACGATCCGATCATCTCGATGGAGACGACCTACATCCTCGAGGAAGCCGGCTTTCGGGTTTACGAGAGCTTCGACGGCGACGAGGCGATCGTTCATCTCGCGGAGCATTGGGAAAGCACGGTGTTGCTGTTCTCAGACGTTGATATGCCAGGTACGATCAACGGGTTCGCGCTGGCGCGGCATGTTGCCGAGCACTGGCCGCTGATAGAGATCGTCATTGCCTCAGGTCACATTTCCCCTGAGGCAGGAGACATGCCAGAGAAGGCCACGTTCATCACCAAGCCCTTTAACCAGCGGATGGTTCACGAGCACCTCAATCAGATCTTGCCGGATGATAGAAAGCCGGAACCGCTGAAGAAAGCCGTCTAGCTACGGCCTTGCTGTGATGCGTCGGAGGTGCACCAGAGCATCATGGCCATCGGTTCGCGCGCTTAACGCGGCTCAAGGTCGGCGCGCTGATAGCCTTCGAGCGACACTTTTGAGGTTTCGTTCAACAATGCCAGTGTCGCATAATTGACGACATTCGAGACATCGAAACTCAGCATATTCGCGATACGGCAATGTCTGCTTCGTCTGTTTGAAGCCATCACGGCCGATATCCCGGTTCTTGAACGGGGGCATTATTCAGGTCCGCGTTATCATCCGCTTTCTAGGAGCCCGAACGCATCCGCGACGTTGTGGCTGCTCCAACTTGCTTTTCAGAAGGCTACGATGAAGCTGAACACGTTCCTGCCCGCTATCGCGCTTTCGGTCAGCGCGCTGACCATTGTTTCGACCGCTGCGGTTGCACAGGCACAGGACATGCGGTCCGCACCTGCAGAGAATGCTCGCGCAACGGATACGCTGAAGGCGCGCGTTCCGCTTGCCCAGGATCGCATCGCGGAAGGCCGGCGCAGCGGCAAGCTGACCCGCCCTCGGGCAGAGCATCTAAAGCGTCAGGTTTCGCAGTTGCAGACAAGCATGACCCGCCTGAACCGCACCCAGGGTTTCGTCAGTGCTGCTGAGCTTGCCTCGTACAATCGTACGTTTGACGCCGTCGACGTCGAGCTTGATCGTCGTGGCGTTGCGCGGAGCTATGGCAACGACGCGCTTCCCAGTACCGAGATGATCGCATTCCAGAAGGTCGATGCCCGGCTGCGTTATCGTGATGCCCGTTTCGAATACGACGCCCAAAACTGCGCGGTATACCAGGGCAAGGCGCGTGACGGGCGGATCCTGCGCGAGCGCCTGCTATCGGAGGCCGGTCGCCCCTTCTGCAATCGTCGCTGATCTTGTATGCGACGTCCAGCCCGTCACCAGTGACGGGCTGGACGTCGCAGTAGATGACCGTGGTTAGGCTGACGCTGCGCTAGACAGTGGCACCCGTCGACACCCCACCTTTCGAAACGCAAGCGCTGCTTTTCACTAAAGCACGACATTCACATGTTATAAAAGGCGGACTTATGAAACGCTCTTAACTTAACACTTCTGCGATAAGTCTATGTCTGATTCCGCCCGGAGTCAGACGTTTCGGTGTTAAACTTGTGGTATTAATAGTGAACATTTGTTCATCATGATGATTTCAAACTCGATCATGCCATGTCTAGAACTCAGAACTTTTCTATCATTTCAGACCGTAGCCTACAAGATACATAAAACTTAAACCCAGTCTTTTCTTGACTAGCTGATTTTGAGAACAAGATTCAGACCGCTACATGGTAACTTGTGAACCGCGCCCATGCGACGTGTATCAGCAGTGCCATCACCAAGTCCTGTAAAAAGAACTGGCTCACGCTCAGCATCCCGATGACCGGTCCCCACCCGAACATCATGGCGAAGGTGCCGCGGACAAAAAGCACGAGTGCGACGTACCGGATCAGCCCGGTTTGATCCCACATCGCATCGCGGAAGGTGACGACGAAGCGCGCGACAAGGCATGCGATCACCGTCTCTGCGAAAAGAAGGTAGCTCGGCACCAGCACATTGGCCCCATACGGCAACAAATAGACGTCTGCATGCGTATGTTTCTCCGACCATGCGATCACGGGAGTGAGCAGCGACGCCAGCGTCGGGTTGAGGATAAAGATGCTCAATGCCGTCAATGCTAGCGCGGTTAAGACCCGAAGCGCGGTGTTACGTATAATCGTAACGGCCACGACCGCGAGTGTGCCTAAGATCAGATCGAGCAGCGCTTCTTGAACAAAACCTGCTACTGCTCCACCGAAATCGGTCGTTGCAAAGCCTGGCATGATCGCGTTGCGGACAATGCCGTTCATCGTCGCGAACAATATCCCAATGATCGGTCCCCGGGCGGCAATATGAAAGCGGTTCAGCCACGGCAAGGTCGTTGCAGCCAGCGCGATCAGGCCGACCGATTGCGTAAATGGATAGAGCAATCCTAAGCGTCCCAATCCCTTCGGGAAGGGATAAGGCACCCAGAACACCTGCAACATGACAACGTGGATGCTAAGCGAGACAACCACAATAACCGCGCTGGCGCCGAATAAGGCCAAGAGGTTCGTATAGGCGAAGCAAGGCTTTGCAGCGGTCATACCGCCTGTGTTATCAGAATAACACTCAGTCTATCTACATCAATTTATTGGAAACATGCTTGTTGCAGCATCGTTCAGATCCTTGCCGCTCATGCCTTTGGTCGGAGGTCGAGAGCGCTCGTCGTCATGCAAGAAGCTGCTGCGGGGGGTCGCCCCTTCGCTGGTGGTTTTCCGGGGGCCCCGACCAAGAGTGGACTGTCCGCTTTCCTACCGACACCACCTTCCTATGTCACAAAAGGCGGGACTTTCGAGACGCCCGAAACTTAGGAGATACGCGACTGAAGCACGGCCGCGACCGCTCAATGAAGGACGGTCAGGTTCGAAACTGGACGTCGTTCCGCGTCGCCAAAACCGGTCAGCTACGGATTCCCGTTTTCCCGTGTCGTTTAGGCCAATTCAGGAAAATCGATTTGGGAACAGATTTCGAGAAACGGCAGCCAACACCAGTGCTTTTCAGGGCGTTGAGCTGGGTTTCCCCACTCGACCTTCGTTTCCGAGAAGCCGCGCTATGGAGCGGCATGCAGCCGCCACGGCGGATAGCGGCAATTGGAACCTCCGTTGAATATATATAGGATCGGGCGGTCGCGCCTTTCCAGAGCCACGGTTGGTCTGCTGGTTAGGCTGAGAACACCACTCGCGCTTAGGTAAGAGCCGAGACGTGGTGAACGGCCATCGCCTCCCAGATACGCGACGATCGCAGCGATAGCTCAACGTAGATCACGCTGCGCTTTCGCAGCCGTCTCCCCCTGATCTTGCCATCGAGCAGGCTTCGAATTACCGGGTTGCGAATGCCTCGCAGTATCCTTTCTCGTGCATTGTTGGCGTCATTGGGCGGCTACACCGTTGCGGCCCTCTGGCAAGCGACGATCGCGCGCGTTCTCCCAATGGCCAAAGTGGATGCGACTATCACCGCCACCATGGCATGCTTCACGTTCTTCGCGATCGCTGCGGTTTGGAGTTTCGCTGCACGGACTGTCAGCAAGGCGGCCATAGGACTTATCGCCGCTGCGATCGTACCGCTGGTGACGTTGGGTTTGGCAGGATGAGCGGGCTGCGCCAGTCGCAATCTGTGCTTCATACATGGTCGGGCTTGCTGCTCGGCTGGATCCTCTTCGGTGTCTTCCTGGCCGGCACCGTCAGCTTCTGGCGTGACGAAATCAGTCGCTGGGCACGGCCCGAACTGTCACCTGCGATCGACAGGGTCGCGGTATTGGACGGGGCGATTGGCTTTCTACGCGGCAAAGCGCCGGATGCGAGCAGCTGGACGATTGAACTCCCAAACGATCGCAGTGCCGGCACGTTGGTCCGATGGCAGCCACAGCCAAAGAAGGGAGGCAAAGCGCGCGCCGAACGTGGTTTCCACAACATGCAGTGGCTGGATGGCAGTGGTCGTCCGGTTCATGTCCGGGAGACCCGCGGTGGCGACTTCTTTTATCGTCTCCATTTCGATCTCCACTACATGCCGGTGACATGGGGCCGCTGGCTGGTCGGGGTCGCCGCAATGATGATGCTGGTCGCGATCGTCAGCGGTGTCATCACCCATAAGCGTATCTTCCGCGACTTCTTCACCTTCCGTCCCGGACGACGCCAGCGTTCCTGGCTGGACGGGCACAACGCCACGGCGGTGCTCGCGCTGCCGTTCCACCTGATGATTACCTATACCGGCCTCATCACCCTGATGAACATTTACATGCCGTGGGCCGCAATTGCCAATTACGGCGGGCTTAAACCAATGTACCGCGACCTTCTCACGTCGGAGATCAAGGCGGAGCGGGTCGAGCAGGCCGCCCCGCTGCCGCCACTCGCACTGATCGTAGCGGACGCCGAACGGCGCTGGCATGGCGGCCATGCCGCATCCGTCCGCGTCCTCCAACCCGGCGACGCAGGCCAGCGCGTGGTGGTCAGCCGCCGTCTTTCAGATCGCCTCGTTGATGGCGGAGATCCGGTCAGGTTCAACGGTGCAGGCCAGCATCTGTCAGGGCCGTCGGCCGAGAGCGCAACACTCGCCGCGCGCGGAGCGATGATTGGGTTGCACGCGGGGCGCTTCGCCGATCTTGCGATGCGCTGGCTCTACTTCCTGTGCAGCACGGCCGGGACGCTGATGGTTGCCACGGGGCTAGTGTTATGGACCACGAAGCGGCGCGAAAAGTTCGCTGATGCAACGCGTCCCCCATTCGGCTTCCGCGTGGTCGAACGGTTGAACCTGGCGTTCATCGCCGGCATGCCGCTGGCAATGACGGGCTTCCTGTGGGCCAACCGGCTGCTTCCCGTCGCGATGCGCGGGCGTGCGGATGCCGAGATCGCCGCGATGTTCCAGCTTTGGGGTGTTGCAATCATAGTCGCGCTACTAGCCAGGCCGCGTTACGCCTGGGGCGGGCTCTTCCTGGCCACCGCGGTATCACTGGTCGGGCTGGTAGTGGCCGACCTGTTCGTGACCGATACAGGATTGGCGGCCAGCTTCGTACGTGGTGACTGGCCCATGGCCGCGATGGAGATTGCCTTCCTCTGCCTTGCCGCCGGCTTCGGCTGGTTTGCATGGCGCTACTGGCAGCAGCCCACCGCGCCGCGCCCGGCACTCCGCCGCACCATCGCTCCAAGGCCCGCCGCATGATCGCGTTCGCGCTGTTTCTTGCAACTCTTGGTCTTGCGGCGATGGGTATGTCCCAGCCGCAGCATCATGGCTGGGTGATGCACCGTCAGCCCTCGCATCGACGCTCGGCACTGCTGCGATGGAGTGGCCTGGCGACCGTCGCTGCCAGCCTCGTGCCTGCGATGGCTGCATGGGGTCCGGCATTCGGCGCGGTCGGCTGGGCAGGCCTGCTCAGTCTTGCCGCCTTTCTGCTGCTGCTCGCCAGAACCTACATCCCGCAGCCGCCCAAGCGCTGACGATCTACAACATAAGGGGACTATCAATGCTGTTTCATGCCACGATCCGCCATGCGCTGGGCGGATGCGCTCTTATCGCGCTCGCTGCCCCTGCCGCGAGTGCTCAGACGCAGGCGGCCGATCAGGTCGACGAGCGCGAGAAGGAAAAGGAGACGCGGCTTGACGACATCCTCGTTGTCGGTCGTTCCGAGGGCTATCAGACCGGCGAAACCAACACCGCGACCAAGCTGCCGCTCACGCTGCGCGAGACCCCGCAGTCGGTGACCGTCATCACGCGCCAACGGATCGAAGACTTCAACCTCATCACCATCGCCGACGTGCTGGAGCAGACCCCGGGCATAACGCTGCAGTCTTATGACAGCAATCGCACCCGCTTCCAGTCACGCGGGTTCACCATCACCAATTTCCAGCTCGACGGCGTGCCTTCCAACTTCAACGTCGGTGCGAGCGGCAACAGTGTGATGCCCGACACTTCTACGCTGGAGCGGATCGAGGTTGTGCGCGGAGCGGCCGGCCTCGTCACCGGGACAGGCGACCCGTCGGCGACGATCAACCTCGTCCGCAAGCGGCCGACGCGTGACCTGCACGCCAACGTCAGCCTCAACTACGGCTCGTGGGATTATGTGCGAGCCGAGGCCGACGTCGGCGGTCCGCTCGTCGCCAGCGGCAAGATCCGCGCCCGCGCAGTCGCTGCCTACACCACGCGCGGCAGCTATATCGACTTTCAGAACGACACTTCGCCCAGCCTCTATGGCGTGGTGGAGGCTGACCTCACCAATACAACCCGCATCCGTGGCGGTGTCGACTATCTCCGAACTGACAGTCAGGGTGGCTCATGGAGCGCCGTGCCGCTGTTCTTCAGCGATGGTACCCGCACCGACCTGCCGCGATCCTACAGCGCGGCGGCCTACTGGAACCGGTGGGAGCGCGACAACACCAATGCATTCGGCACCGTAGAGCAGGAGATTGGCCGCTGGGTCGCACGCGTCGCCTACAACCATCGCTGGACCGATACGGAAAGCCTTCTGTTGGCGGGATCAAACAGCACCTTCTTTCCCAACCGGCAGACCGGTCTGGGGCTCAACGTCGTCAACACCTATGGCAAATCGCATACCGAGGAGGACTCGCTTGACGGCTATGCGACCGGGCCGCTGAGGCTGTTCGGGCGTGATCATGAAATCGTGCTTGGTGCCAATCATTACGACCGCACGCTGGCGAACCGAGCCACCACGCTGACCGCCGCCTATGGCCTCCCGACCTTCCGCGTCGGCACCACCAGCTACATCACTTTCCCCAGCATCTACAGTTGGAACGGTTTCGTTCCCCGGCCCGCCACGTCCGATCGGGGCTTCAATTCGAGCGTGGACGAGACGAAGCAGACCAGCGCCTACGGTGCCGTTCGGCTCAATCCAACGGACTGGCTCAAAATTATTGCTGGCGGTCGCTGGACCGACGTCGACACCGTCACCGATACCTACAACACGACTACCAGTCCGGGCACGCTGACCCGTACCGTCAGGGTCGGCGACAATAAGTTCTCACCCTATGCCGGCATCATCGTCGACCTTTCGACGGCGATCTCCGCATTCGCCAGCTATGCACAGGTATTTACCGTCCAGACACAGAGGAACGTGGACAATGAGCAACTCGCACCGCTGACCGGTACCAACTATGAATTTGGCCTCAAGGGCGAGTTCTTCGACAAGCGGCTCTACGTCTCGGCTGGCGGCTTTCACATGAAGCAGGACAACGTCGCGCAGCTAATCGCAGGCGCCCCCCCCCTGCCAGACGGCAGCACCCCGTATCAGGCAGTCAGCGGCGTCACCACCTGGGGCGGGGAGTTCGAGGTCGCCGGTTCGATAACGCCTGCGTGGCGGATTGCAGGCGGCTACACCTATGCGCGCAGCGAGAGCGCGGATGGAACCCGCTTCTCGCCCGATACACCGCTGCATCAGGCCAAACTGAACACCACCTACCGCATCGGCCCGGTAACCCTGGGTGGTGGCGCGCTCTGGCAGAGTCGCATCTACCGGGCGATGCCAATCCCGACCGGAGCGTTCTTGGCGAACGGCCAGCCCGTCACCGCGACTGGTAACGTAAGCCAAGGCAGCTACTTCCTACTCGACCTGCTCGCGCGCTACGACCTGTCATCGAACGTCAGCATTGGCGTGAACGCCACCAACATTCTCGACAAGACCTACTTCCGCAACGTCGGTTTCTTCAATTCCGGCTGGTACGGTCAGCCGCGACGAGTGCTCGGCAATCTTCGTTGGCGGTTCTAATCACATATTGAATGGCGTGCGCACGGAGCATCCCGTCAGATCAGTCGTGCCATATCCTGTTCGGTTCGTTCCACGAACTCGATCTCGGCCGGAACGACGGAACGTGCCACGCCAGGTACCTCATGAGCAGGCCGCCTGTTAGCAATAAGGGGCGGAGCGGCGGGCTCGCCCAAGGAAAAAGAAGATGACCGAAATAACACGCCGGAAGATGGTAACGACGGGGGCGGCAATGACCGGGGCTGCTGCAATGGGGGTGCTCGGCACCGGGCATGCCTCAGCCCAGCAGGGGTTCATGGCGGCTTCGGCAGGACCCGATGGATCGCCACGCCGCAAGAGCTCTGGTCCGGGCCTCCAGGGGATCACCGCGCTGTGCGAGGTCACGGGCGGCGGCCAGAAGGTCTACGGCGTTGCGATCGAGTACGACGCCGACATCGACCCCACAGGCCTTGGCCCGTCGACCTTCGCGGTCGGCGTGGTGCCGGCTGCACGCGGCTTCTTCCCCGGCATGCCGCAAAGCCCGGACAAGAACGTGACGACGCAAGCCCCTGCTCCCCGCACCGTGGCTGCCATCTATACCAACGCCCGGCCTGCGCTTCGGCCCGACCGCAAGAGCGTGCCCGGTGCCTACGTCATCGCCGAGTTTGCGCATGAGCCCGACCTAAGTCTGCCGACGACCGACAGCGACAAGGTCGTCGCGACCCAGAACGCGCCTGTCCGCACGACCCGCGGCGCCGTCTATGCCGCTGCCACGAAGATGTGGAGCAATGCCGGCGACCGCGGCAACAGCGTCGTCATCCGCGGCGTCGATGCGTGGGAGCAGAGCCATTGGTGGTGGGACGACACGCGGTCGACCTACCTCGAATACAGCATCTACCTGCCCAAGTCGTTCCTGGCGCCGGGCGGCGAGACCAAGGCCTATCCGCTGGTCCTGGCGGTGACACACTCGGGCACGAGCTACGACGGCACCTCCGCGCAGACGCTGACCGAGCAGTGCATCGCCACAATCTGGAGCCTGCCCGAGAACCAGGCCGAGCACGAATGCGTCGTCGTCACCCCGCGGTACGAACGCACCACCATGAACGACTATTGGGAGCACACCAACGACATCGAGAACACCCATCGTCTGGTGGAATCGCTCCTGAGGAACGGGTGGAACTACGGCAATCCGAACCTGCCCGACCGAGCCGACAAGGTGCTGCGGATCGACCCCACCCGCATTTACTGCACCGGCTGGTCGATGGGGGCGATGACTTCTTTGTGGCTGATGGCCAAGCACCCCGGTGTCTATGCCGGTGGCCTCATCATCGCCGGGCAGCAGCGGCCGGCCGACATGGTCGCGCTGGCGCAGCAGAACGTCCTCATTATCACCGGCAGCGAGGACGGCAAGGCGACTCCCTGGAACGAGAAGTGCGTGCCCGTCTGGCGTCAAGCTGGTGCCAAGGTGACGCGCCCGACGGAGTTGCTCGACCCGTCGCTGATCTTCCCGATCGACAAGCAGGACAAGCTGACCAGACAAGTCGAAGGGCATCTTGCAGAAGGCGGCAACATCACCTTCCTGACGTTCGACGGGGTCGATCACATGGGTTCGGCTCGCAAGTTCTTCTACATCGGCGCCGCGCGCGACTGGCTGTTCCGCCAGCGGAGGGCCGCACGCTGAACGCGGAGCCGCGCCTGGAATTTGGGTTGGCGTCGTTCATGCGGGCGTTATCGACGTGACGATAGGAGTGATGCCGCTGCCCCGGCGTTCTGCGGCTCCATCCTGCTTTCCAAGAAGGTCTATCATGAAGCTCACTACCGCCCTGTCTGCCATCATCCTCTCGATGGGCGCGACGGCCACCGTTTCGACTGCCGCGACCGCTCTGGCACACGGTGTGCAGGCCGCCCGCGCGCACAGCGGCCACGAGGCGGATGCATTGAAGACCCGCGTCGCGACCGTGCAGGCGCGGATCGCCGAAGGCCGCCGCAGCGGCAAGGTTTCGCGTGTGCAGGCATCGCGTCTCGACCGTCAGGTCGCGCAGGTCCGGACGAACATGACCCGCATGAATAGCAAGCAGGGTTTCATCAGCGCGGCCGAACTGGCCACGTACAATCGGACCTTGGGTGGGGTGGATGTCGCGCTCGATGGCCACGGCATCCCCCGCGGTTATGGCAATGACGGCTTGGTGGCACCGCTCCATTCTCGTTAAGAGACTCGTGATGGCAAGCCACGCGCTCCCCACCTGAGCGATCTCATCCTCATGCTAAGACGAAAAATGGGAACGTCACGCCATTCCCATTTTTCGATCCTTTTGAGAACGCCCGAGCCGTCTCGCTTGCCGTTCCTTTGCGGGAAGGCCCATCGGGCTGTGCTAGAACCGCAAGATCGGTCGAGCGCATGATATCCGTGAGCGCCTAGCTGGTGTCGCCACGGAGGATAGGACGATGAAGGCGGCGCTTCCCAACTACCATTCTCGGATGCAGCGGGTGCTGGATCACATCGACCGGCACTTGGATTGCGACTTGGACCTGGACGTTGTGAGCGGGGTTGCGGCCTTCTCGAAATACCATTTCCACCGGCAGTTCGCGGCGACCTTCGGGCTGTCCGTGCATCGCTATATCCAGCTCGCCCGCATGAAGCGGGCATCCTACCGGCTGGCATACCGGGACGCGCAGAGCATCACCGACATAGCGATGGATGCCGGTTACGACGCCCCGGATGCCTTCGCCCGCGCCTTTAGGCAACGGTTCGGGCAGTCGCCGTCGTCGTTCAGGAAAACTCCTGATTGGGAGCCGTGGCTTGCGGCCTTCGGGCCTCTCGACAACGCGAGGAGCAAGCTCATGCAGACCACCTATACCCCTGACAACGTGACGATCCGTGATGTGGCCCCGACGCCGGTCGCAATCATGGAGCATCGCGGCGACCCGGCGACGATCGGCGCGACCATCCAGCGGTTCATCGCTTGGCGCAAAGCAGCCGGGCTATCGCCGAAGGCTAGCCAGACCTTCAACGTCTTCCACTCCGATCCGCACACGACGCCCCCGGCCGAGTACCGCATGGACCTATGCGTCGGCACCGATCGTCCGATCGAGGCGCATGGCGAGCGAATCGAGGCTGGCACGATCCCCGGCGGACGGTGTGCGGTGCTGCGCGTCATCGGCAACACCGACAATCTGGAACCTGCCGCCCTATACCTCTACCGCGATTGGCTACCGGCCAGCGGCGAGGAAGCGCGGGACTTCCCGCTCTACTGCCAGCGTGTCACCTTCTTCCCGGAGGTGCCGGAACATGAAGCAATCGCGGACCTGTTCCTGCCACTGAAGTAGATTGGTGCAGGGGCGGCATGGCTCCGTAGCGAACAGGCCGCCCTTTCCCAAAACTCGATCCTTCTGGGACAGTTCCGGGCGTTTTTCGACATCGCGCTAGGCATGCAGCCGCCTGACTAATAAACCGACCCGAACCTGATTGCGACGCGAGACCCGGTTTGGACCTGCGCTCTTTCCCCGTGCCCAACGATGAAGCTGCCCGCTTGGCGGAACTGGCCGCCTACAAGGTGCTCGACAGCGCAGCGGAGCGCGTGTTCGACGATATCGTCCGACTGGCGCAAAGCCTGTTCGACGTTGCGACCAGTACCGTGTCGCTGATCGACGATGACCGGCAATGGTTCAAGGCTCGCGTTGGGCTCGATGTCTGCGAGACGGGGCGTGACGCTGCTTTCTGCGGCCACGCCATTCTTGAGAACGACGTGATGGTCGTGCCAGATGCCCATGCTGATGAGCGGTTTGCGGCCAATCCGCTCGTCGTCGGCACTCCGTTCATTCGTTTCTACGCTGGCGCGCCGCTCACGACGCCGGCAGGGTTTAATATCGGTACGCTGTGTATCTTCGATCCCACGCCCCGCCCCCAGGGCATCAGTGCGCTTGAACGCACGCATCTGGCGATGCTGGCCGGGATGGTGGTGGAGCGGCTGGTCACCAGACGTCTCCGCTTGGAGCGGCAGGCGGAAGCCGAGCAGGTGTTGGCCGTGGCCGCTCGGCTCGATGAGGCTGCATCTCACCTCGCTAATCAGGCGAAGTCACTGACCGATCTCGCGACCGCTGGCGCGTTGCGGTCAGACGCCGCAGGGCAAGGCGTGCGCCAGCTCGTTCTGATGGGAAACGAGGTCGAGAAAGGCGTAGTGAGCGCATCGAGTGACATCGAGCGCGTCGGCGAAGACACGGTCGCGATGCGGCAAACGGTCGAAGGGCTCAGTGTCCACCTTGAAGGCATTGGGTCGGTTGCCGGCGAGATTTCCTCCATCGCCTCACAGACCAAGATGCTGGCGCTCAACGCCTCGATCGAAGCGGCTCGGGCTGGGGAAGGCGGCCGCGGCTTCGCGGTGGTTGCAAACGAGGTTCGCCAGCTAGCGGGGCTGACAGCTATCGCAACCGATCACATCCTGGCCGAACTGCGGTCGATCGAGCGGACGATCTCCCGCGTGGTCGAACATTGTGAGCGGCTGACAGAGCGGGTCGCCGACGTGCAGAGCGGCTCGGCGCGCATCAAGGCGACATCAAGCCTGCAAGCGACAACCCGTACCCATATCGGCGGTGAGATCGACGAGATGGTCGAGGCGGCACGCCAGATCGGCGCCTGTGCGACAGAAGTGGACAGCCGCAGTGAGGGAGTGCTGGGAGCGGCGACCCTGCTTCGCGGGCACGCCGACCAACTGATGCGACACTACATGCAAGCTCCACTCCAATAGGGACCGCGCAAGCTCCGCTGACAGCTCTCTCACGACCGGACCGGGTTTTGAGAAAGTAATCCCGCTCCCGTTTTACCATCGATCCCAAGAACCCTTCCGGCGTCTCCCTGGCCGTTTCTTTATGGGAAAGCCAAACGTCTTCGAAGTAGTGGTCAGGTGCGTCCGTTTCGCCAATCCTGTACATAATCCATAGGCGCGCGCAGTTTCATCGGGAGGCATACCGCTTGAGATACAACAGGAAGAAGCCCCGCAGCGGCGGACAATAGGATTGGAGTACCGCGCATAGTTCGCCGGATTGGAGCAAGGGCGAAGGTTTTGGCCTATCCATACGCCGGCGCGTGGGTCACGACAGACGGGCATGCTCATCCAAAAATAATGCTAAGCACGCGAACATTCCCATTTTACTGCTCAGACTGTCCGAAAAGTCGTAATGTAATTTTGATTAAGCTAGGTTCGCATTACAGCCACTTTGCGCTCGCCTTGATATGAAGAGGCGTGTCATCGAGACACTATATTGCCCGTTGCGCACATGGACAAGGTTCGCAGAGAGTTCTCGGATAGTCTCCGTCACAATCGGGAGGGTGCTATCGTGCTCGCGTCAAACCGGTTCAACGGTGTCACTCGTCCGCTGCCTTGCTACCTTGCGCAAGAAGCGCGACACCTGTTCCATCGAATAGGGTTTGTGGAGGAGTTCGAAGCCGCCGCTGCCCTTCTCCGCCAGCACGTGACTGTATCCGCTGGTGAGCGCGACCGGCAGATCGGGATGCCGCTCTCGGATAATCTTGGCCATGTCGAGGCCACTCATGCCAGGCATCACCACGTCCGAGAACACCACGTCGAACCGATCCGCTCCCTTGTCTAGTTCGCGAAGCGCCGCATCCGCATTTTCGGCATAGACGGTCGAGTAACCCAGCTCGGCGAGCGTGGCGGTGGCGAACAGGCCAACATCGGCATTGTCCTCCACCAGCAGCACGCACATCCCTTGCGGATCGGTGTAGCCTTCATCCTCACCGTCCGGTCCGACTACGTCTTCGCCTTCCATCTCGCACGGCAGATACAGGGTGAAGGTCGTGCCGACACCGACCGTGCTATCCACGACGATTTCGCCGCCCGACTGCTTGGCAAAGCCGAACACCTGGCTGAGCCCGAGGCCGGTACCCTGTCCGACACCCTTGGTCGTGTAGAACGGCTCGAAGATGCGGACCAGGTCGTCGGGTGCAATGCCGGCGCCGCTGTCGCGCACTTTCACCGTCACGAAGGTTCCCGGCACGGCGTGATGCGACCTGACGGGGGGTATCTGATCGGCAAGCCCCACGATCAGCTCCATCATGCCCTCGCCGCCCATGGCATCACGAGCGTTGACCGCCATGTTGACGATCGCGGTGTCGAACTGGCTGGGATCTGCCTTGATGAAGCACGGCTCATCGGGCGCGGCGAAGGCGATCTGGACGCGTGAGCCGGCGAGCGTACCGATCATTCCCTTCACGGCTTGCAGATTGGAGGTCACGTCGAACACCACCGGGCTGAGCGCCTGCCGGCGTGCAAAGGCGAGCAGCTGGCCGGTCAGCTTGGCGGCGCGATCGGCGGTGTCAGCGATGGCGTCGATATAGCGGCCCCGTCGGTCCTCGGAGAGACCAGGACGGCGCAGGAGATCAACCGAACCCCTGATGACCGTCAGCAGGTTGTTGAAGTCGTGCGCGACACCGCCGGTGAGCTGGCCGATCGCCTCGATCTTCTGCGATTGCCGCAGGGCATCCTGTGCATGCTCCAGCGCTTCGGTCTGGATACGCTCGGCGGTGATGTCACGGCCGCGAATGTAGATTTTGTCGCCCTCGGGCACGGCAACCCAGGATATCCAACGATAGCTGCCGTCCTTGTGCCGCTGGCGGTTCTCGAAGCCGATGATCGGTTTGCCGCTCAATAGCTCCTGCATCGCAGTCAGCCCGGCACCAAGATCGTCCGGATGGATCAGGACGGTGCTCCTGATCGGCAGCAGCTCGGCCTCGGTCCAGCCTAGCAGCGCTTCCCATGATGGATTGGCGCTGAAGAAGCGTCCTTCCCTGTCGAGCACGGCGAGAAGATCCGGGCTGACATGCCACGTCATGCCGCGATCAAGCGAGCGGGATAGTACCTGCCGTTCGAGATCGGCGTTGAGGTCGCGCAGCTGCTCCTCGACCCTGGTACGCCCCTCGTTGGCCACCTTGAGCGCTTCGGCCGCGAGCTGCTGCTCGGTGCGGTCGCGCAGCACCTTCACGAAACCGATTGCGTCGCCGGCATCGTCGCGCAGCACCGTCATTTGGCCGACCGCCCAGAAGCGCTCGCCGTCTTTCCGCTGATGCCAGCGCTCGTCGTTGCCGGCACCGGTTTCGAGCGCCGCCTCCATTTCGATCATCGGCCGGTGGGCGACCACATCTTCGGGCGTGAAGATGCGATCGACAAGCTCGCCCACCATCTCCTCTTCGGTCCAGCCGAGAATGCGGCGTGCGCCTTCGTTCCAGGTAGTAACCCTGGCATCGCGATCAGTGGCGATGATCGCAAAATCCGTCGCGCTGTCGATGATCCAGCGGTTGAGAGCGGCACCTGGCATAATCAGAACAAACCCGTCTTGATGGAGGCGAGCCATATCTTCATTTCCGCGAGCGATCTCAATCCCTTGTGCAAGGGCGTTCACCGGCCAAGGTGGAAAAGGCTTTACGCATCTGCCCTTACCAGATTTTGTGGCAAGGTCAGTTCTGCCAGGGTTCCATCATGGCTTTGCAGAGCGAAGCTGCCGCCCTGCCCCTGCGCCAACGTCGTCGCGATGCGCAGGCCGAGACTGATGCCATCCTGCCGGAAGTCTTCAGGCAAGCCGTGGCATTGTCATGTACAGTCACGTTTAGCCCCTCCTGCGGGGTTCGCGCGATCCGGACCACGATCGTGCCGCCCTGGATGTCAGCAAACCCGTGTTCAATCGCGTTGGCGACCGCTTCTGCGACGATGAGCGCAGTGGGAATGGCGGCATCGGGCATGATTCGGATATGCCCGTCGCCTTCCACCTCCAGCGCGACATCGATCCGGCCGCTGGCCTCAATCACGGTGCGGCAAAGCTCCTCTAGGAACGGCACCAGCGGTTGGGCCGCGCCCGAGGGATCGTAGATCTGGCGACTGATCCTGCCGATCAGCGCAAGCCGGCCCGCCGCCTCGTCGAGCGCGGCCCTGCCGTCGGCATCGGCTAGCTGGCGTCGTTGCATCGTTAGCAAGCTGGCAGCGACCTGGAGGTTATTCGACACACGATGCTGAAGTTCACGGAACAGGAGTTCCCGGGTGTCGGCAAGCGACCGGTTGGCTTCCCGCTCACGCGCCAGTTCGCAATTGGCACGTTGCATCCAGTGCACCAGCGCTAGGTCAGTCACCACCACGAACACGTAGAAGGCCAGCGCGAAGCCCGACCCGTGGGTCAGCGCGAAGCTGCCGAGCGGGGGGACGAAAAAATACCAGGCGAGAACGCCGCACAGTGCAGCCGCAGCCGTTCCCAGCCGCACGCCGAATAGGAAGGAGGTGACGATCACCGCCGGAAAGAAGGTCACATACGGGAAGCCGGGGGGAAGCAGTGGATCGGCAATGACCCGTAGCAGCCACGCCATGCCGACGATGGACAGCATCGCAGCCGTGCTAAGGATCGGACGATCGGGCGCAATCGGTAGGCGTTCGATCCAGCGTATTGGCTTTTGGTTCGTGTCGGATTTGAAGGCGCCTGTAATCATCGCGGCTGCGATACAATCCTTGGTGCCGTTCGTCATCCAGTCGCTCGTCACGAACGGTTTCCTTCGATCGAGCGGACCTGCGAAGCCTCTACAAAGGAAAGCCGGCGCTGTTTGCGACGCCTTTGATATCAGCCGGGCTCAACCCGCCGCGACGCGCAGCGGGGAGGCCAACGAACGCGGCTGGACGTACCGCGCGTCCGCAAGCAGGCAGGTCTTGATCTCCGCCCTGCCTAGCGGCTTGCTGAACAGATATCCCTGCAAGTGGGTACATCCAGCATCAACCAGCGCGGCCATCTGTTTGGGGGTTTCAACACCCTCCGCAACCACCCCCATTCCAAGCGTGGTGCCAAGCCCGACGACCGATTGTATGATCGCAGCCGATGCCCGGGAGGTGAGCATCTGCCGCACGAAGCTCTGGTCGATCTTCACCTTATCGAACCGGAAGCGCTCGAAATAGCTGAGCGAGGAGTAGCCGACGCCAAAATCATCCATCAGGATCTGGATGCCGAGTGCGCGCAGCTGCTCCAGCTCGCGGAACGTGTGGTCAACGTCGCGCAGGAACAGACCCTCGGTGACCTCTAGCTGGAGACGATGGGAGGAAAGTCTGGTGGTCGTCAGCACGTGGCGCACGACCTCGGACAGGTCGCCCGCATGGATCTGCATCGGTGAGATGTTGACCGCGATCTTGATATGCTCCGGCCAACCGCACGCCTCCTCGCAGGCAACGCATAGAATGCGCGTCCCGAGTTGCGCGATCAGACCGCTTTCCTCGGCAATCGAGATGAACAGGTCCGGCGGGATCGGTCCCCTGACCGGATGATCCCAGCGGGCCAAGGCTTCGACACTTGTTATCTGCCCCGTGCCGGCGGAGAGTACTGGCTGATAGGCGAGCGTAATCTCATCGCCGTCGAGAGCAGTACGCAGATCGCGTTCCAGCTCGCGCCGGTCCTGCGTCGCCTTGTCCATCTCGGCACTGAAGAAGCAGATTATCCCGCGACCCTGCTGCTTGGCGCGGTAGAGGGCGAGATCGGCGTGCTGGCGCAGTTCCTCGGTGGTGGCTGCATCATCGGGTGCAAGTGCGATGCCGATGCTGCTCCCCAGCTGCACGGTCCCCCAGCGGGTGGCGATGGGGAATGCCAGGGCATTGACGATCGTCGAAGCGAGGGCACGGGCCTGTTCGGCTGGCGCCGGGCCGGTGAGGATCACCGCGAACTCATCGCCGCCAACGCGCGCCAATACGGTCGTCGGCGTCGCCACGGCGCGCAAGCGATCACCAATTTGTGCAAGTACGGCGTCGCCGGCGAGATGACCGAACTGGTCGTTCACTGCCTTAAACCTATCGAGATCGATGCTGATGAGAGCGACAGTTGATCGCGTAGCGATCAGCTTCTCCACGTCCTCGACGAACGAGCCGCGGTTGCGCAAACCGGTGAGGGAGTCGTAGTGCGCCAGGCGCCGCACCTGCGCCTGGGCGTGGCGGGTTTCGGTCACGTCCTCCGACATGCCGACGATATACTCGCGCTCGCGGTTCGGGCCATCGACAACGATCCGCTTGGTGCGTAGCGCCACGGTCTCGCCATTTGGTCGCTTGAACTCGCTTTCGAACAGATGGATGCCACGGGCCGCAAGGGCAGCCTCGTCGCGCTGTTCGTAGCCCGCCCCCTGGGCGAACAGCTCCCGGTCGGTCCTGCCGACCATGTCGCTCCTGGATCGCCCGGTCAGTTCCTCGCCCGCCTTGTTGACCAGCAGGTACTGCTTGGTTGCTGCGTCCTTGACGAACAGCATGGCCGGCAGGTGATCGACAACGGTATCGAGGAACGCCTTGGCCTGTTCGCGCTCGCGTTCCAGCATGCGGCGCGCCGAGGCGTCGCGGATGATGCCGGCGAAGTTGTAGCCGGTCTCCACCGAACCCCAGCGCGCCAAGGATAGCTCGATCGGGAACTCGCTGCTGTCGACGCGCTTGGCGGTCAGCTCGACCGACTTGCCGATCAGGGTCGTCTTGCCCCCTGCGGCGGCACGACCAAAGCCCCCGTGATGGGCTGCCGCATGAGCCGATGGCAGGATGATGTCGAGCGTCTGGCCAACCGCTTGTGACGACGGGTAGCCGAACATGCTCTCCGCGGCTCGGTTCCAGAAAGTGATCGTCCCCTTTGCATCGACGCACAGGATGGCGTCGGAGGTGACGTCGACGACTTGCGTCGCGATCTCGCCGATCTGGCGGTAACGTCGTGCCTCGATCAGCCCGACGACGATTCCAGCAAGGTCGGCGAGCGCCCGCAACTGTTCGGGGGGGACGTCTTCTCGCGCTTTGCGATCGAGCACGCATAATGTGCCGAGACAATGACCATCGCTGGTGATGATAGGCGCGCCAGCATAGAAGCGGTATCCATCGGGCCCGACGGTCAGCGGATTACCGTCACATCGCACATCGGAGTGGGTGTCGAGAATAACGATCGGCTCGGCTGCTTCCAGCGCCAGGGTGCAGAAGGCATGTTCGCGAGGCGCCTCTGCCGCGGGAATGCAGATGCGCGATTTGAACCAGGCGCGTCGATCATCGACCAGGCTCACCGCGGCGCTTTCGCAGCCGAGAGCGAGCGCGGCCAGCCGCGTGACCTCGTCGAAGTCTCGCTGAGCAGGTGTATCGAGGATTGCCATGCTCCAGAGCGCAGCAAGCCGATCCGTCTCGGCCGCATCGCTCAAAGGGCTGACGAAGGTCATCGTCGGTTAGATAATGCCCGTGGGTTAGCAACCTCTTAACCGCAGGCCTGAGCTCCCATTTCTTAATCGATTCCAAGAACGACCGCGCCGTCTCGCTGCCCGTTACTTATGGTAAGATTGTATTGGTTTGCCCTGCCACTGAATTCTACCACGTATCAAAAGTTGGGGCTCCGTATGGTGAAAATCTGACGGTGGTTTCGATGTCCGAAGAGACACACTGCTATTTGCTATGTCGCTTCGCTAATAGAGCAGGTTACCGTCTCGAGTTTCCTACCCGGTGACCGCATATTGTCGGGCATCGTCCGTCAGCTGCCGATCGAGGCTTCTACCAGCCGGATGAACTGGTCCTGCTGGTACGGCTTCTCAATGAACTTGCCTGAGTCCGGAATCTCCGCGACGCTTGGCCGGACCTTCCCGGACGTAATGATGAGGTGAACGTCAGGCCGCAGCTCATGTACCCGCCGTGCGAGGTCTAGCCCGTCCATCGTGCCCGGCATGTTGATGTCGGTAAAAAGGACACCAATTTCCGGATGGTTCGCTATCACCGACAGCGCATGGTCTGCATCGGCAGCCTCAAGCACCGAAAAACCGGCATCCTCCAGCATGTCCATCGCGTTCATTCGAATGAACGGTTCGTCGTCGACAACCAAGACGACATTTTTCAAGGAAGCGTTTTCAGCCATAGTTTATACCTACGCTTGTGACGCCAGTCCCGTTCCCAAATGCGAGCTGAATTAGGAACTAGGCGGCTACTGCCAAACTCAGGATTCGTGCAAGCTGCTCGACGGAGTACGGCTTGTGTAGAAGCTCAAACTCGTGACCGCCGTTTTCGGCCAGAACATCGCTATAACCACTTGCGAGCACCACCGGCATGCGGGGATAAAGCCGCTTGATCTCACGACCCAGATCGATCCCGTTCATCCCCGGCATAACGACATCCGAGAATACAATGTCGAAGTCGTTCGGTTGTTCGGCCAGCAGCGCCAGCGCCTCGTCGGCATTGACCGCCCATGTAGTCCGATACCCCAGCTCCTGTAAGGTAATCGACGCAAAGGCCCCAACATCCTCATTGTCTTCGACGACCAACACCGATGATCCGTGGCCTTCGGCGAGCGATACGTGCTCGATTTTAGGCGCGTCATCAACTTTGCTTCCATCCGCCTGCGGCAAGTAGAGCGTAAAGATCGAACCAGCACCCGGCGTGCTTGAAACCCGGACTTCACCGCCTGATTGCTTGGTGAAGCCGAACACCTGGCTTAGCCCCAGCCCTGTTCCCTTGCCTACGTCCTTGGTGGTGAAGAAAGGTTCGAAAATTCTTGCGATGTCGGATGCGGCGATGCCATCACCAGTATCGGCAACCGAGATTTCGACGAACTTGCCTGAGATGGCTGGAGTCCCGGCTTCCGCCGGAATGCGAGTGGTTGTCGCGACAGTGATGGTGAGCGTCCCGGCCCCATCCATGGCATCGCGGGCGTTCACCGCCATGTTGACGATTGCGGTGTCGAACTGGCTCGGATCGGCATGAATGTAGGCGGCATCGTCCGGTGCCCGGATAACTACCTCGATCCCCGATCCTGCCAGCGTTCGCAATATCTCCCCCAGTAGGGCCACGCTCTGCGAAACCTCGAACGTCTCGGGACGCAGCGCCTGCCGGCGGGCAAAAGCGAGGAGCTGACCAGTGATCTTCGCGGCGCGCTGTGTGGTTTCTGAGATCGCGCCGATATAGCGCTGGCGTCGATCCTCGGTCAGATCACTGCGCTTGAGCAAATCAGCCGATGACTGGATGATCGTCAGCAGATTGTTAAAATCGTGCGCGACACCGCCGGTTAGCTGGCCGATCGCTTCGAGCTTTTGCGACTGACGAAGGGCTTCCTCGACCTCCCGCCGCTCGATCATGGCTTGAGCGATACGGTGCTCCAGGGTTTCGTTCAGCTCCTGTAGGCGCGCCTCAGCCGCGCGGCGTTCGTCGAGATCGCGTTGGGCGGCAGCAAACAGCCGCGAATTGTCGATGGCGATGGCGGCCTGTGCTGCGATAGCGACGATCGATGCCTCATGCTGGGCGTCAAACCGGTCGGTTTCCGGATGCCCGAAGAACAGGCCACCGATGACATCACCTGATCGTGAGATTACCGGGGCGGCCAGATAGCTGCGCACCGGCAGATGCCCGTGCGGCATGCCCCTATTGGGCGTATTGTTGCCGTATCGTTTATCCTTCAAGATGTCACCGGATCGAACGACACCTTCTCCACCGAAGGTCGGCGCAAATACCGCGGTGTTGCGCGGCATCGGGAACTTGTCGAACTCGGACGGGTCCACGCCGGACAGGGTGTAGAGCATGTAGAGGTCCCCCTGCGCGTCCAGAGAATTAGAGAAGAAAGAGCCGAACTGTGCTCCCGTCAGTGCCACGCCTGCATCGGTGACGGTCTGCACAAGATTGTCGAGGTTCAGTTCTCCCGCCAGCGACGCCGCCGCGCTGTTCAATGTCGCGAGCGACCGTCGATCTTCCCTCATCGACGCTTCGGCACGCGCACGTTCGACAGCTGCCCAGGTTCGTTCGGCGACCTCGCCGGCAAGTGTGACCTCATGATCCGTCCACCGCCGCGGCTTGGTGCTCAGAACATATTGCAGCGCGACGAAGCGGCCGTCCTTCAGCAGCGGGATGTTGACGTAGGCGCGCGTATTGATCCGCCCGAAGGCGTTACCCGTTTCCGGGCCGGTATCCGGATGCACCGCAACGTCGTCGATCCGGACGACCCTGCCCGTTTTCAGACTGGCGCGCGTCTCTACGCCATAATCTTCAAGGACGTGGAAGCCGGCCACGCTCGGCAGGCCTGGCGCGGTCCAGTCCTGCTCGATCAGCGTGCGCTCGCAGCGATCGTCGAGCGCATCCGCGTAGCCGACACCGTCGGCTTGCAGGTGTTCGCCGAGCATCGCGTTGGCGACACCCTTGATCGCACGCGGATCGTCCAGAGAGCGCAGCGCCTCATCGAGGCGGCTGCGGAACTCTTGTCTCTGGTCTCCCAGGAATCGTTCTGTCGTCTCGCTGGTCACGCACAGCATGCCCACAATCGAACCGGTCTCGTCACGCAGCGGCGAGTAGGAAAACGACCACCAGGTTTCTTCCAGTTCGCCGCCCCGCACCATCGTTAGCGGCCTATCAGCAAAGCGGCTTGGCTCTCCCGCCAGCGCCTTGTCGACGATTGGAGCGATATCGTCCCACACATCCGCCCATAGTTCTGCGAACGGTCGGCCGATTGCAGTGTCGACGCGATCACCAAGGATGTCGCCATAGGCGTCGTTGAAGAAGGCGAAGAGGTCAGGCCCCCAGGCGATGAACATTGCTTCGGGGGAGTTGAGCATAGTGGCCAGCGTAACCTTCAGCGCTGCGGGCCAAGTGGACGGTTCGCCCAAAGGGTGAGCATCCCACTGATAGGCACGTATACGGTCGGCTATCGCGCCGGTTGCAGGTGAGAACAATTGCTCGGCCATCATCAGCGCCCCTCAATCTGAGGAGAGATTCGCGAGGCCCGGTAGCGATGGAAGTCGGTTTCGCGTTCTTCGAGCAGCCGTAACGCGGCCCGAACCACCTCGCTGACATTGCCATAGCGTCCGGAGTCCAGCGCTGCGGCGATGAAGCCATGCAGCTCCGGTGTGACGGTAACGTTGAGGCTTTTGCGCGCGATCATGGCACGGCGTAAGCTGATAAAAATAGATTGCATAGCGTCTTCGCGATGGGCGTCGCCGTTTGCGATCCATGTGGTTGCATTCTTATGAGATAAGTTTTTGGAACGTTGAACCTTTCCCGTTTCGCCATCCCCAACCGGGGACGGGATCAGCGTTTAAGCCAAACCGCCCCCTTCGCATCCTTGCCGGTGTTGAGTTTGGCCAATGCCTGCCGATCACCCAGCACATAGGCTTTCAGGAAATCGGTGCTGACCAAGGCGGCGGACGCATAGTTCACATCGTCGGGATGCCCGATCAGCTCATGCGCGGCTCGCCGCACGCTTCGTTCCGGTCCAGCATTTTCGGCATATGGACGAAGACGCCGCTGCCGGTGGAGTTCATGGCAGATTTCCACCGTTATTCAGGCACGGCGTAGGTGCCGGTTCGGCCGACCACCCGGCAGGCGGTTGAGGTAGACGGGACCATGATCTTCATTCCCGAACGGGCAGAATTGGAAACCATGCTCGCCGAGTTTGGCCGGCCCAAGGATATTAAACGCGCCCGCCGCCTCGCCGCGTTGACCTGAAGGGCATTCCCGAAACTCGATCCCTTTGGAGAATCGGCTGGCATCGGTGTGCATAAAACGGCCGTTTGATGGACGTTCCTAGCGATACCAGCGCCCTGTAAACGCTTACGCTTTCTGGCGGCGTTCTGATCGCGCTATTTGTCTTCGGTGCCTAGCCGCGCAGTAAGGGGTCACGACACGTAAGTGAGTTTTGCGTACGCTAGGCACGAACGAATGCTGAACGGCCGGGTTTGGTGGAGGCTGTGTGAGAACGACTATCGAGCAGCGCTGATTGCGACGCGCTCGAGCGCGGGCGCTCAGGCCTGCATCGCGGCGATCATTCCCGGGACACCGACCAGAGCGATGGCGCGCTTGATGTTGTAGGCGAGGACGTGGAGGCTCATCTCGGTTGCGACGTGTTTCAGCGTTCGCGTCTTTAAGTGGCTTCGTCCCATCCAGTCCTTGAGGGTGCCAAAGACGTGTTCGACCGTGCATCGCCGGACCCGCATCGCGTTCGGCATGCGGTCGAGCCGGGCCTGCATCGCGTCGATCACCACCTCATGCTCCCACCGCTTGATGCGGCGTTCGATGCTGGCGGTGCAGTTCGTCTTCACCGCACAGCGCGAGCGACAGGCCGACGTGGCATAGCCGTGCAGCGTCATGCCGTGCTCGAGGCTCGAGAAGCGCCGCGTCATCGTTTTGCCCGCCAGGCAGCGATAGGTGTCGGTCTCGGGCTGGTAGAGGAAGTCCTGCTTGCTTTAGCGGCCATCGGCCTTGGCGCCCGAGGTCAGCGGCTTGGGGCATACGGCCACGATACCGACTGCTTCGCACGCAAGGACCTCGGGCCCCGAGAAGTAGCCGCGATCGGCCAGCACGGTGAGCGTATCCGCGCCCGTCGCCGTGCGGGCTTGCTCACCCATCTTCGCCAGCGACGTACGGTCGTGGCGGAGATTGATGACCTCGTGCGCGACAATGATGTGGCTGTCGGTATCGACCGCTGCCTGGAGATTGTAGCCGACCTGCCCGGGGCCCGTGCCCGCCGACGCCATCGCGCGCGCGTCCGGGTCGGTAAGCGAGATCTGCCGGTCGGGCGAGCCTGCCACCGCCTGCTCCATCGCTTCGAGTTCCCGCATCTGCCGCCGCAACTCACCGAGCCTTGTCGTCAGCCGCGTCGTGCGAAGCTCGGCGGCTTCACCGTCCTGCCGGTCGGCGGTGTCAAGCATGCCGAGATAGCGCTGGATGCTGGCATCGACCTGCTCCATCCGCCGCCGGATCGTCACCGGTGTGAAGTTCTTGTCGCGCGGCGTTCACTGCCCGGAAACGGCTGCCATCCACCGCGACCGTGCCGCCTGCAATGAGCCCGAGGTTCCG
>JARUXA010000249.1 GCA_030433805.1 Sphingomonas sp. PsM26 | reverse complement strand
GTGTCTCATTAATTTCAATTCCTCTTTGGAGCCAGACTTTCGTCTTCTCCCGTCGAGTCGCAAAGTCATTCGCGGATGGATTTGATTGAACATGGACACCAACACTCGCCAATTCCTGGCGCGTCGACTGTGCGCTTTTGGATTGGTACGAGCGTTTGGCAACGTCCGGATCACCAAAGTGGATCGCCTTCTTGAATTGTCGGAAGGCACTAATCGCCTGTAGGTCATCGTCGGAGTACTGAAACAACGAATCAATTGGCTGCCCTATCAA
>JARUXA010000248.1 GCA_030433805.1 Sphingomonas sp. PsM26 | reverse complement strand
GAAATATAGTTGTTACGTTGATAATGATCTATTGTATCTTGAGTAGTTTGCTCAAATAATAAAAATATATTCATTTTTAAAACAAAAATATTACTGCTCCTGAACAGTAGTATTTTCTACTTACATGTAATTTTATACGGAGTGATCATTTACATCACCTGTAGTAGTATGCTCCAGTTACTAAACATTATTCACTAAGAATGTTTGTCTAATAATCTAATCTCTTACGGTCATCTGCTTGAGTGGGTTGTTCCATCCACTGATTATCAAT
>JARUXA010000247.1 GCA_030433805.1 Sphingomonas sp. PsM26 | reverse complement strand
ATATATAGCAGATAAAAATACGGATAAAGTAATCAAGCTTTATTACAAATACACTGGAGATCATTTAACAGAGAAACAAGGGGGAAAACAAGATAAGTTGATTGTGAAAATGCTGAAAAGTGTAAAGTTTTAATAGGTGAAACGAGAAAGAATGAAAAATCATGATTACATGATTATAATAACGAACGAATTAGCATGACTGGCTAAAATATAAGGGGTTATCTGAAAGAGGAATTTGTGTTTATAAAACAACAAATTCCGTATTCAATAC
>JARUXA010000246.1 GCA_030433805.1 Sphingomonas sp. PsM26 | reverse complement strand
TACGGCTCTCCGCGGACGGTGTTCGCGACCTTGCGGTACACGATGTGATGAGCAGGACAGGGGGGCATTCCCACGCGCAGGCGCGCTGGGCGCGGCGCGGCGATATTGCGCTGCGCGTTCTCGCCGCGGTGCCGTTCGGTTACGCTGCTTCCAGCCTCTGCGCGATGGCGCTCGCGCGGCTGCTGCCGGGGACGCGGTCCGGGACGACGGTCGCGGCGGCGCTTATCGGGCTTGCGTTGTGCGCCGTGCTGGCGATGTGGGCGTTTGCCGC
>JARUXA010000245.1 GCA_030433805.1 Sphingomonas sp. PsM26 | reverse complement strand
ACATTTTTACAGCCATTACTTTATTTTTTATAATTGAATACGATACAATTAGTAAAGTATTTAATTAATTAATTATTATTTTTTTGAACTTCTGAAATGTCTGTACGTGTTAACAATTGTATTACCTGCCTCATCAATAGAATAAGTCAAAGTATCAATTTTAGATGTAAACAAATTGTATGTAATAATTGCTAAAGCAGATGTAGAGATTCCAGTAGCAGTATTGATCAAGTCTTCAGAAATACCATTTGCCAATGCAGCTTGGTCAGGAG
>JARUXA010000244.1 GCA_030433805.1 Sphingomonas sp. PsM26 | reverse complement strand
CTACTGCTGAGACTCAAACAATAACTAAGACGATCACTGTTTTAAATATAACTACTCAAGCGTTATTTTCTAACGATTCAGACCTTTAAAGATATGAGCCAGAGATTGACCAGTATTTACCTAAAAAGTGGTCATCATGGAACTTGATACACCTACAAGCTCAACAATGGATTTTAGATTGGCTAGATGAGTCTCGTATATATAAATACGATGGTTCTAAGTATGGTGTATCTGACTTTGGCGATTCACAACAAGTTAAGCAATTATCTACC
>JARUXA010000243.1 GCA_030433805.1 Sphingomonas sp. PsM26 | reverse complement strand
CCATCCCACAGCCAAATACCTATGCTGGAAAATGCAAATCATTTTGTATCGATGTTTCAAAAATTTAACCCTCTTAATTTTCTAAAAGAGAATTTTGATAAAAAACTAACCAACCAGTATTTTAAAAACGACTTGGATGCTACTTTGGAAAATTCTCTAGAGAAAATGAATAAAAAACCAGAAGAAAAACAGTAGCAAAAATGAGCGATTCAATTGCCTGCCATAATTATAAAAAATCCGTGTTTGATTGCGTTGAAAGACTCTATGGTCTAGG
>JARUXA010000242.1 GCA_030433805.1 Sphingomonas sp. PsM26 | reverse complement strand
AAAATAGGAAGAAGCATGATGGGAACACATTTGATTAACTAATTTTCATAGTGAATATTGTCATTCTCGTTAAATTCCCCTAGTAAAACCCTTATACGTGGAAAGGATACTTTTAGCTTAGAATTAACCTTAGAGTAAATCTACTATCTACTTCATAACGTTTAAAGAAGCGCAAGTAATGAAAAGGGTAAAGAGCCATTCAAACAAGCAAAAGATTACTTTAAATAAAATGGAAAAGGAGGAAAGATTGAATGGAAAAAGCCAAAATTAGTGC
>JARUXA010000241.1 GCA_030433805.1 Sphingomonas sp. PsM26 | reverse complement strand
ATCAAGAATCTGGCCGTAGCTTTACAAGCTCTGAAAAAGCAAGATGTCGATACGATGAACTTGCTGCCATTGCAATGGAGCCGACAAACGAACTCTGAAACTTTCAACAATAGATTCGCGCGTATTAAATATTTGGGCCGATCGTACCGCTATATTGGCTACAATATGCGCCGTGAGCCATTTAACGACCGTCGCGTACGCAAAGCAATGGCGCACCTCATGAATTTACCGAGAATCAAAGAAACGATTCTAGAAAACCTGGCGGAAATTACCAC
>JARUXA010000240.1 GCA_030433805.1 Sphingomonas sp. PsM26 | reverse complement strand
ACTTACCCCCAAAAAGCTACTGGTGCCTAAATCAGTAACTTTTTTGATAACGTAATTAGAAGTTAGTATAGATAGTACTTCACATCATAAGTAGTTTTCTCAAAATATAGGTGAATATTCAAATTAAAGATCTTGTAAATGAATTTGTATATTGCACAGCTTGATGTAAACTAGAAAAGCTTCTAATTTCTTCGATTTTTATTCCTAAACTAACCATGGTTTGGGCAATCTCTGGACGTATGCCACTAATAACGACTTCAATTCCCAATAACTGTAGCCC
>JARUXA010000023.1 GCA_030433805.1 Sphingomonas sp. PsM26 | reverse complement strand
TTTGTGGGTGGGGGGGGGCTTTTTTTTTTAAATTGCGCGTGGTGGGGGGTAGCCTCGGCGGGGCCGCCTTCCTCCCCCCCCCCCCCCCCCGGCCCTCTCCCCGCAAGCGGGGAGAGGGAGAAGTAATGCGCACCGCCCTCCAGACCGCCGCCGCCATCCGCAGCGGCGAAACCACCGCGCTCGCAGAATGCGAAGCCGCAATCGCCCGCATCGAATCCGGCGATACCGAGATCAACGCCGTCGTCGTCCGCGATTTCGACCGCGCCCGCGACGCCGCCCGCACAATCGACGCCAGTCCGAAAGACACCCGCCCCCTTCTCGGCGTCCCCATGACGGTCAAGGAAAGCTTCGACGTCGCCGGTCTCGTCAGCTGCTGGGGCTTCGAAGAACACGCCGACTTCACAGCAACCGAAGACGCCGTCCAGGTCACCCGCCTCAAAAACGCAGGCGCAGTGATCCTAGGCAAGACCAACGTCCCCGTCGCGCTCGCCGACCTGCAAACTAACAACCCGGTCTACGGCCGCACCCGCAACCCGCTCGACCAGACCCGCGTCCCCGGCGGCTCCTCGGGTGGTGCCGCAGCCGCCCTAGCGGCAGGGTTCGTCCCCATCGAGATCGGCTCGGACATCGGCGGATCGATCCGCCTCCCCGCGGCCTTCTGCGGCGTCTGGGGCCACAAGCCGACTTACAACGCACTGTCATCCTTCGGCCATAACTTCCCGAGAACACACAGTTGTGGCGTAGCGCTCAACGTCGTCGGCCCGCTCGCACGCGACCCCGACGATCTCGAAGCGCTGTTCAACGTCATGGGCGGCGACGCGCTCGCAAAACCTGCTCCGCGCGGCCCCGGCGACTGGCGCATCCTGCTGCTCCCCGAACACCCGCTCGCCAAATCGCAGGCCACGATCCAGGCCGCGATCGCCGCCGTCGGCACCGCCTTCCGGTCAGCGGGCGCGCAGGTCGACGACGCCAGCGCACTCCTGCCCGATCTCGTCGCGCAGCACGGCGCATACATCCACATGCTCGTCGTCGCGATGGCGCGCGGCGCGCCGATGGAGGGCGGGCAGCCGCTCGCGCTCCCCGACTGGTTCACGCTTATCGACGCGCAGGCCAGGTGCCGCCGTGACTGGGCGCGTCTGTTCACGCAGTATGACGCGGTAATCGCGCCGATCTGGGGCACCACCGCCTACCCGCACGACGACACCCCGCTCATGACGCGCATCACCGCGATCGACGGGCTCGACACCCCCGCCGGTCTCCAGATGGCCTATCCCGGTCTCGCCACCTTCCCGATGTTGCCTGCAACCAGCGTGCGGATCGGGACCGACCCCGACGGCCTGCCGATCGGGGTGCAGGTGATTTCCGACTATAACCGCGATTTTACCGCGATCGCCGTGGCGCGCGCGGCGCACGAACTGGTGAGGAGTTGACCCAATGATTCAGGATATCGACACATTCCGCCTCGAAACGCGCGCATGGCTGGAAGCCAATTGCCCGCCCGAAATGCGCCAGCCCGTCCGCTCGGAGAAGGACGCCTGCTGGGGCGGCCGCAACCCGGATTTCCAGCCCGGCCAGAAAGAATGGATGGACGCAATGGCCTCGCGCGGCTGGACCGTCCCCGACTGGCCCGCGGCCTATGGCGGCGGCGGCCTGTCGCCCGCCGAGACCAAGGTGCTGCGCGAAGAGATGGCCGCAATCAAGGCGCGTAACCCGCTCAACTCCTTCGGTATCTCGATGCTTGGACCGGCACTGCTCAAATATGGCACCGAGGAGCAGAAGCTCGATTACCTCCCCAAGATCGCGCGCGGAGAAATCCGCTGGTGCCAGGGGTATAGCGAACCCGACGCCGGTTCCGATCTCGCCTCGCTCGCCACCTCGGCGGAGGATACGGGCGACCATTATCTGATCAACGGCCAGAAGGTCTGGACCTCCTACGCCGACAAGGCCGACTGGATCTTCTGCCTCGTCCGCACGTCAAAGGAATCCAAGCAAGGCGGGATCAGCTTCGTCCTGTTCGACATGGCGAGCGAAGGCGTCTCGACCAAGCCGATCCTGTTGATCTCGGGCTATTCCCCTTTCTGCGAGACTTTCTTCGATAACGTGAAAGTGCCCAAGTCCCAGCGCATCCATGAGGAGAACAAGGGCTGGGACGTCGCCAAATATCTGCTGGGCCACGAGCGTGAGATGATTTCCGGCATGGGGCTGGCAAGTACTGGCGGCAACCCATTGATCGAAGGCGCTATTGCGACGGTTGGCCTCGACCATGAAGGCCGCCTCGCCGACCCGCTCCTACGTGCAACGATCGCGATGTTCGAAGTCCGCGCGAAGGCGTTCGGGGCGATGTCCGAACGCTTCATCGACGAACTGAAAGCCGGCCGCGTCCACCCCGCGCAGCCCTCGATGATGAAATACTACGGCACCGAACTCAACAAGAGCCGCCACGAACTCCAGATGGCGGCAGGCGGCTCCGACGCGCTCGAATGGGAAAGCGAAACCTCGGGGGGCGGTCGCGAGGCGCGCGCCTGGCTGCGCACCAAGGCGAATTCGATCGAGGGCGGGACCAGCGAGGTCCAGCTCAACATCATCGCCAAGCGCATCCTGGAATTGCCGGCATAATTCTCCCTCTCCCCTCTGGCGGGGAGAGGGCAAGCGAGCGAAGCGAAGCGCGGGAGAGGGGCAGTCCGCTAACAACATGGGCCGGCGCGAGAGACTGCCCCTCTCCCCGGCCCTCTCCCCGCAAGCGGGGAGAGGGAGAAGAAGATGCCGCTGTATCTCAACGAAGACCAGACCGCCCTCCAGGACACGATCCGCGATTTCGTCGCGGAGCAGGCCCCCGTCAGCCACATGCGCGGCTTGCGCGACGCAGACGACGCAACCGGCTTCAGCCGCGATCTCTGGCGCAGCTTCGCCGAAATGGGCTTCACCGGCATCCTGATCGACGAGGCGGATGGCGGCCTCGGCCTCGGCCATGTCGAGGCGGGCGTCGTGCTCGAGGAGATCGGCCGCAACCTGTCGCCCTCCCCCTTCCTCACGACCGCGGTCGCCGCGGTCGAAGCGCTCAAGGGCAGCGCGCACGCCGCGCGCTGGTTCCCCGGCATCCTCAGCGGCGAAACCGTCGCCGCGCTCGCGGTCGATGAGGGCGCGAAGCACCGCGACACCGTCACGCTGACCGCCGAACGATCGGGCAACGGCTTCAAGCTTTCGGGCAAGAAGCAGTTCGTCACGCACGGCCACGTCGCCGACCTGCTGATCGTCGCCGCACGCACCGCCGGCAGCGCTTCCGATGCCGAAGGCGTAACGCTGTTCGCGATCCCGAAGGACGCGGCGAACCTGACCGCCACCCCCGAACGCCTCGCTGATGCCAGCATCGCGGCGCGGCTCGAATTCGACGGCGTCGAGGTCGATGCCGACGCGGTGATCGGCGACGTCGACGGCGGGCGCACTCCGCTCGACCGCCTGCTCCGCGCAGGCCGGACGGGCGCGTCGGCCGAGTTGCTCGGCGTCGGCGGCGGCGCGATGGACATGACGGTGGGCTACCTCAAGGAGCGCAAGCAGTTCGGCGTGTTGATCGGCAGTTTCCAGGCCCTCCAGCACCGCGCGGCGCATCTCTATTCCGAGATGGAAGTTGCGCGGGCGGCGGTGCTCAAGGCGCAGCAGCTTCTCGATGCGGGCAGCGCGCATGCCGACGAAGCGGTGTCGGTCGCCAAGGCGATGACAGCGCTCGCGACCACCTTGTCGGTGCAGGAGGGTGTCCAGATGCACGGCGGTATCGGGATGACCGACGAATATGACATCGGCTTCTACATGAAGCGCGCGCGCGTGCTGGCGGAGATGTTCGGCGATGCGAATTTCCACGCGGACCGGATCGCGCGGGCGGCTGGATACTGAGCGCGCCCCTTGCCAAACTAAGCTTCCCCGGCGAAGGCCGGGGCCCAGTCGTGAGCGGGTAATGGTAGGCGCTGCACGGCGATGACGCTGGCCTGCGCGACTGGGCCCCGGCCTTCGCCGGAGAAGTGCAAGAGAGTGACGAGCTGATGACCGACCCCCAATTCGACGCAGCCCGGCTCGCCCAGGATCTGATCAAACTGCTCGATGTCGAGGAGATCGACACCGACCTCTATCGTGGCCCACGCGGCAACGACGGGTTCGGGCGCGTATTCGGCGGACAAGTGATCGCCCAGGCGCTCCAGGCAGCGCAAAGGTCGACCGATGCCCCCAAGGCCGCGCATTCGCTCCACGCCTATTTCATGCGACCCGGCGCGGAGGATCACCCGATCCTCTACCGCGTCGTCCGCGATTTCGACGGCAAGAGCTTCTCGACCCGCCGGGTGATCGCGACGCAGCGCGGGGTGCCGATCCTCAACCTCGCCTGCTCGCTACAAGTGCCCGAGGATGGCCTCGCGCATCAGGACGCGATGCCCGACGTCCCCCCGCCCGAGGATCTGACCAACGACCGCGACCTTCGGCTCGCGATGATCGATCGGATCCCTGAACGATATCGTACGATGTTCCTCCGCCCACGGATGGTCGAGATCCGCCCGGTGTCCCCGCGCAGCTGGCTCGATCCGGTCGCGCACGCACCGTTCCAGAACAGCTGGTTCCGCGTCGTTGCGCCGATCGGGGACGACCCTGCGATGCACCGCGCGATCCTCGCTTATGCGTCCGACATGTCGCTGCTCGGCACCGCGACGCTGCCGCACGGCGTCAACTGGATGATGAACAAGCTCCAGACCGCGAGCCTCGACCATTCGCTGTGGCTCCACGAGGATTTCCGCGCGGACGAATGGCTGCTCTACGCTTGCGACAGCCCATGGGCGGGTCACGCACGCGGGTTCAATCGCGGCAAGATCTTCGCGCGTGACGGCCGGCTGGTGGCGAGTGTCGCACAGGAAGGCCTTATCCGCCTCCGGGAATAGCTGGGGGGAATAGGCGCGCGGAACACCGGACGGATCGGCAGGTTATCATCGGCGTACCGTTGTATGGAGTATCCGATGTCCGAAGCGCTCAAGCCCCCCGTCGCCTTCACCCCCAATGTCGAGACGACCACCGAAGACGAAAGCGAAACATCGCAGGGCCTGAACAAGGCGCTGCACGACATCCTCGAGACAACGTCCGAAAACTACGGCCATGCCGTTCGGTCGGTCCATGCAAAAAGCCATGGGTTGCTCGAAGGCACGCTGACGATCAACGACAATCTGCCGGCGGAGCTCGCGCAGGGCGTGTTCGCCAAGGCGGGCGAGCATCCCGTCGTGATGCGCTTCTCGACCAACCCGGGCGATATCCTGGACGATTCGATCTCCGTGCCCCGCGGACTTGCGTTCAAGCTGCTCGACGTCGCGGGCGATCGGCTGCCCGGCTCGGAAAGCGAGACGACGCAGGATTTCATCATGATCAACGGTCCCGCGTTCGCGACCCCCAACGCCAAGCCGTTCCTCGCCAACCTCAAGCTGCTCGCCAAGACCACCGACAAGGCGGAGGGCGCGAAGAAGGTCTTGTCCGCGGTCCTGCGCGGAACCGAAGCGGCGCTTGAGGCGATCGGCTTGCCCAGCCCCGCGCTGCAGACGCTTGGCGGCGCGCCCAACGTCCACCCGCTTGGCGAGACCTATTACAGCGCAACGCCATTCCGCTTTGGCAGCTACATCGCCAAGTTCTCGCTCGCGCCCGTATCGGGAAACCTGACCGCGCACACCAAGGAGAAGGTCGACACGCACAACCGCCCCGATGCGTTGCGCGAGGAAATCAACGCCGTGATGACGGCCGGTGACGCGATGTGGGAGCTTCGCGTGCAATTGTGCCGCGACCTCGAAACCATGCCGATCGAGAAAGCCGACGCGATCTGGGACGAGGCGGAAAGCCCCTTCACCACGGTCGCGACGATCCGCGTAGCGGCGCAGCCAAGCTGGACGGCCGATCGCGCCAAGGCGATCGACGACGGGATGCGGTTCAGCGTTTGGACCGGGCTCGCGGCGCACCAGCCGCTCGGGCAGATCAACCGGGTGCGCAAGTCGGCGTATCAGATGTCGTCGGACTTCCGCGCCGACTTCAACCGGTGCCCGATCCACGAACCCAAGGCACTGCCCGCGCTCGACTGATCAGACCGCGGTCTTGCCATATTCCTGCTTGGTGACGGGGTGGCTGCTCGACAGCCCCCCGTCGACCGCGATCGCTTGGCCGTTGACGTAGCTTGCGGCATCCGATGCGAGGAAGGCCGCGACTTCGGCGAGTTCTTCGGGTTGGGCACCGCGCCGAAGCGGATTGAGCCGCCCGACCCGGTCGATCTTCCCCGCCTCGCGCGCATAGTCGAACGTCGGTTTGGTCATGCCGGTTTCGGTAAGCCCCGGGCAGATCGCGTTGACCCGCACGTTCGATCCCGACAACTGCTGCGCAGAAACCATCGCCAGGTTGATGACCCCCGCCTTGGAAGCGGAATACGCCGGTGACCCGGCGCCCGAACGGATTCCCGCAACGCTCGCAGTCAGCACGATTGCGCCGCCGCCACGCTCGGCGATTCTGGGGGCGGCATGTTTGATCGCCAGGAACGGACCGATCAGGTTCACCCGCAACACCTCGGTAATCAGCGCGACATCAGTATCGAACAGGTTCGCCATCCCGCCGGAGATGCCTGCGTTGGCGAACATGATGTCGAGCCCGCCGTAATACTCGCACGCGACCTGCACCGCGCGGACGACATCCGCTTCGTCGCCCGCATCGATCTGGATCGCGTGGGCGGCGCCGCCCGCCTGGTCGATCAGCGCCGCGGTCTCGTGCACCGTATCGCTGCGGTCGGCGACGAGCAACGATCCGCCCTCGCGCGCGAACAGCAACGCGGTGGCGCGGCCGATGCCGGACCCTGCCCCGGTGACGATGATCGACTTGCCCGTGAAACGCTGTGTCATGTGCTGCTCCCCCCTAAATCGTCACGCCACCGTCGAGCACGATCGTCTGCCCGGTCATGAAGCTGCTCGCCTGGCTGGCGAGGAAGACGACCGCGCCCGCGATTTCCGCCGGTTCGCCGATCCGCCGCAGCGGCACGGTCTTGTTCGCGGCTTCGATCCGCTCGGGATCTTCCCACAAGGCACGCGCAAAGTCGGTCTTGATCAGCCCCGGCGCGATGCAATTGACGCGAACGTTGTCCGGCCCGAATTCATGCGCAAGGTTCCGCGCAAGCTGCATGTCGGCAGCCTTGGAGATGCAATAGGCGCCGATCAGCGTCGATCCGCGCAAGCCGCCGATCGACGAAACGATGATGATCGATCCGGCGCGCCGCTCGCGCATTTCTGGGGCGACCATCGTGATCAACCAGTGGTTGGAGACGATGTTATTGTCGAGGATCTTGCGGAACTGATCGTCGGCAATCCCGGCTTGCGGACCGTAATAGGGGTTGGAGGCGGCATTGCAGACGAGCACGTCGATCTGCCCGAACGCGGTACGCGTCGCATCGACCAGATGCTGCAGACCCGCCTTGTCGGAAATGTTCGCCGCCACCGCGATCGCGGTGCCTTCACCGAAACGTGCGTTGATTTCCGCTGCGACCACATCACACGCGTCCTGCTTGCGGCTGGAGATGACGACCTTCGCGCCGTGTTCAGCGAGTTCGCAAACACTCGCCTTGCCGATCCCGCGTGAGGAACCGGTCACGATGGCGACTTTGCCGGTCAAATCGAATTGAGACATGCGTCTTCTCCTCCCCTCCCGCTTGCGGGAGGGGTCGGGGGAGGGCTTGTCCGCAAGCGCTCCCCTCAATCCCCTCCCCTAACCCCTCCCGCAAGCGGGAGGGGGATATGCTAAGCCCCCGCCTTCACCGCGAATTCCCACGCAGCATCGGCAAGCCGATACACCCCCGCCGCCGACTTCTCGGCCTGTGCGCTGGAGGCGGTCCCCTCGACGATCCGCTTCTTGATGCCCTGCACGATGCCGGTCAGCCGGAAGAGATTGTACGAGAAGTACCAGTTGAGATCGGGCACCCCGTCCCGCCCGGTCGCGGCACAATAACGAGCAACCATATCCTCGATCGACGGGATGCCGGTCGCTGGCCCGGTATGGCCAAGCACGCCCGAACGCCCCTCGGGCGCGGTCACCCAACTCATCAGGAAATAGCTGAAATCGGCAAGCGGATCGCCGAGCGTCGACAGCTCCCAGTCGAGCAACGCGATCACGCGTGGCGCGGTCTTGTGGAAGATCATGTTGTCGATGCGGTAATCGCCGTGGACGATCGACGTGCGCGTCTGCGGCGGCACGGTACGCCCGAGATAGTCGATCAACCGCTCGACCGTCTCCATCCGCTCGGTCTCGGACGCGCGATACTGTTTGGTCCAGCGCGCGACCTGGCGCTCGAAATAATTGCCGGGGCGACCATAATCGCCGAGGCCCGCGGCCTCGTGATCAGTCGTGTGCAGCGCCGCCAGCGTATCGCACATCGCATTGTAAATGCCGGTCCGCTCAGAGGGCGCAAAATCGGGAAGCGTCCCGTCCCACAGATTACGCCCATCCGCGAACCCCATGACGTAAAAGTCGGTCCCGATCACCGCCGGATCGGTGCACAGCCCATAAGGCCGCGCGACCGGAAAGCCGGTCGGGTACAGTCCGGCAATCACGCGATACTCGCGGTCGACCGCATGGGCGGAAGGAAGCAGATTGCCCAACGGCTTGCGCCGCAGGACATAGTCGCCCGAGGCAGCAGAAATCTTGAACGTAGGGTTCGATTGCCCGCCCGAGAATTTGGCATAGGTCAGCGGGCCTTCGAACCCAGCGACGTTCGCCGTCATCCACGCGGTCAGTCGATCCTCGTCGAGCCGGTCCTTGTCGGGAACCTCCATCGTCTGTGGGGCAAAGTCGGTCATGCGAATTCGATCACGGAGCGCACCGTGTCCCCGCTGCGCAGCTTGGCGAGGGCGTCGTTGACGTCCTCCAGCCGGATCCGCTCGGCCACCATCGTATCCAGGTCGAGCTTGCCGTCGAGATACAGCCGGACGAGCCGCGGCATGTCGATCGGGAAGCGGGTCGATCCGAGCAGAGAGCCTTGCAGCTTCTTGCCGGTCAGGAAGGTGGGGCCGGGGATCTTCACCTCATTGCCCGGCGCGATCATGCCGAGAATCGTCGCGGTCCCACCGCGCCGCAGGATCGTCCAGGCGAGTTCAGCGGTGTTGGACCGCCCGACCGCCTCGATTGCATAATGCACCCCGCCCCCGGTCAACGCCGCGACTTGCTTCGCCAGATCCGGCGCATCCGCATCGAAGCTGTGCGTCGCGCCGAGTTTTTCCGCCAGTGCGCGTTTCTCCGCGACCGGGTCGATCGCGAGGATCATGCCCGCTCCCGCGATCTTCGCGGCGTTGATCGCAGCCAGCCCGATCCCACCGCACCCGATCACCGCGACGGTTTCGCCCGGCCGCAACTGGCTGTCGTTGAAGATCGATCCCGCGCCGGTGATCACCGCGCATCCAAGCAGCGCGGCCCGGTCGAGCGGCATCGCCTTGTCGATCGCGACGCAGGCGTTCTCATGAACCAGCATCATCTCGGCAAACGCCGACAGATTGAGGAACGGCGCAAGCGGCGTCCCGTCCGCGAGGCTGAGCCGCGGGTCCGCACCCTTGGGCCGACGGGTCGACGGATCGACGCACAACGATGGCCGCCCCGTCACGCACATCTCGCACGCCCCGCAGAACACCGTGAAGAAGGTGACGACGTGATCGCCAACCTTCAGATGCGCGACGTCCGATCCGACCGCCTCGACGATCCCGGCGGCTTCGTGGCCGGGAACCGTCGGCATCGGATGCGGGAACGCACCGTCGACGAAGTGCAGGTCGGACCGGCACACCCCGCACGCGACGGTACGGATCAGCACTTCGCGCGGGGCCGGGTCGGCTACGCGGATATCCTCGATCATGAGGTCGGTGTTGGGGGCGTGGAGGACGGCGGCTTTCATGTCTTCTCCCTCTCCCGCTTGCGGGAGTTTTGGGGCCGGATCGTCCCCCGGACGATCCTGAAGCGTGCGGGGCACGCTTCACCCTAAACTGGCCGGGGAGAGGGCAGTCTCTCCACACCGGCCCATGTCTGTTGTGTTGGCGGACTGCCCCTCTCCCCTGCCCTCTCCCCGCTGGCGGGGAGAGGGAGCTGCTCAGCGCCGCATCGCTTCCTTTGCCGTGACCGCTGCGGGCAGATCGGCGTATTTGCCGAACTCGTTGCGCGCGATCGCCCGGTTGTGGACTTCGTCCGGCCCGTCGGCGAACCGCAGCGTGCGCAGCGCCGCCCAATCATGCGCGAGGTGGAAGTCGCCCGACACCCCACCGCCGCCATGCGCCTGGACCGCAGCGTCGAGGATCTGGAGCGCCATGTTGGGGGCCTGCACCTTGATCATCGCGATCTCGAGCTGCGCGGACTTGTTGCCCGCCTTGTCCATCATGTCCGCGGCCTTGAGGCACAGCAGCCGGGTCATTTCGATGTCGATCCGTGCCTTGGCGATGCGCTGCTCCCACACCGACTGGTCGGCGATCCGCTTGCCGAACGCGACACGGCTCAGCAGCCGCTTGGCCATGGCTTCGATCCCGGTCTCGGCAACGCCGATCGTGCGCATGCAGTGATGGATCCGGCCCGGCCCGAGCCGCCCCTGCGCGATCTCGAACCCGCGCCCTTCGCCGAGCAGGATGTTCTCCGCGGGCACGCGGACATTCTCGAGCACCACTTCGCCGTGCCCATGCGGCGCGTGGTCATACCCATAGACCGACAGCATCCGCTTGATCGTCACGCCGGGCGTATCCATCGGCACCAGGATCATGCTCTGCTGGCTGTGGCGTGAGGCTTGCGGGTTGGTCTTGCCCATGGTGATCGCGACCTTGCAGCGCGGATCGCCGACGCCGGACGACCACCATTTGGTGCCGTTGATGACATACTCGTCGCCATCGCGGACGATCGACGTCTCGATGTTGGTCGCATCCGACGACGCGACCGCCGGTTCGGTCATCAGGAAGGCCGAACGGATCTCACCGTGCATCAGCGGCCGTAGCCAGCGATCCTTCTGCTCACGCGTACCGTAGCGATGGAACACTTCCATGTTGCCGGTGTCCGGTGCCGAACAGTTGAAACACTCGCTTGCCCAGCCGACCTTGCCCATCTCTTCGGCGCATAACGCATATTCGAGATTGCTAAGTTGGGTGCCTTCGAACTCGAACGTGTCGTCGACGTGATTCTGCCCGGAATGCGGGGGCATGAAGAAATTCCACAGGCCGGCGGCCTTGGTCTTCTCCTTCATCTCCTCGATCACCGGAATGACCTTCCAGCGCTCGCCTTCATGCGCCTGCGCGTCATATTCGGACTGGCGCGGGCGGATCTGTTCGTCGATGAAGCTCTTCACGCGATCCCGGAAATAGGTTTCGCGTTCGGTGAAGCTGAAGTCCATCGCGTCTCTCCAAGGGTGGCCGTTTGCGGCCTTCACCGGCGTTGGGTATACCGTACCGGGTTTTCGGTAAAGCCGCTTCGAGCGGGAAATTGCGGCCCTATGCGGTCAGTCGAAAAAGGACTGTTTCTTCTAAAAGATGTTGGTAAGGTTTCCGGCATGGAGGAAACAGCTATCGAACAGACCGCCGAAGCGGCGGATCCCGGCACCAGCACCAAGCGATTCCGCGCCAAGCGCGATGCGATCCTGGCCGCTGCGGCGGAAGCGATCAACGAACAGAGCGCCAAGGGCATGACCTTCGCCGACGTCGCGCGCCGGGTTGGGCTCAATACAACGAGCGTCACTTACTATTTCAAGCGCAAGGAGGACCTTGCGGCAGCGTGTTTCGAACAGACGCTCGAACGGCTTCAGGCGATGCTCGACGAATCGCTCGCCGAAGCGACGCCACGCGACCGCGTCGCACGCTATCTTGCGCTCAATTTCGAACGGTTGGCGGCGATCCAGCGTGGCGAGGAAACCGCGTTCGCGATCCTGTCCGATCTCCGCGCGATGGAGGAACCCGTGCTGGGCCGCCTGATGACGGGCTGGCGCGAAGTCTTCCGCAAGACCCGCAGCCTGTGGGGCACCGCCACAACACGCGCCCAGACCGACCTGTTCGGCGCGCGCGCGCACGTCCTGCTCGAGAACACCTTCTGGCTGCCGATCTGGCTCGTGCGCTACGAACCCGATCAATTTGCCCGGGTCGAGAAACGCCTGATGGACGTGTTCGCGCATGGCATCGCCGCGCCCAAGGCACGTTGGGACCCCGAGCTGATCGACCTCGCGCATGACGAACCCGAGCCCGGACGTGAGGCTTTCCTGCTTGCGGCGACCAGACTCATCAACGAGCTCGGCTATCGCGGCGCATCGGTCCAGCGGATCGCATCGCAGCTCAACGTCACCAAGGGCAGCTTCTACCATCACCTCGACGCCAAGGACGATCTGGTGCTTGCCTGTTACAAGCGCAGCCTCGACACGATCGCTGATGCGCAGCATCTCGCCGACGAACGCGGCGGGTCGCAATGGGATCGGCTTTCGGGGACGATCGCGACATTGCTCGACGTCCAATTCTCGGAACGCGGGCCCTTGTTGCGCACGACCGCATTGTCGGGCCTCCCGGCCGAGGGACGGCGCGAGATGGTCGATCGCTCCAACCGAATCGCGCGTCGCTATGCGGGGACGATCAGTGACGGCGTCGCCGAAGCATCGATCCGTGCGGTCGACCCACTGATCGCGGCACAGGCACTGATGGCGTTGCAGAATGCCGCGTTCGACATGCGGAAGTGGGCGGGCACGATGCCACGCGACCGCGCGATCGCTTATTATGCGTCCACCATCGTGTTCGGATTGTTCGATGATCGCGTACTGAACACATAACCCACCCCCCCATCCTACGCTTCCCCGGCGAAGGCCGGGGCCTAGGAGCGATGGACGTGCCAGGCGAGCGCACCGTTCGACAACGATCGTTCCGCCCCTGGGCCCCGGCCTCCGCCGGGGAAGCGGACCAGACCGGGGAAGCAAGTAAGACAGTCAACGGAGTATCTCATGGCCGACATGGCGCGTTTCGATTGGGCAGACCCCTTCTTCCTCGACGACCAGCTCGAGGATGACGAACGCATGATCCGCGACACCGCGCGCGCTTATGCGCAGGACAAGCTCGCCCCCCGGATCGTCGACGCGTTCCAGAACGAAACGACCGATCCCGAGATCTTCCGCGAGATGGGCGCGCTCGGTCTGCTCGGCCCGACTGTACCCGAGGAATATGGTGGCGTCGGCGCATCCTATGTCGCTTACGGCCTCGTCGCACGCGAGGTCGAACGGATCGACTCGGGCTACCGTTCGATGATGTCGGTCCAGTCGAGCCTCGTGATGTACCCGATCCTCGCTTATGGTTCGGAAGAGCAGAAGCAGAAGTATTTGCCCAGGCTCGCGACGGGCGAGTGGATCGGCTGCTTCGGTCTGACCGAACCCGATGCCGGTTCCGACCCCGGCGGCATGACGACGCGCGCCAAAAAGGTCGATGGCGGGTATCTGCTGTCGGGCGCGAAGACGTGGATTTCCAATTCGCCGATTGCCGACGTCTTCGTCATCTGGGCAAAGTCGGACGCGCATGGCGACGGCATCCGCGGCTTCATCGTCGAGAAGGGTGCGAAAGGCCTTTCCGCGCCGAAGATTGAAGGCAAGCTCAGCTTGCGCGCGTCGATCACCGGCATGATCCTGATGGACGAGATCGAGTTGAGCGAAGACGCGCTGCTGCCAAACGTGCAGGGGCTCAAAGGTCCGTTCGGCTGCCTCAACCGCGCGCGCTACGGGATCAGTTGGGGGTCGCTCGGCGCGGCGGAGTTCTGTTTCCATGCGGCGCGCCAATATGGGCTCGATCGCAACCAGTTCGGCACCCCTTTGGCGGGGCGGCAGCTCTTCCAGAAGAAGCTCGCCGACATGGAGACCGAGATCGCGCTCGGGCTGCAGGCGAGCCTGCGGGTCGGGCGGTTGATGGACCAGGGCCGGTTCGCGCCCGAGATGATCTCGATCGTCAAGCGCAACAACGTTGGCAAGGCGCTCGATATCGCGCGGATGGCGCGCGACATGCACGGCGGCAACGGCATCTCGGGCGAATATCAGGTGATGCGGCACATGATGAACCTGGAGACGGTCAACACCTATGAAGGTGCGCACGACGTCCACGCGCTGATCCTCGGACGCGCGATCACCGGCATCGCGGCCTTCTAGTGCCCGCCGCCCCGCCCCTCGCCGGATTACGCATCCTCGAGCTGGCGGGGATCGGACCGGGGCCGTTCTGCGGGATGATGCTGGCGGACCACGGCGCGGAAGTGATCCGTGTCGAACGGCCCTCCAGCGGCGGCCTGACCGACCCATCGCGCGACCCGTTGTTGCGATCGCGCCGGACGATCGTGCTCGATCTCAAGCGCCCGGATGCGGTCGCGGCGGTGCGGCGGCTGGCGGGCACGTGCGACGGGCTGATCGAAGGCTATCGTCCGGGGGTGATGGAGCGGCTCGGGCTCGGCCCGGATCTGTTGCTCGCGGACAATCCGCGGCTGGTCTACGGTCGCATGACCGGTTGGGGGCAGACCGGTCCGCTCGCCGATGCGCCCGGGCACGACATCGATTATCTCGCGATCTCAGGCACGCTCCACGCGCTCGGTGAGGCGGGGCGCAAACCGACCGCACCGATCAACCTCGCGGCGGATTTCGGCGGCGGCGGGATGATGCTCGCGTTCGGGATGCTCGCCGCGATCCTGCACGCCAAAGCGACCGGCGAGGGTCAGATCGTCGATGCCGCGATGACCGAGGGGGCGGCGGTGCTGTCCAGCATGGTCTGGGGTTTCCGCGCGATGGGGCTGTGGAACGATGCGCGCGGCACCAACCTGCTCGACGGCGGCGCGCCCTTCTACGACACCTACGAGACCGCCGACGGCAAATGGATCGCGGTCGGCGCGATCGAACCGCAATTTTACGCAGCATTGCGTCGCGTCATGGCGCTCGACGGGCCGGAATGGGACGGACAGTTCGCCGTGGCGCAGTGGCCACGACTGAAGATCGCGCTCGCCGAGCGGTTCCGGGAACGCTCGCGCGATGCCTGGATCGAAGCTTTCGCCGGACATGAAGCGTGTGTCGCCCCGGTGCTCGGTTTCGACGAAGCCGTCGCCGATCCCCACAACCGCGCGCGGGGAACGTTCGTCACCAGCGGAAACGTCGTTCAGCCCGCCCCCGCCCCACGCTATTCCGCCAGCACGACCGCTCCGCCCCGGATGGCAGGCACGGCAGACAGCGCGGCAATCCTCCAGGAAGCGGGGTTCAGCACCGCCGAGATCGCGGCGCTGCTGTGATTTGCGCGCTCCCGGCGATCATGCGATAATTCCAGAAAAGCACAGATAGGAGACGATCCATGGCCACCGCCGCAGTCCGTACCGTGCCGATGTCCGAGGCCGAATGGGAGGCGCGCCAGCAACTCGCCGCCTGCTACCGCGTGTTCGCGATGCTCGGCTGGTCGGAGATGATCTACAACCACATCACGCTCAAGATCCCGGGCGAGGAAGGCGCATTCCTGATCAACCCGTTCGGGTTGCACTTCAGCGAAGTCACCGCCTCGAGCCTCGTCAAGATCGACATCGACGGCAACAAGCTCGACGACAGCCCCTACCCCGTCAACCGTGCCGGGTTCGTCCAGCACGCGCTGTTCCACCGGCACCTGCCCGATGCGCATTGCATCATGCATACGCACACCACCGCCGGCATGGCGGTCAGTTCGGTCGAGGGCGGGTTACGCCCGACCAACTTCTACGCGTGCAATTTCGCAGGCCAGATCGCCTATCACGATTTCGAGGGCGTGACGGTACGCGACGAAGAAGGGGCGCGGCTTTTAGAGCACCTTGGAAGCAAGCGCGTCATGCTGCTGAAGAATCACGGAATCTTGGTGATGGGCCGGACTTTGCCCGAGGCGTTCATCAAGCATTGGTCACTGCAACGCGCGTGCGAGATCCAGGTCGCGACCGCCAGCATGGGGACCCCGCTGGAGGTATCGCCCGAAGTCGTCGCGGTTCACCAGCGCGATCTGCACATGGCGCAGGTTCCGGGTGGCCCCGGCCAGGCCGACTTCGCCGCGATGGTACGGCTGGTCGACAAGATCGACACCGGGTGGCGCGCCTGAAGAGGGGCGCGCCCGGTAAGCGGCTTCGACTTCGCTCAGCCCGAACGGGGGGGCGGGTGCAACGGTAAGCACCCATGCACCCACAATCCGGCGCTCACCACCACCGTTCGTCCTGAGCGAAGTCGAAGGACCAGCGCCACCTTCGCACTGTCCGACCTCGCTCAGGTCGACCGCTAAACAGTCACCGCGCCCGCCACGTCGCGGGCATCGTCCGCGCCGGGACGGTCACCGTCACCGTCTGCGTGATGTCCGCAGCGGAATTCCCCAACATCACGCGGTACGCACCCCCGGTGATGCGCCACTGCTGCCCGGCTTCGTCCCACGTCGCTAGCACCCGCGGATCGACCGTCACCGACGCACTTTTACTCGCACCGGGGGCCAGTGCCACCTTCGCGAACCCGCCAAGCCGCTTGGGCGCTTCCCATCCGCCCGCGACCGGCGAGACATAGATCTGCCCGATGGCAGCCCCCGCCCGCGCCCCGGTGTTGCGCATCTGGAAGCGCGCGGTGATCGCCCCGTTCGCTACGTCAGCCTTAAGGTCGCTGCCGGCGAACTGTGTGTAGGACAGACCATAACCGAATGGAAACAGCGGCTTGAGCGCCTTTGCGTCGAACCATTTGTAACCGATTGCAGCGCCCTCTCGGTACACTACGTCGCCGCTATGCGGCACCGCCGGATCAGGCAACTGATCCACCCCGCGCGGGAAGGTAACTGGCAAGCGCCCCGACGGATTGACCTTGCCCGTCAGGACGTTGGCGATCGCCGCCCCGCCAGCTGTCCCCGGATACCACGCCTCCAGCACCGCCCCGACCTTGTCGAGCCACGGCATCGCAACCGGACCGCCGGTCTCGAGCACCACCACCGTGTTGCGATTGGCCGCGCCGACCGCATCGATCAGCGCGTCCTGCTTGCCGTCGAGCGCCATCGGCACATCAAACGATTCCCCGGCCCATTGCGTTGCAAACACAATCACGACGTCGCTGTCCCGTGCTAGCGCAGCGGCGGCGGCAGGGTCGTTGCCGTCGGCAAAGCGGACGTCCGCACCGGGAGCCTGCCGCTTGATCTCCTCCATCGGCGAGGACGGATAATACATCACCGGGCCCGGCCAGTAGACCGGGGTGATCCCGGGGACCGCATTGCCGCCGACGGGATAGACCAGGGACGATCCGCCGCCCGCCAGCACGCCCTTGTCGGCGTGGCCGCCGATGATCGCGATCCGCTTGGCGCTGGCAGTCAGCGGCAGCAGGTTGCGCTCGTTCTTGAGCAGCACAGTTCCCGCCTCGGCCGCGGCGCGCGTGATCGCGGCATGGCCCGGCATGTCGATCGACTGTTGCTGCAAGGGATGCTCGAACAGCCCCTGCGCGAACATCCCGTACAGAATGCGCTCCGCCATCAGGTCGAGCTGCGCAGGTTTGACCGTCCCCTGACCGAGCGCCTCGGCCAGCGGACGCCCGTAGAACGGCTTGGTATCGAACGGAAAGCCCGAATCCTGATCGAGCCCGGCGTTGGCGGCGGCGACCGTGCTGTGCGCCGCGCCCCAGTCGCTCATCACATAGCCCTTGAAGCCCCAGTCACGCCGCAGCACGTCGGTCAGCAACCAGCTGTTCTCGCACGCATAGGCGCCGTCGACGCGGTTGTAGGAGCACATGATCGAACCGGGCTTGGCGGCCTCGATCGCCAACTGGAACGCGAGCAGGTCGGAGACGCGTGCGGCGCTATGGTCGATCACCGAGTTACCCGCGTTGCGATCGGTTTCCTGGTCGTTGAACGCGTAATGCTTGATCGTGGAAATGACATGGTTCGACTGGATGCCGATCACCTGCTGCGCGACGATCGTGCTCGCAAGGACAGGATCCTCGCCGCCATATTCGAAGTTCCGCCCGTTGCGCGGCTCGCGCATCAGGTTGACCCCGCCCGCGAGCATGACGTTGAACCCGGACCGCCGCGCCTCATCGCCGATCATCGCGCCGCCCGCATAGGCCGCGTCGCGATCCCAGCTTGCCGCGATCGCGATCCCCGATGGCAGGGCAGTCCGCTCCCGCTTCACCTTCGCCCCGCCCTGCGTGGCGACGCCGACGCCCGCGTCGGTCTGATATTGCGCTGGAATGCCGAGGCGCGGGATTGCCGGAACATAGCCAGCCGATCCCGCGAGGGCTTCCTTGGGCGCGGTGTAGCGCGAGATGGGAAAATCGGTGCCGAAGTAGCCGAACACCAACGTATGCTTCTCATCGCGCGTCATCGCGGCGACGAGCGCCTTGGCGCGTGCTTCGGGGGTCCGCTTCGTGTCGTTCCATGCGCCCTTCAGCGCAGGCTTGTCCCACGCCGGTAGTGCCGGCATCCCCGCATCGGGTGCGACCTTGGCGGGCGGTGGCGGCGCGGCGACCTGCGCCGATGCGGCCCCGGCGATCAGCAACAGCGGCGCAGCCGCAACACGGAACGTCATTCGTTTCTCTCCCTGGATCGCGGTTCGATTGGCCCCGAATCGCTGCCGTTATGCCGATGATGGGATATAGCCGTATCGGTACCGAACCGATCCCGCAAACGTCGTACCCTGCCGGTGATGTCAGGTTTCGATCTCGGGATTCTGGGCGCCGTCTTCAGAAAGTGACGAGAAGGTTGGTTTCGATGAAGCGCACGGTCGTATCGTCGTGCGCGATCGCATCGGGCGCGTTCCGCAGGAAGTCGCCCTTGAATAGTACGGCGAAGTTGCTTTCGAGACGAAGATGCTCCGGTATGACCCAATAGCGCAGGCGTCCCTCGACCTGTTGCCCGCCGAACCGACCCGATTGACCCGTACGGTCCAGGATGTTGTAAAACCTGTCATAGCGGGATGCGAGCCAGACGCCGCGATAGTCCGCCAGAACCTCGGTGCGTTTGGTCGGCTTCGCTTCGAACCGGATGCCGGGTGCGCTGATGTTCTCCCGCGCCAGCGCCGAATAGGTGCCCGACGGACCGAAGTCATCGCGACGGCTGCCGAACAGCGTATCGAACCGATGCGACGTGCCGCCCGTGCCGTCCTGCCGCCCGTTCCCGCTCGCATAATCATAGAATAGTCCGATGCGCGGCTTGAGCGGACCGCCAAAGCTGTACCCGGCCGCCGCATGCGCGAAGCCCGCCGTCACCCGCGCATTGGTCGCGTCGGCTATCGTCGAATCGCTTGCGCGACCGAACTGGTAAGCCCCTTCGACATCGTAATCATACGCGCGTGCTTCCGGCTCCCGGGACAGCCGCACGTCGATCGTGTGGAGCCGCCGATCCGCCGTGGTGCGATCGACCGAATCGTGCTCTGCCAGTCGGTAATAAGCCGCTTCGATCTGGCCGCGACCGAACACCTGCTTCTGCCGGACATAGGCCCCGAAAAATACCTCGTCGAACGTCTCGCGATCGAACCGTACCACGTTGCGTCGAATGGCGTCTTCGCTGTCGGGCAGGCGTTCCTGTGGCAGGAGGTAGAACACACTGATGTCGGTGTTGCGGGTCGGCTCGAGGTCAACCCGGACACCAGTAAACCCCGTGATCGTATTGCGATATTCGTCGGTCGCGACGAGCCGCCCGGACCCCAGATTGACCAGGAACCGACCGCCCTCGATCGCCACCTTGCCGACCGGGCCGGTGCCGTGATCCAGTCGCAGCTTGAGATACGCCTGCGGGAGTTCGAGCGCGTTGATGTCGTCATTGTCGAGCTGACTGGTGCCGCCGATGCCATAGCCCCGGCTGTCCACCAGTTCGCCCCCGATCGTCAGCGGCCCCGGGCCATATTCCACCGCAACCCCGGTCCGCACCAGCAACGCCTGCTCCGATCGTGCGAAGTCCGGGCGAGGCCGTCCCCCCACCGTTTCGTACCGGACGCGCATCGCCGCGGTAACGAGAAGACCGCTGTCGTCCTTCGCGGGGGCGGTATCCTCCTGCCCCGGTTTCTCGGTCGATGATGCCGGGGAAGCGGGCAACGACTGCGCACCCGCAAGCGCAGGCGCGCCGACGATGCTCACCCAGGCACCGTATCGAACGGCACCGCGTAACAACCGAACCGGCGTCATTGCGTGTAATCCCTGCACCTGATTGCCACGCCCTGATTTGACGCGACACCACCCGTGGCTCGAAGCGCTTGATAGCCTTTGAAGTTCCCGTAAGACCGGCGGCTGTCATGACCCGCTTCACCGTCAACAATCAGCCCGTCCAATATGCGATGGACCCTGCCACCCCGCTGCTGTGGGCGCTGCGCGACGCGTCCAATCTTACCGGCACGAAATATGGCTGCGGCACGGGCGATTGTGGGGCCTGCATCGTCGACATCGATGGGGCTGCAGTGCGATCCTGCCAGCGCACGATCGGGGCGGTCGAGGGGAGCTACGTCACCACGATCGAAGGCCTGTCACGCGACCGCAGCCACCCGGTGCAGACCGCGTTCATCGCAAAGAACGTCGTGCAGTGCGGCTTCTGCATTCCGGGCATCGTCATGGCAGCGTCGGTCCTGCTGCAACACAATCGCACCCCGAGCGAGGACGACATCCGCCGCGAGATCACCAACCTGTGCCGCTGCAGCATCTACCCGCGACTGGTCGAGGCGATCATGCTCGCCGCAAGCATCCAGCGCGGCGACGAAACGGTCGATTCACCCCCTGCCCCCGGCATCCTCCCCGCCGAAGCAGCGCGTAGCGTTCCCGCACTGGTCGTGCGACGGTGAGGAAAGCTTTCGCAATGCTGTCATGACAATTCAGCCATGATGCAGTGTGCGCGGGGTACATCGTACATCACGGCCCGGTCTTCTGCCCTGCCGCGGTAAAGGACATCATCGATGCGCAAGTCTTTGCTCGCCGCCATCATTGCGGCAACGGCCCTGATCCCGGCGGCGGCGTTGGCGCAGGACGGCGGCGAACGCCGCGGTCGCGGCGAAGGACGCGGCGGCCAACCCGGACAACAGGCGCAACCGCAGGGCCAGTTCCAGCGCGAGGATCGGGGCCAGGGGTTCCGCGGCGATCGCGGCCAGGATGGCGGCCAGCGCTGGCAACAGCGCGCGAACGGGCAACCCCAGTTCCAGGGTCAGCCACCGGCCCAGCCCCAGGTTCAACCGCAGCCCCAGCCCCAGGCACAACCGCAGCCACAGCCGCAGGGACAACCCCAGGCGCGGTTCGAACGCCCCGACCGGCCGAACCGCCCGGACGGCGACCGCGGCGGCTTCCAGCGCCCCGGCGGATGGGATCGCACGGCTCAACCCGGCCAGCGCCCCGACCAGGGCTTTGGTCAGCGCAGCGGGACCGAGGGCGACCGGCGGTTTGACGATCGCCGTTCTTTCGATCAGCGGGGCGACGATCGGCGGGGCAATGATTGGCGCGGAAACGATCGCCGGGATTTGAACGGCCGAGGCAACGACTGGCAGAACGGCAATGGCCGCGGGGGCGACATACGCGGCGCAAACCGGGGTTGGAACGGTGCCAATCGTGGCTGGAACGGTGGCAACGGTGCTTGGAATCGGGACTGGCGGCGCGACAATCGGTTCAATTACGGCACCTATCGACGTCAGAATTACGGCGCCTACCGCCTGCCCCGCTATTATGCGCCGAGCGGCTGGGGCTATGGCTATCGCCGATTCGGGATCGGCTTCCAGCTGAACTCGCTGCTGTTCCGGCAGGACTATTGGATCGACAACGCGGACTATTACCGCCTGCCGCCCGCTTACGGCCCCTATCGCTGGGTCCGCTATTACAACGACGCACTACTGGTCGACGTCCGCACCGGAAATGTCGTCGACACGGTCTACGACATCTTCTGGTAATCCAGACGGGGTCGCGTTGCGCGAGCGACGCGACCCTCGGGCAGCCTGTCCCCCCTTGTCTTTTGCCAAGTCGACGGCAAGTTACGGCCTATGGGCTTCTTTTCCAAAAAGTCGCCGGCGACGTCGCCGGTGCGTCGCACGTTCGGAGAGACGGTATCGCGCCGCCTCGACGCCAATCCGTCGGTCACGCGGTCGCCGGTCGACGGGGCACAGATCTATCGCCACCCCAATTTCCTCGATGCCGCCACCTGCGCGAAGTTCGTCAAGATCATCGACGCCAACCGCCGTCGCTCGACCGTTCTCGCCGAGGACGCCGTGCAGGAATTCCGGACCAGCGAGAGCTGCGACATGGATCGCTGGTCCCCCGACGTCCGCCCGACCGACGAGGCGATCGCCGCGCTGCTCGGGATCGATCCGGTCCAAGGCGAGACGATGCAAGGCCAGCGCTACGCGGTCGGCCAGCATTTCCGCGCGCACAACGATTACTTCAACCAGGACCAGCCCTACTGGCCCAAGATGATCGAAAGCGGCGGGCAACGGACCTGGACCGCGATGATCTACCTCAACGACGTCGACGAAGGCGGCGCCACATGGTTTCCACTGATCGGCGTGCGGATCGCGCCCCAGCGCGGCTTGCTGCTCGCGTGGAACAACATGCGCCCCGACGGCAGCCCGAATACCGACACGCTGCATGAGGGTATGCCCGTCACCGGGGGCACAAAATACATCATCACCAAATGGTTTCGCGAAGGCAGTTGGATCAAATCCTGATCGGTCAACCGCGTCGCGGCCTTTGCGCACTCGGTCCGATCCCCTACAGCGAGGCCGTGAACACCGTCCTCAATATCGACCGCTCGATCCTTGGCCAGCCTTGGCGCTGGCGTTTGCTCGAAACCGACGCCCGCGACCCGGGCTTCGCACCCGACGACCTCGTCACCCAACTGTTGCTCGCGCGCGGGTGTTCGCGTGACGACATCGCGCTGTACAAGGCACCGAGCATCCGCGGCTTCATGCCCGACCCGTCGATCTTCCAGGACATGGACAAGGCCGCGAACCGGCTAGCCGATGCGGTCGTGGCAGGTGAACAGGTCGCAGTGTTCGGCGATTACGATGTCGACGGGGCCACGTCCGCCGCACTCGTCATCCTGCTGCTGCGGGATCTCGGGATAGAGGCCCGCCCCTATATTCCCGATCGCCTGACCGAAGGGTACGGTCCGACCGGTCCCGCGATGGTCCGACTGCACGAAGAGGGCGCAAGCCTGATCATCACCGTCGATTGCGGTGCACAGGCGTTCGACGCGCTCGCGACCGCGCGCGAAGCCGGGGTCGACGTCGTCGTGGTCGACCACCACAAATGTGCCGCCGCCCTGCCGCTGACGCATGCGTTGGTCAATCCGAACCGTCTCGACGAGACCGATGGCGCGGCGCACGGTCACCTCGCCGCCGTTGGCGTTGCCTTCCTGCTCGCCGCGGCGCTGGTGCGCACATTGCGCGCACGCGGCTATTTCGAGACCCGTACCGAACCACGCTTGCTCGATCTGCTCGACCTTGTCGCGCTCGGCACGGTCGCGGACGTGGCACAACTCAAGGGCCTCAACCGCGCGTTCGTCGCGCAGGGCCTGAAGGTAATGGCGCAGCGTCGCAATATCGGGCTCAACGCGCTGATCACCGCGTCGCGGCTGACGCGGGCACCGACGTGCAGCGATCTCGGCTTCGCGCTCGGACCGCGCATCAATGCGGGCGGGCGAGTCGGCAAGTCCGATCTCGGCGTGCGGCTGCTCACGACCTGCGATCAGGCCGAGGCGGATGCGATCGCGGTCGAACTCGATCGGCTCAACGAGGAACGCCGCGCGATCGAGGCGATCGTCCAGGAAGCCGCGGATATCATCGCGCAGTCCAAGAGCAACCGGGCGGTCCTCGTCGTCGCGGGGCATGGCTGGCACCCCGGCGTCATCGGAATCGTCGCGGGACGGTTGAAGGAGAAATACGGACGCCCGGCGCTCGTGATTGCGATCGACGATGCCGGGATGGGCAAAGGATCGGGCCGATCGATCCCGGGGGTCGACCTTGGCGCGGCAGTGCTGGCGGCAAAGGACTCAGAGCTGCTCGTCGCGGGTGGCGGGCACGCGATGGCGGCCGGGCTGACGATTGCCGAAGACCGAATCGCGCTTCTCGACGACTTCCTGAGCGACCGGCTCGACGCAGCGGTCACGCGCGCCATGGGCGACCGCGCCCTGCTGCTTGACGCGGTGCTGACGACCGCTGGCGTCAACCCGGAACTGGTCGCTGCGATGGAAGCGGGCGGCCCCTACGGCATGGGCTGGCCGCAACCCCGAATCGTCGCGGGGCCGGTCCGCGTGATCAAGGCCGACATCGTCGGCAATGGCCACGTTCGCGCGATCGTAAGCGGTGACGGCGGCGGAACGCTCAAGACGGTCGCGTTCCGCGCTGCAGAAGGGCTGCTCGGCCAGGCCCTGCTCGGCGCCCCGCCCCACCGCCGCCTGTGGCTCGCGGGGCGCGCTAAACTGGACGACTGGGGCTCGCGACCGTCTGCAGAATTGCACCTCGATGACGCGGCATGGGCAAATTGATGCGTAAAGCGCTTGACCGCCGCGTAGACTTTGCCTAACCGGCCCTTCGCTTCCCGAGCAATCGGGGACGGCCCCTTCGTCTAGCGGTTAGGACGCGGCCCTTTCACGGCTGAAGCACGGGTTCGATTCCCGTAGGGGTCACCATCTCGCCACTAAGTGGTTGAGACTGGCGGAATACCAAGAAAATCAATGCTTCGTAAGGCGCCTGGTGCTACAAAAGGGTGCTACAAATGGGACGTCGCATGTCGCATTCCGTCAAGCGCAGCAAATCGCGTATCGAGCAATTTCGCATGGTCGTTCCGAAGGACGTCCGAGCAGTCATCGGCAAAATAGGCGGCGCACTCGCCCTGACCATAAATAAAGGCGCTCCGATAGAGGGGCGGTAGCCCGACATAACCGCGCTGCCAAGGAAACTGCCGAGCACCGATCCTGCCGAGTTCGATTGAGATGTTTACGTCCTCGCGACGCGCGAGATACTCCGCGCCCTCCATCGAGCGCAGCAGATTAACCAGATCGCCAATCGCGTTCCAGTTTCGACAATCGAAGGTTTGAAAAATGCTCTTGGGGGCCGTGAGGAGTTCGTTCGCGAGCGTCTCGAGTTCCCACGGATAAATTGCGTGCGGGCCGAGAATGCCTTCTGTCGCAGCGTCAGGCGGGTAGCCGTTGAGGAAGCGCCCGGCCTCGGCTGCTCGACCCGTTTGCAGCGCGTTCAACGTCCAGAGCATGCGCAAAAATACGATATCGTCGGCTGCCGACAGGAGTTTCGAGAATTTGGTCCGCAAACCCAGAAGTTGTCCAATTCTCGTTGCGGGCACCACCATAACGATCCCTTAGCACAATGATGCGGCGATCGGGTGGTTTAGCATAGTGCGAGTGGCGGGTTACGGCATTGGCGGTCGCTTATGACCCCGTCCGGAATGGCGGAAGGTCGTCGACTGCCGCCGAAAGCGAACGCGGTGTTGTGGGCTGAGGCCGCCATATCCTATGTCCGCGGCAAACGACGGCTTTCAGCAGCGACCGGCGTTTGCATGATATCCGCCTTGCGGCTCTGACCGTGAACTATTGTCGCGTTAGCCAATCGCACGCTCTTAGAGAGCAATCGAAAATAGCTTCCGCAGGTAGGATTAGGCAGGATAGCAACAGGAACCGGAGCAGCCACGGCTGGCGGGTCGCCGTAGATCGGGTCCACACAACAAGGACCTCCATCATGACCATCGCACTTATCACCGGCGCAAGCCGCGGCCTCGGACGAAGCGCGGCGTTGCAGTGCGCGGCACGCGGTAGCGGCGTCATCCTGACCTATAACAGCCATCCCGAGGGTGCCGACGCGGTCGTGCGCGCCATCGAAGCGGAGGGCGGCAAGGCGGTGACGTTGAAGCTCGATGTTGCGGACACCGCGTCCTTCCCCGCCTTCAAGCAGGCGGTCGTCACCGCGCTCGATACCGTCTGGGGCCGCACGACCTTCGACCATCTCGTCAACAATGCGGGTTACGGCCTGTTTAAACCGATCGCCACCGTCACCGAGGCAGAGTTCGACGGCCTGTTCGCGGTGCATCTCAAGGGACCGTTCTTCCTGACCCAGGCGCTGCTGCCGCTGATCGCGGATGGCGGCGCGATCGTGAACCTGACCAGCGCGACGACGCGCGTCGCGACCGCAGGCGTTGCGCCCTATGCCGCGTTCAAGGGCGGGCTCGAGGTGCTCACCCGCTATATGGCCAAGGAGTTCGGCGATCGCCGGATTCGCGCCAATGCGGTGTCGCCGGGCCCGATCCGCACCGAGCTCGGCGGCGGATTGAACGACGAGTTCGAGGCGTTGCTCGCCGGGCAGACCGCGCTCGGCCGCGTCGGCGAGCCCGACGATGTCGGTCGCGTCGTCGCCGGCCTGTTGTCGGGCGACAGCGGCTGGATCAATGCACAGACGATCGAGGTCGCGGGCGGCTACGTCGTCTGATCGCCAAATTTCGCGCGCAGTTACCCCCGGGGCGGCACGGTGTGCCGCGTCGGGGTTCACCGCGCGGACAGCGCGAGCTTGACCCCGAAGGCGACGAATATTCCGCCGGTCATGCGGTCGAGCGTACGGACGACCTTGGGCTTGCGCAGCTGCCGGTTGAGCGGCGCGGTGACCGCGATCAGGAGCGCGAACCAGGCGGTGCCCAGCACGACATGGATGCAGGCGAGCGCGAACGAGAATAGCGCGACGTCATACCCCGCGGGCACGAATTGCGGCAGGAAAGTCACGTAGAACACGCCGATCTTCGGGTTGAGCAGGTTGGTGAGGAAGCCGCGGCGCAGCGCCTCGCCGTCGCCGACCGCCACGACCGTGGGGACCGCGTCGTCGGCGACGTCCCTCGGGTGGAGCAACAGCTTGGCCCCAAGCCACAACAGATACGCCGCCCCCGCCCATTTCACGATCGTGTACGCGAGCGTCGAGGCGGTCAGGACCACGCCGAGGCCGAAGGCGACCGCGGTGCCCCAGGCGAGGCAGCCGCCCGCGATGCCGATTGCGGTCAGGATCGCCTGGCGGGGTCCGCCCGCGACCGCGCTGCGCAGGACCATCGCCGTGTCGAGCCCCGGCGTGATCGTCAGCAACATTGCGGCTGCACAAAAGGCCAGCAGGAAGGGAATGATCGCCATATCCTATCCTACACCGGGCGGACGGCGGCGGAAGCCGTCGATCCTCGCGCTCCGACACCGCGGAACGCGACCAGCGCCGCCAACAGCGCGAGCACCACGCCGCCCGCAAATGCGTCGGGCAGCCCCGCGGCGAACCGCCCGGGCACCGCGCCGATCGCGTAGATCGTCGTGATCACCGCAATCCCCAGCGCCCCGCCGATCTGTTGATCCATCTGCAACAGGCCCGAGGCGGTGCCCGCATGCTCGTCGGGAACGCCGCGCAGGATCGCAACCGTGCCCGGCGCGAAGATGAAAGCGATGCCGACGGCATGAATCAGTAGCGGCACGAGGACATCGGGGAAGTAGCGGCTCCCCTCGCCAAGCAGCGCAAACCCTGCAAGGCTGGCCGCGACGATCGCACTCCCCGCGACCAGCAGCGCGCGCGGGCCGAAGCTCGCGATCAACCGCGGCGCGAATGCGCTGATCGCATAGGCCGTGATCGTGAGCGGCATATAGCCCAGCCCGGCGGCAAGCGGCGTCCAGCCCAGCACGCGCTCGAGATATTGCACGAGCAGGAACAGCGTTGCGAAATGCACGCCGACGATCAGCGCCATCACCGCGAGTCCGGCAAGGCGCGATCGGTCCCGCAACAGGCTGAGATCGAGCAACGGTGCCGGATGCCGGTCTTCGATGCGGAAGAAGAGGGTCAGCAGTACGGCGGCACCGACGAACGCGGCGAGCGTGCTCGTGCTGGCCCAGCCAGCGCCCGCCGCACTGATGAACCCGTAGACCAACGCCACCGACCCGAAGGTCGCGGTCGACGCGCCGGCGACATCGAGCCGCGCCGGCCTAGGATGCGTTTCCGCGACGAGACGCCCGATCGCCGTCACCACGACGATGCCGACCGGCACGTTGACGAGCAACGCCCAGCGCCACGACAGGAAGTCGGTCAACACCCCGCCAAGGATCAGCCCGGCGGATGCGCCGATCGAGGATACCGCGGTGAACAACGACAGCCCGCGCGCCTTCTCCGCCTCGTCGCGCGCCATGACCATCACCAGCGCGAGCGCGCTCGGTGCCGCGAGCGCCGCGCCGATCCCCTGCACCACCCGCGCGACGATCAGCACGAACGGCGCTTGCGCGAGGCCACCGACGAGCGAGGCGACGACGAAGATCCCAAGCCCGATCCGGAAGGCGCGAACCTGCCCGATGATGTCGCCCAGTCTGCCGCCGAGCAGCAACAAGCCGCCGAACGCTAGACCGAAGGCGTTGGGCACCCAGGTCAGCCCGACGGCGCTGAAGCCGAGATCGGTCTGGATCCGCGGCAGCGCGACGACGACGATCAGGAAGTCCATCGCGAGCATCAGCTGCGCCGCGAGGACCGTCCATAATGCGAGCGCGCGGCGACGGTCCGTGAGGACGGCGTCCCCCCGGTTCGAACTTGGCATGACGATGTTTCCCTATCGAAGGACGGCTAGGCCGGGGGACTTTCGCCCCCGGCCCGTGGGTATCAGAGGCCGCGCGCGCCGCCCGTGACGCGGATCGATTCACCGCTGATCCAGCGCGAATCGTCCGAAGCGAGGAAGACTGCGGTCGGCGCGATATCCTCTGGTTCGCCGACCCGACCGAGCGGGGTTTCGGCGAGCAGCCGGTCGCGCAGGTCGCCGACGAACATGCCATCGGTGGCGGGCGTGTTGGTATAGCCCGGCATGATCGCGTTGACGCGGATGTTCCGCGGCCCGAGCTCCCGCGCGAGCCCGTAGGTCATGTTGTCGACCGCGCCCTTGGTCGCCGAATAGACGCTGCCGCCTGCCGACGGGTGCGTGCTGAGGATCGAGCTGACGTTGACGATGCTGCCGCCGGCCTCACCGAAATGCCGGACCGCCTCGCGGACGCCGAGGAAATAGCCGAGCACGTTCAGGTTGAACTGCTTGTGGAACGCGTCCTCGGTCAGGTCGGTGACCATCTCGAACACCGCAGTGCCGGCATTGTTGACGAGGACGTCGACCTTGCCGTGATCGGCGACGACCGTATCGAACAGCCGCACGACGTCCGCAGACTTGGACATGTCGGCCTGTACCGCGACCGCCTTGCCGCCAGCCGTCACGATCGCGTCGACCACGGCGTCGGCGCGGTCCTTGCTGCCCATGTAATTGACGATGACGACCGCGCCCTCTGCGCCGAACGCCTTGGCGATACCGGCGCCGATGCCGCTCGATGCGCCGGTGACGATGGCGACTTTTCCGGTGAGCTTCATTGGGATGTCCTTGGTGAACGGGAGAGACGGCGTCCCTCGCTTGCCTCCCCAAGATGGTGGCGAAGGGGACGGACCCCATGCCGGTTATTCTCGCGTTCTTGCCTGATCTTCTCATGTCGGGTTGTTTCGCCGCCGCGGTCGGACCACCTAGGTTCGATGAAAACAGCGATGGACGAGTTGCGCGGCATCGTGATGCGCGCAGGCAGCCGGTGGACCGACACCGGTATACCTCGTGTCCAGATGGTGCGATCCGAAGGCTGTGCCGATCAGGTCTACGAACCGATGCTGCACCTCGTGCTGCAAGGCTCGAAGAGTCTGTCGATCGGCGACCAGAACCTGCGCTTCGACGAGGCGTGCTATTTCGTCGTGCCCGTCCATGTCCCCGCGACCGGCGAAGTCCAGCCGGACGGCGCGGAGCCCTATCTCGCCGTGAGCCTCAAGCTCGATCCGACGATCATCGCGTCGCTGATGGCGGAGATGCACAGTGCGGGAACGACGCCAAGCCCGACGGGCTTCGCCGTATCGGCCGCGACCCCCGAACTGATCGATGCGTGGCTGCGGATGATGCGGCTGATCGACCGGCCGGACGAAGCGCCGATCCTCGCCGCGATGATCGAGCGCGAAATCCTGTTCCGCGTGCTGATCGGTCCGCAGGGCGACAAGTTGCGCGAGGTAGCGTGCGCCGACAGCCGGCTGTCGCAGGTCCGCCCCGCGATCGACTGGATCCGCGACAATTTCGCCGAGCCGATCCACGCCGAGCCGCTCGCGGGCATGACCGGCATGAGCGTGGCGGCCTTTTACCGGCACTTCAAGGCGGTGACCTCGATGGCGCCGATCCAGTATCAGAAGCGGCTGCGGCTGCTGAAGGCGCGTCGCCTGCTGCTGTTCGAGACGCACGACGTCGGCCGGATCGCCTATGCGGTGGGGTATGAAAGCGCATCGCAGTTCAGCCGCGAATATGCGCGCATGTTCGGCCTGCCGCCGGGGCGCGACGCGGCGCGCTTCAAGGTGGCGGCGCCTGTCGAGGACGATATGCTGCTGGCAGCGGAATAGGCACCGGACGGGCGCATTCGCCCCCGCCCGGTGCCGGTTGCGTCAGAGGTCGACGATGCTGGTGTCGGCGATCGTCTCGGCAAAGCCCGCCCCGAACAGGCCCGCGGGCGTCTGGAAACCGGGACGCGCTTCGCCGTTCAACACGCGGCGCGCCGCTTCCGCCGCCGCGATCGTCGTGAAGGTGTAGCCGTTGACGGTGTCGAGCACCGAGCGCACCACCCTGCCGTCCGCGCCCGTCACTTCGACCGCGGCGTGATAGCGGTTCGCCTCGCGCTGGTCGTGCGTCGGCCCGTCGGGCATCGCCGCAAGATCGCCGTCCGGGAATGCGCCGTCGGTGAGGTACACATAGGTCTCGATGGTCGGGATCGCCGTGTCGCGCCAGATCGTGATGAGATCGGGCAGCGTCACCGAAAACGCCGTCGCCGGACCGCTGCCGAAATCGAAGTCGCGCACGTCGGCGCTGCGTGTCACGAGCTGGTCATCGACGCGGCGGAGCAGCGCGGTATTGAGATTCTCGCTCGCCGACACCGCCGACCCGCGCGAAAACCCGCCCGCGACGTGCATCGCGATGCGCAGGCTGACCGGGTTGGTCACGCGGCCAGCGGCATGCGCGGCGAGCGACCCCAGCATCGCCACGCTGCCGCCGCTGCCCGGCAACAGCATCACGCCAGCGGCGGTCGCTGCGTCGTTCAGCGTCTCGGCGAGCTGGTAGCTGTCGAGCTCGGCGGCGATGTCGAGATAATGGACGCCCGCGGCGATGCTCGCGCGCATCAGCGGCTCGGCGGTGCGCATGAACGGACCCGCGGTGTTGAGCAGCACACCGACGCCCTCGAGCGCGGCTTGCGTGGCAGGTGCGTCGTCGACCGCGAACAGCCGATATTGTGCGCCGATCTCGGCGGCCAGCGCGGCGAGCTTCGCCTCGTCCTTAGCGCGGCCCGCCACGACCACGTCCACGCCGGCAGCGCGCGCGTTGATGGCAGACATGCGGCCGGTATAGCCGGCGGCACCGTAGATCATCAGGGTCGTCATGGTCGTTGCTCCTGGTCCGGGGCAGTTCCGGGCTGCATCCCAGATAGGTGCGCACAGGCTAGGCCGCGCACCCGATCCTCCTCGAAACCTGCCCGATCCTGCTCGCGCCTTGGTGGACGCGCGCGCGTGGCATACTACGGCGTATGACCAGCCCCCTCGACGAACTCCGCGATCTGTGCGCCCGCGCGCAGAACCGCGCGACCCCAACCGGCATCCCGCGGGTCGCCATGGTCCAGGGCGAGATCCCGCAGCACAAGCTCGCCGCGGTCTATAGTCCGATGGTCAACCTCATCCTGACCGGCGCGAAGACGATGACCGTCGGCGAGCGCACGTTCCGCTACGATCCCGCGACGTATTTCGTAATGTCGGTGGACCTGCCCGCGGTGGGGTCGGTCCATGCGTCCGAGGCGGGCGAGCCATATCTCGCGGTCAGCCTGACACTCGAGCCCGCGATCGTTGCGAACCTGCTCGCCGATCTGCCCAAACCTGCCGGGGGCGAACTCTACAGCTCGGGCTTCTCGGTTGCCCCCGTCACCGACGAACTACTCGACGCCTGGGTGCGGATGCTGCGCCTGATGGACCGACCCGCCGACATCCCCGCGCTCGCGCCCGCTTATGAACGCGAACTGCTTTACCGCGTGCTGCAGGGCCCGCACGGCTGGATGCTGCGCGACATCGCCTCCCCCGGAACTGCGCTCTCACGCATCGGCGTGACGATCCGCTGGATCCGCGAGAATTTTACGATGCCGCTCCGGGTCGAGACGCTGGCGGCAATGGCGGCGCTGAGTGTGTCCGCCTTCCATCGCCACTTCAAAGCCGTGACCGCGCTCAGTCCACTGCAATATCAGAAGCGCGTGCGGCTGCTGCACGCGCGCAACATGCTGATCGCAGGAGAGGGCAACACGACCTCGGTCGCGTTCGGGGTAGGATATGAGAGCCCAACGCAGTTCAGCCGCGAATATTCGCGCTTTTTTGGCCTGCCCCCGTCGAAAGACACGCGCCAAATCGTGCGGGCGATCCAACCGGCCGCAGCCTAGCTACGCTCGTCGCGGTCATGTGGTTCCCGACCCCGTTTTTCGAGATCAGCGATTTCCGCTGAACGGCAGGGAGTTGGCGCGTTGGCCTGCTTCAATAAGGCTGATTGGCAGCTTTAGTCCGGTCCGGACGTTCATCGAAGCGGAAGAAACCGACCGGGTCTGGTCGACTGCTGCCGAAAGCGAGATCGACGCTTCTTGGGACCTTCCTGCCCTTCCAGCCAACCGCTCCCAGCGGTTGTTTCAGCTCGAATTAGTCATCCTCCGATGATGCCTTCGACCTTCCCCAGTGGTGTAGCCTCCATCGCAAGGGCCTCGCATGCCGAAGACCACGCGGTCGCGCCGTCAAGCAGATCGCTGTGGAGATACGCCAGAGTCATCCGCTGAATCAGGGCGACGCGGGCCGGATTTTCATCGCTCGTTTCCGTCACCGCATAGCCCGATATGCCGCCCAGCATATGCTCGGCACCCAATAGCGTCAGCAGCGCCTTCCTGCCGGGACTGAGACGATACGGGTCCGCGAACCAGTCGGGGCCGCGTGTCGTCAACGGTGATTGGTCCGCATCGCCCGCGACCACCAAAGCAGGCGTCGCCATGTGGTCGAAGCCGGAGTTCAAATATGGCGTGATCTCCCGTCCCAAGGGGCTCAGGTCCACTCCACCGCGCCCCCCGGACGCGAGCAATATTCCCGCTTTGACCCGTCGATCCGACATGTCTTCGCCTTCGCCATCACGCCCCAACATCCGCGCACCGAGCAGCATGCTCGTGGTTTGCCCGCCGAACGAATGTCCCGATGCTGCCACCAAGCCGTGATCGACACGCCCTTCCAGGCCCGGCACCGACTGCGTAACCGCAGCCAGATCGTCCAGGATGCGCTTCATGTCCTCGACACGGGTGCGCCAGATCAGCGGTCGTCGCGGATCGTCTTGCGCCAGCCCGAGCCGCTTCGCATTGAGATGCGTCGGTTGGATCACGACGAAGCCATGCGCCGCCCAATAATCGGTCAGCGGCGCATAGCCGTCCATCGACGAGCCATAGCCGTGCGAGAAGAGGATGACAGGCAAGTTGTCGCCGGTCGCGGGGGCGGATATCCGCACCTGGATGTCCCCGCCCCGCCCGGGCGCCGGCAGCCTGATTGCCCGCGCCGACAGGACTGGTGTCGGCGCGCACATGTTCGCGTCCAGCCAGCTTGCGTGTTCCTCCATTTCAGATGCTCCCGTCCTGATTGGCCCGGCCGGACATATCGATCACGATCTTGCCGAACGGACCCTTGTCGAGGCGGTCCAGCGCGGCAGGCAGGCCGGAAAGCGGGAAGCGGCTGTCGATCACCGGTTCCATGCCGACACGCTCGACCGCGCGCACCATGTCCTCGAGCGCGCGGCGATGGCCGGTGGCGATGCCGTGGATCGTCACGTCCTTCATCATCAGCGGCATGGCGGGCGACGACAGGTCGAAACCGTCGAGCGCGCCGATCTGATAGATGCGACCGCCGACGGCCGCCGCCTGGGCGGACAGTCCGAGATGGGTGCCGCCGACGGTTTCCACGATATGGTCTGCGCCGTGATCGTCGGTGAGCGCATACAGCGCGTCGAGCCCATCGGTCCGATGCCGGTCGATGAAGTGGTCCGCGCCCAGCGCCCGTGCGCGGTCGCCTTTTTCCGGGCTGCAGGACAAGATCGCCGTCGCCCCATGCATCTTTGCGAACTGGAGCGCGAACAGCGCCACGCCGCCAGTCCCCCGGATCAACACCGTGTCACCCGCCCGGATCCGGCCGCGCTCGACGAGCGCGAACCAGGCGGTGAGCGCGGCACAGGGAAGCGTGCTCGCCTGTGCATCATCCAGTGTCGCCGGCGCCGCAACCAGCCAGTGGTCGGGCAGCACGACATAGTCGGCGAGTACGCCGGCGAAGAAGCCGCCAAGCGTACGATACAACGGCGTCCGGGCCGTCCCGGCGCGAAGGCCGTCGACCCAGTCTGGCGTGAAGCAGGAGATCACGCGATCACCGATCGCAAAGCGTTCGGCGTCTTCGCCCATTGCCACGATCCGCCCCGCCAGGTCGGAGCCGGGGATGAACGGGAAGGAGAGCGGCAGGCCGCGCCCGCTTTCGATGACCATCTTGTCGCGATGGTTGAGCGCCACCGCGCCGACCGCCACCAGCACTTCGTGCCGGCCGGGGACCGGGATCGGCCGCTCCCGTAAGGCAAGCCGATCACGGCCGATCCCCTCCATTTCCCAGCGTCGCATCGTGCGCATCATCATTCCTCTTTGGCTCGGTAGAGGCGATATGGATCATTCGTGTGGAGTGTATAATGCGTTCGATTCGGCACAGGCTATTGAAAGGGATTCACCAATATGCGCGGTGCGGAGTTTGCCGAGCTGATGGCGTTCATGGCGATCGCCGAGGAGCGCAGCTTTCGCAGCGCGGCGCGGCGGCTGAACATGTCACCCTCCGCGCTCAGCCACAGCATGCGATCACTCGAACAGCGTCTCGGCGCCCGGCTGCTCCACCGCACGACGCGGAGCGTGGCGCCGACCGAGGCAGGGCAGGCTTTGCTCGATCGGCTCGGAGCGCCCATCGGCGAGGTGATTGATGCGGTCCGAGATGTCGGTGCCTTTCAGCAGCAGCCACGCGGACTGGTTCGGATCAACATGCCGCGCGCCGCCGCCCAATTGATCGTGATGCCGAAGCTGGCGCAGTTCCGCGCGGATTATCCCGAGATACGGTTGGAGCTGGTCATCGATGACAGCATCACCGACGTGATCGCCAAGGGGTTCGATTTCGGCATCCGCTCGGGCGCGATCGTCCAGCGGGATATGATCTCGGTGCCGCTGACCCCCGATCTGCGCATGGCGGTGGTGGCGTCGCCATCGTATTTTGCGCGACGTCCGGTGCCGCGGAGCCCTGCCGAACTGAACGGCCACGCTTGCCTGACCTATCGCTGGTACGAGACCGGGGCGCTGCACCCCTGGCGCTTCGATGGGCCCGAAGAACCGTTCGAGGTCTTGGTCGATAGCGTCATGACGGCGAACGATACCAGTCTTCTGCTCGACGCCGCGCTGCGGGGCTGCGGCGTCGCGCTGCTGGCGGAAAGCCTGGTCGAGACGCACCTTGCCCAAGGATCGCTACAGCGCGTGCTGGATACGTGGTGCAAACCCTTCCCGGGCTTCCACCTCTATTATCCGAGCCGTCGCCACATGCCGGCCGCAATGCGGGCTTTGATCGACAGCCTGAAACTGTCGTAGCCGGTCACCCGACATCGGGCGAATGGGCCACCTCCTGGATCAGTCGCGGCAGGATCGGGAACACCGATCCGATCCCGGCGGCATCGAGTGCCACGGTTGCATAGATGACGGCGAGCGAGCGGCCGCGCTCGGCGTCAGGCGACACGGACGACCAGCTTGCCGGTGACATGGCCCGACTGGCTGACCATGTGCGCCTCGCGCGCCCGATCCAGCGAAAAGCTTCGGTCGATCGGCAGCGTAAACAATCCAGCCGAGCATAAATCGGTCATCTCAGCGAGCAGGCGCGCCGGATCGGCCGGCGGCCCGCGCGAGAATTTGGCACCATATTCCTTCGCTGAGAGGTCGGCGACGGATAGAACGTGTGCAGGATCGCCGACGATCCTGATCAGCTCGGGGATGATCCCGGAGCCCGCAACGTCGATTGCGGCATCGACGCCGTTCGGCATCAACGCGCGCGCGCGCTCCTCGAGACCCTCCCCATAGGTAGTCGCGACGGCGCCCAGCGCGCGCAGGTAATCGTGCTTGGCTGCACGCGCGGTGCCGATCACGATGATGCCACGCAGGCGGGCGAGTTGGACGATCGCGGTCCCTACGCCCCCGGCGGCTCCGCTGACCAGCAAGGCCTGCCCGTTCACCACGCCGACCTGATCCAGCGCGCGTGTCGCCGTATCCGATATGACGGGCAGGCCGGCCGCAACCTCGAACGACAGGGTGTCTGGCTTCCTCGCCCAATGGGTAAGGATGGCCTGTTCGGCCATCATGTTCCTGCCGAACCCGAACACGCTGTCGCCGACCATGACGTCGGTCACGCCCGGTCCGATCCGATCGACAATACCAGCGCCCTCTACGCCGAGTCCGGCAGGAAAGCGGATGTCCTCGAACGCGCGATATTGGCCTTCGCGGCGCTTCCAGTCCGACGGGTTCACCCCCGCGGCACGAACCCTGATCCGCACCTCGCCGGGACCGGCATTGGGTGGCTCGACATCGACGAGCTGAAGCACGTCGGGGCCGCCATAGTCATTAAACTGAATTGCCTTCATCGTCGCGCTCCAGGTCTCATGGCATCGATCGATGCCGAGACACCATCAGCCCGAAAGCGTCGGGTGTCGGTTTTGGGAGACGCTGGCCGAACCGTGCCAAGGCACGGGTGACGTGTATTCGACCGACAGCAGGCTAGATCACCTGCGGGGTCGTTTTTCGCGATGACATCAACCTAGAGGAGGTGGCAGGATGAAGCAACATTTCGCGCGCGACAGCGACTTACTTCTGGCGGTCAGAACCTGTCAGCCTGCTCACTTCCTCCTGTTGACATTACAGCGACGCGCCAGGCCGTGGCGATAAACCGAGCCGATTGACGGCCTTTTGAATCGGGGCCGATCGCCATGAACTGGCGAGATGTGGTGCATTGTCGTCGGGTTGGCAGTGCGGCCCATCTCCATGGCTGATGGACAGCCGGGATTGGATTTCCGTCCTCTCCAAGAGCCGAATGCCGGGCGATCAAGTCAGCAATCTGCAAGCTCGAACAGCCATTCGTCAGGCGCGGTAATGCCTGCGGTTTACTTGCATATACCTACGCGACCTCAGGTGCGTTATTGAAACCCAGTATCTTCTGTATATCTTCAGAGCATCCCAAAAGGAGGCCTTGCTCTGATGACCATTACCGACGTCCTGTTTCAACCGTTTCGTCTCGGCACTCATGATCCGCAGCATGGCCGTGGATGGACCTCCTGACGCGGGGAATACGGCTTCCCCTCGCCTTCCTACAGAGGGCGGGATGGGCCTAATCGACCGGTCCGCTTCATGCAGTGTCCGTGAAGTAAAGGGACCGGTCGATCGAGTTACGGCGTCCGGCCGGCAGTCCCAGCGATGCGGGCACTCGCTCCCGAGACACGTCAATCAAGATACCTATTCCAGCCAGGTCAATCGACTCAACCACGTCAGGAACTTTCCGTGATCCGCTTCTTCGCCCTCCTCCCCCGCCGCCCCGACATCGACCGCCAGCGCTTCCATGATCATTGGCGCCACCCGCACGGCACCATGGGCCGCCAGATCCCGGGCATGCTAACCTACGTTCAGGGGCACCAGTTCGACACCGACCGCCTCGGCACGGGTCAGGACCAGTATGACGGTGTCGCGATGCCCTCGTTCGACTCCCACAAAGACGCCGCCGCACTGGTCGACGAGCCCCTCTTCGTCGACAATATCCGCCCCGACGAGCCGTTGTTCCAGGACCTGCCGAATGTCATTTTCTTCATCACCGAGGAGGATGTGATCGTCTCGCGCCCCCCAATCGGCGCCGTATCCGCGGTCGACCGGCAATGGGACGTACTGGAGCGGCCGACGAGCATCCATCTCCTGCAGTTCGTACATCTCGACGGCAATCCCGGCTGGGCGGGCGCGAACGACGCCGAGCTCGGCCTGCGGATCGGTGCGCTGCGTCACGCGGTGAACCGGCCGAGTGTGGAGGTGCACGGCGACGATGCACCGTTCCTGGGCGCCCGCCAGTTGTGGTGGCCCACCCTGACGGCGTTCCAGGACGGCGTGGACGCCGATCGAGCTGCTTTCGACGAGCTCCTCGCGCAGGCCGGTCACGCCGTTACCATGCTGGCGGTCTCTGAGCGGTTCGTGCGCTGATCTTCGTCAAGGGACGCCGGGCGGCTGAGCCTCGAGCCAGCTGCCTTCTTGGCCTTCATTTCAGCAGAAAAGCACGTTCATGATCCTCAAGACTTACACTCGCGTCCTGACGACGGACATCGAAGCCACGGTCGCGACACTCAAGGCGGTCCACGGAACGGAGCCGCATTTCAGGTTCGACTATGATCCCCTAACGCTCGTCGGCATTGGCGATGTGCTCGCGATCGGTGGAACCGATGCGGCGCTGGAGCCGATCCGCGGCAGCTTCGGTCCTTGGATCGTCGAGGACATCGAGGCAACGAAGGGCATGCTGCTCGCGAACGGTGCCTCCGTACTTCAAGATGTCAAAGACATTACGAACGGGCGAATGATGTACATGCGGCATGCCGACGGCAGCGTGGTCGAATACGTCGAGTGGACGCCCGAACTGGTGGAGCGGCATATTCTCGCACCGCTGCGCGCCGGGACGCCCGCCTCTCAGATCTGACCCGAAGGACGGGCGCGATGCTGCTCTGCCGCTTTGTGCAGGCACCAGCATGCGCCGCGCGGACTTCAATAGAAGGTCGAGCAATTCTCCCTTACCCTAGAAAGGAAGCAAAATGACAAAGCGATTTGAGAACAAGGTTGTCGCGATCACCGGCGGTAGCGACGGCATCGGGCTGACCACGGCGAAGCTTTTCGCCAGTGAAGGTGCTCTGGTGTACATCACGGGTCGGCGGCAGGAGCCGCTCGACAAAGCGGTGGCCGAAATCGGACACGGCGCGATCGGCGTTCAGGGAAACGTTGCCGATAGCGCGGATGTCGCTCGACTGTACGAGCGCATCAAGGCTGATCACGGTCGGGTAGACGTCGTCTTTGCGAACGCGGGGATCTATGAGGTCGCCGGGATCGAGGACATCGACGAGGATCACATCGATCGTATGCTGAACGTGAACGTCAAGGGCATGATTTTCACCGTCCAGAAAGCCTTGCCGCTGATGACGGCGGGTGGTGCCATTGTCCTGAGCGGCTCGATTGTTTCCGTCAAAGGTCTGCCCAACCAATCGCTCTACAACGCCAGCAAGGCAGCGGTCCGATCCTTCGGGCGGAGTTGGACAAACGAACTCAAGGATCGTGGCATCCGGGTCAACGTCGTCGCGCCCGCCGGCACCGAAACCCCGATGATCCGTAATCATCTCGATGAACGACCGGGCGTTGAGGAAATGCTCACGCAAAGTGTTCCGCTTGGGCGATTGGCCAAGACCGAAGAGGTCGCACGCGCCGTGATGTTCCTGGCGTCGAGCGAGAGCAGCTTCGTTGCGGGCCATGAACTTTTCGTCGATGGTGGCGTTGCTGCCGTCTGAATGCTCTGACGTTTTACAATATCCCACAAGAGCTGATCTGCCGACGATCCGGGCGTAACTCCATCCTCGTTGCTCCAGCGCAAGCTGGCAACGCGAAGCATGGGGTATCGCCCGGATTGTTCAAAAGTCGGTGCCAACTTGCCCCTGGACGATCCTGAACGGGCAACGCGGATCATGAACCAGGAAGGGTCATCACAATGAAGACACGGCTCAAGATAGACTTCGTCTCCGACGTTTCGTGCCCCTGGTGCGTGATCGGGCTGCGTGGCCTGCAATCCGGGCTATCGCGTCTGGCCGATTCCATCGACGCTGACATCGTCTTCCGCCCGTTCGAACTCAATCCCGCGATGCCGCCCGAGGGCCAGAATATCGTCGAGCATATCGCGCAGAAATATGGCTCGACGCGGGAGCAGTCCGCCGAGACCCGCGCCATGATCCGGGATCGCGCAGCGGCCGTCGGCTTCACGATGGTCACGGATGACGACAGCCGAATCTACAACACATTCGACGCGCACCGCCTGCTCCACTGGGCGGAGACGCAGGGCGTGCAGCAGGCGCTCAAGGACGCCCTGTTTGCGCTGTACTTCACCGACCACGGCGATCCTTCCAGTCACGAGGCTCTGGTGCAGGTTGCGACGGCCGTCGGGCTCGATCCGATCGAGGCGAAGGCGATCTTGTCGTCGGACCGATATGCGGAGGACGTCCGGAAGGAGGAGCAGCTTTGGCAATCGCGCGGCATAAGCTCGGTTCCGGCCGTCGTGATCAACGGGCGGTATCTGATCTCCGGTGGGCAGCCGCCGGAAGCCTTCGAGCAAGCTCTCCGCAACATCGCGGCCGAGGCTCAGGACGCAACGGTCGCCGCCGGAGAATGATGCTGGCGGCTATGCCATGACCGACCGCAGCGCGATCGGTCATGGCATAGCATCGGCGGCTGCCACTGAGCCAGGTTGGTCGTTCTTGGGGCGGGATCAGACCTGCGCCATTCCGCCATCGACCGGCAGCTCGGCCCCGGTGATGAAGCTGCTTTGGTCGCTGGCGAGGAACAGCGCGGCCGCGGCCACTTCTTCGGCAGACGCCATACGGCCGAGCGGGATGAGTTTCGCGAGCGTCGCGCGAACCTCGTCGGACGCCGAGGCCATCATGGCGGTGTCGGTCGGTCCCGGTGCCACGACGTTGACGCGGATGTTGCGCGGCGCCAGCTCGTTGGCCCAGGTCCGCGCGAACGAGCGTACGGCGGCCTTGGTCGCCCCGTAGACGCCATAGCCTTTCGTGCCGATCGCGGCGGCGATCGAACCCACCAACACGATCGAGCCACCGTTTGGCATGATCGGCGTCGCAGCCTTGGCAGCAAACATTAGGGCGCGCACGTTGAGATCGAAGGTCCGGTCGAAATGATCCTCGCTGATCGCGTCGAGCGTCGCGAACTCGGAGATGCCGGCGTTGACGGCGAGCACGTCCACCCGTCCGGCCTCGCGCCTTACCGTCTCGAAGAAGGCGGCAAGCGCCGTCGGATCCGCAGCATCGACGCGGCGCGCGCGCAGCTTGCCCGCCCCATGCTGGACCTCCCCCTCTTCGGCGCGACGGCTGGTGGCATAAACCGTGGCGCCTTCCGCCGCGAACCGCTCCGCGATGGCACCACCGATGCCGCCGTGGCCGCCGACCACGACGGCGATTTTTCCTGAAACCATGCCCGTATGTCCTCGCATCACTGATGATGACAGACAGATATAAGTTCTATATCTAATCACAATAAGGCACCTGATGGTGCGTAGATATTGAGGCGTATACCGATGGCCACAGACGTGCTCGAACTGCCGCTCGATGTCGCCGCGACGCGGCCCATTCTCGACCATATTGCCAACAAGTGGACGGTGCTGATCCTGAGCGTCCTCTGCACCCAGCCGGCGCGGTTCAACGACCTCAAGCGCCGTCTCGACGGCATCACCCACAAGGCTTTGTCCGAGGCATTGAAGCGTCTGGAACGCAACGGACTCATCAGTCGCAAGGTCCTGCCGACGCAGCCGATCGGCGTCGAGTACACGATTACGGATCTCGGCTGCTCGCTACGCGAACCTTTTGCTGCCCTTTACAACTGGGCGCTCGCCAATGGTCCCGCGCTCGAAAGCGCGCAGTGTGTCTATGACGCATCAAAACGGGGCGACGGCTTGCAGGAGGATATCTAGCAACGAAAGGGCAGGCTACCTTCGCAAACTACCCCAAATTATGATGCCTTTCGGGACGGCTGGCGCGTAGCGAGCGGCAGCTATCCACCTCGATGTGCCCGATAGCCGCTCGGGCGGCGAAGTCCCCAACTCCGGACCATCAAATGCGCGCGACGGCGAACCCGCATGAACGGCCGGTTTCAGGGATACAGATCGACGCGCTGAACGGCGAAAATGGGACGCGTTGCGGCCAGACGGCTTCGCGCTGGGCGAACGGCAGGTTCTGGTGGAAGCTGCTGTTCGAGGCCAAGCTGGCAACGACGCATATTGGTCGAGAGCTGCCGCCGGTTAGCTACCGATCAAAATCTGAACCATTGATGCTTCAGATTTTGATCATCAAGTTTGGATCCTTTTGACCCGCACCCGGACATCGGTAGGTCGTTTTCGGCTCCCCAAATTCAGCCATTCATGTCCGCGGAAGGTGATGCGGCAAGCACCTTCCTGCCCGATGGCGCGGCAGCGTTCCTGCAAGGATGGTAAATAAGGAAAGACGAATCGAGGCGACCTAAGCCGCGTCGACTGTATCCAACCACCCCGCGCGCGTGAGCAGATCGATCGCATCGTCGATGCGACATGCGGCGGTCGCATTGAGCTGCGCGCGATCGTCGCCAATCAGCGCGCGCATCTGGTGGGGGACGAATACCATGTCGATGAACCGCCCCGCAACATCCGACGCTTGCGCGATCCGGTCAGGCACCGCGTCGGCCCCGGCAATCGCCTGAGCGACGCACGCAACGCCGCCATCGCGGCCGATCCGGTCCACCAGCCGGGCGAGATCGGGCATCCGGTGCACGGTAGTGACAACGACACGCATCAGCGCGACCCCCTCGGGCGTTAACGCATGTTCCAGCAGGCTATGCCCCACCGCGCGCAGCCGGTCTTGGACGGACAGATGCCACGGCACCGCGCCCGACGGAACGAGCGTATGATCCACCATCCGCCGCACCACCGCCGCGAACAGCGCCTCCTTATTGGCATAGCGGGCGTAAAGACTCGCCTTCCCCGCCCCCGCCTGCGCGACGACCTGTTCGCAGCTCGTCGCATCATATCCGAGCCGCAGGAACAGGTCCGTGGCAGCGTCGAGAATCCGGCGATCGACGTCGCCGGCCTGGTCGGCGGACGGTCGACCACCGCGTCGTCGCTTGGCTGAATCGGGCTTCGGGTCGGTAAGCGTTTGCATCACGCAACCATATAGGCCATGCGCCCGTTAAATGGAACTGAACGGTATAGTTCAGTTTGTGCCAAGGGGTTTGGTGATGGCTGCGATGACGCTTGAGGACGTGAACGGTCGCGATGACGGCGGGGTAGCGCAGCGGACGATCGCGCTGGCCGGTACGACGGGCGATCTTGGTGGACGTGTGCTGTCCGCGCTGGTCCGGCGTGGCGTGGATGTGCGGGCGCTGGTCCGCAGCGGGACGCCGGCCGCAGCGCAGGATGCCGTGCGTGTGCGGGGCGGCACGCCGGTCCCGGTCAATTTTGCCGACCACGCTGCGCTCTCGGATGCGCTGGCGGGTGCGGAATGCGTCGTCTCGGTCCTGAACGGGCTGGAGCCGGTCATTCTCGATCTCCAGGGCCGTCTTCTCGATGCGGCGGTCGCGGCGGGCGTACCTCGCTTCCTCCCGTCCGACTTCTCGCTCGATTTCACCAAGACCCGCCCCGGCGAGAATCGCAACATGGACCTACGGCGACGCTTCATGGCGCGCGTCAATGCAGCGCCGGTCCGCGCGACCTCGATCCTCAACGGTGCGTTCGCGGACCTGTTGAGCGGCGAAGCGCCGATTGTGCTGCCGCGCTTCCGTCGTATCCTCTACTGGGGCGACGCTGACCAGCCGCTCGACTTCACGACCAAGGACGATGTCGCGGATTATACCGCCGACGTGGCGCTCGATGCCGATGCGCCCCGCCTCCTGCGGATCGCCGGCGACGTCGTGTCTCCGCGCGACCTCGCGATGTTGATGACGCGGCTCGAGGGCCGAGGGTGGAAGCCATTCCGTGCGGGTGGGCTCGGGCGTCTCTCGATGCTGATCCGCGTGGCGCGCAGGCTGTCGCCAACCAGCGATGCGCCGTTCCCGGCGTGGCAGGGCATGCAATATGTCCGCGACATGTCGAGCGGGCGCGGCAAGCTCTCGCCGCTCGATAACCAGCGCTACGGCAAGACCGACTGGACGCGCGCCGAAACTGTCCTCGCCCCAACACTCTGATCGCACCTTCCGGAGTCTTACCATGATCGACGCCATTCAGCCGTTCCCGATCTACATTCCTCAGGCCGACCTCGACGATCTGGCCGATCGCCTCTCGCGCACCCGCTGGCCCGATACCGGCACGGTGCAGGATGGGTCTCAGGGTCCGCAACCGGACCGCATCCGCGCACTCGCACAACGATGGCAGGACGGTTACGACTGGCGTGCCACGGAGAAGCTGCTCAACGCCTGGGGCAGCAGCCGCACGGTGGTCGACGGGCTCGGCATTCACTTCCTGCATGTCCGCTCGCCCGAACCGGACGCGACACCGCTGCTTCTGACGCATGGTTGGCCGGGGTCGGTACTGGAATTCCGCGACGTGATCGGCCCACTCAGCGACCCGCGCGCGCATGGCGCCGACGCGTCAGACGCCTTCCACCTCGTCATTCCCGCGCTGCCCGGCTTCGGCTTCTCCGACAAGCCGACCGAACCGGGTTGGGGTGTCGGTCGTACCGCCGCGGCATGGGGCGCGCTGATGCAGCGGCTCGGCTATGGCGATCGCTGGATGGCGCAAGGTGGAGACTGGGGTGCCGCGGTCACGACGGCGCTTGCGCATATGCACGTGCCGGGCCTCGCCGGTATCCATCTCAACATGGTGATGGTTCAGCCGACACCCGAGGAACGAGCAAATGCGACGCCGGCCGAGCAGCAGATGCTGGACGATGCCGCGCGCTACGACCGCGACTATTCAGGCTATATGAAGCTGCAGTGCACACGGCCGCAGTCGCTTGCCTTCGCGCTCGCGGACTCGCCTGTCGGACTGGCAGGCTGGATCTACGCGCTGTTCCAGGACGTCTCCGACAGCAACGGGCAACCCGAACGAGTCATTCCGCTCGACCATTTGATCGACGACATCATGATGTACTGGCTACCGAACGCCGGTCCCAGTGCGGCACGCTTTTACTGGGAAGCCGCGCAGGAGATGGCAAAAGGGATGCCAAGCGCGCCCGTGCCGCTGCCGGCTGGGGTGAGCATGTTCCCCGGCGAGCAGGTGCGGCTGTCCCGCCGTTGGGCAGAGGCGCGCTTTGCCGATCTGTGCTATTTTGGAGAGGCTGCGAGCGGTGGGCACTTCGCGGCAATGGAAAACGCCGAAACGTTTGTGGAGCACGTCCGCGCGACGTTCCTAGCTACATAGCACCCAATGGGTTGGAAGCCGTTTGGCAGTTTGCGACTGCGAGGACCCAGTTGTGGACGTTCCCGAGCGGTTTTCGCTTCCCCCATTTGGACATTTGTTCACGCCCGTAGCAAGCGCAACTTAGTGTGGGTCGCCGCCCAGATTTCGGCGATCCTCTGAAAAATCGGGCTTTTACCGAACCCCTGCTCTCCTTCCCCCGCCGGCCGCATCCTTCTATGCCCGTCGAATGGATATAGCTGGCTTCGACCTGAACCTGTTAAAGGCGTTCGATGCCCTCTACGCGGAACGCCACGTCACCCGCGCGGGCCAGCGTATAGGTCTGAGTCAGCCGGCGATGAGCGGTGCGCTCACGCGCCTGCGCGAGGTGCTCGGCGACGAATTGTTCGTGCGGTCGTCGACGGGAATGCAACCGACACCCCGCGCCGATGATTTGGCCGGCCCGATCGCGGCTGCGCTTCGTCTGATGCGGACCGTCCTGCAAGACGACGGCTTCGATCCGGGAACTGCCGATCATGTCGTCACGATCGCCATGACCGACTATGCGGCCTTCGTCCTGCTGCCTACGCTACTGGCGAAGCTAGCCATCGAAGCGCCTTGTCTCGAGGTGCGGGTCCGCGGGATTTTTGGCAAGGACGAGGTTGTCGATCTCCTCGACAGTGGCGAGGCGAGCCTCGCACTCAGCGTTCCCGTCGATGCCTCGGCACGCATCCTGACACGCCCGCTGCTTCGGGAAGGTTTCGTCTGCATCGCCCGGCCCGGGCATCCGGCCTTTGCGAACGAGGCCGACGTCGCGGCGTTCGCGGCGGCGCCCCATCTCCTGGTATCGCCCGAGGGGGATCGTGCGGGGCTGGTCGACCGCAAGCTTGCGGCACTTGGGCTGGCACGCCGTGTCGTGCTGAGCCTGCCGCAGTTTCTGGTCGCGCCGTTCGTCGTCGCTGACACCGACCTGATCGCGACGCTTGCCGCGCGCGTCGCCCGGCGGTTCGCCGCGGCCAATCTGGGTATTGTCGTGCATGAGCCGCCGGTCGCGTTGCCGGACTGGCCGCTGGCGATGATGTGGCATCGACGGGTAAATGACCATCCCGCTACGGTCTGGCTTCGCGACTGCATTGCCGGGATCGCCGCGTCGGCCTGACGCCATCGTCCTCGCTGATAACGGCGTATCAACTTTAGCGATTTCCCGCAGCGCCCCAGTTCCGCTCTACCTCGCGGCACAGAAGCAATGGGATGCTGACATGCGTGTGATGGTAACGGGTGCTACGGGATTGATCGGCGGGGCGGTCGCACGTCGATTGACCGTGGCGGGGCATGACGTGGTCGGGCTTGCGCGTTCGGAGGCGAGCGCGGTCAGGCTGACCGACATGGGCTATCAAACGGTCCAAGGCGACCTCGGCGATGCGGTCAGCATCGCCAACGCTGTCCAGAGCGTCGATGCGGTCGTCCATGCCGCGTCGCCGAACGACCAGAACAGTGCGGCTTATGACGAAGCGGCGACCCGCGCGATCATCGATTCGCTGCGCGGCACGGCAAGGCGCTTTGTCTATACGAGCGGCTGTTTCCTGTACGGCGCCACCGGCGATACGCCCGCAACGGAGGACAGCCCGCTCGATCCGCTGGAAATGGTGCGCTTTCGCCAGGCGCTCGAGGCGGAGATCCTCGGCGCCGCGGCCGATGGCGTTCACGGCATCATCATCCGTCCCGCTTGGGTCTACGGCAACCACGCCTGGACCACGATGATGATGTACGGTTCGGCGCAGGAACATGGCGCTGCGCGGTACGTCGGCAACGGGCAAAACCGCTGGACGTGCGTGCATGTCGACGATCTCGCCGATCTGTATCTGCTCGCGCTCGAGAAGGCGGCGGCGGCCTCGATCTTCAACGGCGCGCACGGCGCCGCTATCCCGCTGATCGACATCGCACGCGCCGCCAGCGAGGGGGCGGGCGCCGCGGGCCGGGTGGCGGAATGGCCGCTGGAAGAGGCACGGCAGGCGCTCGGGGGGTTCGCGGATGCGATCGCGTGCGACCAGCTGGTATCGGGCGAACGCGCCGAACGCACGCTTGGTTGGCGTCCGTCGCGACATTCGATTCTCGATGAACTGCGCTCCTACGCCGCGCCCGCCGCCTGACCGCGCGTTGTTGCGATGATCGGGTCTTCTCGATCGCAGACAGCCGTTCACCTCGACACCAGTCCGGGCAGACCGAAAGTCCGCCCGGACTGGTAGCGTGACACGGCTACATGCCGGCTGCGGTCGGGCGGACGATGACCTCGTTGATGTCCACCCCTTCGGGCTGTTCCAGGGCGTAGCGGATCGCCCGCGCGATCGCGTCGGGGGTGAGCGACTTCTGCCGCCACGTCGTGAGCGCAGAGGCGATCGCCGGGTCCGTGATGTCATTGCCCAGTTCGGTCGCCACGACCCCGGGGGAAATGATCGTCGTGCGAATGTCGTCATGCTCCTGACGCAGCCCTTCGGTGATCGCCCAGACCGCATATTTGGTGGCGCAGTAAACGGCGGCGCTTGGCATCACGAGATGCGCGGCGATCGATGCGACGTTCACGACGTGACCCGCCTTCTGTGCGATGAACCGGGGCAGCACGGACGCGATCCCGTTCAGCACGCCGTGAACGTTGACGTCGATCATCCGCGTCCACTCATCCTGCTTCAGCGCGGCGAGTGGCGACAGCGGCATCACGCCGGCATTGTTGATCAGCACGTCCACGCGCCCGAACCGCGCTTCCGCCGCGTCGGTGAAGGCGGCGAAGCTCGCTGCGTCGGTCACGTCCAGCGCGTGCCACGCGACATTCGCGCCCAATTCTACCGCAAGCGCTTCGAGCCGCTCGGTCCTGCGCGCACCGATGAAGAGGCGCGCGCCCCTGCCCGCCAGTTCCCGCACGGTGGCTTCGCCGATACCGCTGGAAGCGCCGCTGATCAGTACGGTCTTGTCGATGACGTCGTTCATGATGAGTCCTTTCCTGTGGCCATGAAGGCTGGGCACAGATGGAACCGAACCATCGGCCGGCGTGAGACCGATCCGCCGCGATCCTTGCATGATCCTCCGAAACGACGAGTGCCACGCTTGCCGATGTCCGTAACTGCGGACACAGTCCCTCGATGAGTACGATCGCAGATCTGGCCGTGCTGGCTGCACGCCACATTACCAGAACCGGCATGGTCAGCACGGCAATCGATCGGCTATCGCTTTTCCGGGCCGACGAGCCGACCGTCCCCTTGCCCGCCGTCTACGATGCGTCGCTTTGCATAATCGCCCAGGGCGCCAAGCGGGTCTCGCTCGGAGGACACAGCCTTCTCTACGATGCCGCGCATTACCTGCTGGTCTCGGTCGACCTGCCGCTCGTCGGACACGTCACCCAGGCCGAGCGGGACGCCCCGTACCTTTGCTGCAAGATCGACATCGACCAGGCGGTGCTGGCGGACTTCATCCTGGCGGAAGGCGCCCGGGCACCGAAAGCCGATCTGCCGGCTCTTGCGGTCTATCGCAGCGACGAAGATCTGGTCGACGCGGCGTGCCGGCTGGTGCGTTTGCTGGACCAGCCCGACAGCATCGCCGCGCTCGCGCCGCTGATCGAGCGGGAGATCCTGTATCGTTTGTTGAAGGGGCCCCACGGGCCCGCGCTTCGCTACATGGCGGTCGCCGACAGCCATCTCAACCAGGTCAGCCGCGCCATCGCAACGATCCGCACGGGGTTCGACCGGCCGCTCCGTATCGGAGACATCGCCACCGCCGCGGGCATGAGCCCGTCGTCGCTGTACGAACACTTCAAGGCTGTGACGAGAATGACCCCGCTGGAGTACCAAAAGCAGTTGCGCCTGCAGGAAGCACGGCGCCTGATGCTGTCGGGGGGCACGACCGCGAGCGGCGCGGGTTTTGCCGTCGGCTATGAAAGCCCGTCGCAGTTCAACCGCGAATATGCGCGCTTGTTTGGCGCGCCGCCCCGTCGTGACATCGAACAGCTGCAACGCAGCGGCAATTTACTGACGCCGGTGTAGTCCCGCTTATTTCCGATTCGACCCACTAGTGGACATTTAGGCCGCCCTGCCAGCTTCCCAGCTTCGGTCTTTCATTCAGGTAGACTGATCCGCTCGCCGTAAGCGACGTGTCGAGGACGCGGAACGGCGAAAAGCGGGACAAAGCCGCCGTTCGGGCAATCGGGCGTGAATGTCGGGTTTTGGTCAAACTGGCCATCCGCGCGGCTTCCGAGATATGCTGGGCAACGGGCTAACCGTCACGGTAGCGACTTCGCCGACATAGAATTTCGGGCCAAAATAGCAGCCGCCTCTCCCGTGACGAAAAACCTCGCCTCCAAGGTTGTCGCGCACTTTTTCAATTCGAAAGGGTATCTCGGACAGTAGTCCGAACATGGAGCACGTGCGCCAACGCGGACGCCGCCATTCTCCAGAATTTGCGGTGTGGTGCGTCGACAAACATGTGTTTTCCGACAGGGCGCGACACAAGCCACGATCTGCAACGGACGCACAATGCTGATCCGTCCGCCTCGATACTTCAACCGCGAGAAGGCCGACAGACGTGCGGTGTTTTCGAGATCGAGTTTTCCGACGGCAATTCGGTGCGCGCCGAGATGGCTCGCGCGACAACAAATGTCAGAAAGTTAGTATCATCGGGACGTTGCCGAACCGTAACGAGCTCGGTAGGATTTATATCCGACAGACTGTATTGGCATAGTTTCTGACAACGGGGAATTAATCTTGACCTCTCGCGTATGGCCGCTGGAACATCTAAGGTTCGCCGTCGACGCAGCAGATGTAGCTTTATGGTGCTGGGACATCGATACTGATGCGTTAACTATGGACGACAACGGCTTTCGTTTGTGGGGGTTGCCATTCAGCGAGACGGTCTGCTTCGAAGACCTCTCCATGCACATCCATCCGGCTGACCGCGAACGAGTCCGGGCTGCGTTCAAAGCAACACGATCGGTGACCGGTCATTATGAGACGGATTTCCGTGTCATGCTTGGCGACGAAATCCGTTGGGTCTCGTCTCGCGGCAAAGGCGCCGACGAAGGCTTGCAAAACCGATCGAAGTTCGGGGTGTTTATCGACGTAACACAACGCAAGCAGATCGAGGAGGCCAGCGAACTGCTTGCTGGCGAAATGAGCCATCGAGTGTTAAATCTGCTCGCGATCGCAACCGCTCTGACCACGATCACTGGCCAGACCGCTGAAACCGTCGAAGATATGACGCGGCAACTGGTGCAGCGCTTGACGGCTTTGGGGCGTGCCCACAGTCTGGTGCGTCCATTGCCCGCCAGTCAGGGCACGGCGGCCTTATTGGGTGACCTGATCTCGGTTCTCCTGTCGCCCTATGACGACGAAGGCGCATTTGCTGGGCGGATCAAGGTATCAGTACCTCGCATGGGTGTCGGCGCAGCATCGGCAAACGCGTTAGCTATGGTCATCCACGAGCTGGCAACGAACTCGCTCAAACACGGTGCCCTATCGTCGTCCACGGGAATGCTCGATATCACCAGCTTAAGTACGGACGACGACGTCATCATCATCTGGGCCGAAACCGGCGGACCGCGCATCGCAGGTCCGCCGCTACGCAATGGCTTTGGCAGTCGTGTCCTGCTGCGTTCTGTCGAACAGTTTCTACATGGCAAGTTCGACCTTGACTGGCAGGCCGCAGGGGTGGTCGCGACGCTGCGGGTATCTCGTAAGCAACTTGCCGAGTGATAGGCCTTTCGCGAATGGCCGGATCAACACGTTGCATTACGACTGTGCGACAAACAGGTCAGACTCTCCGAAAACTCCTAACCACAACTTCTTAGGGTAATATAGCTGCGCCTATATGTCTACATAGTTTAGCACGCGTGAAACGCTTGCCTCAAGTTCGTCCCGGCGGAACGGCTTTGTAAGGCGGGGAATGTCTGCGCTGACTCCATCATTTTCAGCGTAGCCGGAAACCAGCAATACTGGCGTGCCGGGCCTCAACGATCGAATGGTCAATGCCAGATCTGTGCCGCTCATGCCTGGCATCAAGTGGTCGGTCACCAACAGATCAAAACTTTGACCGGAACGTACGAGGCTCATCGCGTCTTCGCCGGATGCCGCCTCAACCACCGCGTAGCCAAGCTCACTCAGCATGTCCGCAGTGCTCGCCCTGACGAGGTCCTCATCATCGACCAGCAGGGCCGTCCCTTTCACCGCAATGATTGTAGGTAAGTGTGCGGCTTTTACGGGCTCTGAGGGAGCAATGCCCTGCGGAAGCCATAATTCGACGTTGGTGCCGAGACCGACGCGGCTTTGAATAGTGATTGCGCCGCCCAGTTGGGAGGCAAGCCCATGTACCATCGACAGGCCGAGGCCAGTTCCTTTCCCGACGCCCTTCGTCGAGAAGAATGGCTCCGCGGCTCGGGCTAGGGTCGTTTCGTCCATGCCCGTGCCCGTATCAGCCACCGAAAGGCGGATGTAATGGCCGGTTCGCAGTCCCGAGGGATGGCCTGGGCGGATCGCCTCTCGCCCCGCCGAAATGCGCAGCGTGCCGCCATCCGGCATGGCGTCCCTAGCATTAACGGCCAAGTTCAAGATTGCCATTTCGAGTTGATTGGCATCCGCCATGGCGTAGGCCATGTCTGTCGTTTCGACAGCGACCTTGATTTGCGGTCCTGTGGTGCTCGTAATAAGCTCTCCCATGTCCTGCACGAGTTTGGCTACGTCGACGGGACTAGACTGTAGGGGTTGTCGCCGCGCGAACGCGAGGAGGCGCTGAACGAGCGTGCGAGCTCGCTCGGCGGACTGGATAGCACCGGCAATCAGGCGCTGCTCCCGCTCCCCGCCGAGCCCCTTACGCTGTAGCATGTCGAGGCTGCCGACTATTGGCGTCAGCAAATTATTAAAGTCATGCGCTACACCGCCTGTAAGCTGACCCATGGCTTCCATTTTCTGGCTTTGCCGGAGTGCCGCTTGAACTTCTTCCCGTTCAGCAATCGCAGTCGCAACCCTTACCTCGAGAGTGGCGTTAAGTTCGCGGAGTGCCTCCTCGGCTTGCTTCCGGGCCGTGATCTGCACGACGGTGCCAACGAGTCGCAGGCAGCGGCCCTGTTCGTCGAACACACCTCGGCCTTTGGCTTCTAACCAACGGATGACCCCGTCCTCCTTGCCGATCGTGCGATACTCGACGTCGTAAAGCTCGCGCTGATCAGGATCGGCGGCAGCTGCGAACGCGGCTCTGGTCGCCTCAAGGTCATCGGGATGAAGACCGTCATAGAAGTCCTGTATGGTAACCGGGACATCGGGCGATATACCAAACATCGCCTTGGTCCGCGGCGGCCATATCAGCATGTCGTTGACGACATCGAGATCCCAGAAGCCGACATCTGCATTACCGACCGCCAGGCGCAACCGCTCCTCACTTTCGCGAAGCCGAGCTTCGGCACCAACCCGCTCGACGTGAGCCCAACATCGCTCGACGACTTCCCTTAAAAGTTCAGTCTCGTCCACCGTCCAGGTCCGGGGGCGGTTCTGATGAATTGCCATCATCGCCGTGAGACGCCCGTCCTTGATGAGCGGGAAGCATATGATCGCGTTGATGCCGATCGACTGAAACATTTCAAGCCCCTCGCCAGGACTGAGCTCAGCAGGAACATCATGGACGACCAGCGTTCGGCCAAGCCGCAGATCGTTCGCTGCTCTGGGACCGAACAGTTCAAGCCGGTAGGTGCCGGCTGACGTCTTCAGCCCAGGCGCAATGTAGTCGCTCCGGATCCAGAAATGATCGCCGTCCTCCTGGACGTCAGCATAGGCACAACGCGACGCCCCTAGTTTCAATCCTAGCATTTCGGTAGCGGCGCTCAATGCGTCTGACGCGCCCGAACAACTGAACAGGCGTTCTTCCAGCTTCGTAAAAAAGCGCAGACGTTCTTCGTTTCTTCGAGAGGCGCTTTCTGCAGTCCGCAGCTTATCTATGATTGCCTGCTGTTCACGATGTAGCTGACTGCTTGCTTCAGCTTCGCCCCGCATCCTTATCAGTTCGGTGAGGTCCTCGACACGGTGAATGATGTATTCGACCGTACCGTCTTTATTGAGCACTGGCGTGTTGACCGGCGCCCACCAACGTTCGACGAAATGCCCTTCGGGCGTCGGCAGGGCGTATCGTTGCACCGCCATGACATCGGCTGATCTTGTCCTGACAACGCGCTCCAGCGACACCGTCAAATTGCGAACCCCGTCTGCCGTCGGGTCGCTTGGGTCGTCCGTAAAGACGTCGAAGAGCGGCCGACCGATCTGATCCTCACGTGTCGTGCCGGTAACCTGAAGCCGGGCATCATTTGCGGTGATGATGATCCAGTTTGGTGGGGCGACGACCAGCAACGGGATCGGTGACGCGTCGAACAGCGCCCGATAAGAGACCTCGTCCATGCCCAACGGCGGCGGTGCGCCCATTAGCCTTAACTCTACTTTCTGACGCGCCCTTCGGCCGAGTTTTGTAACCTTAACCCGGTTTAAGCGAAATACGTCATCCAATTACGAAGCGCAGACTGTTTACCCGACGTGACCGACGGTATGAAGATTGGGGCAAAAGCCTAACCTCGAAGCACGCGCCGCCCTCAGACTGCGGGATTAGGACGCGTTAACGACGGGCCGGTTTGCGCAAATCGAATGGCGGGTTTCAGCAAGAGCTGTCGGTCACGTCAACGATGCCAAATGTCTCGAGTTGGTCGAGCGCCGCCCCCAGCAGCCGGCGTGGCTGACCCACAAACGGCCATTCAGACGCACAAAGCCGCTCCCCAAGAGCGGACATCTGTTCATTTGGCCGGGCATTCACCAGCGGCTGCGTCCTGGCTGCGAATGAAGTCGACGAACGCGCGCAGGGGCGGCGGCACTAGGCGGCGGCCCGAATAGTAGAGTAAGGGTCCTGAGAATGCCTGCCACCAGTCCGGCAGAACCGGTTCCAAAGTTCCGCTATCAATCGCTGGCCGCAGCCAGCTTTCGAACAGGGAGACGATCCCGCCTCCTCCAATCGCCACGTCGACCAGCAGATCCGCCGCGCCCGTGACGCTGGCGATCAACGGGCCGTGCGGCTCGACCCGCACGATCACGCCTTTGCGCTCAAACTCCCATGGACTGGTCAGCGCGCCGCTGGTGAACCGGCCGCGCAGGCAGGCATGGTCGAGTAGGTCGCGCGGATGGTTCGGGCGACCATGCGCGTCCAGATAGGCCGGCGACGCCGCCGTTGCGAAGCGCTGCACGCGCGGGCCGATCGGCACCGCGATCATGTCCTGCTCCAGCCGCTCGTCATAGCGGATGCCTGCGTCGCAGCCCGATGCCACCATGTCGACGAAGCTGTCCTCGGCGACGATCTCGACTCGGATCTCGGGATACGCGGCGAGAAAGCCGGGCAGGATCGTCGGCAGCACCAGTCGCGCCGCGCTTACCGGCACGTTGAGGCGGAGCGCACCCGCCGGCCGCTCGCGGAACAGGTCGACCACCTCGAGCGCCGCCTTCACCTCGTCCAATGCAGGCGTCAGTCGCTCGATCAGCCGCGTGCCCACCTCGGTCGGCGTGACGCTGCGCGTGGTGCGGTGGAGCAGTCGAACGCCCAGTTGCGCTTCCAGGCGCCGCACGGCTTCGCTGAGCGTCGAAGCGCTCGATCCAACCGTACGGGCGGCGTCGCGAAACCCCCGCGCCCGCGCGACCGCTAGAAAGGCGTTGAGATCGGCAAGCTCGGCTTTCATCGTTCGGTTTTCCGTACAACCCGTGCGGATCCGTCGGGCTTATCTGCACGATCCGCAAGTCGTATCTCCGTTCCAGCACAGGAGATGACCATGATCGACGAAGCAGGAACCTATTCGCTGGCCGGGCGCAGCGTGAAGCGGCTAGGCTATGGCGCGATGCAGTTGGCCGGACCCCGCGTGTTCGGTCCGCCGCGCGATCCCGACCAGGCGATCGCGGTGCTGCGCGCCGCGATCGTGGCGGGCGTGAACCACATCGACACAAGCGATTTCTACGGCCCGCACGTCACCAATCGACTGATCCGAGAGGCGCTGTCGCCCTACCCCAATGACCTGTTGATCGTTACCAAGATCGGCGCGCGCCGCGGCGAGGATGCGTCGTGGCTGCCGGCGTTCGGACCTGAGGAGTTCGCGCGCGCAGTCGAGACCAATCTCGTGAACCTCGGGCTGGAGGCGCTGGACGTCGTCAACCTCCGCCTGATGTTCGACGTGCACGGCCCGGCGGAAGGATCGCTGGCCGCGCCGCTGAAGGCGGTCGCGGATCTGCAACGTCAGGGGCTAGTGCGGCATATCGGCCTCAGCAACATCACCCCCGCCCAGTTCGAGGAAGCCCGCGACATCGCCGAGATCGTTGGCGTCCAGAACCACTACAACCTAGCCCATCGCGGAGACGATGTCCTTATCGACATGCTGGCAACTGAGGGCGTCGCCTATGTCCCCTTTTTTCCACTCGGCGGGTTCAACCCGCTTCAGTCGTCGGCGCTTTCCCACGTTGCGGAACGGCTAAGCGCGACGCCGATGCAGGTGGCGCTTGCCTGGCTCTTGCAACGCGCGCCCAACATCCTGTTGATCCCCGGCACCTCGTCGGTGGCGCACCTGCACGAGAACCTTGCCGCGGCATCGCTAAAGCTGCCCGAGGAGGCCGTCGTCGAACTCAACGCTATCGGCTGATACACTTGGGCGCAGTAGCACACTGCTGCGCCCTGAACCGCCTTGACCCACAAATGGACATTCAGGTGCCATTCCCCGCCTCCCACTTTCGGACATTCGTTCATATTTGTGGAAGGTAATGCCGTAAGCGCTCTACCGCCTGAAGCTACGGCGGCTTTCCCAAAA
>JARUXA010000239.1 GCA_030433805.1 Sphingomonas sp. PsM26 | reverse complement strand
GGGCCGGGGACTGGCCCCAAAAACAACGCCAAAAACAGCAAAAGCAAAAACAAACCCCCCCACACCAAGACGAAAATATTATAAAACACACCCAAGAAAAAACAACCCCAAACCCCAATTTAGTAGAACCCCCCCCCCACCAACCAATCTATAAAAAACAAAAAACCCAACCCACCAACAACTAAAGAGAGCCAAAACACCCGAAATAGCTGGTCCAAACGGCGGCTCACGCCGACGAAAAATAACCGCTCTCGGTGCAGAAAAACCGACCGGCCCCCCCA
>JARUXA010000238.1 GCA_030433805.1 Sphingomonas sp. PsM26 | reverse complement strand
GCATTAATCAGTTATTTTTATAGTTCTAAATTTATTAATAAGAGAAATATGTAGATATCAAAGGGAATAAAAGTAATTTTTATATGGCATCAAACCGTCTAGATATACAGCAACGTTTTTTACCCATTTTCAATAAATTAGGGATGTTAAAAGAGTATTGCTAAGTTAAATGATTACCAAAAGAAATGCAATGTTTTATTAAGTTGCAAAATGAAAGTATCTATCTCCTGATATACTTATTTAAAAACCCTACTAAAAGGAGAATAGGAAACATGCTTAATC
>JARUXA010000237.1 GCA_030433805.1 Sphingomonas sp. PsM26 | reverse complement strand
GGAACGCCGGGCGGCGAAGTTGGCATATCCGCCCCTGTCAATCGCAACACTTCCACCAAGCTCTCCCTCCCGTCGTGCCTCAACGCCACGCTGGCCGATGGACCGTTTGACCGCAACTATGGATCGCGGTTAGCCGAAGCCCCAAGTTAATGCATCTGGCAGATTAATGAACGGCAAGAGTTGGATACGCGACAAACGGGGCCGAATGACAGCGTATGGGTCGTCTTGGCAACGGTTTACGGCTGACCAACCACCAGTCGCCCGCAACGACTTTCAACATTA
>JARUXA010000236.1 GCA_030433805.1 Sphingomonas sp. PsM26 | reverse complement strand
GATCAGGGCGGGTACCGCCGTTCGCGATAAACAGGTTTCCGGCGTCTACCAGGCTATCGCCGAACACCGTCAGCGACGTGAAGCGCTCCGTTGTTCGACCGGCAGAGGCGGGGCTGGCTGCGAGGATACCCAGGATACCAACTGCGAACGCCCACTTTATTGCCATCTGCCTATCTCCTGATCTCTAACCGGTTGACCTTATGGTTAACGCGATGGTTGAAAATCGATGGTTTGCATAGCGTGCAGAGGCAGTGCTGCATCGATCTCGTCGGGACTGTCGGTA
>JARUXA010000235.1 GCA_030433805.1 Sphingomonas sp. PsM26 | reverse complement strand
CGGCAACTCCAAGTAGCCAAATCGATGAGAGCATCAAGACAATCCCGAATACATATAACCATTTACGCACAAATCGTTCAAACGAGACGTTAAAGTATTCCTTTAGCTATCCAATACATCGGGATAAGAAGCCCTTTAATCCGAATCCGCTTTATTGACTCATCGGATAATGATCGAGATAAAGAAAGAATAATTAAACCTTTACACTTAATGTGTCAAAAGTATAATTTCTCCTCAGAAAGTTACAAACATCTTAGTAGGAAAAGGTATCCAAACCTTAAGAAA
>JARUXA010000234.1 GCA_030433805.1 Sphingomonas sp. PsM26 | reverse complement strand
CGAATGTCCGAAAGTGGGAGGCGGGGAATGGCACCTGAATGTCCATTTGTGGGTCGTTGTCGTACTGGTGGGAAACCGGGCGACAGGCCGGACTCGAATTTGTTGTCCAGCACGAATTAACGATGACCGCCAAGTGCGATACGGAGCCGAGCACGGATCGGCTCGTCCCAGAATGTATACGACGCCCATGCAACTGCGATAAGGAAGGGAGCGAGCGCCAGCCCGATGACTAATAGCATATCTTGGGTCGGATGGTCGTTCGCTACGAAGTTCATCCAGACATACAGGAATGGGA
>JARUXA010000233.1 GCA_030433805.1 Sphingomonas sp. PsM26 | reverse complement strand
CGCCACGACCACGCACGCCGTCAGAGCAGCAATACAGCGATCGCAAGCTTCGCTCACGGCGCTGAGCCGGGAGCTTGGGATCAACCCGAAGACGGTGGCGAAGTGGCGCAAGCGGGCGACGGTTGAGGATCTAAAGACCGGGCCAAAGGCCCCTCACTCCACGACTTTGACCGAAGCCGAGGAGGCCGCGGTCGTCGCATTCCGGCGTCACACGTTGCTACCGCTGGACGACTGCCTCTACGCATTGCAGCCGTCGATCCCGCATCTGACACGGTCAGCGCTGCACCGCTGCCTGCAAC
>JARUXA010000232.1 GCA_030433805.1 Sphingomonas sp. PsM26 | reverse complement strand
CATATTGTCGCTGATGCGCGGTATCGTTCGAGGACGAGTAGAGCGCGATCGAACCATCTGCCCGTCTGGCATCCTGCGCAGCACTGGCAGCACCGCGCAGCACGTCGTCGGCCGGCACGTCGCCAAGGATGAACGGCCGCACTCCGATGGCAACGGTAGTAACAAAACGGACCGATGAAGCTGTGCGCAGCGATGCAAACGCTGATCGGAGGAGTTGCATGTAAGCGACTTCGCCAACACCTGGCGGCGAAAGAAACGCAAACTGAGTTGGGCCAACGTGGTAGGTCGTTCGATCTGGACCCAGCC
>JARUXA010000231.1 GCA_030433805.1 Sphingomonas sp. PsM26 | reverse complement strand
ATTTCCTTCATTATTGTTTTCATCGTTGTTATTATTGTTATCGCTTTCTACTGCTAATATTAAATAATCAGACTGAACATCAAGTAAATAACCTGTTTTTGATTCAGGACCTCCTCGATAAACAGTCACCATTCTTCCTTTTAAAGGTTTAAACTGCGAAGAATAGCCTTTATCAGGCCGATTTGCATTTTTGCTGTGGCTGCGTTTCCGGTTTGGATTTGAATTTTGACCTTGATTTTGCCCATAATAATAATAATAGTTTTCCATTCTTTTTCCTCCTTGTTAGTCATCCATATTGGTCATTCATACTG
>JARUXA010000230.1 GCA_030433805.1 Sphingomonas sp. PsM26 | reverse complement strand
TGATCTTGCTGATCTGATCGTCACGGGCAAGGTCAACGACCACCGCGAACCGCCGTTCGAAGGGAAAATCCCGAGCCAGATCGATGAGGTCGTCGCGGAACTGCTTTCGGCTTGGCATGCCACTGACCGGATCAATGCGGCCAAAGGCGTGCTGCAACTCGATCTGCGCCATAACTATCGCCGCCAGATCGACCAGCGCGGCCATCTCGGACGGAGCTACTTGCCGCGGCTCGGTACCCAAGACACATAGCGCGCCTAGTCCATAGCCATCACTGGTGATGAGCGGAGCGCCTGCATAAAATCGTGTTCCTG
>JARUXA010000022.1 GCA_030433805.1 Sphingomonas sp. PsM26 | reverse complement strand
ATGTCCGGCAGACGGGATATGCCGTGCCGTTGCAGGCAGCGGTGCAGCGCTGACCGTGTCAGATGCGGGATCGACGGCTGCAACGCGTATAGGCAATCGTCGAGAGGCAGTAATGTGTGACGCCGGAATGCGACGACCGCTGCCTCCTCGGCTTGGGTCAAGGTCGTGGAGTGAGGGGCCTTCGGCCCGGTCTTCAGATCCTCAACCGTTGCCCGCTTGCGCCACTTTGCCACCGTCTTCGGGTTGATCCCCAGCTCTCGGCTCAGCGTCGAGAGCGAAGCTTGCGATCGCTGTATTGCTGCTCTGACGGCGTGCGTGGTCGTGGCGCTCCCGTGACGTACTTGTCCCATACGGCTTCCTTCCATTCCAACGAAGGATCGCACCATCAAACCGTGGGATCAAACACCTAATGGATTCCCGCCTACGCGGGAACGATGGACAGGTTGCAGGAAATTCCGCCTGTCACTGCCATCCCCGCGACGGCCGCGATCCACCAAACCCTGTCGTTCCTGATGAAAACCTAAAAGTTTTGTATCAAATCAAATGGCTTACTGGCATAAATAGCCCAGTATTGGCGTAGCGGACGGGTTTTAACACAAGCCCTATTGCACGGGTTGAAGTGACGCTGATCCGCCATCGGCATCGTATTTCAGCGATTCCAAGATAGCCGTGAGTAGGGCATGAGACTGCCACATTGGCGCACCGGCTCCATCCGCCGCCTCGGCAACGTCGATCTGCACGCTGTCCGCGCTTTCAACGATATCGATCGCGTCGTCGATGGTGATTATCGAGCGCGTTAGCAGCCCATGTATCAGGCTTTCGACCAGGAGCAGCGCAGCGTGGCCGTGCGGATCAGGCATCGGAGGCATGATCCCCCGCATCGCGGAATTGTCATCATTGGTGGGCATGGGAAGCGCCTTTATACAGGCTAGAGTCTGATATTCTTTCTGTGGTCGACGCCTGGTTCAACGTATCGACGATGCACCTCCTATAGCGAGCCTGCGGCAAATTATCTCAATCTATAATAACAATCGTCAATGTTTATGGGCGATATCACGACTGAGGATTCAGCGGTAGAACCGCATTATGACTAATCGGTTCGTCCAGAAAATGAGCGGTATGGTCGATCTCACAGCTCGCGATGTCGCTGCGCTTGAAGCGGTGACATCGCGCCCTCGACGCTATGCTGCCCGGAAGGATTTGATCCGTGAGGGCGACGAAACCGGGCCCATGCTGGTGGTCCTGGAAGGGTGGCTATGCCGCTACAAGATCCTGCCCAACGGCTCGCGGCAAATTATGGCGTTCATGATGCCGGGTGATGCCTGCGATCTTCACATCAAGATGCTGGAGAAAATGGATCACAGTATCCAGGCGGTCGCTCCCTCGCTCGTCGCAACGGTGTCCCGCACCGAGATGCAGTCCATGATGGACGAACATCCTAACATCGCGCGCGCAATGTATACGGCCCAACTTGTGGACGAAGGCATCATGCGGGCATGGATCGTCAGCATGGGGCGGCGCAGTTCGACCGAACGCGTCGCGCATCTGATCTGCGAACTGTACCTGCGGGCGCGTAACATCGGTCTGACCCACGATGGCGACTTCTCACTGCCGATGTCGCAAGTCATCCTCGCCGATGCACTCGGTATGACACCAGTTCATATCAATCGTGTTCTCAAAGAACTTCGGCTCGCGGGTGCGATGGCGCTCAAACGGGGCAGCGTGACGATCATAGACCCAGTGAAGCTGGTCCAGATCGCCGGATTTGACGACAACTACTTACACCGCCGTCTGCATCAGACGGATTGAGCAGTCCGGTCGGTCCCGCTACTCGCCCAAGCCGACAACCAGATCATGTAAACGTACCGGCGCCGCGTTCTTTGATGCAAAACTCACAAGTTTTGCATCAGGCTTGAAGCCGCTGAAATCGCGGCATCGCTTGATGCAAAATTCGATGCGTGTCGGCCGTGAATGTCCGGGTTTGGTGGAGTGCGGACCGTCCGCTTTCCGAGGCGTCACAACATGCCGATGCTGTGCAGCCATTGTTTGACCTGTCCCGGCCATTCCCGCGTAATAGATCGGCTGTAGGCCGCATCCCAAAGGCATGGCCCCCTTTGGCGTAGAGACGCAAGTCGATCGGCACGCCCGCATCGCTGAGCGCCAGGGCATAGGCCATTGGTGGCCGAACCGCATCCATGGGATCGTTCATGGCATGAAGGATCATCGTCGGCGGTGCCTTGGGACTGATAGTCACATATGGCCTGAGTTCGAGACTGTTTCTGCCCCTGCTGCTGTCCAGCATGCGCGCCGTATAGGCGACGATCGCGAAGTCAGGCCGTGGCGATTGTCGGTCAGCCGCGTCCGCAAGGGAATAGGTGCGATCTTCGGTGTTGCTCATATTGGCAGCCAGGTAAGCACCCGCCGAGAAGCCGATGACGCCAATCTCGTGCGGATCGATCCCGTAAGACAATGCTTGCTGCCGAAGCAGTCCAATCGCGCGTTGGGTGTTTTCCAATCCCAACACCACTGTGGGGCGAAAAGAGCGGTGGGCTCACCGATATGCCGAACTGCTGGATGCCATTCACGCAACCACCGGCGAGGCGCATGAGCGCGCTAAGCAAGCAATGCGCGATCACAAAGAGACGCAGTTTCATCCCGAAACTAGCCGTGCCGCCCTAATTGCGCAGGCCAAGCTCGGCTACGATACTTCTGTGAAAGAGGCAGGCTCAGGCCCGGTTCGCGGTGACAAGGCGCATTTCGAGGTGCTCGACGGCCTGCGTGGTACGGCAGCGCTGCTCGTCGTCGCATTCCATATTCAGGGCATCACGGTGATGTTCGATGCGCCGCGCCTGCTGTTGCCGCACGCGTATCTGGCAGTCGACTTCTTCTTTGCATTGTCGGGCTTCGTCATCGGTTATGCCTATGACGATCGCTGGGACGAGATGACCACACAGCAGTTCCTCGTCCGCCGGCTCATCCGGCTACATCCGCTTGTCGTACTCGGTGCGTTGCTGGGACTGGTGAGCTATATCGGCGATCCGTTTGCGGGGGGCCGTCAGAACGCTTCGATCCTTCTGGTGGCATTCGCGTTTATCGCAGCCTTACTCGCGCTGCCATCCGCGCCGCTCCCCAACCGACTGGGTGACAGCCATCCACTCAATGCGCCGGCATGGACGCTGCTGCAGGAATATGTTGGCAATCTGGCATATGCCCTGGTGCTCCGGCGGCTCAGCACGCGTACCTTGGCGGCAGCGGCCGTCGGCGCCGGACTTGTATCAGCGGTGACCGCGTTGTCGCTCGGCTCGTATGACACCGGCTGGGGTCTTTCCAATTTCTGGGGGGCGCCGGTAAGGCTTGCATATCCTTTCATTACCGGCCTGCTAATCTTTCGGTTGCGTGATCGTCTGCCACAATGGGAATTGGGCTTCGTGCCGCTGAGTATCGTGTTGGGGCTAGCCTTTGCCGCTCCAGTGCTGCCGGCCTACGGTGCACTCAAATTGAACGGCCTGTATCAGGCGTTGTGCGTGCTGATCCTGTTCCCGGTGATCATCGCGGTCGGCCGACATTCGTCTGGCGCTCCAGTCACACAGCGACTGTGCCAGGCGGCCGGGCAGATATCCTACCCGCTCTACATCACGCATTACCCGTTCGTGTACCTTTACATGAACTGGATCGCGAAAAGCGAAACGGCAGCGGCGGTGCCGGTAGCTTTCGCGCTGTACGTGTTTACAATCCTGTTCGCCGTCGCCGCCTATCGATGGTGGGACCTCCCGCTGCGGTCGGCTTTGCAGCGACGCGCCGCATCTCGAATGCGCAATCAAGCAAACGGATAGCCACTTAGCTTGGGAGCACCCCGTCGCACAGCCTCGACGATTACATTGCCCGAGCATCTAAAGGGAGAGTCTGCCGCTCCGCATGGACGAGGTAATCGGGCTTTTTAATTCCGAGCTTGCCACGTTCGAGGACCGGCCTCGAACGTCATGACGTCGCCTTGAGATGATTCTTCATGGATGCGGGAAGGGGATGTTGTGCCGGCGGGACAACGCCTCAAGAATAGCGTCCTTGCCCTCAACGAAACGCCTCTCACCGTAGCGACCTGTCGATAGTCCGTCCTCGGCATCGTCGGCCAGAATCAGAACCGGTAGCGACTGGTGTTCGACACCGATGAGTTCGATGACCTCCTGCCTCGGTCGAGGCCAGTCGATACGAAGAACATCGATTTTCGTTGCGAGGTCGGGAAAGCTGGCGAGGATGCCCTCAATCAGGGCGCAATGCCAACAGTAGAACCGATTGCCGGGATACGCGGGATCGGCAAAGCCAGGTTTGATAACAATAAGTTTGTCACGTTCCATGCTCTACCTCGAAAGCTAAAATGGTCACTTTATTTGTGATGGCTCTTACCGATAGCCTGTAGATCAACGCGACCACACCGACCCGGCACGAAAATCGATCAGCAATCGATAGTCCGACAACCAGTCGATGCCGAGCAGCATGGCAGGGCGATCGGCTAGGCCAAAAGCCTTGAAGACGGGCAGATCAACGACCCCCACATGCCTCCCGTGTCGCCGCTTGCCGAGGAATCGCGCCTCCCGCACGCGTGCCGACGTGACCGCGACCGCGTTTTGCGTGGCTCCGTTTACTGCTCTCGCAGGCCGGGCGTCGGCGACAAGCTTAGCAGCCCGGGCAAACACACTGTTTACACGTGTCTCGCGTGCGCCGGTATCGATCACGGCCCAGCCGATGACGCCATCAAGCCGGATTGGTATGGCGAGTAGACCGCCCGTAACGCGGTTGGCGGGGAACCGCTTGCCCAATAGGCGGATTGCACTTGTCGCGGCTTCGCCATCCAGCAGCGCTGCGCGACCATGCGGGACGTCGAGGTCCAGTACCTTGTTGCCGATCACGTCGAGGCCGACGATCCCAGCCAGTCGAAGCCCGTCACGTCGCGCTGGCAGCTCGGTTGCCTTAAGGGGCCCGCAGAGATGCCCGTCGATCTGCAGCGAAGTGATCGTACGGTTGGGCAGTTCTGCCGATCCAGTTTGGCCGACCAGCGTCTCTGCCGCTGCGACTGGTAGCCCCAATTCATTGGCCATTTCAGGATAAACGGCGCTGCCCTCGGCACCCGTGTCTAGGACGAACATGTGCTGCCGGCCGACGATCTCTACGGGGACCATCGGATAGCCGTGCGTCATCGTCAGAGGAACATCAGCAGCGACGGGCGAGCATAGGCTCAATGCACAGGCTGCAAGAGCGTATCGACTTACCAGGATGATCTTCTCCGCCACTGTTCGCTTTAGCATTGTCGCGCCTCCGGCCATTTCGCGTCCACGTCACCGATCGATGGCTACTTCGCAAGCCTCGTGACGACACGATCACTGCCTACAATTCCGCTTTCTCGCGTCCCAAGGCGGACTCCACCATGTCGATAAACGCCCGCATTCCTGCGGTCATGTGCCGGTCAGGCACGCGGACCAGCGTCAGTGGACGTGGTTCGGGGGCGTAGTCTGGCAGAACATGGCACAGGCGACCCGCAGCCAGATCTCCCTCCAGCGTTACGGAGGATTGCAGGACAATCCCGAAACCCGCGGCGGCCACCTCGCGCAGCGCTGCACCGTGATCGATGCGAAGCCGTGACGGGGGGAGCGGCACCCGATGCTCACCATCTGGACCGATCAGGATCCATGTCTCGTCCGCACCCCATTGCGGAAAGCCAATCAGGCGGTGTTCACGTAGGTCCGCCGGCGTCATAGGGTAGCCGTGGCGCGCCAGATAGGCCGGCGCCGCCGCAAGCATCAGCCGATAGGGAGCGAGCGGATGGGCGACCAGCCAGTCGTCCGTCAGTGCACCAATGCGAAACGCCAGATCGAAACCGTCGTCGATCAGGTCTACCTTGCGGTCGCCAAGGACCAGTTCCGCCTGCATCTCAGGATAGCGATCGAGGTAGATCGCCAGCAACGCTGCCACTCGTACCGTGCCGAACGCAACCGGCGCTGCGATGCGCAGGCGACCAACCGGCGTTTCCGCGATCTCTGCCGCGACCCCCTCGGCTGCGGCGACGTCGCTGAGTAAACGTCGGCATCGTTCGGCAAACCGCCGGCCGGTGTCGGTTGGCGACAGTCGGCGGGTGGTCCGGTGTAGCAACCGAGTGCGCAAGCGTGCCTCCAGCGCGTTGACGTGCTTTGCGACCATCGTTGCTGATATGCCGTGCAACTCTGCAGCAGCGGTAAAGCTGCCCTGTTCGAGGACGGAGACGAACACCGCCATGCTGGTCAGACGATCCATTGCCAACCCTGAGTTTGGACTGTGCCCACCGCCGCGCTCTTATCAAAGGATAAGGCGGACGGCATATCCAGCTCATTGGAAACCCAGCGACGCTAGTCAATCGTGAATTCTCAGGGGCATCAGCATGAAGGCACTTTCCTTTGATCGCTTTGGTGAGGCAGATGTGCTTGGCTATAGCGTGCTACCCGACCCCGTGGCTGGTGCGGGCTCGGTGCTAGTTAAGACGACCGCGGTCGGACTGAACTTCGCTGACGTTTATCGCCGGCGGGGTGATTATGTGCTGGACGGTGAGGCGCCATGGATCGGCGGTTACGAGGGCGCGGGGCGCGTCGTCTCCGTCGGTGCTGGGGTAAACAGCTGGCAGATAGGGCAGCGGGTTGGCTTCATGGACGTGGCGCGTGCGCACGCCGAGCTAGTCCTCGCCCCCACTGACCGACTGATAGCGCTTCCTGATGATGTCGACGACTGTACCGCTGCGGCATTGCTGCTTCAGGGACTGACAGCTCAATATCTCGTCGAAAGCAGCGGCCGGTTACGTGCGGGGGACCGCATTCTCGTGCAAGCTGCGGCAGGTGGCGTCGGGCGCTTGCTAATCCAGGTAGCGCGAGCGCTGGGCGTGGAGGTGCACGCCCTGGCATCGACGCCCGCCAAAAGGGCGCAGGCGCGGGCGAATGGCGCGGTCGGTGTTTATGACTATGGCGACTGGGTGTCACAGGTCCGACAGGCAACAGCAACAGGCGTTGACGTGGTCTACGACTCGATTGGGACGACCGTCCTCGATAGCATTGCCGCACTGCGCCCCGGCGGGCACGTGGTAGTGTTCGGCAAGGCGGGAGGGCCACCGCCTCTGGTCGACCCTTTACTGCTGATGGAGGAATCGAAGGGTGTCGTCGGGGGCGATTTGTGGACCTATCTGAACGGGGCTGAAAGCAGGCAGAGCCGTACCGATCGGCTGTTCGCCGCGTGGCGCGCGGGCACAATCACTGCGCCGGCGATCACCGCTTTACCCCTGCGCGACGGGGCGGCGGCACACCGGCTGATCGAGGATCGAAATTTCGCCGGAAAGATTATTCTGCTACCTGGCAGCAGCTGAGCTACCTGCTGGCTATCCCCGGTGCCGGTAAGCGATCGCAAGGGCAAAGCGACCCTTGCGCATGCAAGATCGCCTCGGCACACTAGAATGGAAATCAATGAAATGCAGGGCATAAGGCACTCTGCTTGATCACCTTCTCTGACGGATCGGGAAAAGAGAACGGCAGAGACGCTCTCAAATCTGGGGTCAGAAAGGCTGTTCTGAGAAGATAGCGACGCTGGCGTTCGCTGGTAAAGGCGGCGTATAAGCACGGGCGACGCTGCGCCAGACCAGCATCCGGTCGTTCGCGCAGGCGAACGGGGGTCGCCGCATCCGGTGATAGGATGCTGTCATGATCGTTGTCGTAGAAGGTATCAGCGCGAGCGGTAAAAGCACCTGGTGCGCCCGGCATGGCGGTTCGCATGTCGTTCCAAAGAACGGCAGAATTGCCCGAGCGCCCGATCGTGTCGCCGATCCAACAGGCGCAGCTGCATTTTGGGCGGAACGCAACATCGATCGATGGCAGGCGGCCTTGGCCCTGGAACGTGCGACCGGCTATGCCCTGTGCGACACCGACCCTCTCAAGCTGCATTATGTCTGGTGCCTATGGCGGATCGGTGAGGCGTCCGAACGCGACTGGTCGCTCGAACTCGCAGCAACCCGCAAAACGATCGCCGATGGCCGGATTGGCTTCGCTGACCGCTATCTTGTCGCAGATACCGATGTGGAGACGGCACGGCGACAGGCGATGAGCGACGCAAGGCGGCGCAGGCGCAATTTTGATCTCCATGCGCGGCTGCGTCCCGCACTACTGGAATGGTACACAGTGCTCGACGTGGTGCTGCCCGCCCGCGTCCAATTCGGTCTGCCGGCTAATCTGCCTGTCGGGAAGCCGGCTGGGCAACGCCATGACCTTGCAGCCTTCGATTCAATGATCGCACGCCTGGCACAGTCAAAATAATCCACGCTGCCGTATTTTAGGTCGGCTTTCCCGATTGGGAAGGTTCAGCGAGGCGGCAGGGCAAACGTGGAACAGTTGCACCTCCCTCTAGGTGTGAGCCATTCCCAAAACGTGTTTTGTGACAATCACCGGTCTTGCCCGATCGTAAGCAATCCATGTCAGGGAACCGCCACTCAATTGATGCGCCTCAAAGGCTGTGCCTACCGTACGATGCCGAACAGCCTCTCACCTTCTCCCAGCTACGACGCGAAGCTTGCGTCAGGGTGTCCGTCGTTGTATACGATAGGCACGAGTTTAGGGGCATAGGCCCTACCCGAGCTAGACGGGCTGAGCATTCGGTGCTGCCCAACCTTATTTCGCCGCCATCAACGCCTTTACGGAGGCTTTGATGGCGGAATCGGCGAAGAACTCAGTCCAGCCCTTGCTCCACCCTCCGATCCGCTCAAGTCTTCCTGGTGCCGCTGCATCCTTGGCAAGCGCATCTAGCTTGGCGACAATCCCATCCACGCGCCCGGCGTGTTCGTCAGAAAACAAGCGCAACGCCTTAGCGAACGCATCATCGTCATCCGTCTTCGGTGCCGTCACCGCCAGCTTGCCAAACCGCTCAATAGCGCGGGACGTTAACTCCTTGAGCCCAAGCCGGTGGCGGGCGATGGTCCTCGCGTCCATAGTGGCCGCTAGGAAGTCACTCGCGTGCAGCACAGAGTTGAGATGGGTGAACAGCACCCGCCGTGCCCGCTCCTCGGCAGTCTCTGCGCCCGTCGCGCACGAAACCTGCACGGTCATGGTGTTCCGACGCTGCGCCTTTGCGACAGAAGTCAGGAACATGTGGTCGCTGTCGCCGCTCTCTACGACGTCTCGGCGATCGGCAGGCAGCGCTAGCGGCGTGCCGGATCTCGCGCGCACGTGCACCGCCGGCGATCCCACGTTAAAAGCGGAGCCCATAATTTCGGCTGCTGGATGGTTCGCACGTTCCGAGTTGAGCGTAGTCGCGACTAGGTAAGCAAGCCCTAGAGCTTCCCCGCAGCGTTCGAGGGATGACGCCACGACAGAGCCGTCGCTGGAGCGGACCTCCACCGAAATGTCGCACACCGAACGCGCCAAGGACGACAAGTCGTAAGGCGGCCAGTAGCCAGTGGTTATCTCGGTTTCGTGTTTCGCGTCCGTGTTGAAGCCGATCTCGAAGCGGCCGGCGATGTCGCCATCAAAGTAGAGGCGGCGGAACCAGACGCGCAATGGGACACCATGCGACCAGCCCTCCTGCCGATGTACGCCTAGCACCGGAAAGGCGAGCGCGTGCTCAAACTCGACATACGCGCGCTCGCCTACAAGACCAAAGGCCTTAGCGTTACGCGCAGACATGCCGCCGAAACCGCGGACGAAGCACTGGCCCGGATCGTCGGAGCGCCAGTCAGGCCGCGGCGAGCGGCCCAGGCGGCTCTCGTCAATGCCGCGCAGATCCACGAATGGAAAATGAATCATAATGAACATAGGCACGCAAAGCATGCGCGGGTTCATCGCTTCTGTGCAAGCGCCGCGCCGACATTAACAAGCGCCTGCTTTGGGATCGCCCAGCTGCGCCGAGTGGATACTTTCTGACAACCCCTATGCCACTTTTCGCAAATCTGCGTCGCATTTGTCCCGGCTTTCGCGACACTGTGGTGATTACCGAGCGATTAGAGAGGGCAGGCGGCAGTTGGTCTCTTGGAAATGATTGCTGGACTATGAATCCACTTGCCTCATGCGAGAGGCGCTCTTCCCGACGCAAGTGCCTGGAGCGCGGCGACGTGACCCTTGAAGGCGGATCGTCCTGCTGCCGTCGCGACGATCCAGGTCCTCTGGCGGGTGTTGATCGTCGCCTTGCGTAGCTGGACGTACCCGCCATCGCCGAGCTGAGCGAGGTGCTTGGACAGAACGGAGTCGCTCACGCCCAAAATCTCTCTCGCGGTCGCGAACTCCATCTCGCTGACATCCGCCAGCAGTGCCATGAGCTGAAGCCGAGCCGGCGGATGGATCAAGGGATCAAGCCGTTCAACGCTCACGACCTAGTTCCTCCAGTTCCTGCCGGTACACGCGCTCCCATAAGACACTCACGATCGTGGCAACGATGGCCAGTACGATCCCGATCACCACCGGCGCCCAATCCAGGCCGTATCGCTCCTTCAGGGCAATGGCGCTCACCAGCCCGGCAAACGCGATCGCCACGAGCACGAACGTAATTCGCCGTGTGCGCCCTGGCCGATAGCCGTTGACGAAGAACCCGTCGCGCGACCGGTCCCGCGCGACGATCGCAACAGCGGCGGCTAGACAAACCACGACCACTACCACCGGCCAGGAACCGGGCAGTGCATAGCCTGCGATCAGCCCGCCTAACAGCACTCCGACTGCGGCATGCCGAGCAAGCGACCACCTAGTCCGCGCGGCCAACACGCCGCGCGTCGCCCGCATCATGCCCAGTGACCGCGCCGCCTCCTGTTCGTCCATATCCAATTTCCCAACATCACCGTACTCTTTCCAGGTCGGCAACTTACGACTTGACTACATGGAAAGCAATCTTCACTTTCCAATATGGAAACATAGGCTGGAGAAGTGACATGGTGCTGTTGTGGGGGTGGACGGCCGTAATGGCCGCGGGCGGTACATGGTGGGTGCGGCGCGATGTCGCGGCCTATGCCCAGTTCGAGGTCCTGTCCGGCACGATCGACCGGCAGCATTTCTACCGTCGATGGCTTGTCGAGAGCTTCGCCGTTCTGGTGGGCGCAAGCGTGGTCAGCCTCTGGCTGGTAGACGCACTCTCACCCTTCAGGGCTTTTCCTCACGCATTCTTGCCTGCGAACCGCGTGTTACAGTCGCGAGGTCATCCGTCCGGCGACCATTGGCTGCCCATGGTTGTGGGCCTCTCGGCCGGGATTGCAGTGTCGGTCGCGATCCAGTGGCGTCGCTTAAAGGTGGCGCTCTCCCCGCGGCCCGGTCCCGATGCAGCATTGATCCCCGGCAACCGGCGCGAAGCCGTGCTCGCTCTGCTGCTGAGCCTCAACGCTGGGTTCAGCGAAGAACTGTTCTCCCGCCTCGCGCTGCCGCTGCTCCTCCTCCATCTTACCGGCTCGCTGGCGACGTCACTGGCCGTGTCGATGCTGTGCTTCGGGCTGGCGCATGCGCACTATGGCTGGAAGGGCGTTCTCGCCACCATGGCCGCCGGTGCATTGCTGACATTCTACTACCTACACCATGGGTCCTTACTGCGGGTCATGGTCGCGCACGCGGTGATCGACGTACTGGCCTTCTTTATTCGGCCCGCGATTGCGGACTGGATCATCGCGCGCAGGCCGCCGCGATGGGCTTTCCTGGCGGCGTGAAAACGGCAGCGCTGGTGTTGTGCCAGCCTTCCGGCTGCTTCGCACCGCGGCCTTTTGTCGTAAATGTGCTGACTTTCGAACGTCTCGAATGTCGTCGGTTATGCGACAGACTGCTGCCACATGGAGCGGAACGGTATTGCTCCTACTCCTTGATGAGGGCTCCAATAAGACGGTCGTCAGCCGGTAGCTGGCCATCGAGCATCAGCATGGCGAGGCCGTGAACGAGTGACCATGCCCGTAGCGCGCTTGTCTCGGCTTCGTCGGCCGCTACGCCGCTCGGCAGCGCTTCTGCTGCGTTGATCCGCAGCATCCGCAACGCTTTAACCTCGCCCGTCGCCTGTAGCTGCGCGGACGTGGTGAAGATTAGGCGGAAGAGGGCCGGGTTGGCGAGCGCGAACCGCACATAGGCCCGGCCGGTTGCTGCAAACGTCGCAGCGCCTTCTTTGCCGCTGGCGGCATCTTGCTGCGCGTTGGCGAGCCGATCCAGCCCCTCACGAGCGAGTGCCCGCATCAGCGCGGCCTTGTCGGGGAAGTGGCGATAGACCGAGGTTGCGCTGACCCCGACCTCGCGAGCCATCTCGCGTAGCGACACGCCTTCGACGTCGCGCTCGGCCAGAAGCCGTAATCCTACCTCCAGCAAGGCCGCGCGTAGGTCGCCATGATGATAGCGCTTTTCCATGTTGACACCGTTACCTTTTCGCCTATGCTCACGGTGTAAACATTGGAGGCGGACATGGCTAGCGTTCTGGCGCGGATCGATGATGAAGAGTGTGGCCAAGCAGGTCCGGCCACTCGCTTCCTGTCCGGTATTCATCGTCCCATGGAGGCGGAGCTGACGCTGACGCAGCTAGAGGTGCGCGGTACGATCCCGCAGGCGCTCAGCGGTCGCTACTTGCGGATCGGCCCGAACCCGGTGAATGCCGATCCCGCCAGCTACCACTGGTTCACCGGCGACGGCATGGTGCACGGTCTGGCGCTCAGCGACGGCAAGGCACACTGGTATCGCAACCGCTGGATTGCGTCACAGGCCAACGCCGCTGCTCGCGGCACGACGCCGGCACCGGGACCGCGCCATGGTCCGATCGACACGGTGAACACCAACGTCGTCGACCTCGCCGGCCGCACCTTCGCGCTGGTCGAAGGTGGCAGCTACCCGGTCGAGCTGTCCGACACGCTGGAGGTCCAACGCTATGACGATTTCGGCGGCTCGCTCGTCGGGTCGTTCACGGCGCATCCGCACCGTGACCCGCTAACCGGCGAGTATCACGGCATCTGCTATGAAGGGCGCCGCCCCAACGCGATCCGCCATGTCGTCCTCAATTCCTTGGGAAAGGTAATCCGCGATGAGCCGATCGCGGTCGAGCACGGCCCGATGATCCACGATTGCGCGATCACCGCGCGCTATGTCGTCATCCTCGACCTACCGGTGACATTCTCGCTGGCGACACACCTAGCCGGCCAGCCGCTCCCCTATGCCTGGAACCCGGCGCACCGTGCCCGCGTAGGATTGATGCCGCGGGGCGGGGGCCAGCGCGCGATTATCTGGTGCGACGTCGATCCGGCTTACGTCTTCCACGTCGCCAACGCCCATGACCTGCCGGACGGCCGGGTAGTGCTCGACGTGTGCGCCTATCCGACAATGTTCGCCGGCGCCCCTGGTGGGCCGGACGCGACCTCGCGCGGGCTGGAACGCTGGACGTTCGATCCGGCCAGCGGCACAACGACAATCCGAACCATTGACGCTGCCCCGCAGGAGTTTCCGCGCATCGACGAGCGCCGGTTCGGCCACGCCTATCGCTATGCCTACACCATGGCTGTGCAGGCCGATCTGCGCTTCCAGAGCGCCGGACGCCTCTACAAGCATGATCTTGTCGAAGGCACTCGGCAGGCTCACGACTTCGGTGCTGGCTGCCATCCGGGCGAGTTCGTCTTTGTACCAGCGCACGCGGATGCGGGCGAGGATGAGGGGTGGCTGATCGGCTTCGTCATCGATGAGGCGAGCGACACCACCGAGCTGGTGATCCTCAACGCAGCCAACTTCGAAGGAAGCCCGGTCGCAACGGTGCGCTTGCCCCACCGCATACCACCTGGCTTTCACGGCAACTGGATCAATGGGGGAGGGGCACAGTGAACGCGATCGTCACGGAAATGAAGGACAGCACCGCAATGAACCATCAGCTGGGTAGCCGTGTCGGCTTCCTCGCCATCGAGGCCGGAATCAACTTCGGGCTGCCGATCCTAATCTACGACCGAGTCGCGCCACATTCGGGTGACGTAGTTGCACTGATGGCGTCCTCGCTCCCGCCTCTCCTGTGGTCCCTGACTGAGTTTGTCCGCCGGCGCCGCGTCGATGCCCTGTCCGCCTTGGTTCTGGCCGGCATCGCCCTGTCGCTGCTTGCTATGCTAGGGGGCGGGTCTGCCCGTTTCCTCCAACTGCGCGAGAACCTCGTGTCGGCGCTGATCGGGCTGGTGTTTCTCGGTTCGGCCGCGGTTCGCAGGCCGCTGATCTATCAGCTCGCCCGTGCCGGTCTGGCCCGCAAGTCGCCCGATGAGGTCGCCGCGTTCGAGGCAAAGCGGGACATGCCGCATTTCCGACGCGTCATGACGATCATGACTTTGGTCTGGGGCATTGGCCTGCTCGCTTCGTCAGCCCTCGCCTGCGTGCTCGTGTTCGCACTTAGCATCCACGACTACATGATGGTCAGCCCATTCGTTGGTTACGGCTCCATGGGCGCGCTCGGGCTCTGGACCATCTGGTACCGGCGCCGCGCGCAGCGGCGGGCGCATCTCAGCAAAAGCTTGCCACCTGTGCCAGTTCGCTGACTGCCTTGTCGCGGAAGCGCTGACTACCGAACGTGTCGAATGTCCGTCTTGTGCGACAGAGAACAGCAGTAGATCGTGTGGTGATGACCGGAACTGCCAGACTGTTACACCGTCAACGGCCTGCCCGGGACCATCCTCCTGTCACGAAGCACCGCGGTGACTGACGTGATCCAGAGACACGTCGCGGCTGCTATGCCGGCAAGCTCTCCGGCAAAAGGCGTTGGTAATGCAAAACCAGCCAAGGCGACTGCGATCAGCGCAGCCCCGAGAACATAAAAGGTCCTAAAACCGGCGCCATACGCGATCGGTAGGAAGTGCAACCCGACAACGAGGGCCATTGCCGGTAGGCGCCACTCCGGTCGGTGTAGGTTCATAACGATGTTGATGGCGATGAAAATGCCAATGCCTTCGCCGGTGCTGGCCCATAACAAGGTGCGTCTCGCCCTGCTGGACAGAACGTTGCCACCCCCAAGTTGGCGAAGCACGTGGAGCGCAGCCGCGCCGATAAACGCGAAAACTAAGAATGGCAGGATCAGTGCCGGCCCCGAAACTTGCCACTGCCAAGCAAGCGCCAACGCGAGAAACACGGCTCCAAAGAAGCTCATGATGATCGCGCCCCGACTTCCCACGTTCGTTTCCCCTCTTTGAAGACTGCCTAATGGCGGCTTCTGGGAAGGCCGTCGATATCCGTTCGCGATGCGATCACGAAAGGTCGCCCTCTGATCGCAGGGATGGAAAGAGTAGCTGAGACGTCGCCAGTTGGCGGATCGGGCCTCACTGGCGGAAAATAGCTGCTAGCTTTATCGGGAGCTGCGATGAAGGCATGCCGGAATTGCTGACCTCTGCCGGTTGCGTATGCCGTCGCTTCAGCGACGGAGACACGTCCGCTGAGTATGACCTCGATACGAGACCTGGTTGATGCCGATACCGCGTAGCTATCAGGAAGATCCGAAGGCCGCATGGCATCCTCTGGCGGTAGAAGCTCTATGGCGCTCCTTCGCTGTCGATGATGGTCAGCACAGGGTTCTGCCGGATGGACGATGCGACATCATCCTGCGGTTCCAATCCGATGGGGTCGAGCCCACGGGGGCCATCGCAGTCAGGATCGCAGGCCCGTCCACGCAGTTTCATCTCGTTCCGGTTCGTGCAGGCATTACCTTCGTTGGCGTGCGGCTCCGCCCAGGCATGGCGTATGCCGTACTGGCGCTCGACCCGGGCTCGATCGTCGATCGCGTTCTGGTAGATGATGAGGCCCTTGCGGCATTGCCGGCACTTGCCTCGCTGCGCAGGCCCGCACCCAGCATCGACGCTCTTGCCGAACGGCTCGGCCAATTCGTTACTGACCATTTTCGCGCAGAGACGGTTGATCCGATGACCACCGATATGATCGATGTTTCGCACGTGACCGGAGGACGCCTGCCGATCGCCAGGCTTGCAAGCATGTACAGTATTGATGTCCGCACCGTTCGACGCCGGATCACCGCTGCTACAGGATTAGCGCCTAAGCAGCTTGCCGCGATCATCCGTTTTCACCGCGCTCTCCGGCTTCGATACGCTGGCGTGGAAGGCGCGGCCGCGGCGAGCGAAGCTGGCTATGCCGATCAAGCCCATATGTCGCGTACCTTCCGCCGTATGGGTGGCATCGGGTCGGCACGAATGCCCGATCTGGCGCTAGCCGGGCTGCCGATCTGACTGTCCGATTTGTTCAAGACGGCTGCCTGCACTCAGCTTTAAGTCGGCGACATGAAACTCGGATACACCATCATCTACGTCGCTGACGTACTGGCCACGGTCGACTTCTATGAGCGCGCATTTGGCCTCAAACGCCGCTTCGTGCACGAGAGCCACCTCTACGCAGAGCTTGATACCGGCGAGACGGTCCTAGCATTTGCCGGCGAGCCAATGGCGGAAATGAACGGCATTGCGATCCGCCCGAACCGTAAAAGCGACATCGCTCCTGGCTTTGAGATCGCGCTCGTTACCGACGATCCACGTGCGGCCTACGAGAACGCCATCGGGGCGGGCGCTAATGCTGTTTCGCCGCCAGTCGAGAAGCCTTGGGGCCAGATCGTTGGCTACGTCCGCGATATTGATGGATGCTTGGTCGAGATTTGCTCACCCGTCACAGACTGACGAGTTCGGAGCACGGTCGCGTGCCGGTTCCAACATCGCCGTGTCACGCTCTTGTCGCTGATGTCCTGAGTTTTGGACGTCTCGAATGTCGCCAATTATGTGACACGCGGTCCTTAAAGACGGGGCGCAGGCGGTCGGGGTTAACACCTCGCGGGCGTGGTTACCGTTCGTCAATAATTTCAGAGGATATGTTGCTTAGCTGTTTGATGGTGCTCTTCGATGCTCAAGAATCTCCTCCATGAGCACCGACGCTCGCTTGCGGTGAAGGGGCTTGGCGTCCTCGACACCCCCGCGGAGCCGAGCTTCGATCGCTTCGTCAATGAAGCCGCCTCGGCCTTCAATGCGCCGATTGCGCTTCTCTCATTGATCCACAACGAGGATCAATGGTTCAAGGCCACCCACGGGCTGGCCCTGTCGTGCATCCCCCGTGACAGTGGATTTTGTGGACACGCGATTGATCATGAAGGCGCTCTCGAATGCTGTGATCCGCAAAACGATCCACGCTTCGCTCATCTATCGGTAGTCACCGGCGACCCGTTTATTCGATATTATATCGGCGCACCGCTACGGATGTTGAGCGGTATCGACGTCGGCGCCCTTTGCGTTGTCGACACCATCACACGGTCACCTGCCTCCGCCGATCAACGCGCCTATCTGCTTGGCCTGGCACGCCAGGCAGCGATGGTTCTCGAAGGTCGGGGCGATCTCTGGCGTGCAGGGGCTGCGGCATGATGGAGGTGGCCTTATGTATCACGCAGCAACATGACCTGCGCCTTGTGTTTACGGCGCTACTGGTGTGCGTGATCGGATCGGCCGCAACCGTCCAACTGTTCGGGCGCATCCTGTCGGCGAGCGGTCCTAGCCGGCTAGGCTGGATCATGCTGACCGCGGTCAGCACCGGGACCATGGTATGGTCCACGCACTTCGTGGCGATGATGGCGTTCCGGACGCAGGCGCCTGTCGTCCTCGATCCAATCCTCACCCTGGCGTCGCTGGTGCTCGCCATTATCGTTGCGGCCCCTGGACTTGGTCTGGCTGCTACGAAAAGGCGGTGGGCAGGTGCCGCTGGCGGCGGGATCATCGGCGTCGCCATTTCGACAATGCATTATCTCGGCATGTCAGCATACCGGATCGATGGTTTTGTCACATGGGATTGGCGCTACGTCGCCGCCTCGGTTGTCCTGTCCTCGGTGCTTGCGGCAGCTGCATTCCAAACGATCAACGGTGCGGGCCGCTGGCGAAGGGCTAAGGCGGCCGGTTTGCTCAGTCTCGCCGTGGCCGCTCTCCATTTTACCGGCATGGCATCGATGCATATTGCCGTGTTGAAATTGGGCGCCGGTCTGTCGGACGGCACCTTGTCTGCGCTCGGCGTCACAACAGCGGTTGCCGCTATGCTCATCGTCGGATGCGCAGCCCTCAGCGCGTTGATCGACGGGCATACCCAGGGTGAATCCTACCGACGTCTACGGCGCATGGCGCTGCACGACGGGCTTACCGACCTGCCAAACCGGATGAGCTTCAACGACGAACTCGGCCGAAGGCTCGCGATGCGAACAGGTCTTCCCTGTATGGCCGTCGTCATGCTCGACTTGTCGCGCTTCAAGGCCGTCAACGATACGTACGGCCACCAGGCCGGCGATCAGTTGCTCATCGCGCTGGCTGCACGCTTCTCGGTAATGCTGAGGCCGGGAGAGTATATCTCGCGCCTGGGCGGCGACGAGTTTGCCGGACTGATCTCCTATACGTCGGAGGGTGACTTGTCCGGCTTCCTCGACCGCTTGCACGACACGTTCGTGGCGCCGTTCGAGTTCGATCGGTTCACCGCGTCGATAAGCGCCAACATAGGCGTGGCACTGGCCATTCACGACGGTCGCGATGCCGACACCCTGCTCGCGAAGGCCGACCTGGCCATGTACCGGGCTAAGTCGCTGCATTCTGACGCGCCGTGTTTCTATCAGTCGGACATGGATGATGCCGTACGCGAGCGTCGCGAGCTGGCCAGTGACCTTCGCGACGCCGTTGCTGCCGGCGCCTTCGAACTGCATTACCAGGTTCAGGCATCGGTAAAGACCGGGGAGATCACCGGTTACGAAGCACTGATCCGCTGGCAGCACCCAGTGCGGGGCGCGATTTCCCCTGTAACGTTCATCCCGATCGTCGAGGAGAGCGGTCTGATTGTTCCACTTAGCGTCTGGGTATTGCGGCAGGCGGGTTTCGAGGCGGCCCTCTGGACCAATCGGCATGTCGTGGCGGTGAATCTGTCGCCGCTTCATCTTTCCGACCCGCGGTTGGTAGAGACAGTCCGATCAGCCCTGATCGACAGTGGCCTACCTGCCGAACGGCTCTCGCTGGAGTTGACAGAAAGCGCCATCATTCATGATCGCCGATTTGCCTTGAACCAGCTTCGCCAACTCAAAGCGATGGGGATCGCCATCGCGCTCGACGACTTCGGCGTCGGCTATTCTTCACTGGACGTTTTGCGGGCTTTCCCCTTTGACCACATCAAGCTGGACGCCTCGTTCGTCGCTGAGATCGAACATAGCGAACAGGCGGTCGCCATCCTGCGGTCCGTTACGGCGCTGGGAACCAGCCTGGACATGCCCGTGCTGGCAGAAGGCATCGAGCAACCGGCACAGCTATCGATCGTAGCCCGGGAAGGCTGCGCCGCGATCCAGGGCTATCTGATCGGCAAGCCGTCCCGTTCGCTCGCCAGTCCCGATCAGGTTCGCCGGGCGATGCTGCTGGCACCGCGGTCCGTCGAAGAGGACGCAGCGTTCGGATGATCAGTGACCGGGCACGTGTGTCGGCCTTCCGCGGCGCAATACCTGTTACGTACGCAGGCGTTCTCGGTCGATAACCGGCAGCACCTCAGTTGCAGGGCGCGCGAGCAGGTATCCCTGACACAGCCGGATGCCGATCTCTTTCAGCGTCCGCAATTCCGCGGCGGTCTCGATACCTTTGGCGATACAGCGAACGCCGATGGCGTCGGCGATACCGAGCACGCCTGCCACAATGGCACGGTGGGCAGCGGACTCATCGATCCCGCGTATGAGCGCCATATCGAGCTTCAGCATGTCGGGGCGAAGGTCTGCGAGCAGTCCGAGCCCTGCATAACCGGCACCGAAATCATCGATCGCTGTCGTAAACCCGCGAGCCCGATAGGCCTCGATAATCCGCCGGACGTGAGCCACCTCGCGCATCCGCTCGTCTTCGGTAAACTCGAACATCAGTCGCTGAGGATCGAAGCCGACACGATGAGCTGCCGTCAGCGACGCACGGATACAGGCGTCGGGTTCATAGACGGCGTTCGGCATGCAGTTGATAGACAGCTTCGTGGCGTCATCCGGCGGAAAGAGCCGCCCGGCCAGTTCGATCGCCTTGACCCGGCACGTCTGGTCGAACTTGTAGATCATGTCCGCATCGACGCTGGCCAGCACCTCCCCGGCGGACTGCCCGTCCGCACCGCGGACGAGGGCTTCGTAGGCGAAGACCGCCCCGGACTCGATGTCGACGATTGGCTGAAACGCCATTGTGATCGCCATAGTGAGTGGGGCACCGGTTCTGCATCCCTGGCACACCTTCGACCTAGCCAGTGACGTTGATTGTGCAGCATCGGCAGCTGTGATTGGGGAATACATCATGCCGGCCTAGCTTGGTGCATAACCTCTTAATTATGGTTGAAGCGATAATCGTTTCAGCGGCATCGACTTGGCAGCTCTCAGCTGCAAATATCCTAAGTTTCGGACGTCGCGTATGTCGCTGCTTTCGCGATAGAGGTCAGACCCAAGCCGGAGGTCTGAGGTGGTCCGGCCGACGCTGCAAAGATGTGGGCGGATCCGGCCGTATGGTCCGATCACCGACTAGCTGCTTACTTAGTGGAACAGCGCGTCGCGCCTTATGGTCACGGTGACTGGCGGGGCCGTTCAGATGTCAGTGTGCATGAGTCTCCAAACCCTTGGCAGTTATTCTTCGGTTGCCTGCGTGAACGTTGGTAAACGTGGGGATGTCAGGGGTTTGCAGCATTGTCGTCATGCAGATCGGCCGGGTCAAAATCATAGTCGACGAGGTCGCCCGGCTTGCAGTCGAGAGCGGCGCATAGCCGCGACAAGGTCGCGAACCGGATGCCGCGCACCTTGCCGGACCGGAACAGCGAAAGCTGCGTCTCGCTGAGGCCGACAGCGTGGGCCAACTGCTTTCCCGTCATCTTCCGATCGGCGAGGATCGCATCAAGCGTCACCCGGATCGGCATCAGAGGATCTCGTCCAACTCGTGTTTCATTATGAGTGCACGGGAAAACAAATGCGACAGGATCACCAGAAAGAGCCCTACGAGCCCGATGGTGATCGCTGACGGGTCGAAGGCGGCATAGGCACCGTGACGATAGCCCCCGATGAGTCTCAGGGCCAACGGGCTGACGAAGACCGTTGCGATTGCACCAAGGGCCAGAGCCAGGCCCAGCCAGGTAAGGGAATTCGGGAGCACGGTTGAGAAGACCTCTCCATTGGCTATCCGCCCGAAGGCCAGCCGCATCGTCCAAAGTGCGAACAGATAGAACGGCGCCGGTGCCCGGAAGGCAATAAGGAAAGCCAGTGCGACCGCAGGGCGCGGTGCGACGGCGACCATCGTCGCTTCCACGATGATCACCAGCGTGAGCACGCAGAAGGTCACTGTGGCTAGCCTCGCCAGCCACTGACTGCGCTGCAAATCATCGTTCATGCGCCAACTCATATTTAACCTTGACTTAAATCGCTTGGTGAGGATGATTTAAGTGATAATTAAAATCATTAATAGGGGCAGCCGTTGCTGGCGATCGAAACTGAGCGACTGACGAAACGTTTTGGTGGACGTCCGGTCGTCGACGCGGTGACGCTGAAAGTGCCGATGGGGTGCGTGTACGGCTTCCTGGGCCCCAACGGCGCAGGCAAGACGACCACAATGCGCCTGCTGCTCAGCCTTATGCATCCTGACGCCGGATCGATACGATTGCTCGGGCACGATCTGGCGACGGCGCGCTGCGTTGCACTCGGACAGGTCGGAGCGTTCGTCGAAAGCCCCTCGCTGTACGATCACCTGACTGGCCGGGCTAATCTGGGCCTTACCCGACGGATGTTGCTTCTGCCCGACAGGGATGTGGATCGCGTATTGGAGCTCGTCGACCTTCGCCATGCGGCAGGTCGGCGGGTAAGAGACTATTCCCTCGGAATGAAACAGCGCCTCGCGCTGGCTCGGGCCATGCTTGGCTCTCCAAAACTACTGCTGCTCGATGAACCCACCAACGGCCTTGATCCGGATGGCATCGCCGCAATGCGCACCCTAATCCGTTCACTTCCCGAACGTATCGGCGGGACGGTGTTCGTATCCAGCCATCTGCTGAGCGAGGTCGAACATGTGGCCGATCACATCGGTGTGATGCGCGACGGGCGCCTGCTGGTGCAGGATAGGATCGGAACGCTGTTGGGGCCCGCTGCCGGCGTCGCCTTCACGGTAGCTGGTGAAGCGGAAGCCGGATCCGTGTTGCTGCGGACGCGCGGGATAGATGCCTCTGCCGTTGACGACCGGTCGATCATCGTTCGCTGCGGCACCGACGTGCGATCCGATCTGGCGGCGGTCACGAACCAACTGTTGGTCGAAGCTGATTTTGCCGTGTCATCGATCAGGCCGCAGGTCCGCACGCTGGAGGATGTCTACCGGAATGCGGTCGATCGTGCCGAACCAGGCGAAAGGAAAGCGGCGTGATCGCCATACTCAATGTCGAGGCCCGTAAACTGAACGGCTCACTGGCCGCATTGCTCTCGTTAGCTGCGCCCGCGTTGCCCGGCGGGCTGGCGTTCCTGTCACTCATGACCAGCGATCGTACATCGAGCTGGACGTCGGTCTTCAACGAGTTCCTGTTGCCGATCTGGGCGCTGTTCCTGCTGCCTATGATTGTCGCCGCCTTCACGACGCTGGTGGGGCAGATCGAACATCGCGGACGTGGTTGGGACCATATCCTCGCGCTGCCGATCAGTCGCTGGCAGGTGTTCCTTGCGAAGGCGATTGTCGTGCTGGCAACCTCCTGCTGCAGTACGCTTTTAGCGCTTCTATTCACCTGGATCGGTGCTTCGCTTGGTGGGGCGTTTGGTGGACACGTCCCAGTGGGGAACATTCCTTGGCAGAGCCTGACCCGAACCATGCTCCTCCTTTGGTGCGGTACTTCGCTGATGATCGTGCTTCAGCTTTGGTCCGCGTTGCGGTTTGCAAGCTTCGTCGTGCCTCTCAGCGTCGGCATCGGCGGGACGCTCGTCGCGCTCGCAGTGGCGATGACGCACACACAACAGGCTGCATGGTTTCCTGGGTTCTGCCGATGAAGATCGTGACCTCCGCTGATCCGGCGCCATTCGCATTTCTTGGTGGATTGGGGAACTTGGTTGTTCTGGTGGCGATGATCGTCGATCTTACACGCCGTGATTTCCGGTGACTCAAACGACCTCATCGACACAGCGAGAACTGTCGAAGGATGCCAGCCTCATGGGCCATGTTCGTGACCGACCATGGTGGAAGCCGCATCGCCGGACAGGGGTCATTCTCTCGGTTGCCATAGGCAGCATCGCCCTTCTCGCAGTGCTCGTCTTCGGTGGGCGCGACAACAGCGGAGACGCGGCAGGGCAAGGCCTTGCGGGCGCGTTCGAAGCCCTTTTCTTTACGGTTGGTACATTTCTAATTGCTTCAGTCGCACTGATCATGTGGCTGTCTCGCTACATTGGGATGCCGAAGATGCTTCTGAGCATCTGCGGGCTTGTTGTGTTGACGGTCCTTGTTCTACTTTGGTGAGACCTTGTCTTTATCATGCGAAGTAACGCAGTTACATCATTGGATTAAATTCCTACTTGGGTGACGCCATGGCGTTCTGAATTTCCTAACTTTAGTGTTTAAGCGAGCAGTGATCCTTTCGGCGATAAAAGGAGAGATTAAGGTGAGACTAAAGCAATCAATGATGATCTTCGTCACGGGCATATTAGCCTCCGCGGCACCCTGTGTTGCCAGCCCAACGAGTGAAGTCGCTCTACAGGTGACGCCGCAACGGTCCACCAGACTGGAAAAATGGGTGCCGAAGACAGTGAAGGGGGTGGTGCTGTTCTCAACCGGACATGGATCGTGGCCGGAAAAGTATGACGCGGTTGCCAATGCTTGGAAGGCGGCGGGCTTTGCCGTTATCGCGCCAGTGCACGTTGATTCCCTGCACTACCCTGATCGTGACAAGTTCACCCGTGAAGCGAGCTTCGGCGAGCGCATCGCGGATATGAAAGCGGCGAGCGCGTATGCCGCCCGCATCTGGCCGGGTAAGCCATTGGTCGCAGCCGGGCATAGCTTCGGAACGCTGACCGCACTCTGCCTCGGCGGTGGTCTGGCGAACCTCGGGATTTTCCGGGACCCAACTGTGAAAGCTGTGCTAGGCTTTTCCTCGCCTGGACGCATTCCTGGCCTGATCGACCTGGATGCCTATGCCGGCGATGCTCTCCCAGTGATGATTGTGACCGGCGATCAGGATACCGTCCCTGGTTTAGTGACGGACTGGCACGATCACCTTCTTCCAGTCCAGAATTCACCTGCGGGTAACAAGCTGGCGGTTGTGTTTCCCAAAGCCACACACGAGATGATCGGGCACCCCGACGACGCGGACTTTGCTTCTGCCGTCTCGGTCAGCATCAATTTTCTAAAAGCCTATGGACTTGGAGATCGGAAGGCGATGACCATGCTCAACACCACTAAAGGTGCGAACGGGGTAAGTTGGGTTAGACGCTGACCCACCTTCCAGGCGGGAATAGAAAAGGGGGGGCAGTCGCGCCGGCGATCCGGCCGATGGCGTTCCGCGTATCCGCTTTGCAGTATCTTTTTGTGGTGACCGTTTTTGAAAACGTCAGCCAAAGACGGTAATACCGGAATGGCCCCGCTTTACGAATGCCTGCCTTTCTGCTCGCAGATCGCCAAGCAGACCGTCCGAATGGGGCGACAATGATCATTGCGGTGTCGGGAATATGCTAAGTTTCGGGCGTCTCGAAAGTCCCGCCTTTTGCGACATAGGAATGTGGTGTCTTGAGAGGAAAGCGGACAGTCCGCTCTTGGGTCGGGCCCCCCGGAAAACCACCAGCGAAGGGGCAACCCCACGCATCAGTTGTTTGCATCACGACGCACGTTCTCGATTTATGACCAATGGCATAAAGGGCAAGCCTCTGGACGATGCCGCAACGAGCATGTTCGCAACAGATTCATATAGATAGACTGAGTGTTATTCTGCTAACACAGTGGATATGACCGTTGTGAAGCCTCGCTCCGCCTATACGAACCCCTTAGCCTTATTCGGCGCCATCGCGGTCATTGTGGTTGTCTCGCTTAGCATCCACGTTGTCATGTTGCAGGTGTTCTGGGTGCCTTATCCCTACCCGAAGGGATTGGGCCGCTTAGGACTGCTCTATCCGTTTGCGCAATCGATCGGCCTGACCTCGCTGGCTGCGGCGACCTTGCCGTGGCTGAACCGCTTTCATATTGCCGCCCGTGGACCGATCATTGGGATATTGTTCGCGACGATGAACGGCATTGTCCGCAACGCGATTATGCCAGGCTTTGCAACAACCGACTTTGGTGGAGCAGTAGCAGGTTTCGTTCAAGAAGCGCTCCTCGATCTGATCTTAGGCACACTCGCGGTCGTGGCCGTTACGATTATACGTAACACCGCGCTTCGGGTCTTAACCGCGCTAGCATTGACGGCATTGAGCATCTTTATCCTCAACCCGACGCTGGCGTCGCTGCTCACTCCCGTGATCGCATGGTCGGCGAAACATACGCATGCAGACGTCTATTTGGTGCCGTATGGGGCCAATGTGCTGGTGCCAAGCTACCTTCTTTTCGCAGAGACGGTGATCGCATGCCTTGTTGCACGCTTCGTCGTCACCTTCCGCGATGCGATGTGGGATCAAACCGGGCTGATCCGGTACGTCGCACTCGTGCTTTTTGTCCGCGGCACCTTCGCCATGATGTTCGGGTGGGGACCGGTCATCGGGATGCTGAGCGTGAGCCAGTTCTTTTTACAGGACTTGGTGATGGCACTGCTGATACACGTCGCATGGGCGCGGTTCACAAGTTACCGTGCAGCAGTCTAAGTCCTGTTTTGAAAATGGGCCGGTCGAGTAGAAACTGGCTTGAGCCGTATGTAGATTGTCGTTTACCGGCCTGACGTGGTGAAAAACTTTTAACTTCTGGACATGGCATGACCGAGTTTGACATCATCGTGATGAACAGATGTCCGCTCTTAAGACCACAAGTTGCCCACCGGAACGTCCGACTCCGGGGGTAAGTAACGTTCACCGAAACAAGCAAAAGCCTCGCCTTTGGTTACCTCTTATGGATACCAATGCCGCGGCGAAGAACGACAGGCTCAGAGCATTTATCGATAACCCGGTACAGGGTTCGAACCTGAGATGCGTTTGGAGTTTCGTTTAACGTACGAACGGTCGGTGCCTGCTTACCCTCCACAAGCGTCGCCGTCGGAATGCAAGCTTTACGCTCACGCATCGCGCCGGGAGCCTTCGCGTTAACAACTCCAAGTGGAAGCAAGAAGCCAACAATCATAACAAGGATACGCATCCAGCCTTACTCCTGTTTTATAGCGGCCAAGTTATATCACATTTGCTATAAATTCCATGCCTTACCTCAAGCCGGATCGGCGTGTAAAGGTCAGCCGGCCAGCGGTGCCGACGCCATCGTGACAAATAGATACCGTCGGGCAGCTGTCGCGAGCATGAGCATGCAGCTCGAGAGGTCGAAATCATAAGGTGAAGTGGTCGCCAAGCTTGCACAGAGAACGGGAAGACCGCGCTGAACGAATGCGCATTATCAGACTCTCGGATTGTCAACCTAAACGTCCGGGTATGGGCGAAAGCCGTCCCACTGTCCGCATTGCGAAGGTAGCTTAAAGGGTGATTTTGCATCGGGCCATCTGGGCAAAAGCATAGCGCGCGATAGCCGTCTCGGATTTCTCCCTAAAAATGTCAGCGAGATCGAGCAGGTCCTCGTCTGGGAATTCTATGATTGATGTCACGATCTGAGTGAGACGCTTCATTGCGGCAGCATTCTGCTCTGCATCCCACTTCATCCGTATTTTCAGCATGCGATCATCGTACTACCAACGATCTGCGAGGGCAGGCCCCCAAAGCCCACCACCCGACTGTCGCCAAAGTGCTAATTTTCGTGACAGGTCTTCCTCCGATCGCTAGCGGCGTCGTGAAAGTCTGGTGCATAACTATTCTATTGCGATGCACATCTGCGACATCCAGGTCGCTAGATCAGCACGCGCTCAACCTCGTCCAGTGTAACATCATCGGATCGACGGTCGTATAGTTGAGTGGTCCGGGTGGACGCGTGGTTCGCCATCGTCGCAGCACGCTCCAGGGTACCACCGTTTTTGAGATAGGCGGTGATCCCGGTCGCCCGGAACGAGTGGTTGCCGATCGCGGTCTCAATATCAGCCGCGACGGCGCGACGGCGTACCATCTGGAAGGCATTGGCCTGGGGCAAGGGGGTGTCGCTTAGTCGCTTAGTCCCTCGCGCAATCGTACGGAATAACGGCCCTTTGCGATCCTCACGCAGTTCGCACCCGTCGAGATATGCGGCCAGATACTCCTCCAAATTATGGTGGCACGGCATCTCGTGGCGCTTGCCGCCTTTCTCATGCAGCCGCACCCACAGGCGCCGGTTCTGCACGAATACGTCCTCCACGCGCATCCCCAGCGCGGCACCAATCCGCGCGAACGAATAGACCATCAATCCAATCAGCGCTCGATCGCGCAAACCTACCGGCGTCGTCACGTCGATCGCGTTCAGCAGACGCCGCGCCTCGTCGGGCGCGAGCACTGACGTCTTGCCCCGCCGGACACTGTGCGCAGGGCCCCGTACCGAGGCCACCGGGTTCGTCGGGATAACCTGGCCGGTAACCAGCCAGTCAAACAGATGGCGCACACCGGCGAGCCGCTGCTTGACGGTCGGCACACTGACTTCGCGACCGAGCTGCTCGACCCATGCCGCGACATGCGGCGGCTGCACGCCCGCGATCGATGTGACGCCGCGTGCGTGACACCAGCCCAAAAACTCACCGGCTGCGCGCGCATAGGCGCGGCGCGTATGCGTATTGCGGATTGTAACGGCAAAGAACTCAAGGAAACGGCGTTGGCCGCGTTCGTCAGCTGATGCCACTAACGCGGGCAGCATCAATGCCGCCGGCGCGAATGTGATGGCCTGCGTCATGACGTGATGACCGGGCCAGGGCGCTCATAAAGTGTAACAACACCGGGTTTATCGACCAACGCAGCACCCCAATGCTCGAATGGCACGATTGTCGGCAACCCGACCGGCAGCATCGTCGTTAAATCCGGCCAGATTTTTTCGATCTCGGCTACCGTGATCAGCCTACTCGCATTGCCTTCGTCGACATCAAGCGCGAGCACGAACATCTCACCGTCGCCAATCGCTGTCATACTTGCGACAACAGAGCCAATCGTCGCCCATGACGCCGCGCGCTCGGAACCCGAGGTTGCGAGTATCAAGCCATCCTGGGATACGGCTTTGACAGCGTTATGCGCTGCCAGGCCAGACAACATGCGCCGTCCTAGCACAGCGGCACACCACGGATCGTGGCGTCGCCGACAAGGATCTTGGCACTACCTGGTCCAATAACGGTGTTCACGCGACCAAGTGCGGTTTCAATTGCATCCCCGGGAAAAGTGATCTCGACGACGTGTGAGTTAGCGACGGGCAGGCCGTCGGCGTCGATGACGATTGGTCGTGGGACGAGCTGGACGCGATAGATCATACCCGATGCTAACCCGCATTTCACATATGATAAAGGACATTATCATACATGGCTCGGCGCGTGAATCCTGTGCGTGACGTTGCCGGCAGACGGCAGTGCTTTGTACAGCATCGTCGCCCCTACGTTGACATGGTAAGGATTATTCCTTACATTTCCTGCCGTGGAGGGTGTAATGGCAACCGTGATCCAAGAGCGCAGCAAAATTACCGCTAAGGGCCAGACCACCGTGCCCAAAGCCGTGCGTCAGGTGCTTGGCGTCAGCTATGGCGGTGAGATCGCTTTTGTCGTCGATGACCGTGGGGTCAGCGTCCAGCGTGTCGAAGCCGAAGAAGCTGATCCAGTGATCGCAGCCTTTCTGGGCTTCCTGGAGCAGGACATGCTGGGCAACCCGAACAACGTCGTCGCGATCCCGCGCAGCCTGGCCGAGCGCATGGCAGCACTGACCGAACAGGTTGATGTCGATTTGGACCACGACATCGACGGACCAGTTGCGCTCTGATCCATGATCGTTGTCAACGGTTGGACCCTCTGTGCGCACCCGCTGCTGCTTGATCAGCTTGAGAAGCTGATCACAGCCGTCGAGAAAGCTAAGGCCAAACACCCACAGGGCTGGGCCCAGACCGCCAATGCGAAGACACTGGTTGCGGTCCGATCACTCATGTTTCAGATCGTCCCCAGCGACCCCACCCGGTCCGAATATCGCCAAGGCGGCACCCTTGGTGCCTCCCGCAAACACTGGTTTCGAGCGAAGTTCGGCAATGGGCGTTTTCGCCTGTTTTTCCGCTACGACAGCCGGTCTAAAGTTATCATCTACGCCTGGGTGAACGACGAGACCACGTTGCGCACTTACGGCTCTAAAAGCGACGCCTATGCCGTGTTCAAGGGTATGCTCGACAAGGGCAATTCGCCTGATGATTGGTCCGCACTGCTTCAAGCGGCGGCGGCCGATCTCGCTGCCAAGGGGCGGAGCCGTGCGACAAAGGGCCAGAACCGTACGGATGCGACGCAGCATGACGCTCTTCAGCGAATGGCCGGCCTCGATCGGGAAGCCGGCCTCTTCGACGATCACGCCCCCCTCGATCGTCCTTGACCTCGGGACGCGCACCTCTCCAAACCCAAGGCGCTGACCATGAACTCTCAATCAGAACCCGACACACCAGACAACGCTGCTGCCCAGGCTGCGGTGGAGACGATCGCGGCGCCGGAACACACCCCATTGCAGCCGGCGGACTCATTCGCAGCAAAGACACGATTGGCCGCAGTGATCCGCTGCCGCCGCGTGATAAGGAACATTAATGAGCAACGCTGACCTGCCCGAGGTCGACAGCTCGGGCGCCAAGCGCGCCATTTGGTCGACGTTCGCCCGCGCGCTCGATACCGAACTGCGGGAGGACACGGTTATTCGTGGCAGCTCAGGATTAGAGCATGAAGTAGAAGCAATCGCCGTCGATGATCACCACAAGCGGGTGATCATCGTATCGGCGGAGCCTAATCCCCGAATGGCCGCCATGATGCAGGTCGACGTGCAGGCAACGATGCAAGACGCTAAGGTCTTAGTCGCTCGACCGGTGGCGATCGACCTACCGGAAGTACTACGGCGCATCGTACAGCCTCTCGGACTGACCGAAATTGACATCGCGAAAGCTCGCGTATGGCTTCACTCTCTCAAGGACAATCGCGCTGAAAACGATCAGCTCGTGGCTGGACTCGGCGTTGATACGGCGTTGGTCGGCAGCTTTGCTATGGTCGACACGATGCCGGCAATGCCGCAGATTCTGAGCTTGGTCGCTCAGGCGGGTCAATTACCCTGGAGCGATATTGGCAAGATTTTTGGAGAGACAGCAGCAACAGGTTCGCTTGATCTTTCTGCATTGCTTGCCACGGACAGTCTAGGTGCTGATCTGCATGCTGGCATATGCCCCATCCCTCTTTTTGAGTTCAGCCCAACCGACATCGATATGTTCTTGCGCGGCGATGATATTGATGCAGTGCGAACCCGGCTGAAGGGTCTCGGCATCCATCAATATTTTTATCCATCGCGGGATCAGCTGGCGCTCGGCTTGATTGATCAAGGCCTACATGCTGGCGCTGAAGTAGCCACGATCGGCGAGATCGCTCCGGCCTTGGGGCACCCTTTTGGTGAAAGCGAACTCGTCGACAAAACGAATGACTTTGTCGGAACGCTCGCCGCTCTCAAGGAAGCGGGATATGTCGCCGAGGGTGAGCTCGGCATCGAAATTGGCGAGAGCGGACGTACAATGCGTAGCACGATCAAAGTTCGCCCGCGCGAAGGGCTTCTCACCAAGCTAATCAACCGCGTAAGCGTGTCACTGTCGCCACTCGACATGATCAAATAATAAGGATTGTAGGAGCGGCCTCACTGCGCGGCACGTCCGATCCGTTCGGCGTCGAGGAACGCGACCATGAGTAACTCGTCGGAGTAGCCGCTCGCCGTTTTGAGTGCCCTTCGCTCCGCGCCGTATATAACGAATCCAACGCTGGTATCATAACCGTCCGAGACTGTTGAAAAATGGCTGCTTGCGATGGTGACGAGGGCGTGATTCACTCCTGCAAGGCGGCAGGGGGTCACAGACATGATGGGTCGGCAGGTGGCACAGGGCGCACTGTTCTACGGGTTCCAGCTCGACGACCATGTGCCGGCCGGCCACCTGCTCCGACGCATCGACGGGCTGCTCGACTTCGGCTTCGTGCGCGAGGCGCTGGCGGCGAGCTATAGCACGAGCGGGCGGCCCTCGATCGATCCGGAACTGATGCTCAGGATGCTGTTGATCGGCTACCTGTTCGGCATTCGCTCGGAACGCCGCCTGTGCGAGGAGGTGCACCTCAATCTCGCCTATCGTTGGTTCTGCCGGCTCGATCTGGCTGACCGGGTACCCGACCATTTGACCTTCTCCAAGAACCGGCACGGCCGCTTCCGCGCCTGCGACCTACATCGTCTGCTGTTCGAGCAGGTAGTCGCGCGGTGCGCCGCGGCCGGACTGGTAGCGGGGCGCGACTTGGCGGTGGACGGCAGCACGATCATGGCCGACGCCAGTCGCGAGAAGAGGCTGAAGGGGGCCGACGCCGCAGACGAGCTCCGTGCCGGGGAAAGCATATCGCGACCCGTCGCCGAATATCTGGCGGCGCTCGATGCCGCGTTGCCGCCAAATCCCGATGAACCTGTGTCCGTCGATCCGACCAGCATCTCGCCGACCGACCCGCAGGCGGCGCTCACCTGCCAGCACGGACCGGCGCGCTACGCATACGCCATCAACCCCCTGCTCGACCTCGACACCGACTGCATCCTCGACGTGGAGGCGACGCCCGCCCGCTTCGCAGCCGAGGTGGCGGCGACCCGGACACTGGTGTCACGCGCCGGCATCAGGCTGGGCATCGAACCCGCCAGTCTCTCGGCCGACAAGGCTTATGGTAGCGGTCCGCTGCTCGGTTGGCTGATCGACCGGAACATAACGCCATACATCCCGGTCATCGACCGGACCCGCCAGCGGGACGCCTTCTTCACCCGGGATGCCTTCCGCTACGACCGGGAAGTGGATGCCTACCGCTGTCCAGCGGACAAGCTGCTCGGCTATTGCGGCACCAACCGGACCAAGCAGGTGCGCGTCTACCGAAGCCGGCCGGCCGATTGCGCGGCCTGCGAGCTGAAGCCGCAATGCACCATCGGTCCGACGCGGGGTGTCACCCGGCTTGTCAGCGAGGAAGCCCGCGATACCGTGCGCGCCCTTGCCGGCACCGACGCCTATGTGCACGCACGGCGTCGAAGACAGCGGATCGAGCGCGTGTTCGGCCACCTGAAACGCAACCTGGGGCTACGAACGCTCAAGCTGCGGGGCCTGGTAGGAGCCGCCGAGGAGTTCACCATGGCCGCCGCGGCATACAACCTTCAGCTGCTCGCCCGGCAAGCCGCGCCGGCCTGATACGCGGCGCATCATTCGGTGTCCGGCATCGCCAGCCATCCGCCACGCCGATTTCGCGCAGGCCTTTTTCAACAGTCTCGATCGGTTGGCGGATGCTACAAGATGGTCGTCAATGATCGCGTCGAGGCTGAGCGTCTCGTAGCATCCGGGTCACATCATACGATTACGGAGGTTTGCCATCAGGACGAGCGTGCCTGCAACCATCAGCAGGATGATCAGCGAGGAGAATAATAGCAAAAGAAGGTCGTCGCGCGCCGAGCCGCGCAGGCGGACGTGAAGGAAGAAGCGGAACTGCAGGACCGCCTGGATCAGGCCGAGCGCGCAGACGAACGCAAAGGTGCGCGCACCGAACGTCTCTGGCCATCGTACTGCGGCGAAGGCGGCACCGGTGAGTAGCACGGCTAGCAGCAGGCCCGCGACATAGCCCCATGTCTCTCGCGCGCGATCGCTCATGGTGCGAGGCCTTGCAGGTAGACGGTCGAGAAGATCGCGATCCAGACGATGTCGAGGAAGTGCCAGAACAGTCCAAGCCGCAGGAGGTTGGTCCGGGTGCGGTCGTCGGGACCGATTATGATTACCTGCACCGCCATCACGACGATCCACACGCATCCGGCGAGAACGTGTAGCCCATGCAACGGCACCAGCGCGAAGAAGGCTGACAGAAAACCGCTACGGGTTGGATAGGCGCCTTTCTCGAACATCGTCGCGAAGTCGTGCGCCTCCATCGTCAGGAAGGTAACGCCGAGGGTCAGCGTCAGCCCCATCCACCCGAGCAGCCACGGCCGTGCATCGCGATATTTGAGTGCTATCGATGCCATGCCCCAGGTAAAGCTGCTGGCGAGCAATACCGCCGTCTCGATCAGCGTCGGTTTCAACTCGAACAAGTCGCGTGGGGTCGGTCCGCCAGCCGTTCCACCAAGCATCGCGCCGTAGGTGGCGAACAGCAGCGCGAAGATCACTGCGTCGCTCATGAGGAAAACCCAAAACCCAAATAGGTCTTGCTCGGCTTTGGGATGGTGGGCTTCACCCTCGCTACCTAGGGTAATGCCGGCATGTGCAGACCGGCTCATTGTGGCACCGCTTCTGCAATACCGCGATTGGTAGGCGTTCGCTCGAGACGGCGCGGGATGGGTCGGTGTTCGTGCACGGCGGTTAGCCAGCACCGCTCGGTTGCCTCGATCTCTGCTGCTGAAATAACCCGCTTGGTGTCGCGAACGAAGCTACGCGCAACCAAAGCTCCCGCAACCCCTGCCACACCGAGTACGGCTAGCCACCACATGTGCCAGACGAGTCCGAAGCAACAGGCTGCTGCGGCAAGCCCGATCGCAGGACCCAGTGCACTACCGCGCGGCACTTCGATTGAATCGTAGCGTGACGGGATTGCATATGGATTGGCGTCTCGCTTGGCTTCGTAAAACTCATCCTGCCGTGTCACGACCGGCAGGACCGCGAAATTATATTCAGGCGGCGGAGCGGACGTTGACCATTCCAGTGCGCGTCCGTCCCATGGATCGCTTGCAGTTACCCGCGTCGTGGCACGATCGCGGATGCTGACCCATAATTGTACGAACAGCGACGCGAGCGCCGCCAGTAGCACGAAAGCGCCAAAGCCGGCGACGTACAGCCACGGCCGGAAATCCGGTTCGAGTATTTCGGCGGTGCGCCGCGCCATCCCGCTCGCGCCGAGTACATAGAGCGGCATAAAGGCGAGGTAGAAACCTGCCACCCAGCAACCGCAGGCGATCCGCCCCCAGCGCTCGTCCAGGCGAAAGCCGAACGCCTTGGGGAACCAGTAGGTATAGGCGGCGAGCATCCCGTAGAGCATGCCGGGAATCAGCATGTTGTGGAAATGCGCGACCAGGAACAGCGTGTTGTGGAACACGTAATCGAGCGGCGGGATTGCCAGCACGATACCGGTCAACCCGCCAAGCACGAACGTCATCATGAAGGCGAGCGCATAGAGCATCGGCACGGTGAAGCGCACCTCGCCGCGGAACATGGTCCAGATCCAATCATAGATCTTGACGCCGGTGGGGATGCCGATCGTCATGGTCGCGATGCCGAACACCGCGTTGACGTTCGCCGACTGGCCCATGGTAAAGAAGTGGTGGACCCAGACGGTGAAGCTCAGCACCGCGATCGTCATTGTGGCGATCACCAGTGATGTGTAACCGTAAAGCGACTTAGTCGAGAAGGTGGACACCACTTCGGAATACACGCCGAACGCCGGCAGGATGAGGATGTAGACCTCGGATGACCGAACAGCCAAAACAAATTGGCGAAGTTCATCATGTTGCCGCCGAGATCATTGGTGAAAAAGTGGAACCCCAGATAGCGGTCGAGGGCAAGCAGCGCGGTGGCAACGGTCAGCGGCGGCATGGCGAAGATCATCAGGATCGCGGTGCACAGGCTCGTCCAGCAGAACATTGGCAGACGCATGAACGTCATGCCCGGACAGCGCAGCTTGTAGATCGTGACGGCGACGTTGATCCCCGCGATCGTCGAACCGAGCGACCCGAGCGTCACCGCCCAAATCCAATAATCCGGCCCGACATCGGGGCTGAAGGCGAGGCCGGTATAGGGCGGATAGCCGCTCCAGCCACCGGTGGAGAACTGCCCCACGACGAGGCTGACCATCATCAACCCCGCGCCGCCTGCGGTCAGCGCGAGCCCGACCGAATTTGCCCAAGGAAACGCAATGTCGCGGGCGCCGAGCTGGAGCGGGACGATGTAGTTCATGAGGCCGGTGAGGAACGGCATTGCCATGAAGAAAATCATGATCGACCCATGGGTCGAGAACAGCTGCGCAAAATGCTCGTCCGACAGGAATCCCGGCTGCCCGATCGCGGCGGCCTGCTGCATTCGCATCAGCACCGCCTCGATCAGCGCGCGCGACAGCATCACGAAGGCGAGCACAACGTACATGACACCGATCTTCTTGTGGTCGAGGCTGGTCAGCCACTCGCTCCACAGCCAGCGCCAGCGCCCCGTGACGGTCAGTAGCATCGCAACGGCGAGGGCGCCGACGATGACGAGCCCGCCGGCACCCGCGCCGATGATCTCGCTGATCGTCGGCTCCTGCCATGCGCGCACGAAGGGCAGATCGTGCCATTCGAAACGGCCGAGCAGCGCGGGGAGCACGGGGCCGCTCACCTGCCGGTCCCGTGCGCGTGGTTAGTACGGCCACTCGCGACAACGACGGAGGCGAAGAAGCCGGATGGGACGTGCGAGTAGGTGAGGGGGACCGGAACCGTCGCCCGCCCGTACAGCAAAGCGCGCGCGGATGGCTGGAGGTCGGGGGCACGGCGCGCGCGCCTCAGCCAGCGCTCGAACCCCGCTTCGTCGACGGCGACGACCGTGAAGGACTGATGCGGAAAGCCGCGGCCGTTGTATTGCATGTTCTTTCCGCGGTAGCGCCCGGCTTGGTCGGCGCGCAGGTTGAGGTGGGTGGTCATGCCCGCCATGGTGTAGATCTGTCCGGTCAGACGCGGGATCATCAGCGACTGCATCACAGTTGTACTGCTTAGGGTAAGGCGGATGGGGCGCCCTACCGGCAATACCAGTTGATCAACGCTTGCCACGCCCGTTTCGGGGTAGATGAAGAGCCACTTCCAATCGGAGGCGATTACTTGAACATCTAACGGCGAACGGCCGCCGATCGGACGATATGGGTCGAGCCGATGCGTATAGCTCCAAAGTAGCACCGCCAGCAGGGCCACGATCAGCATCGGCGGGATCCAGATGAAGCCCTCCAGCGTCCAGGAGAAGTTCCATTCAGGCCTGTAAGCGTCGTCCGTATTGCTCTGCCGGTAATGCCAGGCGATGATTGGGGTCAGTATCAGCACTGGTCCCGCTACGAAGGTGAGTATCGCCGCCACGATCCAGAACAGCTCACGCTGTTCTCCCGCCACCGGTCCAGCGGCGGCGAGGAAGCCGTGGTCGAGAGCCGCGCACCCACCAAGCGCCGCGGACAGCACGATGCCCACCAGTGCCGCAATCGTTCGTCGTCGCGCCAACCCGTTCAAGCGACGGGCGAGGCGCGATCGATCCGCACCGGAACGCCCTTGGACGCCGGGGTCTTCGATGCCTTGTCGTGGTACCACAGAGGAACGAGCGGGTTCATTTCGGGGTAATAGCCGCCCAGGCAACCGTCCGGCAGGTCGAAGGGTGTGACGGTCAGCCCCGTAACCTCGCGCCGCACGTCGTCGCCCGCATCGCCGATCAGCGCCACGACATCGCCCTCGCTCAGGCCCTGCCGCTTCATGTCTTCGGGGTTGATGAGCAAAACGGTGCGCGAACCGTTAATCCCACGCAGGCGGTCGTCCATACCGTAGATTGTTGTGTTGAACTGGTCGTTCGACCGCATGGTGATGAGGTGGAAGCGTCCGTCGCCGCCCGGCACGCCGACCGCCGAAAGCACAGTTGGAACGGTGAACATCGCCTTGCCCGTCTCCGTCTTCCAAATCCGCTCGTGCGCCGAGTTGCCGCGGTAGAAGCCGCCGGCCTTCCACATCCGGTCGTTGAAGTCGTGGAACTCCTCCGGGTAGGTCTCCGCAATCGCATCGCGTACCAACGCATAGTCGCCGGTCCATTCGTCCCAAAGCAGCTTCGGATTAGCCGGCAATAGCGCCTTGGCAATCCCCGCGACTATGGCCAGCTCGGACAGAAGGTCCGGGGATGCGGGCGACCGCTTGCCGCGCGAACCGTAGATGTGGCTGAAACTGTCCTCGATCGACACCGACTGAGGGCCGGTGGCCTGCACATCCTCCTCCGGCCGCGCCAGGCAAGGAAGCAGGTAGGACACCTTGCCGTGGATCAGGTGGCTGCGATTGAGCTTGGTCCCGACGAAAACGGTAAAGTCGAGTCGCTGCCACGCGGGCTCCATCACGTCGCGATCGGGCACCGCGCGGACGAGGTTGCCACCGAGGCTGATGAAACCGCGGACCGACTTGTCCTTGATCCCCTCGCACGCATCAACGGTGGTCAGGCCCTTGTCGCGCGGTGGGTCGAAGCCGAACTGCGACTGGATCTTGTCGAGCGGCACCAGCTCGGGCTTCTCGGAAATGCCAACGGTGCGCTGGCCCTGCACGTTGGAATGGCCGCGCACCGGGTTTACGCCCGCGCCCTGCTTGCCGATGTTGCCGCGCATCAGCATCAGGTTGACCATCATCTGGATGCTCTGCGATCCATGGACGTGCTGGGTCAGCCCCATGCCATAGACGGAGATGACCTTCTCCGCACCGACATAGACGTCGCCCGCCGCCTCCAGATCGGCCCGCTGCAGCCCGGAATGCTCCTCGATATCAGCCCACTCAGTCGCCCACGCCTTGTCGCGAAAAGCTTCCCAGCCGGAGGTATGTTGCTCGATGAAGCTAGGATCTAGGATGCTGGGCTTGCCAGCGGCGAGCGCCATCTCGTCACGCTCCAGCACCCGTTTCACCACACCCATGATGGCCGCGATGTCGCCGCCAGGACGCACCTGAAGGTACTGGTGCGCCAGCTCAGTTGGCTTCTGCGACAGCATCTGAATTGGGTTTTGCGGGTTGATGAATCGCATCAGCCCGACTTCCTTAACCGGGTTGAAGACGATGATCTTGCACCCGCGCTTTACCGCCTCCTGCAACGGGTGGAGGAAGCGCGGGCTATTGGTTCCGGGATTTTGCCCAAAGTAGAAGATTGCGTCGCAATGATCGAAATCCTGGAGCGTGCAGGTGCCGACCGGCGATCCCGTCACCTTCTTCAAGGCAACCGAGGTCGTTTCGTGGCACATGTTGGAGCTGTCGGGCAGGTTGTTGTTGCCATAGGCCCGCGCCAGCAGCGCATAGAGATAGCTGGTTTCCAACGACGCCTTGCCCGAGGCGTAGAACACCACCGACTTCGGATCGACTTGCTTCAGTTCGGCCGCAATGCCGGCGAAGGCCTCGTTCCAACCGCACTCGACGTAGCAGTCGCTCGCCGCGTCGTAGCGCATCGGCGCGGTGAGCCTTCCCTGCATTTCCAAGTCGAAATCCGCCCATCCGCGTAGTTCGGCGACGGTGTGCTTGGCAAAGAAGTCGGGCGTACAGCGATCGCGCGTCAAATCCCAGATCGTCGCCTTGGCACCGTTCTCGCAAAACTCGAACGTGTGGGGCTCAGGCGGCTTTGCCCAGGCACAGGACGAACACATGTAGCCTTCCGGCTTGTTCTGGCGGCGCAGTGTGTCGAGCGTACCCGGGGAAGACAGCTCACGTGCGAACACCTTGGCCATGCCGATGACCGACCCAAAGCCGCCGGACGACCCGGAATAATGGACGGTATCCTCGTCGGTGTCGGTGTTGGGATCACTCATCTCGGTTCTCCGTCGCCCAAGCGCCACGCGGAAGCGCGTAGCCATTGTATAGGCGACACGGAGTGTGTCGAGCGCTCAATGCCCCCTGCCGATGCCGCGACGTGGAACGAATGGCAAAATCGGGAAAGCTAAGAACAACTGGCGAATGCCTCGAGCGGGTCAAAGCTGCTCGCGGATACCACCGACGATTTGCCGGGCGGTATCGGCGATCACCTTTACCGCACCACGATCACCCTTTGCCATTGATGTAACGAATGCCTTGGCCTGTTCCAGCGTGACATGCGGCGGCAGTGGTGCGACGTTGGGGTCGGTCTTCACTTCCAGCACGACCGGCCGATCAGCGGCGAGCGCCCGATCCCAGGCGTCACCGAGCGCGGCAGGGTCGTCGACGAAGATTCCCGTCAGCCCGAGCATCTCGGCGAACTGCGCATAGGGAACGTTGGGCAGCGCCTGTGTCGTTGGGAAGCGCGGGTTGCCCTCCATGATCCGCTGTTCCCACGTCACCTCGTTCAGATCCTCGTTGTTGAAGACGCAAACGACTAGTCGCGGGTCGGCCCAGCGCTGCCAGTATTTCTGGACGGTGATGAGCTCGGCCATGTTGTTCATCTGCATGGCCCCATCGCCGACCAGCGCCACCACGGGCTTGGTCGGGTGCGCGAACTTGGCGGCGATCGCGTACGGGACTGCGGCACCCATCGAGGCGAGTCCGCCCGATAGCGATCCGCGCTGGCCGCGCTTCACCTGCCAGTCACGCGCGTACCAATTGGCACACGATCCGGAATCCGACGTGACGATCGCGTCGGCGGGGAGGCGCGGCGACATCTCGTACACGACGCGCTGCGGATTGACCGGCGACGCCTCCGCCATCGCGCGCCCCTTCAGCGTCTCGCGCCAGTCGTCCATGCCGGCGACGATGCCGTCCTGCCATCCACGGTCCTGCTGCCGCTCGAGCAGCGGCAACAGCGCGCGCAACGTCTCTCCGGCATTGCCGTGCAGGTTCACCTCGACCGGATAGCGCAGGCCCAGCATTTCGGGCGCGATGTCGATCTGGACGGCGCGCGCCTGACCATCGGAGGGCAGGAACTCGGCCCAGGGGAAACCGGTGCCGATCATCAGCAGCGTATCGCATCCTTCCATCATGTCTGAGGACGGTTTCGTGCCGAGCAGTCCGATTGCGCCGGTGACGAAGGGCAGGTCGTCGGGCAGCACGTCCTTGCCGAGCAGCGCCTTGGCGACGCCTGCGCCCAGCCGCTCGGCGACCGCGACGACCTCGTCGGCGGCGTCGCGCGCGCCCGCGCCGATCAGGAGCGCGACCTTGCGGCCGGCGTTCAGTACCTCGGCGGCGCGGGCGAGATCGGCGTCGTGCGGCAACACGCGCGGTGCCGAGTAGCCGGGGCCTGAGCGGGTGAAGCCGTGCGCGCGCTTCGGCTCCTCCCACGCTTCGTCCTGCACATCCTTGGGCAGGATCAGCACGGTGACGCCGTTCCGCGCCTTGGCGACGCGGAGGCCGCGGTCGATCAGGTGGCGCAGCTGAGCGGGGGCGACCGCCTCCTGCACGAAGTCGGCAACGTCGGCGAACATGCGGTCGAGGTTCAGCTCCTGCTGATAGCTTGCGCCGCGCACCGTCGTTTCCGCCTGACCGGCGATTGCGAGGACCGGCATGTGGTCGCTCTTGGCGTCGTAGAGACCGGTGATGAGGTGAGTCGCGCCGGGGCCGCCAGTCGAGAGGCACACGCCCAGCTCGCCGGTGAACTTGGCGTGCGCGGTCGCCATGAAGGCGGCCATCTCCTCGTGCCGCACCTGGATGAACTCGATCTCGCCGTCAGTACCCTCCGCGCGCTGGAGGGCGCCGAGCACGCCGTTGATGCCGTCGCCTGAATAGCCGTAGATGCGCGTCACGCCCCACGTCTTGAGACGTTCGACGAAGAAGTCGCTGGTGAGGCGGGTCATACGAGAATCCTGTTTGAAGCGGCATCTGCCAAACGCCTGACGGGCCTACTGGTTCTCCCTAGTGGGCGTGCGCGCGGCTTTTAGGCGATGCGACCTTCTAAACGGTGGTGCACGGCGTCCGTCCTCTCAAAACTCTCCCGAACCCGTGGACCCGCCGAAGTCTCCAAGGGTTGAACCGGGGACAGCGGAGTGGCGCTGAAACAGGAGAGACCGATGGCGACCAATGTACTGAGGTATAGGGCAAACACCGTCTGCGCGATCCGCAAGGCCTCGCTGACGCACGAGATGGAGGAAGCGGCGTGAACGCGTCTGCGAACGTGCCCGTCCGGACCGCGGCCGAGCTGACGAAATTCGACGTCACCATCCGTCGCTTCGACCCGGCGCAGGGGCCGGCGAGCGGACAGGAGTTCGTGCTGCCGGTCGACAGCCCCGACGAGGAGCATGCGATCGCCTCGACGCTTGCCAACGCCGCGTCGTGGCCGGGCAAGGTCGCGGACGGTCAACCGCTGCCAGTCGCCTTCATGGCTGTCCACGTCGCGCGGCGCTGAACAGATGGACGATCTCGACACGCAGGCTACGGGCGATGCCGCAGTTCGTCACGACGCCAGCGAACCCGGCGGCATACCGAGCTTCGCGATGACCGATGGAGGCGGTGCCGACCCCACCCACCAGCACCTGTTCCATCTCGCAGGCGCGGCGCCGAGCCGCTTCGACGGCGGCGACCTCCGCGGCGCGGTGGCAGACAACTGGTCGGTGCTGAAGGGGCAGCAGGGCTCCGTTTACCTCGCCCGGCTCGCTCCGGGCGGGGTGCGCGAGCCGCACTGGCACCCGTCCGCATGGGAGATGAACTACGTCGTCTCGGGCCGGGTCCGCTGGAGCTTGGTCGGGCCGGGCGGCGCCGGCGACGCGTTCGAGGGCAAGACCGGCGATCTGGTCTTCGCACCGCAGGGCCACTTCCACTATTTCGAGAACGCCAGCGATACTGAGGACCTCGTCGTTCTCATCGTCTTCAACACCAGCGTCGCCGAGCCGGACGACGACATCGGCCTGGTGGAGTCGCTGTCGGCGATCCCGCCCGACGTGCTCGGCGCGATCTTCGGCGTGCCGGCCGACACGTTCAAGGCGATCCCCAAGAACCGCGATCGTGTCGTGATCGCATCCAAGCGGAAGGAGCCGGCGAATGGTTGATCTGATGGGCAAGGTGGCGGTGGTAACAGGAGCGGCGCGAGGCATCGGCCGCGCCGCCGCTGAGGCGCTCGCGAAGGCAGGTGCCGACGTGGTCGGTGTCGACATCGCTGGGCCGGTCAGTCCCATCCTCGATCTGGCGCCCGCGACGCCCGACGAGCTCTCCGCGACCGGCCGCGCGGTCGAGGCGGCAGGGCGGCGCTGGCTGGCGATCACGCTCGACCAGCGCGATCTGCCGGCGCTCCGCAATGCCGCCGCCAAGGTCGTCGAGACGTTCGGCCAGATCGACGTCAACCTGACCGGTACCATGAACACGGTCCGCGCTTTCGCCCCCGCCATCAGGGATCGCGCCGCACAGACGGGTCACGGCCGGATCATCGTGACCAGTTCGACGCAAGGTCAGCACGGCACCAAGCACGGCGCAGCCTATTCGGCATCGAAGTGGGGGATCATCGGGCTGATGAAGTCCGCCGCGCTGGAATTTGGCGAGTACGGCATCACTGTCAACGCGTTGATCCCCGGCCTGATCGACACCGCGCTGACCCGGCACGAGGATCGCTATGCGCAGGCGATTCAGGACGGCGGCAAGCAGCCGACCGGCGACGAGGCAAAGGACGAACAGCTCGCCAGACAGGCGATGATCGCCAAGACGCCGCTCGGCGTGCCGTGGATCGACCCCGCCGACGTCGCGCCGATGGTCGTTTTCCTCGCCTCCGACGCGGCGAGGATCGCTAGCGGCGGCACCTACTCGGTGACCGGCGGCGACAGCGCTCATGGCGCCGCGTGACAGGTAGACGGGAGAGATTCGCATGAACGGAAGACGGATGGCCGGTGCGGTCGCGGGCGGACTCGTTGCAGGCCTCGGCATCACCGCGCTGATGATCGCTGGCGAGCGGAAGAGCGGCAAGCCGTCGGAACTTGCTGTGCTGGAACGGACCAGCGCCCACCGGCTCGGCGTCCATCCAGTGCCGCCGGCCGACCGTCTGCCCGACGCGGCCGAGCAGGCGGTCATACAGGGCGGTCACCTGCTGCTGTCGGCTGCGGCCGGCGCGGTGTTCGCCGCAACGGTTGACGAGGATGCCGCGATTATTCCCTCGGGCGTGGCGTTCGGGCTCGCCTTCTACGCGGCGATGCACTGGATCACCGGACCGCTGCTCGGCGTGAAGAAGCCCGAATGGCAGGCGGACGCGGGCATGATCGGGATGCACGCCGCCAACCACGTCGCCTTCGGTCTCGCGACCGCGGCAGGCGCGAAGCTCGCCGCGAGCGCGTGACGATGGATCATCCCGTGGTGAGGATGACCTTTCCGCGGGGGTGATCGGTGCGCGCAAAGCGGTGCGCCGCCTCCACCTCGTCCAGCCGGAAGCGACGGGCAATCTCGACCCGGACCGTCCCGTCTGCGACGAGATCGAGGACATGGCCGAGGGCGACCGGATCGGGCGTCGCGTGCCAGCGCGGCACAGTCCGGACCTCGTGCGCGGCCGCCGCCGCCTCGTCGGGCTCCAGCGTCGATACGAGGATGCCACCGCGCTTCAACGTGGCAAAGGAGCGTTTCTGCGTCTCGCCGCCCTGCGTGTCGAAGACGAGGTCGAGGTCGGTCGCGATCTCCTCAAACCGCTCGGTCTCGTAGTCGATCGCGGTATCGGCACCCAGCGCGCGGACGAAGTCGAGATCGTCGCCGGAGGCGGTGGCGAAGACGGTGCAGTTCTTCCAGCGCGCGAACTGGACGGCGAGATGCCCGACGCCCCCGGCGCCGCCATGGATCAGCACCCGCTGGCCGTCGCGAAGCCCGCCACGATCGAACAGTCCCTGCCACGCGGTCATCGCCGCCAGCGGCAGCGCGCCCGCGACCTCGGTCGAGACGCCGCCGGGGATGCGGACCAGCTCACCTGCGGTGACGAGGACCTGCTCGGCCTGCGCACCGCGCTCCTGATCGATGAACGCGCAGACCTGGTCGCCGACCGACCAACCCTCGAGGTCGCGGCCAATCTCGGTGATCGTACCTGCGAGGTCGCGGCCCAGCACGATCGGCAGCTTGTCCTCGCCGACGGGCGCGTACTTGCCCTCCGCGGTCTTCCAATCGACCGGGTTAACGCTGGCGACCTCCACCCGGACGATGGCGCTGCCTCGATCGGGCGCTGGAGCCGCGATCCGCTCGATCTGCAGCGTCTCGGGATCGGTGAAGCGGTGGACGCGGACGGCAGCGATGGTCATGGCGCGACCTCCAACAGCTTGTCGATCGTGATCGGGAGCGAGCGGATGCGCTTGCCCGTCGCGTGATAGATCGCATTGGCGACAGCCGCCGCGGTGCCGACGATGCCGATCTCGCCCAGCCCCTTGACGCCGAGCGGCGTGACCTCGGGATCGGGTTCGTCGACGAAGATTACGTCGATGTCCTCGACGTCGGCATGGGCGGGGACGTGATACTCGGCGTAATTGTGGTTCATCCAGCGGCCGAGCGCCTTATCGATGAACGTCTCCTCATGCAGGGCCATGCCGATCCCCATCACGACGCCGCCAAGGATCTGGCTGCGGGCGGTGCGGGGATTGATGATCCGCCCGGCCGCGACTGCGTTGACGACGCGGGTGACGCGGACCTGGTCGAGTTCCTCGTCAACGCGGACCTCCACGAACACCGCACTATGTGTATTGCGCGCCTTCCTCGCCATCGAGACCATGTCGGAAAGGCCGGGCTTGGCGGTCTCCTCCACCTCGATCACGTCCAGTCCGCCCGCACGCATCGCATCGGTCAAGCTGACGCGCTTGGTAGGATCGCTCTTCAGGACCATCTCGCCGTGGACGAAGTCGAGATCGTCAATCGACTTGGCACCCCATAGCGGCCGGTTCTCGACCTCGTCCGCTGCCTTGAACAACTTCTCAGCGACGCTGCGGCAGGCGAGCTGCACCGCAGCGCCGGTCGATGCCGCTGCCCACGATCCGCCCTCGACGGGTGCGGTGGGCAGATCGCTATCCCCAAGCCGTGCGGTGATGCGATCGGGTGACAGGCCCAGCGTGTCGGCAGCGACCTGCGTCATTACCGTATAGGTGCCGGTGCCAATGTCGGACGATGCGCTCGCCACCTCGAGGTCGCCGTTGGCCGACAGCCGTGCGCGTGCCGAGGTCTTGGAGAATTGCGCGTCCCACATGCCCGTAGCGACGCCCCAGCCGATCAGCTCGCGTCCTTCCTTCATCGAGCGCGGCTCCGGCGAGCGCTCGGCCCATCCGAACCGCTCCGCGCCCTCGCGATACGCCTCGCGCAGCGCCTTGGAGGTGAACGGCACCTGGTTCATCGCCTCGGTTTCGGAATAATTGACTATCCGGAATTCGAGCGGATCGACCTTGGCCTCGTACGCCATCTCGTCGATCGCGATCTCGAACAGCGCCATGCCGGTCGCGGCGCCCGGTGCGCGCATGTCGGCCGAGGTGTAGGTGTCGCGCGGCGCGATCGTGTAATGCCCCTCGGCGTTGGGGCAGTCGTAGTTCATCATCCCCCAGGTGACGATGTCCTCCATGTTGTTCTCGAACCGCGAGGTCGAGGTGGTGGCATCGCCGTAGATCGAGGTGAGCTTGCCGGTATGCTCGGCACCGAGCCGGATCTCGTAGGTGCACTCGGGTCGGTGCGCATGGTAGAACATCTGCTGGCGGGTCATGACGACGCGGACCGAGCGTTCGAGCAGGATCGCGCCCATCGTCGCAAGCTGCACCTGCCACTGCGGTCGCAATCCCGAGCCGAAGCCGCCGCCCACATAGGCGTTGACGACGCGGACGTCCTGCTTGGACAGCTTGAACGCTCCGGCTAGGTAAGCTTGTGTGTTCTGCGACCCCTGGACCTTGTCGTAGACGGTGATCTTGCCATCGCCGTGCCACTCTACGGTAGAAGCGTGCATCTCCATCGGGTTGTGGTGCTCGGTGGCAAGGCGGTAGTCGCCCGACACCTTGAGCGCCGCGGTGTCGAACGCCGCGCCCGCGTCGCCGCGCGCCTTGGGCGGGTGGTAAGTGTTGCGCCGCATGCCCTTGGGCGGCAGGAATTTTTCGCCGAGCGACGTGTCGAAGTCGACGTTGTGCTCTTCCGCCTCATAGTCGATTTCGATCAAGCTGGCGGCAAAGCGAGCCGCCTCAAACGTTTCCGCGATTATCACCGCCACCGGCTGGCCGGCGAACAGAACGCGGTCATCGTGAAGCGCCTTGAACGGGTCGCCCGGAATGCTGAGTTCGTCCTTCCAGCTGTGATCGAGCCACGCCTGTTTGGGACGGTTCTCGTGCGACATCACCTCGACCACGCCGGGGACCGCGCGGGCGGCAGTATCATTCATCGACACGATGCGACCCTTGGCGATGCGCGCTGGGACGGCGACGCCGTAGAGGAGGTCGGGCACCGCATACTCTGCGGCGTACTTCGCACGACCGGTCACCTTGTCGGCACCGTCGACGCGGGGAAGGGGAGTGCCGATGCCGACCTTATGGGGAGCGTTCATGGTAATGTTCCTCAGCGAATGCGCTTGTCGGTCTGGGACTGCGGCGTGCCGCCAGCGGCCTGCGCGAGCGCGCGGACGATCGCCTTGTGGGCGAGCCCAATCTTGAAGCTGTTGTCGCCCTGGCCGACTGCGCCAGCGAGGAGCGCGCGTGCGGCCGTGTCGAACACGGCGTCGGAGGGACGCTCGTTCTTGATCGCCTCCTCCGCCTCGGTCCGGCGCCACGGCTTGTGCGCAACCCCGCCGAGCGCGATCCGGACGTCGGCGATACGGTCGCCCTCCAGCCGCATCGCCACCGCCACCGAGACGAGCGCGAAGGCGTAGGACAGGCGGTCGCGCAGCTTGAGATAGGTGTAGTTGGTCGAGAACTCCTCTGCCGGCAGGTCGATCGCGGTGACCAGCTCGCCTCGCTTCAGCGTGTTATCGCGCCACGGCTCGTCGCCGGGCAGCCGGTGGTAGTCGGCAAAGGCGATCGTGCGATCCCCATCAGGCCCCGTCACCTGCACCTGGGCCTCCAGCGCGGCGAGAGCGACGCACATGTCGGACGGATGGGTCGCAATGCACTGATCGCTGGCGCCGAGGATGGCGTGGATGCGGTTGACCCCGCCTATCGCGCCGCAGCCCTGCCCGGGCACGCGCTTGTTACAGGGCGTATCGACGTCGTAGAAGTAGTAGCACCGGGTGCGCTGGTTGAGGTTGCCCCCGTTGGTCGCGGCGTTGCGCAGTTGCGGTGAGGCACCCGCCAGGATCGTGGAGGCAAGCAGCGGATAGCGTGCCTGGATGCGCTCGTCATAGGCAGTGTCGGCGTTGGTCGCGAGCGCGCCCAGCCGGAGACCGCCATCGTCGCGGTCGGTGATCCGCGCCAGTGGCAGACGATTGATGTCGACCACCTCTAGCGGCTGGGCGACGTTCTCCTTCATCAGGTCGATGAGGTTGGTGCCCCCCGCCAGATAGGCGACGTGGTCGCCAGCGCCCTCGCGAACCGCCTCGGCGACGTCGCCGGGCCGGGCATAGTCGAAGCGGATCATGCCGGCTTCTCCATTACGTCGAGCACCGCATCGGCGATGTTGGTATAGGCGCCGCAGCGGCACAGATTGCCGCTCATCTGCTCGCGCACGTCCTGGCGGTTCTTGGCGTGGCCCTCGTTGATGAGCCCCTGTGCGGAACAGATCTGCCCCGGGGTGCAATAACCGCACTGGAAGGCGTCGTGCTCGATGAAGGCGGCCTGAAGCGGGTGGAGTTCGCCCGGCTGGCCGAGCCCCTCGATAGTGGTGATCTCAGCCCCGTCGAGCGTCACCGCCAGTTTGAGGCAGGAATTGATCCGCTTGCCGTCGATCAGCACGGTGCAGGCACCGCACTGGCCGTGGTCGCAGCCCTTCTTGGTGCCGGTCAGGTCGAGCTTGTCGCGCAGCAGATCGAGCAGCGTCGTCCATGGCTCGACCTGCAGCTCCCGTGCCTGGCCGTTGATCGTCAGCGAGAGCGGCAGGGTAACAATCGGCTTAGCGGCTACCGAAGCGGCCGCGGATCGGTCGATGGTGACAGCGTCATTCATGCCGGGATCTCCTCGATGGACGCCGTATTGGCGGCCGTGACACCGTTCTCGCGGTGGCGGAAGTTGCTGAGCGCCTGGTAGACCTGGAGCCGTGCGCGCATCACGCCACCGAGCGGCCGGTGTGCCGCCAAGCTGTGCGCGGGGCGGAAGGTCATCACCTCGTCGAAGTAGCGGACACGTTCCGGGCTGTAGGCCGCCTGACGCGGCAGGCGGATTGTCGCAACCGTGCGATACTGGCTGTCCTGCGCAGGCCATTCCACCGACGCGTCCTCGATTGGCTGCGTCTCGGCATTTGCCCAGAGCTGCACCCGCATGTCGAACACCGCGTCATGCTCGTTAAAATAGTTGACCGCTGCGTGACGGAAACCGTCCTCGTCCTGATGTGGGTCGAGCTGCCAGTCATCGAGCGCATCCTGATAGGTCGAGGACGGGAAGGCTCCGAGCTTGGCGACGTAGTCGCCGTAGCGGACCGGGCACTGGCTGAAGTAGTAGTCGTCCAGCGGGTGGCTGAAGGGATGTCCGTAGAAGTCGAGCGTCGGACTAGGGCCGCCCGTCACGGCGTTCAGCACCTTGTTAATGTTGCGAGCGATCGAGGAGGCGGCGCTCTTCACACCTTCCGGCATTGGCGTAGTCGCGCCGATCTTCTTCGCCTGGCTGAGGAACCCCGTGGCAGTGCCGGCCGGGAAGGTCGGGCCGCTGGCGAATACAAAGTCCTGGGTGGGTGCATCGTGACCGGGCAACTTCTCGCCTTCCACCCCGAACACCTTGATCGCCATGCCGCGGTGCGTCGAGACGCGGTCGCCGAGATGCTCACCGGGTCCTTGTGCGAAGCGGACCGCGACCTGAAAGGTACCGCCCTTGGCGAACAGCCCCTGCGCGAGCTCGGGGGGCAAGTCGTCGGCGACCGTCATCTCGCCGAGAACACAGGCCGTGCTCTTGGCATGGCTGGCGCGGACCGCGTGGCCCTCGCGCTTCTCGACGATCTCGCTCTCTTGGGTCATTCCCTTAATGATGCCGTCGATCGTCTCCTGCTCATCGGCTTCGAGCTGCTCGATGTCGGGGCCATAAGGGAGATAGGTCATGTTGGGGCCTCGCTGAATGATTGATAAGGTGATTAGGTCGGCTCAGCCGGCCGAACCCGGCTCAGACATGCCGCGGTGGATCTGCGCTGCGACCTTGTCAGGCAGAGCATCGGCAATGGCACCCATCACCTTGTTTTTAAGGGTGGGTACGACCTTGTCGTCGCCGGACATCAGCGCGTCAAATCCGGCTTTAGCGACGACCGCCGGATCATCCTTGCTGTCGGAGGCGCCGGCTTTGGTGTCCATCATCTCGGCCCGGTTGAAGAAGTTGGTGTCGGTAACGCTCGGCATCAGCACCGTGACGGTGATGCCCGTGTCCTTCAGCTCGTTGCGAAGCGCTTCTCCAAACCACCGCAGGAACACCTTCGTAGCCCCGTATACCGCCTCGAATGGATCAGGCATCGTTGCCGCGATCGAGGAGGTGAACAGGATTCGTCCCTCGTTCCGGGCGGTCATGTCCTTCAGCACCAGCTTAGTGAGCTGCACCGCGCTGCGCACGTTGACGTCGATCATCTGCAGTTCACGGGCGAGATCGGTCTCGGCAAAGGCACCGCCAAGCCCGAAGCCGGCATTGACGCAGAGCGCGTCCACCGGCCGACCAGCAGATTGGATGGCTTCGTAGAAGGCGGTGACCTGGTCTTCCCGACCAAGGTCGCCAGCCCAGCTGGTTACCTCACCCTGGCCCTCCGCTGACAAGGTCTGGGCGGCATCAGGCGTGTGCTGGTCTTCCTCACCAGCGATCAGGACATCGAAGCCGTTAGTGAGGAACTGTCTGGCGAGCTCGAGGCCGATGCCGTTCGAGCCGCCAGTCACGACGGCGAAAGGACGCGAGTTGTTGTCGGTCATGCCGGAAATCCTTTGTGCAGCGCTCAGCGAACAGGGGGGAAGGAGAACAGCTGCGTCTTGATCGACGGCGGTGCGCCGGGCGTGAACCAGTTGGTGTCCTGGATGTGGCTGGCGGTGACGAACATCGTCCCGTCACGTCCTTCGGAGAAGGTATCGGGCCAGCGCAGCCGGCGATCGGTCAACACCGTCTCGACGGTCGCGCCGTTCAGCCGCTTGATCGCATAGTCGGTCGGCGAGGTCAGGTAGAGCACGCCTGCCTTGCTCATCCACAGGCCGTCGGCAACGTGGGTCTGCGCAACCGTCTTTACGGCTGCCGCCCTGTCGGCCTCACTGACGTCCGACCGCAGCTTGGCGGTGTCGATCGAGTAGAGCGTCTTGCCGGTCAATGCCTGATAGTAGAGCGTCCTGCCATCCTTAGAGATCGCGATGCCATCGGCGGCGAAGGCAGGCTGGCGGCCATCGGGACGTACCAGCGGTTTGCCGTCGAGCGTAACCTTCACCGTCTTGTCGATCTGGGTGGACGCGTGCCCGTCGAGCGCGCGATGGCTCTTGCCGCTCTCCAGATCGACGACGATGATCGCACCGCGCGTGCCGCTGTCGGTGATGTAGCCGGTCTTGCCGTCGGGCGAGAAGCGGATGTCGTTGAGGTAGGTGCCCTGCAGCGCCACGTCGCCAGGAACCAGGATCGTCTTTGTCACCGTGTTCGATGCCAGATCGATACGGACAAGCTTGGGCGCGCCTTCGAGAATTTTCTCGTTTCCGGGCGCGCCGGGATCCAGTACCCAGAGGTTGCCGTGGCCGTCGGGCACGATCGACTGCACGCAGACGAAATAATCGCCGACCGGCAGTTCGTTGGCGCGGGCATTGCGCCAGCTGTTCCACTTGGCGTCGGGATAGGGACGTAACGACCCGTCCTTCATCACCTCCGCGACGGAGATGGGCGCGTCATCGGTCCAGCGGGGGAAGTTGACGAAGCGCCGGCCATCCTCGGTCACAGCGACGCCGGTCGCCTGATGATCGAACTGCGCCACCTGCGTCAGTTGTGCGCTGCGTCCCTGAGCGTGGGCGACGCCGGCTGCGGCAGCGGCGACCAGACCGATGGCGGCGATCCCGGCGGCATAGGGGGCGACTTTCTTCATGGACAGCTTCCTATCGGTGACATCGGTAAGCGCGGCGGGGTTGCCGGCGAAGAGGGTAAGGAGGTGGCGCACCACCGCTTGCGGATTCTCCCGCTGCGGAGAGTGGCCGACCTCGGTCATGGTGATGCGCGCGAACGGCCCGACAAATTTTGTGTGCACGTCGTTCGCAGTCGAGGGCGGGTTCACGCCATCGGCATCGCCGTGGATGTAGAGCGTCGGCAGCGACAGCGTCTCGGTCGCCTTGACCATGTCCTTCAGCCAAACGCTTCGTGGATCGGGTTCCGCTTCGCCCCAACGCGCACGATAGCTGTGGAGCGTCACATCGACCCAGTCGGGATTGTCGAACGACCGCGCGACCCGGTCGAACGTTGCCTCGTCGAACCATCCCGCTGGCGACCAATTGACCCAATGCAGGTGGGTGAACCCGCGCCGGTCCGCACGCACCGCTTCCGCCCCGCGCGCGGTCGCCATGAACCAGTGATACCATTGCCGCTGAGTCTGCTCGAATGGCGGCGTCGGCATGCCGCCGAGGCGGGGCGGGGTCGACAGCATCGCCATCCGCTCCACCCGATCGGGCCATCCGACGGCCAGCGCCTCGGCAGTGTTCGACCCCCAGTCGTGCCCGGCGACCATGAAGCGGTCGATGCCGAGCGCGTCGAGCAGCGCGATCATGTCGATCGCGAGCATCGCGCTGTTGCCGGTCCGCGGCGTATCTTCGTTGACGAAACGGGTGGCACCGAACCCACGCAACGTCGGCACGATGACGTGGAACCCTTCGGCGGCCATAGCGGGTGCCACCTGATCCCACGTCGACGCGTCATCCGGCCAGCCATGAATGAGGAGCAAAGGCTTGCTGTCCTCAGAACCATAAAAGGTGACATCGTAATCGAGGTCATTGGTCCGGATCATGTTCATCAGATTGTCCGTCCGAGCCGTGGTTAACAACAACAGCTGGTCGTCTTCCCTGTTCCGAAGTCACTGATTTATATTGGTTCGGAACGATGCGCTCGATCCTGTGGTTTTAGTCCGGGGTTTTCTAACAGGGTAGACATACATGAAGCGACATATTCTCGTGGCGCTCGCGCTGCTTGGCAGTTCGACGGTGGCCTTGGCGCAGTCGTCAACCAACTCGGTAAACGCAGCGCCACCGCCGCCTCCGGCTCCCGTAGCGACCACTCCGCCCAAAGCGGCCGCCGACATGCAGATGGTCCTCGACCAGCTTCCAATGCTTGGGGCCAAGCCGATCGAGAGCCTTACGCCAGTCAAGGCGCGCATCCAGCCGTCCGCAGCCGACGCAGCCAAGGCGGCGATGCGAAAGAAGGGCATGTCGACCGCGCCCGACCCCGCGGTGACGACGCAGGATCTGCCTTATGGCAGCGACCCGATGCAGTACGCCCGCATCTACAAGCCTGCGAACGCCAACGGCGCGCCGATGCCGGTCATCGTCTATTACCACGGTGGTGGCTGGGTCATCGCCGACGTCAACACCTATGACGCAGCACCGCGGCTCCTGTCCAAGCAGCTGAATGCGCTGGTCGTCTCGGTCGAATACCGTCACGCGCCGGAATTTAAGTTCCCGGCACAGCACGACGACGCGTCCACAGCGTATCGGTGGGTGCTGCAGAATGCGCAAAGCTGGGGCGGGGATACGAGCAAGCTGGCACTTGCCGGTGAGAGTGCAGGCGGCAATCTGGCTGTCGCCACTGCGATCTACGCGCGTGACAATAACCTGACCAAGCCGGTTCACGTCCTGTCGGTCTATCCGATCGCCAACAGCAGCATGACGCTCCCGTCACGCACCGACGCTGCCAATGCGAAGCCGCTTAATACGGCGATGCTGAAGTGGTTCGGCTATTATTACACCAATTCGATGGCCGACATGCAGGACCCGCGCTTGAACCTGGTGGGTGCGAACTTGCGTGGCCTGCCTCCGACGACGATCGTCAACGCCCAGATCGATCCTCTGCGCTCCGACGGTGAGACGCTGGCTGACGCGATGAAGGCAGCGGGCGACAAGGTCGAGCAGCGCACGTTCCCGGGCGTCACCCACGAATTCTTCGGCATGGGGACGGTGGTCCGCGGCGCCTATGACGCCAATGCCTACGCCATTGCTCGTCTCAAGGCCGCGTTCGGCATCCGCAACTGATCTCGAAGGAATACCCATGAAACTTCTGGTAATGTCCGCTGCGATCGCCGCAGCATCGATCGCAGCACCTGCCACAGCGCAGGTGATGGCGCCCGCCGAATACGTCATGACCGCAGGTGCGAGCGATCTTTATGAGATCGCCTCCAGCCAGGTGCTGCTCGAGACGACCCAGGACCCCAAGCTGCGCGCCTTCGCGCAGATGATGACCCAGGATCACACCAAAAGCACGGCCGACGTGAAGGCGGCAGCCGCACGTTCCCGCGTCAAGGTGACGCCGCCCAAGTTGACGCCGTTGCAGCAGGAACTTGTTACCGAGCTACGCGCCGAGCAAGGCCCGGCACGCGATGCAGCCTACATCGCACAGCAGAAAGCCTCGCATGGTCAGGCTCTGAACGTGCAGAAGGCCTACGCCGCGGAAGGCACTGCACCTGCGCTCAAGACAGCGGCTGCGGCGATCGTGCCTGTGGTCGAGCACCACGTTATGGAGCTGAAGGCAATGTAGATTTGCAAGGCGGCAGCGTCTCCGCTTATTGCCTTAATAAAGGGGGCGTGATGCTTGCCATCACGCCCCCTTCTTGCGTCCTGATAAAACAATATTATTACTTGCCAATTGCGCTGGTAACTGATTAAATTGGCCAACTGGCGGCTAAATTGCTGTGTTGCGCTATTTATTTAGTTCAAATTAACAGCAGTGAATTCACTGGCCCGCGATAATGGTCTAGCTGTTCGCGTCCTTGAGCATATCGGCAACCTTGGTGGTCAGCGCATCGAGCGAGAACGGCTTGGTCAGCAGCTCCATCCCCGGCTCAAGGTGGCCGTTGCCGACCGCGGCGTTCTCGGCAAAGCCGGTGATGAACAGCACCTTCAAGCCAGGGCGCAGCGAGCGGGCGGCATCGGCGACCTGCCGCCCGTTCATACCGTTGGGCAAGCCGACGTCGGTAATAAGCAGCTCGATCCGGGCACCGGACTGAAGCACTTTCAGCCCCGCCGCACCATCGGCCGCGCCGATCACCGTATAGCCCTGTTCGTCGAGCACCTCGTCGACGAGATGGCGGATCGTCGCCTCGTCATCGACAAGGAGGATAGTTTGCCCATCGCCATTTCCAGCGGTGCCGCCGCTGCTGTGCTCCAGCGTGGCTTCCGCATCTCCGTGATGCCGGGGCAGGTAGATACACACCGTCGTACCCTGACCCAATTCGGAGTAGATGCGAACCTGCCCACCCGACTGGCGGGCAAAGCCGTAGATCATCGACAGGCCGAGCCCGGTGCCTTGGCCAATCGGCTTGGTGGTATAGAAGGGCTCGAACGCGCGCCGGATCGTCTCTGCCGACATGCCAGTTCCGGTGTCGGTGACGCATAGCGAGATATACTGACCAGGCTCTAGGTCACGTTCACCAGCAATGCGTTCGTCGATCCACTTGTTGGCGGTCTCGATCGTCAGCTTGCCACCCTCAGGCATCGCATCGCGACCGTTGATGCATAGGTTCAGCAGCGCGTTCTCCAACTGCCCTGCATCGATGTTCGCAGTCCACAGGCCAGCTGCGCCGACGACCTCGATTTCGCTGGTGGCACCGATCGTTCGTCGGAGCATGTCTTCCATCCCGGCGATGAGCCGGTTGACGTCGGTTGGCCTGGGGTCAAGCGTCTGGCGGCGTGAGAAGGCGAGCAGTCGCTGCGTCAGTGCCGCCGCGCGCCGGCCGGCTCCCTGCGCTGCGTTGATGAGGCGATCGAGATCGTCGAGGCGACCACGCGCAACGCGTACCTGCAGAAGCTCAAGATTGCCCATCATGCCGGTGAGAAGGTTATTGAAGTCGTGCGCGAGGCCGCCGGTCAGCTGGCCAACCGCCTCCATCTTTTGCGCCTGGCGCAATTGGTCCTCCGCCTGACGCAACGCCTCGGCCTGTTCCCGCTCGACGGTGACGTCACGTCCGGTCGCGTAGGTCAGCTCGCCGGCAGGCGCTGCTGTCCAGGAAATCCACCGTGGAGCCATCCTTGTGCCGATACCGGTTTATGATCCGGGGTAATCCGCCATGCGCTGCAAGCTCATAGGCATCGACCGTTTCGTCATGATTTAAGGACAGAACGAACTCGTTGACGTGGTGTCCGATGAGGTCGTCCGGCTCATAGCCCAGTACCTGCGTCCACGCGGGATTGACGCGCCTGAAGATGCCGTCGAAGTCGATGACGAGAAGCAGGTCGGGGGACGTGTCCCACATCCGGTCGCGTTCAGCAGTACGCTCGATGACCTGCTGCTCCAGCGAACCAGCGAGATCACGATAACGCGCCTCGCTGTCCCGCAAGCGCTGCTCCGCCTCACCACGGGCTTGCTCACCCATCACCTGCTCGGTCGTCTCATTGGTCAGAACGAACAGCCCGGCGACCTCGCCGGCTGCATCCAGAACACGCGAGTAGGAGAAGGAGAACCATGTGTCCGCGTGTCCGCGATCTGTGTCGAGCTTCCACGGCAGGTTTGTGAAGCGCTGGCTCCGCCCGGCGAACGCATCATCGATAATGGGCTTTGCCTGCTCCCAGGCGTCTGCCCACACCTTGCGAAAAGGTGTGCCCATCGCCCATGACAAACGCGGACCGAGCAGCGGGGTGTAGGCGGTGTTGAAGAAGAAACTCAGGTCCTCGCCCCATGCGAGGATCATTGATTCTGGCGAGTTGAGGATCGTGCTGAGGTTCGATTTGAGCATGTCGGGCCAGTTTTCGGGCGGTCCGAGCGGATGATCGGACCAGTCTCGCTCTAGGATCAGACGGGTAGCATCTCCGCCCCCTGCAAGGAACCACAAGGGCATCGGTAGCGAGGCAGGGTCACGGTCGGTGTTGGAAAACATGGCAATCCGGTGATAGCGGTGATTTTTCGAGGGGCAAAACGTCCATCGCTCGGTTGGGTCCACCGAATGGTGGGCCCTGTTTTCTGTTGCGGGAGCCACCGATATTGCGTCAGATCATTATGTCATCTGAGAAGCCCTGAGCATTCCCGAAATTCGATCTCATTCGGGAGGCGCGGGGCAAGCGTCACGCCTTTTTCAACAGCCACGAGCGGTTGTGACACCAGAGGGAAAGCGCTTCCCTGGCCATTGGTCTTGTCGTCCTACCGATAGTTGGTCGACGATCCACGTCATGTCTAAACATGAACGAACGTCCGGAAGTAGGAGGCGAAGAGGGACGCTTGAGCGTCAGAGTTTGGGTCTCTCCGGCCGCCCATTTCGGGTTGGGCGCGCATGTTGGCCTAATCGGTCCAGTAGCGGTCAAGGTCGTCGCAGCAGCTTAAATGGATGACCTTTTTAGATCAGGATCTTAGCATATAAGTATTCATGGTTGCGATGCGTCGTTTCGGGGTACACGATTAGGCTATGATAAACCTGCTCGCCGTTGCCCTCGCCCTGCCGCCCATCGCGACGGCCGGCCCATTGATGCCGCCTGGTGCCTGGGACGTAAGGTCGAAGCTCGTAGACCTTACGATACCAGGTGTCCCGAGCTTTTTTGTCCGCATGGCGCGTGGCAAAACCAAAGTCGAGCGCAAACAGATTTCAGCGGGGCAGGGCATCGAAGCGTTGCTCGCGCCGGATCCCAAGGCGCAATGCCGGATCGAAAGCCAAACCGTCGCGAACGGGCACTATGCGCAGATGCTAACCTGCCCACAAAAGAAGGGCGAGCCAGTGCGTATAGGCCGCGTAGGGAGCTACAACACGACCGGCTTTGCCGGACAGGCGGTTGTCACTGGCACTACCCCTAAGGGGACGCTCCGCATTGTCCTTGACCAGCAGGCAAGCCATATCGACGCTTAGCGTAGCAGACATGTTACTGGTGTACGCGGAAGGTCACTCCAAACGTGCGCGGATCGCTTGGGGTCGCGAGGATCAGCCCGGAGTTGCCCGCCTGGATAGTCACGTTTTGGATGTAGTCACGGTTGAACAGGTTGCGTGCAAACACCGCCAATTCCCAACCCTTATCGCTGTGGTAGCCCACGCTTCCATTGACCACGGTGTAGCCGCCGATCGTTGTAAAGCGTGATCCGGTAGGATCGCCAAACTGCTTGCCGCGATAGTTGGCATCAGCGTGCAAGGAGACACTTCCGTGCAATCCATCGATGGGTCGGAGATAATCGCCGCCCACTGTTGAGGACCATTTTGGCAGGCTAGGCAAACCAACGCCGCTCAAATTGCAAGCTGTTGTGGTGTTACCGATTAGCTCGATCGGGCACGGTCCGGCTGGATAGCTGTCATATTTGCCGTCCGCATAAGCGAGCGATGCACGCAACGATAGGTCGCGCGTGATCGCGGCGACAGCGTCTGCTTCCACGCCTTTCACGGTCACCCGCGGGATGTTTGCGAGATATGTTCGCAGCGCCGCGGCGGCGCGTGTATCGCTCACGTTGGTCTGGAAGTCGGTCACGCGTGTGTAATAGGCGTCAATGTTGAAGGTCAGGCGTTTGTCGAAGAGTCGGGTTTTCAAACCTACTTCGTAGGCTGTGTTCTTTTCTGGCCGCACGACTGCGGTGCCGACCGCCGGCAGATTTTGATCGTTGAGCGGCAGTCCCGACATATTGATGCCGCCAGATTTGTCGCCGCGCGCGTAACTTGCATAGCCAAGGACGTTGTCGGTTGCCTGCCATGCGATATTAGCACGCCCAGTGAGAGCGCCGTTGTTGACCTTTGCCGAATAAGTCTGGCCGCGCAGGATCGAAAGCCTAGCGTTGATAAGCGCAGCGTTGATGGTGGCCGGCCCTCCGAACACGAACGTGTCGTAGGTCCCGGTCTTGTGCTCATACGTGTAGCGCAGCCCGCCGGTCAGGGTAAGCCGATCAACCGGGCGCCAATTGACCTCGCCGAATGCTGCATAGCTATCCGACTGGAAATCGGTACGGCCATCGGTGCCGTAGCCGTCAAGCAAGTTTGCGGGAACCGGCGTCGCATTTGTTCCGGTTGTGGTGCCGATCAAATACCGCGCGGCGGCCGGGCCGTAGATCGAGATTGGCCGCCCGATCACGCGCTGGCGGAAGAAATAGAGACCCCCAACGTAGTTGATCGCATGTTCACTGTTGGAGGCAAGCCGCAGCTCTTGGCTATATTGATCCTGCCGCGACGGGATATGCTGCTCGGTCTGGATAGGGATACCAGTGTAATCGCGATCGTTCGCCGCGTCCCAGTTCCAAAAACGCCATGCGCTAACCGAAGTCAGCGTTGCACCGCCCACCTTCCAATCCGCGATCGCCGAGACGCCGCCCTCGCTGGTGGTCACCCCCAGCTGGGCATCGATGTCCGTCACGCGGTCATAGGGATTGGTGCTAGGTGGCGCGTAGTTGAATTGCACAGCAAGGCCCGTGGGTCCTGCGAACTGTCGTGTGGCGGTGCGGGGCACGTCTCGCGTCGCGACCCGGTAATAGACCTGGGTGCAGCATTCACTTTCGAAGTTGGTGAAGTCGGCACTCAGCTTAAGCTGGAACAGGTCAGATGGCTTGTAGAGCAACTGTCCACGCACTGCCTGGTTGCCGATTGCGTTCTCCTTTGCGCCGGTACGTACGTCATCGATCACGCCGTCGCGGCGCGTGCTGACCGCAGACACGCGGAACGCAAGATTATCACTGATCGGCCCCGTCACCGCGGCTTTGGCCTGGACGAAGTTGTAGTTGCCATAGGACAGCTCGGCGTCGCCTCCGGGGGTAAAGCTCGGTGCCCGCGTTGTAATGTTGATAGCGCCGGCCGTGCTGTTCTTACCAAACAGGGTCCCTTGTGGCCCGCGCAGCACCTCGATCTGCTGGATATCGCTAAAGTCGAACGCGGCGGTGGCCGGGCGGGCATGATATACCTGATCGACATAGAAGCCCACGCCGGGCTCAAGTCCGTCATTGGCCTGGCTGACTGCAACGACACTGCTTCCGAGGCCGCGGATGGTGAAAGCAGTGTTGCGCGGGTTGGCAGAGCTATAATTGAGCGCAGGCACGAGCTGCGAAAGTTGCTGCGTGTTCACCGTGTATGAGCGGTCGAGCAATGCTCCGCTGACCACAGAGAGCGAACCTGGGATACGCTGCGCATCTTCCGCACGACGACGTGCGGTGACGGTGATGTCTGCGACGCCAGCCTGGTCTACCTCGCTGGCCGCGGCGGATATGGTAGCTGCATCGCTTTCTGGCGCGCTCCGCTCTTGTGCATAAGCAGGGGTCGCAAGCGCGATAAGACTAGTGGCGCAGAGCAGGTAACGCATTGGAACTTTCCCCTTGTCGACCGGCATGCCGCTATTGCTGGCTTTACCAGCATTTATATCCGGCCATATACAGATGGAACGTGATTGGAAAAGGCCTTGCCGACAATGATGCTAGTCCCGTTGCTTGCTCTTGCTGCCGCCCCCCAAACGATGCCGGCGATGGACCATCCGATCGTCACTTGCCCGGCCACAATGGCGCCTTTTCCGGCTGGGCTGGAAGGATGGATGCGTAAGCAAGCCGTTCGCGCCGGAGCCACGGCAAAAGTCGCGACGACACTTCCACTCGGCGCTGGCGTCTCGGCGACACTGCTGCCGACGTCGAAGATCGCCTATGCCGTCCGCCCGCAAAAGCCCGGCGGATCAGTAAGCAGCGGCGGGATATTTGCGTTCACCGTACCCGCCTCCGGTCGCTACCGCGTCGCATTGGGCGCCGGGGCTTGGATCGACGTTCTGAACGACACGACACCGGCAACGTCGGTATCGCATAGTCATGGTCCGGATTGTACAGGCGTGCGCAAGATGGTCGATTTTGACCTGAAGCCGGGTCACTACCTGCTCCAGGTGGCAGGTAACCGCTCCGCGACATTGCCGCCC
>JARUXA010000229.1 GCA_030433805.1 Sphingomonas sp. PsM26 | reverse complement strand
GGGTGTTGTTTCCCGCCTCCCCCCCCGTGAGACACTAACCCCCAACCGTAAAACCCATTACCAATCCCACAATAATTTAGAACAAAGCACCCATTCAAATAAAAAAAAAACACCCAACCCACCACAACAATAAATATAATAAAAACTAGGTAGGAATACAAAAACAAAAAAAAAAAACGATCCGGAGCGGGGGGGGGCGCGGCCGCACTGTTCCTGCCGCCGCTCCGCGGGGGTCGGGGCCCGGACCGGGGGGGGGGGGGGGTTTATATCGCCATCGGCGCGGGTCTGGGCGCCCCCGACGCGACCACGAAGCT
>JARUXA010000228.1 GCA_030433805.1 Sphingomonas sp. PsM26 | reverse complement strand
ACCTCTACTACTGTTCCTGCTTTCTGTAAAGGAATAGTAACACTGAATGCGCCTTTTGCGTCAGCTTTTCCTGTGCCAATTACTTTTCCTGTAGCCTTTACATTAACAGTAGCACTTCCTTCGGTTTTCCCTGTGACCTTTGTAGTTTTATCAGTAATTGAATTAACTGTAGGTGCTACAGGTGCTGTTCCATCCTTTACTGTCACCTTCGTAGCAGGACTGATATTTTTGCTACCATCGGTAGCTGTAACCTCTACTACTATTCCTGCTTTCTGTAAAGGAATAGTAACACTGAATGCGCCTTTTGCGTCAGCTTT
>JARUXA010000227.1 GCA_030433805.1 Sphingomonas sp. PsM26 | reverse complement strand
GGCGAGCATGGCAAGTGAACACAACCTACGTCATTTAGCCGGCAGGGCGCGGGATATCGGCAGCCAGTTGTCCAACGTGGGGGACCGCAAGGTAATATCGGATTACGCGAACGAACTTGATGCTAAAGCAGAGACCTTGCGCATCAAGAGTAGCAGGCAATCAGCAGATAAGCTTCTTCTCTGATGCAAAGGTCGCTCATTCACGCTCTCCTCACGGAGCCTGAATCAGATCGCGCCTCTCACATCAATGGGTCCTGACCCTAAGTGTTTAGTCCCGGCATCTGGTGGATCGGATCGACGATGAACCTGTCAGGCTCTG
>JARUXA010000226.1 GCA_030433805.1 Sphingomonas sp. PsM26 | reverse complement strand
GTAAGAAACGTGTACCTAATCCCGCAGCTGGAATAATTGCTTTTTTTACTTTTGACATGATTAAACTTCCCCCATCTACTAATTACTTATTTTGAGCGCTGAAATATTCGCTAATTGCATCGGCAATACGTTTTGAAGCAAGACCATCACCATAAGGATTTGACGCTTTAGACATACGCGCATATTCTTCTTCATTTGTTAAAAGCTCTTTAGCAAGTGAATAAATGGTTTCTTCTTCCACACCTGCAAGCTTTAATGTGCCTGCTTCAATTCCTTCAGGACGTTCGGTTGTATCACGCAGAACTAATACCGGTACACCTAATGA
>JARUXA010000225.1 GCA_030433805.1 Sphingomonas sp. PsM26 | reverse complement strand
ACCGGCGTTCGTCACGCGGTTCGCCGCCTTCGCCGCCGCCGCGGCGCGACATATCGGCCCCGCTGCCGCCGGCGAACGCCGCTTTTACGCCCCCGTCAACGAGATCTCGTTCTTCGCCTGGGGCGGCGGGGACGCGGCGTACCTCAACCCGTTTGCCCGCGGGCGTGGCTACGAGCTCAAGGTGCAGCTCGCCCGCGCTTCGATCGCCGCGATGGAAGCGATCCTCGTGGTCGATCCGGCGGCGCGGTTCGTCCACGCCGACCCGGTCATCAACGTCATTACCGATCCGGGCCGCCCCCATGACGCTCCCGCCGCCGAAGGCCACCGCCTTGC
>JARUXA010000224.1 GCA_030433805.1 Sphingomonas sp. PsM26 | reverse complement strand
CCATAATTCCTCCTATCCTTCTTTTTGTAGCTTTCATAAAAAACAGGAAGAAGGATAGGAGGAAACACATTTGACTAGCTAATCTTCATATGAACATTGTCGTTATTGTTACATTCCTTAGAAAGGTACTTAACAGTAAAAAGAAACTTTTTAGTCTAGAGTTAACCTTAAAGCAAATTTACTATTTACTACATACTATTCAAAATTGCAAATGCTGAAAATGTTAAAAAATGATTCAGCAAGACAAAAGATTACTTTAAATAAAAACAAAAAGGAGGTTCTAATTGCATGGAGAAAGCTAAAATTAGTTCTAGTCAGCTCTTTATCTTAACGGTCC
>JARUXA010000223.1 GCA_030433805.1 Sphingomonas sp. PsM26 | reverse complement strand
AATCAATATCGTAACGCTTTTTGTTAAATTTCATCGTTGCCTGAACGACTTCTTCTGACCAAATGTCTCTGTGCATTTCTTTTAAATCTTTTACATTTACAAACAAAGCGTATTGAGGAATTTCTTTTTGTTTCATTACTTGACCACCTTTCTTCAATTAATAAATTATATGAACCTCAAATTCGCCGTGATACCTCATCCTATCAACTATTTATTTAAATTCCACTTTTGCCCTATATCAAAAATCAATACTGCAACGTATCCTATTAAGACAATACCTAGTCCAATATATAGGAGGTTTTTTAATTGCATATTACAGCTCAAAAAATTAAAGAGGC
>JARUXA010000222.1 GCA_030433805.1 Sphingomonas sp. PsM26 | reverse complement strand
GGGCGACTGCGGGGATACGAATAGGCACATCGCGGACATGGTATCGCGCGTTGCTACCAAAAAGACCTGTATCGATAAATACTAGGTCGAGCTTGGTATTAAAACCGGCAATCTTGCCCCGCGGTTCGGCGTTGAGCGTCGGACCGGGCGTAAGGTTCGATGATCGCCTCCCGGAAAGCGCCTTCAGCCTAGCAATTAAGATTTGCTGCACAGTGACCATCAGACCCGCGGACTTTTTAGCGGTACTAGACGACCCGTTAATCGAGGCGAGGTTCAAGCTTTTGATCTCGAATGCGTCGATGGCGGCCATCGCGTTCACTCAGGGCTGTCCTTGGCAT
>JARUXA010000221.1 GCA_030433805.1 Sphingomonas sp. PsM26 | reverse complement strand
CACTATATCCAAAAGCTTTCTTGGTACGTATTCTATTATGTACTACTTAATTAGACCCTAAGGAGGTGTTTGTATGCATATCCCTGCTCAAAAAATTAGAGAAGCAGCAGAATCTCTCTCTTGTACGGAGCTCGAAACATTTATGTATCAAGAGCCAAATTCTCGACGTAAAAGCTCTAGAAGACGCTCTACTCGTCGTTCTAGCCGCCGTTCTACTTATTGCTCTACTCGTCGTTCTAGCCGCCGTTCTACTTATCGCTCTACTCGTCGTTCTAGCCGCCGTTCTACTTATCGCTCTACTCGTCGTTCTAGCCGCCGTTCTACTTATCGCTCTACTCGTCGTTCTAG
>JARUXA010000220.1 GCA_030433805.1 Sphingomonas sp. PsM26 | reverse complement strand
TATTCTTTCTGTGGTCGACGCCTGGTTCAACGTATCGACGATGCACCTCCTATAGAGAGCCTGCGGCAAATTATCTCAATCTATAATAACAATCGTCAATGTTTATGGGTGATATCACGAGTGAGGATTCAGCGGTAGAACCGCATTATGACTAATTGGTTCGTCCAGAAAATGAGCGGTATGGTCGATCTCACAGCTCGCGATATCGCTGCGCTTGAAGCGGTGACATCGCGCCCTCGACGCTATGCTGCTCGGAAGGATTTGATCCGTGAGGGCGACGAAACCGGGCCCATGCTGGTGGTGCTGGAAGGGTGGCTATGCCGCTACAAGATCCTGCCCAACGGCTCGCGGC
>JARUXA010000021.1 GCA_030433805.1 Sphingomonas sp. PsM26 | reverse complement strand
ATTTTTTTTTAACCGCCCACCCGCCAACACCACATATTGTTTTTCGGGTCGGGGGCGGGTAGTTGTTAATACTCCCCACCCCCCGGGCGAGGGGGGGGGCCCAGTCGAGGGACGATGATGGCGAAGGGCAGCACCCGATTTCCATCGACAGCGCGACTGGGCCCCGGCCTTCGCCGGGGAAGCAGCAGATAGAAGAGGAAAGAGAAGTCTCCGTCATCGACCGTTGCGGTTCCTGCGATGCCTGCCAGCGCGCATGCCCGACCGATGCCTTCCCCACGCCCTACCGGCTCGATGCGCGGCGCTGCATTTCCTATCTGACGATCGAACACGCCGGCCCGATCCCGCACGAATTCCGCGAGAGCATCGGCAACCGCATCTATGGCTGCGACGATTGCCTGTCGGTCTGCCCGTGGAACAAGTTCGCGGAAAACGCCGCCGCCAACCGTGCGTTTCTGCCGCGTGCGGAAATGGTCGCGCCGCGGTTGGCGGATTTGCTTGCGCTGGATGACGCGAGTTTCCGGCAGGTCTTTGCGGGCTCGCCGATCAAGCGGATCGGGCGTAACAAGATGATGCGGAACTGCCTGATTGCGGCGGGGAACAGCGGGGATGCGGGATTGGTTGGGCGAGTGCAGGCGTTGCGCGAAGATCCCGATCCGGTGGTCGCGGAAGCCGCCGACTGGGCGCTGACGAAACTCACTTAAGCCCCTCCCCTTCAGGGGAGGGGTTTGGGGTGGGGCAGTCCAGCAAAACATCGCTCTCTGTGAGGCACATCCCCACCCCAACCCCTCCCCTGAAGGGGAGGGGCTTACGAGCCGCCCCTACTTCCGCCGCCCGATCTGCAACGCCCCCACGCAACTCGCACGATCGATCGGCGAACCGTCGTTCTGCCGTGTATCGAGATACGTCACGACCGGCTCGGCATTGCCCTTCGGATAAAGATACGTGTCGAGTACGCAGGTCGCATTGCTGAACTGCAGCTTGCGCGCACTGCCCTCGCGGATGTCGGCGACGGGCGTGCCGAACATCCGCGTAAGGCTCGCCGCGGTCGCACCGACGACCTGGCCGAGCCCGGTGCCTTGCGGGATCGGGATGACCGGCGCGCGCGAGACCGGCACGATCGTCGCGGTCGATGCACACCCGCCGAGCAGCGAGAACAGCAGCGCGGATCCGGCCAGCTTCTTCATAGGGCCAGCTTTTTCATAGGGGGCGTCTTTCATGGAACAGATGCGTCGCCATCGCCGCACCCAGGATCGGCGCGAAGAGGTTGAGCACCGGAACCATGAACAGCGCGGTCCCCGCAACCCCCATCGCGAACCGGTCGACCGCGCCGGTCTTGCGCCAGTCTCGCATCATCGCAGACGGTACGTGTCGCGCCGCGACCATCGTGCCGAGGTCGAGCCCCAGCAGCCAGCCGTTGACGAGAAAGAACAGCAGCCACGTCCCTACACCCGTTACCAGCAACGCGACATAGACCGGCGCGAGCGCAAGATTGACGAGGATCGCGCGCCCCGCCGAGCGCAACCCCAGCCCGATCCCGCGCGCCATCGTCACGCTCCGCGCGGTGGCGAGCGCCTCCGGGTAATGCCGTGCCTCGACCGCGACGACGACGTCGTCCGCGAACACCCCCATCACCCCGATCGCGATCGCGCGGAACAGCAGCCAGCTCGCACCGAACGCCGCGAGCAATGCGACCGCGCCGAGCAACCCGCCCGAAAGCGAGTCCCACCCCCAGCGATCCGCCAGCCGCGTCGCGCCATACCACAGGCCAGCGCCGAGCACGCCGATCAGCGCCACCGTCACCAGCATCGATTTGAGGAAGACCGCAAGAATGCGACGGTCGCCGAGCTGGGCCAGCGAAAGGAGAAAGGCACGCACCATCCGGCGGTCCTAGAGCAATTCGCGCGGCACAGGAATCCTTCTCTCGTGCTCGCGTGCGCGCATCCGCCGAGGTTGCGTGCGCGGCACCCCCCCGGTACGGCCCGACAACGCTATTTGAACCGGAGATTACCCTGTGACCGAGCCCACCTATGACGTCGTCGCGATCGGCAATGCCATCGTCGACGTGCTGTCGCAGTCCGACGATGCTTTCCTCGCCGAAGCCGCGATGACCAAGGGCTCGATGCAGCTGATGTTCTCGCCGGAAGAAGCCGACGCGCTCTACGCCAAGATGGGTCCGGGGATCGAGGCGAGCGGCGGCTCGGCAGCGAACACCGTCGCCGGGATCGCGGCGATGGGCGGCAAGTGCGGCTTCATCGGGCAGGTCGCTAACGACGAACTGGGCGACATCTTTGCGCATGACATCCGCGCAGTGGGGATCGACTTCACCACCGCCGCGCGTGAGGGCGACCCGACCACCGCCCGCTGCCTGATCTTCGTAACGCCCGACGGCCAGCGGACGATGAACACCTTCCTCGGTGCCTCGCAGTTCCTGCCCGAAGCCGCGCTCGATCGCGACCTGATCGCCAACGCCGCGATCCTGTATCTCGAGGGGTATCTGTGGGATCCCGAGGAACCGCGCCAGGCGATGCGCGCCGCGATCGACGTCGCGCGTGCGGCGGGGCGCAAGGTCGCGTTCACGCTGAGCGACGTGTTCTGCATCTCGCGCCACGGCGGCGATTTCCGCCAGCTGATGGCGGACGGCCTCATCGACATCATGTTCGCCAACGAAGCCGAGATCACCGCGCTGATGGACAACCAGGATTTCGACGCGGCGGTCGCCGCGGCGGCGGCGCAAGTGCCGATGCTGGTGGTCACGCGCAGCGAACACGGCGCGATCGCGGTGACCGGCGGCGAGACCGTGCATGTGCCGGCCGAGCCGATCGAGCGCGTCGTCGACACAACGGGTGCGGGCGACCTGTTCGCAGCGGGTTTCCTGCGCGGACAAGCGCAGGGCAAGGACGTCGCGGCGTCGCTCAAGATGGGGGCGGTGTGCGCGGCGGAGATCATCTCGCACTACGGCGCTCGCGCGCAGGTTGATCTCAAGGCGCTGGTGGCGTCGAAGCTAGGGTAACACTCAACTTAAGCCCCTCCCCTTCAGGGGAGGGGTTGGGGGTGGGGCAGTCCAGCAGAACATCGCTCTCTGCGAGGCACAGCCCCACCCCAACCCCTCCCCTGAAGGGGAGCGGCTTAGAATACAAAAAGGCCGGGGATCGCTCCCCGGCCTTTCTCATATCCGCAACCCGCGAAAATCACCGCGGCGGGGGCATCCCCGCCAGTTCGGCTTCTTCCGGATCATCGATCCCGCGCCCGACATGGCTACGCTGGCGGCTATAGAGGAAATAGATCAGCAGACCCAGCAGCCCCCAACCCGGCAACACCAGCATCGCGATCAGCGGCAGGTTGAAGAACAGGAACAGGCACCCGACGATCGTCAGCGGCGCAACCACCCAGGCGAACGGCGTGCGGAACGCGCGCTTGCGCTCGGGCTGCACCTTGCGCAGCACCAGCAGTGCGATCGCGACCATCATGAACGCGTACAGCGTCCCGGCATTGGCGTAATCCGCCAGCTGCCCGACCGGCAGGAACGCCGCCGCAAACGACACTGCGACACCCGTGATCATCGTGACGATATGCGGGGTCTTCCACTTCGGATGGACCTTGCTCCACGCCGCCGGCAGCAGCCCGTCGCGGCTCATCACGAAGAAGATGCGCGTCTGGCCGAACAGCAGCACGAGGATCACCGACGGCAGCGCGATGAACGCCGCATAGCCGAGCATGTTGCCGACCGGACCGAACCCGATCTGGCGCAGCACATGGGCCAGCGCTTCGTTCGAGCAGACCAGCTTGTCGGCATGGATCGCCATCGTGCACTGCCGCGCGAGTTCTTCGGAGCCGGTCGGGAAGGGGATGCCGTTCGGCCCCATGATCGGCTGGCCGCCGATCGTCCCGATCGCACCCGCCGCGACGACGATGTAGAAGATCGTGCAGAACAGCAGGCTGCCGATCAGCCCGATCGGCACGTTGCGCTGCGGATCCTTGGTTTCTTCCGCAGCGGTCGAGACCGAATCGAACCCGACGTATGCGAAGAAGATCGTCGCCGCCGCGCCGACTGCACCGACGCCGGTGCCGAATCCGCCGAACAGGCCCGCGGGCAGGAACGGGTTGAACTGCGCCGCGTCGATCCGCGGCACGGTCAGGAACATGAACACCAGCAGCGCGGCAATCTTGATCATCACCAGCACCGCATTGACCTTGGCGCTCTCGCTCGTCCCGATCACCAGCAGCCACGTCACCAGCAGCGAGATCGCCACCGCGGGAAGGTTGATGAACCCGCCCGGCGCGCCGCCGAGCGCAAGCGGCCCCGCCGCAAGGAACGGTGGCAGATGTATCCCGAACGTATGTTGCAGGATCGTGCCCGAGAAATATCCCGACCAGCCGACCGCGACCGCACTGGCGGCGACCGCGTATTCGAGGATCAATGCCCAGCCGACCGTCCAGGCGAGAAATTCGCCCATCGATGCATAGGTATAAGTATAAGCGGACCCGGCGACCGGGATCATCGCGGCGATTTCCGCGTAACAGAGGGCTGCGACGATGCAGATCGCGCCGGCGATGGCGAAGGCGAGCATCAGGCCGGGACCGGCCTTTTGCGCGCCCGCGGCGGTCAGAACGAAGATGCCGGTGCCGATGACACAGCCGATCCCGAACAAGGTCAGCTGGAACCACCCGAGCGAGCGGTGCAGCGACTTCTTTTCGGCTGTCGCAAGAATGGCGTCGAGAGACTTGATACGCCCAAATAGCATGCGGTGACTTCCCCTGGGGATGTGCGCGGTCTGTCGCCGCGCAATGATTGTGCGCGAGCCTAGCTGCAAATTACCCTCGCGCAAGAGGCTTAGCGCGCGAGCAACGGCCCGAGCGCGCGACCGGCAAAGATATGCACGTGGAGATGCGGGACTTCCTGCATCGAATCGGTCCCGGCGTTGGCGAGCAGCCGATACCCCGGCGCGACCAGCCCCGCATCGCGCGCGACCGTGCCGACCGCGCGGACGAAGCCTGCGATTTCCGCGTCGGAGCCGCGTGCGCTGAAATCGTCCCACGAAACATAGGCGCCCTTGGGGATCACCAGGATGTGCGTCGGTGCTTGCGGGTTGATGTCGGGGAAGGCGATTGCGAAATCGTCCTCGTACAAACGCTTGGCCGGGATCTCTCCGCGCAGGATCTTGGCGAAGACGTTCTGGTCGTCATAGGGCAGGGTGGCGTCGACGGGCATGGGGGCTTCCTCTCAATGCTTCTTGCGCGCGGCCTTTTCGTCGATCCCCGACACGCCTTCGCGCCGCGCGATCTCGGCGCGGATATCGTCCAGCGTCACGTCGCAATCCGCGAGCAGCACGAGCAGGTGAAAGACCAGATCGGTCGCTTCACCGATCAGCGCCGATTTATCCTCGGTCAGCGCAGCGATCACGGTCTCGACCGCTTCCTCGCCGACCTTTTGCGCGATCTTGCGGCGGCCCTTGCCGAACAATTTGGCGGTGTAGGAGGTCGCGGGGTCGGCATCCTTGCGGGCAAGAATCGTCGCGGCGAGCGTGTCGAGGATATCGTCGGCCATGGGATCGGGGCTGGCGCAACCGCGCGCGCGCGTCAATCCTTGGGTGGGCGCTTCAGGAAGCGTTCGCGCAACGCGCGGCGGATGAGGAACACACCGAACGCCGCGGCAACGAGCAGCGCGAGTTCGATCGGCGTGAGGCCGGACTGCGGAGGTACGCCGCCGATTGGAGTGGCGAGGGCCTGGGGGATCAATCCTGCGCTCATGTCGCCACCGGCCGTCGAACGGGAATCCCCGCCGCCGCGAGCGCAGCGTGCGCGTCGGCAATGCTCGCTTCGCCGAAATGGAAGATCGACGCCGCAAGCACCGCGCTGGCATGTCCCTCGACGATCCCGGCAACCAAGTCACCCAGCCCGCCGACGCCGCCGCTCGCGACGACCGGCACACGGACCTGGTCCGCGATCGTGCGAATCAGCTCGAGATCATAGCCGCCGCGCGTCCCGTCACGGTCCATCGAGGTGACGAGCAATTCGCCCGCGCCCAGCTCCGCCAGCCGCAGCGCGTGCGCGACCGCGTCGATCCCGGTCGCGCGCCGGCCGCCATGCGTGAAGACTTCCCAGCCATCCGCAACGCGCCGCGCATCGACCGAGGCGACGACGCACTGGCTGCCGAAACGGTCCGCCATGTCGCCGACCAGTTCGGGCCGCGCGACCGCCGCGCTGTTGACCGCGACCTTGTCCGCGCCCGCAAGCAGCAAGGCGCGCGCATCCGCGACCGATCCGACCCCGCCGCCGACGGTCAGCGGCATGAAGCATACCTCGGCGGTGCGGCGCACGACGTCGAGGATCGTGCCGCGCGCCTCATGGCTTGCGGTAATATCGAGGAAGCAAAGCTCGTCCGCTCCCGCCGCATCATAAGCGCGTGCCTGTTCGACGGGGTCGCCGGCATCGCGCAGTTCGACGAAATTGACGCCCTTGACGACGCGCCCGTTCGCGACATCGAGGCAGGGGATGACGCGCGCGCGGACGGTCATGCTGAAAAGCCTTTTGCTTTCAAAGACGGGGTTCGCGAGCCTTGCAAGCTGTGCTCTCGGTGAGACACAGCCCCACCCCTAGCCCCTCCCCTGAAGGGGAGGGGGATGAGTGTATTGCGCGCACTAAAAAGCCCCTCCCCTTCAGGGGAGGGGTTGGGGTGGGGCAGACCAGCAACGCTGCGCCCGATACTGCCCCTCTCCCCGACCCTCTCCCCGCAAGCGGGGAGAGGGAGAAGCGTAGCAATACTCACGCCGCCCCCGCCACAGCCAGCGCCGCGGCCAGATCCAGCCGACCGTCATACAACGCGCGGCCCGTAATCACGCCCTCCACCCCATCACGGTTATGCAAAGCCAGCACGTGAATCTCCGCGATCCCCTTGACCCCGCCACTCGCGATCACCGGAATCCGCACAGCCCGCGCCAGATCGACCGTCGCCTCGACGTTGCATCCCTTGAGCATCCCGTCGCGCCCGACATCGGTGAAGAGCAGCGCCGCAACGCCCGCATCCTCGAACCGGCGCGCCATGTCGATCACCTCGACCGTCGAGACATCCGCCCAGCCCTTGGTCGCGACGAACCCGTCGCGCGCATCAACCGCGACGACGATCCCGCCCGGAAAATCACGCGCAGCCTCACGCACCAGTTCGGGGTTCTCGAGCGCCGCCGTGCCGATCACGACCCGAGACACGCCAAGATCGAACCACCGCTCGATCCCAGCACGGTCGCGAATCCCGCCGCCAAGCTGCACATGCCCCGGAAATTGCGAAACGATGGCGCGCACCGCCTCGCCATTGACCGATTCCCCCGCGAACGCGCCGTCGAGATCGACGACGTGCAGATGCTCCGCGCCCGCCTGCGCGAACAGCATCGCCTGCGCGGCGGGATCATCACCATAGACGGTCGCGCGGTCCATATCGCCCTCGGCGAGGCGGACGACCTGGCCGCCCTTGAGGTCGATGGCGGGGAAAACGATCAGGCTCATGGTTTCCAGCTCAAGAAGCGGGTGAGAAAATCGAGCCCATAACGCTGGCTCTTTTCGGGATGGAACTGGACGCCAAGCATATTGTCGCGTCCGATCGCCGCGGTGACCGGCCCGGCATGGTTCGTGCCCGCGATCACGTCCGCGCCCTCATAGGCATAAGAATGGAGGAAATACGCTTCCCCCGGCACGATCAGCGGATGATCGCGGCTCGGCACCACGTCGTTCCAGCCCATGTGCGGCACCTTGGCGGTCGCATCGTCGGGGGTCAGGTGGCGAACTGTCCCGTGGACCCAGCCAAGTCCGGCGTGCGTGCCATGTTCCTCGCCCGTCTCCGCCATCAACTGCATCCCGACGCAAATCCCGAGGAACGGGACCCCGTCGCCGCGCACGCGCTGTTCGAGCGCTTCGACCATTCCCGGCACCGCGCGCAAGGCGGCAGCGCAGGCGGCGAAAGCACCGACGCCCGGCAGCACGATCCGGTCGGCCTTGGTGACCGCGTCCGCATCGGCGGTGATCAGGATGTCGCTGCTGCCCGCTGCCTTGAGCGCATTGGCGACCGAATGGAGGTTGCCCGCGCCATAATCGATCAGCGCAAGCGTCATGCCAGCAGCGCCGCGATCTCGGGCGCGGCGAAGCTCGCGTTGAACTGGATGACTCGCGCGGTCGCGACGCCGCTGGTGATGAACGGATCGGTCGCGGCGAGCGCCTCCGCCTCGGCCTTGCGACCGCGCGTGACGATCACGCCGCCGGTGCGCGGATCCTGCCGTCCGGCGACGAGGAACACGCCCTCGGCGAACCCTTTTTCAAGCCAGGCGACATGATCCTTCAACTGCGCATCGATCGCCTCGATCGACGGGCCGTATTCAACGATGATCAGGCACAGCGGCCCCTCGGCACGAAACGAAGCGGCCATGTCAGAGTGTCCCCTTGGTGCTCGGGATTGCATCGGCCTTGCGCGGGTCGATCTCGACCGCTTCGCGAAGCGCGCGCGCGACACCCTTGAACGCAGCCTCGGCAATATGGTGGTTATTGCTGCCGTAAAGCGTCTCAATGTGCAGCGTAACGCCCGAAGTCTGCGCAAAAGAGTGGAAGAAATGCTCGAACATCTCGGTGTCCATCTCCCCCAGCCGCTTCTGCGAGAATTCGGTCTTCCACACCAGATACGGGCGCCCCGAAATATCGATCGCCACGCGAGTCAGCGTCTCGTCCATCGGCGACAGCGCATCGGCATAGCGGCGGATCCCGCGCTTTTCGCCCAATGCCTTCAGCACCGCTTCGCCGATCGCGAGCCCCGTGTCCTCGACCGTATGATGCTGGTCGATGTGCAGGTCGCCGACGGTCTTGATATCCATGTCGATCAACGAATGGCGCGAGAGTTGCTCGAGCATGTGGTCGAAAAACCCGACCCCGGTCGAGACGGTGTAACGCCCGGTCCCGTCGAGATTGACGGTGACGTCGATCGAGGTTTCGCTGGTACGGCGGCTGATGGTGGCGATGCGCATGGCCTTCCCATAACGCTTCTTTGCACCCGTGCAATCTTGACCGGGGACCAAAGGGCGCTACCCAAGGGCGCATGAGTGATGGTCTTCCCGATAGCCTGATTCCCTACGACGATATCGTCCAGGAAGCGCTGCGTGCCGTGGTCGGCCGTGTTCTCGGTTCGGTCGCGGAAAGCGGCGGCTTGCCCGGCGAGCATCATTTCTACATCACCTTCAAGACGCAGGCACCGGGTGTCGACATTCCGACCCGGCTGATGGAGCGCTTCCCCGACGAGATGACGATCGTCATGCAGAACCGCTATTGGGATCTGCTGGTCGACGACACCAAATTCTCGGTGGGCTTGAGCTTCAACCAGGTGCCGTCCAAGCTGGTCATTCCCTATTCGGCGATCACCGGTTTCCACGATCCCGCGGTCAATTTCGAGCTGCGTTTCCAGGCTGCGGAAGGTCCCGAAGGTCCCGAGCCGCATGAGGAAGCCGAGAATGACGGCCCGACCGCGACTCCGATCGAAGACGGATCGAACGTCGTCGCCGTTGATTTCAAACGGAAGAAATGAGCCGTCCGGTCCCCGCTGATGGGAGCGGGGGCGTTGGAGACTGGCGATGAACGACACCCGCACCGAAACCGATTCGCTCGGCCCCGTCGAGGTTCCGGCAAGCGCCTATTGGGGTGCGCAGACCCAGCGCTCGATCGAGAATTTCCCCTTCCCCGCGACAGAGCGGATGCCGCTCGCGATCGTTCATGCGGTGGCGATCGTCAAACAGGCGGCCGCGCGGGTCAACCGCGACCACGGCCTCGACGGCGCCATCGCCGACGCGATCGACGCGGCGGCGGCGGAGGTCGCGGCGGGCAAGCTCGACGACCAGTTCCCGCTGGTGATCTGGCAGACCGGATCGGGCACGCAGACCAACATGAACCTCAACGAGGTGATCGCGGGGCGCGCAAACGAGCAGTTAACGGGCACGCGCGGCGGCAAAACGCCGGTCCACCCGAACGATCACGTCAATAAAAGCCAGTCCTCGAACGACAGTTTCCCGACCGCTCTGCATATCGCCGCGTCGATCGGCGTGGTCGAGCGGCTGTTTCCCGCATTGGACCGGTTGCAGACCGCGCTGGACGCCAAGGCAAGCGCGTGGAGCGGGATCGTCAAGATCGGCCGGACGCATCTCCAGGACGCCACCCCGATCACGCTCGGCCAGGAATTTTCGGGCTACGCCAATCAGTTATACCGCTGCCGCCGCCGGATCGAGCCTGCCGTCACCCACGGCACCAACCGGCTGGCGCAAGGTGGCACCGCGGTCGGCACCGGCCTCAACGCGCCCGAGGGCTTTGCGACCGCCGTTTGTGCGACGATCGCCACGATTACCGGCCTGCCGTTCTATCCCGCCGAGAACGCCTTCGAGGCGCTGGCGTCGAACGACCCGATCGTCCAGCTGTCGGGCACGCTCAACACGCTGGCGGTCGCGCTGACCAAGATCGCCAACGATATCCGCCTGCTGGGCTCCGGCCCGCGCTCGGGGCTGGGCGAATTGCACCTGCCGGAGAATGAGCCGGGCAGCTCGATCATGCCCGGCAAGGTCAATCCGACCCAGTGCGAGATGCTGACGATGGTCGCCGCGCAGGTCATTGGCAACCATCAGGCAATCACGATCGGCGGGCTGCAGGGGCATCTCGAACTCAATGTCTTCAAGCCGATGCTCGGCGCGGCGCTGCTCCGCTCGATCGACCTGCTCGCGGTCGGCATGGAAAGCTTCGCGGAGCGCTGCGTCGTGGGGATCGAACCCGACGAGACGCGAATCGCCGAACTGGTCGATCGCTCGTTGATGCTCGTCACCGCGCTCGCCCCCGAGATCGGCTACGACAATGCCGCCAAGATCGCCAAGCATGCGCACCACGAGGGCCTGACGCTCCGCGAGGCGGGGCACGCGCTTGGATTGGTCGACGATGCGACGTTCGACCGGCTGGTGCGGCCCGAAACCATGGTGTGACGCAGGCGGGCGCGGGCGGGGAACCATCTCATCGCCCGCGCGCTACGTAGCACCAAAGGAGATCATCATGAGCGTAACGACCCTTATCGGCGCAGCCATCGGCGCGGCCATCGACAGTTCCGACGGCGACGACAGCAACCTCGACGGCGCGATCGGCGGCGCGATCGCAGCCAAGATCGTCACCGCGGTGATCCCGCTCGCGCTGACCTTCGCGACCGGCTGGTTCGTGTTGCGCGGTATCGGCAAGCTCAAGGACGAAGTGTTCGGCACGGACGAGCCCGTTCGTCGCTGAGCGACCCATGGGTTGACGCTTCCCGGCGTGCGCGCCACTAGCGGCCATGCCCGACCATCGTTCCTCCCAGCCCAAGAACTTCAAACGCCGCGGATTGATGTTCGTCCTGTCCTCGCCTTCGGGCGCGGGCAAGTCGACGATCGCCAATCGCCTGCTGAAGGAAGAGCGTAACAAGCTCAAGATGTCGGTGTCCTATACGACTCGCCCGATGCGAAAGGGCGAAGTCGAGGGACGCGACTATCACTTCGTCGACAAGGAAACCTTCCGTAATATGGCGGAAGATGACCAGTTCCTCGAGTGGGCGCGCGTGTTCGATGAACGCTACGGCACGCCGCGCGACACGGTCTTCAAGGATCTTGAACACGGACAGGACATTCTGTTCGACATCGACTGGCAGGGCGCGCAGCAATTGTTCCAGCTCGCGGGCGGCGATGTGGTGCGCGTTTTCATCCTGCCGCCGGGGTTGAAGACGCTCCGCGACCGCCTTGAGAAGCGCGCTACCGATTCGCAGGAGGTCATCGACCGCCGCATGGACCGTGCGCTCGCCGAGGTGAGCCACTGGGACGGCTATGATTATGTGCTGGTCAACGATGATCTGGATGACTGTTACGAGTGCGTCCAGACGATCCTGACCGCTGAACGCCTGAAGCGCTCACGCCAGCGCGGGATGATCGGGTTCATTCGGCGGTTGCCCGAGAAGTAAGCACCGGTTGGGGTTTGGTGTTTCCTTTCCCCGTGCCGTCATTCCCGCGTAGGCGGGAATCCATTAGCGCCGTCCGTCGTGTACTGCGCCGTCAGCCAGTATGGATCCCCGCCTCCGCGGGGATGACGGTGGGGGCAGGACGCAGCGCAATCAGCCTGTCAGCAACTCCAGCATCCGCACACCCGCACCGAAATCGCGCCGCCGCGCGGCGATGCCAGCCTCGGCCAGTGGATCGCGACCCCAGCGTTCGGCCTGATATTCCTCGTCGAGCGTGATCGCGTCCCATAGCTGTTCTGCCGTCGCCGCGCGTTCGGCGAGCGCCAGTGCCGCGATCAGCGAACCCCCGATGGTGACGACCGGCGACAAGGCCGCCAGTTCGAACGCATCGCGTGCCGCAATTGCATCGCTTAGGCGGGCCAGCGTCTGGTCCGGCTGCGAGCGATGCAGGATCCCCGTCGCGACTTCGATATGCACGTCATACCGCGTCCGCGCCCAGTCGAGCAGCGGATCCCACGCTGCCGCCTGTCGCGCGACCAGATCGTCGGGGGAATCGGCGCGGTAGCAGAGCAGATCGCTTTCGCCATATTGCGCCAAGCCTGCGGCAAACAGCGCCCGATCGGCACCGACCCGGTCGATCGCGGCGTTTGACAGACCGGTCAGCGGCATCGCGCGCGGGTCGATCTCCTCGCCCTCGCCGATCGCACGCCATTCGTCGGCAACCCCCTGCGCCAGCGCATCGGTCGGCAGTGCGAGCACGACTCGCCCCGGCGTGCGGACCGGGCGATCGTCGAGCCGGATGCCGCGCTGGTCGTCGATGACGACCGTTTTCCAGAACCGCTTCATGGCTGCGGCGGCGTCCGCCAGCGCCGCGCGAGCGCACGCGGAACGATCGCGATCAGCAGCAGCGCGGAAATCACCAGCGCGGTGCCAACCGCCTTGGGCTCGGTCGCATCGCCGCGCGCGATCAGGAGCAGCCCGAGCAGCGCGCCCGCCACGCCGAGCAGGCGCGAGCCTGCCATCAAGAAATAGCGGTTGCGCGCGGTCGTGTCGGGATCGCTCATCATTTCTCCATCAGCGCGGTCAGAGATCGCACCGTGTCCGCGACCGCATGGGCACCCGCTGCGGTCAGTTCATCGGCGGGGTGGTAGCCCCAGGCGACACCCAGCGCACGCGTCCCCGCGGCGCGGGCCATCAGCATGTCGTAACTCGTGTCGCCGATCATCACGGTCGTCTCCGGAGTCGCGCCTGCATCGGCTATGGCCGTCTCGATCATTGAGGGATGCGGCTTGGACGGGTGGCGGTCGGCGGTCTGCAGCGTGATGAAATGCGCAGCGATCCCGTGATGCGCCAAGATATGCGCAAGCCCGCGATCGGACTTGCCGGTCGCGACGCCCAGCATCCAGCCGTCCGCCGCGAGATGATCGAGCACATCGAGGATGCCATCATACAGCGGTTCCGCACTCATCGCGCCCGAGGTCCGCATCCGGAAGAACGCCGCCTTGTAATCGTCGGCCAAGGCCTGGTGGAGCTTCGCCTCGGCGTCGGGCAGCAGCATTTCCATCGCTTCGACGAGGCTCAGCCCGACGATCCGGCGGATGGCGGTGCGGTCCGGCGCGACGAGGCCGACGCCGGCGAAGGCTTCCTCGACCGATCGGCAGATATTGTCCTGGCTGTCGACCAGCGTGCCGTCGCAATCGAACAGCGCGAGGCGGGCGGGAGAGATTGGGGCTGTCATAAGATACTTCCTTCCCCGGCGCAGGCCGGGGCCCAGTCTTGCTGGCGGATGTGGCGCATGCTGCGTTCGATGCCGATGGACGGCGCAACTGGGCCCCGGCCTGCGCCGGGGAAGGGCGCGAGGGGGTAGGACCGGCCGCCCATCATACGTTCCGCATCCAATGCGCGATCCCGCGCCGACCCGCCGCCTCGACGCCATCCGCTGCCGCTAGCCGCGCGGCTTCGGGCTTGTTTTGCCCGAGCTTGAGCGTCCCGCGCCATGCCTGGACGGTCAGCGTGAACCCGATGATCCCGCGCGTCATCCCGTCGAAGCGCGCCGGATCCATCTTGTCGCGCGTCCAGGGTGCCTTGGGCGTCAAGCGTTGTTCCTGTGCTGCCGCGACCCGGTCGACCTGCTCGACCAGGGCATCGTGTCCGGTGCGGGTAATCTTGCCTTCGAGCTCGACCGCGACATAATTCCACGTCGGCACCTGATCGGGGCCCAGTCCGTACCAGTCCGGGCTGATGTACCCGTCCGGGCCCTGCACGACGAACAACCCGGTGGCGCCATCCAGATGACGCGCGATCCCGTTGCCGCGGGACATGTGGAAGGCGAGGGTATCATCGTCGTTCCAGACGACCGGGACATGCGCCACTCGCGGTCCGTCCGGTGTTGCGCAGAACAACGCGCCGAGGCTCAGTTCGCTGACCAGCGCGCGCATCGCCACGCGGTCCTCCCAACGGAACGCGGGGTCGGGGTGCATCAGCCGAGCAGCGCCATTGCGCGCGGACGTCCGCCTCCGCTCACGTCGCCGAACCGCGCCGTCGCCGTTCGCCCTTGCGATCCTTGCGGTAGGTCTTGGCGTGCTGACGCGCCTGCTGTTTCTTCACTTCGCGGCTGGGCGGCGGGGGCGATTCGAGCGGCATCGTGTTGCCGAGCATCTCGTCAAACCCGAGTTGCTTGAGGCTCTCGGCGAAATGCGTCGGCAGTTCGGCCTGGACGTCGATCTCGCCGCCATCGGGATGGTCGATCCGGATTCGGCGCGAATGGAGGTGCATCTTGCGGCTGATGTTGCCGGTGAGGAACGCGGCCTGCCCGCCGTACTTGCCGTCGCCGACGATCGGATGCCCGATCGCCGCGAGATGGACGCGCAACTGATGCGTGCGACCAGTGTGCGGGATCAGCTCGAGCCAGGCGGTTGTCGTGCCCGCCATCTCGATCACGCGATACCGCGTGCGCGCGGGGCTGCCTTCCTTCTCGTCGACGTGCATCTTCTCGCCACCCGTGCCGGGTTGCTTGGCGATCGGCAGTTCGATCATGCCGTCTTCGATCGACGGCACACCTACGACCAGCGCCCAATAGGTTTTGCGTGCGGTGCGCGAGGAGAAGGACTTGGCGAAATACGCCGCCGCGCGCGTGGTCCGTGCGATCAGCAACGCGCCCGACGTATCCTTGTCGAGCCGATGGACCAGCTTGGGGCGCCCATCGAGATCGTCCTGCAGCGCATCGAGCAAGCCATCGACATGCTCGATCGTCTTGGTCCCGCCCTGCGTCGCGAGACCGGGGGGCTTGTTGAGGACGATCGCCTGCGCGTCGCGGTGGATCACCATTTCCTGCGCGAAGGTGATCTCGTCGTCGCTGAGCGGCGGGCGTTCGCGCTTTTGCGGGGCATCGACGCGGACCGGTTCCGCCGGGGGAACGCGGATGGCCTGGCCGGTGACGACATGGTCGCCCGGCTTGGCGCGCGCGCCGTCGACGCGAAGCTGCCCGGTGCGCGCCCATTTGGCGACGGTGGTATAGCTCGTGTCGGGCAAATGCCGCTTGAACCAGCGGTCGAGCCGGATCCCGTCATCATCGGGGCCCACGCTGAACTGGCGAACGTCGCTGGTGGCCTTGCCGCTCGTCTTGTCGGGTGTCTTGGTTGTCATGCTGCGATCCGGGTAAGCCAAAGGCCGGCGAACAGCGCCAGCACCGCGCCGAGGACGGACGCCAGGATGTAGCCGAGCGCGGTTGCCCACGCATCCCGCTCGACCATCGTCACGACCTCGAGCGAGAACGAGGAAAAAGTGGTGAATCCGCCCAACACGCCGACACCGAGCAGGAGTCGCGTGTTCTCGTTCCCGCCGATGCGCGCAAGCACGCCTGCTAGCACGCCCATTGCGAACCCGCCGATCACGTTGACCGCGAGCGTACCGTAGGGAAACATCGGGCCGAACGCCGCCACCGCGCCGCGTCCGACGAGATAGCGCGCCGCGGTACCGAAGGCACCGCCGACCATGACGAGAAAAAGCTGAATCATTGCGGCTGCGTTAGCGCGGAATCAGCCGTGCGTCACCCCGCGGCTGAGAAACGCGTTTCGGTCGTATCGGACGGGTACCGCCACACCTTGCACACGGAGCGTCGCGACGTCATGTTCACGTCATGGGAATGATCTTCAATATTATCTCGGTTCTGTTCGGCCTGCTGGCCTTGCCGGTGGCACTCGTCGGACTGGTGCCGTTCTTCGGGCTTGCCAATTATCTGGCAATCCCGATCGCCGTGGTCGGTGCCGTGATCGGCATGTTGTCCGGGCACAAGAGCGGTCGGAACTTCAACATCTTCGTGCTGATCGTCGCCGCCATCCGGCTAATGCTCGGCGGCGGGTTGCTTTAAACCCGCACAAGCAAAAGGCCCGGCGCTTGCGCACCGGGCCCTTTTGGACATTCCGCTAGATTAGCGGCAGACGACGTTGCCGCGATCGACCGACTGGCCGAGCAACGCGCCCGCGCCGCCGCCGATCAGCGTGCCGAGCAGGCGCGAACCGCCGCCCGCGATCGTGTTGCCGAGCGCACCGCCCGCCAGACCGCCGATGATCAGACCGGTCGTGCCGTCACCACGGCGGCAATAATAGCGATTGTCGCGACCACGATAGATACGGTCGTTCCGCGTCAGCCGGCGTGGCTGGTAATACTGCCCGTCGCGGTAATAATTCTCGGCATAATAGGCACGCTGCCCGCCCTCGAACCGGTTGTAGTCGTAGTTGCGATACTGGCGCCAATCCCGGTTACGATCGCGCTGCGCGTCGCGCACGTCGCGGCGGTAATCCTGGCGCGCATCGCGGACATCAGCGCGCGAGTCCGCGTTGCGCACGTCGCGGCGATAGTCCTGCCGGGCGTCACGGACGTCCTGGCGATATTCGCGGTTGGGATTGTTCTGGGCGACTGCCGGAATGGCGGTCAGCGTCGTTGCCGCGATGGCCGCTGCCAGAATGAAATTGCGCATTGGGATGAGCTCCTTGAACCAATCCATAGTGTGGATCGGAATAGAGAACTCATCCCATGCGCCGAAGTTGCGTGAACCGGAAACTACCGGTCGTTCACGCAATCGTAAGCAAAATCAGGCGTTAAGAGAATGGGTTAATGTAATCTCAGCGTTAAGCACCTTCGAGACGGGGCAGTTGGCCTTCGCGCCTGCTGCGATCTCCTCAAACTGTGCCGGATCAATGCCTTCGATCGTCGCCTTGAGGTCCAGCGCCGACTTGGTGATGGTGAAACCATCCCCGTCCTTGTCGAGTGTCACCTTGGCGGTCGTCTCGAGCTTGCCGTCGGTGAAGCCGGCTTTCGCAAGCGCGAAACTCAGCGCCATTGTGAAGCAGCTCGCGTGCGCGGCGGCGATCAGTTCCTCGGGGTTGGTGCCGGTACCTTCCTCGAAACGACTGCCGAAGCCGTATTGCGCATTCGACAGGACGCCCGTCTGCGTCGAGACATGACCCTTGCCGTCTTTGCCGAGGCCTTCGTACGTGGCCGATCCGCTACGTGTCGTCATCGTCATTCTCCGTCTGGACCAGAAATCTGAACATGAAAAAAGCGCGGGCCCGTCGGGGCCCGCGCTGCATATAGGGTCGCAAGGGACGTGCTGTTAGCGGCAGCGACGATCCGCCGTGCTGGCGCGATCAATCGCGCGTCCGCCGAACGCACCCGCTACGCCACCAAGCACCGTGCCGAGCGTCTTGTCGCCGCGGCCGGCAATCTGGTTGCCGAGCAATGCACCGCCGACACCGCCGACGAGCAGGCCGGTCGTGCCGTCCGAGTGGCGGCAATAGCGGCGACCGTCACGGCCCTCGTAGACACGCGGGGAATAACGGCGATGATGGTCGCGCGCGCTGGCCTCTGCGGTCGGGAACGCCATGGTTGCGGGGATCGCGAGCGAGGCGGCGCTGAGGGCCATCAAGAACGTACGCATGAAGGTATCTCCCAGTTACATCGTGCTTGGATCAATTCCACAGCAGGAACGATCGCTGTTTTAGCAACGTTGCATGAACCTGAAACAACCGCCCGTTCAGCAACGTGCAGGGTCTCGGGCGAGGGTGGGATTACTTCAAAACGTCCAACGAAACCTTGGCGTTACAGGATCAGCGCGCTGTCCTGAGCAACTGTCTGGCCCGCGCGCAATCGGCATCCATCTGCGTCGTGAGCGCATCGAGCGTATCGAACTTGGCTTCCGGACGCAGATAATCGATCAACGCGACCTCGATCGCTTGTCCGTACAGATCGCTGGAAAAATCGAAAAAGAACGGTTCGAGCAGTTCCTTGGGCGGATCGAAGCTCGGGCGGATGCCGAGGTTCGCGGCCCCGTCCACCACCCGTCCGTCCGCCAGACGGCCGCGGACCGCATAGATCCCGTAAGCGGGGCGGACATAGTGGCCCATGTCGAGATTGGCGGTCGGATAGCCGATCGTCCGGCCGAGTTTGTCACCATGCTGGACGATGCCCTCGATCGCGAAGGGACGCGTGAGCAGGCGCGCAGCACCGCGCGGATCGCCTTGCTGGAGCAAGGCACGGATACGGCTGGACGAAACCGGTGCATCGTCCAGCGTTACGGGGGCGACCGTGTCGACCGAGAAACCGCGTGCCGCGCCGGCGTCGCGGAGCACCGTGACCGAGCCGCTACGTCCCTTGCCGAAGGTAAAGTCTTCGCCGGTGACTGCTCCCGCGATCCCGATCGAGGCGATCAGTAATTGCTCGATGAAGGCATCCGCCGTCAGCGCGGCCAGCGCGGTGTCGAAGTGGAACACCACCATCGCATCCGCCCCGGCGTCCGCGAACAGGCGTTGCCGCTGGTCGAGCGTGGTCAGCCGGAACGGCGCACTGTCGGGGACGAAATGACGGATCGGATGCGGATCGAACGTGCCGACCAGTGCCGGACGACCCTCCGCACGCGCGCGTGCGACCGCACGGCCGACCACGGCCTGATGCCCAAGGTGAAATCCATCGAAATTGCCAAGCGCGATGATCCCGCCGCGCAAGCGCTCCGGAACCGCCGAGCTGCCGTCGAGCCGCTCCATGGACCGGCCTATAAGCGCGGTAAAGCGGCTGCGCTAGGCGGGTTCGTTCGGGACGATCCCGGCGTGGATCACGCGAAGCACGTTGCCGCCCATCACCTTGGCGATTTCCGCTTCGCTGAACCCGCGATCGAGCAACGCCTGCGTGATCGCGACGACCATCCCCGAATCGAACCCGGTCGTGACGGCCCCGTCGAAATCGGACCCAAGACCCACATGATCGACGCCGACCAAGTTGCGCACATGCAGGATCGCCGCTGCCGCCGCCTCGGGCCGGGTCGAACAGATCGCGGCATCCCAATAGCCGATGCCGATCACTCCGCCGGTCCGCGCAATCCCGCGGATCTCGCCGTCGGTCAGGTTGCGGTTGACCTTGCACGTCGCCTGCACGCCGCCGTGGCTGGCCACCACCGGACGGCGCGCCATCGCGAGCACCTCGGCGATCGTCGCATGGCTCGAATGCGCGACGTCGATGATCATCCCGAGGGTTTCCATCCGCCGCACGACCTGTCGTCCCAGCGGGGTAAGGCCCGCCTTGCGCTCACCGTGCATCGATCCCGCGACGTCATTGTCGAAGAAATGGGTCAGCCCGGCCATGCGAAAGCCCGCGCCATGCAGCACATCGAGATTGGCGAGCTTACCCTCGAGATCCTGCAACCCCTCGATCGACAACATCGCGCCGACCACTTTCGCGCCTTCGATCCGGTCGGCGAGCAGGCGGTCGAACTGTGCGGCGGAACGGATCACGCGCAATTGCCCGTTGGACGCAGCGGCGTAGCGATCGAGCTTCTGTGCATGCCATAGCGAGCGCTGCAACAACGAGTCCCAGGTGCGGGGCGGCTGCAGTTCGGCGATCGTCAGGGCGGTGATATTGTCCGTATCGGCGGGGTTCGAATCGTAATTCTGGTGTTCTGGCGTCTTGGTAACCGACGAGAACACCTGCAGCGCATAATTGCCCGCCAGCAGCCGTGGCACGTCCACCTGTCCTTGCCCGGAGCGATCGAGCAGGCTGCGTTTCCACAGCAAGGTATCGGCGTGCATGTCGGCAACGGGCAATCGCGCGTGCAATGCCCGCGCCTGCGGTGTGATGCGCAATGCGACCGGCGTGACGCGGTTCATGCTACGCTCGATCATACCCGGCGCCAGCGTGAAGAACAGGACCACGGCAAGCGTGGCGAGGCCCACCACGGCTCCCAGGACTTTGCGCATCACCATCGCTCTCCAAATGCTGGACTTCATGCGGCATCAGCGCTGCCGGGTCCGGTCACCCACCCGGTATGCGGTGCGCAGGCTGCTGGGACAAGCCCGTTGGGTCTCAGGGTCTTGCGAGGGTGACGAAGCTGTATGCCGGACGCGTATCGATCGCGGGGTGATCCTCGCGCGCAACCTCGCGCCAGCCTGTGTAGCGCGGGACCACTGCGTCCCCATCAGGTGCTGCATGGACCTCGGTCAGTTCGATCCGGTCTGCGCGGGGCTCGAACAACGCGAATATTTCCGCCCCGCCGATCACCATGATCTCGCCCTCGTCGGCGGACGCGATGGCCGCTTCCACGGTGTCGACCGGTTCTGCCCCGTCCGGACGCCAGGCAGGGTCGCGTGTCAGCACGATATGGCGTCGTCCGGGGAGCGGCGCAGGAAAGCTGTCGAAGGTCTTGCGCCCCATGATCATCGGCTTGCCCATCGTCAGCGCCTTGAAGCGCTTGAGATCGGCAGGAAGGTGCCACGGCAGCGCGCCGTCACGACCGATTACCCCGTTGGTGGCGCGCGCCAGGATCAGCGTGATCATCGCTTCGCCATCGTCTTGCGTGTCTCGATCATCCCACGGTCCTCCTGCTGCGGTCTTAGCGGACCACGCGCGTTGGGGTCGACCCCTGGATCGGGGGCGATGCGCTGGCGGTGGATAGCCATCGGGCCATCAACCGCGTATGACTGAGCGGTGTCGAAATGTCCTGGCTCGGGCGCGGGGCTCGAGACCGGGGCTGTATCCGGCCGACGCATTCTTGGGACGTGCTGCGATGAATCTCGTGACGCTCGGGGTGGTGGGAATGGCGACCGCGGCGCTGCTGTGGTGGTCCGGTATCGGACGGTCCTTATGGACGCTGGTCGGGGCGGCATTGATGCTCGGGGCAACGGGCTTCGTCTTCCAGAGCGTCCGGCATCAGCCGGGGACATCGATTCGCGCCCAAAGCGCGCCGATCATGGTCGATCCCGGCATGGTTGCGTTCCGCAATGCGGTGTTCCTGCCGGGACAACAGGACGTTTTGGCGCTGGCCAGTGCGGACGGACGGGTAGGGATGGGGGACACCCACGCCGCGGCACAGGGACTGCTGCATGACCTCGCGATGCGTCCCGACAATGCCGCGCTATGGACCGAGCTGGGGTATGTGGTGTCGCTGCACGACCATGCCGTGTCGCCTGCCGCCAAGTTTGCGTTCCGCCGCGCGGTGGCGCTGGCGCCTGCGACCCCCGGGCCCGCTTTCTTTCTGGGAATGGCGTATGTCGATGCCGGAGACGTTGCGGCGGCACGCCCGTATTGGAGCTATGCGCTGGCCGTGACACCGAAGGACGCGTCCTATCGCGGTGACATTGCCGAACGGATTGCCGCGGTCGACCAGTTCGCGCGGATGACTACGAACCGATCTGCTGCCCGAACGGCGCGTTGAGCCGGACGATCGCCCGGTTGAGCGCGGCGGCAAAGCTGACCCATAAGAAATACGGCACGATCAGCCAGGCGGCGAACGTAGAGATCGGCGCAAGCCCGACCAGCAGCGCCACCAGTGATGCCCATAAAAAAATGACCTCGACCAGCGCCCAGTCCGGTCGACGCAGCGCGAAGAACAGCGGGCTCCACAGGAAATGGAACAGCGCGTTGACCGCAAACAGGATGACGACCGCGCGGCGTCCGGCTGCATCCGGTGCCGCTGTCTAGGCGATCGCCGCCGACCATGCCGCCAGCCCCAGCAGGATCGTCCATGCAGGACCGAACAGCCAGTTGGGCGGTTGCCAGCTCGGTTTGCGCAGATCGTGGTACCAGGAACCGATCGGCGTCGCGAGACCGCCGACGACGAGCAGCACGATCGCACCTGCGCCGGATACATAAAGCGGGTTCATCCGCATTTCATGGTCCATCGGACCGACAATAGCCAGTGTCCACTTGCCGCGTGTCAAGTACGTGGTACACATTGGCAATGGGCAGGACCTTCCCCTTTTCGGCGATCGTCGGTCAGGACGAGATGAAGCTCGCGCTGCTGATCGCGGCAGTCGATCCGCGGATCGGCGGGGTGATGGTGTTCGGCGATCGTGGGACGGGCAAGTCGACCGCCGTACGCGCATTGGCGGCGTTGCTGCCGCCAATGCCCGCCGTGCTCGCCGGGTATCACCCCGAAGGAATGCCACCGCCGCCTGCGAAGGCGACCGTGCCCGTGCCGTTCGTCGATCTCCCGCTCGGCGCGACCGAGGATCGCGTGGTCGGTGCGCTTGATCTCGAACGCGCGCTGGGCGCGGGGGTCAAGGCATTTGAGCCGGGGCTGCTTGCGCGCGCGAACGGCGGCTTCCTGTATATCGACGAGGTCAATCTGCTCGAGGACCATATCGTCGACTTGTTGCTCGACGTCGCGGCGTCGGGCGAAAACGTCGTCGAGCGCGAGGGGTTGTCGGTGCGTCACCCGGCGCGGTTCGTGCTGGTCGGCAGCGGCAATCCCGAGGAAGGCGAATTGCGCCCGCAATTGCTCGATCGCTTTGGCCTGTCGGTCGAAGTGCGCACCCCGCAGGATCTGACGAGCCGAATCGAGATCCTCAAACGCTGCGATGCGTTCGAACGCACGCCGGACGCCTTTGCGGACATGTGGCGCAGCGCCGAACGCAAGACACTCAAGCGGATCGCGCGTGGTCGTGCCGGGCTGTCGGCGGTGGTGGTGCCCGACGCCATGCTGGCACGTGCGGCGACACTGTGCATGACGGTCGGCGCGGACGGGTTGCGCGGCGAGTTGACCTTGATGCGCGCCAGTCGCGCGCTTGCCGCGCTGGAAGGTGCGGCGGCGGTCACCGCGGAGCACATCGCGCGGATTGCGCCGCTGGCGCTGCGGCATCGGTTGCGGCGCGGGGTGCTCGACGAGACTGGCTCGACCGTGCGGATCGAGCGCGCACTGGAAGACCTGGCAGCGGCATGAGCGATGCGCCATCGGCGCTGGACGATGCGCTGCTGGCGGCGCGGTTATGTGCCGTCGATCCGGTCGGGCTGGGGGGGCTGATCCTTCACGGCGGAGGTGCAGTGCGCGATCAGGTGGTTGCTGCGCTGCGTGCCGGATTGCCCGACGGCGCACCGTCGCGGCGGATTCCCGTCCATGTCGATGACGACGCGCTGTTAGGCGGGCTGGATCTCGGGGCGACGCTCGCCCTGGGTCGCCCGGTGCGTCAGCGCGGCGTGCTGGCGGCGGCGGACGGCGGGCTGGTCGTGCTGCCGATGGCGGAACGGATGACCGAGGCGACCGCAGCACGAATCGCGGCCGCGCTCGACGCGGGTGCGGTGGAGGATGCGACCGTGCGGATTGCGGTGGTAGCGCTCGACGACGGGGTGGAAGACGAATCGGTGCCGCCCGCGCTGGTGGAGCGGCTGGCGTTCCGGATCGATCTATCAGGGTGTCGGGTGTCGGATGTCTACGCTTCCCCGGCGCAGGCCGGGGCCCAGTCGAGGAACGATGGGGGCATGGCGCAGCGCGCGATGACTGCACCCTGCGCAACTGGGCCCCGGCCTGCGCCGGGGAAGGAAGAAGGGGAGACGCACGGAAGAGGGAAGAAGAACGAGGAAACCCGCAATGCCGGATCGCAAAGCACGATCGATCCGCACGCGATCCTAGCGGCCACTGCGCTCGCGCTGGGCGTGGAGTCCGCGCGCGCCCCGTTGTTTGCGCTCCGCGCTGCGCGCGCGGCCGCAGCGCTGGCCGGACGCGAGACGATCGACGCGGACGATCTGATCCTCGCGGTCCGCCTCGTCCTCGCCCCGCGCGCGACCCGGCTACCTGCGCCACCCGAGGCGGATAGCGCCAGTGATCCACCGCCGCCGCCGCCCGAGAGTGATTCGAGCGAGGAGGAACGGGCCACCCCCGATCTCCCCGAGGACATGATTCTCGAAGCCGCGCTCGCAACGCTCCCGCGCGATGTGCTCGAACAGCTTGCCGCCGGGCGCGGCAGACGTGGCGGCAACCGCGCGCGTGGCGCGGGCGAGCGGCGCAAGTCACCCCTGCATGGGCGCCCGCTTGGCGCGCGCGCCGGAGTGCCGCGCGGGGGCCTGCGGCTCAGCCTGATCGATACGCTGCGCGCCGCCGCGCCGTGGCAGGCACTGCGAGCGCGCGGGGACGGACCGGTCCGCATCCGCCGCGACGACCTGCGCATTCGCCGGTTCGAGACGCGTGCGGAAACGCTGACGATCTTCGCGGTCGATGCGTCGGGCTCGGCGGCGGTCGCGCGGCTGGCGGAAGCCAAGGGTGCGGTCGAGCTGTTGCTTGCACAGGCTTACGTCAAACGCGCGCAGGTCGCCCTCATCGCGTTTCGCGGAGCGGGCGCGGAGCTGATGCTGCCGCCGACACGCTCGCTCACCCGCGCACGCCGCGCATTGGCGGAACTGCCGGGGGGCGGGGGGACGCCGCTTGCCGCCGGGCTGGAGACGGCGCGCACGCTCGCCGAAGCAGCGCGTGCGCGCGGGAGGACGCCGTTCCTCGTCGTGCTGACCGACGGGCGCGGAAACATCGCGCTGGATGGCAGCGCAGTACGCGAGCGCGCCGAGCATGACGCCGAACAGGCCGCGCGCGCGATCGGCCAGGCGGGGATCGGCGTGGCGTTCGTCGATACATCCGCGCGGCCACGCCCCGAAGGCGCACGGCTCGCGCTGGCGATGGGCGCGCGCTACCTGCCGTTGCCGCGCGCGGATGCCGCGGCGATGCACCGTGCGGTCAGTGCGGTGCAGGCAGCATGAGCCGCGCGACCTGGTCGGTCGAGGGGCGCGACTGGCCCAATCACGCAAGCAGCCGGTTCGTCGATACCGCACGCATCCGCTGGCACGTGCAGGTGATGGGCGCGGGACCGGTGGTAGTGCTGCTCCACGGCACGGGGGCCGCGACACATAGCTGGCGCGATCTCGCGCCGCTGCTCGCCGCGCAGTTCACCGTCGTTGCACCCGACCTGCCGGGGCATGGCTTCACCACCGGGCGTCCGGTCGGCGGGCTGGCGATGCCCGCGATGGCGCGTGCGGTCGGCGATCTGCTCGGCACGCTTGGCCTTACGCCCGATCTGCTCGTCGGTCATTCGGCGGGGGCGGCGATCGCGTTGCGGATGGTGCTCGACGGTCATGCCCGCCCGCGTGCCTTCGTCGGGCTCAACCCGGCGCTGATGCCGTTCCCCGGGCTTGCGGCCAAGCTGTTCCCGACGCTCGCCAGAATGCTGTTCGTCAATCCGTTCGCGCCGCATGTCGTTGCCGGGCTGGCGCGTGGGCCGGGGGATGCGGGGCGCTATGTCACGCAGGCGACGGGGTCGCGGATCGATCCTGTCGGCGTGGGATATTATCGACGACTGTTCTCCACCTCCGATCATGTCGCGGGCGCGCTGACGATGATGGCGGCGTGGGACCTCGACATGCTCGCGCGCGACCTTCCACGGGTCGGCGTGCCGAGCCTGCTGATTCACGGTGCGGCGGATGCGGCGATTCCGCTGTCATCGGTGAACGGCGCGGCGGTGTTGATCCCCGACTGCCAAGTCGAACTGTTGCCCGCCCTCGGTCATCTCGCGCACGAGGAACGGCCAGCCGACATTGCAGCGCTGATCAGCGGTTTCGCGGCGAAGGGGACGTCGGCATGAACGCCTCGAACGCCAACCTGTTTGCCTTGCTCGACATGGCGATCGTCGGTGTGCCGACCGTCGTTTTTATTGTCTGGCAGCTCGTGTCGATCAATCGCGAGATCGCGAAGGACAAGGCAAAGCAAGCCGCCCCACCCGACGACTCACCAGAAAGCGCGGGGCATCCGGTAGGGGAGCATCGACTGGACGATCGGTGAGCGGAACCGCCCGAGCGACAGGCTTTCATGCACCGCGCGAACGGACTCGCCGAACAACCGCGTGTCGAGCGCCGAACGCGCGTAGAAAGGCGCGTCGATCCACGTCTTGGCGACGGTGGGCGTCGATCCCGGGTCGGCGCGAGTCGCGCGCGGGACAAGCCAGCCTGTCCGCGGCAGCACCACGCGCGGCGGCGGCGCGACATCGTGCCAGCGCCCCTGCCGGTCGAACTTGAGCGCGAGATCGAACGGATCGCCGTTTCGGCGGCGGCCCTCGTACAGCACCGCGACGTCGTTTTTCAGGTGCGCGCGCGCCCAATGCCAGTCGTCGAACCCCGTCTCGAGCGGTTCGTCGCCGAAGTTCGAATCGAAATAGCCGTCCCCCGACCAGCGCACCCCCGGATGCACCATATCGACCTCGACCCGGGCACGCGGCGCGACCGGGTGCCAGCGGTGGCGCAGATCGGGGTCGAGCGCGAAGGCGGTCGTGCCGATCATCTCGGGCCGCACCCGCACCGTCCCGCGCACGGGATAAGGCAGCGGGGCGGAAATCTCGGCGATGTCGATCACCAGCGTGTCGCCGTCCCAGCTCAGCGCGCTCGGCCCGACCGCGAAATGATCGGCGTCGCGCTGGACGCGCTTCTCGCCGCGTTCGGTCATCGCCCAGGCACCCCCGCGCGGACCGCACAACGCCACGTTGATCGCGCAGTGATTGTCCGGCCGCGCCCGCCCCGACAGCTTGTAATAGGGCGAGAACACGCTGCCCACGAAGGCGATGATCGTCAGGCCGAAGCGACGGTCCGCGCTGAACGCGTCGACATACCACCAGGCATAGCCACCGGGTGCGACCGCGCCATCGAAGCGTGGTCCCTGAGCAGGGAGTCGACGGCTAGGCGGGCGGACAAGGCCGCCATCGGGACGCCCGCGCCCGGATGGGTACTCCCGCCCGCGCAGTAGAGCCCAGGGATCCGCGTCCGGCTGCCGGGGCGCCGGAAGGACGCCGCCCACCCGTGCGAGGCCTGTCCATAAAGGGCTCCACCCGTCGATGGGAAGAGGGTGGCGAAGTCGGCCGGTGTGGTCAGCACCGTTGCCTGCGCCGGCAAGTCCAGCGTCAGCCCGGCCCGGCTGAGCGTTGCGTGCATCGACTGGGTACATTGGTCCGTCTCCGCTTGAGTGAGGGGGTGGGTGTCGCCGGTGGGAGGCGCATTCACGATGATCTGGAAGCGTTCCTGGATCGGAAAGCGTTCGGGGCCGTCGCCTGCGCGCGCGTCATCCGCGCCGCGATCCTGCGCGCAGACATAGACGCTCGGATCGTGCGCGAGCCGACCCGCCGCAAGCGCCGCGAATTCTGCGCGCGAGTCGCCCGAAAAAAAGACATTGTGCCGCACCAGCGGGAACCCGGTCGCGGTACCCCGCGCGCACCAGACCATCGCCGAGGACGAGCGGCGCCTGAGGGGCACGGCAGGGACCGCGCGTCGCACCGCCGCGCCGAACGTACCCGCTGCCAGCGCTGCGGGATCGGCGTTGCACACCACCGCCCGCGCTACGATCCGTTCGCCCGATGCGAGCACCACCCCCGCCGCGCGTCCATGTTCGACCAGCATTTCGGCGACCGGTGCGGCGTAGCGAAAGATCGCGCCGTTGCGCAGCGCCAACGCTTCGAGCGCACGCGCAAGCCGGTGCATGCCGCCGTCGATCAGCCAGACACCCGATGCCTCGACATGCGCGATCAGCATCAGCGTCGCGGGGCACTGAAAGGGCGATGAGCCACAATAGGTCGCGTAGCGACCGAACAATTGGCGCAATCGCGGATCGCGGAAATGATCGCCCAGCGCGCGCCACAGGCTTTCATACGGACGGATCCGATTGAGATCGGCGAACCCGCGCCAGCCCATCCGCCATGTCAGCCCAAGCGGATTGGTCTGCGGTGCCTGCAGAAACGGGCGGTCGAGCGTTTCGAAGATCCGCCGCGCTTCGGCACGAAACGCCCGGTATCCCGCCGCCTCGCGCGCGCCGGCGAAGTCACCGATTGCGCCCTCACTCGCGGCGGGGTCGGCGAACAGGTCGAGTCGGTCCGTGCCCCAGGCGTGGCGCGCAAGGATCGTCGCGGGGACAAGCGTCAGCGCGTCGTCGAGCGATGCCCCGCAACGATCGAAAATCTCGTCGAACACATGGCGCAGCGTGAAGACCGTCGGTCCACCGTCGATCGCCGCGCTGTCCAGGCCCGTGCCTGTCTGGACTTCGCGCATCTTGCCCCCCGGCGCGGTGGCGGCTTCGAGTACCGTGACCCCAAGGCCGCGCGCCGCGAGCAGAGCTGCGCTGACCAGCCCGCCGATCCCGGCACCAATGACGACGATCTTGTCCTGCGTTGCCATCCGTCCGGCTCCAGCCTGTTGACCGGACGCCAGCAAGTGTCCACTCAACTGGACATATGGTGTCGTCCAGATCGAGCGATAAGTCAAAGGGCTATATGCCGCGGTTCCGCGGTGCCTGGATCGCGTGGCGCAACGCAATGCTGTCGTCCCCGCGATTCCAGCAGTTCGCGACCCGCTTCTGGCTGACGCGTCCGGTCGCGCAGGCCCGTGCGCGTACGCTGTTCGATCTGGTCGCGGGGTTCGTCTACAGCCAGACGCTCGCGGCCTGTGTCGAGACCGGCGTGCTCGATCTTCTGGCGCGCGGACCGACCAGGGTCGAGTCCGTGGCGGATCACTGCGGTTTGTCGCCGGATGGTGCGCTGCGCCTGTTACGCGCGGCGGCCGCGATTCGGCTGGTCGAACGGGTAGGGGCCGATTGGGTCCTTGGCAGCGCCGGGGCGGCGCTGCGCGGGAATGCCGGCATTACCGAGATGATCGCACACCATCCCTTGCTCTATGCCGACCTGGCTGATCCGGTTGCGCTGCTCCGGCGTGGCGGCGGCGGTGGAGCGCTTGCGCGGTACTGGACCTATGCCGAACAGCCCGGAAACGGTGGTGCAGAGGACGTCCGCGCATATTCCGGCCTGATGGCCGCATCGCAACCGCTTGTGGCGACGCAAATCCTGCAATCCTATCGGTTTGCCCGGCATCGGCGGATGCTCGACGTCGGGGGTGGGGAGGGCCGGTTTCTCGAGGCGGTCGCGGCGGCAGTGCCGGCGCTCGACCTCGGGCTGTTCGATCTGCCGGCGGTCGCGGCGCGGGCGCAAGAACGACTCGCCGTCGCTGGGCTGGGCGCGCGGAGTACTGTCCATGCGGGGAGCTTCCTGCACGACCCGCTGCCGCACGGTTATGATATGATTACGCTGGTACGCGTCCTCCACGATCACGACGATGGCCCAGCGCTGACGCTGTTGCGCGCGATCCACGCCGCCCTGCCACGCGGCGGGCGGGTGCTGATCGCCGAACCGATGGCGCAAACGCCCGGTGCCGAACCGTCCGGAGACGCATATTTCGGGCTGTATCTGCTCGCGATGGGATCGGGCCGCCCCCGCACGCCCGCGGAAATCGGCGCCATGCTGCGCGCTGCCGGGTTCGGCGCGGTACGAACCTTGTCCACCCCGATGCCGCTCACCTGCCGTGTCATCGTCGCTCGACACGATTGACCGATCAAACAGATTGACAATCATAAGTGTCCAATTAGACTGACACTCGAAGCGACGTCCTCTTGAACGTTGCTCGGGGAGAAGCACGGTGGAAACGCTGGCAGTGGTATTGGAGGCACCTGAACGGCTGATCCTCCGTCCGCTTGCGCTCAACCCGATTGGCGCTGCCGACGTGCTGATCGACATCGCCTGGAGCGGGATCAGTTCAGGGACCGAGAAGCTGCTGTGGTCGGGGCGAATGCCGGCTTTCCCGGGCATGGGTTATCCGCTGGTGCCGGGGTATGAATCGGTCGGGCGGATCGTCGACGCCGGGGCCGATGTCCGCGGGCGGATCGGCGAATGGGTCTTCGTTCCCGGGGCCAATTGCTATCAGAAGGCGCGCGGGCTGTTCGGGGGGACGGCGCAGCGCGTCGTGCTGCCCTCGGCACGCGCGCTGCCGATCGACGAGTCGCTTGGCGCGGAGGGGATCCTGATCGCGCTCGCGGCCACGGCCTATCATGCGGTCGCAGGGGGAAATGCGCCCGATCTGGTGATCGGGCACGGCATCGTCGGGCGGCTGATTGCGCGGATCGCGATCGCCCTTGGCGCGCCCGCGCCGACGGTCTGGGAAACCAATTCGGATCGTCGAGATGCGGATGGCTATCCCGTCATCGATCCGGCGCAGGACGATCGCCGGGACTACGCGACCATTTGCGACGCAAGCGGCGCTACCGACATTCTCGACACCGCAATCCCGCGGCTCGCCAAGCGCGGCGAGATCGTGCTCGCGGGGTTTTACGACCGGCTGAGCTTCGGCTTCCCGCCCGCCTTCCAGCGTGAGGCGCGGCTCCGCATCTCTGCCGAATTCACCCCCGCCGATGTCGCCGCGACGACCGCACTGGTCGCATCGGGTGCGCTCCGGCTTGGCGGGCTGATCAGCCACATGCGCCCGGCGACGGAGGCGGCGGATGCCTATCCCGCCGCATTCGGCGATCCGGCGTGTCTCAAGATGGTGCTCGACTGGAGGGCTGCATGACGATGCTCGATCCCGGACCACTGCGGCATGAAGCCGAGCAGGAGCCGGACCCCGTTCCAACCGGGCCCATCACCAAGGAAACGCAGATCATCGCGATCTACGGCAAGGGCGGCAGCGGCAAGTCGTTCGCGCTGGCGAACCTCAGCTACATGATGGCGCAACAGGGCAAACGCGTGCTGCTGATCGGTTGCGACCCCAAGAGCGACACGACGTCGCTGCTGTTCGGCGGCAAATCGACCCCGACGATCATCGAGACCAGCTCGCGCAAGAAGCTCGCGGGCGAGGAGATCGGGATCGAGGACGTCTGCTTCCAGCGCGACGGCGTATTCGCGATGGAGTTGGGCGGGCCCGAGGTCGGGCGCGGGTGCGGCGGACGCGGAATCATCCACGGGTTCGAGACGCTCGAGAAACTCGGGTTCCACGAATGGGGCTTCGACTATGTCTTGCTCGATTTTCTGGGCGACGTGGTCTGCGGCGGCTTCGGCCTGCCGATCGCGCGGGACATGTGCCAGAAGGTAATCGTGGTCGCGTCGAACGACCTGCAATCGCTCTATGTCGCCAATAACGTCTGCAAGGCGGTCGAATATTTCCGCAAGATGGGCGGCAATGTCGGCGTCGCGGGGATGATCCTCAACAAGGACGACGGCACCGGCGAGGCGCAGGCGTTCGCCGCCGCGGTCGGCATCCCGGTGCTGACCGCGATCCCCGCCAACGAGGACATTCGCAAGAAAAGTGCGAATTACCAGATCATCGGCAAACCCGGCGGGCAATGGGCGAGCCTGTTCGAGGAACTCGCGGTCAACGTGGCAGAAGCCCCGCCGCTGCGGCCGTCACCGCTCGACCAGGACGGGTTGCTCGGGCTGTTCTCGGCGGATGTGACGGGCGCGGATTACGCGCTGAAACCCGCGAGCCAGGCGGACATGCGCGGCGTTGCTTATGTGGCGAAGCCGACGCTCGAGGTGGTTTACGATGCCGTCTGAGGGGCAAGATCTTCTCAAGCCCCTCCCCTTCAGGGGAGGGGTTGGGGGTGGGGCCGTGCCTGCTTCCGGCGGCATGTCTGCTGGACTGCCCCACCCCAACCCCTCCCCTGAAGGGGAGGGGCTTACGTGTGCAAACGGCACCACGCTTCGAGAGTCCGCAGAACTAGCCGGAAAATCCGACATCCTAGCCCGCTACGACGCCGATTACCCCAAGGGCCCGCACGACCAACCCCAATCCATGTGCCCAGCCTTCGGCTCGCTCCGCGTCGGCCTGCGCATGCGCCGCACCGCCACCGTCCTCTCGGGCTCGGCCTGCTGCGTCTACGGCCTCACCTTCACCTCGCATTTCTACGGCGCCAAACGCAGCGCCGGCTACGTCCCCTTCTCGTCCGAGACGCTGGTGACGGGTAAATTGTTCGAGGACATTCGCGACGCGGTCCACCAGCTCGCCGACCCCGCGCTGTACGACACGATCATCGTCACCAACCTCTGCGTCCCGACCGCCAGCGGCGTGCCGCTGCAATTGCTCCCCGACCAGATCAACGGGGTGCGGATCATCGGGATCGACGTACCCGGTTTCGGCGTGCCCACGCATGCCGAGGCGAAGGACGTCCTCGCGGGCGCGATGCTCTCTTATGCGCGCAAGGAGGCCGAGCTAGGCCCCGTCGCCGCGCCCAAGCAACGACCGGACCGGCCGAGCGTGACTCTCCTTGGCGAGATGTTCCCGGCTGACCCGCCAGGAATCGGGCTATTGCTCGAACCGCTGGGCCTTGCGGCAGGCCCGGTCGTACCGACACGCGAATGGCGCGAGCTGTACGCGGCGCTCGATTGCGCGTGCGTAGCCGCGATCCACCCCTTCTACACCGCGAGCGTCCGCGAATTCGAGGCGGCGGGCCGCACGGTGGTCGGGTCGGCCCCGGTCGGGGCGGACGGCACCGCGGCGTGGCTCGACGCGATCGGCGCGGCCTGCGGGGTCGCGCAGGACAAGGTCGATGCAGCGAAGAACCGTTTCCTTCCCGCGATCCGGGGCGCGCTCGCGGCACGGCCGATCGCCGGGCGGATCACCGTGTCGGGCTATGAAGGCTCCGAACTGCTCGTCGCGCGGCTGCTGATCGAAAGCGGCGCGGATGTGCCCTATGTCGGCACCGCCTGCCCACGCACGCCCTGGTCCGAACCCGACCGCGATTGGCTGGTGAGCCGCGGCGTTCAGGTCCAATATCGCGCGAGCCTCGAACAGGATCTTGCCGCAGTCGAGGCGTTCGGCCCCGATCTCGCGATCGGCACCACGCCCGTGGTGCAGCACGCCAAGCAGAAATCGATCCCGGCGCTCTATTTCACCAACCTCATCTCGGCACGTCCGCTGATGGGACCGGCAGGGGCGGGGAGCCTCGCACTGGTGGTCAAAGCGGCGCTCGCCAACCAGGCGCGCTTCGACAAGATGACCGCGTTCTTCGAAGGTGTCGGTGTCGGCGCGACCGCTGGCGTGTGGGAAGACACGCCGGTCGACCGGCCCGAGTTCAAGGCGAAATACGCCGCCAAACGCATCGCTGCGGCCAAGGCCGAAGAAAGCGTCGGGTCATGAGCGGTTTACCAACCCCGCGTAGCAGCGCTTGCGTCAAGTTGGCCTCACGCAAAGGCGCAAAGGCGCAAAGCGTGCGGACACCGAAGGTCGACGCCGTGCTTTCCTGGAAGATATCCTGCTTTGCGTCTTTGCGCCTTTGCGTGAGGCCAGCCCGCTTTGCAGCGCACGCAACGGGGGCAATCCGATGACCCTCATCCTCGATCACGACCGCGCCGGCGGTTATTGGGGCGCGGTCTACGCCTTCACCGCGATCAAGGGGCTGCAGGTCATCATCGACGGCCCGGTCGGCTGCGAGAACCTCCCCGTCACCTCGGTGCTGCACTATACCGACGCGCTCCCGCCGCATGAATTGCCGATCGTCGTCACCGGATTGGGCGAGCAGGAGCTCGGCCGCGACGGGACCGAGGGCGCGATGAAGCGCGCTTGGGCGACGCTCGATCCGGATTTGCCCGCGGTCGTGGTGACCGGCTCGATCGCCGAGATGATCGGCGGCGGCGTCACGCCCGAGGGTACCAACATCCAGCGGTTCCTGCCGCGCACGATCGACGAGGACCAGTGGCAGTCGGGCGACCGTGCGCTGACCTGGCTGTGGACTCAGTTCGGGCCGAAGAAAGTGCCCGCACCGCGTCCGCTCAAGCCCGGCGAACGGCCCCGCGTCAACATCATCGGGCCGATGTACGGCAGCTTCAACATGCCCTCCGATCTTGCAGAGATCCGCCGCCTGATCGAGGGGATCGGTGCCGAGGTCGGGATGGTCTTCCCGCTCGGCAGCCACCTCGCCGATGTCCGCAAGCTCGCCGACGCGCAGGCCAATGTCTGCCTGTACCGCGAATTCGGGCGCGGGCTGTGCGAGATGCTCGAGCGCCCGTATCTCCAGGCACCGATCGGCCTGGAAAGCACCACGCTGTTCCTCCGCACGCTCGGCGACCTGCTCGGTCTTGACCCGGAACCCTTCATCGAACGCGAGAAGCACACGACGATCAAACCGCTGTGGGATCTGTGGCGCTCGGTCACCCAGGATTTCTTCGGCACCGCGAGCTTCGGCATCGTCGCGACCGAAACCTACGCGCGTGGCATCCGCAACTTCCTCGAAACCGACATGGGGCTCCCCTGCCACTTCGCCTTCGCGCGATCGGCCGGAATCAAGCCCGACAACCAGGCGGTGATCGACGCGATCCGCAGCAATCCGCCGCTGATGGTGTTCGGCAGCTTCAACGAACGCATGTACATGGCCGAGACCGGCGCACGCGGCGTCTATATCCCCGCGAGCTTCCCCGGCGCGGTGATCCGGCGGCATACCGGCACGCCATTCATGGGCTATGCCGGCGCGACCTATCTAATCCAGGAAGTGTGCAACGCGCTGTTCGACGCGCTTTTCCACATCCTCCCGCTGGCAGGACAGCTCGACCAGGTCGAGGCAACCCCCGCACGGGTCGATCGTGACGTCGCGTGGGACGATGACGCCAAGACCGCGCTCGACGCGGTGATCGAACGCGAGCCGGTACTGGTACGGATTTCCGCCGCCAAGCGGATCCGCGACGCCGCCGAACGCGGCGCACGCCGTGCAGGCGAAGCCTCGGTCAGCGCGCGTCGGCTCGCGAACGCGATCAGCGAAAGCCGCGGCGGATGACGCGCACCTCAACCAGCCATTCCGCGTCGACGCGGACACTCGATCCCCACGGCACCATGCCGCGCGGATGCAGCCGGGGAGCGCCTGCGACGCTCCTGTCGATCGTCACCAAGGAGACGGAGCAATGAGCGACAAACGAGACGAGCGGTTCGGACCAGGAACCTATCTGACGCCCGAAGAAGCCAAGGAATTCCACAAGATCTTCCTGACCAGCTTCGCGCTGTTCACGGCGATCGCGGTGGTTGCGCACTTCCTGATGTGGACGTGGAAACCCTGGATCGACTGATTGCCCGACATCATCAAGAGGAGCCCACGCCATGTGGAGAATTTGGCTGATTTTCGATCCGCGACGGACGCTCGTCGCGTTGTTTTCGTTCCTGTTCGTGCTGGCGCTGCTGATTCATTTCATCTTGCTCAGCACCGACAAGTTCAACTGGCTCGACGGGCCGCGCCACGCACCCGCGGCGGCAAGCGCACCGGCGGCGCCGCCCGCGCAGTGAAGCGTACCGTTTCAGGATGACGGGGGCAGGACAACGGTTCCCGTCATCTTGAACCCGATGGACCGTGACCCCGCGCCCAAGCCGCATGCGGCCTGCGGGGGGAAGGAGGGAGTCGTCATGGCGTTGCTGAGTTTCGAACGGAAATATCGCGTCCGCGGCGGTACGCTGCTCGGCGGGGATCTTTTCGATTTCTGGGTCGGCCCCTTTTATGTCGGCTTCTTCGGGGTGACGACAGCGATCTTCTCGCTGCTCGGTACGGGACTGATCGTTTATGCCGCGTCGCTCGGACCGACGTGGAACATCTGGCTGATCAGCATCGCGCCGCCCGACCTGTCCTACGGTCTGTCGCTCGCGCCGCTGCGCGAAGGCGGATTCTGGCAGGTCATTACGATCTGCGCGGTCGGGGCGTTCGTGTCCTGGGCGCTGCGCGAGGTCGAGATCTGCCGCAAGCTCGGGATCAGTTATCATGTGCCGATCGCGTTCGGGGTCGCGATCTTTGCCTATGTCTCGCTGGTGGTGATCCGTCCGTGGCTGCTGGGGGCGTGGGGCTTCGGCTTCCCGTACGGCATTTTCAGCCACCTCGATTGGGTGTCGAATACCGGCTACCAATATCTCCATTTCCACTACAATCCCGCGCACATGCTCGCGGTGAGCTTCTTCTTCACCACCACGCTCGCGCTCGCGCTGCATGGCGGGCTGGTGTTGTCCGCGGTCAATCCCGCGAAGAACCCCGACGGGACGCAGGGCGAGGTCAAGTCGCCCGAATATGAGGACGCCTTCTTCCGCGACACGATCGGCTATTCGATCGGGACGCTCGGCATCCACCGGCTCGGGCTGTTCCTCGCGCTGAGCGCCGGGTTCTGGAGCGCGATCTGCATCATCATCTCAGGGCCGCTGTGGACTCGCGGCTGGCCCGAATGGTGGACGTGGTGGCTCAACCTGCCGATCTGGTCGTGAGGGGGAAAGACGATGGCACGCTATCAGAACATCTTCACCCAGGTGCAATTGCGCGGGGCCCCCGAAATGGGGCCGGCGCTCGGCGCCTATGATTTCCCGCGACTGGGCGAGCCCGGTTTCTCCTACTGGATCGGCAAGATCGGCAATGCGCAGATCGGCCCGATCTATCTAGGCGGGCTCGGCATCCTGTCGCTGATGTTCGGCTTTCTCGCGTTCGAGATCGTCGGGCTCAACATGTGGGCGTCGGTCGGCTGGGATCCGATTCAGTTCGCGCGGCAACTGCCGTGGCTCGCGCTGGAGCCGCCGGGGCCGGAATATGGCTTCCAGCTGTTCGTGCCGCTCGCCAAGGGCGGCTGGTGGCAGCTCGCCGGGTTCAGCATGACGACCTCGGTGCTGCTATGGTGGTTGCGCACCTTCCGCCGCGCAAAGGCGCTGGGGATGGGGACGCATGTCCCCTGGGCGTTCGCCAGCGCAATCTGGCTGATGGTCGTGCTCGGCTTCCTGCGCCCGATGCTGATGGGCAGCTGGGCGGAAGCGGTGCCGTTCGGCATCTTCCCGCACCTCGACTGGACCGCAGCTTTTTCGATCCGCTACGGCAATCTCTTCTACAACCCGTTCCACTGCCTTTCGATCGTGTTCCTGTACGGGTCGACGCTGCTGTTCGCGATGCACGGCGCGACGATCCTCGCGGTCGGTCGCTATGGCGGGGAACGCGAGATCGAGCATATCACCGATCGCGGCACCGCGGCCGAACGCGCGGCCTTGTTCTGGCGCTGGACCATGGGGTTCAACGCGACCTATGAATCGATTCATCGCTGGGCCTGGTGGTTCGCGGTGCTGACGACGCTGACCGGCGGGATCGGGATCCTGCTGACCGGCACCGTGGTCGACAATTGGTATTTGTGGGCGATCCAGCACGGCTATGCGCCGGACTATCCGGGCACGGGCGTAATCGATCCCGCCACGCTTCCGGGAGCATCGCAATGAGCGGTCTTGGCAGGATATTCGCGGCGACGGGGCTGATCGGCGCGACCGTCGCGCTCGGCGGGTGCGAACTTGGGCCCAAGCAATCGCAACAGACGGGCTTCCGCGGCACCGGTATGGCGCAGATCGTCGACCCCGATCATGTCGTCAAGCTCGGCGCGATTCCTCCGCCGCCCTATGCGCTCCCCGACGATAGCGGCCCGCGCGCACGCGAGGCCTATCAGAATGTCCAGGTGCTGGGCGACGTGTCGGCGGAGCGATTCAACCATCTGATGGCAGCGATGAACCAATGGGTCGCGCCGCCCGAGCAGGGCTGCAATTATTGCCACAACCCGGAGAACATGGCCTCGGACGAGAAATACACCAAGGTCGTCGCGCGGCGGATGTTGCAGATGACGCGCAACATCAACGGCAAATGGTCGAGCCATGTCCAGAAGACCGGGGTGACCTGCTACACCTGCCACCGCGGCAATGCGGTGCCGACGTACAAATGGGCGATCGCAGAGGGTGTCGAGGATCCAGACACGATCGTGCGCAACAAGCACGGGCAGAACACCCCCAATGTCAGCGTCGGCTATGCCTCGCTCCCCTATGATCCGTTCCAGAGCTATCTCGCGGGCAAGGCGCAGATCCGCGTCGCATCGAGCAGCCAATATCCCTCCCCCAACCATGTCGTGTCAATCAAAGATGCCGAGAAGAGCTACGGCCTGATGATGCACATGAGCACCGCGCTCGGGGTCAATTGCACCTATTGCCACAACAGCCAGTCGTTCCGCTCGTGGAGCCTCAGCCGACCGCAGCGCGCGACCGCTTATTACGGGATCCGCATGGTCCGCGATTCGAACGAAGGGTATATCACCCCGCTCACCGCGGTGTTCCCGGCATATCGCAAGGGGCCACATGGCGATCCATACAAGATCAATTGCCAGACCTGCCACCAGGGCCAGTCCAAGCCGCTCGGCGGGTATTCGATGCTCGCGGACAATCCGACGCTGAAAGGGCCGCCCGTTCCCACCGCCGCCCCCGAAGGCGGCGCGGCGGGGGCGGCGGTGCCCGCGGTATTGGCCAATCCGCAGGCGATGACGAAACGGCAATGAGGCGCGCGCGTGCGCAGCCGGGCGGTTGCGCACGCCTCGCCCCATGGTCGGGAGCGCGATCATGGACGGGCTAAGTCTGCGCAGCCATCCGCTGCGCGCCGCGCTGGCGGAGGAGATGCACGTCCGGCGGCTGCCGCGTTTTACCGCGCCATGCCGGCTGATGCAGATCGTCACGGTGTTGGGCGAAGCGGGGGCGGGGAGCGCCGGCGCGCATTTCGAGGCGGTGGCGATGCGGCTCGGCCTGACACTTGCGCCCGCGACCAAATATGCGGTGGTCGATCTCGGGGGCATGAAGCTTGTGCTCGAGCGACATACCGAATTCGCGAGCTACACCTTCGTGCGCGAGGGCGCGTTCGACCAGCCTTTCGCCAGCGGCGTGTTCGATCCGGCCGCAACCGAAATCCTGACCGACATGCCCGGCGACGTCATTCGCGCGACGCAGATCGCACTCTATCCCGCAGGGACCGATCCCCCCGATGAAGCAACGCTCGACACGCTGTTCGTCCCCGAGGCGCTGATCCTGTGCGACGTCGCGGGGGGCAAGGCGCGGGTGATGTCCGATTTCCGGCTCAACCCCGACGGCTTCGGTCGTCTGCTGCTGCTCGACCAGGGGCTGCTCCGCGACGAGCCCGCGCAACTCGTGTTGCGTCTCCAGGAATTGGGCAATTACCGCAACATGGCACTGCTCGGCTTGCCGCTCGCGCAGCGGCTGACGCCGGACGTATCGCGGCTCGAGGCGCGGCTCGCGGGGCTGACCGCCTCGGTGTCCGAGCGCGTGTCGCAGGATGACAGTCTGCTCGACGAGCTGACCTATCTGTCGGCCGAGCTCGCGCGATTGCTCGCCGAAACGCGCTACCGGATGAGCGCGACGCGCGCTTATGCGCAACTCAGCCTCGACCGGCTCGAGACGCTCGGGATCGGGCGGATCCCCGGCTATCAGACGCTGGCCGACTTTACCGAGCGGCGGCTGACCCCCGCGGTGCGGACCTGCGACAGCTTCTCGGCGCGGCTGGCGGACCTGTCGCAGCGCGCGGCGTGGACGAGCGAACTGCTCCGCACCCGGATCGACATCGCGCTCGCCAAGCAGAATCGCGACCTGCTCGAATCGATGAACACCCGGACGCAGCTGCAACTGCGCCTGCAGCAGACGGTCGAGGGCTTGTCGGTCGTCGCGATCAGTTATTATGCGGTCGCGCTGATCGGGTATCTCGCGGCGCCGGCGCATGCCTGGAAGGAATGGGTGATGGTCGCCGCGGTGCCCGCGGTGTTCGCGGGCGCGTGGCTGTTCGCGCGGCGGTTGCGCCAGGGGCTGGCGGAATAGCGGTACGGCTTCGCGGCCCGGCGCTTCCCCCCGTTCGTTTCTCGACTAATTTCGAAACGAACGGGGAGGTGCAGGCGGTTCTATTCCGGTTGTACTTTCACGCCGCCAATGCGCGCCGCGCGAGCGCGCATTGCGACCAGATTTCCGACAGCGCGCTCACCAGTTTGTCGACATCGCCGTCCGAATGGACCGGCGAGGGTGTCAGCCGCAGCCGCTCGGTGCCGACCGGAACGGTCGGGTAGTTGATCGGCTGGAGATAAATGCCGTGGTGTTCGAGCAGCCAGTCGCTGATCATCTTGCACTTGTGCGCATCGCCGACCATCACCGGAATGATGTGGCTCGGGTTGTCGATCGTCGGGATGCCGATCGCGTCGAGCCGCCGCCGCACCTGCGCCACACGCGCCTGATGCTGCGCGCGTTCCGCGTCGCTGTGCTTGAGATGACGAATGCTCGCGGTCGCCCCCGCGGCAAGTGCGGGCGGCAGCGCGGTGGTGAAGATGAACCCGCTCGCGAAGCTGCGGATGAAATCGCACAAAGCGGCCGAGCCCGCGATATAGCCGCCCATCACCCCGAACGCCTTGCCCAGCGTTCCCTCGATCAGCGTGACCCGGTCCATCAGCCCTTCGCGTTCGGCCACCCCGCCGCCGCGCGGGCCGTAGAGCCCGACGCCGTGGACTTCGTCGAGATAGGACATTGCGCCGTGCCGCTCGCACACGTCGAGGATCTCCGCGATCGGCGCGATGTCGCCGTCCATCGAATAGACGCTCTCGAACGCGACCAGCTTCGGCCGGTCCGCAGGGATTTCGGACAGGCGGCGGTCGAGATCCGCCGCGTCGTTATGCTTGAAGCGGATGCATTGCGCGCGGCTGTGGCGGATCCCCTCGATCATCGAGGCGTGGTTGAGTTCGTCCGACAGCACGACGCAATCGGGCAGCCGCGCGGCCAGCGTGCTCAGCGCCGCCCAGTTGGAGACATAACCCGAGGTGAACAGCAGTGCGGCTTCCTTGCCGTGCAAGTCGGCGAGCTCGGCCTCGAGCACGACATGCGCGTGCGTGGTCCCCGAGATGTTACGTGTGCCACCCGCGCCGGCGCCGCACGCATCGAGCGTCTCGTGCATTGCGGCCAGGACCTTGGGGTGTTGCCCCATGCCGAGATAGTCGTTCGAGCACCAGACCGTGACCTCGTCGACCCCACCCTCGGCGTGGTGCCGCGCACGCGGGAATTGCCCGGCCTTGCGCTCCAGTTCGGCAAAGGTGCGATAGCGCCCGTCCTCTTTCAGCGTGTCGAGCTGAACCTGAAAGAATGCCTCGTAATCCATCGCATACCCTCCCGCGTCTAGTCGTTGGCAGCGGCTTTTGCCGCTTTGTTTATGGCCGACGCCCAATGCCACATCTTGGCATCCCTGAGCGGCAGGACAAGAAAAAGATGCTCGATCATGCCAAGGGCGGAGAGCCCGGCAAGCAAGCTCGCGGTCACGCCCACGCCACTGCGCAGCGGCGCGGCTTCGGCGACGGTCCACGCCCAGATCGCAAGCCCGCCCGACCCGATCAGCGATACCGGCAGCAGCGCATTGCCGGCGCGCTTGCGGAAATAGCTCTTGAGATAGGCGAGATGCGCCGGGAACACTTCGTCGCTGAGATTGGGCACGCCGAGATACAGGTTGAACTTGGCGCTCAGCCGCAGGACGAACAGCAACAGGAACGTGAGCGGCGCCGATTGGTTGGGCTGGCCCCAGGTCAGCGCGAACAGCAGCAGCGCGGTCGCGGCGATCGCGACTTCGTGATGGATCACCGTCGCGGTCGCAAGCCGAAGCCGATCCCATCCGGCGGCACCTGGCGGGCAGGGCAGGCGATTGGGCCCGGCGACGAACCCCATCAGGAACCCCATTTCATGCCAGCCCCAGATCACAATCGCCGCCGCGAAACCAAGATACGCGCCGCCCCAGCTCGATTCGTCCGCGCTCCACCACACCGCACCCGTCGCGACGAGGGCGAGCACCCCCGCCAGCGTGAAGCTCGTGCGGAAGGTCGCGCGCGGGCGGCTGTCAAGCCACACCACCGCCGCCGTCCCGATGAACCACAGCACCAGCGCGAACAGGAGCGGCGGGATCGTCACCAGGCCGGGACCAGCCGCGCGGAGGCCGGGATCGCGTTGCGCCGCACCGGCGTCAGATACAGCCGCGCGAACGCGACCCCCGCCGCGCCGACCAACGCGGTGCGCTTGATCCAGCCGATCACGCCGCCCTGTTCCTTCGCGGCGTCGATCCCCGCGGCGATCCGGCGCATCCGCTCCAGCCCGGCGCGGAACGCGGGCGCATCGGTATCGAGCACGACCGGGAAGACCTGCCGCGTGATCTGCGAGCAGACCGTGAAGACGCGCTGGTCATAGTCGGTCGGGTCGATCCCGAGCGCCTTGTGGAACGCCGGGCGATTGTGGTCGCGGACATACATCGTCGTATAGACGGCAACGAGGAAGAACCGGATCCACAGCACATTATGTCCGCGCAGCAGTTTGCGGTCGGTGCGCATCAGGATCGCGAACGCCTCGCCGTGGCGGAACTCGTCGTTGCACCATTCCTCGAACCAGTTGAAGATCGGGTGGAAGCGCCATTCGGGGTGCTGCGCGAGATGCCGGAAGATTGTGATGTAGCGCGAATAGCCGATCTTCTCCGACAGATAGGTCGCGTAGAAGATGAATTTCGGGCGGAAATAGGTGTATTTCTTGGTCTTGGTCAGGAAGCTGAGGTTAACCCCGATCCCGGCATCTTTGAGCGTATCGTTGATGAACCCTGCGTGGCGGCTTTCGTCGCGGCTCATCAGCTTGAACAGCATCTTGATATCGGGGTTCTGCGCGCGCTTCTGGATCTCGGCGTAGAGGATGCAGCCCGAGAATTCGGCGGTGAGCGAGCTCACCAGGAAATCGATGAATTCCTCGCGTAGGCCATCGGGCAGGCTTTCGATCACGCCGTCGAACGCATTGGTGCGGCGGAAATGGCGCCGGTTGGGATCGGCGACCATTTCGGCGATCAGCTGGTCCCATTCGGCGCGCACCGGCGACACGTCGATCCGGTCCATCGCCGCAAAATCGGTGGTGTAGAAGCGGGGAGACAGCACGGTATCCTCGCGCGCGATCCGCATCGTATCGGTTGGTGGAATATCGGCGGGCGCGATCGCGGTGATGGCGTTCATGACAGTCTCCGATCCGAAAAGCTGACTTCGTACAGTTCGGTCATCTCGAAATGGCCGCAAAGCTTGGTCCACAACCGCTCGACCGCGCTCGCGCGCTCGACCGTGGCGAGCCGTTCGAACACGCGTGAGTCGCCGAACGCGACGTGGATCGGGTCGCCGTGGACCCGCACCCGGTCGCCCGGGTTGATCGCGACGCCGTCCGCGAGCTCGACATGCGCGCACAGGAATTCGTCGCTATGTTCGACCAGCACGCGGCACGGCGTGTCGAAGGCGGTGCGGCGGAACGGGATCATCTGCCCATCTCCAAGATCCTGGGCGTCTCCGGAGTTTCGAGCAGCGCCGCGAACGCTGCGCGGTTGGTCGTGCCGAACGCGTTGAGTTCGATCGAGCGCCCGGTCGCAGTGTCGGTCAGCGTCAGTTCGCCGTCCTGCCACTGGGTGAGGGTAAAGGGCGGCGCGCTGCCGATCCCGCGCATCCGCCGCTCGCGTGCAAGCCCGCGCATCACGCCGCGAATGAACCCGGTCTTCTGGTCGGGCACGATGACAGAGGCGGTGCGGCCGGTGCCCGCATCCTCGATCCGCACCCCGCGATCGGGCGCATCGATGAACCGCAACGTGCGCGACCGGACGGGAGCAACATGGTCCGCACTGCGCAACAGCACGGGCGAGGCCGCGGGCGGAACCTGCGCGATCCGCATCGTCGCGGTCAGCGTGAAGGCGAAGGCGACGAGCGCGCCGCCAAGAATCAGAGCGCCGCGCGGAAGCTGTTCGGGGTGCGTCTGGCTCATGCCGCCACCGCCTGGCCGAACGCTGGCTCGGCCGTAGAGACGGATGCGGGCTGGGCGACGGTGCCCTGCGGATGGACCGAAAGACACGCGCGCGCGACCAGTGCAGCGACGTGGCGCGCATCGGGCACCGCGCGCAGCATCGGCTCGGGGGTCGCGACTCGCCACGGGCGTGCGTGCGGCCAAAGCGCCAAGAACCCCAATTTGCGTTCGCTCTCGAGAGCGAGCGGCAAGTCGCCCGAGCCATCCGCCTGCACCGCCAGCCCGACGCTTGTGATCCGGCGCAGCGGCAGATTGATGCACTTGGAGAAGGCGATGCCGATGCGGAACACGATCCGGCGGTTGGTCAGCGTGTACAGCGTCGTCCGCGCCGCCCCCCAGGCGAGCAGGTTGAGCAGCCCGACCGCGATCGCACCGAACCCGGCGGTCAGTCCGACCCCCGACAAGTCGCCGATTGCATCCACGCCGCGCGCCAGCGCCGCACCAAGCGACCATCCCGCGAGCAGGACGAAATAGCCGGTCACGATCCGCGTATGATATGCGGTCTGCGCGAGCACGCGCCAGTCGGGGGCACCCTGCCACAGGATGCGCTCGTCCAGGGGGAGCAGCCCCGGCAGGCCCGGGATCGGTTCGTGGTCATGTTCGGTCACAGCAACGGCTCCTGACGATCGGGCGTGGCGTAGAGATAGCCGCCGCCGAAATAGCCGAGCACACGGTCCTCCTCGTACAAAGTGATCCGGTCGGTCGCCTCGATCCGTGGCGCATCCGCGAATTGCGCGGCGGTAACCGCGTCGCACACCACGCGGCGGTTACCGCGCTGGATATCGGTCATCATCATCGGCACGAGCACCGTGCCGCCGACGGCCAGATCGACCGCGAGATAGCGGATCAGCCGGTCCGCGCGGTCGATCCACAGTTCTGAAACCGTCCCCGCGAGCGCACCGTCACACCCCAGCACCGGCATCCCGCGCGGATCGGGATCGCGGCGTTCGATTGCAAAATCGAGCGCACTGCCCATCGGCACGATCCGCGGATGGCCTTCCATGTCGATATCGGGATGTTTCGCGCGGTTGGCGTAGGCCGCGGGGCCGATCCCGTCGACCAGCGGGTTGCCGGTCGGCGCATAGGGCGCGCCCGGAAAACGATCGGTGAAGCGCGCCGCGATCTCGACCGGTTCGCGCCCCTGCGTCGGGGTGGTCACGGTGCCGCGCCCGAACGACAGCTTGAACGTCTTGGGGAGCGCGGTGAGGAACGGTCCGCCTTCGGATTCGAGCCGCCCGGTGAACTCATGCTCGAGCGGATAGCCCTCGCGCCGATCCTCGCGGCGGAGATAGAAGACGAGGCAGATGAAGAACAGGACGAACGCGTAGAAGATCAGCAGCGCGACATCGATGCCGGGGGTTAGGGTCGGGTGCATGGTCTGTCTCCCCAGTTAAGCCGGAAATTCGGCAAGGCCGAAACGGGTTTTGCCAAAGCGGATCGCGGCCGGATCGGTCGCCGGGCGGACGAGCGGCCCGAGCACGACAAGCGTCGCGAGCAGCAGTGCGATTTCGAGTGCGTAGACGATGCCGTAGCCGGTCGCGGGATCGGCCAGCGTCGGCCCGAGCGCGTGGCGGATCGCCGCCGCGGACGTCACGTCGCGCAAGATTGCGCCGATCGCGATCGCCAACCCGGCGCACGTCGCCTGCACCGCGCCCCACGCCCCGAGCGCCAGGCCGGTCCGACCGCCGAGGTCGCGCGCGTCCGAAATCGCCATCGCCGCGGTCAGCGTGCCGACCGAGAATAGCCCCCCGCCAAATCCGATCATCGCGGCCCCGACCGCGAGCAGCGCGGCGGCGTGCAAGGGTGCGGCGAAGATCACGCCCAGGAACGCTGCGATCCCCGCAACCCCGCCGAACCCCGCCAGTCGGTGCGGCTCGGCACCCTTGCCGAGCGCACGCGCGGCGAGCGCGAAACCGCTCAGCATCCCGATCGCCCACAAGGCGGTCAGCGACGTCGTCGCGCCGACCGACAGTCCGAGGATCTGCCCGCCATACGGCTCGAGCAACACGTCCTGCATCGAGAAAGCTGCGGACCCGAGCCCGGTCGCGACGAGCAGCCGCATTGTCCGCGGGCGGGCGATGAAGATCGCCCACATTTCCCGGAAGCTCTCGCGGCGGTCGTCCGCCACGGTGCCGCCACGCCGTCGCGGCTCCTGTTTCCACAAGGCGGTGATGTTGAGCACGACCGTCAGCACCGCGGCGCCCTGGACGATCTGCACCAGATGCGTCGGGGTAAAATGGTTGAGCAGGCGCCCGATCACGATCGCGCTGACCATCATGCCGATCAGCAGCATGACATACAGCAGCGCAACGACGCGAGGTCGGCTGTCGGGCGGCGCGAGATCGGTCGCGAGCGCAAGGCCCGCGGTCTGCGTCGTGTGCATCCCCGCACCGACCATCAGAAACGCGATCCCCGCGCCGACCTGCCCGACGATCGCGGGGCCATTCCCCAGCCCGGTCATCACCAGCAACGCGAACGGCAGCAACGCGAACCCGCCGAACTGGAGCAACGTCCCGAACCACAGATACGGCACGCGCTTCCACCCGAGCAGCGACTGGTGGTGATCCGACTTGAACCCGATCAGCGCGCGTAGCGGCGCGAAGACGAGCGGCAACGATACCATCGCGCCCACCGCCCAGCTCGCCATGCCGAGTTCGACGATCATCACGCGGTTGAGCGTGCCGGTCAGCAGCACCGCCGCCATCCCGACCGATACCTGGAACAGCGACAACCGCAGGAGCCGACCAAGCGGCAATTCCACGCTTGCCGCATCCGCAAACGGCAGGAACCGTGCCCCGACCTGGTTCCAGAACGCACCCGTGCGAAACCCTCCGCCCCGAACGGACCGCCTGCGGTCCGCGTGCGGTTGGAGCGATCTCTTGAGGGCGGACAGGTCGCTCACCGCGTCACCACCTCAATCGCGTGGCTGGTGTAGAAAGTTGCGGAAATGCGGCGGTCACGCCCAATCGCGGCGGAAGGGAGCGCGGTGCGGATCAGCGTGCGGAGCAGCCGGTCGCGCACCGGCAGGATCGCAGGCGAGCGGTCGCTGCGCGGGAACAGCCGACCCATGCCGAGCATCGCCATCAACAACGGGGTCTGCGGTGCGAAGGTGAAGACGATCGACCCGCGCGTCCGTTCGGCGAGCCGCTCCAATACACTGACGATCTCGAACGCGGGATAATGGATCAGCGAGTCCATTGCGACGACATGATCGAACCGCCCGAGCGCGGGGTCGAGCATGTCGCCGACGCGCCAGTCGATCGCCAGCGTAGCGGGCGCACGGTCGCGCGCGATCTTGACCAGGCTACCCGCGACGTCGATCGCCACCACTTGCGCACCGCGTTCCGCCGCCGCAACCGCGAGCGCGCCGGTCCCGCACCCGGCATCGAGCAGCCGCAGCCCGGTCATGTCGGCGGGAAGCCACGACAGCAGCGTGTCGCGCATGTCGGTCCGCCCCGCCCGCACCGTCGCACGGATCCCGCTGACGGGGGCGTCGGAGGTAAGCTGTTCCCACGCCTTGGCGGCGGTGCGGTCGAAATAGGTTTCGAGCGCGCCGCGATAGCGATGGTAGGTCGCGGTGGTCATCGCGCGTCCTCCGTTCGCAGGGGGATGACGGTGAGCGGATGGGAACGGGATGGCATCATTCGAACCCCAGGAATTCGAAGATTTCGCGATCCTTCATCGGTTGCGCGTCGAGCGGTTCGCACCCGGCCCACATCTGCGCGGCGAGGCGTTTGTATTCGAGACAGGCGGCATCGACTTCGGGGGTCGAGTCCATCTCGAACAGCGTGCATTTCTTTAGCCGTGAGCGCCGGATCGCGTCGAGATCGGGGAAATGCGCGAGCCGTTTCAGCCCCGTCGCGGCATTGAACCGGTCGATCTCGTCGGTCGCGGCGGAGCGGTTGGCGATCACGCCCGCCATCCGCACGTCGTAATTCTTCGCCTTCGCCTTGATCGCCGCGACGATGCGATTCATCGCGAAGATGCTGTCGAAATCGTTCGCCGCAACGACGACCGCGCGCTCGGCATGCTGGAGCGGGGCAGCAAACCCGCCGCACACCACGTCGCCGAGCACGTCGAAGATCACGACGTCGGTTTCCTCGAGCAGATGATGCTGTTTGAGCAATTTGACCGTCTGCCCGACGACATAGCCGCCGCAGCCCGTTCCCGCGGGCGGCCCGCCCGCCTCGACACACATCACGCCATTATACCCCTCGAACATGTAATCCTCGGGCCGCAGTTCCTCGGCGTGGAACTGGACCGTTTCGAGCACGTCGATCACGGTCGGCATCAGTTTTTTGGTCAGCGTGAAGGTGCTGTCGTGCTTGGGGTCGCAGCCGATCTGCAGCACGCGCTTGCCGAGCAGCGAGAAGGCGGCGGACAGGTTGGACGAGGTGGTCGATTTGCCGATCCCGCCCTTGCCGTACACCGCGAACACCTTCGCGTTGCCGATCCGGTCGTTCGGATCGAGCCCCACCTGGAGCGAGCCTTCGCCGTCAAGTCCGCGGACTGGGGGATCGAGCAATGCCATCATCTGTTCCTTCAAGCCGCCACCGCCACGATCCCCTCGAGGCGGTCCTCGAGGTCGTCGCTGGCGGCATGGAGTGCGGCGAGCGTCGCCGCGTCGGGGGACCAGTATTTGCGCTCGCTCGCCTCGATCAGGCGGTTGGCGACGCGCGCGGAGGCCTTGGGGTTGAGCGCGGCGATCCGTTCCCGCATCGCCGCGTCGAGCACATAGGTTTCGCTGATCTGCTGATAGACCCACGGATCGACTTCGCCGGTGGTCGCCGACCAGCCCATCGTCGTGGTGACGCTGCCCTCGATCTGGCGGACGCCTTCATAACCGTGGCGCAGCAGCGCCTCGGTCCACACCGGGTTGAGCACCCGCGTCCGCGTCTCTAGCGCGACCTGTTCCTGCAAGCTGCGCACCTTGCCGACACCTTGCGTCTGGTCGCCGATATAGACCGGTGCGGTCTGTCCGCCCTTCGCCCGAGTCACCGCGCGGCTGATCCCGCCAAGCGCATCGACATATTGGTCGATACTGGTGATGCCGAGCTCGACGCTCTCGAGGTTCTGATACGCGCAATCGACCGTCTGGAGGGCTGCCTTGAGCACGTCGGGCTGGCGCACCGGTGCGCCCTTGACGCCGTAGGCATAGCCCTTCTGCCGCTCGAAACTGTCCGCCAGCTCGTCTGGGTCGGTCCATGCACCCGTGTCGATCATCAGATTGACGTTCGCGCCATATGCCCCTTCGGCATTGGAGAAGACGCGCAAAGCGGCGGTTTCGAGGTCGCAGCCCTGCGCCGCGGCGTGTGCGCGCGCATGGCGACGGACAAAATTGTCGCTGTCGGGTTCGTCCGCTTCCGCCGCTAGCAGCGCCGCCTGCGCGAGCATCCGCGTCTGAAGCGGGAGCAGGTCGCGGAACACCCCCGACAAGGTGACCACGACATCGATCCGCGGTCGCCCGAGTTCGGCGAGCGGCACCAGCTCCGCCCCCGCCAGCCGGTTGTAGCTGTCGAACCGCGGCCGTGCGCCGAGCAGCGCCAGCGCCTGCGCGATCTGCGCGCCTTCGCTTTTCAGATTGTCGGTGCCCCACAACACCATCGCGACCGTCTCGGGGAGATGTCCCGAATCCGCGAGACTGCGATCGAGCAGCCGCTGCGCCTGTGCTGCGCCATCTTTGACCGCATAGGCGGAGGGGATGCGGAACGGGTCGAAGCCGTGGATGTTGCGCCCGGTCGGCAGGATCTCGGGATTGCGCAGCAGATCGCCGCCGGTGACTGGGTGGATGTAGCGCCCGGCGAGCGCGGCGACGATGCCGTCGATCTCGCCATTCGCCGACAGCGCGCGGTCGAGCGCGGCCATGTCCAGTAACAGCGGCGTGTCGGGCGTGACGGTCCCGTCGACCAGAGCGACGATCGTGTCGTGCGGCAGCGGCTCGCCGCGCGCGTCCGACGACGCCGCGATCATCGCGATCCGCTCCTCGCGCGACGCAGCTTCGCCCGCGACGTGAAGCCCTTGCGGGATGAGCTCGCGCTCGATCTCGTAAAGCTTGGCGGCGAGGTCGGCGATCCACCCGGTCGCCTCTGCAGGGCCACCCCCCAGGTCGAGCGCCGTCGCCTGATCCGTGATCAGTTCCGCCAGATCGTGCGCCTCGTCGCTTGCCGGATCGGCTACACGCCACCGCTCGACCGACGCCTTGAGCGCGGCGAGACCCTTGTACACCCCCGCGTTGGTCAATGCAGGCGTCAGATAGGATACCAGGGTCGCGCCCGAACGCCGCTTGGCGAGCACGCCTTCCGACGGGTTGTTCGCGGCATAAAGATAGATGTTGGGCAGGTCACCGATCAGCCGGTCGGGCCAGCACTCGGCGCTCAGCCCGCTTTGCTTGCCCGGCATGAATTCGAGGCTGCCGTGGGTGCCGAAATGCAGCACCGCATGCGCAGCGAAATCCTCGCGCAGCCAGCGGTAGAATGCGGCGAAGGCATGCGTCGGCGCGAACCGCCCGGCGAACAGCAGCCGCATCGGATCGCCCTCATACCCCAGCGCGGGTTGCAGCCCGACGAAGACGTTCCCGAACTGCCGCCCGAGGATCTGCACCGATGTGCCGTCCGATTGCAGCTTGCCCGGTGCCGGCCCCCAGCTCGCCTCGATCTCGGCAAGCCAGGTCTCGCGCGCGACGATCGTGTCCGCGCTGACCTTCGCATGGACATTCGCCTCGGTCCCGAAGCGCGCGGCATTGCCGCCGAGGATCGCCTCGCGCAGCGCGTCGACCGTCGCGGGTACTTCGACCCGATACCCTTCGCGCGCCAGCCGTCCGAGCGTGGCATGGAGCGATGCGAACACGCTGAGGAACTGCGCGGTCCCCGCGGCACCCGCATTGGGGGGGAAGTTGAACAGGACGATCGCGACGCGCTTCTCGGCGTTTTCCGCGCGGCGCAGCGCGATCAGCTTCACCACGCGCGCGGCCAGCATCTCGGCACGCTCGCTGCACGCCTGCATCGCGCGCGGGGCGGTTGCATCGGGGAACGTGCAGTGGCGGGTGCAACCGGTACAGGCGGTGCCGTCGGACTTCCCGCCGAACAGCATCGGCACCGTGCCCCCGTCGAGCTCGGGAATCGCGATCATCATCGTCGATTCGAGCGGGAGCAAGCCCTGTCGGTTGAGCGCCCATGCCTGCAGCGACTGGAATTCGACCGGATGCGCCGCGACATAGGGTACGTCGAGCCGCGCGAGGATCGCCTCGGCTGCGGCTGCGTCATTATAGGCAGGGCCGCCGACCAGGCTGAACCCGGTGAGATTGATCACCGCGTCGACCACCGCCACCCCGTCGCGCAGGAGGAAACGCTCGATTGCGGGGCGCCCATCGAGCCCGCCCGCGAATGCCGGGATCACGTCCATCCCGCGCGCTTCCAGCGCGGCGATCACGCCGTCATAATGCCCGGCATCCTTGGCCAGAATGTACGATCGCAGCATCAGCAGCCCGACGGTACCCTTCGCCCCGCGGCGTCGCGGCAGCTCGGTCGCGGTCGCGGCGATCCGGTCGGGCAGCGCGGGGTGATAGACGCCGACTTCGGGATAATCCCGCGGCGCCTGCGCCCGCATCGTTCCGCGGAGCGCAATGCGCGGGCCATCCGCATACCGGTCGACCAGCGCCCGGACCATGTCGACGACATTGTCGTCCGACGCGGCGAGCCAATATTGCATCGTGAGGAAATAGGCGCGGACGTCCTGCGCGGTGCCGGGGATGAACTTGAGCAATTTGGGCAGGCGGCGCAGCACCGCCATCTGCTTTGCACCCGAACTTGCGGCAGGCTTGGGATTGCCGCGCATCTTCTTGATGAGCGCGAGCATTCCGGTGGCGGGCTTGTCCATCCGGTAATCGCTCATGCGCGTCAGCTTGACGATCTCGGCGGCGGACATCAGCCCGATCATCGCGTCGCACTGGTCGCGCCGCGCCTGCAATTGCGGCAGCACCGCGCGCACGTGATCTTCCAGGAACAACATTGTCGCAAGGATGATGTCGCCGCGCGCGATGTCGGCGCGGGCGGCGTCGAGCGTTTCCGGCTTTTCCTCCCAGTCGGCGGCGGCGTGGAAAGCGATCGTCATGCCCGGGTGGGTGCGGGCGAGCAGCGCCTGCGCACGCTGGACCGCGCCCGCCAGATGATTGTCGAGCGTGACGATCACGATCCGCACGGGGGGCGGTGGGGGTGCGCTAACGGGCATAATGCGCCTTTGCGTCATAGAGCGTGTCGAGCGTGATCGCGGCGATGCCCTGCTCTGCGGCATAGCGCTCGGTATTGCGCCGCGCCTTGCCGCGGACGAAGAACGGGATCTTGAGGAGCTCGCGCTCGGCGTCGGGACTCCATCCTCCCCTCCCGCTTGCGGGAGGGGGGCAGAAGAATGCCCCAGATGGCTCGCCCCCGCTGCGTCCGAAAATTCGAAATCGTCGCGAAACATCGTCAGCAGATGTTCCTCCAGCCCCATCACCAGCGGGTGGACCCAGGTGTCGAACAGCACGTTCGCACCCTCGAACCCCATCTGCGGGCTGTAGCGCGCAGGGAAATCCTGGACATGTACCGGGGCGGAAATGACCGCGCACGGAATGCGCAGCCGCTTGGCGATGTGCCGCTCCATCTGCGTGCCCAGAACCAGCTCGGGCTGCAGCTTGGCGATGGCGTCTTCGACCGCGAGATAATCGTCGGTGATCAGCGGCTCGAGCCCGTACAGCGCCGCCGCCGCCCGCATCTCGCGCGCGAATTCGCGATTGTAGCAGCCGATCCCGACCACCTCGAACCCGAACTCGTCGCGCGCGACCCGCGCGGCGGCGATCGCATGGGTCGCGTCGCCGAACACGAACACGCGTTTGCCGGTCAGATAGGTCGAGTCGACCGAACGGCTCCACCACGGCAACCGCGACGTGTCGAGCGCGGCGGCCGGATCGACCCCGGCAAGCGCCGCGACCTCGGCGATGAAATCGCGCGTTGCGCCGTGGCCGATCGGGACGGTGCGGACGGTTGGCTGTGCGAACGTCCGTTCGAGCCAGCGACATGCGGTGTCGGCGATCTCGGGGTACAGGCAAATGTTGAAATCCGCCGCGCCAAGCCGCGCCAGATCGGCGGGTGTTGCGCCGAGCGGGGCGACGACGTTGACGTCTATCCCGAGCGTTTCCAGCAAGCGCGTGATTTCGACCACGTCATCGCGGTGGCGAAAGCCGAGCGCGGTCGGCCCGAGGATGTTCGCGGAAGGGCGCTTTATTCTTTCTTTCTTCCCCGGCGAAGGCCGGGGCCCAGTAGTGATGTCGGTGGTAATCGCGCGCAGCGCTTCGTTTCCACCGTCCCGCAACTGGGCCCCGGCCTTCGCCGGGGAAGCGGCAGTGTTGATAAGCGCGCCAAAGGTTGATGAAGCCCCAAAAGTTGCGGAAGCATCCACGGGCGGCACCGCCAGTGCGCGCACCAACTGATAGAGCGTCTCCGCCGCGCCCCAATTCTCCTTGCGCTGATAGCTCGGCAGTTCGAGCGCGATCACCGGGATCGGCAAGCGCAGCGCCGCCGCAAGCCCGGCGGGATCGTCCTGGATCAACTCCGCGGTGCACGAAGCGCCGACCAGCAACGCTTGAGGCGCAAAGCGGTCGACCGCCTCGCGCACCGCGGTCTGGAACAGCGCGGCGGTGTCGCTCCCCAGATCGCGCGCCTGGAACGTCGTGAAGGTCACCGGCGGCCGCTTGTCGCGGCGTTCGATCATCGTGAACAACAGGTCGGCATAGGTGTCGCCCTGCGGCGCGTGGAGCACGTAATGCACACCCTCCATCGCGGTCGCGATCCGCATCGCGCCGACATGCGGCGGGCCTTCATAGGTCCAGACGGTCAGCTGCATGGCAGCCACCGATCGCGCGGTGCAAGGGCGGACACGGGCGTCATACCCGCAACACGTCGCGCCGCCGCAGCGGGCGCGCGAACAGATCGGCAAGATCGCCCGCCTGGTCGAAGCCGTGGACCGGCGAGAACACCAGTTCGATCGCCCATTTGGTCGTCAGCCCTTCCGCCTCGAGCGGGTTGGCGAGCCCCAGCCCGCACACCGTCAGGTCGGGGCGGGCGGCGCGGACTCGGTCAAGCTGGCGATCGACATCCTGGCCTTCGCTGATCACCGTCTCGGCCGGGAGCAGCGCCAGTTCCGGCGCCATGTGCGCGCGGTGGAGATACGGCGTGCCGACTTCGATCGGGATCATCCCCAATTCCTGCGAAAGGAAGCGCGCGAGCGGCAGTTCGAGCTGCGAATCGGGGAGGAAGAAGATGCTTTTGCCCTCCAGCCGGTCGCGCGCGTGCGCGATCGCGCGCTTGGCGCGTTCGCGGCCCGGCGCGATGACCGAGCGGAAATGCATCTCGTCGATCCCGAACGCGCGCGCCGCGGCATGCAGCCAGTCGCTCGTCCCTTCCGCGCCGAACGGAAACAGCGCCTCGAGTCGCACCGCGCCCCGATCCGCGAGAGCGCGCGCGGTGTCGCCGAGGAAGGGTTGCGCGAGCAGGAAGCGCGTATTGGGCCCGACCGGCGGCATCGCACCCGCGCGGCGCGCCGGGAAACTGTGCACCGTGGCGATCCCCATCTGCGCGAACAGCCTGAGAAACTGGTCCTCGACCACATCCGGCAACGCACCGACGATCATCAATTCGGGTGCCGCATCGGGCGCGGACGCCACGAGGTCAGGCACCAGCGCCGCCAGGCACGCGTCCTCCCCCTCGGTGAAGGTCGTCTCGATCCCGCTGCCGGAATAGTGCAGCACGCGCGTGCTGCCCGCATGCTCGACCGACAGACGGTGTGCCGCGCGCGAGAGATCGAGCTTGATCACTTCGGACGGGCACGATCCGACGAGGAACAGCAGCTTGATGTCGGGACGGCGCAGCAACAGCCGGTCGACCACGCGGTCGAGTTCATCGTTGCAGTCCGCCATGCCGGCAAGGTCGCGTTCCTCGATGATCGCGGTCGCGAAGCGCGGTTCGGCGAACACCATCACCCCCGCCGCGGATTGCAACAGATGCGCGCAGGTGCGCGAGCCGACGACGAGGAAGAACGCGTCCTGGATCTTGCGATGCAGCCAGATGATCCCGGTGAGCCCGCAGAACACTTCGCGTTGCCCGCGTTCGCGCAGGATCGCGGGCAGCGCAACGGGCGCGGCCTCTGTCATGCCGGGAACAGCAAGAGGTGCGATCCAGCTCATGCCGCCACCGCATTGTGCGCGGACGGCGTACGCGCGCTTTGCAGCCGGGCGGCGCGCAGCTTGAGCAGGAACTGCGTCGCGTTGATCGCATAGGTTGCATAGGCCGCCAGCGCGAGCAGCATCCGGTCGCGCTCGGTCCCCAAACCGCCGATCAGCATCGCCAGATAGGCGGTGTGGAGCGCAAGGACCGCAAAGCTGAACACGTCCTCCCAGAAGAAGGCGTCCGCAAACAGCCAGCGATCGAACACGACCTTCTCCCAGATCGAGCCGGTCACCATGATCGTGTAGAGCGCAATCGTCTTGATCACGATCGAGACCGTCGCCGCCTGCGCCCCGTCGCCGGTTGCGAGGTAGCGCAGCACCAGCACCAGGCTGACCAGGAAGATCCCGAACTGCAGTGGCGCGAGGATCGCCTGGACCGTCGTCCAGACGCTGGAGTCGCGACGGCGCTTCTGGTCGGGCGTGTACAGCGGGGCCGCGGCGGATCGCCGTGGGATCGGTGCCGGGACTGGACTGTTTGGCCGCATGGTTGCCTCGCCTCTCGCTGCGCAACGTAAAGCCACAGCCCCAAAAGTGTCAACCTGTCTTGACGTAAAGAAACAAAGACACATGCTGTGCTGCAGCATCGTTTGTCCGTTGCAAGGTCGTTTCGAGAGGGATACGATGCGAGTCGCCGGGCTAGCCAAATATGGCGGGTTCGACCGCTTCGCATGTTCAACCAGGCCGGAGGGGGTCAGGATGACTTCGCTTACCGGAATTGAACATTTCTTCCGAAACAACGGGGGGTGGCCCGATCCGGAGCTGAGCCGTACGTTGAGCGGTCCTACCGCCGCCGACCGACAGCGCAACGCCGTCAGCGAGCAGGCCCGGTCGTTGAGCCGCCTGATCGAATGCGAGATCATCCCGCGGTTGCTGGTCGCGCATGCCGGTGAACCGCAAGCCGTGGTCCCGGCCGAACCGGACGCGACCATCTCACGGGCCGAAGTCGAGGCGTTCGCCCCGCTCGCGTTGCACGTAGAGGCGGATGAGCTGCTGCAATATGTCGAGGGGCTCGTCGCGCGCGGGGTGTCGTTCGAGACGCTGCTGGTCGACCTGCTCGCCCCGGCGGCACGCCACCTCGGCGAATTGTGGGACGACGACCGTTGCGACTTCGTCGACGTGACGATGGGCCTGTGGCGGTTGCAGGAAGTGGTCCATGAACTGTCGGGCTGTCCCGCCAAGACGGTGCACGGGGACCAGCACGTTCGCCGCGCATTGTTCGCGTCGCTCGAGGGCGATCAGCATAGTTTCGGCACGGTGGTGATCGACGAGATGTTCTGCGCGAACGGGTGGATCACCGATCGCCTCAACGAAGCGACGACCGAGGACTTGTTGCGGCACGTTCGCCAGGACGCGTTCGATCTGATTGGATTGACGATCACTTGCGACTGCCATATCGCCCCCTTGCCCTCGATCGTCCGCGCCGTGCGGGCCTCGTCCAGAAATCCCCGGATTTGTGTGATGGTCGGCGGAAGGGTCTTCGCCCAGAATGCGGACCTTGCCGCCGCGGTCGGCGCGGACGGGACAGCACCCGACGCAAGGGTCGCGGTTCGCGTCGCCGGGGCACTGGTCGATGCGGTCGCGCGGGAGGCGGTTTCGGCTATGACCGGTTGATCCCGATCGGGTTTCGCGGGCAGGGTACGAACCGCGACACCTATTGCAGGAGCAAGTTGTTCGTCGATGAACGATCGTCCCATCCTCTTCGCCCCGCATGCCTTTTCCAGCCCGGACGCTGTCGCGAGCAGCCTTGCGCCCGACGTCGCCGCATCCTTGCTTGCGTCCGCAGGCGACATTTCGCTGGTGATCGATTCCGGCGGCGTGATCCGCGACATCGCGATCAGCAACGCCGATCTGGTGGCACAGGGGTTCGGCGACTGGATCGGCCAGACCTGGCTCGATACCGTCACGACCGAAAGCAAGGCCAAGGTCGCGCAGATGCTTGCGGATAGCGCAGGGACCGAACCGGCGCGCTGGCGTCAAGTCAACCACCCCACGCATGGCGGCGACGTTCCCGTCCGGTATCTGGTCATGCAACTGTCGCAGGGCGGGGCGATCGCGATCGGGCGCGACATGCGCGCGACCGCGGCGATGCAGCAACGATTGCTGCAGACCCAGCAATCGCTCGAGCGCGATTACATCAAGCTGCGTCAGGCGGAGGCGCGGTATCGCCTGTTGTTCGACCTCGGCACCGAACCGGTCCTGATCGTCGATGCCGCGAGTCGCCGTGTCCGCGAGATCAACCCGGCCGCCGCACAACTCATCGGCGCGAAGGTCGATGCGCTGACCGACCAGCCGATCGGCGCGATCGTCGACGCCGCCGACCGCGAGGAACTGATCGCGCACCTTGGTGCGGCAGGGGCAAGCGACGACCTTTCGCCGATTTCGGTGCGTTTGGCGGGCGGTCAGTCCGTCGCGGTGTCGGCGCGCCTGTTCCGTCAGGGGCGCGCGGCCTTGTTGCTCGTCCGGCTGCTCCCCACGCAATCCCCGACCGAGGCGGCGGACCATGCCACGTCGATGGCGGACGTGATCGAGCATATGCCCGATGCGTTCGTCCTGGTCGACGCGGCGCTCGATGTCCTGACCGCCAATGCGGCGTTCGTCGAGCTGGCGGGCGCCGCGTCGGTCGCGCGGGTTGTCGGCGCGCCGCTTGCGACATGGCTCGGGCGGCCGGGGATCGACCTTGACCTGATCATCGGGCAACTCCGCGAGCATGGGGTCGTCCGCAACGTCGCGACGATCCTGCGTGGCGCAGGCGGCGGGCAGGAAGAGATCGAGATTTCGGGCGTCGTCGCGCCAAAGGGCGAAGGGCAGTGCTACGGTTTCACGATCCGCAACGTCGCGCGCCGGTTGCGCAGCGTTCCCACGACGGAGCGGGATCTGCCGCGTTCGGTCGAGCAACTGACCGAACTGGTCGGGCGCATGTCGATGAAGGACATCGTGCGCGAATCGACCGATCTGATCGAGCGGCTCTGTATCGAGGCCGCGCTCGCCTACACGTCGGACAATCGCGCATCGGCCGCCGAGATCCTCGGGATCAGCCGGCAGAGCCTTTATTCCAAGCTCCACCGGCACGGGCTGGGCAATCTGGTGTCCGGAGACAATTGACAGCCACCATCTGCAAGTCGTCAATTCCGTTTGACGCTACGGTGTGTCCATATTAGCTTCCGGCCATGGCACGCGTGGCGACTCCTCCGCTGGCATCTCCATCCGTTCCGCGGCTGCGCGACATCGTCGAATTGCTCAAGCCGATCACATGGTTTCCGCCGATCTGGGCGTTCCTGTGCGGGGTCGTATCCTCGGGTGTTCCGGTGGCGAGCCGCGCTCCTTTCCTGATCGCCGGGGTGTTGCTGGTCGGCCCGCTCGTCTGCGGGACGAGCCAGGCGGTCAACGACTGGTTCGACCGGCATGTCGATGCGATCAACGAACCCGGACGCCCGATCCCGTCGGGTCGCATTGGCGGACGATGGGGACTGTGGATCGCGATTGTGGGCACCGCGCTCGCGCTCGGGGTGGCTGCCGTGACCGGACCCTGGGTATTCGCGGCCACCTGCGTCGGCCTGCTGTTCGCCTGGGCGTACAGCGCGCCGCCCTTCCGGTTGAAGATGAGCGGCGTCTGGGGGCCGGGCGCGGTCGCGCTGACCTATGAAGGGCTGACCTGGTTCACGGGGGCGAGCGTCATGGCCGGGGCCTTGCCGGGCTGGCGTATCCTGGTCATTCTCGGCCTGTACAGCGCGGGTGCGTTCGGCATCATGACGCTCAACGATTTCAAGGCAGTTGCCGGGGATCGGGCGATGGGGATCCGGTCGCTGCCCGCGACGCTCGGGGTCGGTCCCGCAGCGCGGATTGCGTGCGTGGTGATGGCCGTGCCGCAAATCGCGGTCGTCCTGTTGCTCTGGGCGTGGGGCCATATGCTCGTCGCCGCGGTCGTTGCCGCGCTGCTTGTCGGGCAAGGCGCGCTGATGCCGCGCCTGCTACGCGATCCGGTGCGACAGACACCGTGGTACAATGCGACGGGGACGAGCCTCTACGTGCTCGGAATGCTGGCGTCGGCCTTCGGGCTCGGGCGGGTGTTGGGGTTGTGACGATGCGGTCGCCGATCCCCGCGCTTGGCTGGGTCGGGATCGTTCGCCTCGGCGTGGTGCAGGCCGCGATCGGTGCGATTGTGATGCTGGCGACGTCGCTGCTCAACCGAGTCATGGTGGTCGAATATGCGTTGCCCGCCGCGCTGCCCGCTGGACTGGTCGCGTGGCATTATGCGGTCCAGTTGTCGCGGCCGGTGTGGGGCCACGGATCCGACCGCGGACGCCGACGGACGCCGTGGATCATCGCCGGCATGGCGATGCTGGCAGCGGGCGCGATCGTCGCGGTCTGGGCGCTGGGCGTGATTACGGGCGGGGCCACGCTTGGCTATGCGCTCGCGGTGCTCGCGTTTGCGATGATCGGTGCGGGTGTGGGGGCGGCGGGCACGTCGCTGCTCGCGCTGCTCGCCAGCCATGTCGCGCCTGAGCGCCGCGCGGCGGCGGCAGCGGTGACCTGGATCATGATGGTGGCCGGGATCGCGCTGTCGGCGGCGGGCGCGGGGGCGTTGCTCGATCCCTTCTCCTTTGGTCGCTTGCTGCAGGTCGTTGCGGGCGTGGCGGCCGGTGCGGTGCTGGCCGCAACATTGGCAGTGCGCGGTGTCGAGCGTGGCGCACCGGACCCGGTCGATCGCTTCGATCTAATGTCGACGCCTCCGTCGGGCGATCCGTCTTTCGGCGATGCCTTGCGCGCTTTGTGGGCGGACACCGAGGCGCGCCGCTTCACGGGCTTCGTTTTCCTGTCGATGCTCGCCTATGCGATGCAGGATCTGATCCTCGAACCCTTTACCGGATTGCGTTTCGGGCTGACACCGGGCCAGTCGACCCAGGTTTCGGGCATCCAGCATGGCGGGGTCCTGCTCGGGATGATCCTCACCGGAATCGCGGGCAGCGGGTTCGGCGGTCGTGCCAGCGGGGGGATGCGGCACTGGATCGTCGGGGGATGCGTCGGGTCTGCGGTCGCCTTGTGTGGGCTGGTGATGGCGGCGCGGGTCGGTCCGGGATGGCCGATCCTCGCCAACATCTTCGCGCTGGGGTTCGCCAATGGCGTGTTTGCGGTTGCCGCGATCGGCGCGATGATGGCGCTCGCGGATGGCGGAGCGACCGGAACGCATAGTGCGGGCATCCGCATGGGCATCTGGGGTGCGGCGCAGGCGATCGCGTTCGGGCTTGGCGGATTGACCGGCGCGGTCGCGGTCGATGCGGGACGCGCGCTTACCGGATCGCTGCCGCAGACATTCATGCTCGTTTTCGGGGCGGAGGCTCTGCTGTTCCTAGCCGCGGCGGTGCGGGCGCTTCGCCCGCCGCTACGTGAAGTCCATTTCGATCGGGAGGTTGTGCTGTGAACGCTGCATACGACTGTATCGTGGTTGGTGGGGGGCCGTCGGGCGCGACTGCCGCGACCGATCTGGCACGCGCCGGGCATTCGGTGTTGCTGCTCGACCGTGCGGGCCGGATCAAGCCGTGCGGCGGCGCGATCCCGCCGCGCGCGATCGCCGATTTCGCGATTCCCGAGCATCTGCTGGTCGGCAAGGCGACGATGGCACGAATGGTCGCGCCCTCCGCCAAGACCGTCGACATGCCGGTCGGCGACGGCTTCGTCGGGCTGGTCGATCGCGAGACGTTCGACGAATGGCTCCGCGCCCGCGCCGCGCTTGCCGGGGCGGAACGCCGTAACGGCACGTTCGAGCGGATCGAACGCGATGCGGAGGGCCGCGCGGTCGTGGTCTATCGGACCGATCGCGGCGAGCCCGAACACCGTGTCACCGCGCGCGTGGTGATCGGCGCGGACGGTGCGCGCTCGGGCGTGGCGCGCGCCGAACTCAAGGGCGCGGACAAGATGCGCTACGTCTTCGCCTATCACGAGATCGTCGCGTCACCACCGCAGGGGAGCGCGGACTATGATCGCGCGCGGTGCGACGTCTTCTACCAGGGCAAGCATTCTCCCGATTTCTACGCCTGGGTATTCCCGCACGGCGACACCGCGAGCATCGGCGTCGGTAGCGCGCAGAAAGGATTGGCGCTGCGTGACAAGATTGCCGCGCTCCGCACCCAGACCGGGCTCGACGCTTGCGCGACGCTTCGCCGCGAAGGTGCGCCGATCCCGCTCAAGCCGCTGCGTAGGTGGGACAATGGGCGCGACGTGATCGTCGCGGGCGATGCCGCCGGCGTGGTCGCGCCGGCGTCGGGCGAGGGGATCTATTACGCGATGGTCGGCGGGCGCCACGCCGCCGAAGCGGTGACGCTGTTTCTCGCGACGGGAAAGGCGTCCGCGCTGCGCCTCGCGCGCAAACGCTTCATGCGCGAGCATGGCCGGGTGTTCTGGATCCTCGGGATGATGCAGTATTTCTGGTATTCGAGCGACAAGCGCCGCGAGCGCTTCGTCAAGATCTGCGAGGATCCCGACGTCCAGCGGCTGACCTGGGACGCCTATATGAACAAGCGGCTGGTACGCGCCAAGCCGATCGCGCATGTTCGTATCTTCCTGAAAGATGTCCGGCACCTGCTCGGGCTGGCCCCGGCATGAAGGTCCGTGCGCCCGTGGTGCATCGGTCCTGGGGCCTGCCGATCGGCATGGCCGCGGTCGCCGCGGTCGCGGTGGTCGCGATGGGCGCGACGATCACCGACATCGACCCGTGGTATCGCACGCTCGTCCAACCCGACTGGGCGCTCCCCGAGCGGATCTCGAGTCCGGCGTGGACCGCGATCTATCTGTGCACCGCACTCGCGGCGGTGACGGGGTGGCGCGCGATGCCCAACCAGTCGGCGGCGGAATGGATGGTCGGGCTGTTCGCGCTCAACGGGTTCCTCAATATCCTGTGGAGCCTGTTGCTGTTTCGGCTCCATCGTCCGGACTGGGCAATGGTCGAGGCGGTTGCGTGGTGGGTCGCGATCGCCTCGTGGATCTACGTCATCTGGCCCCGCTCGTTCGCTACTGCGCTGTTATTGCTGCCGTATCTCGCCTGGGTGACCTATGCCGGGTATCTGACGATGACGATCGTCCGGCTCAACGGACCGTTCGGCTGAACGCGATCGGTTTCTGGCTGTTCGGGCAGGGCCATGCCGTCGACCTGATCCTGGCCGTGCTGCTGATTGAATGGGGGATATTGACCCGGCGGCTTGGGTGGGCTGCGTGGGATGCGACGATGCGTCTGTTGCCGGGGGCGTTGATGCTGCTGGCTTTGCGGTGGGCATTGGCGGGGCTTGCCTGGCCCTGGATCGCGCTTGCGCTTGCCGCGTCCTTCCCGCCGCATCTCGCGGATCTTGCGCGACGGCGGGGGTAGGGTACGTCAGGTCGGTTGGCCGACAGGATCCGGCAAACGTGCCGGACCCTGTCGATGCATATCAGGACAAAGTCTTGAGATAGGCGATCACGTCCGCGCGCTTCTGCGGATCGGTCGGCCAGCCCGCGAAGCTCATCTTGGTGCCCGGCACAACGCGCTGGGGATTTTCGAGATACTGGAACAGCTTGTCTTCGCTCCAGGTGATGCCGCTATTCTTGTTGGCGGCGGAATAGGTGTAGCCGGGGATCGTCCCCGCGGCACGACCGACCACTGCATGCAGCGACGGCCCGATCCGGTTCACGCCTTCCTCGATCGCGTGGCACGTCTTGCACGTGACGAACGCGGTCGCGCCCTTGGCGGCATCGCCGGTATAGGCCGCCAGCTTGACGCCCGAGATCGTGTCGGTGTTGTCGGGGGCCGGGGCCTTGGCGGCTGCCGCAGCAGGCGCGGCGGCGGGTGCCGTTTCGGTGGACGCGGTTGCGGCGGGTGTGGACTCAGTCGTGGTCGTGGTGCTGGTTTCGGTGGTTTCCGCCTTCTTGCCACACGCGCTCAGCGCAAACGCGGCACAGGCAAGGCCCAAACCCAATCGTCCAAAAGACGTCCCGAAAGACGTTGTCGATCCTCGATACATCATCCTGCTCCTATTGGTCGGTTACGACTTCTCCCGCAGTCCTGTTTCTCACGACCGGCCCCTGACTGTCCATAGTTTTTGACGAACGACCATTCCCGTAAAAAGGACAGTCCCTCAATGTTTTACACCGCAACGTCCGCCTTGATGGCGGCGTGCGGCGCATAACCCTCCACCACGAAGTCCTCGATCCGGTAGCTGTCGATGCTGTCGGCGTGACGGACGAGTCGCATCGTCGGGAAGGGATGCGGGGTGCGCGTGATCTGTTCGCGCGCCTGGTCGAGGTGATTGAGATACAGATGCGCATCCCCCGCAACCCACACCAGCTCTCCGGGCTGCAGACCCGCCTGCTGCGCGAGCATCAACTGTAACGCGGTCGCCCCGACGTAATTGAACGCCGCCCCCAGCAGCAAATCGACCGATCGCTGGAACATCAGACAGTTGAGCCGTCCGTCCGACGTGACATGATATTGATACACCATGTGGCACGGCGGCAGCGCCATCCCCGACAGCTCGCCGACGTTCCAGGCGTGAAACAGCATCCGGCGGCTCGCCGGATTGGTGCGGAGCGTCTCGACGAGCGTCGCGATCTGGTCGTGTTCCTGCCCGTCGGTGCCGAGCCAGCGCCGCCATTGCTTGCCGTACACCGGCCCCAATTCCCCCCAGCGCGCGGCGAAGGCATCGTCCTCGACGATCCGGCGCTCGAACGTTTCCTGGTCGATCTGCTCGCCCGTCTCGCGGCGATACGTCGCCAGCGGCCAGTCGGTCCAGATCCGCACGTTGTCGCGCAGCAGCGCCTGGATGTTGGTGCCGCCGGTCAGGAACCACAGCATCTCCTTGACCGCGGTCTTCCAGTAAACGCGCTTGGTCGTAAGGATCGGCACCTGCCCGCCCGACAGGTCGAACCGCACCATCGCGCCGAAGATCGACCGCGTGCCAACACCCGTCCGATCGACGCGCTCATCGCCATGGTCGAGCACGCGCTCGATCAGGTCGAGATACTGATATTCCGGGTGTCGCATTATCGTGCCTCATTCTCGTGTCGATCGGCGCGGGGGTGGTCCAGCCCCGCACGATCGCTCGCGCATCGGTCCTTCGCTGCCGACCTAGCAGCTTTCGGGCAGGGGGCCATCGCCGGTTTTGCGCCGCCCCAGATCCTCCGTAACGGATACGGCTCGGCTGGGCCGATGCGGTGGCATGGCGTCTTGATGGCGGATGATCGCGGGGCCCCCCGAAATTGCCGAAGACCGGGCCGACAATCGGATCCTCGCCGCCCTGCGCGCGCTCGACCGGCACTTCGCACCGATCGCGGACGCGGCGCAGGAGATTGCGATCATGGCCTATCTTGATCCAGAATGGAGGCTTCTCGGGATGCGCCATCATGCCGCGGACCAGACGCAGTCGCTGCTGCTGCCGGTGCGCAGCGTGGTGGCGGATGCGATCGCGATGGATGCGGTAGCGGTCGTGCTGGCGCATAACCATCCAAGCGGCAACCCGACGCCGAGCAGCGCGGACTATCGGCTGACCCGGCGCCTGGCGCGCACGCTCGATGCGGTGGGCGTGCGGCTGGTCGAGCACGTCGTGCTCGCGCGGGATGGCACGGTACGCTTCCGTGATCTGGGGTTGCTGTAGGCGTTCGGAACGTCAGCCGTTGCGGCAGGGCTTGATCGCGCTCGGGTCGGGGCGGGGACCCTTCGGGCGGAAGGTCGCGAGATATCCCCCGGCCGAGGGCATGTCATAGGTCGCGACCGGCACATAGCCGACCGCGGCGAATTCGCATTTCAGCAATGCCGGCGGGGTGCCGTGGTTCTGCGTCTGGCGGTCGGCATCGACCACGACGACCAGCCCGTCGGGGCGCAGCGACGGGCGCAGCCGCCACAGAAATTCATACGGCTGTTCGATCTCATGATACATGTGCACCATCAGCACACGATCGAAGCTCGCATCGGGCAAGCGCGGATCGTTGACCGCGCCGAGCCGGACGCTGACCGATTCAACCCGCTCGCGCGCGACGCGCAGCGCGAGCGTGTCGCGCACCGCGGGGAAGATGTCTTCGGCCAGCACACGCCCATCCTTGCCGACCCGCGCGGCCAGACGCATCGTGTAATAGCCTTCGCCCGCGCCGATGTCGGCGACGGTCATCCCCCGCTTGATTCCGGCCTTGGCCATCACTTCGCTGGCTTCGTTGAGCCGGTCGCGCTCCTCCTCGGTCGACCAGCGCGATGATACCACGGGGGCAACGGGCCGGTCGGGCGCGGGGAAGGGGCCTGCCTTTTCGGTGCGGTCGGGAACCCTAGCCGGGCCGCCGTCGCACGCTGAGACGAGCAGGAAGCCAGCGAGCGTGGCGCGTCGGAGGATCGTCATCATTCGCACTTCCCCGGCGAAGGCCGGGGCCCGGTCGTGGACCGCCCGTTGACCGGGCGCAGCTTTCGCTTGCCCCGGCCAGCGGAACTGCGCCCCAGCCTTCGCCGGGGAAGCGGTAGCACCCGGTGCCGGACGTCTGTCCCCCACTATTCGACGTCCTCGACCTCGACCGTCTCGCCGGTGACACGCTGCGATAGCGCCGCCGCCATGAACGCATCGAGATCGCCGTCGAGCACGTCCGACGGGCTCGACGAGGTGACGCCCGTGCGCAAATCCTTCACCATCTGATACGGCTGGAGGACATAGGAGCGGATCTGGTGGCCCCAGCCGATGTCGGTCTTGCCCGCATTCTCGGCATTGGCGGCGGCTTCGCGGATCGCGAGTTCGCGCTCGTACAACCGCGCGCGGAGCTGGTTGTACGCCTCGGCCTTGTTCTTGTGCTGCGACCGCTGGTTCTGGCACTGCACCACGATCCCGGTCGGGATATGCGTGATGCGCACCGCCGAATCGGTCGTGTTGATGTGCTGCCCGCCAGCACCCGACGCGCGGTACGTGTCGATCCGCAGGTCGCTCTCGTTATACTCGACCTCGATATTGTCATCGACGACCGGATACACCCACACGCTCGCGAACGAGGTATGGCGACGTGCCGCGCTGTCATACGGGCTGATGCGGACGAGGCGGTGGACGCCGCTTTCGGTCTTGGCATAGCCATAGGCGTTCTCGCCCTTGAGCAGCAGCGTCGCGGACTTGATCCCGGCCTGTTCGCCCGAATGCTGGTCGATCAGCTCGACCTTCAATCCGTGGCGTTCACCCCATCGCGAGTACATCCGGCTGAGCATCCCCGCCCAGTCCTGGCTCTCGGTCCCGCCGGCGCCCGCATTGACTTCAATGTAGGTGTCGTTGCCATCGGCTTCGCCCGCGAGCAGCGCCTTGACCTTGTCGGTGTCCGCGCGGCGCGCAAGATCGGCGAGCGCGGCGACGCCCTCGCTCTCCATCTCGGTGTCACCCTCGACTTCGGCCATCTCGATCAGTTCGGCGGTGTCGTTGAGTTCGCTCTCGATCGCGCGCGTCGCGGTAATCGCCTCGTCGAGACGCCGCCGTTCGCGCATCACCGCCTGCGCGGCCTTGGGATCGTTCCACAAGGCCTGGTCCTCGACGCGTGCGTTGAGCTCGTCGAGCCGACGCAGCGCGCGGTCCCAGTCGAGGAACCGGCGGAGCAGCGCGAGCGCGTCCTTGATCGAGTCGATATGAGCCTGCGCTTCAGCGCGCATGGGAAAACCTTCCAGAAAACATCGTTTCGTCATTCCCGAGGGGGACGGGAATCCATCATCTCCAACGCGTTGAGGGAATGGATCCCTCGCCGGCGCAGGGATGACGTATATGGGCCGCAGGTGGTGCTAGTAAATACCACCCTGTCTTTGCAAGAAATCGCTGTCCTTGCGTGTCTCCTTCTGGGCCTCGCTTGCCGCCCGCGCCTTCGCGGCGGCTGCGGCGGCCGCTGCGGCGGGATCGGGCGCGGTCATGTCGCGATGGATAACGCGACGCGGCTCGCTCTCGGGCTTGAACGCTTCCCAGATGACGGGGGCCTTGGGGTCGTCGGTCGGCCACGCGCCGAACACCGGGCGCCCGCTCCCGCGATCGATCCGGACCATGCGGATCCCCGCGGGGGCGCGGAACGGAATCTTGGGCAGACCCTCATACGCCTTGACCGCGAACGCCTTGAAGATCGGCGCGGCGACCGTGCCGCCCTGCGCCGCACCACCCAGCGAATGCGGCTGGTCATACCCGATGTACAGCCCGCCGATCATCTGCGGCGTGCCCCCGATGAACCACACGTCGGTCGGCCCCGAGTTCGTACCCGTCTTGCCGAACATCGGCCGGTCGAGATCACGCAGCACGGTCGCGGTGCCGCGCTGGATCACGCCCTCGGCGATGTGGATCATCTGATAGGCGCTCATCGCGCTGAGGATCTGCTTCCCGCGGACGACCGGACGCGGCATCGCCTTGCCGTTCCAGTTGGCCGCGTTGCAACGGTCGCACGCGCGCCAGTTCTCCGGCCAGATCACCTTGCCATGGCGGTCCTGGACGAAATCGACGAGCGACGCGGGATGCGACTGCCCCCGGTTCGCCAGGATCGCATAGGCGTTGACCATCCGCGACACGGTCGTCTCGCCCGCGCCGAGCGCATAGGACAGATAGGGCGGGTATTTGCCGACGCCAATCCGGTCCATCAGCGACACGATCCGCGGCATTCCGGTGGTGGCCGCGGTGCGCACCGTCATCAGGTTGCGCGATTGCTCGACACCCCAGCGCATCGTGTGCGGTCCGGCACCCCGCATGTTGCCGAAGTTGCGGAAGCACTTCTGCCCGAGGCGTGCACCCTGATAGACGCAGAACGGCCCGTCGACGATGATCGAGGCCGGCGTCATGCCGCCTTCCAGCGCGGCGGCATAGACGATCGGCTTGATCGTCGAACCCGGCTGGCGCTGCGCCTGGGTAGCGCGATTGAACGCCTGGAGCCGCGAGTCGAACCCGCCCTGCATCGCCAGCACGCGGCCGGTCTGCGGTTCCTCGACGACGAACGCGCCCGAGATCTTGGGCACCGACCGCAACGCGAAGTTGCCGCCTTCGGGGGCAACCGCGATGATGTCGCCGACCTTGAGCGCTGCATAAGCGGTGCCGCTCTTGCCGCGGACCGGGGTCTGTGCGGCGGAACGGGGCATTTCACCGGTCGTGCCGTCGCCGAACCCGAGCGTCGCACGGCTGGTGTCCAGATCGATCACGATCGCGGCGCGCCAGTCGTCGTAATCGAGCCCGATGTTCTTGTTGAGGAACGCGCTCTGCCACGCGTCGCCGTCGATGTCGGCATGGTCGATCCGCCCGGACCATCCCCGTCCACGGTCGAACCGCAGCAACCCCTCGCGCAGCGCGGTCTGCGCATAATCCTGGATCTTCGGGTCGAGCGAAGTCCGGACCCACAGTCCGCCCGCGTAGATGCTGTACGGCCCGGTGAGCGCATCCTCGCCGAACTTGCCCATCAACTGGCGACGGACTTCCTCGACGAAATAGCCTGCGCCCGCCGTCTCGCGCTTGGGCGTCTGACGCGGCACCGTCCCGAGCGGCTCCGCCATCGCAGCATCGTGCTGGCTTTGCGTGATGAACCCGTTCTTGAGCATCTCGCGCAGCACATAGGCGCGCCGGTCGAGCGCGCGCTGGGTATGGCGGACAGGATCGTAATTCGCCGGCCCCTTGGGCAGGATCGCCAGATACGCAATCTGCGCGAGATCGAGCTTGTTCAGATCCTTGCCGAAATAGGCATAGCTCGCCGCCGCCACGCCGAACGCGTTGCGCCCCAGCGCGATCTGGTTGAGGTACAGTTCGAGGATCTGCTTCTTGGTCAGCGTCCCCTCGATCTTGTACGCGAGGATCGCTTCCTTGATCTTGCGGCTGTAATTGGGCGCATTGCCGATCAGCAGGTTTTTCGCGACCTGTTGCGTGATGGTCGATGCGCCCGCCGGACGCCGCCCCGTGCTCAGATTGCGAAAGGCCGCGCCGGCAATGCCGAGATAATCGACACCGTGATGTTCGAAGAAGGACTTGTCCTCGGCGGCGAGAAACGCACGGACGAGCATCGGCGGATATTCGCCGTAGCTCAGCTCGACGCGGCGCTCGCGGGCGTAGGTGTAGATCGGCGTTCCGTCGGTTCCGCGCACGTTGGTCGGCAAAGGGGGCTCATACGTGCGCAATTTGTCGACCGAAGGCAGGTCGGAAGCGAAGACATACCAGCCGATCCCGGCGCCGATCGCGCCCAGCAGCGCGAGAACCGCCAGCGTCTTGACCCACCAGCGCCCCCAGGCACGGCGGAGAAAGCCTTCGGAGCTCCCGTCTTCCCGACGAATACGGAATGTCACGGTGGAGTTGGGCTCGGCCATAAGCCACGAGGCTCTAGCAACTTTCGCGTCGCTTGCCAGCCGCCTTATCCCGCGCGGTGCCGGGGCCGTCGCATCGCACGGCGTCGTGTCGCTGGTTTCAGCGGTTTGCCATGCGCCGCGCGAAATGCACTTCGACCGCGCGCTCGACGCTTTGCGCGATGCGGCGGCGGCCGTCCTCGCTGTCGATGAACTCGGCGTCGGCGGGGTTGGAAATATAGCCGGTCTCGAACAGCACCGACGGCATGTCGGGTGCTTTCAGGACCATCAGCGATGCCATGCGGTGGAAATTGGGCTTGAGCGGCACGCGGTCGCGCGCTTCGCGCCCGAGCAGCCGTGCGAACCCTGCCGACGCGTTCATCGTCTCGCGCTGCGTCAGGTCGATCAGGATCGAGGAGATGTCGGCGTTGGTCGATGCGAGATTGACGCCCGCGATGATGTCCGACTTGTTCTCACGCGCCGCCAGCCGTGCGGACTCGCGGTCGGAGGCGACCTCGGACAGCGTGTAGACCGACGCCCCCGTGGCTGCGCCTGAGCCGACGCTGTCGCAATGGATCGAGATGAACAATGCTCCGCCGAGCCGACGGGCGATCCCGTACCGCTGGCGCAGGATCAGGAAGCGGTCGTCCTCGCGCGTCAACGCGACGCGCACGCGCCCCGCGCGGACCAGTTCGTCGCGGATCGCGCGCGCTATCTTCAGCGTCACGTCCTTCTCGCGTCGCCCGTCGATCGGCGAGATCGCACCGGGGTCGACCCCGCCGTGGCCCGCATCGATCACGACCAGCGGACGGCGGTCGTCATCCCCATAGATCCGCGGCAACCGTCCGTGACGCTGGCTTGCGGGCACCGCGGCGGGTTGGCGGGCCGGGGGCTTTTTGGGCGACGCCATCTTGATCGCGCTGGTCGCGACACGATCTGGATCCTGTACGATCCTTTCGGCAACCGCAGGGGTCGTCGTCAGGGATGCTATTGTCAGCGCCAAACCGGCGGCAATCGCGCTACGAACAGGGCTATTACGGTCGCAGGCGGGTGCAAACCGGGCACGGATCGACGCAAAAATGGCAGAAAACACCTGCATCCAGCGCACCATGCACACTTTCCCGGAACCCCCGATGAACATCTCGCAGACGATAGCGCAGAAACGTTAACGTGTCGTCCAACCATAGAATTACCCGATATCGTCGCTTCACGTGCCGGTTGCTGCGCGCGCAGGTCGGTGCTAGGCAATAACCAGTACCTGATCGTTACCCAAGTTACGGAGGCGACAGGTCCACTCGGCCGCCCCGGTGTTCTCTGGCCGCGGCCTATCCAGGTTGACGTTCGCATGATGCATGGTTCCCGTTTCTCGTTTCCCCCGGTTGCTACCGGCGGGAACGCGACTGCGCGGGATGCCCAGGGCCGGAAGGCCGGGCGTGCAGAGCGAACAGAGGCGATTTTAGCAACCCACCGCGCGAGCGAATCCGGCGGCGTTACCGCCCCTCGTTCCGCGTACCTTTATTTCGCGCGGCCAGCGCCATGGCGCAGCCGGCCGCGTGTCCGGAGACAATTAAATGACCACGCGTATGCTGATCGACGCACGGCACCGGGAAGAAACCCGTGTTGCCGTCGTCAAGGGAAACCGGATCGAAGAGTTTGATTTCGAATCCGCTGAGCGCAAGCAGCTCAAGGGGAATATCTATCTCGCCAAGGTGACGCGCGTCGAGCCGTCGCTCCAAGCGGCGTTCATCGATTACGGTGGCAACCGCCACGGCTTCCTCGCTTTCAGCGAAATCCACCCCGACTATTACCAGATCCCGAAGGAAGACCGCGACGCGCTCCTGCGCGAAGAGGCCGAGCATGCCGCTGAAGAAGCTGCCTTGCGCGCCCAGCAGGACGCCGACGACGATCTGGAGATGGAAGACGACGGGTTCGAGCCCGACGAGGAATCGATCGAGCGCTACGAGGATGACGGCGGGCATGACGCGGACGAGATCGTCCCCGACCGCGAAGTCGCGTCCGAAGGCGAAAACCCCGGCGAAGGCCGCGGTCGTCGCCGTCGCAAGCGCTCGGCCTCGGACGATGCCGCCGACGATCTGCGCGAGCGTCGCACCAATTTGCGCCATCGCTACAAGATCCAGGACGTCATCCGTCGCCGCCAGGTGCTGCTGGTCCAGGTCGTCAAGGAAGAACGCGGCAACAAGGGTGCTGCGCTGACGACGTACCTGTCGCTGGCGGGTCGCTATTGCGTGCTGATGCCCAACACGTCGCATGGCGGCGGGATCAGCCGCAAAATTTCGAACGCGGGCGATCGCAAGCGTCTGAAGTCGATCATGGCGGACATGAAGCTGCCCCCGTCGATGGGCTGCATCGTGCGCACCGCAGGGCTCCAGCGCACCCGCCAGGAGATCAAGCGCGACTTCGATTATCTCGCCCGGCTGTGGGACGGGATCCGCGAGGCGACGCTCTCCTCGTCCGCGCCGGCGCTGGTGTACGGCGACAGCGACCTGATGAAGCGCGCGATCCGCGACATCTACAATCGCGAAATCGACGAGGTCATCGTCGAGGGCACCGAGGGCTATCAGCACGCCAAGGATTTCATGCGGCTGCTGATGCCAAGCCATGCGCGCAAGGTGAAGCATTACAGCGACCCGGTGCCACTGTTTCAGCGTGCGGGCGTCGAGGAGCAGCTCTCCGCGATGTATCACCCGGTGGTCCAGCTCAAGTCAGGCGGCTATCTGGTCATCAACCCGACCGAGGCGTTGGTGTCGATCGACATCAACTCCGGCCGTTCGACCCGCGAGCATTCGATCGAGCAGACCGCAACCGCGACCAACCTCGAGGCCGCTGCCGAGATCGCGCGCCAGTTGCGGCTGCGCGACATGGCGGGTCTCGTCGTGATCGACTTCATCGACATGGATAACGGCTCGAACGTCCGCAAGGTCGAGAAGGCGATGAAGGAAGCGCTTAAGAACGATCGGGCACGCATTCAGATCGGTCGCATCTCGTCGTTCGGGCTGATGGAAATGAGCCGCCAGCGCCTGCGCACCGGCGTGCTCGAAGCATCGACGCGTCCGTGCCCGCATTGCGAAGGCTCGGGCTTTGTCCGTACCGCCTCGTCGTCGGGCCTGTCGGCGCTGCGTTTGCTCGAGGACGAAGCTGCGCAGGGTCGCGGGTCGCAGCTTCTGCTGCGCGCGAGCCAGGAAGCCGCTTTCTACCTGCTCAACCGCAAGCGCGCCGAACTCGCCGAGATCGAGGAACGTTACGGCGTGATGATCGAAGTCTCGCCCGACGGCGAGCAGGAAGGCGCGCGCATGTCGGTCGAGGTCTCCGGACCGCCGCCCGCCTACACGCCGCGCTTCGACGCGCCGATCGAGGAAATCGAGGAAGATTTCATCGAGGAAGAGGTTGAGGACGAAATCGACGACCTCGTCGAGGAAGAGGAAGAGCCCAAGGCCGTCCGCGAACCGCGCGAGCGTCCCGAGCGCGCCGAGCGTGCGGGCGACGACGACAGCGGCTCGCGCCGCCGTCGCCGCCGTCGCGGTCGTCGCGGTCGCAACCGTCCCGAGGGTGAGGGCGAAGGCGCGATCGAAGCTGGCGAGGACGTCGGCGATGAAGGCACGGAAGTGTCGGACGTTGCCGAACTGCTCGGCGACGAACTCGCTCCTGCAGACCTCGTGGCTGCGGATGATGTGGATGCCGGAGCCGAGGACATCGCAGCGGTTGCCGAAGGCGAAGCAACGGGTGAGGGCGGCAAGCGCCGTCGCGGTCGTCGCGGTCGTCGCGGCGGACGTCGCGCCGAGGGCGAGCAGACCACGGCCGAGCCGGCAACGGACGACGCCGGTGGCGAAGCACCTGGCCTGATCATCGCGGCGGACCTGCCTGCGGTGGACGTCGAGACCATGGTCGCCTTGACCGAAGCCGAGGCTCCGTCCGAGGTCAGCGACGAAGCTGCCGTGGAAGCCCCGGTGGAAGCGGATGCGCCCAAGAAGGGCCGTCGTCGCCCCAAGGCGCGCAAGGACGACGCAGCGGTCGCTCCGGCTGCCAAGACGGCGCGGACGAAGGCTGCTCCGGTCGAAGCGGCCCCGGCCGAGCCGGCGCCAGTCGAGGCACCTGCCGCCGATACCGAGGCAGAGGCCAAGCCGAAGCGTCGCCGCAGCAAGAAGGTCGTTGCCGACGCCCCTGCCGAGGCACCCCCCGAGGCTGTGGTCGAAGCACCGGTCGCGCCCGCTGCCGAAGAGCCTGCCGCCAAGCCCAAGCGCGCCCGTCGCCCCAAGGCGAAGGCCGAGGTAGCCGCCGAAGCGCCGATCGATCCGGTCGTCGCGGTTGAATCGACCCCGGCGATCGAACCGGCACCCGAAGCCGCCGCGCCCGTCGCGGACAGCGAGCGTGCCGCGCCGGCGCCTGCGCCGACCGCGATCGATCCCGATCCGGGCGAAGCCGGTACGCCGCGTCGCGGCTGGTGGCAGCGCACCTTCGGGGCCTGATCCGGTCCACGTCCCCCGGCCCACGTCCCTCGATGTGGCGCCGGGGGACGTGGCACCGCTTCACGCGGGGTTCAGTCCCGCGCGTTCACCGCAGCCCTGGTTGCCCGCACGGCGAATCTCGGGGATAGAAGCACCATGAAGCGGTACATCGCGGGACTCGCGGCCTCTCTCCTGCTCCTCGTACAACCGGCAACCGCGCAATCGATCCTGCGCGATGCCGAAACCGAAGCGATGTTCAACGAAATGTCGCTCCCGCTGATCAAGGCGGCGGGCCTGTCGCCCGCGGCGGTCAAGATCGTGCTGATCAACGACGATTCGATCAACGCGTTCACTGCCGGCGGACAGACGGTCTACGTGCATTCGGGGCTGATCCGCGCCGCCGACAACGCCAATCAGGTGCAGGGCGTGATCGCGCACGAACTCGGCCACGTCGCCGACGGCCATGTCATCCTGATGGACCGCGGCGCAAAGCCCGCGATGGGCATCTCGATCCTCAGCATGGTGCTCGGCGTCGCGGCCATCGCCGCGGGCGCGCCCGAAGCCGGGGCGGGGATCCTCTCCGCGGGCACCAGTGCTGCACAAGGCAAGTTCCTCGCCTTTACCCGCGTGCAGGAATCGACCGCGGATGCGACCGGCGCCCGGTTCCTGCGCCAGTCCGGGATCAGCGGGAAGGGGATGCTGACGTTCTTCAAGAAGTTGCAGAACGAGGAATATGCGTACGGCCTGAAGAACATCGATCCGTTTGCGCAGAGCCATCCATTGTCGGGCGACCGCATCTCGGCGTTGACCGCCGACGTGCAATCGTCGCCGGCGTACAACACCAAGCCCGATCCCGGACTCGAGGAGCGGTTCAAGCGGGTGAAGGCCAAGCTGCTGGGTTATGTCGCCGACCCGAAGACCACGCTTAACGTCTATCCCGAGCAGGATCAGACCCTGTATGCGCATTATGCGCGGGCTTATGCGTGGCACAAATCGGGCTACCCTGAAAAGGCGGATGCCGAGGCGAATGCGCTGATCAAAGCGTACCCGCACGACCCGTATTTCCTCGAGATCCAGGGACAGATCCTGCTCGAGGCGGGCAAGCCGGTGGCGGCGTTGGTGCCCTTGCGTGAGGCGACCGACCAGTCGCGCAACAGCCCGCTGATTGCGACCACCTTCGGCCACGCGCTGATCGCGACCGAGGACAAGGCCAACTATCCCGAAGCGATCAAGGTGCTGCGCCAGGCGGTCGCACGCGATGACGACAATCCGTTCGCCTGGTATCAGCTTGGCACCGTCTACGAGGCGTCGGGCGATCAGACCCGCGCGCTGCTCGCCACCGCCGAACAGGCAAGCCTGACCGGTGATCAGCGCACCGCCGCCTATAGCGCGCGGGGCGCGATGCAGGGCTTGCCGCCCAATTCGACCGACTGGATCCGCGCGCAGGACATCGCGATGGCGGCGCAGAACGAGATGTCCGATAACCCCAAGAAATATAAGAAAAGACGTTGATGCGCCCTTATGCAGGTTCCTTCGCGGTGGCGTTCGTCGCCGCCATTCTCGGCGCGGCGCTGTTCTGGGCGGTCGAACGGCTCGTCTCCGCCAGCGCGCCCGATGCCGCCCGGACCGAGCAGGTCGTCCACGATTATCTGCTGAGCCACCCCGAGATCATCCCGCAAGCGATGGACGCGCTGCGCGACCGCGCGCACGCCGATGTAATCGCCGCCAACAAGGATGCGATCCTGAAGCCGGTCGGCAGCGCCTGGATGGGCAGCGCCAATCCCGACGTCACGCTCGTTGAATATTTTGACTATAATTGCGGCTACTGTCGCGCCAGCCTCCCCACGATCACGGCATTGCTCAAGAGCGATCCCAAGCTCCGCGTGGTGTTCCGCGAATTCCCGGTGCTGAGCGATGCGAGCGTCGATGCGGCACGGATGAGCCTTGCGGCGGCGAACCAAGGCAAGTTCCAGCGGTTCCACGATGCGCTCTACGCCGCCGGCCCGGTATCGCGCGAAACGATCACGGCATCGGCAAAGACGGCGGGGGTCGATCTCGCCAAGGCCGCGGCCTTCACGCCGCAGGCCGAGGCGGAGATCGCCTCCAACATGGGCATCGCGCGGCAATTGGGCCTGACGGGGACGCCGAGCTGGGTGATCGGCAACAGCGTGGTGTCCTCCGCGCTGACGCTGGACGCGCTGCAGAAGGCAGTCGCAACGGCTCGCGCCGCGAAATAGGGGCGGCATCGCCTCCGCCTTTCCTCTGCATTTCTTCCCCGGCGAAGGCCGGGGCCCAGTCGAGGGCGGGTAGTGGCGTGTGCTGCGCTCAATAACCTCGACCTTCGCTACTAGGCCCCGGCCTTCGCCGGGGAAGCGCGTGACGAGAGAGAGGGAATGGTTTGAAACCACCCCAACCTTGTTGCACCGCACCAGCCGCCCTATCTCCCGGACAACAAACGGGGGCTTGATGGACAGTATACTTTCGGTCGCGGGGGTCTCGAAGACCTACGCATCAGGCCATCACGCGCTTCAGCCGATCGACCTGTCGATCAACCGGGGCGAGATCTTTGCGCTGCTTGGCCCCAACGGCGCGGGCAAGACGACGCTCATCTCGATCATCTGCGGCATTGTCACGCCCACCACCGGCAGCGTGACCGTGCTCGGCCACGATGCGCTGACCGATTTCCGCAGTGCACGTCGCGCGATCGGGCTCGTCCCGCAGGAACTGTCGGTCGACATGTTCGAGACCGTCATCGCCACCGTCCGCTTCAGCCGCCGCCTGTTCGGGCGCGGCGCGAACGAGGCGTATCTCGAACAGGTGCTGCGCGACCTGTCGCTGTGGGATAAGCGCAACGCCAAGATCATGGAATTGTCGGGGGGCATGAAGCGCCGCGTGCTGATCGCCAAGGCGCTCAGCCACGAACCCGACATCCTGTTCCTCGACGAACCTACCGCGGGCGTTGACGTCGCCTTGCGCCGCGACATGTGGAAGCTGGTCCACCGGCTACGCGAAAAGGGCACCACGATCATCCTGACGACGCATTACATCGAGGAGGCCGAGGAAATGGCCGACCGTGTCGGCGTCATCAACAAGGGGCAGTTGATCCTCGTCGAGGGCAAGGCCGAACTGATGAAGAAGCTCGGCAAGCGCCAGATGCTGATTTCGCTGCAGGAACCGCTCGACGCGTTGCCGGGTGACCTGTCCGACTGGGACGTCGCGCTCGAGAATGACGGCAAGACGCTGCGCTACATCTTCGACGCGCAGGCCGAGCACACCGGCATCCCCTCGCTGCTGCGCAAGCTCGCGGAGCTCGGGATCGGGTTCAAGGATCTCGAGACCTCGAAATCGAGCCTCGAGGATATTTTCGTCGACCTGGTCGAAAAGAAGGACGCGGCATGAGCGGCACCGACAAAGCCCCCGCGATCAACTTCAACGGGATCTGGGCGATTTATCGCTTCGAGATGGCGCGGGGTCTGCGGACCTTGTGGCAGAGCCTCGTTACCCCGGTGATCACCACCTCGCTTTATTTCGTCGTGTTCGGCGGCGCGATCGGGTCGCGGATCAGCACGGTCGGCGGGGTCGGCTATGGCAGCTTCATCGTGCCCGGGCTGATCATGCTGTCGCTGCTGACGCAAAGCATCGCCAATGCCTCGATCGGCATCTACTTCCCCAAATTCACCGGCACAATGTTCGAGCTTCTCTCCGCGCCCGTCTCGGCGATGGAGATGGTGGTGGGCTATGTCGGTGCAGCCGCAACCAAGTCGATCGTGATCGGGCTGATCATCCTCGCGACCGCGGCGCTGTTCGTGCCGTTGCAGATCGTCCACCCGTTCGCGATGCTGGCGTTCCTGGTGCTGACCAGCGTGACCTTCAGCCTGTTCGGCTTCATCATCGGCATCTGGGCGAAGGGGTTCGAGCAGCTCAATTTCATCCCCGCGCTGCTGATCACGCCGCTGACCTTCCTAGGCGGCGCCTTCTACTCGATCGACATGCTGCCGCAGCCGTGGCGGACGGTCAGCCTGTTCAACCCGGTAGTCTATCTGGTGAGCGGGTTCCGCTGGGCGTTCTTCGACAAGGGCGACGTGTCGGTCGGGCTGAGCCTTGGCGTCACCGCGCTGTTCCTGGTGGTGTGCCTCGGCGTTGTCGGATGGATTTTCCGCAGCGGATGGCGGCTCAAGAACTGACGGGGGCGCGGGTCAGAACCGCTTGCTGATCCGCAACCGGCCTTGCGCCGCGCTTTCTCCCGCCGCGCCGCGCAAGCCGATTTCCATGTCGACCATCCATTGCAGCATCAGGCTCCAGCGGCTTCCGAGCGACAGCTGATATTGCTCGCGCTGCCAGCCGGTGCCGCGGATGCGATAGGTCGCCAGGCCGCTGAAATCGGCATAGTCGAGGCTTTGCACCCCGGCGGTCTGGAACTCGTGGAGCCATTCCGCCGCGATCCGCGGGCTGACCCGCGCGAAGCCGAGGTCGTGCGCGATCTCGAACCGGCCACCGACGACCCCGGTCAAGGATCGCACGCTACGGTCGTCGAACCGCAGCGCGTAGCGCGCGACGCCCGTTTCGGAATAGCCGTCGAGCGTTCCATCCAACCATTCCAGGCGACCGTAGCCCGACCAGCGCAGACCGTCGTTCTGGCGGTCGACGCCGGCCGATACCGCGCCGAACGTCATGCCGCCCTCGCGCTTGCCCAGCGCGACCTCGCCGGTTGCGGCAATCGCCCGCCGTGTCCGGTAATCGAGGCTGCCGTGACCGATCATCGCATCGACGAACGTGCCGTTTAGGGGCGCGAAGCTGCCGTACGCCGCGAACACCTTGGTTTCGCTGCGGATGCGCGCCGCCTCGCCGTCGATCCGGCTGACGTCGCTGCCATAGCCGCCACCGAGGCCGATCGTCGCCCAATCGGCGATGCGCAGATCGGCGCCGGTCGAGAGCCCGCCGCTTGCCAGCGTGATCTTTGCCCGGCCCGATCGCCGGTCGAGCGTCCCGACTTCGATCGACCCGCCCGTCCATAGCGCGATGTCGCCGACCGGACGCGGCCCGACGGTCGCCGCGTCACTGTGCGGCGCGTCGTCGCGCTCGGGCAGATCGTTCCCCCGTTCGCTTCCGATCGCGCGTCCGGGCAGGGTGGCTTCCGCGACGCTTCTGGACACGAAGCGGTCACGGTCGAGCCCGTCCGGCGATAGCGCCGGGTCATGGCCGGAGACACGCGGGTCGCCGGGGGTCAGTACCGCATCGCGCAGATTGACCGCGATCCCCAGCGGATTGGTCGCGCCGCCCCCGTGATGGAGTTGCTGCGCGCGGGCCATGAAGTTGGCGACCTGCGTACGCGCGAAACGCCTCGCGGTCTCGGCTTGTGCATCGGTAATCGCGCGCACGACCGGGTCGGCGGACGGGTCGGGACGCGCGGTCACCGTGATCGTCACCGTGGCGGGCGCGGACAGGCCAAAGGCATTTCCGATGCGATAGCGCACGACCACCGTTCCGCCAAAATGCGGCTGGGTCGTCACGTCGACCCGGTAGCTCGGTTGCGCAGCGGTGCCGCCCTGGACGATGCGGGCGGTGGCGGCCTCGGCGGGGCTCACCGCGTCGATCGTCGCGGCGGTGAACGGGCCGCCGATCGCGCCTTCGGTCAGCTCGACCGATACGGTCTGTGCGTCCCCGATACTGGCGGACTTGGCCAGCGCGGTCGGGGGCTGGCCGGTGACGGTGATCTCCACGGTTGCCGGGAGCGACCGTCCGCCGGGTCCGACCGCGACGAACTGGAAACTGTCCTTGCCCGCATAGCCCGGGTTGGGTTCATAGGTGGCGGTCCAGTCGCTCACGGCGAGCGCGCGTGCCCCGCCCGTGCGTCGCGCGGCGGCTGTCGTTCCGCGCAGCGTGACGGTTCCGTGCGCGGGGGGCGCGGCGATTTCGATCGTGGCGAAAGTCCCCGATACGAGCTTGCCGAGATCAATCCCCACGCTTGCGCCGCCTTCGACGGTAGTGCCCGCGGTATCGACGTTGACGGGTTCGGCGACCGGCACTGGGGGTGTCGCGATCGTCACGCTTACTGTTGCCGCGGGGGAATTCCCTCCGGGGCCGGTCGCGATGTAGGTAAAGCTGTCGCTGCCAAAGCTGCCGGCGGTCGGGACATAGGTTGCGGTCGCGCCGCTGATCGTCACGCTACCCTTGGTGGGCGCAGTAGCGAGCGCGACGCTGCTATAGACGCCGCTCGGTTGCAGCACGATGGCCTGTCCTGCGCTGTCGAACGCGACGTCGGCGGAAACGTTCGCCGCGGCGGGCGTGGCGGGGGTAGCGATCGTCACGCTGACGGTTGCAGGCGGCGATGTGCCACCCGGCCCGGTCGCGGTATAGGTGAAGCTGTCCGCGCCGAAGCTGCCCGGGGTCGGTATGTAGGTTGCGGTCGTACCGCTCAGCGTCACCGTTCCCTTGGTCGGGGCGGTAGCAATGGCAACGGTGGTGAAGACGCCGCTCGGCTGCAGGGCGATTGCCTGTCCAGCGCTCTCGTACGCAACGTCGACTGTGTTCCCCGCAGCGCCCGGGGTGGCAGGCGTGGCGATCGTCACGCTGATCGTTGCGGGTGCCGAGGTGCCGCCCGGCCCGGTCGCGGTATAGGTAAAGCTGTCCGCGCCGAAACTGCCGGGGGTCGGTATGTAGGTTGCGGTCGTGCCGCTCAACGCCACCGTTCCCTTGGTCGGGGCGGTAGCGATCGCGACGGTCGTGTAGACGCCGCTCGGCTGCACAGCGATCGCCTGTCCGGCACTGTCGTACGCAACGTCGACCATGCTTCCCGCCGCGCCCGGGGTGGCGGGTGTGGCGATCGTCACGCTGACGGTCGCTGGCGCTGAGGTGCCGCCCGGCCCGGTCGCGGTATAAGTGAAGTTGTCGGCGCCGAAGCTGCCGGGGGTCGGCACATAGGTTGCCGTCGTCCCGCTCAGCGTCACGGTCCCCTTGGTCGGGGCGGTCGCGATCGCGACGGTAGTGTAGACGCCGCTAGGCTGCAGAGCGATCGCCTGTCCGGCACTGTCGTACGCAACGTCGACCGCGCTCCCCGCCGCGCCCGGGGTGGCAGGCGTGGCTATCGTCACGCTGACGGTGGCAGGCGCAGACGTCCCACCGGGCCCGGTCGCGGTATAAGTGAAGCTGTCAGCGCCGAAGCTGCCGGGGGTCGGTATGTAGGTTGCGGTTGTACCGCTCAGCGTCACCGTTCCCTTGGTTGGGGCGATCGCGATCGCGACGATCGTATAGACGCCGCTCGGCTGCAACGTGACCGCCTGTCCGGCACTGTCGTACGCAACGTCAACCGTGCTCCCCGCCGCACCCGGTGTGGCGGGTGTGGCGATCGTAACGCCGACGGTCGCTGGCGCTGAGGTGCCGCCCGGTCCGGTCGCGGTATAGGTGAAGCTGTCCGCGCCAAAACTGCCTGGGGTTGGCACATAGGTCGCCGTCGTGCCGCTCAGCGTCACCGTTCCCTTGGTCGGCCCGGTCGCGATCGCGACGGTCGTATAGACGCCGCTCGGCAGCAACGTGACCGCTTGTCCGGCACTGTCGTACGCAACATCGACCGTGCTCCCCGTCGCGCCCGGAGTGGCGGGTGTGGCGATCGTCACGCTGACGGTCGCAGGCGCAGACGTGCCGCCAGGCCCGGTCGCGGTATAGGTGAAGCTGTCAGCGCCAAAGCTGCCGGGGGTCGGAACATAGGTCGCCATCGTCCCGCTCAGCGTCGCCGTCCCCTTGGTCGGGGCGGTAGCGATGGCGACGGTGGTGTAGACTCCGCTCGGCTGCAGCGTGATGGCCTGTCCGGCACTGTCGTACGCAATGTCGACCGTGCTCCCCGCAGCGCCCGGGGTGGCAGGGGTGGCGATCGTCACGCTGATGGTTGCCGGTGCAGACGTCCCGCCCGGCCCGGTCGCAGTATAGGTGAAGCTGTCCGTGCCAAAGCTGCCGGGGGTCGGCACATAAGTCGCCGTCGTGCCGCTCAGCGTCACCGTTCCCTTTGTCGGGGCGGTAGCGATCGCTACGGTCGTGTAGACTCCACTTGGTTGGAGCGGGATCGCCTGTCCGGCGCTATCGTACCCGACGTCCACAGTGCCCGCCGCGGCGGTCGGAACGGCAGGCGTGGCGACCGTCAGGCTGACGATTGCAGGCGCAGACGTGCCACCCGGCCCGGTTGCGCTGTACGTGAAGCTGTCCGCACCGAAATATCCGGCCGTCGGCGTATAGGTTACGATGTCACCGGCGACACTCGCGGTGCCATGCGCTGGCGCAGTGACGATCGCGACGCCATCGTGCGCACCCCCGCCAATGCTCGCCGTGAGGTCGATCGCGGTGCCGGTGCTGTCATAGGCAATCGACGCGGTGCGGTCGGCGGCGGTTGGCGCGGCGAGGATCGTAACCGACTGGCTGATCTGGGGAGCGGCATCGTAATCGCTCGTCCCGGCCTGATCGGCGAGGATGACGCAGCTTCCTGCTGCGGTGAAGCTAACGGTCGCCCCGGTTACGGCACATAGGCCCGCGCTGGCGGGCGCGATCGTGAAGACCGGTGTCAGGGTCGCGGACGATTGTGCGGTGACCGTATAGGTCCCGCCGACGATCGCCGGGGCAGGGGGCGTGGAGGTGAAGCCGAGCGTCTGGCTGCCCTTGCCGATCGTGCCGCTGACCGTGCTGCCGGTGGCGGTGGTCGGCGGACTGGCGGAGTCGGCGACCGTGATGGCATAACTGAACGCCCCGGCGCTGGTGAGGGTGCCCCGCACCGCCCCGGTCGCCGCATCCAGGCTGGCACCCGCCGGCAGCGCACCGCTTGCGAGCGTGAATTGGTACGGCGCAACCCCGCCCGTCACCGTATTGTCCTGGCTGAACGCCGCGCCGACGACAGCGGTTGCCGACGGATTGCTCGACAGCGCGAGCGTCGCCGGCAGCACGGAGAAGCTGCGCGTCACCGTCGGCGCGGCGTTCCAGTTGGTGTCGCCCGGCTGGTCCGCGGTGACGGTGCACGTGCCTTGCGCGATCAGCGAGAGCGTCGTCCCCGCGACCGTACAGATCCCTGTCGTGCCGCTCGCGAACTCCACCGCCAGTCCTGACCCTGCGGTGGCGGACAGGGTCAGCGGGGATGCCGACAGCGAGGCGTCGGACAATCCCGCAAAACTGACGGTCTGGTCGCCTTTTACGACGGTGACGCTCTGCTGCACGAGCGATGCGGCGGCGTAACTGGCGTTGCCCGCCTGATTGGCGTCGATCAGGCACGTCCCCGCCGCACTAAACGTGACGTTGCCACCGGACAGCGTGCAGATGGCGCTGCTGGCAGGGGCGATCGTCAAGTCGACCGGAAGCCCCGATGTCGCGGTTGCGGCTGGGGAGTATGGTGCGCCGCCGACGCGGGCACTTCCCGGTGCGCTCGTCGCGAAACTGATCGTCTGGCTCGCCACGGTCACCGCAAAGCTCTGCTGCACCTGCGGTGCCGCATCATAATTCGCGTTGCCCGGCTGGTCGGCGTTGATGCGGCATGTCCCGGCACCGGTAAAACTGACGACGCCACCGGCGATGGTGCAGATGCCGTTGCTCGTGGGGTCGATCGTGAACGCCACGGTCAGGCTCGATGTCGCGGTCGCGCTGGGCGTATAGGTCGCCCCGCCGACAACCGCAGCGACTGGCGCGGTCGAGGTAAAGGCGATCGTCTGACTTGCCGCGCTCACCGTGAAGCTTTGCTGGACCTGGGTCGCCGCATCATAATTCGCGTTGCCCGGCTGGTCAGCGTTGATGCGGCATGTCCCGGCACCGGTGAAACTCACGACGCCAGCAGCGATGGTGCAGATGCCGTTGCTCGTGGGATCGATCGTGAACGCGACAGTCAGGCTCGATGTCGCGGTCGCGCTCGGCGTATAGGTCGTCCCGCCAACGACGGCGGCGACGGGGGCGGTCGATGTGAAGCCGATCGTTTGGCTCGCCGCGCTGACCGTGAAACTTTGCTGGACCTGGGTTGCGGCTGCATAACCGGCGTTGCCGGGTTGGTCAGCGTTGATCCGACAGGTTCCTGAACCGGTGAAACTGACAACGCCAGCGGCGATGGCGCAGATGCCGTTGCTTGCAGGATCGATTGTGAACGCGACGGTCAGGGCTGATGTCGCGGTCGCGCTCGGCGTATAGGTCGCCCCGCCGACAACCGCAGCGACTGGCGCGGTCGAGGTAAAGGCGATCGTCTGCCTCGTCGTGCTTACCGTGAAGCTCTGCTGGACCTGCGTTGCTGCGGTATAACTGGCGTTACCGGGCTGGTCGGCGTTGATCCGGCATGTTCCCGCGCCGGTGAAGCTGACGACGCCAGCGGCGATGGCGCAGATGCCGTTGCTCGTGGGGTCGATCGTGAACGCTACGGTCAGTGCCGATGTCGCAGTCGCGCTCGGCGTATAGGTCGCCCCGCCGACGACCGCGGCGACCGGCGCGGTCGAGGTAAAGCCGATCGTCTGGCTTCCCGCGCTAACGGCGAAGCTCTGCTGGACTTGCGTCGCTGCGGCGTAACTGGCGTTGCCCGGCTGGTCGGCGTTGATCCGGCATGTTCCCGTGCCGGTGAAACTGACGACGCCAGCAGCAATAATGCAGATGCCGTTGCTCGTGGCGTCGATCGTGAACGCTACGGTCAGACTCGATGTTGCCGTCGCGCTGGGCGTATAGGTCGCGCCGCCGACGACCGCGGCGACCGGCGCGGTCGAGGTAAAGGCGATCGTCTGGCTTGCCGCGCTAACGGCGAAGCTCTGCTGGACTTGCGTGGCCGCGGCGTAGCTGGCGTTGCCCGGCTGGTCGGCGTTGATCCGGCATGTTCCCGCGCCGGTGAAGCTGACGACGCCAGCGGCGATGGTGCAGACGCTGTTGCTCGCCGGATCGATCGTGAACGTGACGGTCAGGCTCGATGTCGCGGTCGCGCTCGGCGTGTAGGTCGCCCCGCCCACAACCGCCGCGACCGGCGCGGTCGACGTAAAGCCGATCGTCTGACTCGCCGCGCTCACCGTAAAGCTTTGCTGGACTTGCGTTGCGGCTGCGTAACTGGCGTTGCCCGGCTGGTCGGCGTTGACCCGGCATGTCCCGGCACCGGTAAAGCTGACGACGCCAGCGGCGATGGTGCAGACGCTGTTGCTTGTAGGATCGATCGTGAACGTGACGCTCAGGCTCGATGTCGCGGTCGCGCTCGGCGTGAAGGTCGCCCCGCCCACAACCGCCGCGACCGGCGCGGTCGACGTAAAGCCGATCGT
>JARUXA010000219.1 GCA_030433805.1 Sphingomonas sp. PsM26 | reverse complement strand
GTTTTGAACGGTCTTTTGGACTTTGCAGCAAGAGATCAATTGCATCTACTGTGCTAGCTTTTGAAGAGCTAGTACTCGTACTTCCACTTTCATCAAGATAGCTCGTACTAGCTGCTACTTCACTAGTAGCTAGCTTTTGTTCTGCTGGCATTTTACTGTTTTTAGAGATAAGAGTACTAAAATCAACATCTACAGGTTCTGATTCTTCTCCAACATAACGATAAATACTTTCCTTACTATCCCATTCATAGCCTAATTTCTTAATCTTTGATTGAATCGTACGCGTGCTTACATTATATCGATCAGCTAATTCTTTAATGGTGATTTCTTTCATCATAATTCCATTTAACATCT
>JARUXA010000218.1 GCA_030433805.1 Sphingomonas sp. PsM26 | reverse complement strand
CCTGAAATTGAGTTAAAAAGTCTAACATAGGAGAAGAGGAAACAGCGCAGTTATCTTTGAGGAGAATCATGTGAAGGATAAGCGGGAAGAAGCTTTAGTTAGCCTTTTTCCTGCATCGTTTTTTTTTTTTTTTTTGACCTTTTAAGGTACAGTACAAACTGCAAAAAGCCTAGATCTTAAACAGCTAAGATCCAGGCTTTTTACATACATAAAAATAGAGAAATTTAAGATGAAAGACGTTCTTTTTGTTTTTCATAAACAGAAGTAGACTCGTTCCATGTATATCGACCATCTTGTAATTGAATGGTTGCGCTGAATCGACAGTCTATTGACGTTTCTGCGTCATCTAAACTACT
>JARUXA010000217.1 GCA_030433805.1 Sphingomonas sp. PsM26 | reverse complement strand
GGTTGCTTCTGCCACTTGAGCGCAGGGAGCCTTGTCCCTGGGAATGCTGCAATGGTCGACGCCAACGCGTGACTTGAACCACTGCCGGTCGCGGTCGGTCAGCGACACAGCAGCGACCGGTAGGCCGAAAATCTGGCTGGCCATCCGGGTGATGCGATCGAAACTCTCGCTTGGCGACGTGTCCAGTAGCTTCAGCTGGTACAAGGCGTCGAGCCTGGCTTCTTCCTGATAATCTCGCACGCGGCCCCCCTCCCTGTCACGTCTATCCCTTAAACTTTAACGGTTTGCTTATAGCGTGGCAGGGCGAGTGCATCAGACTGATGTCGCTAATATGCTAAGTTTTGAGCGTCTCGAAAGC
>JARUXA010000216.1 GCA_030433805.1 Sphingomonas sp. PsM26 | reverse complement strand
CTTCCATTCCAACGAAAGGATCGCACCATCAAACCGTGGGATCAAACACCTAGCTGTCCGCAGCATCAGCCAAGCTCAAGCAGACACCATGCGCAGGGCGGACGCTATAGGGCGCGGGACAATTGTGCGTTCGTAAGCAAACACGCCTTGATCTCCGCGCTGCGAAGCGGTTTGCTGAAGAGGTAACCCTGCAAATGGGTGCACCCGGCCTCAACCAGCGCCGCCATCTGTTCCGCTGTCTCGACGCCCTCGGCAACCACGCCCATTCCGAGTTTCGTCCCCAATCCCACGACCGCCTGGATGATTGCGGATGAGGCCTGGGAGGCGAGCATCTGCCGCACGAAGCTTTGGTCGATCTTCA
>JARUXA010000215.1 GCA_030433805.1 Sphingomonas sp. PsM26 | reverse complement strand
CTGACAGGTTCATCGTCGATCCGATCCACCAGATGCCGGGACTAAACACCTAGGGGTTGGCGTCTCGGCGACCCTCCTGCCAACGTCGAAGATTGCCTATGCTGTCCGTCCGCAAAAGCCCGGCGGATGGGCGAGCAGCGGCGGGATATTTGCGTTCACCGTAACCGCCGCCGGTCGCTACCGCGGCGCATTGGGCGCCGGGGCTTGGATCGACGTTCTGAACGGCACGACACCGGCAAAGTCGGTATCGCATAGTCATGGTCCGGATTGCACAGGAGTGGGCACGATGGTCGATTTTGACTTAAGGCCGGGTCACTACCTGCTCCAGGTGGCAGGTAACCGCTCCGCGACATTGCCGCCC
>JARUXA010000214.1 GCA_030433805.1 Sphingomonas sp. PsM26 | reverse complement strand
CCTTTACGTGAAATTCCTTCGATATATCCTTCTGCAACAAGTTGCTCGTATGCTGCTTCAATGGTGTTTTGACTAACCTGTAAATACCTAGAAAGTTTCCGTTTGGAAGGCAGCTTAGTGTAAGGGGTGAGCTTTCCTGTTTCGATTTCCTGTTTTATAAAACTGTACAACTGTACATATAGAGGTTCTCTACTATGTAAATCAAGCCTTGGTGTTAATTCCATCATTCTATCTGACCCCCTTGATAAAGTATAATGTGACCCTCCATACAAAGCCAGATACTCATTATAATATTTTTATAGAATTATTTCTATTTACATAAAAACATCTCAACAGGGGGTATTCATCATGAAAACATTTCGGTATGTTGGA
>JARUXA010000213.1 GCA_030433805.1 Sphingomonas sp. PsM26 | reverse complement strand
GCTTTAAAGAGAGCAGAGAAAAAAGGGAAACAAGAAGGACGAGAAGAGGGACGTGAAGAAGCAATAAAGACTATGGCTATTGGAATGATTCAAGAAGGTATAGCTAGCAATGTAATAAGTAAATTGACAGGTCTTACGATAGAAGAAATTGAAAAGCTTCGACATCAATAAGGGAAAAGGAGCAGTGTGCATTGAGCCACTGCTTCTTTTTATATATTATTAAAAGTAAATATATAATGGTTAAGAATCAAAATTATTTAAATTAATCATGAATATCATATATAAAACTAATAGATGGAAACCCAATAAAAAAGATTCTTTCTACTTATTATTTGTTTTTTAAAATTTAACGTATACATATACACTTAATATAATGGC
>JARUXA010000212.1 GCA_030433805.1 Sphingomonas sp. PsM26 | reverse complement strand
ATCACGTTTCTTTCTGCGTCTTTTATTCCTGTTTTTCATAAGAAATTACCACCTTTACGTCATTCAAGAGATTCAATTTATCCGTATATAACTATGCTAAGAAATTCACCATTTATGCTAAATCTATAACTGGTAAGTAATTCGTCTGGTTCTGATGTAAAAAAGTTAGATAATAAAATTCATCTTAATCTTTTTGTATCAGAAACTTTTTATTTAATAATTACAAAATTAATAATAAGTATTTGCTTGAGCAAACTATACAAGAGGCCATGAGGCACCAATCACTTTAATCCTTATTCTAATTACGTCACTCCAACAGAAAAAACTACCCATGTTTTAACGTTTTTTATTTCTTCTTAATCTTATCCCTATTCCACCTTTAATT
>JARUXA010000211.1 GCA_030433805.1 Sphingomonas sp. PsM26 | reverse complement strand
CCCTCCCCGGCATGCAAGGCATCGACATACTCAAGCAGCTTAGGCAGATGCCGGCGACCTACCTCACGCCAATCCTAATGATGACGGGTAAGCGCGGAGAGGCGCTGTCTGACGAAGCGATAGCGGCTGGCGCGGACGACTATCTGCTCAAACCGTTCGAACCAGAAGATCTTGTGCAGCGGGTAGCGAAAGCGTTGGAAATCAAAAGCTTTGCTGCCAACCGTAAGGTACGGTGAGACCAATTGACAAAATGACGCTCTGCACGTATCGGCCGTCAAGCCCTAGGTGTTTGATCCCACGGTTTGATGGTGCGATCCTTTCGTTGGAATGGAGGAAGCCGTATGGGACAAGTACGTCACGGGAGCGCCACGACCACGCACGCCGTC
>JARUXA010000210.1 GCA_030433805.1 Sphingomonas sp. PsM26 | reverse complement strand
CCCCGGAATGGGAACAACTGAATCAGGCGGATTACCGCATTCATGATCAGATGAATGCTGGTCGACTCAAGCGGTTCGATAAATCCCGCCGCGAGGCCCAGCGCGATACAATTCCGGTTCCAGGCTTGCCGTCGCATTCCCGAGCGAAAGCGCAGTGGTCGCGGCTCGAACAACGGGCGGCTATCCAGCGCGCCAATCAGCGTTGCGTGTGCCTCGTCGTCGCTCATGTGCCGGCTGGAGTAAACCAGACCGTTACCAGTCCGTGTCTGAAGCGGAATTTGCCAGCGCCAACCGGCGGTGTGCGCGATCGCGCGTGTGTACGGCACCGGCGGGGCAACTGTCTCCGTCTGTACGGCAAGTGCCCGGTCAGTTGTTAGCCATTCCGA
>JARUXA010000020.1 GCA_030433805.1 Sphingomonas sp. PsM26 | reverse complement strand
CCCCCCCCCCCCCCCCCCCCCCCCCCCCCCCCCGCCCCGGCGGCGCCGCCCCCCCCGGCCCGCCCGCCCCCCCCCGCCCCCCCCCCCCCCCCCCCCCCGCGGCTGTTTCCCCCGGTATCTCTCTAAGCGTTGCCGACCGACGAAAGTCCGACCCCCATGCGTTTCCCGTTCCGTCTTCGGCTTGCAGCCCTCCTAGCGCTGATCGGTGTGGCCAGCGTCCCGCTCCACGCGCAACCGTCCAGCCCTGCCACCACCGCGACGCCTTGCAAGCCCGGCGGCCCGTGCGCGAAGCCGCTGCCGGTGCGGATCGTCATCGTCACGCTGTTCGAGATCGGCGAGGACAGCGGCGACGTCGCGGGCGAGTTCCAATTGTGGAAGCAACGCCGTCATCTCGACGTGCGCATCCCCTTCCCGCAAGGATCGCACGACCTCTACTACAACCCCGACAGCCAGATCCTCGGCGTGGTGACGGGGGTCGGCAATATCCGGTCGGCCAACACGACGATGGCGCTCGGGCTCGATCCGCGCTTCGACTTGCGCCATGCCTATTTCCTCGTCGCCGGGATCGCGGGGATCGATCCGCACCACGCCTCGATCGGGTCGGCGGCATGGGCGCGCTTCCTCGTCGATGGCGATCTCGCGCACGAAATCGACGCGCGCGAAATCCCCAATGACTGGAAGACCGGCTATTTCGCGCGCGGCAAGCAGGGCCCGAACGACCGCAGCCCGCCCAAACCAACGGGCGAAGTGTTCGAGATCAACCCGCGGCTGCGCGACTGGGCGTATCGCCTGACGCGCGACGTGGTGCTGCCCGATGATCCGCACATCGCCGCCGAACGCGCGCGTTACGTCGGCTTCCCGATGGCGCAGCGTCCGCCGTTCGTGCTGACCGGTGACAATCTTGCGGCGCTGACCTTCTGGCACGGTGCGCGGATGACCGACTGGGCGGGCGACTGGGTCGATTACTGGACGCAAGGCAAAGGCACGTTCGTCACCTCGGCGATGGAGGAGACCGGCACCTATCAGGCCATCCTCGGGCTCGACCGGGTCGGGCGAGTCGACAAGGACCGCTTCATGGTACTGCGCGCGGGCAGCAACTACACGATGCCGCCCCCCGGCGTCGATGCGGCAGCGTATCTGCTGCGCGAGAACGAAGGCTATGCCGGGCTCGAGGCATCGGTGGAATCGCTCTACCGGGTCGGCTCCAAGGTGGTCGACGAACTGTCTGCGCACTGGGACCGGTATGAAAAGACCGTCCCGCAATGATTGCGGTCCCGTGCGCCTGACCGTCGTCGTCCATGCCGACATGCTGGTCTGCATCGACAATCCGCGCCGCGAGATCGCCGATGGCGCGGTGGCGTTCCGGGGCGGAGAGATCGTCGCGGTCGGGACAACCACCGACCTCGCGCGGCTGATCGGAACCGCGGACGAGGTCGTCCAGGCGCGAGGGTGCGTGGTGACGCCGGGGCTGGTCAACACGCACCATCACCTGTTCCAGTCGCTCACCCGCGCGGTGCCGGGCGCGATCGATGCGCCGTTGTTCGGCTGGCTCAAGCGGCTCTATCCGATCTGGGCACGCTATCGCCCCGAAGACGTGTTCGCCGCCACGCAATTGGGGCTGGCCGAACTGGCGATGTCCGGGTGTACGCTCAGTACCGATCACCTTTATCTGTTCCCCGACGGCGTGACGCTCGACGACACGATCGCTGCGGCAGAGGGCATCGGCATCCGCTTCCACCCGACGCGCGGCGCGATGAGCGTGGGGACCAGCGCGGGCGGCCTGCCCCCCGACAGCCTCGTCGAGGACGAGGCCGCAATCCTCGCCGACACGATCCGCGTGATTGATCGCTTCCACGATCCCGCCCCCGGTGCGATGGTGCGCATCGGCGTCGCGCCCTGTTCGCCCTTCTCGGTCAGCCAGGGACTGATGCGCGATTCCGCACTGCTGGCGCGCGACAAGCGGGTGATGCTCCACACGCACCTGGCCGAGGATGCGGACGACGTCGCCTTTTCGCTCGAACGCTTCGGCTGCCGCCCGGGTGCCTATGCCGAAAGCCTCGGCTGGACCGGGCCGGACGTCTGGCTCGCACACTGCGTACAACTGGATCAGGCCGAGATCGACCTGTTCGCACGGACCCGCACGGGTGTTGCGCATTGCCCGTGCTCCAACTGCCGGCTTGGTTCGGGGATCGCCCCATTGCGCGCGATGGTCGCGGCAGGGGTTCGGGTCGGCCTCGGGGTCGACGGATCGGCGTCGAGCGACAGCGGCAATCTGTTACAAGAGGCGCGACAGGCGATGCTGCTCCAGCGCGCGGTCGGCGGCGCTGCCGCGTTCGACCCGCGCGCCGCGCTGTTCCTTGCCACGCGCGGCGGGGCCGAAATGCTCGGGCGCGACGATTGCGGATCGCTCGAAGTCGGCAAGCGCGCCGATATCGCAGTCTGGGACATGGCCGACCTTTCCTCCACCGGGGCATGGGATCTGGTCGCGGGGCTGATCCTGTCTCCGCCATGGGGCGCACGCGATGTGTTCGTCGAAGGCCGTGCGGTGGTCCGCAACGGCACGCTCGCGCAGGCCGATCGTGACGGGATCGTGCGCGCGGCGGAACGGTCGGTCGCCCGCCTCAAGGAGCTTGCCTGATGCGCGGCGCGATGACCCCGGCACAGGCGCGCGACCCCGATTATTTCCCCGGCTTCGCGGTCGCGATCCCGCTCGGCATCCAGCACGTTTTGGCGATGTTCGTCAGCAACATGACGCCCGCGATCATCGTCGCTGGCGCAGCGGGCTTCGGCTACGGGTCGAAGGACCCGAGCGCGATGATCTATCTGATTCAGATGTCGATGCTGTTCGCAGGGGTCGCCACCTTGATCCAGACGGTCGGGGTCGGCCGCGCGGGCGCACGCCTGCCACTGGTGCAGGGGACGAGCTTTGCCTTCCTGCCGATCATGATTCCGATCGTTGCGGGACAGGGCCCCGCGGCAATCGGGGCGCTGATGACCGCGGCGCTGTGCGGCGGGCTGGTCCATGCTGGGCTGAGCGCGTTCGTCGGCCGCATCCGCTTCGCGCTGCCGCCGATCGTCACCGGGCTGGTCGTGCTGATGATCGGCATCTCGCTGATGCGGATCGGGGTGCAATATGCCGCGGGCGGCGTCGCGGCGCAGGGCAGTGCCGCGTATGGCGCGGGCAGTAGCTGGCTGCTGGCGGGCGTGGTCGTCGCGGTGACGCTGGGCCTGAGTTTCTACGGGCGCGGGATCTGGTCGTCGGCGGCGGTGCTGATCGGGCTGGGCGCGGGGTACGGCGTTGCCGCCGCGCTGGGCAAGGTGTCGCTCGCGCCGATCGACGCGGCGGGATGGGTGATGCTCCCCTCGCCGTTCCACTTTGGCTATGCGGTGTCGGCATCGGCGATCGCGGGGTTCGTGCTGATGGGGTTCATCTCCGCGATCGAATCGATCGGCGCGGTTTCGGCGATCTGCGAAGGCACCGCGAGACGCCCCGCCACCGACCGCGAACTGATTGGCGCGACGTGCGCGGACGGGGTGGGCACCGCGATCGGCGCGGTGTTCGGCGCGATGCCCAACACGTCGTTCAGCCAGAATGTCGGGTTGATCGCGATCACCGGGGTGATGAGCCGCCACATCGTCACGATCGGCGCGGTGTTCCTGCTGCTGTGCGGGCTCGCCCCCAAGATCGGTGCGGCGATCATCACCATCCCGATCGAAGTGCTTGGCGGCGGCGTGATCGTGATGTTCGGGATGGTCGCTTCGGCCGCGCTGGCGATCCTGTCCGATGTCGCCTGGACTCAGCGCAACATGCTGATCTTCGGCGTCGCGCTGTCGGTCGCTGTCGGGCTTCAGCTTGAACCCGCGACGGTCGCGCATTTGCCCGATACGCTGCGCATTCTGGCGACGTCGGGCGTGCTGCCCGCGGCGGTGATCGCGATCGTGCTCAATGTCCTGGTGCCCGCCGACCCGGTCGCACACCCCGCTACCGCCTAGCGCCGGACCGCCTCGAACGCCGCGAGATCGCGCTCAAGCTGCGCCTGCTTGGCAGCCTTGGGATTGGCGGCGAGGAACGTCGCGCAGCCAGGCGTGGTCAGCACGCCGCATACCGTGACACGCGCACCGCCCGCCCGGTCGGCCCACAGGCTCGCCCCCGGCAGGAAGCTGTAGTGCAACCCGTCGCGCACGATCTGCTTGAGATCGGCGTAGCGCAGATGCTGTTCGATGACCGCGCGGACATATTCGTTGGTCATGTCGGAGCGCGAGACGCCCTCGTCGTCGGTCGACAGCACCACTGGCACACCAGCCTCGCGATACAGCGACAACGGATGGTCGCGGCCCTTGACGCCGAGGATCACCGCATTGCTCGTCAAATTGATTTCCACCGCGACCCGCTCGCGCGCCATCCGCGCGAGCAGGGCTGTGGCATCGGTCTCATAGGCCACGTCGATCCCGTGCCCGATCCGGCGCGCGCCCGCGACCGCGACCGCATCGCGGATGTGGAACGCGAGATCACGCGGCGGGACCAGCCCCATCGTCAGCTCGCCCGCGTGGAGCGACAGATTGACCCGCGGATGCCGTGCCTTGAGGAACGCGATCATCCGCATGTGCAGCGTATAATCGCGGATCGCCACCGGATCGTGTTCGGGCGCTGCGATGTTGATCCCGACGAAGCGCGGATCGGCCTCGGCGACCGCAAAGCCGAGCGCAAGCTGCGCGAACACCGCTGCCGGGGGCAAGGTGCGGATCGCGGTGTAGAGGTAGCGCGCCTCCACGCCGCAAGCGGGCGCAGGCGTCGCACTGCCGCAGCGGTCGATCTCGGCGGCCTTCGCCTCGATCGCATCATATTCGGCGCGCACCTTGGCCACCGCGCCGGGCAGCATCGGGGCGAGTTGCGCCGCCATCGCCGCGAAGTTCGCAGGGTCGTCGACCTTCCCCAGGGCAGCCACCGCGGTCGCAGACACCGGCGAAGCGACGCCCAGTTCGAGATAGGCGACATGATCGGCGGCGGCCTGTTCGCGAGTCAACGCGATCGCCTCGCCGCCCTTGCCGCGTGCCGCACCCGAAAAGGCGTCGAACGTCGCAAAGAAGCGGTCGTAGCCCGAGACCTTCGGGTCGCCGACGCCGGTTTCGAACCCGCGCGTCGAGAAGGCATCGATCGCGCGGCTGTAGCGCGCATAATCGCGTTCGAGCCCCGCAGCGGGCACGCGGTTGGGCGCATCGCACGGCGGATCGACGACGCGCCAGCTATCGGTCGCGATGCACAGCCCGCTCGCCGCCGCCCAGCGCAGGAAATCCTCGGCGTAGATCGACCCGCCATTGTGGTTGTGGAGGTCGCCGCCCTTGGGCAGCGTGGCGAGGAAGATCCGCAACCGCGGCGGACTGTCCGCGATCTTGTCGAGATAGGCGGCGGTGCGCACAGCATCCGATGGCGGCGGTGCGCCCTTGGCAGAAGCCGACGGCGCGCCCGCGGCGATGCCGACCGCGCACGCGGCGACCGCAGCTAGAACCGACCTGTGCATTCATTTACCCCCCGGCCGCGCATCGACCCGGCGGTTCTGGCCAGCGCATCCCCCCAGTTCAATGAGCATATTGCGCACGAGACGTTGCGCAAATGAGGGCTGCACGAGCGGCAGATGGCGGATGGGGCTCGCTCATTTTGCGGGCTGCGTGTCGCGTTAACGGCAATGGACGCGACCCCGGCACCCGGATAGCCCGCTTCGGGACAGGGGTGCGGTGATGAGCGTACGGCGGCGTCCAACTCTCGGCGGCAGTGTGTTTGTGGCAAGCGTCGTGCTCGCCGCCACCGCGGTGTTCGCGCATTCGGCCCCGGCCCCGCAGACGAGCCCGCCTGCATCCCCCGCGATGGCCGATGGCGCGCCCGCGCTGTTCGCCAACCATTGCGCCAGTTGTCACAACGACATCGACCAGATCGCGCAGCTTTCGCTCGACGACCTGCGCAGCGCCGATCTCGGCAATGGCGATCACGGCGATGCGTGGGAAAAGATCCTGCGCCGAGTCCGCATCGGCGAAATGCCGCCCTCGACCAAGCCGCAGCCCGATCCCGTCTCGCGCGCGGCGTTCGTCGCATGGCTCGAGCGGTCGCTCGATGCCTATGCCGCCGCGCATCCCGATCCCGGCCGCGCAACGATCCGGCGGCTCAACCGGGTCGAATATGCCAATGCGGTGCGCGACCTGCTCGCGCTCGACGTCGACGTCACGCGCGAACTGCCGCAGGACAATTCGGGCTATGGCTTCGACAATATCGCCGACGTGCTGAGCGTGTCGCCGACGCTGATGGATCGCTATGTCGCGGTCGCGGGCAAGGTCGGTCGGATGGCGACCGGGCTGACGTCGAAACGCAGCTTTGTCACCACGGTCGAACTGCCCAAGGATGGATCGATCGCGAACGGCGGTCGTCCTGCCTATAACGAACGCGCGAGTGACGCGCTGCCGCTCGGGTCGCGCGGCGGCGGGACGGTCGACTATTTCGCGCGCTATGACGCGACCTACGAGATCAGCGGCTGGCTCAACGCCAATACCAACAACGAAACCGACCATCTGAACGAGGACAAGGTCAGCGTCCGCGTGCCGCTCCGCGCGGGCGCGCATGTCATCGGCCTGTCGTTCCGCCGCGCGATTGCGCCCGACGAGACCGTGCAGACGCTGCGCAACGATCTCGACAAGGTGCCGCTGCCGACCGATCCGCCGGTGATGCTGCCGCTCGACGTGTCGGTCGACGGCGTGCGCGTGTCGCAGATCCCGGTCCCGTCCTACCGGCTGTCGCCACGCTATGCGCAGCAGAATTACCCGCGCGACGTGCTCCAGATCGACGTGGCGGGTCCGTTCGGCGCGACCGGCATCGCCAGCACGCCCAGCCGAAAACGGATCTTCACCTGCACCCCCACGCGCGTCGCCGCCGAATTGCCGTGCGCGCGCCGGATCATCACCGCGCTCGCGCGCCGCGCGTATCGGCGTCCGGTCGGTGATGCCGATCTTGCCCCGCTGCTCCGGCTCTACGCCGCCGAGCGCGCCGGGTCCGATTTCGACCATGGCGTCGAGGCGATGGTCGAGGCGTTGCTCGTTTCGCCCAACTTCCTGTTCCTGGTCGAACACGACGCGCAGGACAGCAAGCCCGGCAGCGTGCATCCGGTCAGCGACATCGAACTCGCGTCGCGCCTGTCGTTCTTCCTGTGGAGCAGCATCCCGGACGACACGCTGCTGACGCTCGCCGAGCGTGGTCGGCTGCACCAGCCCGAAGTGATCGAGGCGCAGGTGACGCGGATGCTCGACGATCCCCGCGCGGCGGCGCTGACCTGCAACTTTGCGGGGCAATGGCTGTATCTGCGCAATCTCGATCAGCAACGCCCCGACATCGCGGTCTACCCCAAGTTCGACACGCGGCTGCGCGCGGCGATGGCGCAGGAAACCGGCATGTTCTTCGACCATGTCGTGCGCACCAACCGCAGCGTGCTCGATTTCATCGCGGCGGATTACACCTTCCTCAACCAGCGGCTCGCCGAGCATTACGGGATCGACGGGGTGCGCGGCACCGCGATGCGGCGGGTGGCGCTGGACCCGGCGGATCATCGCGGCGGGTTGCTCGGCCAGGCGAGCGTGCTGACCGTGACCTCCTATGGCAACCACACGTCGGTGGTGAAGCGCGGCAAATGGATTCTCGAGAACCTGCTCGCCGCCGCCCCGCCGCCACCCCCGCCAGACGTCCCTGCGCTGATCGCGGTGCATGGCGGTCGCGCGCTCAACGCGCGGCAGCAGCTCGAACTCCACCGCACCAACCCCGCCTGCGCCGGGTGCCACGTCAAGATGGACCCGCTCGGTTTCGCGCTCGAGAATTTCGATGCGATCGGCGGCTACCGGATGACGGATGCGGGGCAACCGATCGATGTCGCCGCGAAGATGCCCGACGGCACGACCTTCTCGGGTCTCGCCGGGCTCCAGCGGATCCTGCTCGACCGCAAGGACGAATTCACCAGCGCGTTCACCGAACGGCTGCTGACCTATGCGCTCGCCCGCGGGCTGACGCAGCGTGACATGCCCGCGGTGCGCAAAGTCGCCAAGCGCGCGGCGACGGACGACTATCGTATCCGGACGATCGTCCAGGGCATCGTCGCGAGCGATCCGTTCCGACTGCGCAAGACACCGCTATGAGGAACCCGGCATGATCGTCCTGCGCGCCCCGCTCGCCCGTCGCACGATGTTGCGCGGGCTCGGCACGATCGTCGCCTTGCCGTTCCTCGAGGCGATGATGCCGTCCGCCCGCGCCGCCGACATCGCTTCGCGCCCCAAGCGGTTACAGATCTTCTACTCCCCCAACGGGATGATGATGGAGGGGTTCGCTCCCGTGGCACAACCGGGCGCACCGCGCGCGCCGGACACGCGACCGCTGGTGTTGCCCGCCACGCTCGAACCGCTCGCGCCGCACCGCGACTATGTCACCGTCGTCAGCGGGCTCGGCCATCCCAGCGCCGCCGCGATGGGCGACCGCCCCGCGGGACATGGCCGCTCATGCCCCGCCTTCCTGACCGGGGTGCACGTGAAGCAGACCGAGGGGACCGACATCCGCTGCGGCATTTCGGCGGACCAAGTCTATGCCAACCACCTCGGCGGCGCGACTCAGATCAGTTCGCTCGAACTCGGGATCGACCAGCCGAGCTTGCTTGGCAGTTGCGACATCAATTATAGCTGCGCCTACACCAACGGCATTTCGTGGCGCAACGCGACGGTGCCGATGCCCGTTACCGCAAACCCGCGCGATGCGTTCGAACGGCTGTTCGGCGACGGCGAGGCACTCGATCCGCAAAGCCGTCTCGCGCAGCTCCGGCGGCAGACCAGCATGCTCGATTTCGTCCGCGACGATACCGCGCGACTGTCGAACCGCCTCGGTGCGCAGGACCGGCACAAGCTCGCCGAATATCTCGACGCCACGCGCGACATCGAACGCCGTATCCAGCAAGCGGGTCAGTCGCCCGCGCGCGCGTCCGCGGACACGATGGACCGTCCGGCCGGTATTCCGGAGTCGTTCGACACGCATGTTCGGATGATGATCGACCTGCAGGTGCTCGCGATGCAGGCGGACATCACGCGCGTCGGCAGCTTCATGATCGGGCGCGAACTCAGCAACCGCACCTATCCCGAGATCGGCGTGCCGGATTCGCATCACATGCTTAGCCACCACGGGCACGACCCCGACAAGATCGCCAAGCTGTCGCGGATCAACCGCTATCACATGGAGTATTTCGCATATTACCTCAGCCGGATGCGAGCGGTGCAGGACGGTGAGGGCACCCTGCTCGATCGCACGCTGGTCCTGCGCGGGTCGGCGTTCGGCGATCCCAACGAGCATGACTTCATGGACTTGCCGATCATCGTCGCTGGCGGACTGGTACCGGGCAACCGGCATCTGATCGCGGACAAGAACACCAGTGCGTCGAACCTGTTGCTCGCCGCGCTGCATGTCCTCGACGTGCCGGTCACGGCGTTCGGAGACAGCAGTGGGCCATTGACGGCGCTCGCGCATGGCTGAGCGGGTGCGCCGTCTCGCGATCGTCGCACTGAGCCTGCTCGCGTGCGGCAGTGCCGCCGCGCAGGACGAACCGGACGCCGCGCTCGCTCGCGCGATCCGCGCCAATGACGTCGCCGCCGCGCGCGCCGCGCTCGCACGCCATGCCGACCCCAACCGACGGCTGGCGTTCCAGGCGACCCCGCTCGGCTGGGCGGTCGACACGCAGAATCCGGAGATGGTCGCCGCGTTGATCGCGGGTGGCGCGCGCCTCAACACTGCGGACATCGATGGCGTCTCTCCGCTCGGACTCGCATGCGAACTCGGGGAGCCCGCGATCGTCACGGCGTTGCTTCGTGCAGGCGCCGACGCCCGCACCACGCGCCCCGATGGCGTCACCCCGCTCGCGATCTGCGCCCGCTATGGCCCGGCGGATGCGGTGGCGTGGCTGCTCGCGCACGGAGCGGTCGCGGATGCGGTCGATTCGCGCGGGCAGACCCCGCTGATGTGGGCGGCAGCAGGCGCGCGCAGCGCGGCGATTGCGCTGTTGCTCAAGGCGGGAGCGGACGTGAACCGTGTCTCGAAGGGCGGTTTCCCGCCATTGTTCTTCGCGATCAAGGGCGGCGGGGCGGCGGCGACCGAGCAGCTGCTGGCGGCAGGCGCACGCGCCGATGACCGCGGCCCCGAACGGAGCAGCGCGCTCCAGCTCGCAACCTACCAGAAGAATTATGCCGCCGCCGTCGTGCTGGTAGCCCGGGGCGGCGACGTGACCGAGCGCGACCGCGAGGGCTATCAGACGCTGCACCGCGCCGCCGCAGCAGGCGACACAGCGCTGATCGCTGCGCTGCTGGCCAGGCGCGCCGATCCCAATGCGACCACCGGTCTATCGCGGATCACCTGGGTGACCGAAGCCAATTTCGGCGTGCCCCCGCCCCCCGTGCCGCCGACCCCGCCGCTGCTGATCGCCGCCGCCAATGGCCAAGCGGAAGCAATGGCGGTGTTGCGCACGGGCGGTGCCGACCCGTCGTTCGTCGCCGCCGACGGCACCAATGTCGTGCTCGCCGCCGCGCGGGGCCGGAACGCGGCGACGCTTGCGCTCGCGCTTAGCCTCGCGCCCGACGCCAATGTCGCCGACGCGCAGGGCAACACTGCGTTGCACCTGCTGCTCGGCGGCGGGATGCAGCCCGATTTGCCGGCGATGATCGGGCTGCTCGCCGATCATGGCGCACGGATCGACATCGCCAACAAACGCGGTTCGACCGTGGCCGAGGTCGCCGACACCGGCCTGTCTGACGTAAAGGCCGTGTTCCGCGCGCGCTTTCCGGATCGGCCCAACCGCGTGGTGGCGCAAGCGAACCCACGCCCGGCTCCGCGGATCGCCGATCCGCGCTGACGCGACCGGGGGACCATTGGTCCCTCTATGATGAGGCAACGCCAGGCCGATGGGAGAAGCGCGTGCCGCCGGTTGCCGCCGTATCGATCCTGCCATCCGCCCTCACCGTCACGACCCCCGTGCCGACGGACGATGGCGCATCCGCCACCGCATTCCGGCAGGCCATGACCGCAAGCGCCGATGCAGTGCCCGACATTGGCGTGCCCCCGACAAACGCGGTGCCCCGCGACAGCGGGCTGACCCTCGCGGCCACGCTGGCAACCGCCGCACTGCCTGCAAACGCCGGGATCACCCCCGCCCCGACCGTGAGCGCGCCCGTGGCGACGCCCGTACCGGACGCCAAGGCGCCCGATCCCGCACCCGCACTCGCTGCCGAACCGATGGCGCCCCCGCTCGCACCCGCGCCCAAGCCGTCGGCTTCCCCCAAGGCACCGGTCGCAAACGCCAAGCCCGCCAACCGTCCGGTCGACGCCGCACGCGTCGACGCAGCGATGCCGGAAACCGCTGTTTCGACAGATAGCGGAACGGATGCGCGCGCCACTGCACCGGACGCAGCCACCGCCACGCGCAAGGCGGTTGCCCGCGACGAAGCGGTGGCAGAAGCGAGCGATCCCGCTGCATGCGACACCGATGACCACGTATCGGCGGCACCCCCGCTCGATATGATCGGAACCACGACGCTTCCGGTCGCAGTTCCAGCGGCGCAGCAGATCGCCGGTCAGGAACCAGCGACAGCAGGCACGCAGATCCACGGCAGCCCACCCGCCCTCGTCGGCAATACGGCATCGGCACCGATGCCGGACCGGGCCGAAACCGCCGCCCCGCCCGAAGCCGCGACGGACACCGGTACGACGGCACCGGCATCCGCACCGCCGCCGCACAGGTCGCAGGACGCCCCGGCACAATTGTCCGCTCCGATCGGGCATCAAACCACCGCGACGACCGCACCGCCCGGATCCACTACCGTACCTGCCGCACAACCCCCAGCCGCGCAGCCGAGCGCCCCGGTCCCGCTCCCCGCGCCCCCGCTTCCGCCACGCCGTCCAATCGACGCGGGGATTGCGCGCGCGGTATCGATCGGGCGAGACGTGGGCGTGGCGATCACGCGCCACGCCACCCGCGATGGCGCCAGCACGCTGACGATCCGGCTCGATCCGGTCGAACTTGGCCGGGTCGAGGTGCGGATGCAGATCGATCCGGCGGGCAAGATGCTCGCGACGATCTCGGCGGAACATGCGAGCGCGCTCGACCTGTTGCGCCGCGACGCGACAATGCTCGCGCAGACCTTGTCACAGGCAGGCATGCAAGCGGACGCCGCCAGCTTCCGCTTCGACACGCAAGCCAGCCCGGGGAATGGTGCGAACGCCGCAGGTGCCGGGAACACGAGCAGCGGCAACGCTGGCAGCAATGCTGGCGGGGGCACTGGCGAGCGCGGCTGGGCGTTCGCGGCCCCGTCGCGCCGCCCCGGCGACGACGCGACCGACCCGCGGAACGCCCCCGCACCAACCCGCGCCGCCCTGCTCGCCAGCGGCCGGATCAATCTCGTAGCTTGAGGACGACCGCATGACCACGACCACCGCCGCCGCCAGCGGCCTGTCCGCCACGACGAAAACCGCGGCACCGCCATCCGCTCCATCCTCGGCACTGACCAAGCTGACCAACGATTCGAACACGTTTCTCAAATTGCTGACCACGCAAATGCAGAACCAGGACCCGCTCAAGCCGATGGATACGTCCGAATACACGCAGCAACTCGTGCAATTCTCGCAAGTCGAGCAATCGATCCAGCAGAATCAGTCGCTGAAGGACATCCTGGCCAAGCTGTCATCGAACGACCTGTCGAACGCCGCCGCACTGATCGGCCATGTCGCGAGCTTCGACAGCAGCATTGCCGGCCTGGCGTCGACGGGCGGGACGACGTGGCGCTTCACCGCCAACCGGATGCCGCAATCGCTCGTCGCGACGATCAGCGACGCCGATGGCAACACGATCGCCACGCAGCCGGTCGATCCGGCGAGCGGACAGGTCACGTGGGACGGCGTCGACAGCCACGGTACACGCGCGCCGAGTGGAACATACACGCTCGCGCTGTCCGCCAGCGATGCCGCGGGATCGAATATCCCGGTAACGATCGCCGCGGAAGGCGTGGTCAGCGAGGTATCGGTCGAAAAGGGCCAGATCACGCTACTGGCGAACGGGCAGCATTATGCCGCAACCAGCCTCGCGCGTCTTTCGTCTTCGCATTAATACTACGGGTCTGCCCGTATCTCTACACCGATCGTATTATAGCCAGGCAAGATGGTCTTACTTATATCGCGAATACAGTCATCGGCCACCATGCGCTCCAGCATGTACTGGCCGGGCTCGATCGTCATGTGAGTAGTAGCGTATTACGGATGAACGCCCTGCCCATCAGTTCAACGTTGCTCTGCGGCAACTTTGTCCGCCCGTTCGGTCGTCTCGCCGGATGGTCCCGGTCGAGGATGCGCCGTCGTGACCGTTTGCAGCAAGGCGCAGCATCGCCATTCCTGCGGCTTGAGAACCAGGTGTTAACGCCGTTCGTCTAACGGGATACGTGTCGGGGGTATCGTGTAATGCCGTTTTCCAAATCGCACCTGCCGCCCGGCGAGCAACCGTTGGTGGTTGCCACATTGCTGCACTTCCGGCGCCAGGTGCCGTGGATGTACGGGCTGCTGATCATCAACGCGGTCGCGCTCGCCTATACGCACTCCGGTCTCGCCCCACGTCTGCTGAGCCACGCGATCCCCGCGATGATGGTGTTGCTGATCGCTTGGCGCATGTTCCGCTGGCTGATGCCGCCGACCCCCGACATGCTGACCGAGGCAGGCGCGCAGCGCGCGATCCGCAAGGCGACGTGGCTGGGATCGTTCTTCGCGGTCGCTTTCGTCGCCTGGGCGCTGAGCCTGGGCAGCTACGGTGGCCCGTACGAACAGGGCCATGTCGTCGTGTTCGTCGGGACGACCGTGCTCGGCTGCCTGTTCTGCCTGACGCACTTGCCCGGCGCTGCAACTGCGGTGGGCATTCTCGTCAGCCTGCCATTGGTGGCCTATTGCCTGACCAGCGGCAATTCGGTGTTCGTGGCGGTCGGCATCAACGTCGCGCTGGTGACGATCGTCTTTCTCGTCATCCTCAAGGATGCGCATAAGGTGTTCCAGGGGCTCGTCACCTCGCGCAATGCGCTGATCGCGGAGCGGCAGCAGGCACAGCGGTTGAGCGATGAGAACCGGCAGCTCGCGCATACCGATCCGCTGACCGGCCTGCCCAACCGCCGCTTCTTCTTCAAGGCACTGGAGACATTGCTGCTTGCCCGCCAGCACGACACATCCGGCGCGGTTGCACCGTTTTGCGTCGGCGTTCTGGACCTCGACCGGTTCAAGGCGATCAACGACACCTATGGCCATGTCTATGGCGACCGGCTGCTCGAAGCGATCGGCCGCCGATTGTCGTTGCGCGCTGGCGGCGCGGTGACGATCGCGCGGCTCGGCGGCGATGAATTCGGCGTGCTGTTCGACGGGCCACCCGAACAGGCCGAGCCTGCGATCGCCGCCCTGTGCGCCGCGATTCACGCGCCCGTTGCGATCGATGGGATGGAAGTGACGCTCGGTTGCTCCGCCGGGATCGCGGTCTATCCGGACGCGGGGACGACCGCACACGCGCTGTTCGACCGGTCCGATTATGCGCTGTACCACGTCAAGGCGCACCACCGCGGCGGGTGCGCGGTATTCTCCCCCGAACAGGAGGCGCTGATCCGGGTCGAGCAACGCGTCGAGGCCGCGCTGCAGGTGGCCTGTCTCGAGCGCGAACTCGAGGTGCATTACCAGCCGATCTTCGACACGCGCTCGATGGCGATCAGCAGCGTCGAGGCACTGGCACGGTGGAAGTCGCCGACGCTGGGCGAAATCGCGCCCGCCACCTTCATTGCCGCGGCGGAGCGGATGGGGATCATCAACCGAGTCACGTTGATCCTGTTCGAACGCGCGCTGGAAGGTCTGGCGGCGCTGCCCGACCCGATCGCCCTGTCGTTCAACCTGTCCGCGCAGGACATCATGTCGCCCGCGACGATGCGCGAGATCGTCCGGATGATCGTCGCCACCAACATCGCGCCACGGCGGATCGTGTTCGAAGTCACCGAAACGTCGCTCGTCACCGACATGGCCACCGCGCGCGAGGCGTTGCAACGGCTGCGCAGCTTCGGCGTGCGGACCGCGCTCGACGATTTCGGAACGGGCTATTCCAGCCTGTGCTCGCTGCACGAACTCCCGCTCGATATCCTCAAGGTCGATCGCAGCTTCGTCAGCGGCATGGCGACCGGGCCGGGACGCAGCATGGTCTCCGCGATTCGCAACCTGGCGCAGTCGCTGTCGCTCGAATGCACGATGGAGGGGATCGAGACCGAGACCCAGCTGATCGAGATTTCGCTGGCGGGGTATCGCTACGCGCAGGGGTTCCTGCTCGGCCGCCCGATGCCGATCGACGCATTGTTGATGACGATGCGCGAGCATGCGTTGCAACTGCCCGAGGCAACGCTTCTGGGGATGCGGGGCGCCGCCTAGCCATCCCACGAGGCGCGCAATCGCGCGACGTGCCGCGCGATCTGCCGGTTTTCCTGTGCGGCGATCACGCGGACCGGGATCGCCCCCGCCCAGTCGAGATCGGCCCGGATCGACTGGCGCACCGCCGCATCGTGCTCGCCAATGCCGCCGGTAAAGACGATCAGGTCCACGCCCCCCAACACAACCGCCATCCCGGCGATCTGCTTGGCGACCGAGCGGCAGAAGATCGCGATCGCGAGCCGCGTTGCTGGGGTATCCGCGGCATGCAGCACGCGCAGGTCCCCCGACACGCCGGACAAGCCGAGCAGCCCGGAGCGCCGGTCGAGCAGATCCTCGAGCGAATCCGCGTCCAGCCCGTGTTCGCGCAGCAGGAACAGCAGCAAGCCCGGATCGATATCGCCCGCGCGCGTCCCCATCACCACCCCGCCCGACGGGGTGAGGCCCATGCTGGTGTCGACCGAACGCCCGCCGCGCACCGCCGTCACGCTCGCGCCATTGCCGAGATGCGCGATGATCAGCCGCTCAGGCACCGACTCGCCCAGCTCCGCCAGGATCGATTCGCACGACAGGCCGTGGAAGCCGTACCGCCGCACCCCCTGCGCGCGGAGGTCGGCGGGGATCGGCAACGTCGCCGCGATCGCGGGCATGTGCGCGTGGAACCCCGTATCAATACACGCGACCTGCGGCACGCCGGGGTAGCGCGCCTGCGCCAGCGCGATCATCGCGAGCGCGGCGGGGCCGTGCAACGGCGCAAAGGCGGAGGCGCGTTCCAGCCGCGCGATCACATCGGAATCGATCACCACCGGCGCGAACAGGTCGGTCCCGCCGTGGACGATGCGGTGCCCGATCGCGACCACGTCATAGGCGCCGACCCGGTCGAACAGCGCGGTGTCCGCCCCGGCATGCTCGATATCCCCCGCGGCAATCTCGTGCGCAGGGTCGTCGGCGGCATGGACCCCGAACTTGACCGAGGACGACCCACCGTTGAGCGTCAGGATCACGGGGCTCACGGCGCCCAGCGCCAGTCGCGGATCTCGGGCAAGTCCTCGCCATGCTCGGCGATGTACAATTTGTGCCGCTCCATCGTCGCCCAATAGCGCTGCGTCTCGGCGGCAACCCGCCCCTGCAGCCGTGGGATGCGCGTGATCGCATCGAGCGCGAGCCGGTAGCGGTCGAGGTCGTTGAGCACGACCATGTCGAACGGCGTGGTCGTCGTCCCCTCCTCCTTGAACCCGCGGACATGAAAGTTCGCGTGGTTGGGCTGCCGGTAAGCGAGCCGGTGGATCAGCGCCGGATAGCCGTGGAACGCGAAGATCACCGGCGCATCGGCGGTGAACAAAGCGGTGAACGCGCGTGCGTCGAGCCCGTGCGGATGTTCGGACTGCGGTTGCAGCACCATCAGGTCGACCACGTTGACGACGCGGATGCGGATGTCGGGGACGTATTCGCGCAGCAATTGCACCGCGGCGAGCGTCTCCAGCGTCGGCACGTCGCCCGCGCACGCCATCACCACGTCGGGCGTCTCGTCCGGGTCGCTCGCCCAGTCCCAGATCCCCGCGCCTGCGGTGCAATGCCGCACCGCATCGTCAATCCCAAGCCATTGCGCCTCGGGCTGTTTCCCCGCGACGATCACGTTCACATAATGCCGACTGCGCAGGCAGTGATCCGCCACCGACAGCAGGCAATTGGCATCGGGCGGAAGATAGATCCGCGCGACGCTCGCGGTCTTGGTCGCGACATGGTCGAGGAAGCCCGGGTCCTGGTGCGACAGGCCATTATGGTCCTGCCGCCAGACATGCGAGGTCAGCAGGTAATTGAGCGACGCGATCGGCCGCCGCCACGCGATCCCGGCCGAGACCTTGAGCCATTTGGCATGCTGGTTGACCATCGAATCGACGATGTGGACGAACGCCTCGTAACAGCTGAACAGACCGTGCCGCCCGGTCAGCAGATAGCCCTCGAGCCACCCCTGGCAGAGATGCTCGCTCAGCACCTCCATCACCCGGCCGTCGCGGTCGAGATGCTCGTCGACCGGCGCGGTCTCCGCCATCCATGCCTTACCCGACACCTCGTACATCGCCTGCAACCGGTTCGAGGCGGTCTCATCCGGCCCGAACAGGCGGAAATTGGCGGCGTCGCGGTTGAGCGCCATCACGTCGCGCAGATAGCCGCCGAGCACCGCGGTCGCCGCCGCCGTCACCGCGCCGGGCGCGGGTACCGTCACCGCCGATGCGCGGAAATCGGGGAGCGCTAGCGGGACGAGGACTTCGCCGCCATTGGCGTGCGGGTTCGATCCCATCCGGCGATGCCCGGTCGGCGCGAGCGATGCATAGTCCTCGCGGAACTTGCCGGTCTCGTCGAACAGTTCGTGCGCATCGTAGCTGTGCAGCCAAGCCTCGAGCTGGACGAGATGCTCGGGATTTTTGAAGTCCGCGATCGGCACTTGATGCGCGCGCCAGGTGCCCTCGACCGGCTTGCCGTCGACCGTCTTCGGCCCGGTCCAGCCCTTGGGCGTCTGGAGCACGATCATCGGCCAGCGCGGCCGCGCTCCGCCATCCGTTCCGTCCCGCGCGGCCCGCTGGATCTCGGCGATCCGCGTGCACACCGCGTCGAGCGTCGCGGCGAGCAACTGGTGGACCGTCTCGGGATCGTCGCCTTCGACGAACCACGGTTCGTGTCCATAGCCGTGCAACAGGTCGGTCAACTCTTCGCGCCCGATCCGCGCGAGCACGGTCGGGTTGGCGATCTTATAGCCGTTGAGATGGAGGATCGGCAGCACCGCGCCGTCGCGCACGGGGTTGAGAAACTTGTTCGAATGCCAGCTCGCCGCGAGCGCGCCCGTCTCCGCCTCGCCGTCGCCGATCACGCAGGCGACGACCAGATCGGGATTGTCGAACGCCGCACCATACGCATGCGCGAGCGAATAGCCGAGCTCGCCGCCTTCGTGGATCGACCCCGGCGTTTCGGGCGCGACATGGCTGGGGATGCCGCCCGGCCAGGAGAATTGGCGGAACAGCCGGTCGATCCCGCCGCGGCTCCGCTCGATCGCGGGATAGCATTCGGTGTACGAGCCTTCGAGATAGGTGTTGGCGACGATCCCCGGCCCGCCATGCCCCGGCCCGACGATCAGGATCATGTCGAGATCGCGCTCCACGATCACGCGGTTGAGATGAACGTAGAGCAGGTTGAGCCCCGGCGTCGTCCCCCAATGGCCGAGCAGCCGGGTCTTGACGTCGGCGATCGTAAGCGGCGTCTCGAGCAGTGGATTGGCGCGCAGATAGATTTGCCCGACCGACAGATAATTGGCGGCGCGCCAATAGCCGTGGATTCGGCGCAACAGGTCCGGTGACAGCGGCGGTTCCGCGGTGGCGGCGTCTCTCGGTGTTGCCAAGCGAGTCGGCAAGATCGGATCTGTCATGTGGCTTCCCCGAAAACACCGGCTTTGGAAGGTCTTGCCATGCTGGCTCCGCCCACCGCCGTCTCTTCAGGAAACTACGTAGTCCCCCGCGGCCACACGCCTTTTCTGTCGCTCCCCGGCCACAACGCGCAGCAATCCTTCATTTCGCATATGTGATATCGTATAATATATTTGACATACGATGATGAAGGTGTTGGGTTGGTCATAGAACATTCACCAAGGGGAAACGGAAAATGACGAGCAGCATCGCAAGGGCAAGTCGGCGGGGTTGTGCGGGTGCCTTCGTGGCGATGCTGCTGTCCTCCGCCGCTTATGCGCAGACCGCCCCTTCGGATGCGCCCGTCGTCGGCGGGATCGACCCGACCACCCAGCCAAGCCAGGAATCGTCGGATTCGATCGTCGTCACCGGCACGCGCATCAAGCGCCCCGATCTCGAGAGCAACAGCCCGATCACCTCGGTCGGCAGCCAGGAGCTCAAATATCAGGGCGCGGTAAACGTCGAAAACGTCCTCAACCGCCTGCCGCAATTCACCGCCGATACCAACGACAGCGTCTCGAACGGGTCGGACGGCACCTCCAACATCAACTTGCGCAATCTCGGCTCGAACCGCGTGCTCGTGCTGGTCAACGGCCAGCGGCTGATGCCGCAGCAAGCGGTCGATCTCAACGCGATCCCCTCGACGCTGGTCGACCGGGTCGACGTGCTGACCGGCGGTGCCTCCGCGGTCTACGGGTCGGACGCGGTCTCGGGCGTTGTCAATTTCGTCCTCAAGGACCATTTCGACGGGCTTCGGCTCGACGTGCAGAGCAGCATCGCGCAGCACAGCAACGGCAACAGCTACGTCCGCGGGCTCATCTCCAAACAGGGCTATAGCAACGCCGACCGTAACGTCGCGGACGGCGGCAAGCAGGATCTCAACGCGGCCTTCGGCAAGAACTTCGCCGACGGGCGCGGCAACATCACGGTCTATGGCGGCTATCGCCATGCCGATCCGGTCGTCCAGTCGAGCCGTGACGTTTCGGCCTGCGCGCTCAACCAGGCGGATGATGCGGGGACCGGCCTCACCTGCGGCGGATCGAGCAACACCACCTTCGGGACGTTCGCGCCGCTCGGCGGGCCGAACCAGGGCAAGACGCTGACCAACAACCGCAACGGATCGCGCACCTGGGTGCCCTACGACAACAGCTACGCGTATAATTACACGCCGACCAACTACATCCAGCGCTCGGACGAACGCTACACCGCAGGCGCCTTCGCCAAGTTCAAGATCGCGCCCGCCGCCGAAATCTACGGCAGCTTCATGTATATGAACGACCGGACGTTCTCGCAGGCGGCCCCCTCGGCGCTGTTCCTCGGCACGACCTTCACGATCCCGTGCAACAACCCGCTGATGAGCGCGGCGCAGCAGCAATCGCTGTGCGGCGCGGCGGCGGGGACGGCGGCGACGCAGGACACACTGATCGGCTACCGCCTCGGCGACGAGCAATCGCGCCGCGACAATCTGCGGCACGAGGATTTTCGCTACACCGCGGGCGTCCGCGGCGATATCGGCCACGGCTTCAATTACGACGTCAACTATCTGCGCTCGCTCGTGCGGTTCGACGAAACCTACATGAACAACATCGACAATGTGAAGGCGCAGCGCGGGCTCGACGTGGTCAGCGTCAATGGCGTCGCGACGTGCCGCTCGGTCGTCAACGGGACCGATCCCTCGTGCGTGCCGATCAACGTGTTCAGCCCCAACAGCATCAGCGCAACACAAGCCGAGTCGCTCTTTTCCGAAAGCAACACCGCGTCGCGCAACCTGTTGTCGGTCTTCACCGCCAACCTTTCGGGCGACCTCGGCACCTTCGGGATCGCTAGCCCGTGGGCGACGCGCGGCGTCAGCATCGCGCTGGGCGCGGAACACCGGGTCGAGACGCTCAACTTCACCGCCGACGCGATCGCGCAGCAGGGCGGGACGATGAATGCGGACGGCAAGATCTCGGTCAACGAAGGCTTCGGCGAAATCGAGATCCCGATCCTCCAGAACATTCCCTTCGCGCACGCGCTGACGATCAACGGCGCGCTGCGCTATTCGGCCTATACCAACGAGCAGGGGTCGACCGGGATCAAGTCCAACTTCAACGTCTGGACCTACAAGGGCGAGGCGAGCTGGGCGCCGGTGCGCGATGCACGGCTGCGGCTGAGCTACAACCGCGCGATCCGCGCGCCCAATGTTGCCGAGCTGTTTGGGGCGCAAAGCGTTGGCAACGTGGCGGCGCAGGATCCGTGTTCGGGCGCGTCGCCCACCGCCTCGCTCACCGCGTGTCAGCTGACCGGCGTCACCGCCGCGCAATATGGCAGCATCATCCAATGCCCGTCGGATACCTGCTCGTCGCAATATGGCGGCAACAGCGCAGTCAAGCCCGAGACCGCCGACACCTATACCGCCGGGATCGTGCTGACGCCGCGGATGATCAACAACTTCACGCTGTCGCTCGATTATTTCAACATCAAGGTGAAGGATTACATCAGCTCGGTCAGCCCGAACCTAGTGATCAGCCAGTGCGTTGCGACCGGCGACCCCTATTATTGCGGGCTGTTCCGCCGCGATCCGCGCTCGGGCGCGCTGTTCGGCAGCAACGGCTATATCGTCGCGACAACTTATAACACCGGCTCGCTCAAGACCTCGGGGCTTGATCTCACCGCGGATTACACGGTGCGCGCGGGCGGCCTCGGCAAGATCAACGTGAACTTCGTCGGCACACGGCTGCTCGACCAGTCGCTGGAACCGTTGCCGGGGCTGGGGTCGTACGACTGCAAGGGCCTGTACGGCTACACCTGCGGCCAGCCCAACCCGACCTGGCGGCACGTGATGCGCACGACGTTGCTGACGAAGCAGGGATCGTCGCTGTCGCTCTCCTGGCGTCATCTCGCGGGGACGCGCCTGTCGTCGCTGTCGGACAATGCGTTCCTCACCGGCACGCCGAGCGTCATCAACGCGCGCATCCCGGCATATGACTATCTCGATCTCGCGGTGACGGTCGTCGTCGACAAGGCGTTCCAGCTGCGCGCGGGCGTCAACAACCTGCTCGACAAGGATCCCCCCGCGATCGCGGCGGGCGCGCTGGCGGCGTTCGGCAATGGCAACACCTATCCGGGCGTGTACGATACGCTCGGGCGCTACCTGTTCGTCGGTGCGACGGTGACGTTCTAAACAACTACTAGCCCTTCCCCGGCGAAGGCCGGGGCCCAGTAGAGAGACAGGAGATTGCAGGCGACTGTGCTCCGTTTCCTCCACCTTCACTACTGGGCCCCGGCCTTCGCCGGGGAAGGGCAGTGATACAAGGCTGACCCATCCGCCGATGGGTAGATAGAAGGATCACCCCATGCTCGGTCGCCGCGATCTGTTGAAGACGAGCGGGGCGACCGCGCTCGCTACGATGCTCCCCCACACCGCCGCTGCCGCGACCCCGGACACCTCGAAGATGGCCGCGCCGCCAGGCCCGCGCGAAATCGTCCCGCTCAACGAAGGATGGCGCTTCCACCTCGGCCACGCGTCCGACCCCGCGAAGGACTTCGGCTTCGGCCGCTCACACGACACCTATGCCAAGTCGGGGGACGCAGGGACGCCGGTCGCCGAAGCCAAGTTCGACACCGCGAGCTGGGAAACGGTCTCCCTCCCGCACGACTGGGCGGTCGATCTGCCGTTCGAACGCTTCGGTCCCGCCGGGAGCGACGCCGACAAGACGGGATCGTTCCAGGGGTTCAAACCGCTCGGCCGGATGTGGCCCGCGAGCAGCGTCGGCTGGTATCGCATCGTCCTCCCGCTCCCCAAGGGCGATGCCGGGCGGCGCTTGCTGCTCCAGTTCGACGGCGTCTCGCGCGATTGCCGGGTCATCCTCAACGGCTTCTTCGTCGGCGCGAACGACAGCGGCTACGCGCCGTTCGAGCTCGACATCACCGACTTCGCGCGTCCCGGCGAGGACAATGTCCTCGTCGTGCGCTGCGACGTCAGCCTCGGCGAGGCGTGGTCGTACGAAGGCGCAGGGCTCTACCGCGCGGTGAGGCTGGTCAGGACCGCGCCCGTCCACGTCCGCCAATATGGCGCGACCGTGCGCACCACCGTCGGCGCAGACGGCGCGGCCACGCAGATCCTCACTGAGATCGTCAACGACGGACCCGCCACCACCGCGCACGTCCGCTCCACCGTGTCGGACGCCACCGGGCGCGCGGTCGCGACGCTGCTGTCGGACCCCGTCACGCTCCCCGAATGGGCGACGCTGACGACGACCCAGCAGACGCAGATCGCGCGGCCCACGCTGTGGTCACTCGAAACCCCGCACCTCTACACGCTCACGACCGAGATCCTCGTCGGCAACGCAGTGGTCGACAACGACCAGACGCACTTCGGCATCCGCACGCTCCGCTTCGACGCGGACAAGGGCTTTTTCCTCAACGGCCAGCCGGTCAAGATCAAGGGCACGTGCAACCACCAGGACCACGCCGGGGTCGGCTTCGCGGTGCCCGACAGCCTCCACGTCTGGCGGCTCGAGCAACTGAAGGCGATGGGCGCGAACGCCTATCGCTCGACGCATCACCCCGCCGCCCCCGCGATCCTCGCCGCCTGCGACCGGATGGGCATCCTTGTGCTCGAGGAAACCCGCCAGATGTCGAGCAACGCGGAAGCGATGAGCCAGCTCGACCGGATGGTGCGGCGCGGGCGCAACCATCCGAGCATCTTCCTGTGGAGCATCGGCAACGAGGAAATCCACCGCGGCACAGAGACCGGCGCGCGCATCGCCGAAACGATGAAGCGGCGGATCTACCAGCTTGACGGGACGCGGCTGGTCACGGAAGCGTTCAACGGCAAGTTCGGCGAAGGCGCGTCGCGCGTGCTCGATGTGATGGGCTGCAATTACTATCTCGACGCGATCGACGGCTATCATGCCAGCCACCCGACCGTCCCGATGATCGGCACCGAAACCGGCAGCACGGTGATGACGCGCGGCGAATATGCGCGCAACGACGCCGAAGGGTTCGTCCCCGCGTACGACAAGGACTACCCGCGCTGGGCGACCACCGCGGAGAAATGGTGGAGCTTCTACGACGAGCGCGCCTTCCTGAGCGGCGGGTTGGTCTGGACCGGGTTCGACTATCGCGGCGAGCCGACTCCGTTCGAACGCTGGCCCGAAAACGTCTCCAACTTCGGCCAGATGGACCTGTGCGGCTTCCCGAAGGACAATTATTACTATTACCGCGCGTGGTGGGGCAGCGCGCCGGTGCTCCACCTGTTCCCGCACTGGAACTGGCCCGGGCGCGAGGGCAAGCCGGTGTCGGTGTGGGTCCACAGCAATTGCGCCGAGGTCGAGCTGTTGCTCAACGGGCGGAGCCTCGGGCGCAAACCCGTCGTGCGCAACCGCCATCTCGAATGGGAGGTGCCCTATGCGCCGGGCAGGGTCACCGCGCGCGGCTTCCGCGACGGGCGCCAGATCCTCACCGCCGAGCGCACGACCACGGGTGCGGCGGCGCGGATCGGCCTGAGCAGCGACCGCCGCCGCCTCGCGCCGGGCGAGGTCGCGGTGGTGCGGGCAGCGGTGCTGGATGCGCAGCGCCGCGAGGTGCCGACCGCGTCCAACATGGTCCATTTCGCGCTGTCGGGGGATGCGCGGCTGCTCGGCGTCGGCAATGGCGACCCGCGCAGTCTCGAGCCCGATCATGCGCCGCAGCGGTCGGCGTTCAACGGCCTGTGCACCGCGCTGATCCAGGCGGGGCCGCGCGGCGGACCGATCCGGCTGGAGGCGCGTAGTGACGGGGTTGCGCCCGCGATGCTGCCGCTGATCGGGGCGCGGGCATGATCGCGTCGCGTGCGGTGCTGGCGCTGCTGGTAGTCGCGGTGCCGGGTACGGCGCTCGCCGCCCCCGACGAGGCTGCGTTCCGGCGCTCGATCGGGCTGCGGCGCGCGTGGCAGGATCTGACGCGCGAGGTCGCGGGGCCGGCGCACTGGACGGCGGACAGCCGGGCGTTCTCGTATCGCAAGACGGTCGCGGGCGGGTTTGCGTTCGAGACGGTCGATGCGCGGACCTTGGTGAAGCGCCCGTCGTTCGATGCGGTGCGGCTTGCCGCGGCGCTGGGGGCTGCGCGGAAGGAGACACTCGATCCGCTGCACTTGCCGTTTGCGGAGTTCGACCCTGGCGCGGAGGCGGGGACGATCCGCTTCGCGCTCGACGACGGGGGATGGCAGTGCGACGTCGTCGCATACCGCTGCGCCGCCGATGCCCCCTCCCCGCTGCGCCCGCGCGGGTTCGGTGTGGTGCGCGATCTGTCGGTTGCGGCGGAGAACAGGCCGCAGGTCTCGCCGGACGGACGGTTCACGGCGTTCGTCGAAGGCGACAATCTGGTGCTGCGCAAGCTTTTTAAAAGCCCCTCCCCTTCAGGGGAGGGGTTGGGGTGGGGAAGTCCAGCAGACCGACCTCTCGGTGAGACACGCCCCACCCCCAACCCCTCCCCTGAAGGGGAGGGGCTAAGAAAGCTCACCACCGACGGCTCCGCCGGCAACTTCTACGACCCCGAGACCCTCCGCTGGTCCCCCGACAGCCGCCACATCATGATCTACCGCGTCCGCCCCGGCTACCAACGCCACGTCCTCCGCGTAGAATCGTCCCCCGCCAACCAGCTCCAGCCCGCGCTGCGCACCCAGCTCTACCCCAAACCCGGCGACGCGATCGACCAGGAACAACCCGTGCTGTTCGACGTAACGACCGGCAAGCAAACCGTGATCGACCCCGCGCTTTTCCCCAACCCCTATCAACTCTCCCCCCCGCGCTGGCGCAGCGACGGCAGGAGCGTCGCGTTCGATTACGTCCGCCGCGGCTTCGGCCAGGCGCGGGTCATCGCGGTCGATGCCGCCACGGGCACCCCCCACGCCGCCGTCACCGAGGACGCGAAAACATTCGTCTACGCCGACCGCCGCTTCGCCTATGAGGTCGGCGGCAAGGGCGACGAGATCGTCTGGGCGTCCGAGCGCGACGGCTGGAACCACCTCTACCTGATCGACGGTCGCACCGGCCGGGTGCGCAACCGCATCACCCCCGGCGCCTGGGTCGTGCGCGACGTGCTTAAGGTCGACGACGCCAAACGCCAGATCTGGTTCGTCGCCAGCGGCATGACGCCCGGCGAAGACCCCTATTTCCGCCACGCCTACCGGATCGACTTCGACGGCAAACACCTGACCGCCCTCACCCCAGCGAAGGCCGACCACGACGTCCGCTTCTCCCCCGACATGACGCATTATGTCGATACCTGGTCGCGCATCGATCTCCCCAACGTCAGCACGCTCAACCGCGCGAGCGACGGCACGGTCGTCGCGACGATCACGCGCGGCGACGACACGCAGCTTCGCGCCGCCGGATTCCGCCCGCCCGAGGTATTTGCCGCCAAAGGCCGCGACGGCGTCACCGACATCTGGGGCGTGGTCGTGCGCCCGCGCGACTACGATCCCGCCAAGAAATACCCCGTGATCGAAAACATCTACGCCGGTCCGCACGACAGTTTCGTCCCCAAGGGCTATTGGCCGTTCGGCTTCCACTCGGGCGGCGACAAGGTGATCGGGATGCAGGAGCAGGCCGATCTCGGCTTCATCGTCGTCCAGATCGACGGGATGGGCACCGCCAACCGCTCCAAGGCGTTCCAGGACGTCGCGTGGAAGAACCTCGCCGACAGCGGCTTCCCCGACCGCATTTTGTGGCACAAGGCGCTGGCGAAGGCCGACCCCGCCTATGACATCAGCCGCGTCGGCATCTACGGGGCGTCGGCGGGCGGGCAAAGCACGCTCAACGCGCTCCTCTTCCACGGCGATTTCTACAAGGCCGGGGTCGCTTATGCGGGTTGCTACGACAACCGCATGGACAAGATCAGCTGGAACGAACAGTGGCTCGGCTGGCCGGTCGACGCGAGTTATGCCGCAGCGTCGGGCGTCGACCATGCCGCGCAATTGACCGGCAAGCTGCTGATGATCGTCGGCGAGCAGGACAGCAACGTCGATCCCGCCTCGACGATGCAGGTCGCGAACGCGCTGATCAAGGCGGACAAGGATTTCGAACTGCTGGTGGTACCGGGCGGCGAACATAGCGTCGGCCGCTCGACCGGCCCGATCGACTATGTCGCGCGGCGGCAGTTCGATTTCTTCGTGCGCAATCTGGCGGGGGAAGCGGTGCCGGGGTGGAATGCCACGCCATCGTCATCGCGGTGACAATCCGTCGTAAAGAGACCGTTCGGAGGGCCCCTAACCCCCGTTCGGGCTGAGCGAAGTCGAAGCCCCCCGCGCGACGCAAGCCCTTCGACTTCGCTCAGGGCGAACGGAGGGGGCGCTATGCCGAGACAGGCTCAGCGCGGCGTTAGCGTCACCTCCACCGGTGCAGCGCCGAGCGGGATCGTATAGCCACCCCGCTCCGCCACCCCGCCAACCGGCGCATACCGCCGCGCCCCCGCAACCGTCGTCTCGACGAACACCCGCGCCACCGGCGTCCCCGCCGCCGCCGGGTCGAGCGTCAGCGTCACCGCCCCCGTCGCAGGCGCGTACGAAGCGCGCGCGATCTTCCCCGCCTCCAGCGTGATCCACACCCCCGCAGGCGCGACGAACACCCGGCTCCGCGCGCCGTCGCGCGGGACGATCGTCACCGAACCACCCCGCTCGGTCACATTCCCGCCGAACCCGAGCCACCCGAACGTCGGATCGCGCACCAGGTAACTCGCCGCCGCGATCGCATGGCCGTACAGCCCCATGCCGTAATCCCCGCTATACGGGTCCCACTTCATCATGTCGGGCGCGGAGTGGAAGGCGGCGGAAGAGAAGCCGTCGCGGTCGATGTTGGTGATCCCGCCCATCATCCCGCCATACGCCACGCGCAGCAGCCGCAGATCATTAGGGTTCGCGCGATAGGCGTCGAACAACGGCACCGCGTTGAGCGTCGAGCCATAATGATGGATCTGCCGCTCGATCCGCGGATATTTGCCGCCGTACAGAAAGTCCCAATAGCGCCGCGCGTTGCCGTTATAGCCCCAGCTCGGGATCGTCGGATCATAGCCGAGGATCACGCGCCGGGTTGCATCCGCCTGCGGCTGATATCCGAAATAGCGCATCCACGCATAGACTTCGGGCTGGCCGGTCGAATCCCACGCCATCTCGCTCCCGAACGGGAAGGTGAGCGTGCGCCAATGGTCCGCGCGGCCTTTCATCCGCCGCTCGAATTCTGCCCATTCGGCGGTCAGCCCTTCGCGCTTCAGGTCCTTGAGAATGTCGACAAAGACGTCGCCCTCCATCAGCCCGAACTGCGTATAATAAGGCGCATCGCGCATCATCGCGACGGTCGTCCGATAGGCATGGTCGAGATACCAGCGCCACGGATGCCGCAACACCACTCCGGGATGATTGCGCGCGACGCGGTACAGCACCCAATGGGCGATCGCGACATGCGGGTAATTATACGCACGCCCCAGATCGCCCGCGTCCTTCTTCGACCACGACGTCCAGGTCGTCCAGTTGGTCGCCGGGTCGTAATAGCCGGGGTGAAGCTTGGGACCGTAATAGAACAGGCTCTTGCGCACCGCGCCTGCGTGTTCGCCCGAGGGGACCTGCAATTGCCCCTCGATCGTCTCGTCGATCAGCCGTTCGAGCCGCGCGATCTCGCCCGGATCGGGGGAATCGAGCTGCTTGACCATCGCGGCGACCCAGCTCCCCGCGCCGCCCTCGTCGCTCATCCCCGAGATCCACACGCGCGGATCCTGCGTCACGACCTTCCCGGCCTCGCGGTCGAAAGTCAGGATCGCGGGGTTGCGCCCGAATGGATCGGCCTTGTCCTCATACCATTGCCGCGTCGTCGCAAAATGGCCGAGGTCGGCCATCACCCGGTCAAGCGGCTTGGTGATGAAATAGCTGACGGTCTGCACGCTGCCGTCGGCATAATGCACCAGCAGGCTCGCACGCCCCCACCCGCTCGCGCGCACCGCATAGCGCGCCCAGCCCTTCGCGCCGGCGACGGGGGTGGCGGTCAGCGCCCCCGCGGGGAGGCTTTCCACGCGCACTACCCGCTGCGGGGAGTTGAGGAACAGCGTCGCATCCTGATCGGTCGGGACGACATAGCCGGGAATCCCGACCGCGACCGGGCGGCGGTTGGCGACCAGCGTATCCTCGATCGCGCCGATCGCGGGCGCGGTGACGAAGCGCACGCCGATCTCACGCCTTGCGCCGGGCGCGAGTGTGAAGCTCGTCGGCGCATTCCACTGCGCATCCGCTTTGGCCCATTCCTTGTCGGCAAACCCCTTGCTCGCGACCGTCCAGTCGTAAAAGCCTTCGGAGGTCTGCCCGCGCTTGCTGCGATCGGTGAAGATGTCGCCAGCGGGGGCCTTGCCCGCCTCGAGGATCGGGCGATACGCCTCGAGCGGTGTGCCCGCTTCGGGCAGGACGAGCAGCGCGGGCCCCTCGCCGTTTAGCCGCGTCACCTGCAGATACCCCGCATCGCGCCCGATATACGGGTCGACGAAGCTCGCCTGCGCATGTGCCTGTTCGAGGCTGCGGTCGGTGATGATGTTGTCGAACACCATCGGCAACCCGAGCCCGCCCACCTCCACCGGCGTCGCGCTGGTGTTGACCAGCGTGAAGCGCAACGCGAGCACGCCGTGGTCATCGACCCAGCGCCGCTCGACCCTGAGCGGGCTTCCCGCCCCGAGCGACGCGGTAATGTCGGCGGCGGCGAGTACCCCGCCGCCGCTCCGCAGCAACCGGATCGGCTGGCGATGTTGCGCCGAGGCGAAGTCGCGCCACGCCCCGCCCGGTGCCCGCACCCGCAAATGAATGTCGCCCACATGGACATAGCCGTCCCCCGCGCGCTCCGCCTCGCGCGCGCCGGGGACGAAATCGAACCCGGACAGCGCCGTCGGCGAAAGTCGCGCGAGCGTCTGCGTATCGCTGCGCAACGCGAGGCGGAACGCGCGCGTCGTCATGCCGGTCAGCGCGACGGGCGGATAAGACGGTTTCGCCGCCGCGGGTTTGACCTCCTCGGCCCGCCCGGTTGCAGACAAGCACAAAGCACCGCCGATCACGGATGCAAGAAGAACGGTCCGCAACGGCAACATGGTAAGGCTCGCAATCGATCAGGGTCGGTGGCAACCTGAAACGACAGCCTCCCGCCGTCAACGCATATTATACCGTATATTATTTGTTGGCAAAACGGGCTCGCGCATGGCAGACCCCGTCGCGCCGATATTCGGATGGGAGATCGATATGCGCGCGAACCGGCGGGAATGGATGTGGGGCATGGCTGCGGTCACGCTGGCGAGCGCGCCTGCGCGCGGGATGGCGGCGGTCGCGACCACCGCGCTTCCGGCGAAGGCCAAACCGCTGCCGCTATCGTCGGTCCGGCTGCTCCCCTCCGCCTATGCCACCGCGGTCGAGGCGAACCGGACCTATCTGTTGCGGCTCAGCGCGGACCGGCTGCTTCATAATTTCATGGCCTATGCCGGGCTTCCCCCCAAGGCGCCGATCTACGGCGGCTGGGAAAGCGACACGATCGCAGGCCACACGCTCGGCCATTATCTCACCGCGCTCGTGCTGATGTACCAGCAGACCGGCGACGCCGCGTGCCGCACCCGCGCGGATTATGTCGTCGCCGAACTCGCGCGCGCACAGGCCAAGCGCGGCACCGGCTATGTCGGCGCACTCGGGCGCAAGCGGAAGGACGGGAAGATCGTCGACGGGGAGGAAATCTTCCCCGAAGTGATGAAGGGCGACATCCGCTCGGGCGGGTTCGATCTCAACGGCTCGTGGTCGCCGCTCTACACCGTCCACAAGGTGTTCGCCGGGCTGCTCGACGTCCACGCCGGCTGGGGCAACACCCAGGCGTTGCAGGTCGCAACCGGCCTCGCCGACTATTTCGCGAAAGTCTTCGCCGCGCTCGACGATGCACAGATGCAGACGTTGCTCGGGTGCGAATATGGCGGGCTCAACGAAAGCTATGCCGAACTGTCCGCGCGCACCGGCGACTCGCGCTGGCTTGCCATCGCCGAGCGGCTGTACGATCGCCGCGTGCTCGACCCGCTCGTCGCGGGCGAGGACAAGCTCGCCAATTTCCACGCCAACACGCAAGTCCCCAAACTCGTCGGGCTCGCGCGAATCCACGAACTCAACGGCAAGCCCGCCCCCGCCAACGCCGCCAAATTCTTCTGGCAAGCCGTCACGCAGCACCACAGCTACGTCATCGGCGGCAATGCCGACCGCGAATATTTCACCGGCCCCGACACGATCGCGACGCACATCACCGAACAGACGTGCGAGCATTGCAACAGCTACAACATGCTCAAGCTGACCCGGCACCTCTATGGCTGGCAGCCCGATGGCGCGCTGTTCGACTTTTACGAACGCGCCCATCTCAACCACGTCATGGCGGCACAGAACCCGCGCAATGCGGGCTTCAGCTACATGACCCCGCTGATGTCGGGCGTCGCGCGCGACTATTCGACGCCTGCCGACGACGTCTTCTGGTGCTGCGTCGGCAGCGGGATGGAAAGCCACGCCAAGCACGGCGAATCGATCTTCTGGGAAGGCGGCAACACGCTGCTCGTCAACCTCTACATCCCGGCGGAAGCACAGTGGCGCACGCGTGGCGCGACGCTCCGGCTCGACACGCGCTACCCGTACGAACCCGAATCGCGCCTGACGCTGACGACGCTCAGCAAACCCGGCCGCTTCGCGATCGCGCTGCGCGTTCCGGGCTGGGCCGCGGGCAAGGCGAGCGTGCAGGTCAATGGTGCGCCAGTCGAACCGGTGATCGCCAACGGTTATGCGCTGGTCGAGCGCCGCTGGAAGAAGGGCGACACGGTTTCGATCGCGATCCCGCTCGATCTGCGGATCGAAAGCGCGCCCGGCGATGCCGACACCGTCGCGGTGCTGCGCGGGCCGATGGTGCTTGCCGCCGATCTCGGCCCGGCCGCGGACAAATGGGACAAGGCCGACCCCGCGCTGGTCGGCACCGACCTGCTTGCCGCCTTCACGCCCGTCGCGGGAACCGCGGGCAGCTATGCCACGCGCGGCATCGTCCGCCCCGGCGACCTCAGCTTCGTGCCCTTCTACAGCCAGTATGAACGCCGCAGCGCGGTCTATTTCAAACGCTTCACCGATGCCGCCTGGAAGCGCGAGGAAGCGGCCTTCCTCACCGAACAGGCGCGCGCACGCGATCTCGCGGCACGCTCGGTCGACACGATGCATCTCGGCGAAATGCAGCCCGAACGCGACCACGGCCTGACCTCGGAGATTTCCTACCCGCTCAGCTATCGCGGTCGCAACGGGCGCGATGCGCGCTCGGGCGGCTATTTTGAATTCGCGATGAAGACGCGCCCCGGCCCGCTGATCCTCCAGGCAAGCTATTGGGGGGACGAGCGCGCACGCGATTTCGACATCCTCGTCGACAACGTCAAGATCGCGACCCAGCATCTCGAGGCCGACCAGCCGGGCAAGTTCTTCGACGTCGATTATCCGATCCCACCCGCGCTCACCAAGGGCAAGGCGAGCGTCAAGATCCGCTTCCTCCCGCACGACAAATCCGCCGCCGGGCCGGTGTTCGGCGCGCGCCTGATGACTACCGCCCCCGCCACCAGATCGGCCCCGACTACATGATTGCATCCCGCACCGCTTCCCGCCCCGCCGCCGACCTCGACGCTCCCGAACTCCGCCCCGACGTCCACCTCTCGCTCGACGCGCTCCACGATCTGGCGAACGCCAAGCTGATCGGCGCGGGCCTGTCGCGCGCGCATGCCGCCGCGGTTGCCGAAACCATGGTCGCAGGCGAGCGCGACGGCTGCGCGAGCCACGGGATCTACCGCTTGCTGGTCGCGGCCAACAGCATCGCGCGCGGCGCGGTGGTGGTCGATGCCGAACCGCTGGTGAGCGAACCCGCGGTCGGGCTCGTTCGCGTCGATGGCGCGGGCGGGTTCGCGCAACTCGCATTCGAACGCGGCCGGCCACTGCTGGTGGAAAAGGCGCGGCGCTGCGGGATCGCGGCGCTCGCGCTCAACAATGTCGTCCATTTCGCGGCCTTGTGGCCCGAGGTCGAACTGCTCGCCGGTGCTGGCCTGGTCGCGCTGGCGTTCACCCCGAGCCACGCCTGGGTCGCACCCGAAGGCGGCACGCGCCCGGTGTTCGGGACCAACCCGATCGCCTTCGCCTGGCCGCGCCCCGGGAAGGAGCCGTTCGTCTTCGATTTCGCGACCAGCGCGGTCGCCCGCGGCGAAATCGAGCTGCATCGCCGCGCGGGCAAACCCGTCCCCGACGATTGGGGTTATGATGCCGCCGGGCAACCGACGACCGATCCGGCGGCGGTGCTCGCGGGCGCAATGCGGACCTTCGGCGGGCACAAGGGCTCGGCACTCGCCGCCATGGTGGAATTGCTCGCGGGTCCGCTGATCGGCGACATGACCAGCCAGGAATCGCTTACCGCCGATGCGCAGCGCGGCGGATCGCCGATCGGGGGCGAGCTGATCATCGCGATCGACCCGGCGGGGTTCGTCGGCACCGCGGTGACGCATCATTTGCTGCGCGCGGAGGCGCTGTTCGCGGGGATCGAGGATCAGGGCGCGCGCCTTCCGTCGCAGCGCCGCTATGCCGCGCGTCGCCGCAGTCTTGCCGACGGGGTGGCGATCCCTGCGGCCTTGTACGACGACATCATGAAGCTGCCCTCGGGAGAATGACGATGCGAACGATCCTCCTGACGCTTGCCCTCGGTGGCACGATGCTGAGCAGTCCTGCGGCGCAGGCCGCACCGCGTGCGACCAGGGCCGCGGCGCAATCCGCCGACGCGCGGTTCGAGGCGCTCTACACGTCCGAATATGCCTGGCGGCAACGCCAGATGGAGCAGGACGAGGACACCCCCAAGGGCAAAAGCGCGAAACTCCCAGACGTCGGCCCGGCGGCGCAGGCCGAGCGCCTCGCCCGCTGGAGTGCGACCGAAACCGCCTTGAAAGCGATCGCCCCCGCCAGCCTGTCGCCCGCGAACCGCGTCAATTACGTCGTCTACAAGCAGCAGATCGACGCGCTTCTCGCCGAACAACGCTACCGCGAGTATGAAAAGCCGCTCAACGCCGACACCAGTTTCTGGGGCAACATCGCCGGGTCCGCACGCGGCAGCTTCCGCACCGCGCAGGATTACCGCAACTATATCGCGATGCTGCGCGACATCCCGCGCTATTACGACCAACAGATCGCCAACATGCGTGCCGGGCTCGCGCGCGGCTTCACCCCGCCGCAGGTCACGCTCCAGGGCCGCGATTCCGGCGTGGCGCAAGTCGTCGAAGCGAAAGGCGTCACCGCCTCGCCCTTCTACGCGCCGTTCGAGACTTTCCCCAAGACGATCCCCGCCGCCGAACAGGCAGCCCTCCGCGCCGAGGGCAGCGCCGCGATCAGCCAGGCGGTGGTGCCAGCCCACGCGAAACTGCTCGCCTTCCTGCGCACCGATTACATCCCGCACGCCCGCGTCGCGCTCGCCGCCTACGACCTGCCCGACGGAAAGGCGTATTACCAAAGCAAGATCCGCGAATATACGACGCAGGACCTCACCCCCGATCAAGTTCACGCGGTCGGCCTCGCCGAGATCGCCAAGATCCGCGCGCGGATGGACACGGTGATGCAGCAGGTCCAGTTCAAGGGCGATTTGCAGGCGTTCTTCAACCATCTGCGCACCGATCCGCAATTCTACCCCAAGACCCCCAACGAATTGCTGTACCGCGCGGCGTGGATCGCCAAGACGTTCGACGGCAAGGCGTCGCAATATTTCGGGCACCTCCCGCGCAGCCGTTTCGCGATCAAGCCGGTCCCCGCCGACATCGCGCCCTTCTACACCGGCGGGCGCGGCGGGCCGGGGATCTACCTCGTCAACACCTACGACTTGAAGTCGCGCCCCTTTTATTCGCAGATCGCGCTGACGCTCCACGAAAGCGCGCCCGGCCACGCGTTCCAGATGCCGCTCGCCGCCGAGAACACCGCGCTGCCGGCGTTCCGGCGCGATACCTATCTGTCGGTCTATGGCGAAGGCTGGGCGCTCTATTGCGAGGCGCTCGGCGAGGACATGGGCATGTACGAGACGCCGTACGACACGTTCGGCTTCCTGAGCTATCAGGCATGGCGCGCGGCGCGGCTGGTGGTCGATACCGGGATCCACGCCAAGGGCTGGACCCGCGTACAGGCGCAAGCCTATCTCCATGACAATACGGCCTTGTCGGAGCACGAGATCGAGACCGAAGTCGACCGCTACATCGCCTGGCCGGGGCAGGCGGTGTCCTATTACATGGGCGAACTCGCCTTCGTCGCTGCGCGCGACAAGGCGCAGAAGGCGCTCGGCCCCAAGTTCAACATCCGCGCGTTCCACGACGCGATGCTCGAGATGGGCTCGGTCCCGGTCCCGGTGATCGAGCAACGCACCGATCAGCTGATCGCGGCGGCCGGCAAGGGGCCGTATCCCGACGAGGAATGAGGCGTCTTGGGGAGAGCCGTCGCTCCCCGTCTGCCGTCATCCCCAACCCCGGCGTTCGCGGCCCGCAACGCCCCCACACCGTCATCCCCGCGCAGGCGGGGATCCATACTGGCTGGCCGCGCCCGCCTTTCCGGACCGTAGAGGCAATGGATTCCCGCCTTCGCGGGAATGACGGAATTAGGTTGGGTGCCTCCGCGCTCCTACCGCTCCTCGATCATCTCCGCCTCGATCAACGCCACTGGAATAATCCCCGGCGCCCACATCGCCTGCAACGCGCGCGCCGCATCGAACGGCTTGCCGTCGCGCCCAGCACGGTCGGACAGGTCCGACAGCAGCCGGTCATATTGCAGCTTCCCCGTCACGTAGCTCGTCCCATAGCCCGGCTGCCGCAGGTACAGCAGCTGTTCGAACCCGACGAGATCGCTCGCGGCGTCGGAAAACCCGCGCGGGGTCCAGCGTGCGTGGAATTGCCCCGCCTCCGCCAAGGTCATCTCCTTCGCCTGCACCTTGAGCGACGCGAGCCCGCGCGCCGCGCGGTTCGCCAGCATGATCCACACCAGCTCGCGCCCGCGCGGCAGGTCGTCATACAGCCCGGTATGGAGCGCGATCTCCTCCATCGCGGTCGCGAACCCCTCGGAGCGTTCTTCGAAGATGTTGTAGAGCAGCGGCCCCTGCCGGATCGGGTTGGCCTGCGGCTCGTGCTTCAGGCGAGCAAGGTCGATCCAGTGATAGTCATGGCTGTACAGCGGCAACGGGTCGCGCGCGGTGACGTGCGAGAAGAAGTTGCGCTCGGCGAGCGGCGTGAACGGCACTTGCTGTGCGGCGATCGCGGCGCGGTAATAGGGTTTGTCCGGCACCATCCCCGTAGTGATCAGGAAATCGGCAAACCGCCGCGCCTTCTCGGCGGCCAGTGTGTTGTAGGCGGCAGGATCCTCGATCGGATCGAGCGGCGGCAGCGCACGGTTGCGCACTTCCTCGAGCCGCAGCGATGCGCGCGACCGGTCGAGCTCGCGCTGGAGCAACGCGACCTGTTCGTCATAGCCGTACGGCAGCAGATGGACGTTGCGCATCGCCCAGTCATAATCCGCCTTCCCGACTCCCGAAGGCCCGGTCTTCTTCGGCGCCTCCGCCGCGATCCACGCCGCGAACGCGTCGGTCGCCGCGCGCGCCGCACGGACCGCAGGCAAAGCCGTCCGCCCCGCACCCGACAGATCGGCGTGCTTCGCGCCATCCAACGTGCGCATCGTCAACGTCCCCGCCTCGAGCTTCGCCAGCACCGCCGATTGTTCGCGAAACGCCCGTGCGCCATACAGCCACAGGTCGCGCGCATTGCTTGCCGCCAGCGTCCCGCGCGCCTGCGTCAACAACGCCGGCACGGTCTGGAGCATCGTGGTCAGCTGCCGCGCATCCTTCGCCGACAGCGGATAGTCGAACGCGAACAGGTCGATCGCGGGTGCATTGGGGCCTTCGTGCGCGGGAACGTCGCTCTCTTCACCCCACACCGTCTGGTAGAAGCCGGGATCGCGCGCCCACGGCCGCAACACGCGCAGGTTGAAATCGAGCCCGTTCATCTCGGCCTCGATCAGTTGCGCGTCGATCCCGTCCGCCTTGCTCCAGCCCGTCCGGTCAAGCGCGGCCAATCGTTGGCGGAAGGTCGCGAGCCCGGCGCTCTGGCGCGCCATCGCCGCGGGCGAATAATCGGGCACCCCCTTGATCTGCGGTGCCTCCGCAAACCTGCGCCATTCAGTAAAGAACGCGACGAGCGCGGGCTTGGCTGGCGTCGCAGTCGTCCGTGCGGGCTCCTGCGCCTGAATCGGCACCGCCGTCGTCGTGGTCAGCAGCGCCAGCAGCAGTGCAAATCGTGTCGAATGTCGCATCATCGTTCCCCCTGTGATTGAAAAGCCGCCCCCGCCCCCCGCTACCCGAACGGCCGGTCGATCGACGGCTGCGGCTCGGTGAACCACGCCGCGCCCGTTTCGGTGACGTGGAAGTGATCCTCCAGCCGCACCCCGAAGCGATCGGGCACGACGATCATCGGTTCGTTCGAAAAACACATCCCCGGTGCAAGCGCCGTCCGGTCCCCGCGCACCAGATAGGCGGGCTCATGAATCGACAGCCCGATCCCGTGCCCGGTGCGATGCGGCAGCCCCGGCAGGCGATAGTCCGGCCCCAGCCCGGCGCGCTCCAGCACCGCACGCGCCGCGGCATCCACTCTTTCGCACGTCACCCCCGGCCGCACCGCCTCGAACGCCGCGCGTTGCGCCGCCTGTTCGGTCTCGAAGATCGCATGGACCTTGGCATCGACCGTCCCGAACGCATAGGTCCGCGTGATGTCCGAATGATAGCCCTCGACCTGGCAGCCGGTATCGATGAGCACGAGCTGGTCCTCCTCGAGCAGCTGATCCCCCGGCAAGCCATGCGGAAGCGCCGTCGCGCGCCCGAATTGCACCGCGCAAAAATACGACCCCGACGACCCCAAAGCCCGATGCGCGGAATCGATGAAGCGGATCACCGCGCTCGCCGCGATGCCGGGCTCGAGGATCGCCGCCGCGCGCCGCTGTACCTCCAGCGTCATCGCCTTCGCCTGCGACAACAAGGCCAGCTCCGCCGGGCTCTTGATCATCCGGCACGCATCGACCACCCCCGACGCATCACGCAGCACCAGCCCGCGCGCGCCAAGCGCGGTCGCCATGCCGAACGGCAATTGCGGGTCGACCAGCAAAGTAGCGCCACCGCGCAACCCGGCGGCGACCGAAGCCGACGGGCTCTCATCCTCTTCCCACAACCGAACGTCGGCGGGGATCTCGAGCGCCGCGAGCAGCGATCCTTCCTCGAAGCGCGGACAGACGATCACCGGATCGCCCTCCACCGGCAGCACCAGCGCGACCAGCCGCTCGCTCGCCCCCCACGGCACGCCCGCGAAATAGCGCAAGCTCGCGCCTGCACCGATCAGCAGCGCATCCGCCCCCGCTTCCGCCGTCAGCGCCCGCGCACGATCGAGCCGGGCTGCGCGTTCGGCGGCGGTGATGCGCGGTGCCGGGTCGCCCCATGGCGCAAGCGCTGCGAGTTCGGTTGCTGCGGTCGATCCACCGATGGTCATGTACGCGGTCCTTGCCGAGAGAAACGGTCGAGCGAAAAACGCGCGATCGCGACCGACGGCTGGTCCGCCACCGCGAGCGCACCGACAAGCTGCGCGGTCACGGGCGCGAGCGTCAAGCCGAGATGCTGATGCCCGAAGGCATAGAGCAGATTGGGATGCCGCGCCGACCGCCCGATCGCAGGGAGATAATCGGGCAACGTCGGGCGCGCGCCCATCCAGCGGCGATACGGCCCGGTGATCGGCAGCCCCAGCTGCGCGACATGCCGCTCCAGCCGCTCCCATTTGCGCGGATCGGCAGGCGCATCGGGCTTGCCCAGCTCGACGAAGCTCGCCGCCTGAACGCAATCGGCATAACGCGTGACGATCATCGACCGGTCCTCGAACACGATCGGCGGCAAATCCGCGGGCCAGCCCGCCGCGTCGGCGCGAATGTGATATCCGCGCTCGGCGATCATCGGCACGCGGTACCCGAGCGGTTCGAGCAGCGCGCGCGACCGGACGCCTGCGCAGACCAATACGAGGTCGCTCGGATGGCCCTCGATCGCCACGCCATCGCCGGTCTCGACCAGTCGTGCCGCGTCACGCACGATCGTCCCGCCACGCGCGACGACCGCCGCCTCCAGCACCGCCGCGAGCCGCGCAAGATCGTTGATCTGCCCGCTGCCGGCGAACCGCACACCGTCCACCACGCTCTTGCTCAACCCGCGAGCGCGACTGAACATGGTCGAATCGACTTCGCCGATCGTCGCGGTGCCGATCGCCGCGCGATGCCATTTCAACCGCCCGCGCCGCGCCGTCGCATCGGATTCCCACGTCACGATATGTCCGTCCTGCCGCAACAGTTCGGGCGTATCGAGCGCGTCGACCAATGCGCACCAGCCCGGCATCGCCGCGGCGAGCAACGGCGTCAGCGCCGCCGTCCCCGCCGAGAAGCGCGCCGGTGTCGACGCCGCCGCCAGCTTCAGGCCGAACGGCAGCCAGCTCGCCGCCATCGACAGCGGCAAGGCGAGCGCCCCGCCGCGCGAGAACAACCGCCCCGGCACCGACCTCATCGCCCCCGGTGACGCGAGCGGTTCGACCTGTTCGACTGCGATATGCCCGGCATTCCCCCAGGAGGCCGCACCCTTGGCGACATCCGGGTCGAACAGCGTCACCGCCAGCCCGCGGTCGAGCAACGCAAGCGCTGCGGTCAGCCCGACGACCCCGCCGCCGATGATCCCGATAGAGCGCAAGCGATTCTCCTGTTGCACTGTCACTTCCCATTTCGTATACGGTATATACAACGAGATTGAGGAAGGTCGATACGCAATGTCTGTCGCATGGAAGGGTGTTTTCCCCGCAGTCACCACGCAGATCCGTGAAGACCTTACGGTCGATCTGGCGGACACGCAGCGCGTTGTCGATGATCTGATCAAGGATGGCGTCACCGGCGTCATCGCGCTCGGCACGGTCGGCGAGAACAACTCGTTCGAATATGACGAGAAGGTCGAGGTCCTCAGCGCGATCGTCGAGGCGGTTGCGGGGCGCGTGCCCGTCATCACCGGCGTCTCGGAATATGATACGCGCCGTGCGGTGCGCTACGCCAAGGCCGCCGAGACCGCGGGCGCCGACGGGCTGATGCTGCTCCCGCCGATGGTCTATGTCCCCAAGCCGCACGAACTCGTCGCCCACTTCAAGGGCGTTGCCGAGTCGGTCGGCCTGCCGATCATGCTCTACAACAACCCCCCGGCGTATCGCACGCTGATCGACAATGACGTGCTCGCCGCTTTGGTCGATGTCGCCAACATCGTCGCGGTCAAAGAATCCGCCCCCGACACGCGCCGCTTCACCGATGTGAAGACCGCATTCGGCGACCGCTACGTACTGTTCGCCGGGCTCGACGACGTCGCGCTCGAGGGGCTGTATCTCGGCGCGCAGGGCTGGGTCTCGGGCCTGACCAACGCCTTCCCGCGCGAATCGGTCGAACTGGTCAACGCCTTCGCGCGCGGCGATCATGCCAAGGCGATGGAAATCTATCGCTGGTTCATGCCGCTCCTCCACCTCGATGCCGAGCATGACCTCGTCCAGTCGATCAAGCTCGCCGAGCAAGTTATGGGCCGCGGGTCCGAGCGCGTCCTCCCGCCGCGCTACCCATTGGTCGGCGCACGCCGCGCCGAAGTGATCGCGATGGTCGAAAAGGCCGCCGCCACCCGTCCCACGCTTGCCCCCCCGGCACCCCTCGCCTCCGCTCAAGCTGCCTGATAGCCTCCGCCGATGCGCCATACCTTCTTCTGCATCGACGGCCACACCGCCGGAAACCCCGTCCGCCTCGTCGCGGGCGGGGCCCCGCTCCTGAAGGGCGCTTCCATGTCGGAGCGGCGGCAGGATTTCATGACTCGGTTCGACTGGATCCGCACCGGGCTGTGCTTCGAACCGCGCGGGCATGACATGATGTCGGGCGGGTTCCTCTATCCCCCGACGCGCGCAGATACCGATGTCGGCATCCTGTTCATCGAAACGAGCGGCTGCCTGCCGATGTGCGGCCACGGCACGATCGGGATGGTCACCTTCGGGCTCGAACACGGGCTGATCCAGCCCGCCGAGCCGGGCCGGTTGCGGATCGAAGTCCCCGCGGGCGTGATCGACGTCGCTTATGAGACTGAAGGCGACAAGGTGACGGCGGTGCGAATCACCAACGTCCCCGCTTATGTCGCGGCCAAGGGCATCAAGGTCGACGTCGAGGGCATCGGCCCGCTGACGATCGACGTCGCCTACGGTGGCAATTATTACGCGATCATCGAGCCGCAGGGTGCGTACACCGGGCTCGACGATCTCGGCGCAGCGCGGCTGATCGACCTCAGCGGCAGGATCCGTGACGCGGTGCGCGCGGTGTACGAACCCGTCCACCCGCTCGACCCGACGATCCGCGGCGTCAGCCACATCCTGTGGGCGGACGTGCCGCGTGGAGACGGCGCGGATGGCCGCAACGCGGTGTTCTACGGCGACAAGGCGATCGACCGCTCGCCGTGCGGGACCGGCACTTCCGCCCGGCTCGCGCATCTTGCCGACAGCGGACGGCTCGCCCCCGGCGACCGCTTCGTCCACGAAAGCTATATCGGCAGCCGCTTCATCGGCCGGGTCGAGGCGGCGACGCAGCTCGGCGATCAGGCGGCGATCATTCCGTCGATCGAGGGGTCGGCGATCGCGACCGGGTTCAACACGATCTGGATTGATAGCAGCGACTCGTTCTGGGAAGGTTTCCAGGTTACGTGAGTTGCCGCCCGTCTTGCGGCCACGTCCCTCGCATCGGAGCCCGTCCATGAGCATCGTCGTCCGCACCCTGTCCGAACAGGTGTTCGAGATCGTTCGCGAGCAGATCGTCACCGGCAAGCTCCCCGGCCACACCCCGATCCGCCAGGATGCGCTGGCAAGCGAACTCGGCGTGAGCAAGATCCCGCTGCGCGAGGCGCTCGCGCGGCTCGAGCAGGAAGGGCTGCTGACCAGCCACGCCAACCGCGGCTATGCGGTCCAGCCGATGTCGGCGGCCGAGGCCGACGACATCTTCGCGCTGCGCCTGAGCATCGAACCCGCCGCCGCCGCTTATGCCGCGACCGTCGCGAATGACGAGGACCGCGCGATCGCCCAACTCGCGTTCGAGGAACTCGACAGTGCCGCCGGGGATCGCCTGTCCGAAGTCGCGATCCGCAACCGCGTGTTTCATACAGCCCTCGTCCGGCCGGGGCGTCGCCTGCTCACCACGCAACTGGTCGAGCGCCTCACGATCCTGGCGGAACGCTATGTCGTCGCGCATCTCCAGCCCGCCGGGCGCGAGGATCGCGCGCATATCGAGCATCGCGGCCTGCTCGACGCGTGGCTCGCGCGTGACGAGGCGCTGATGACGACCTTGCTCGCAAGCCACATTCAATCGACGCTGACCGATCTCCGCGGCCAGCTCGGCGCAAATACGAACTGACGGAGCCTTAGGGGATGGGGACTATGTTTGGACCGCGAAAATCGTTCGAGACCCCCGTTTCCGATCACCACAGCCTCGCCAAGACGTTGAGCTGGCCGCATCTGATCGCGCTGGGCGTGGGCGCGATCGTCGGCACCGGCATCTATACGCTGGTCGGCGTCGGCGCGGAACGCGCGGGGCCAGCCGTGATCCTCGCCTTCGTCATTTGCGGGATCGTCTGCGGCTGCGCGGCGCTCGCCTATACCGAACTCGCCACGCTGATCCCGGCGGCGGGGAGCGCCTATACGTTCAGCTATACAGCCCTCGGCGAGACCGTCGCCTGGGTCGTCGGGTGGAGCCTGATCCTCGAATATTCGCTCGCCTGTTCCACGGTGGCGGTCGGCTGGTCGGGCTATCTCGTCGGCTGGATCGAGGCGGCGGGGGTGCATCTGCCGCATGCGCTGCTGGTCGGGCCGCATGGCGGCGGGCTGATCAACCTGCCCGCGGTCGGGGTCGCGCTGGCGGTGATGGGGATGCTGATCCTCGGCACCCGCCAGAGCGCGACGCTCAACATCATTCTCGTCGTGATCAAGCTCGTCGCGCTGACGCTGTTCGTGATCTACGCGCTGCCCGCCTTCAACAGCGCGAACCTGCACCCGTTCATGCCGTACGGCTTCGGCTCGGTCGAAAGCGGCGGGCACAAGCGCGGGGTGATGGCGGCGGCGGCGATCGTGTTCTTCGCTTTCTACGGCTTCGATGCGGTCGCGACTTCGGCCGAGGAGACCAAGAACCCCAAGCGCGACCTGACGATCGGGATCGTCGGGTCGATGCTGGTGTGCACGGTGATCTACATGGCGGTGGCGATCACCGCGATCGGCGCGCTCCCCTTCACCGCGCTCGCCAATTCGCCCGAACCGCTTGCCTTGGTGTTGCGCCAGCTGGGCGAGCCGTTCGCCGCGCAGTTGATCGCGCTGGCGGCGGTGATCGCGCTGCCGTCGGTCATCCTGGTGATGATGTACGGGCAGAGCCGAATCTTCTTCGTGATGGCGCGCGACGGGCTGCTCCCGCGCGGGCTCGCGACGGTGAGCAAGCGCACCGGATCGCCGACGCTGATCACTTTGCTGACCGGCCTGTCGATCGCCGCGGTCGCGGGGTTCTTCCGGCTCGACGAGATCGCCGAGCTGGCGAATGCGGGGACGCTGATCGCGTTCATCTCGGTGGGGGTGTGCCTGATCGTGCTCCGCCGCACCGCGCCCTTGATGCCGCGGGTGTTTCGCTGCCCGGCGGCCTATGTGGTGGGGACGCTGACCGTGCTGGGCTGCCTGTATTTGCTCGCGAGCCTGCCGACGTCGACGCTGGTGCGCTTCGTCGGGTGGAATGTGATCGGGCTGGCGTTGTACTTCATCTACGGGCGGCGGCAGAGCACCATCGCGCAGGGGAAGCGAGTGGCGGCCTGACGGGTTTCCCCGCGCGGGTCTCCTACCCCGCCGTCATCCTGAACTCGTTTCAGGATCCAGCCCTCCACACATCCGGACCAAGCCCGTTGCGCGGTGGATGCTGAAACAAGTTCAGCATGACGGCTGGCGGGGGGCATGAGAACGATTCCGCTCGCCCCCAATACCCGCTAGGCCAGCCCCATGCCCGCGCAATTCCCCTGGCAATTCGGCTCCGTCCTGCCGTGGCTCGACCTGTTCGGGATCGCCGTCTTTGCGATCACCGGCGCGCTCGCCGCGATCCGGCATCGGCAGACGCTCGTCACCGCGACCTTCTTTGCGCTGATCACCGGCACCGGCGGCGGATCGGTGCGCGATCTGCTGATCGGCGCGCCGGTGTTCTGGGTCCACGACCGGCTCGTCGCGGGAACGTGCCTCGCGGTCGCGGTGCTCGTGTGGACCACCCCGCAACGCTGGTGGAAAGGCACCGCGCTCGACTGGCTCGATGCGGTGGGCCTGGCGGCGTACGCGGTGTTCGGCGCGGCCAAGGCGCTCGCGTTCGGCATCCCCCCCGTCCCCGCCGCGCTGATGGGCGTGGTGACCGCCTGCATCGGTGGCGTCATCCGCGACGTGCTCGCCGGCGAACCGTCGATCTTGATGCGGCCAGAGCTGTACGTGACCGCGGCGGCGCTGGCGGCGGGGTTGTATGTGGTGCTGGTGACGGTGGGTGTTTCGCCCAACATCGCCGCACCCGTGGCGGCGGCCTGTGGCTTTGCGCTCCGAGCGGCGGCGATCCGGTTCAAGCTGGCGCTGCCCGCCTATGGCGACCGCTAGCGTGTTTCCTGCGGAACCCTCGTAACCGGCCGCGCGCTTTCCTATTTCCCTATCTGGCGCTCCCATCAGAACAGAAGTAGAACTCGCCTTATGCTGACTCATATTTCCGTGCGCGGCGCGCGCGAGCACAATCTCAAGGACGTGTCGGTCGATATCCCGCGCGATACGCTGACGGTCATCACCGGCCTGTCGGGGAGCGGCAAGTCGAGCCTCGCGTTCGACACGATCTACGCCGAGGGCCAGCGCCGCTACGTCGAGTCGCTCAGCGCCTACGCGCGCCAGTTCCTCGAACTGATGCAGAAGCCCGACGTCGACCATATCGAGGGCCTCAGCCCCGCGATCAGCATCGAGCAGAAGACCACCAGCCGCAACCCGCGCTCGACCGTCGCGACCGTCACCGAGATCTACGATTACATGCGCCTGCTGTGGGCGCGCGTCGGCATCCCTTACTCCCCCGCGACCGGCGAGCCGATCGCCGCGCAGACCGTCAGCCAGATGGTCGACCGCGTGATGGCGCTTCCCGAGGGCACGCGGCTCTACCTGCTCGCGCCGGTCGTGCGCGGGCGCAAGGGCGAGTATAAGAAGGAGCTGCTCGAATGGCAGAAGGCGGGCTTCACCCGCGTCCGCATCGACGGCGAGATTTACGAGATCGACGAAGCCCCCGCGATCGACAAGAAGTTCAAGCATGACCTCGAGGTGGTCGTCGACCGCCTCGTCGTCGGTCCCGACATCGCGACGCGCCTGGCGGAAAGCTTCGAGGCCGCGCTGAAACTCGCCGACGGGCTCGCTTATGTCGACCCCGCCGATCCGGTCGAGGTCCATACCCCCAAGCAGGAAGTGCTCGGCGACAATGCGCCCCCCGGACGCATCGTGTTCAGCGAGAAGTTCGCCTGCCCGATCTCGGGCTTCACGATCGCCGAGATCGAACCGCGGCTGTTTTCGTTCAACGCTCCGCAGGGCGCCTGCCCGGCGTGCGACGGCTTGGGCGAGAAACTGCTGTTCGACGAGGATCTCGTCGTCCCCAACCATGCGCTCAGCATCAAGAAGGGCGCGGTCGTGCCGTGGGCGAAATCCAACCCGCCGAGCCCTTATTACATGCAGGTCCTGGGCTCCCTCGCGCGCGAATTCGACTTCAGCCTCGAAACCCCTTGGGAAGACCTGCCGGACGAGGCGCAGCGCACGATCCTGCACGGCACCAAGGGCAAGCCCGTCACGCTGACCTTCATCGACGGCAAGAAGTCCTACGACGTCAAGAAGCCGTTCGAAGGCGTGATCGGCAACCTCAACCGCCGCATGCTCTCGACCGAGAGCGCGTGGATGCGCGAGGAACTCAACAAATACCAGAGCGCCGCCCCGTGCGAGGTGTGCCACGGCAGCCGCCTCAAGCCCGAGGCGCTCGCGGTCAAGATCGGGATGCGCGACATCTCGAGCGTCACGCGCCTGTCGGTCGTCGATGCGCTTACATGGTTCGAACAGGTCCCCGCCGACCTCAGCGACCAGCAACGCGCGATCGCCGAGCGGATCCTCAAGGAAATCCTCGAACGCCTCGGCTTCCTCAACAACGTCGGGCTCGATTATCTCAACCTCGATCGCACCTCGGGCACGCTGTCGGGCGGCGAATCGCAGCGCATCCGGCTCGCGTCGCAGATCGGCAGCGGGCTGTCGGGCGTGCTCTACGTGCTCGATGAGCCGTCGATCGGGCTCCACCAGCGTGACAACGACATGCTGCTCAAGACGCTGCGCCGCCTGCGCGATCTCGGCAACACCGTGCTCGTCGTCGAGCATGACGAGGATGCGATCCGCACCGCCGATTATGTGATCGACATGGGGCCGGGCGCGGGCGTGCGCGGCGGGCATATCGTCGCGCAAGGGACCTTCGAGGAAGTCCTCGCCAACGAAAACAGCATCACCGCGGATTATCTGTCGGGCCGGCGCGAGGTCGCGGTGCCCAAGACCCGGCGCAAGGGCAATGGCAAGAAGATCACCGTCCACAACGCCACCGCCAACAATCTGAAGGGTGTGACCGCGAGCCTCCCGCTCGGCACCTTCACCTGCATCACCGGGGTCAGCGGCAGCGGCAAGTCGAGCTTCACGATCGACACGCTGTTCGCCGCCGCATCGCGCACCCTGAACGGCGCGCGGATCGTCCAGGGCAAGCACGACAAGATCACGGGCCTGCAATATCTCGACAAGGTCATCGACATCGACCAGTCGCCGATCGGCCGCACCCCGCGCTCCAACCCCGCGACCTATACCGGCAGCTTCACCCAGATCCGCGACTGGTTCGCCGGGCTCCCGGAATCGCAGGCGCGCGGCTACAAGCCCGGGCGGTTCAGCTTCAACGTCAAGGGCGGGCGCTGCGAGGCGTGCCAGGGCGATGGGCTGCTCAAGATCGAGATGCACTTCCTCCCCGACGTCTATGTGACGTGCGACGTGTGCCACGGCGAACGCTACAACCGCGAGACGCTCGAGGTGAAGTTCAAGGGCAAGAGCATCGCCGACGTGCTCGACATGACGGTCGAGGATGCGGTCGACTTCTTCAAGGCGGTCCCGCCGATCCGCGACAAGATGGCGATGCTGCAGGAAGTGGGCCTCGGCTACGTCAAGGTCGGCCAGCAGGCGACGACGCTCTCGGGCGGCGAGGCGCAGCGCGTCAAGCTCGCCAAGGAACTCTCCCGCAGGGCGACGGGGCAGACGCTGTACATCCTGGATGAACCGACGACGGGGCTGCATTTCGAGGACGTGCGCAAGCTGCTCGAAGTGCTCCACCAGTTGGTCGAGCAGGGGAATACGGTGGTCGTGATCGAGCACAATCTCGACGTGATCAAGACCGCGGACTGGGTGCTGGATCTTGGGCCTGAGGGTGGCGTGAAGGGCGGCGAGATCGTCGCGCAGGGGACGCCGGAGGTTGTGGCTAAGGCTAAGGGGAGCTTTACTGGGAAGTATTTGGCGCCGTTGTTGGGGAAGTAAACGTCGACGATGCAGAAAGTCGCGAAGGACCTCCCTTAAACGATAGTCGAGAAAAGTGATCCATAGACCAAAGGCTCGCGATCACCCCCCTTTCGTCAGAGTCGACGATTACAGTTCTGGTTTCGTCTTCTAGTTTGTTGACCCTCTCCAAAATCTCTTTTCGTGCCTCAATCGTAAAAGGTCCCATACCCGACGTACCATTACGCCTTATTGGCCATCTCATAGCTGGGTCATTTCTTATTTCCGTAAGCCACTTGCGGAAATATAGAAATGGCAACAGCTCAGAAAATCCGGAGCTAGCCAGATGCTCGCCTGACTTATCACGTCGAACCACAGTACACGTCCAGCAACCAAATCTACCACTCGCACAAGGCGGTGCTTGGGGTGCGCGAATTACCGGACATTCCCCGGACGCGTTCCTGTAGAGGGTCTCTAATTTTATTGCTGAAATACTTTTTGGCTCGCTTAGTCCAAATACAGCGTCCCAAACTTCTGCAACCGAAAGATTTATAATCGGGAGATATAAATCATAGTTTCCTGTGCCTTCTCGCTGTTTCTGCCAGTGGCTTTCCGACGACTTTTTCATCGATCGGTCGCGCTGAACACTTTCAAGTCGACGTAAGCCTAATGCAACAACGGTATTATCAGGCGCGCGTTTCGAGATGAAATTTGATACGGGTTCTATACGAAGCCCTTTTGTGCACCAACGAAAAGAATTGGTAGGAGGTGGGTATCCTCGACCTATTATCTTAACAAAAAATCTGTCCTGAACGGGTGATTTCAAAATATCTATTGAAATATTCTGAGATAGTGAATCAAGTTCATGACGCATTGCAACTATCGTCGATTTTACATAGTGATCAATAATTGGGTTCTCTACACCGGTATCGCAATATATTATTGTTGTACTCTTCGGGTATAGGTTACCCTTACGACATGCAGAGAGAAAAACCTTAAGAACGGCTGTAGAGTCCTTTCCGCCAGAATATGCTATAATCCAATCTGCATCTGCATGCGCTCGTATTTCAGCCTGACAATTATCAATTGCTTCAAGAACAGCATCTGTCACAACTTTGTCATATCTGAAATTATCTCGTTTCGACGAAACTGTTCCATGTAGTCTAACTGATCAATACCCATACTAAAATGCTTTCGAGTAACTAACTTTTGCAGACATATTGATAATACTGTTATTAGTATCATGACGGTCAAGGACAGCAAAGATTTGCGTATTTGCAGAAATAATGGAATTAAGCCGATGATCGAGTATCCTGCAGAAATTACTGTTAAGTCTGCGAGACTTGTCCATATTGCACCGTTAAACATTATATCTTCAGATCTTTTCTTTAACGAACCATCCGAATCAATCTGCCTATAAAATACGTTTTTCACTTTCTTCCATGAGTATTTAACCGGGTCATCACGAAGATTAGCAATTAATACGAGTCGGGAGCGGATGTTTTCATTGATATGCTTATGATGCGCGCCGTTTGCCCAGCTACGGAAAGGTGTAATATAATACAGTAAAGCAATAATGATTGTAGGAATGGAGAATGCGGCATCTTCTAATTTTTCCGGAATCCTGATAATCTTTAGCCCAAAAAAACTGAGAAAAACGACACCAAGAATCAGTACAATTAAGGGCGGTGTGATCAACCGTATGATTTTCAGAGTATTGCTGGTCACAAAAACACCCTCATATATAAATTGATAATACGCGGGTCGCGAAATTTGCCAAATTTATAATCGAAAGAAATTACGGTGACCGTTTATCAGGTTTTCGCAATCACCTCTCTCCATTCGTCCCACAACCCGCATCCCGCACCCCGCCCAAGTCCAACACCCGCTCGCTGACGCAAGGGCAGCCAATCCGGTATCGCAACATAAGCGGGCACTCCGTCTCCAGCACGCGCACGTCCGGGCCCGGCCGGTGTAAGCTGTCAGTCCCGCACCTCACGGCAGCGCCGCCACACAATCCGCCCGCAACATCGGCAAGCTGTCGGTCGCCGTCACATAGATCGTCCATAAATCTACGCGGTCATAGTCGTGCCGCAGCGCGTTGCCCAACCCGCGCGCCGCATTGACCGGCAGCGTCGGCGACACGATCGCAATCCGCTTTCCAACGTTGGCGCTTCCCCGGCGCAGGCCGGGGCCCAGTCGAGGAACGATCGGGGCATGGCGCAGCGCACGACTTCCGAACCCTGCGCGACTGGGCCCCGGCCTGCGCCGGGGAAGGGCGAAGAGGAGCAGAGTGAGGAGCGGGCCAGCGCCTCGCGCTCAGTAGACAAATTTTGGCGCTTTCCGCTCCAGTTCGACCGCACAAGTTCGCGCCACATCCGCCGCACAAAAGTGTTCAGATACTGAGTCCTACGACCGAAACAGAACACTAAGGAATGTCTTGTCGCAACGTCTTGCCGTCATGCTGCAACGACGCGGTTTACAATATGAAAATCGCCCATCCCCGACAAAACGGGGAAGCTATCTGGCTTTTCTTGAGTAATGCATGTAGCCCCTCATGCGTAAGACTATTGTCTCGGGGGGGACATATCCATGACATTAGACCACATAGTACCACTCGATGGATTCAGAGCGCTTGCGATTCTGATTGTGTTTGTCGCACATTGTGGTCTTGAAAGACTGATTCCCGGCGGATTTGGTGTAACGATTTTCTTCTTCCTGAGCGGTTACTTGATCACCACACTTCTGCGTTCGGAATATGCACAGACCGGACGCATTGATATCAAGGCCTTTTACATCAGGCGCAGCGTACGCATTCTGCCATCGCTCTACATTACGCTCCTGCTCATCCTTGGGATCAGCCAATGGCTTCCCGCCGAGCATCCTGCCGAGTTCTGGGGCGTATTCTCGCAACTGGTCTTTTTGACAAACTACCCCTGGATTACGGGCTACGCACAGGGGGTCACCGGACCGCCGCTGTGGAGCCTCGCGGTCGAAGAGCATTTCTACCTGATATTTCCGGTGGTATTTTCTGCCATATTGGCGGCTCTTTCGCCGCGAAAAGCCGCTGGTCTGTGCCTGGGGGCGTGCATCGCGGTTCTCGGGATCCGCGTTGCAACCGTTGCGACCATATCCGACATCGGCCAGATCTATTATTGGACCCACACGCGGATCGACAGCATTCTCTTCGGATGCTGCCTCGCCTTGTGGCAGAATCCGGTCCTCGACAAAGGCGCGTGGCGGCCACGTCTTGTCCATGTGCTGTTCGCCTTGGCCATTCTCCTGGGATGTTTTGCCATCCGGGACGAGCTTTTTCGCCAGACGGTTCGCTACACCCTGCAAGGCGGCGCGCTCTTTGTAATCTTCAGCTATGCCATCCAGGATCGCGGCTGGGTGTCGATCGCGCTCTCCACCCGACCGCTGCGCGTGATCGCGCTCTACTCCTACACGTTGTACTTGATCCATGTGCCCGTCATCGCCGGGGTACATGCCCTGTTTCCAACGTTGGGGCTGCTAGGCATCATCGTCATCAGCGGTGCGCTCTCGATGCTGTATGCGGCAGGCATGTATGCGCTGGTCGAGCAACCCGCGGCAAACTGGCGCAGACGCCTCCGTTCGTCCAGCAGGACGGCAGCCCTCGCGATCTGACGCGATGCCACCCCCAAACACTGGCCGACACACCGCTTCGGCGCTCCTCGATTGGACAGGGCAACCCGGATAGCGCCACAAGGAAGCGTGCCGCCCCCTGGGACGACACCTTCCGGTGTCGGGCGCGCCCGAGGACGCGCTCGACCGCGACAGGCCGTTCCCCGCTGTCCTACATGGCCCCCGAAAGCCTAAGCTCCCGCCCGCTCTTTGACAGTACCGCACCCCGGGGTTTCGCCCGACCTACCGGGCGATCCGCAAACCGCTTCCGCCTGACTTTCCCTAGCCTTCTACAGCGCCCGCCCCCGTCGCCAGCACCGACCGCCGCCGCGAATAGCCGAAGTACAGCGCCGCCGCCCCGCCCAGCCACACTGCGAACAGCAGATACGTGTCCTTCGGCAACCCAGCGATCAGATACAGGCAGAAGGCGGCGCTCGCGATCGGCAGAACAGGGTAGAAGGGCACGCGGTAGCCGCGCGGCAGGTCCGGGCGGCTGCGGCGGAGCAGGATCACGCCCACTGACACCGAGGCGAAGGCGATCAGCGTCCCCATGCTCGTCAGATTGACCAGCACGTCGAGCGGCACCAGCGCCGCGAGCAGCGCGACCCCGCCCGCGACCACCCAGGTGTTCTGCCGCGGCACCTGGCGCACCGGGTCGACCCGGCGAAAGAAGGCGGGGAGCAGCCCGTCGCGGCTCATCGCATACAGGATCCGCGTCTGGCCGTAGAGCACCACCAGCGTGACGCTGAAGATCGACGCGATCGCTCCGAGCGACAGCGCCAGCGCGGGCCATGCCGCCCCGGTCAGGTTGTGGAGAATCACCGCGAGCCCCGCCTCCTGCCCCTTGAACGCGGTCCACGGCTGCGCGCCGACCGCGGCGACCGCGACGAGGATATAGGCGGCGGTGACGATCAGCAGCGACAGGATGATCGCGAGCGGCAGGTTGCGGCGCGGATTGTCGACCTCCTCGCCCGCGGTCGAGACCGCGTCGATCCCGATGTAGGAGAAAAAGATCGACGACGCCGCCGATCCGATCCCGATCAGCCCCCTGGGCGCGAAGGGGTGGTAATTATCGACTGAAAAGTGTGCAAAAGCGACGCAAACGAACAGCAAAAGCACCGCAATCTTGAGCAAAACGAGCACCGAATTGACTGTTGTCGACTCCTTTGCGCCACGCAGCAGCAGCGTCAGGCACAGCCCGACCAGCACGACCGCGGGCAGATTGACCACCCCGCCCGCCCCCGGCGGCCGCGCGATCGCATCGGGAATTCTCCAGCCGGTAGTGAGGCTTAGCGCCTCGTTGAGGTACTGCCCCCACCCCACCGCGATCGCCGAGGCCGACACGCCATATTCGAGGAGCAGGCACGCGCCGATCAGAAAGGCAGCCAATTCTCCCATGGTTGCATAGGCATAGGAGTAAGACGACCCCGCCACCGGCACCGCTGACGCCAGCTCGGCATAGCAAAGCGCTGTCAGCGCGGCGGTGATCCCGGCGATCACGAACGACACGCTCACCGCCGGCCCCGCCTCGGGCACCGCGGTGTTGAGCGCGACGAAGATTCCCGTCCCGATCGTCGCGCCGACGCCGAGCATGGTCAGCTGGAACAGCCCGAACTTGCGCCCGAGGCCGTGGCTATGCCCTTCGCCCGCCACGATAAAATCGGCGACGGGCTTGCAGCGGAACAGCGTCGTCCACAGCGTCGGTCTGGTCGTCACGGCGGTCGCGTCCCCTGTCCTCGGCGCGGATCGTCCCGCCGCCGTTTCGCCTAGGTCGCCGTCCCCCGCGTGGCAATCGCGCACCCCCAATTCGGACATCCCGGTTGACGCGGCGACGATCATCGCCGATGCCGCTGCCCGTCGCGCACCGGCCACGCCTGCGCCGCCCTCCCCAGACGACAAATAGAAACCACGTAGAATCACCCGGTAACTGGCTGTGTAACCTTAGCGTTTGCGCAACACCGTTCAGCTAGGACCGACCCGAAGGGGCGAAACGCCGCCATCAGTTCTTCAGAGACTGGGGCGTTTCACAAACAGACTTCGGGGGCACCCCGCGAGTCTCCGTCTTGGGAATTTGCTGATGAACACGAATATCTTTCGCTCGTCCTACGCGCTGGCCGCAACCTTTGGCCTGGTCGCGCTCGTCGCACAGCCCGCAACCGCGCAGACCACCGGCACGATGGCTGCAACGGCCGACGTCACGGCAAATTGCCAAGTGAATTCCTCCGGGATCGTTTTCGGCGGTACAGACGTGATCGACGGGGCGGCGCATAGCATGACGGGCGCAGTGAACGTTATGTGCACCACCGACACGGCATGGACCGCCACCGCCAACGCCGGTCTTGGTACCGAAGCGACCATCACGACCCGGAAAATGCAGTCGGGTGGCAACAGCTTGAACTATTCGCTGTTTACCGACACCGCCGGAACGACCCTCTGGGGCGATGGCACGACCGGCAGTACGATTGGCGGAACCGGAACGGGTCAGTTCGTCGCCACCGCGATCACGGGCATAATTCCTGCCAATCAGACCACCGTGCCCGCCGGTACCTACACCGACACCGTCACCGTCACCGTCAACTACTGAGCGAGATGCACGCGATCCCCTGGATCGATGCCGTACGGACCGGTCGCCTTGGGGCGGCCGGTCTTTCGGTGATCGGCACCCTCTCGCTATGGCTACCCGGCGCAGCGCATGCGTCCAATTTCCGCGTCAGCCCGGTCACGCTGACCGTGCCCGCCAACCGCCCGATCGGATCGCTGACGATCACCAACAGTGACAGCGCGCCGGTTTCGATCAAGGTCGCGACCTATCGCTGGACGCAGGTCGATGGGAAGGACGTCTATACCCCGACCGACGATCTCATCGCATCGCCGCCGATCTTCACCACGGCAGCCGGCGCAGTCCAATTGATCAGGGTCGGGCTCCGCCACAAGGTCACCACCGCCGTCGCCTACCGTGTCGTGCTGCAGGAGATCCCTGCCGCCGTCACCACGGGTGTTGCCATCGCGGTCAACCTCAACATGCCGCTATACGTCGTCGCCGGCCCAGCCGCAAAAGCGTCGGTGCAATGGAGCGCGCGACGGACCGCTGACGCCACTGTCTTGCTCGAAGGGCGCAATAGCGGGGATGCCCCGCAACAGGTGCTTGCGATCGGCCGGACCGATCCCGGCGCTGCCACGCCCACCGTCCTGTCCTCGACAATGGGCGTCGTTCTGCCTGCGAGCATGCGGCAGTGGAACATCGGCAAACACGCCGACTGGACCCCCGGCGTCCCGCTGCGCCTGACCATCCGCACCGCCACTGGCGTCGACGAAATCACTGCCAATCTATCGGCGGGTTAATCTCGTCGCCGCCGTTCTGGCGGTAGGCATTGCCAGTCCAGCAGCCGCCATGTCCGATCCGGTGCCCGCCGGTGCGCGACTGGTGCTGCTGGCCGTCCAACTCAACGGCCGCGCGCAGCCCGACCCGGTCTGGGTGTTGCGCGATGGCGACACCTTGGCGGTCACGGTCGCCACCGCCCACGCGTGGCGGATCGAAACCAGCGACATGCCGACCCGCGTGTTCGACGGTGACTCCTACGTAACGCTCTCGGCGCTTTCCGAAGTCGTGACGGTGCTGCAGGACGCGACGCAAACGCTGGATCTCACGGTGCCGGCCGCACGCTTCATGGCGTCTGCGCTCCTCCTGTCGCGCCAGCCCTATGGCCCGATGACGCGCAGCAGCCTCGGCGGCTTTTTCGGGTATGACGTTTCGGCGCAGATCGCCGACGGGGCGACTGCGGTGAACGGCCTGTTCAATCTGGGGCTCTTTCGGGGCACGGGAACCGCCGGCACCAGCTTCATCGCGGGCACCGGCAGCAACGGGCGGGACCGGCGCAGCCTGGTGCGGCTCGACAGCAACTACACAATCGACGATCCGGCCCGGATGCGATCCCTGCGGATCGGCGACGGTGTGACCCGGGGGAGTACCGGCACGTCTGCACTCCGCTTCGCGGGGGTTCAGCTCGCCACCAATTTCGCGACTCAGCCCGGCTATGTGACGATGGCGCTGCCGACCCTCAACGGCAGCGCCGCAGTCCCGTCCGTAGTCGACATCCTGGTCAACAACGTGTTGCAACGGCAGCAGCAGGTCGGCTCCGGGCCGTTCACGCTGACCGACGTCCCGGTCATTACTGGTGGCGGCGACGTACAGCTCGTCGTTCGCGACGCCTTGGGACGCGAAACGTTGGTCACACAATCCTATTATTCCGCCCCCCGGATCATCAGGCGCGGGTTGCATGACTTCTCATACGAAGCGGGATTCCTGCGCCGCGATTACACGCAGCGCAGCAATGCCTATGGGGCGGCGATCCTGTCGGGAACGCATCGCTACGGGTTGACCGACCGCATGACGGTGGAAGGGCATGGCGAGCTATCGCGCACCACCCAAACCACCAGCATGGTCGTCAGCATGTTATGGCCAACGGTAGGAATCTTCTCTCTCTCGGCAGCAGGCAGCCAGTCGAGGCGCGGTCAAGGCGGACTGATCGGGTTTGGCTTCGAACGCCAGACGCGCAGTGTCTCGATCGGCGGCAGCACCGAATTCACGACGACAGGCTATGCCACGATCGGCGACACCAGAACGTATCGACGCCCTAAAAGCCTGGTCAGTGGCTTCATCGGCGTGCCGACCGCGTTCGGTTCGATCAGTGGCTCGCTCTTGTGGCGCCGCGGGCGGTTCGAACCGGACGTGTTATATGCCAGCGCGAACAGTTCGGTGCGGATCCGCGGGATCGGGGCGTTCGGCCTCAGCGCGCGCCGCAGTTTCACGGCGAACCGCGAGAGCGCGGTCCGCGCCTTCCTCAGCGTCCCGATCGGCCACCGGAGCAGCGCTGCGGTCGGCACCGAGCTCCGCAACGGGCAGGTCGGGGCCAACGCAATGCTCCAGCGCAACCTGCCGTACGGGAATGGCCTTGGCTATCGTCTGCAGGCCGAAACCGGCGCGTTTGAACGGCTCGACGCCGAAGTCAACGTTCAGGCCGATATCGGGCGACTAGATGCGCAGGTGACGCGCCTGGACGGTAACACCGGTGCGCGGGTGGGAGTAAGCGGATCGATCGCGACCATTGACGGGCGGGTGTTCGCGGCGCGGCGGCTCGACCAAAGTTTCGCCTCGGTTCAGGTGGGCGACTATGACAATATCCGGGTGTATGTCGACAACCAGCTGGTTGGACGGACCAACCGCGGAGGCACGCTGATCGTCCCCCGGCTGCTGCCGTACCAGGACAATCATCTGCGGATCGAAGCCGAGGATCTGCCGCTCGACGCCTCGATCGACGAGACCACCCGGACCATACGCCCATTCGATCGCAGCGGTGTCGCCGTCCGCTTCGGCGCACGCGATGCGCGTGCGGGCCTCGTGACCGTCCATCTGGCGGACGGTACGCCCCTTCCCGCGGGAACGGTTCTGTACGTCAACGGCGGTGCCGAACCGTTCGTGGTCGCACCCGGCGGCACCGCCTATCTCGCCGGTCTCGCCGTGCGCAATCGCATATCCACGGCACGAGACGGCACCGGATGCCATTTCGCCTTGCCCTTCGCTTCCGGCCAGGGACCTCAACCGAACCTCGGGACATTCACATGCAATTGACCCCCGCCGCCCTCCTGCTGCTGGCTGCCGTGCTTGTGCCGGCGCAGGGCGCGCATGCCCAGGCCGATGGCTGCACCATGACCGCGCAGGATCTCACGCTCGGCCGCTATGATCCGCTCAGCAACCTGCCACAGGATGCCGTGAGCAGTATCTCCGTGCGTTGCGCCGTGGCGACCCCTTTTGTCATCACGCTCGGACCCGGTAATGGCACCTATGCCGGACGCACGATGATCGGGGGGAACCAAGCGCTCCTCTATAATCTGTTCCTGGATCCGGCCCGCACGACGGTCTGGGGGGACGGCAGCAATGGCAGCAGCAGTTTCTCGCAGGATACTACCGGGGGGGTCTTTCCGGTCTATGCGCGTGCCCCCGGCGGGCAGATTCGGCTGAAACCAGGCACATATGTCGATATCGTCACGGTCACTATAACCTACTGATTATACTCCCGTTACGCTCTTATATTTCGCTTCGCCCAAAATCATGCCAAGCCTCCGATCAGGCGAATACTGCTCCGCATCGGGCACGACTGATATAAGTTTAAATAGTAGTTGCGCATTATTTCAAAGACTTCGACACAATGTCTTTGTATTGGCCCGTGATCGAATACGCATTATTGGCTGGAGCGGGCATGATCGTTTACATCATTGCGCAAGATCCGGCAGCACGTCGCGCGCTCCACGGCCAGCTCAGTCGCGCAGGAATTACGGCTTGGCCGTTTGCGCATTCCCAGGACTTTCTGGACCAGCTTGCGGACCTCCAGCCGGCACCGCTCATGACCGATCTGGACATGCCGAAAATCGGTGGACTTGCCGTGCTGGCGGCGCTTTTGGAGCAGGAGATCTATTGGCCTGTCATCATGATGGCGGTCACCGCAGACACGCCGGTCACTGTGGAGGCGATGCAGTGCGGTGCTATTGAAGTCCTGGAGCATCCCCTTCGTGCCGATCTGCTGACGGCCGCACTCGACCGTGCGTTTTCGAGCCTTCGAACTGCCACCCACAAGTCCGAGCAACGGCAGTCCGCCCGCGCGCACATGGCGTCGCTCACCGGGCGTGAACGCAGCGTCGTGCGCGCGCTGATCGAAGGCAAGACCAATAAGGCAATCGCCACCGCTCTCGCGATCAGCCCCCGTACGGTCGAAGGGCACCGCGCGCATGCCCTTCAGAAGCTCAACGTCCGAAGCATTGCCGAGATCGTCTATCTCGCCGTCGACGGCGACCTCGACTTACGCGCGCACCCGGTCGACCCCGCATAAAAGACGGCACCACACGCCTCTACCCGGCGCATTTGCAGCTACCCCCGCTTCGCCGCGATATAGCGGTTCACCTGCTCGTCGAGCACGTCGAGCGGCAATGCCCCCTGGCTCAGCACCGCTTCATGGAAGTCCCGGATATCGAAGCGCGACCCGAGCGCCTTCTCCGCGCGCTGGCGCAATTCGGTGATCTTGAGCTGCCCGACCATGTAGCTCGTCGCCTGCCCCGGCCAGTTGAAATAGCGATCGACCTCGCGCGCGATGTCCTTGTCCGACACCGAGCTGTTCGCCTTGAAGTACGCGATCGCCTGTTCGCGGGTCCAGCGCTTGGAATGGATCCCGGTATCGAGCACCAGCCGGATTGCACGCCACACCTGCAGCGACAGCATTCCGAAGCGTGCATACGGATCCTTATAGACTCCCATCTCATTCGCGAGCCGCTCCGAATACAGCCCCCAACCCTCGGTATAGGCGCCGTAACCGCCGAACTTGCGGAACTTGGGGATGCCGGTCAGCTCCTGCTGCCGCGCGATCTGGAAGTGATGCCCCGGCGCGCCCTCATGCGCGGCGATCCCGGCGACCTGCACCTTCTGCGTCTGGTTCATGTCGACCAGGTTGACGTAATAGATCCCCGGCCGCGATCCGTCCGCCGAGGGCGGGTTGTAGAAAGCGGTCGACGCGGTCCCCTCGCGCCACTTCTCGACCGCGCGCACTTCGAGCGGGGTCTTGGGTAACACGCTGAAAAAGCGCGGCGCTGCGGTCATGACCGAGGCGATCACCGCGCGCGCATCGGCGAGATAGGTTTCGCGGCCAGCGACGGTGTTGGGATATTTGAACTGCGGGTCGGTGCGGATGTGGTCGAAGAACTGTTCGAGCGTCCCCTTGAAGCCGACCTCGCGCTGGACCGCCTCCATCTCCTGCCGGATCGCGGCGACCTGGCGCAGGCCGAGCGCGTGGATCTGGTCCGCAGTCAGGTTGGTCGTGGTCGAGCTCTTCAACCGGTCGGCATAATAGGCTGCGCCATTCGGCAGGCTCCACGCGCCGAAATTGCCCTTGGACAGCGACTCGATCGCATCGAGCGTTGCAAACAGCGTGTCATAGCCCTTGCGGAACGGCCCGGTCAGCGCCGCACTTGCGTCGGCGATCAGCTTCGCCTTGGTTTCGGCCGGCGCATCGAGCGCGGTGACCTTCTTGCGGAAGTCCGCCAGCAGCGTCGAATCCGGCCCGCTGTCGAACGGCGCCCCGGTGATGACCGCACGCGCATCGGCACGGGCTGGCGCAAAATTGACCTTGTTGGGGATGATCCCGGCAGCCGCCTGCGCGCGCATCGTCGCGGACACTTCGCGCATCACACGCTCGGTCTCGCGCAGCCGCGCGATATAGGCCTGCGCATCGGCGACCGTGTTGACCTTATGGTTGTTGATCAGCAACACCGGGATCTCGCCGGCCGGGCTACCGTTAGTCGAGACGGGAAAGCGCAGCTTGCGGAACTGGAACGATTCCCGCCCGCGCGCGACTTCATATTCGAACAGACGATAGCTGACCCGCGCGCTCTCGCCGAGCTGTTCGGGGCGGAAGCGCGCGTGCAGATCCTTCAACTGCTGTTCGGACAGCGCCTGGGCACGGACGGCGGCGGCATCGGTATAATCGTCGAGCCGGTCGTACTGCGTCTTCAGCCCCAATTGCGTCTGCGATTCCGGGCTCAAAGCGAGTTGCGCGTCATACGCCTGATCGAGGAACTGGAGCAGCGCGGCATCCTGCGCCTGGGTCGAGGATGCCGCCCCCCTGGCGGGCGTCTGGACCGCGACCGGGGCGGGTGCGTTCGCCTGGATCAGCGAAACGGTCGGCAACAGCATGACGGCAAGGGCAAGACGCATTGAATGTTCTCCTGGAGAACGCCCTTGTCGCGCGCCGCCCCGCCCGGCGCAATCGCCGATGTGCCCCTCCCTAGAGCATCGTGCGCTCGACCGCCTTGCGCCAGCCGGCGATCAGATCGGTGCGCAGACCGTCGTCCATCGTCGGCACGAAGCGGCGCTCGCACGACCAGGTGGCCGCAATCGCATCGAGATTTTCCCAAACGCCGGTGGCAAGCCCGGCAAGGAACGCTGCCCCCAGCGCGGTGGTTTCGACCCCGACCGGGCGTTCGACCGGGGCGACGAGCACGTCCGAAAGGAACTGGCACAGCCAGTCGTTGACCGCCATGCCGCCATCGACCCGAAGCGCCGGGGAATCGGGGTGCGCGTCCGCGCGCATCGCCTCGATCAGGTCGCGCGTCTGATAGGCGACCGATTCAAGCGCAGCACGCGCCAGATGCGCCTCGGTCGCATCGAGCGTCAGCCCGCAGATCAGACCGCGCGCATCCGGGTCCCAATGCGGTGCCCCCATGCCGACGAACGCCGGCACCATGTAGACGCCGTGGTTGTTCTGCACGCGCAGCGCCATATCGTGCGTGTCCGACGCGCGGGTGATGATCCTCAGCCCGTCGCGCAGCCATTTGACCGCGGCCCCGGCAACGAAGATCGCGCCCTCCAGCGCATAGGTCGGCACGCCGTCGAGGCGGTACGCGGTGGTCGTCAGCATCCGGCTTTTCGACCGGATCGGCTCGGTGCCGATGTTCATCAGCGCGAAGCAGCCGGTGCCATAGGTCGATTTGGTCATCCCCGGCTCGAAACACGCCTGACCGAACAGCGCCGCCTGCTGGTCCCCCGCCATCCCGCCGATCGGGATCGCACGCCCGAGGATCGACGGGTCGATCTCGCCGAAGATGTGCGCATTGTCGAACACGTCGGGCAACAGCGGCGCGGGGATGCGGAACAGCCGAAGCAATTCCTCGTCCCAGCGTTGCGCGGCGATGTCGAACAGCAAGGTGCGCGACGCATTTGTCGGGTCGGTCGCATGAACCTTACCGCGCGTCAGCCGCGAGAGCAGGAAGGTGTCGATCGTCCCGAACGCCAGATCCCCGCGCTCCGCCGCATCCCGAGCCCCCGAGACATTGTCGAGGATCCACGCGAGCTTCGTCGCGGAAAAATACGGATCGATCAGCAACCCGGTCTTTTCGGTCACCATCGCCTCGGCCCCGTCGGCCTTCAGCTTCGCACAGACATCCGACGTGCGGCGATCCTGCCAGACGATCGCGCGATGGACCGGCTTGCCCGTCTTGCGATCCCACAGTGCGACCGTCTCACGCTGGTTGGTGATGCCGAGCGCAGCGATGTCGGCGACATCGATCCCCGCCTTGGCGACCGCATCGCGCAGCATCGCGACCGCATCGCGCCAGATATCCTCGAGATCATGCTCGACCCAGCCAAGCGCCGGATAATGCTGCGCGAACTCGCATTGCGAGACGGCGATGGGGGTCGCGGTCGAATCGAACACGATGCAGCGGGTCGATGTCGTGCCCTGGTCGAGCGCGACGATATAGGGGGCGGTCATGCGATGCTCTCCTGGGACGCAGTCGGTTTAGCGCGAGCGGTCCGCCGTATCCCAGCCCGGGTCGGGCAGCGGGGTAGCGGCGATCTGGCGCGACGGGAGGAACGGGCGGATCAGCGCCTGATAGACGGTGGCCCCTGCCACGCCGCCGCAGAACGGCCCGGCGATCGGCACCCACCAGTAATCGAGGGGTGCGGGAAAGGCCGCCGACCCCCACCCTGCAAAATAGCAGAACAAGCGCGGGCCGAAGTCGCGCGCGGGGTTGATCGGCCACGCTTCGAGATACCCTCCCGCCCCACCGATCATCGCGACGAGCAACCCGATGATGAGCGCGCTCGAATCCGCGCGGGGAGCCTGGGTGTTATATTCGTCGGTCACCGCGAAGATGCCGAGCACGAGGATCCCGGTCAGCACGATCTCGTTGAAGAAAGCACGGACCGGGGTGATGCCGTCGCCGGGATGCGTGAAGAACACCCCCGCGGCTCCGCCCGCTTCGCGCGTCAGGGCATGGCTCTGGTTGAAGCTGTCGATCACCGGCCCGTACATCATGTACACCAGTGCCGCGCCGATCATCGCGCCGATCACTTGCGCCGCCCAATACGGCACGATCTTGCGCTTGGGAAAATCGCGGTAGATGGCGAGCGCCAGCGTGACGGCTGGGTTGGCATGGGTGCCGGACACCGCGCCGGTCACATAGATCGCGATCGTAACCGCGAGACCCCAGGTAATGCACACGCCCCAATAGGCGGTCTTGTAGGGACTGGGGTCGTACAACGTGTACATCGCGGCGGCCGAATTGCCGATCGTGATGATGATCGCAACCGCGATGCATTCGGATATGAGTTCGCCGATGAAGGCCTTATTAGCAGCCATTGTCCCCTCCAGGACCTGCTGTTTCGGCGTATAATTCCGCGCCGTCAATCGCATCCGATCGATCGAGCGGGCACCCCGGGACGCTTTTCGCCGCATGCCGGAAACGCGCGGTGCGAGGGTGCGCCGGGTAACGCGGCGTTACTTACCGATGGCTGCCGGGTCCTTCCACCACGACAGAGTGTGTCGGTCATGCGCGGTCGTCCACACCCCCGTCGGGGTGTAGCGCAAGGCACCGCTGCCCGATGCTGCGCCGACCCGCGCGCGGATCGCAAGCGTCGCCGGGTCGATCACGACGAACGTCTGCCCCGCCGTGGTGCGCAGCCAGATCTTCCCCCCACCCGCGTCGATATCGCCGTATTTGAGCGTTTCATCCACCTTGACGCGCCCCACGACGTCGCCGGTCGTCGGACCGACCTTGGCGACGGTCCCATCGCCTTGCTCCTGCACCCACACCGCCCCTTCGCCCGCGACGAGGAAGCCGGGCGTGCGCCCGAGTGCCGTGCGTTTGACGACCGCATTGGTCGTCGGGTCGATCTTCTGAAGCGTCTGGCTGGTTCCGCTTGCCGCCCATAACGCCCCCATGCCGAACGACAGATAATGGCTGTCCCGATCGACCTGGACCGTCGCGATCATGCGGTTGCTGGCGGGGTCGACCCGCGTGATTATGCCCTTGGCGTCGCTGCTGACCCAGATCGATCCGGCCCCCGCGACGACGTTCAATTCCCCTTCGGGGTTGCCGATCCCGGTTGCGATCGTCGCGGTGATCTTCGCGGTTCGGATATCGATCCGGTTGAGCGTCTTGTCCTTGCAGTCCGCGACCCACAACGATCCGTCGAGGATCGTCATCGCGCCGCACGGATGCGCCAGCGCGACCGTCGCCAGCTTCTTGCGGCTGGACCAGCGTTCGACCCGCCCGGCGTTGGTGACCCAGATCGTCTTGCCGTCGATCGCGATGAAATCGGCAAATCCCGGAACGGGCACGACCTGCTCCTGCGGCGCCTTCGCCAAAGTCTGCGTGGACGCGATGCAGCCCCCCAGCAACGCAACGACTGCCCAACAATTTTTCAGATACGCCTCCTGGAGATACGGAACTACTGGGTCGCCCGGTGCTGCACCGCCGGGCTGGATCAGTTCACGACGGTCGTCGACTCAGGCCGTTTGGCAGTGAGCTTCGCGATCACGGGGCGCGCAGGAAACATCCACTGCTCCCAGATCGTCAGCCGCTTGCGGTCATCCTGCCCCACCACAGCGGATTCCCCGTCACGGTACGTCCCGAACAGCCGGTCGAGCAGAATCAGCGAATTGCCGTAGTTGCAGCGCGTGTCCTCGTAGCTGAGCGCGGTGTGATGCAGGCTGTGGTTGCGGATCGTCGTGAAGAAGAAGGCGTACCAGCGCGGCGGATCGGCGCGGACGTTGGCATGCGCGAAGGTCGATACCGCGGTCAGCACGTTGAACCCGCAGAACACGGCGGCCTGCGGCAAGTCGAAGATCGCCACCACGCTGAGGCTGATCAGGAACAACTCGATCGGATTGCCGACCGCGCCCTTCATCGCGTTCAACTGCGTGATGTGGTGATGCGGTGCATGGGTCGACCAGAGGAACGCATTGTTGTGCATCAGCCGATGCATCCAATATTGGCCGATCTCGACCAGCACCACCACCAGTGCGACCTGCACCACGAACGGCAGGTGCATCGCCCAGTCAGTCTGGATTCCCAGCGCCTGTTTGGCGGCTTTTAGCGGGGCCTCAGCGAACGTGTTGGTCGCCCAGGCGATCGCGGTCGAGCCAAGCACCATGTAGAACAGATCGGTGCAGAATTCGCGCAGGTCCATGCGCCACGCTTTATGCCGTTCGTGTACCTGTTCGAGCAGGAGGACGAACGCGGTCGTCACGGCGACCGCAGCGACGATCGACCAGGGGCGACTGATGAAGTCCGTCGGTCCATACGCCCAGAACAGCACCACAGCGGCGACCGTCGCGGGCGGAAGCAGGTTGAACACGGTTTGCCTCATCACAATCGAGCCCCGTCCTATGCCGAAAAGCGGCCCCCCGCTCCGCGGGATGCGTCGTCGAGAAGCACGTTCATCCTAAGCGCTGGCTACCCGCGGGTCAGGTGGGCAAATGACGTATCGAGACGACGTCAGCGCGCTACATAAGCGCGCCAGCCGCCGAGCGCGGTAATGTCCTCCGCTCCCACCGTCGCGCGCGGTTCGGCGACGAACCCCTTGACCGTGCTGCCGTCCGCCAGCGTGACCGATCCGATCGCGAGCGGCGGCGGCACGTCGACGACGAAGCTGCCGAAGGCGGCGACGTCCAGTTCATAGACTTCGACCGCAATCGCTGCCCCGTCCTCAGCCCCGACATGCACCAGCGCAGGCTTGGGCGGCACGCTGTCCGCCATCGCGTACAGGGTATAGGTCGGCGCGGTGTGGGTCGCCTCGACGAACACCGCATCGCGCGAGGTGAGCTGCCAGTGCAGCGGCATGTCCTTCAGATGCGCGCCGACGACGGCGAGTTTCACGGTCTGCATGCGACCCTCCAGGTCCAGGGGTGGTGGTGCGGCGAGCTTCGCCGCGTCGAGATAGGCTTCGCTTGCGGCGAGCAGCGCGCGGTCGGTTCCGGCGGGGCCAATCAGCGTGATCCCGAACCCGGTGCCATTGTCGCGCGCGCCGGCGGGCACCGCGATCGCCGCCATGTCGAGTAGATTGACGAAATTGGTATAGGCCCCGAGGTTGCTGTTGAGCGCGATCGGTGCAGCGCGCATCTCGGCGACGCGGTAGGTCGTCCCCGTTGTCGGGAGGACGAGCACGTCGATCGTGTCCCACAGCAGATCGGCGGCGCGACGGAGCTCCGCCAGTCGATAGATGCCGTTGAACAGATCCACCGCGCGCAGATCGAGCCCGCCGGCGACCACTTCCCTCACCACGGGATCGAAGTCGTCAGGGTCAGCCGCCAGTACCGTTTCGAGCGCGGCGGTGCGTTCGGCGACCCACGGACCGCCGTAGAGCAGTTGCGCCGCCTCGTTGAGCGGGGTCATGTCGATCTCGACCAGTTCCGCGCCATTCGCGGCGAGGCACGCGATCGCTTTATCGTACAGGCGTTCGGACTCGAGATCGCCGAACCATTTGCGCTGATCGGGGCGGGGCACGCCGATCCGTCGCGCTGCGCGATCCCGCTCAGGCACGCGGACCGAGAACGGGTCGGTCGCATCGAACCCGGCGACCACGGTATCGACCAGACGCGTATCCGCGATCGTCGACGCCAGCACGGTGATGCAGTCGAGCGTACGGCACGCCGGAACCAAACCGGTCGAGCTCCAGCGCCCACGCGACGGCTTCAATCCGATCAGATGCTGGAAAGCGGCAGGCACGCGGCCCGATCCCGCGGTATCCGTCCCGAGCGCGAAAGCGACCAGCCCCGCCGCGACGACGACCGCCGACCCCGAACTCGACCCGCCGCTGACATAGGCGCGGTTATAGACGTTGACCGGCGCGCCATACGGGCTGCGCGTGCCGTTCAATCCGGTGGCGAACTGGTCGAGATTGGTCTTGCCGATGCAGATCGCCCCCGCCGCAACGAGGCGTTCCACCACGGTTGCCGACCGCTTCGGGCGATAGCCGTAGCTCGGGCAGCCCGCGGTGGTGTCGATCCCCGCGACATCGATGTTGTCCTTGACCGCGAACGGCACTCCGGCGAGCGGGAGCTCCTCCCCCGCTGCGACCCGCGCGTCGATCGCCTCCGCCTGCGCGAGCAACGCCGATGCATCAAACCGCGCGATCCACGCCTGCGGCTGGACCAGATCATAGACCGCGATCCGCGCGATCACGTCCTGCAGGACCGCAACCGCCGAGACGCGGCCCGCCGAAACATCCGCCGCGATTCCGCAGGCGTCGAGCCGCGACAAGCTCATGCGGCGGGCCGGAAGGCGAACATCGGTGCGCCGGGCTGGATCGCCTGCCGCTCGGTGACGTACACCGCCTCGATCGTCCCCGCGCCCGGGGCTTCCACCGGAAACTCCATTTTCATCGCCTCCATCACCGCAAGCTGCGTCGTCGGGCCGACCACGTCGCCCGGCGCGACGAGCATTTTCCAGACGACGCCGCCGAACGGTGCCTCGATACACTCCGTCCCTTCGGGCAGCGCGATGGCGGCATCTACGCCGCGATCCGCATCGCCGTCGGTGAGCGCAGCGACCCGGTCGAACTCGCCGCGCCGCGCCCAATCGGCGCGCTCTTCGTCGAACGCCGCCTGACGATGCTGCTGGAAGCTGTCGATCTCCGCGGCATTGTCGGCCAGGAACGCGCGATAATCGGCTAGGCGGAATTCGGTTTCCTCGACCTCGATCGCACGCCGCCCGAGCGGGAAGTCGCGCCGCCAGTCGACCAGCTCGTCATGACTGACCGGGAAGAAGCGGATCTGGTCGAAGAAGCGCAGCAGCCACGGCTTGCCATCGATGAACGCGTCGGTCTGGCGGTGCGTGTTCCACACCTGGATCGTGCGCCCGAACAGCTGATAGCCGCCCGGCCCCTCCATCCCGTAGATGCACATGTACGCGCCCCCGATGCCGACGACATTGGGCGGGGTCCAGGTGCGCGCGGGGTTGTACTTGGTCGTCACCAGCCGGTGGCGCGGGTCGATCGGCGTGGCGACCGGCGCGCCGAGATAGACGTCGCCCAGACCCATCACCAGATAGGTCGCGTCGAACACGATCCGCTCGACCGCGTCGACGTCGGTGAGGCCGTTGATGCGGCGGATGAACTCGATATTGTCGGGGCACCACGGCGCATCGTCGCGCACCGCTTCCTCATATTTGGCGATCGTCTCGTAGATCGCCGGATCCTTCCAGCTCAGCGGAAGGTGGATGATCCGCGACGGGATGGTGAAATCATCGAGGTCACCGAGCCGCTCCTCCGCCGCCACCAGCGCCGCGAGCGCCGCCGTCTGGTCGAGCGCGACGCCGTCGAAATGGAGCTGGAGCGAGCGGATGCCGGGGACGATGTCGATCACGCCCGGAAGCGCGATCCGTTCGAGTTCGATCATCAGCGCATGGATTCGGATCCGCAGCTCCAGGTCGAGCACGATCGGGCCATATTCGACCAGGATGTTGCGGTCGCCCTGCTGGCGATAGACCACGCGCGGACGCCCGTTGGCCGCGGGCAGGTCGGCGAGGATCGGCGACAGGTCGCCGACGTTTCCGTCCGTAACGACGGTCGTTTCCTCGGCTAGCGGTGCCGTACCCGATAGCCATGCGGTCTGCGTCACCGCCGCCGCGCCCGCGACGTCGGGCGTCACCACCGCGAAGCGCACGCTGTCGCCCGCGGCAAGCTGCCCGATCTTCCACAGGTCCGCCGCGACCACGACGAACGGGCAGACGAACCCGCCGAGCGACGGACCGTCGGGGCCGAGGATGATCGGCATGTCCCCGGTGAAATCGATCGCGCCGATCGCATAGGGGTTGTCGTGGATGTTCGACGGATGCAGCCCCGCCTCGCCGCCATCCTGCCGCGCCCAATGCGGCTTGGGGCCGATCAGGCGGACGCCGGTGCGGTTCGAATTGTAATGGACCTTCCACAGCGACGCGGTGAACGTCGCGATGTCGTCGGGCGTGAAGAAATCGGGCGCGCCGTGCGGGCCATACAGCACACGGATCGTCCAGTCGGTGCCGATTGCCGGAACCTGCGCGACCGTCGGTGCCACGTCCGTGGGCGCATCGCCAAGGTGCAGCGTATCGCCTGCCACCACGCGCCGCGCGGCATTGCCGCCGAATTCCCCCAGGTCGAAGGTACTGCGGCTCCCAAGATACGCCGGAATGTCGAGCCCGCCTGCGACCAGCAAATACCCGCGCACCCCGCCGCTCCGGACTCGGCCCAGCGCAAGCGTCTGCCCGGCGGCGATCTCGACCGCCGCGTTCCGCGCGAGCGCCACGCCATCCAGCGTCGCGCCGAAATCCGCGCCGGTCAGGCACACCGTCGCGGCGGTATTGAACAGGATCGTCGGCCCGGTTGCGGTGATCTCCAACCCCGCCAGCCCCTCGGCATTGCCGAGCAGCCGGTTGCCGAGCCGGAACGACAGCGCGTCCATCGGTCCCGACGGCGGCACGCCGATCGCCCAATAGCCCTCGCGTCCCGGATAATCCTGCACGCTGGTGGCGGTCCCGCCCGACAGCACGCGCAGGCTGCGCGGCTGGTAGACCACGGTGTCGAGCGCGCGGGTCGACACGTCGCCGGAAACGAACGCAGCGGTCCGCACGACATCGCGCAGCCAGCGGACATTGGTCTCGATCCCCGCGATCCGCGTTGCGTCGAGCGCCGCCTGCATCGCCAGCACCGCTTGCGCCCGGTCGGGGGCGGTCACGATCAGCTTGGCGAGCATCGGGTCGTAGAAGCTGCTGACCTCGGTGCCGCTGGCGACCCATGTCTCGACGCGCACATCGGGGAACGCCACGTCGGTCAGCTTGCCCGAGGTCGGGCGATAGTCGAGCGCGGGGTCCTCGGCGTACAGCCGGACCTGGATCGAAGCCCCTTCGGGCGCGCGCAGCGGCGCGTCGAGAAACGCCGTGTCGCCGGCCGCCGCGCGGATCATCCACTCGACCAGATCGATCCCGAGCACTTCCTCGGTCACGCCATGCTCGACCTGGAGTCGCGTGTTGACCTCGAGAAAGAAGAAGTCGCCGCGCACCGCGTCGTACAGGAACTCGACCGTCCCGGCGGAGCGATAGGCCGCGGCTTCGCCGAGGCGCACCGCCGCCGCGATCAGCCCGGCGCGAACCTCGGGGGGCAGGTTGGGAGCGGGGGCTTCCTCGACGACCTTCTGGTTGCGCCGTTGCAGCGAGCAATCGCGCTCGCCGAGCGCCACGACCTTGCCCTTGCCGTCACCGAAGATCTGCACCTCGATATGCCGCGCGCGCTCGACATAGCGTTCCAGAAACACACCGGAATCGCCGAAATTGGCGGACCCCAGCCGTGCGACCGCGGCGAACCCGTCGCGGATCTCGGCATCATCGCGGCAAATCCGCATTCCGATCCCGCCGCCGCCAGCGGTCGCCTTGAGCATGACGGGAAAGCCGATCTCCGCCGCCGCGACCGAGGCCGCCTCGACATCGACCAGCAAATCGGACCCGGGCGCCAGCGGCACGCCATGCGCCACCGCCAGCGCACGCGCGCTGTGCTTGAGGCCGAACGCGCGGATATTGTCGGTCGTCGGCCCGATGAAGACGATCCCCGCCGCCGCGCAGGCTTCAGCAAATCCCGCATTCTCGGCCAGGAAACCATAGCCTGGATGGATCGCCCCCGCGCCTGCTTCCCGCGCCGCTGCAAGGATCTTTGCCACGTCGAGATAGCTTTCGCCCGGCGGTCCTGCGCCGATCCGGATCGCGAGATCCGCCTCGGCGACGTGGAGCGACCCCGCATCCGCATCCGAATAGACCGCGACCGAGCGCAACCCCATCTGCCGCAGCGTCCGGATGATGCGGCAGGCGATCGCGCCGCGGTTGGCGATCAGAACCGTATCGAAGCTCATGCCGTCACGATCATGCGGACGGGGGTCGGGTTGAAGCCGTTGCACGGGTTGTTGATCTGCGGGCAGTTGGACACGACCACCACCACGTCCATCTTGGCGCGCAGGTCGACCGTCAGGCCGGGTGCCGAAATCCCGTCGACGATCCCGAGCGCGCCATCCGCTTCGACCGGCACGTTCATGAAGAAATTGATGTTCGACACCATGTCGCGCTTGCCGCGCCCGGCGCGGACGTTGGCGTCGAGGAAATTGTCGACACAGGCGTGTTGCGCCTTGGTGTGATGGCCGTAGCGCAGCGTGTTGGACTCGCACGAACACGCCCCGCCGATCGTGTCGTGATAGTCGACCGAGGTGGCCGCGATCGTCATCATCGTGCGGCCCTCGTTCGACAGCAGCGCGGCCCCCGTGCGCAGGAAGATGTTGCGCTGCGCGGCGATCGTGTCCTGTGCGCTGTAGCGTTCGGCATCGTCGGCAGCGGCGTACAGCAGGAAATCGACCGCCTGATTGCCTTCCAGATCGACGATCCGGAGCGACTGGCCGGCGCGGACGGTGTGGAGCCAGGGTGCGCGCGCGGCGACGACTTCGTCGTGCACCACCGCGCCGTCCAGGCCTTCGAGCGAAAGATCGGCCACTCTATCGTCTCCTCAGCGGCGGTAATAATCGTCGACGTTGAGGAAGGCGCGGCGGCCCTCCGGCGTCGCATTGCGGATCGAATCGTCGTCCCCCGCGATGGGCCCGCGCCACGCGGTCGCGCGCAGCGGCGTGATGCTCCACGGGCGCGTGTCGAGCACGTGCGGGCAATTGGCGACGACGAGGATCAGGTCCATTTCGGCGCGCAGCGTCACCGTCCGCCCCGGCGCGAACGGCCCCAGTTCGGGAAGGGTGGCCCCGTCGGCGGCAACCTTCACGCCCTTGAACAGAGTGAGGCAGGGATGGACGTCGCGGCGGCCAAGACCGTGTTTCGCCACACCCAGCATCAGCCGGTCGCGCGCGTTGGGGAATGGCCCGGCGTTGCTTCCGTCGCCATAAGCGCGCGTATTGGACGCGGCATTGGACGCGCCACACAAAGCGTCATGCGTCTGCGCATCGTCCGCGACGATGCTCATCAGCACGCGGCCCATGTCGGACAGGAGGAATTTGCCCGCACCCAGATACGCATTCCACTGGATCTTGAGCGTATCCGCGATATTCAGCCGCTCGGTCGGCATTTCGGCGTTGAACAGCTGCAGCGATGCGCAGGCATCGCCTTCCAGATCGATCAGGCGGACGCGCGACCCACGGGCGAGCCGCCGCGAGGCATAACCACCCGCCGCGATCCGTTCTTCCCACAGCAGATCGCCCGCCGCGACGCCGTCCGGCAGATCGTCCGCGACCGGCGGCAGGATCGGCATTGCGTCGGCGACGCTGCCTTCCATCGCGCGGGCATGTGCGCGCGCGGCGAGCGGATCGTTGAGTGCGACCATCAGGCGGTTTTCCTCGACTTGCCAGCCTTGAAGCTGACCTGCTCGTGGAGCGGCGGCAGCAAGGCGGTGGTGGTGAACAGGCTGATCTGCTGGACACCGCGCACCTTGCGCAAAGCGTCGCACAGGTCGCGCAGCCGCGTCGCGGGGCCCTGCACCAGCAGCACTTCGAGCGACTGGTCGTCCTCCAGGAAGACATGCTGCGCGGAAATGACTTCCTTCAGAAACGCGTGCTGCGTCTGCGCGAGCAGTTCGCGCACGCGCCCCATGTTGGAGCGATAGACCAGCGTGATCGTCCCCGCGAGCAACGCATCGGGATGCGTCGCCTCGCCATGTTCAGCAAGCGCGTGGCGGATCAGTTCGGCGATCATCTGCGACCGGGACGGCAGGCCACGCTCCTGCACCATCACGTCGAGTTGATGGTACAGTTCCGTCGGCAAGCTCATGCTCAGTCTGGAAAGCCCGGTTCCGGGGGTCTCGTCGGTCATGAACGATCCGTCTCAGTTATTATCATTATCGTCAATCGTAATACTGTCAACCGCCAGTTTTTCCGCGGCGACCCGACGATCGAGCGCGAGATCGTAGACCGCGGTCGCGCCGTAGCGGTGCGGCGCGTGCGGATCGTGGCGGCGCTTGTCGAGCGTCAGCACGCGGGTCGCCAGCGCGAACGCCTCGCTGATGTCGTGCGTCACCATCGCGATCGTGAGCCCCTGTTCGCGCCAAAGCCGCGTGATCAGCCGGTGCATGTCCGCGCGAATCCCCGGATCGAGCGCACCGAATGGCTCGTCCAGCAACAGGAGACGCGGGCGCTTGACCAGCGCCTGCGCGATCGCGAGCCGTTGCTGCATTCCGCCCGACATTTGCGCGGGGAAGACATGCCCGCTGTCGCCGAGCCCGACCGCGCCGAGCATTGCATCGGCCTCGTCCATCGCCACCCGCCGCGCGCGCCCGAACAGCCGCCCGGTCAGCGGCGCCCCTGCGCACTCCAGCCCGAACAGCACGTTGCGGCGCGCATCCAGATGCGGGAAGACCGAATAGCGCTGGAACACCACGCCGCGATCGGGGCCGCATTCGGGGCGAAGCGGCACGCCGTCGAGCAGGATCTGCCCGCGCGTCGGGGTTTCCTGCCCGAGCAACAATCGGAGGAACGTGCTCTTTCCGGCCCCCGAAGGACCGACGATCGAGACGAACGAGTGCTCAGCGATGTCCAGATTGACGCGCTCGAGCACGACCTTGTCGCCGTATTCGACCCATATGTTGCGGAGAGACAGCATGCTCATCGCGCCCCATGCGCCCAGGGGAACCCGCGCGTGCTGATCTGCCGCAGCACCCAGTCCATCGCTATCGCGAGCAACGCGATCCAAGCGACATAGGGGAGGATGATGTCCATCGACAGATAGCGCCGGACGAGGAAGATGCGGTAGCCGAGCCCGACATCCGACGCGATCGCCTCCGCCGAGATGAGGAACACCCACGCCGGCCCAAGCGACAAACGGATCGCATGAATCAGCCGCGGCATCGCCTGTGGCAAGGCGACACGCAGCGCGAGTTGCCAGCTACTCGCCCCCAACGTCTGCGCCTTGATCATCTGCTCGACCGGCAGCGCTTCGACGTGCGACGCGATATCGCGCAGCATCAACGGCAGGATGCCGGTCACGATCAGCGCGACCTTGGCGGTCTCGCCGAGACCGAGTGCGATGAACAGGATCGGCAGCAGCGCGATCGGCGGAATCACCGCGATCGTGGTGACGAGCGGGCTGAGCGTCGCGCGCACCGCCGGGAGCAACCCCAGTACCAGCCCCGCCAGCAACGCCGACAGCGTCGAGATCGCGAGGCCGATCCCGAGCCGCTGAAGGCTCGCGAACGTATCCGACCAGAACAGCCGCTGCCCCGTCATCGCATCGGGCAGCAACACCAGCGACCGCATCGCCGCGATCATCGCATCGGGGGTCGGCAGGATCTTGTCGGCGGGATTGAGCGCGTGGCGGCTGGCCGAGGCGAGCAGATAGGCCAGCACAAGCAACACCAGCGGGGCCGCGCCGAGCATCGCCGCGACTCGTCGGCTCGGGCGGATGTTGACCAGTCGCACCATCGGCCCGCCCTTACAGCTTGCCGTCGGCGGCGAGCTTCATGAACGTCGGATCGAAGCGGAGCGTCACGCGCGCCGGATCACCGAGCGTTTTCCCTGCGGGAAACGCGATCCCGACCGCATCCTTCGACGTCGCGCCTGGGCCGAACAACCCCTTGGAAAAGCTGAAGTCGCGCACCCGCGTCATCGTCGTGACCAGATCCGGCGCAGTTGCCGCGGCAACGCCCTCGCCCGGCGTTGCATACAGATGGGTGGTCGAAAGCTGCGCATCGAACGACGCGGGCGTCGATCCGGCGAGCTTCGCCATCGCGGCCCGCGCCGCCTTGCCCTGTGCGTCCTGCCGCTGCATCAGCGTGATCGTCTCGTACCAGATTCCGACGAGCGCCTTGCCGAGGTTGGGGTTGGCGGCGAGCGTCGCCTTGTCGACGACGAGCAGGTCGAGGATTTCGCCCGGGATCTTCGACGAATCGAACGCGAGTGTCGCGCCGGGTGCGGCCTTCATTTCGTTGAGCTGTGGGTTCCACGCGACCGCGGCGGTGACGCCCTGCGACGCGAATGCGCCGACGATGTCGGCATCGGTCGTGTTGACGGTCTTCACGTCGGTCAGCGCGAGATTGGCGGTGCTCAGCGCACGCGCGAGCAGATAATGCGAGACCGACAGCTCGACCAGATTGACGCTGCGCCCCTTGATGTCCGCGATCGACTTCGCGTTCTTCAGCACGATGCCGTCATTGCCGTTCGAATAATCGCCGATGATGACCGCGCTGGTGTCCTTGCCGCCCGCGGCGGGGATGGTGAGCGCGTCCATGTTGGTCACGGTCACGCCGTCGAGCTTGCCCGCGGTATATTGGTTCACCGATTCGACATAGTCGTTGACCTGCACGATGTTGATCTTGAGGCCGTATTTGTCGGCCCATTTCTTCACGATCCCGGCGCGCTGCGCATAAGGCCAGGGCATCCATCCGGCATAGATCGACCAGCCGATGTTGAACTCGGTGCGCGCCTTGGGCGCGGCGGCCTGCTGCCCGCACGACGTCACCAACACCGACAACCCGACCAGGGCAGCGATTCGCGCTTTGTGGAACCAGTGAGGCATTATCAAGTCTCCACAGTAGGTTAGCGCAAAACACCCGGCCTATCTTTGCTGCCGGCAATATTACGTTTGATCCGATCCGTAATAAACCATAGTTATGTCGCACACGGAGCGCCATCCCTTTCGTGCATCTCGTCGACACAGAGGATCGACACGGGGGGCGCGACACAGGGGCAGGAGATCGAAGCATGCCGGTTGGTTATCGCATCACTGCCCTGCTCGCCGCGCCGATGCTCGCTGCCACGATCGCGCTCGCCTCTGCTCCCGCGGCGTCGAACGCGCACCGGTTCGCGCACTGGATCGACGGCACGACGCAGTCCGAACCCAAGATGCAGGTCCAGCGGTACGATGCGGACACGTTCGTCATCCGCCAGTCGGTCCACACCAATTTCGAGGCACCGTTCCTGTATCTGCTGTTCGGTCGCGACCGCGCACTGCTGCTCGACACGGGCGCGGGCGGTCTGGCGATTCGGCCGACGGTGGATGCGGTGATCGCGCGCTGGCTTGCCGATCATAAGCGAACGTCGATCCCGTTGGTCGTCGCGCATTCGCACGGCCACGGCGACCATCATCAGGGGGACGGCGAGTTCGTTGGCCGGCCCGACACCGTCGTCGTCGGTCTAAAACCCGAAGCCGTCGCCAGCTTCTTCGGCGTGGCGCATTGGCCGGACGATATCGCGACCTTCGACCTCGGCGGACGCGCGCTGTCGATCCTTCCCACGCCGGGACACGAGCCCGCCCATATAATGGTGTACGACCCGCACACCCGTCTGCTTTTCTCGGGCGACATGCTATATGCGGGAAGGCTGTATGTACCCGTCGACCAATTCCCGACTTTCGTGGCAAGCGCCGACCGCGTCGCCGCCTTCGCCCGCACCCATCCGGTCGCGATGCTGCTGGGGACGCACATCGAAATGACCAATGTCGCGGGCAAGGACTATCCGATGGAAGCCGCCACGCATCCCGACGAACATCCGCTGGAACTCCCGGCATCCGCCATCACGCGGTTGCAAGCGGCGGTCCACGGCATGGCGAAATCCCCGGCGATCGCCAGCCAAGGCGATTTCATCGTCTATCCGCGCCCCGCGAAACCCGCGCCATGATCCCATCGCCCGGATCTGCTATGTTCAGCGAGCGATGCGCTTGACCGTCTCGGGCATCTCCTGGTGGACGATCGCGCTTGTCGCGATCGTCGTGCTGACGGGGCTGACCGCCATGCTGTTCGTCCGCGTGCGGACGCAGCGGCGCGACGCGGACCATCGCGACGCGCAGATCCGGCACCTGACTGGCGAAGTCGCCCGTCTCCACGACACGGAGGCCGCGTTGCAAAAAGCCAGGGACGCCGCCGAAGCCGCGAACCTCGCCAAGACGCGCTATCTAGTCGGGGTAAGCCACGAAATCCGCGCACCGCTCAATGCCATCTACGGCTACGGCCAGTTGCTCGAACGAGCCGGTGCGATCGATCCCGCCGAGGCGGCCCGCGTCATCCGGCGCTCGGCCGAACATCTGACCAACATCGTCGACGGGCTGCTCGATATCTCGCGGATCGAAAGCGGGGTGATCACGCTTGCCCGCGATGTCGTGCCGCTTCCCGAATTTCTCGACGCGATCGTCGCGATGTTCCGCGTGCAGGCCGAGGCCAAGGGATTGCAGCTCGATTATGCAGCACCCCGCAATCTCCCCGCTTACGTCCGCGCCGACGAGAAGCGGCTACGCCAGATCCTCGTCAACCTGCTGTCCAACGCGATCAAATATACGCCTGCGGGGACGATCACCTTGTCGGTCCGCTATAGCGGCATGATCGCGACGTTCGAGATCGCGGATACCGGGATCGGCATTCCGCCCGCCGACCTCGAGCGCATTTTCGAACCGTTCGACCGTGGCAGTTCGGACGTTGCGCACGGCCAACCCGGAACCGGGCTCGGCCTCGCCATCACGCGCGTGCTCGCGCAGTTGATGGGGGGCGACGTATCGGTAACGAGCACCGCCGACGTCGGAAGCCGGTTCCGGTTGCGCGTGATGCTCAGCGAGGCGCGCGACGTCTCGGTGGCGACCGCGCGGCGGCGGTCGATCACGGGCTATAGCGGTGCCCCCCGCACGATCCTCGCGATCGACGACGACCCCGCCCAGCTGGCGGTGCTGCAAGGCTTGCTCCGCCCGCTCGGTTTCAGCGTCTATGCCGCGTCGGGCGGTGCCGAGGGGATCGATCTCGCGCTGCGCTGTCAGCCCGATCTGGTGCTGCTCGACATCCAGATGCGCGACCTGAGCGGGTGGGACGTCGCACGCCGGCTCCGCGCGATCGAGGATGGCGGGATACCGCTTGCGGCCATGGGCCGGCTCAAGATTCTGCTGGTCTCGGCCAACGCACACGAATTCGCCGCCGGTGGCGACGGGGCGGCGGCGCATGACGGGTTTATCCTCAAGCCGGTCGAGCTGGAAGCGCTGCTCGACGCAATCGCCGCACAACTCGGGATCGACTGGCAATCGGGTGAGCCATCCAGCGTCGCGCCGCCCCCTGCCCCCATCGCAGCGCCCGACCTCAGCGCCGCCAGTGTGACCATCGCGCGGTTGCGCTATCTCGGGCAGATCGGGCATGTCCGCGACAGCGAGGTTGCGCTCGACTCGCTTGCATCCGACCATCCCGAAAGCGCCGTGGTGGTCGATCAACTCCGCGACCATCTCCGCCGGTTCGATCTCAAATCCTATCTCGGGCTGTTGAACTCCCTTGGCTGAGCCGGTCCCCTGCCAGACGGGTGCAACCGTCCTCGTGGTCGACGATACGCTTGAATCGTTGAGCTTCGTCACGGCGACGCTCGAGGCGGCGGGGATGACCGTGCTGGTCGCGGGCGATGGGGCCGCCGCGCTGCAGACGCTTGCACTGGTCGTGCCGGATCTGGTCCTGATGGATGCGATGATGCCCGGAATGGACGGGTTCGCGACGACACAGCGGATCAAGGCCGATCCCCGGCTCGCAGGCGTGCCCGTGATCTTCATGACCGGCCTGACCGAAACCAAGGACGTGCTGCGCGGGCTGGCCGCAGGCGGGGTCGATTATGTGCAGAAACCGGTGGTGGTGGAGGAGCTGCTCGCCCGCATCCAGGTCCATCTCGGCAATGCGCGGATCACCCAGCGCAGCCAGGCCGCGCTCGACCAGAGCGGGCGCTCGCTGCTCGCGCTCGACGGGGCGGGCCGGATTTTGTGGTCGACGCCGCGCACGATCACGATCCTGATGGCGCATCTCGAGGACGAGGCGCTGCCGCCCGTTGTGGTCGCGGCGCTGTTACGGCTGATGGAGAGCGAAGACCTCCGCCCGTTCCGTCACGCGATCCCGGGGGGCGAACTCGAATTCACCTTGCTCACGCGCAGCGGACCGGACGAATGGCTGTTCCGTCTCGCCGAAACGCTCGATGGTGCCGAAGAACGCCTGCTCGCTACGCGCCACGGGCTGACCGACCGCGAGGCCGAGGTGCTGTTGTGGATCAGCCGCGGCAAGGCGAACCGCGAGATCAGCGAAATCCTCGGGATCAGCCCGCGGACGGTCAACAAGCATCTCGAACAGGTGTTCGAGAAGATGGGGATCGAGAACCGCGCCTCCGCCGCCGCCGCCGCGGTCAAGACGCTGGCGAGCTGACCGGTGGATCGGACGACGGTATGAAAGACCCCAGAAGCGCCGCGGCGCGGCAGGCGATCGGCACGGGAAATGCCGACCGCGCGCGGCAGATCGCCGCCGGGATTACGGACCCGGCCGAAGTGGCGTTCCTGCTCGGGCTTGCGGATGCGGTTCAAGGGCGCGTGAGCGCGGGGATCGCGCGGTTGGAGGCGGCGATCGCCGCCGCGCCGCGTGCCGAATATCTGGCGCAGCAGGCACGGCTGCTGATCCTCGTGCGGCGCGATGGCGATGCGCGCGCAGCGGCGGAAGCGGCGCTCGCCGCGGGGCCCGAAGATGCGCTGACCTATGACACGATCGGCTGCATCCATGCGCGGCTGGGGGATCATCACGCCGCGCTGCGCTGCTTCGAACCCGCGGTCGCGCTGGACGGCGGCAGTTTCGACTATCGCTACAATCTGGCGCTGGCGCTGGGGTTTCTCGGGCGCGCGGCCGACGCGGCGGCACAGTATGAAGTCCTGTTGCGCCAAGCTCCGCGCGACGGGCGCGCGCATTACGCGTTGTCGGGGCTCGCCAAGGCGACCCCGGCGGCGAACCATATCGATCGCCTGGAAGCGGTGCTCGCGAGCGGCCCACTCGCCGACGACACGCTGCGCATCCGCTATGCGCTGGCCAAGGAATATGACGATATCGGCGCGGCGGAACCCGCTTTCCGGCATCTGTCCGCTGCCAATGCCGCGCACAAGGCGCGGATCGCCTATGATTTCGCGAGCGACGCGGCGATCTTCGATGCGATCGAGACCGCGTTCCGCACGCCCAATTTCTTCGACGGACCGAGTACGGTCGAGGACGCGCCGATCTTTATCACCGGCATGCCGCGGACCGGCACCACGCTGGTCGACCGGATCCTGTCGTCCCACCCGGACATCCACAGCGCCGGCGAACTCCAGGCGATGCCGCTGGCGGTCAAGCAACTCGGCGGCACGCGGTCGCGGCTGATCACCGACCCCGAGACGATCGCTGCGTCGGGCACGCTCTCCCCAGATGCGGTCGGCCGCGCCTATATGGCGCACGCGGCGCAGCATCGCCGGCGGAGCGACGGGCGCTTCATCGACAAGCTGCCCGCGAACTTCCTGTACATCGGCCACATCGCACGTGCGCTGCCGAGCGCGCGGATCGTGTGCCTGCGCCGCAATCCGATGGACACAGTGTGGAGCAACTACAAGAACCTGTTCGCGACGACCTCGAGCTATTACGCCTACAGCCACGACCTGCTCGACACCGCACGCTATTTCGCGCGGTTCGACCGGTTGATGGCGTTCTGGGAAACACTGGTGCCCGGGCGGATCCTGCAGCTCGGCTATGAGGATCTTGTCGCGGACCAGGAAGGCGAGAGCCGCCGCCTGTTCGCGCATTGCGGGATCGACTGGACCGATTCCGCGCTTGCGTTCCACACCAATACCGCCGCGGTGGCGACCCCGAGCGCCGCGCAGGTGCGCCGCCCGATCTACCGCGATTCGGTTGAACGCTGGCGCGCGCACGAAACCGCGCTGGCGCCGGTGCGGGACTTCTTCGACCAAGCCGGAATTGCCGTCTGAGGCGTGTCGCCGACACGCCTCGCAACGTCGCTTGCGCGTTACAGGTGCAGCCTTGCCTCGACCCCGACCGTCCGCGGCGTGACGACCGAATAGCTGTAGAACCGCCGTGAAATCCCGTAATCCTGGTTGAGCGCGCCGATCTTGCTGAAATCGTTGCCGACCGAGCTTACCGCATAAACATCGAACATGTTGAGCGCGTAGAGACTGAAATCATACCGCTTGGTGCGATAGGTGAGCGACGCCCGGTTGAGCACGTAATCGGGGATGACCTCGCCGTACCCGCGGTTGCCGGTCTTGGTGAACACGTCGCCATGATAGGTCAGCGCCCAGTTCAGCGCGATGTCCGCATCGTTCGCCAGCGGGATCGTATAGGTCGCCGCGACACTCCCCGCATGTTTCTGCGATCCGGGCAGGCGATCTCCCTTGAGCGCATCGAACGTATCGTTGTTGACGACGATCAGCCCCGGCGCGTTCTCCGTCAGATGCGCATCGGTATAGGCATAGGTCGCACTCAGCTTGAGCCGATCGCTCAGGCTCGCAGTACCATTGAACTCGACGCCTTTCGAGACTGCCGCCCCTGCGTTGGTGGTGATTCCGACTGCGCCGTTGATCGTCTGGCTACCGACCTGCAGCCCGCGCCATGCAATATGATAGGCGTCGAGGTTGAGCACCAGCCGCCCGTCGAAGAAGGTCCCGCGGACGCCGATTTCCTTATTGTACGTCTTGTCCGGTCCGTAGAACTGCTCGTTGGCGAGCGCGCAGACATTCTGGCCGGGTTGCAGCGGCAAGATGCACGGCGCGACCGTGTTCGGCCCCCCGATGCGGTAGCCGGTCGAATAGGTGCCATAGACCATCAGCCCCGGGCGGAACTTGTACGAGGCGTTGGCCTTGTACACGACGCCGTCCGAACTCGATTTGCCCGAACCGATCCGCGACGGCGCGAACTGGATCAGCGGATAGGGCGTCCGCGTCAGCCCGCCGCCGAACAGCGGCAAATCGGTCCCGCCCCGCGCGGTCGCATCATATTTGTAATAGCGCACGCCGCCGGTGACCTGGAACGCCGGAGTCAGCTTGAGTGTCGCTTCGCCGAAGACCGCCTTCTCCTTGTTCGAATTGTCGAAGAAGGAAATATATTCGAGATCGTCGACGCGCGGTGAGTCAATGAAATTGGCGAAGCCCGGGGTATATTCCTGGCGATCCCCGGCGTTCTTCAAATGGTTGTAGAACCCCCCCAGCGTCCAGCTGAACGGCCCGCCATGCGTCGACACCAGCCGCAGTTCCTGGGTGAACTGCTCATTGCGGGTCGAGTTGTTGGCGTAGGACGAGAACGCCGGGAACGACTCGTAGCTGTAGTTGAGATCGAGCAGCAGATCGGTGTTGTCCGACACACCGTTGGTCCGCTGCAACGTGTACGCGGTCGAGGAGACGAGCTGCGCGATATGGCCGAGATTGGCCTGAAGCTCGAACGCATACAGATAGGCGCGCCGATCCGACGGCTCGAGATAGCGCCACGGCCCCTCATATTTGCCCGTGTTGAAGGTGAAGGCACCGTTCGACTGGCGGCCATTGGTCTTGGTCTGCTGGAAACCGAAGGTCAGATAGCCTTTGAGATTCTCGTTCGCCTCGAGCAGCAGCGTGTTGCGCGTCGTCCAGGTCCGTTCAAAATTGACATCCTTCGCGCGTTTGAAATTGTCCTGATATTGTTGCTGCGTCACCGTCTCGTCGAACGCGCCGCTGGGCTGTGGAAGCGAGGTGCCGGGATTCTGCAACAGGAACGGGTAATCGATGAATCCGGGCTCGTAATAATAGCCCGCGGTACTGCGCAGCGCGACATGGTCGCGAATGATCGGCAAGTTGACGGTGAAGTCGCCCTGGAACCCGAACTGGCTGCCCTGCGCGACGGTCGATCCGCGAACGTGCGCATCGACGCTGAAATTATTGGTATCGGGCCGCCGCGGAATATAGCGGATCGCCCCGGCGAGCGTCCCCGCGCCGTACAGCGTCCCCTGCGGCCCCAGCAGCACTTCGACCCGCTCGAGATCGAGCAGCTTGAAATCCTGATACAACGGCACTTCGCCGAGATAGATCGCGACGGCATTGTCGCGATTGTTGCCGAAATCGCTGGTGTCGTTGGCGGAAAGCCCGCGCAGCACGACCGTGCCCGTGGCGCGCGGCCCGGTCTGGTTGATCGTCACGCCGGGGGTGAAATCAGCAAGCCCGCGAATGTCGTAGATCCGCTGGGTATCAAGCTGCGCACTGCCGACCGCAATGATATTGATCGGCACGTCCGACAGCGACGTCGCGCGCCGCGTTCCGGTGACGATGATCGAATCGGTGTCGTCGCCGACGGGTTCGGGGGCAGGCGCGGGCGTTTCGGTCTGGGCGAATGCAGGAACAACACCGAACACGCCACCAAGCGTGCTCGCGGTAAGCAATAGTGCCTTGATCTTGAACGTAGCGGACATCGTTCCCCCTTTTGGCCTCAGAAATGCGAGAAATTCTGATCCCCTCCCAAGCGCATGCCGGCTTCGGTTTTTATCACCCCAATCAGGACGACCTATGGGGGCGGGGCAAAACTGGCCAATGGGGTGTTTGACGTAGGTCTTTCGGGGGGAGGATCTGGGTCTGCGCGGCGCGCATCTGGTCACACGTCCGGGACGAAGGGCGCTGATCGCGCGGCTCCCTGGTACCGACGACGGGAGCGATCACAATCCAATCGGTTCCGCACCCCCGCAGTGGGGATGCCGAGGCGTCAGGGTATCGGTTTCGGAGCATGCAGCGGACTGGCGGAGACGGAGAGATTCGAACTCTCGGTACGGTTTCCCGTACGACGCTTTAGCAAAGCGTTGGTTTCAGCCACTCACCCACGTCTCCAGGTCACGGCGAGGTGGCTCTATAGCCGCGCTGTTCGCAGGGATCAACAGGCGGTTTGCACGACATCTGACGTGAAATCGACTCAGCCCGTCGTGGCGTTCATTGTCGCGTCATGTCATGGCGCGCTACGGTCGGTGATGCTGTTGGGGAGAATGACGATGCGCTTGGGTTGGTTTGCGGTCCCGAAGGTCGGGACGATGCTGGCACTTGTCCTCGCGACGGTCCCGCTGGATGCACAGGTGCGGACGATCGATCCCAACCAGCCGATCGATTCGGACCTTTCCCGGTCCAGCACCGCTACCGGCACCACCGCGCGTACGCGGGCACCGGCCACGACGACGGCGATCGATACGCCGCAAAATGCCTATCCGTCGGACAGCGGCGCACCGCCCCCCTACCCCCAGGCGGCCTATCCGCAGCAGCAGTCCGGCACACCGTCCTCCCCGCGCTACCCCGATCCGCCTACAAACGGCTCGGGCGCACCGCAGCCGAACCCGGCCGATGTCGCGGCACAGGATGGCGCTCGCGCGGGTGCCGATGCGTCCGCCGCGCAAAGCCAGACCTTCCAGCAAGGCGAACTGCTCGCCGCGGCCGAGGGCACGTTCGGCAAGGGGGCATCGGGACTGGCCGGGATCCTGGAGCGCACGCTCAAGGAACAGGGACAGCCCAACGCCTATATCTCCGGACGCGAGGCCTCGGGCGCGTTCGTCGTAGGCCTGCGCTATGGCAAGGGCACGATGTTCCACAAGGTCGAGGGCGAGCAGCCGGTGTATTGGACCGGACCGTCGGTCGGTTTCGATCTGGGTGGCGATGCCAACAAGGTGTTCGTGCTGGTCTACAATCTGTACGATTCGGCCGAGCTGTTCCACCGCTTCCCGGCCGCCGAAGGGCGCGTCTATTTCGTCGGCGGGTTCGCCGCCACCTATCTGCGCCGCGGCAATACCGTGCTCATCCCGATCCGGCTCGGGGTCGGCTGGCGGCAGGGCGTTAACATCGGCTATATGAAGTTCAGCAAGACGTCGAAGTGGTTCCCGTTCTGATCACGCCGCGCGCCGCAGCGACGACGCGGGCCGCATGATCCGGAACGTCCTGCGCGCGCTGCTCGCGCTTGCCTATCTGGCAGCGGGAATCCTCCACGTGTTCGTTCCGGCACCCTTCCTCGGCATCACCCCCGCCTGGGTGCCCTTTGCGCCGTTCGTCATCATGGCGACGGGGCTGTGCGAGATCGCCGGGGCGATCGGCCTGTATGTGCCGCGGCTGCGCTGGTGGGCGGGCGCGATGCTCGCCGCCTATGCGGTGTGCGTCTATCCCGCCAACGTCAAACATGCGGTGGATTACATCACCCACGGCACCGGCGGGCTCAGTCTGTGGTACCATATCCCGCGTCTGGCGTTTCAGCCGGTGATCGTCTGGTGGGCGCTGTTCGCCGGACGCGTCATCGACTGGCCCTTTGCCAACCGGGAGACCCGCGCATGACCGAACCGACCGACGAGATCCTGATCGATACCCCCGATGGCCCGATGACCTTCGCCGAGTGGAAAAAGAAGCATCCGGTGCAGGTTCCCTCGCGCCGCACCAAGGGAAAGGATCTCCCCGTCAAAGTGAAGCGATTTACCGATAAGTAGCAAAGCGGTCGTTTTTCGATGGCACCAGCACGCGTTTCAACCGTTGCGCTCCCGAACCATGCCTCGTCGGCATGGCCGTGTATGAAAGGAACCAACGATGAACGAGAACACCTTCAAGGGCGAAGCCCAGAACGTCACCGGCTCGCTCAAGGAAGCAGCAGGCAATCTGACCGGCAGCTCGAAGCTGCAGGGTGAAGGCGTTGCGGATCAGGTAACCGGCGGCGTCAACAAGGCGATCGGCGCAGCGCAGGACGCGATTGCGACGGGCCCGGGCCCGCTGATCAATCAGGCACGCGAGTTCGCGCGCGCAAAGCCGTGGGCGACCGCAGCACTGGTCGGCACGATCGGTCTCGCGCTCATCAACACGCTGCGCGGCAAGAAGTAAGATGGATAAGGGGGGCCGGTTTTCCGGTCCCCCTATTCTTTGGTGGTCAGCTCTACTGGCGGTCAGCCGAAGTCGATCGCCTCGAACCGGATCGGCTCACCGATCGCAGCGTTCGCCAGTGCACCATCCCACATCACGCGGTTGCCGCGCACGATCGTACCCACCGGGCGGCCCGTCACCGACATTCCAGTGAATGGCGACCATCCGCACCGCGACGCGAGCCAGTCCTGCTCGATCGTCCAGCGCGCCTTCAAATCGACGACCGAGAAATCCGCGTCGTAACCGACCGCAATCCGTCCCTTGCCGACGATCCCGAACACCCGCTGCGGCCCCGCGCTCGTCAGGTCGATCACACGTTGCGGTGTCGTCCGCCCTTCCGCCACATGGTTGAGCATCAGCGGCAACAACGTCTGCACCCCGGGCATCCCGCTCGGGCTGTCGGGATAGGGCTTGGATTTCTCTTCGAGCGTATGCGGCGCGTGGTCCGACCCGAGGATATCGACGACTCCCTGCTGCAGCCACTTCCACAACCCGTCGCGATGCTCGCCCGAGCGGATCGGCGGGTTCATCTGCGCCAGCGTTCCCAACCGCGGATAGGCTTCCTCGCCCGCCAGCGTCAGATGCTGCGGCGTCACCTCGCAGCTCGCGATGTCCTTGTTCTGCCCGAGCAGTGCGAGCTCGGCCGGCGTGGTGACGTGCAGCACATGGATCCGCCGCCGTGCCGCCCGCGCCAGCCCCAGGATCCGCTTCGTCGCGAGCAGCGCGCTCTCGTCGTCGCGCCATACCGGATGCGACGCGGCATCGCCCGCGATCCGCTCACCCGCGCGCGCGTTCATACGCGCTTCGTCCTCGGCGTGGATCGCGACGCGGCGATGTCCCGACGCCAGCACTTCCGCCAGCCGCGCATCCTCCGACACGAGCAGATCGCCGGTCGACGCGCCCATGAAGATCTTGACGCCGGCGGTCCCCGGCAGACGTTCGAGCTCAGCAAGGTCCGCGGCATTGTGGTTGGTCGCGCCGACATAGAACGCATGGTCGCACCACATCCGGTGATGCGCGCGCGCGAGCTTGTCGCCGATCGCGTCCGCCGAATCGGTATTGGGCTTGGTGTTGGGCATCTCGAACACCGCGGTCACCCCGCCCAGCACCGCCGCGCGCGCACCGCTCTCCAGGTCTTCCTTGTGGACCAGCCCGGGCTCGCGGAAATGCACCTGCGTGTCGATCACGCCCGGCAGAACGTCGAGCCCGGTGCAATCGATCGTCTCGCCCGCATCGCCGCGCAGCGATCCGAGCGCGACGATCCGCCCCGCCACCACGCCCACGTCGATTTCCGCCGGGCCGCTCGGCAAATGCACCGTGCCATTCTTCAGGATCAGATCGTACGCTGCCATAACTGCCTCTTATGCAAAGCCTCACGGCGTCCTATCTCGTCAGCATGACCGAAACCACCCTTCCCGCACGATCCGACAGCATCTCGTCCGGCACCATGCTGGCCGATCGTGCGCTGCTGCGCGTCGCGGGCGATGATCCTCGCGGCTTCCTGCAGGGCCTGATCACGCAGGACGTCGCGACGCTCGACGCGGCGGCACCGCGCTGGGGCGGGTTGCTGACCCCGCAGGGCAAGGCGCTGTTCGATTTCCTGCTGTGGGCGGATGACGACGCGATCCTGATCGATTGCGAAGCGACCGTTGCCGAAGCGCTGGCGAGACGGCTGTCGATGTATCGATTGCGGCGCGCGATCACGATCGACCCCGCCCCCGGGGCCGTTCACTGGTCACCGGACGGGGATACGGGCGTCAGCGACCCGCGGCTTGCCGAGCTTGGACGGCGCTGGCTCGGTGCGCCTGCCGAGCCTGCCACGGGATGGCTCGCGCATCGCCTGTCGCTCGGCGTCACCGAAGGCCAGGCCGAACTCGGCAGTGACCAGACACTGTGGCTCGAAACCAACGCGCGCGAACTCGGGGGCGTCAGTTTCACCAAGGGGTGTTACACCGGCCAGGAAAACACCGCCCGGATGCACCACCGTGCGAAGGTGAATCGCCGCTTGGTGGTCGCACCGCTCACCGAACCCGGCGACCGGACTCGCGCCACCTATCCCGACCTCGGGCTAATGGTCGAATTGCGTCGGGTCGAAGCCCTCGGCGACGCGCTGGTTCCAGCGTGGCTGGGCGCTGCCCTCGCCACGCCGGAACCGGCCTGAGCGTCAGCGCCCGACCGCGCTGTACGCGAAGCCCGCGCGCTCGACGTCTGCCGAGGGATAGACGTTGCGCAGGTCGACCATGACCTTGGACGTCATGATCGTCGAAAGCCGCTTGAGATCGAGCGCGCGATAGATGTCCCACTCGGTGACGATCACGATCGCGTCGGCACCGGTCGCCGCTTCATAGGCATCACCGCAATAGGTGATGCCGGGAAGGACGGTCTTGGCGATGTCCATGCCTTCGGGGTCATGCGCCCGCACGGTGGCTCCGGCATCGAGCAGGCTCTGAATGATCGCAAGGCTGGGCGCGTCGCGCATGTCGTCGGTGTTGGGCTTGAAGGTCAGCCCGAGGATCGCGACCGTCTTGCCCTTGGCCTCGTTGCCGAGCGCCTTGATGACCTTGCGGCCCATCGCGCGTTTGCGGTTGTCGTTCACCTGGACGACCGCCTCGACGATCCGGACCGGGGTTTCGTAATCCTCCGCGGTCTTGAGCAGTGCGAGCGTATCCTTGGGGAAGCACGACCCGCCATAGCCCGGGCCTGCGTGCAGGAACTTGGACCCGATCCGCTTGTCGAGGCCGATCCCGCGCGACACGTCCTGGACGTTCGCCCCCACCGCTTCGCACAGGTCGGCGATCTCGTTGATGAAGGTGATCTTTGTCGCGAGGAACGCATTCGCCGCATATTTGATCAGCTCGGACGTGCGACGCCCGACGAACAGGATCGGGCTCTCGTTGAGATACAGCGGGCGATAGACCTCGCGCATCACGTCCTTGGCCCGCTCGTCCTCGGTGCCGATCACGATCCGGTCGGGCCGCTTGAAGTCGCCGATCGCGGCGCCCTCGCGCAGGAATTCCGGGTTGGAAACGACCGCGATCGGGAAATCACCGGCCAGCTCGAGCAGGATTTCCTCAACTTTGTCGCCTGTGCCGACCGGAACCGTCGACTTGGTCACGACCACCACCGGCCCGTCGATCGCCTCGGCGATCTCGCGGGTCGCTGCAAACACATAGGTCAGATCGGCATGGCCGTCGCCGCGCCGTGACGGCGTTCCGACAGCGATGAACACGGCATCCGCGCCGCGGACCGCCGCGTGCAGGTCGGTAGTGAACTTGAGACGACCCGCGGCAACATTGGTCGCGACCAGTGTATCGAGGCCCGGCTCGAAGATCGGCATCCGCCCGGCTTCGAGCGCCTCGATCTTGGATGCATCCTTGTCGACGCAGATCACGTCATGGCCGAAGTCCGAGAAACAGGCTCCGGATACCAGGCCGACATAGCCCGAACCAATCATCGTAATCCGCATAGCGTGTCCCCTGAATGCCGCGAGCAATGGCGACGGGTGAGCGCATGGTACGCGTGCAATGGCATTCAATCGCCACATCGCAACCATTTGACGCATGCCCGCCCGACATGTGCCCCGTTAGCCGTCCGCACGGCAAATTGCCAGCGGCGGCGATATCGCGCTGCACCGAAATAGTCCCGTCCGCGCAACGTCCGGTCTTTCGAGGACAAAGAAAAAGGGGACCGGCCGTAGCCGATCCCCTCGATCTTTTCGCCGTAAGGCTTCGAGCTTAGTTGCCCGAACCCGGACCGTACGTAACTTCCACGCGACGGTTCTGCACTTCGCGAACACCGTCTGCGGTCTCGACGCGCGGGCGGCTCTCGCCGAACGCTTCCGAGGTGATCACGCCAGCAGGGATCGAATGCGCGGACAGGTAAGCCTGAACCGAGTCATTGCGACGCTGCGACAGGCCGACGTTGTACGATGCCGCGCCCGAACGGTCAGTGTGACCTGCGAGCATGACACGTGCGCTACCGCAGTTCTGGTACTGGGCGATCGCGTTGTCGAGAATGCCGGCTGCCTCAGGCGTAACGTCCGACTTGTCCCATTCGAAGAACACGATGAACGGACCAGGCGAGCAAACCGGTGCCGGCGGGGGCGGCGGAGCTGCGGGTTCCGGCGGCGGCGGCGGAGCTGCTGGCTCCGGCGGCGGCGGGGGAGCTGCAGGCTCGCCGAAGTTGTACGTCAGACCTGCGAGCAGGCTGTGCGTACGGAACTTGCTGTCGAACTGACGGCCCGAAACGTCGATCAGGCGGACCTTGTCGGCGGTGAAGAAGCGATACTTCAGCGACGCGTCGACGTGGTTGCTGATCGGCGCGCGAACACCGGCGATGCCCTGGTAGGCGAAGGTCGTGTCGCTGTCGTTCAGGAACTGGGTGTTGCCCGAGATGTCGTAACGACCCTTGACGCGAGCTGCACCGACACCGCCGCCGACGAAGCCCTGGATGCCGTCATCGTCACCGAAGTCGAGCAGGCCATTGACCATGAAGCTGAGTGCCGAGGTACGGCCGTTTGCACCGTTGTAGGTGCCCGGAACGAACGTCGTGCCGCCAACCGTGGTTGCGGTCGTCGAACGGTAGCCATCGACTGCTGCCGACTTGTAGCCGACTTCGGCTTCAACGCGGAACATGCCGAGATCGTAACCGATCACACCATCGACGTCGTAGCCGTAGTGATGATCGACGTTGCCTGCGTTGTTAGCGCCTGCGATGTTGAACTTGATATCCTCGACGATCATGCCACCACCGTCGACACCGACGTACCACGACTTGTCGCGGGCGAGGGCTGGTGTGGCAAGAACGGTGGTCGCAAGCGCCATGGTAACGGCTAGCTTCCGCATAAAAAAACCCCTTCTTCTGGTTGTCACTCGGACAGCGCAAACTCCCTACCCAATGGAAGGTTTCCGCGCAAGCGAACAAATGCCAGGATCTGTTGCTGAAATGCCACAGCAATTGGCAGTTATGCGGGGCTTAATATCAGTCCATGATGCTGCAATACGGCGATAATCTCGCCGATCGTCTGGCGTGCAGAAAGGTCACTAACGGTGCCGCCGGACGGTGCCGCGATCGCTGCTTGAGGTACGTCCAGCGCCTGTACGCCGTCCATTAGAAGCCGTCGCGCCCGCACGGTTCCCACCTCCCATTGGCCCGCGACATGACGTGCGACGCATAGGTCCTTGATACTCCACGCGGACATGCCGTCGGCGGCGGCAAGAAAACGCCATCCGCCTGCGGTCCACCCCGCCAGCGCCCCGCCCCGGCCCGTCCACGCGCCACTCGGCGCGACTCCGACGATCCAGCATTGTCCGGGGAGCGGGGCGGACGGTGGAACGCTCAATCCAACCGCCTCGACGATCGGTTGCACCGCAATATCGAGCAGCGCGAGCGATTCATTGTGGGTGAGTTCCTTCTGACCCTGCCCGGCCTGCAGAAACGGCAAGGCCAGCCGTGGCGTCGTGTCGTCGCTCATGATCGCGTTCCTTCATCCTGCCCATCCGGGAATCCACAATCGCGCTGGTGGAGATTCGCCGTTGGTGCCTGCCTGCCGGACCGCGATCATCCGGCCGCTCCCCCGGTCTGCAGCGGTCAACGTCCATCGCGGGGAGACCGTGACCGCGCTCGGAGCGCCGGCTTCATCGCCGAACGTGACCCGATATTCCTCGCGTTCCTCCGCCAGTGGCGCATCGATCCCATCGCGCCACTGCCACCCGTTTCTGCTGCGGCGCACCCAAGCCAGAACGGCATTACCGTTACCAACTTCGCTGCACTGCAACAGAACCGGCGAAAGCGGTACGACCGAAACTCCGTTCACCGCCAGCACAGCACTGGCTGGCCCCGTCAGATCGCCGACCCCGGTCGCAAGAATGCGCACCGTTCCGCCGATCGCGGTCATGGGAAGATCGAGCGTCATGGTGCTTTGCGGTGTCAGCAGCGCGAAGCGATCCCCCACGGCCTGCGTACCGATCACGCGTTCGCTCCCGCGACGTCCGCGCAACAGCGTCGAAAGCTGCCACCGCGTCGCGCCGATCTGTTCCGCTATGCCGAATTGCACGATCTCATCCCCCACCAACGCGAGGTTCGCCCCCGCGGCCAGGGCAGCGTCGGTTGCGCTCTCCAACGTCATGTCACCATGCGCGAGCTCGACCAAGAACCGCCCGGCGCGATCGACCAAGGACGCACCGCCGGTCCCCGGCACCGTCACGAGCCGCCCAATCACGCCCGCGGCGGCAGTCGCTCCTGCGCTGATCCAGTGCAGCCCGTCGTCTAGGCTGTAGAGCACCGCCGCACGCCGCCAGCCGGGTTGGGTGCCCGCCGCGACGATCGTCACGCGCGGCGACGTCAACACGCTGTCGTCGAACGGCAGCATCTCGGCCACCGCGAGCAGCGTCGTCCCCGCCGCCAGGTCCGGTGCGGACAGCACCCGCCCCGGGCTCGCACGTGCCGCGGCGGTCCTGGCGGCCAGCCGGACGCACTCGAGCGTCACGACATGCCGCTCGAACCCCCAGCGCGCGACGCGCCACACACCCGCCACCCCGCGGATCGTGACGCATGCGCCGGGGGATAATGCGAGCGCGTCCCACCCCAGCGTCACGCTGCGCCGTTCGCGCCCCGCTTCGCCCCGCGCGATCGTCCGTTCCGCGATCGTCTTGGCGGCCCCGGCATCGACCGCGGCAACCAGTTCGAGCCGATCCTCGCGCGTGCCCGGCCCGGGCCGCCACGCACGCTGCAACCCGATCTGGAAATCGCGTGCCGGATCGTAATGCGACACGGTCACGGCGCGCGCGACCGTCTCCAGCGCGGCGATGCTGCGCCCCCGTGCGGATTGCGATCCTGCGGCGGTCACGTCGCCATCGTCGATCGCGCGCTCGGGAACGATCCCGCCCCTCAGCACCAGCCGCGCATCTTTCAGGCCGGGCGCTGGCGCAAACCAAGCGCCACTCGCCTGCGTAAGTGGTTCGATCGCACTGCGCACGCTGTCGCCGTAAGCCGCGAACCCGGTGAGATCAGGCGCATCGACGGAACCGGTCACCGCGCCCCCCGCCAGTTCCCGGATGATCGTCCCGATCGGCACGGCCGCGTCATCCGCGACGACCTCGAAAGTCAGCGACGGAATGCGATTGCCATAGTCCGCAAGCTGCAGATGCTCGAACACCGCATAAGCCACGCCGCGGTGCGCAGGTGTCAGCATGCCCCCCTCTGCCGCCGCCAGCAATGGGTCGATCGGCTGGTCTTCATTGCCCGGATACAGCCGGAAACCGGTCGCGCTCTTGAACACCCCGTCGGCCCCGCGCAACAGCTTGCCGTCCGCCCAGATCCGCCCCACCCGCTGGATCGGCCGCGCCGACAAGGCGACCGCGAACGACACCGAATAACTGTACGCAGTCAGGCTCGCTTGCCCCTTTCCGCTGCTGCTGGTCGCCGCGCTCTCGATCAATTCGGTCGACCAGATCACGCATCCGCCGACCCGCATCGTCCCGAAGATCCGCTGGAGCGGCGTGCCATAGCTCGACGTCTGGACCTGCAAGGCGGACAAGCGCGGTCCGCTGCGCCCCTGGGGCGGGAACAGCACAGTGTGATCGATCACGCTCCCCACGGCAGCGCCGATCGCACCGCCGATCGGTCCCCCGATCACCGTCCCCACGACCGTCAAAACGAGCGTCGCCATCGGTCACTCTCCCCGATCGTCTTGAAGATGCCAGCAGCCGATCAGCGTCCACGGCGGCGGCCCCGGTCGCTCGACCACGCGGCGGAGCATCGCATCGGCATGAACGATCCCGCCCGGAACGATCACCGCCAAATGCCATTGCGGGCATCCGGCGTCGAAAAGCGCGATGCCGCCGGGCATCGCGGTCGTGCCCCGTTCAAGCCCCGCCGCATTGAACCGCGCGACGATCTCGGTGACGCATCCCCCGCGCAGCGCATAATCGCCGGGGATCGCCCCCGCATATCCCGCACCCCGCAACGCGACCGCGACGACGCCCACGCAGTCCAGCCCGAACGCCGGGTCGCGCCCCTGCACCCGGAACCGCGCGCCGATCACACCCCGCGCCGCCGCAACAACGGCGCGATCCCTGGGCGTCATGCGCCGGGATAGCGCGTCAGAAGATCGATCCCGGGGAGATACGGCTCTCCGCGAAAGTTCGCCGCATTGCCGAACCGCGCGGCGCACGTCGCCAGGCTCTTGTCACACCCCTCGATCAGCTCGACCAGATCCCCTGCCACGACCGGCAACGCCGGATCGCTCCGCAACGTCACACGCGCACCGTCCGACCCCGCGATCGCAGCGTGCAAGCCACTGTTCGCCCCGCCGATCCAGCGCAGCAGGCCGCCGCCATACGCATCCCCGCTCGGTTCGACCGCGTCGAGCGTCACGGTCTGCCCGTCGACCCCGATGACGCGCTGCATCCGCCGTCGTCCGGCAAGCGGCACGCGGCAGCGCGCATCGCCAAGCTCGGCACGACATTCGGGCGACGTCAGCTCCACGACCGGTCGCTCCAGCGCGGCACTCGCCCCCCGCAGTTCGGCGGTGAAACCCTGTTGCTGCGTTTCCACCGCACCGATCGTCCCGATCCCGAGCGGAACGCGAGTCGGATCCGCCCCGCTCCAGTCGACCGCGAACAGCGTCACCCGCGCCCCGTCCCACCGCCCCGCGAGCAGATCCGCCTCGGTGATCGCCGCACTGGTCAGCGCGCCCGTAATGTCCATCGTGTCCGCATCCAGCCCGTCGCTGCGCCGGATCGCCGAGGGCGTCATCCCCGGCGCAGCACGGTGGACCAGACCGTCGATCAGCAAGTCGCGGTCGTGATCGGTCAGCCCCAGCGCGATCCCGTCGCGGCGTTCGATCCGCCAGCACAAGGCGATCGTCGTGAGCGTCCCCTCGAGGAAACTCACGCCGCATCCTCGCGCACTTCGATCAGCGGGACGCTCGTCGCCGTGCCCGCTAGAAAGGTCGCGCGCGTCACGCTCAGCCGGTCCTCGGCGAAGCGTACGGCCACGTCGAACTGGAACCCCGCGCTGACCGCGACCCCCGCTGCGGGCGCGGCGTCGAGGTCGATCCAGCCCCCCGCGACGACGCTGAAAGCGGTCGTCTCGCCCGTCCCCACCGCGACGCGCACGCTTCCCGCGACCGGGCGCGTGATTCGCCGCAGCGTGGCCCCATACGCCTTGGTCAGCGCGAACCGCACCCTGATCCCGTCGCCCGTCCCGATCCGCTGGTCGAACGGCGTCGGCACGCCCCCATTCGAACTGGCATCGAACGGATCGCGCAACCGGAACCCGCGCGCCGGCCCCATCCGCGCGCGGAAGAAGCCAAGCAACGCCGCGATATCCGCTTCGGACCGCACCCCCGGCCCGACATCGTAGCGCGTCCGCGCCTCCGCCCAGCTCGCGTTGCGCGCCTCATGCCCGCCACCGCTCGTCACGATCGCGGTCGAGAATTCGGGGCTGACCTCCGCCTCGCGCCCCAGCGCAATCGGGAACAGCACGTCGTCGAACGCGTCCATCGTGTCTTCCTCCTGGTCGAAATACACGAACCCGTCGCGCACCACCTGCGGCAGCGCCCAGACGAACGTCGCCGCCACACCGCGCGCGCGCGCGGCCTCGGCCGCCGCTTCAATGTCGCGCCAATCCGCGGTCTGGTCGTGCCGCAGCACGAAGCCCGAGAGATAGTGTGTCTGCGCGACGGCATAGCCGAGCCGAGCCTGCATCGCCGCCACCCCGCGCGCGGTCGCCGCGACATCGCCTGCGACGACGAAATCATAATCCTCGAGCTGCAACACATCGAACGCCGGATGTGCCCAGCCGAGCGGCACGTTGGCGCGCTTCGCCTCGGGCGTCGTGCCGGCGAGCACGGTCGGCAAATACACCAGCAGATGCGTCTGCGTCGCCGGCGCGACCCCGCACACCGCCGCAACCAGCGCCGCAGTCGACGCCGCCAGCACCACCCCCGCCGCATCGAGCAATGCGCGCTGCGGAGCGGTGGTCACGCGCGCCAGATCCGCAATCTGCACCGGATCGCCGCCGAACGCCGCGCGCGCCGACGCATCGTACAGGCACGGGCGGCCATCGGGCAGCACCCACCACCACGGCTCGCCGACCTGGAACTTGGGCGCCAGTCCCGCCGCCAGCGTGATCGCAATGAACGCCCCCGCCACCGCATGCAGATACGCCATCGCCCCGCCATGCGCAGGCGACAGCAGCGTCGAGGGCGGCGACCAGCCGGTCAGCGCGGGCGATCCGTCCCACGCGCGCTGTTTCCAGTCGCCCCAGCAATAGGCATCGAACAGTTCGTAACTGAGCGACCAGATCACGTCATAGCCAAGCGCCTTCGCCTCCGCCGCAAAGCTCCGGTGCCACGCCGCCGCGGCTATGTTGAGCA
>JARUXA010000209.1 GCA_030433805.1 Sphingomonas sp. PsM26 | reverse complement strand
TATCAGTATACCTACTTGTCATTTTGGGTAATTCTTTTGGTGAAGTCGCTGTTACGTCTTTCAAAACCGAACCAGTCCCTTCATTAAGCTAAGTATTTAACCTTTTACAGTAGCCTCTAAAATTCTTATGTTGGCTCTGTACTATTTGTTTACCACCTATATATATTCTAAAACATCTTTTTTACTTTCTATTTTACAGCCTCTTTTAATTCTTTCCCTGCTTTCTATTACAAATTGGTCAACTAAACCAATTTGTAAAAATCATTTCTCATCTTATGAATAAACCATTCTTCTTTTACACATCTTAACGATACAAACTGTAAAGGAGTTGCATAAAATGGCAAACAATAAAAATAGCAACACAAATGAATTATTAGTATACGGTGCTCAACAAGCAAT
>JARUXA010000208.1 GCA_030433805.1 Sphingomonas sp. PsM26 | reverse complement strand
AGCCATAACTTTTGTTATAGTGGTCTTATTCTCCACGTTCCCTTCCTCCTTTAACAGCTACTAATTGGAAAACTTCTTTGGTAAATTATACATACATATGGTGGGTTAATCTAAACTCGCTTTTAAAATCTATGAGATAGACAATCTGTAATTTATTCCTAATCGTTGTTTCTAGATTCAAAAAACTGTTTATTTATAGGTGAATTAACAGTAAATTCCACATCATACAGCTCAAGGAGGTTAAAGATGGCTACAATGTATTTGATTGTTATAACTATAGTTACTAGCTTACTTTTACTTTCATACAAACTGGGCAGAACAACATTTTTTTTAAAATATAAAATACCATTAACTGCAGGAATGATTAGTCTAAGTGTTGTTATCATAAGCTACTTTTACGGATGAT
>JARUXA010000207.1 GCA_030433805.1 Sphingomonas sp. PsM26 | reverse complement strand
GCTTGTTCATACCGAAAAAGGACCGGCGTATTCTGGTGCCTTATGAGTATACCCTTAAAGCACTGTGCCGCAGACATACGTTTCGCACCGGCTCGGATCTCGAGTAGTGGGGCATGCCCGCGATAACGCGTCAAAGTTCGTGCTATTGATGACACTGTGATTGCAACGTCGGCCGTCGAGATGGCGTCATCGAAAAGATCATGCCGTCCGAGGCATATCCGTAATCGACGCTGTGACCGCCGTGGCGCTTTGCATGTCCGGTGCCTGCGTCGCTGCCGCCATCAGATCGACGTCCGTCCAATCGCGGTGATCGATCCACCATTTGGCATCTGTCACCTGGAGGCACGCATGATAATCGGCGACGCCGCAGAGTGCTGTTATCCCTGCAAGGCGTTTAGTCCTGATG
>JARUXA010000206.1 GCA_030433805.1 Sphingomonas sp. PsM26 | reverse complement strand
GGATTATGATGCGTCTTGGGGAAGGGATGTAATTGGAAATGTAATGGAAGGAGATTATGTCCGTGCACAAGGATTCAACACGCTTACAGCTCGTTTGTTGGCAGTAGATGGAATTAAAAAGCGTTATATTAAAAAGATGAACAATGATCTAAATAGTCAATTTACAGTGGAATATATGAAGCCCATTGTCTATCAAATGCACGAAGAGCTTAAACCTTATATTTTGAAAGATCCTTATGTAAAAAATAATATAGAACAATTTTATGAGGAGCCGGCATTTATTTTATCTTTTATAAAAGACCGAACAGCATATATTAAAAATAATCTTCTCACTTTTTAGATACCATAGAATGATAGGCAAAAGTGGAATTTGTTAATAATATGCGAATGTACGAAATCAATAGCTG
>JARUXA010000205.1 GCA_030433805.1 Sphingomonas sp. PsM26 | reverse complement strand
TTTTTTGGTGGTGTGTTCCGGAAAGAGTGATTATGTCAACTAATCATGTATAACGTATACAGCCTGAAAACAGAAAAAAACTACCTCTGAGTTGGGAAGGTAGTTTTTTTCTCTAATTGGCATTTTAGAGATGATGCTTGCCACATCATGAGTAGTTTGTTCACATTATAAAAAAATATTCAATCTAGACAAGTTACCTAAAGGGAAATGAAGCCATATAATGTAGCTCCAATAAATTTCGTCTCACACTTAGGATCCTTTTAACCTTATTTTTCACCTTCATAATTTACAAAGTCAAAAAAGGAAAAAACAATCTGTATTGGAAGACAGATTGTTTTTTCCTTTTAAAATCGAGATGGCTTTATCGAAGTGGCATTCCTAGAGCCTTCTCTAATAATATTCAAAAC
>JARUXA010000204.1 GCA_030433805.1 Sphingomonas sp. PsM26 | reverse complement strand
ATCTAGTAGCCAAGACATGATAAGCAGCAATAATTCTAGTGCAAAAGCATAGTTGTTTTTTGATAAAGCTGTTGGTTATATATACGATTTACTCATTAATCTATAAAGATAAGTAATGCTTCTGAAATAGGGGCATTACTTATTTTTTGACTGAATTTCTGTGAATTGCTTTTTTTTAATGGTAATATTCAACTAAAGGGATATACAGATAAAAAGTTCAATCACGATGGGAGAAGGGTTAATCTTATTTGTCATTACAAGTATATTTATAGTAGCACTAGAACTAAAAAGCTGGGGCTAGGTTGAAAGATAAAACCTTTTGCTTATAAGAAGGCAATAGGAATCGCATTAACTGTTTTAGTAGTAGGCCTTTCTTTACTTCTTATTATCTCACTTACTGATATGATG
>JARUXA010000203.1 GCA_030433805.1 Sphingomonas sp. PsM26 | reverse complement strand
GTGCTGTTTTATTAATAGCGGGATTTATTTTATTATAAGAAATAACCCTTAATAATTCATTGTATTTAGAAAGGTTCCTACCATCTTAAGTATTAAGTAATTGTTTTAATTCTTTTTTTAAGCTTTTATAATGCCAATGAATATGATCAAGTTCTATCTCTATTTCAATTAATTGTTCGATTAGCTTTTCTTGATTTAGTGAAGAACGAAGAGGTTCTCTAATTAAGCGATCAAGTTTATTACTGCTTTCGTAAATGTCGTTTAAATCAACTGCTAATTCCACATACTCTTTTTTTGAATCAAGTAAGGAAAACTTCTTTATTAGTTCATCTACAATGATTGGCTTCACTTTAACCGCTCCCTTTTAACCCTTATGTATTTTAGATATTTCCATCATCTATATTAGAAT
>JARUXA010000202.1 GCA_030433805.1 Sphingomonas sp. PsM26 | reverse complement strand
CAAAAAAGCGATGAGTTTTTTGCGCTTTTGTTTCTCGACTGTGATAATTTTAAGCAGATTAACGATGAATATGGCCATCATATAGGCGACGAATTTCTAAAAGTATACACGAAGCGAGGCGAGCTTGAAATGTGGACGAAGCATAATCAGTTATACTGGGTATCGAACACAATTGTGCCATTAAAAGATATAGAGGGAAATATTACTTATTATGTCTCGATTCATAATGATATTACAGAACAAAAAGCGCTAGAAAATAAACTTCATTTTGAAGCCACTCACGATAGTTTAACAGGTCTTCCCAACCGGGCGATGTTATTAAAAGAGTTAAACAAAGTAATTGAAAAAGGGCAGCAAAAAAGCGATGAGTTTTTTGCGCTTTTGTTTCTCGACTGTGATAATTTTAAGC
>JARUXA010000201.1 GCA_030433805.1 Sphingomonas sp. PsM26 | reverse complement strand
CTTATGTATCTTTAGAACAATTGAAGAGAGCTAATCCTTCTATACGTCCTAACCATTTGCAGGTAGGAATGAAAATTAGGATCCCTGATATATCGAACTATGTTGCAGGTACACTGCAATATTATGCTGTTCGAAGTCCAGATTTAGATAGAAATTTAATTAATGATTTCGCCACTTATTCATCTTCTATTGCCATTTTCGAATATCATTTTGGAAATAACGGGGATATAATAAATGATTTAAACGATTTAGTGGCGATTGAAACCACTTGGAGGAACCATGTTACACCCTTAGCTACTATTACTAATCTAACTTCAGAGGGATTTAGTTCTGATCTTGCTCATCAGGTTTTAAATAATCCGACGGCAAGAAGGAATCTTGTCGATAATATCTTTTATTTAGTATCTAGA
>JARUXA010000200.1 GCA_030433805.1 Sphingomonas sp. PsM26 | reverse complement strand
CATATGGAGAATTTATATCATTAATAGAATGATAAACTTTTTAACTACTGTTTATGTTGAAGGAAAAATCGTTATTTGTCATCATTAAGCATAATTACGAGAACCTACATTACTAAAAGTTAGTTATTAGATTTACTTCAACAAATAACGAAAGGAGTATGGAAAGCTCAGAAAGAGTGAACTTTCCATACTCCTTTTCTCTATTGTTTATTGCTACAATCTTTTTTAGAAAAAGGAATTATGCCTATTCTAAAAGAAAGAGCTAATTTCCAGTATACGGATTTGTGGGTAATTGTTAAATATTAGAAAAATTTACGAAAGAGAATTTTTTCGAAATTCTGTAGGACTTAAACCAGTCCACCTTTTAAATTGTCTGCTAAAATGAGAAAGGTTTTTATAACCAAGGCGTCAAGTGTGAAG
>JARUXA010000001.1 GCA_030433805.1 Sphingomonas sp. PsM26 | reverse complement strand
GCCTTCGCCTCCGCCGCAAAGCTCCGGTGCCACGCCGCCGCGGCTATGTTGAGCACGCCCCCCGCCAGACTGACGTAATAGCCCCCCGAATTGGCTTCGAGCCGCATGTAATGGCTCATCCCGACATAATGCGTAATGCTCCCGCGATAGCCGAGCAGCAAAGCGTTGCGGAGCAACCGCGCGGGCGTCAGATGATAGCTGTCGTCATAGCCGCTCGCGATCGACAGGCCGTGTTCGGGAACGATCACGTCGCCCATCGCCAGCACCGCGCCAGATCCCTCGCAGGTGATCGCGCTCAGTTCGACCCAAGCCTCGACCGGCACCGCCAGCGGTACGGCGGACCCCGCGCCATAGCCAGGCGGCACCAGCGATACGAACATCCGGTCGACATCCCCCGCCCACACCGGATCCGCCTCGCCCGGCAACACGAACCCGCCCTCGAGATCGCCGAAATCGAGCGTGATCGTCGCATCGGCGGGCGTGCCCACCGCATAATTCCACAACCGCACATACCAGGCGCGCGCCGCCCCACCCGCGTCGCGCCCCTCGATCGTCAGCACCGGGCCGTTGACCGCATCCAGCGCCACCACCCCCGCCGCCCGCCACCGGAAGACGAGCCGGCAGGTCCGGAAATCGCGCGCGGTCGCATAGCGCAGCAACGGGTGATCGTGCGTGTCCTCCGCTTCCCAGATCAGCCCCGCGAGATCGCCCCGCGTGTGGAAAACCGCATCGACGCGCAGCCCATCGGGCGCAGTCGTCGTCACCGCCGCCATCATCGGGCGCGGGAAATCGACCGTCCAGAACCGCGGATCGAACCGCGAGATCACGCCTGCCTCCTGCACCGTCCGTTCGGTCGCGAGCCAATAGGCCATCGTGCTTTCTCCCCTTACGGCGTGTTGCCCAACCCGGGCGGCCCAGGCAGGAGCGGCACCCCCCTACTCCGCGCCCAACGCCGCCTTCACCGCCCGCGCCACTTGTCGGCTCGACGCCGCGAGCGCCTGCGGCGCGTCACTGCCGCCCTGCACCGTGATCGACACCCGCACGTCGCGCGCGCCGCCGCCGCCGCCACCGGCAGCGACGATGCTCCCGCTCGCGGTCGGCACGAACAGTTCCGGCCCGCTTTCGCCAACCCAATAAGGCCGCATCGGCGAGACCGGTCCGCCCGTCGCACGCCCCGGCGCACCGCCAAGCGCGCTCGTCAGCGCCCCGACCAACCCGCTCGTACCACTCGCCGTCGTCTTTCCGCCGAACAGCGCGTTCAACCCGCCCCGCAACGCCGCCGACGCGATGTCGTCGAGCGCCGCCAGCGCGCTCTTGCGCAGCTCCTCGAACCCGAATGATCCCGTCCGCACCGCCTTGGTCAGCGCGCCCTCGATCGTCCGCGCCGCGCGGTCGACGCCCGTCGCGAGCGGCCCTTCCAGCGACGCCCGCATCGCATCGACATCGCGCGTGAACCCTGCGGTATCCGCGCGCACGCCGACCAGCAGCGTATCGATTTGCTCACTCATCCGGAAAAGCCTCCTGCATCCGAGCGATCGTCGCGGCATCGGGGGGCGCGACCGAATCGCCCCCGCCCGTCAGCACCGCGACCACCGCACCCAGTTCGGCGGGAGTCGCGCGCCAGAACACCTCCGGCCCCCACCCCAGCACCGCCCCCGCCAGCCCGGCGAGCCGCACGCTGGCGTCCGCAAACCGCTCCATCACCGCCCCGCCAGGATCTGCCCGAGCAGCACGCGGAGCACCGGCGTCGCCGCTGCCAACCCCGCCCGCACCACGCTGTCCCCCAGCGCCTCCCGCGTCATCGCCTCGGGCGGATCGACGCGGCAATGCCAGAACAACGCGACCATCTCGCCCAGCGCGAGCGACCCCGCCGCCGCGCGCTCGACCAAAGCGAACAACGGCCCAAGCTCGCGCTCCGCCGCGCACAGCGCCGTAAAGCTCGGCCGCAGCACCAGCCGCTCGCCCGCGACGCGCAGTTCCGCCTCGCCGCGCTCGGGGTTGGCGCTCATGCCGCCACCACCACGCCCGAACTTTCCAGGCTCAGCGTGTAACTGCGCTCGCCATTGTAATCCCCGGCATAATCGAGCCGCGCGACGAGGAACCTGCCGGTCAGCGTATCCCCGCCCTCGAAGCTCAGCCGGTAATCGTCGAGCACCCCCGACAGCGCGCTCGCCTTGATCCTGAGTTCCGCCGCCGACCCGACGAACACCCCCGCCGCCGACACGGAGACGCTGCGCACGCCCGCGCCCGACAGTAAGTCGCGCCACCCGCCCGAATCCTTCGTTGTCACCGCGACCATCGCGCCGTTGACGCTCAACTGCGTCGTCCGCAGCCCCGCGACCGTCTGATAGACGACCGGCGTCGCGCCATTCCCGACCTTCAGCAAGAAGGCACTGCCCCGTTCCACGCTCATAAAGCCTCCATCATGCGAATCCGGTAATCCACGCTCGCGCTCCACTGGCCGGGGCTCGTCGCCCAGCTCCGACCGCGCACGAGCAGCACGCTCGCCACCCGCCAGCCGGTCAGGTCACGCGGCAAAGCCTCGATCGCCGCGCCGACGCTTGCCGTCAGCGCACCCAGCCGCACCGCCGTCTCGCCCGCGTCGCGCAGCGTCACCAGCACGCGCAACTCGCGTCCCGCGCGATCCTTCGCGCCCCAGTCGACCGCGATCGTCTCGCCCAGCTCGGCAAAGGGCGGCGTCGCGCGCACCGGGGGACCGGCATAGACGCCGTTCAGCCCCGCGACCGCGCGCAGTTTCGCCAGCACCGCCGCCTGCAGCACGTTCTCCGCGCTCATCGCAGCAGACTCCCGATCCAGCACAGCCGCGGGTCATCGCGCGCGATCCGCCCGGTCAGCACGACGTCGTCGCCGACCACATCGACCGCCACCCCGGGCAGCGTTTCGCGCAAGGCGGCAGCAACCTGCCCCCGCACACGCTCCGCTGCCGCCTCGCCGATCAGGCGCGCACGCTCCTCCAGCGCGTCCATCATGGATGCTCTCCCGCCAGCAACGCGATCCGCCGGAACGGTCGCCACAATGCGGTCACCGCGAGCGGCGGCGGGGTCGCGTGCTCGCGCGCGTCGAACAGATGCGCGGCGAGCAGCACCACCCCCTGCCGGATCGGCCCCGGCACCCCGGTCCAGTCGCTCGCCATCCCGGCGTCGAACACGACGATGTGCGTGCCGCTCGCACCGTCGGTCCCGCGAACCCAGCCTTCGCCTTGCGGATCGATGTCGATCGCATAGGCCGTCGCCACGAGAGCGACCCCCGCGACCGTCTCCACCCGCGTGATCGCGCGAACCGGTGCCGCGCCGATCCGCTGCCACCTGCCCGTCACCGCAAGGCTCTCGCGCATCGTCCGCGCGATCGTCACTTGCCCGAGGAACCGTTCGGCCAGCCCCAATGCCGTCTCGACGAACGCGGCGATCAGATCGTCCTCGTCCGCACTCGCCACGCGGATCACCGCCTTGACCGCCGCCACCGCGAGCGCACGATCCCCCGTACCGAGCGTCACCACGCCCGGTCCATTACCCTCGATCATGTAGATCCCTCCGCCAGACAATCGCGGCGGCCGGCGCGCGATCCATTCCCACCCCGTCCCGGCCGCCGCCCCCGACTGCTGCTGGCGTTCAGGACACCGCGAACTTCATCAGCTTGATCGCCTCGCTGTTCGACACGCACCCGCCGATCCGTTTGGTCGCGTAGAAATTGACGAACGGCTTGTTGGTGTACGGATCGCGCAGGATCACGGTCTCGCGCCGTTCCACGATCAGATACCCCGCCTTGAAGTTGCCGAACGCGATCGACAGGCTGTTCGCGGCGATATCGGGCATGTCCTCGCTCTCGATCACCGGATAGCCCAGCAGCGTCCCCGGCGTCGCGCCGCTCAGGCTCGGGCTCCACAGGAACTGCCCGTCGCTGGTCTTGAACTTGCGGATCCGCGCGAGCGTGGTCGCGTTCATCAGGAACACCGCGCCCTGTCGATACGGCGCGCGGAGTGCCTGGACGAGATCGATCAGCCGGTCCTGCGGCGTTGTCGGAAAGTCGCCCGCCGCCCCGCTAGCCAGATATTGCAGCGTCCCGAACGTGCGCGTCGCGTCCGCGGTCGCCGCGATGGTCGCCTGCAGGAACCCCTTGGGGCGGCTCACCCCGCTCCCGGTGATGAACGCGCTCCCCTCCGCCTTGGCGAATTCGAGCGCGATCTCGTTGGCAAGCCACGCCTCGACATCGAACGCGGCATCGTCGAGCATCGCCTGGCTCGCGCTCGGGTTGGCGTAAAGCTCGCCCATCGGCGGTGCGATCTCGGTGAACACCGGGGTCGCGGTCCCCGGTCGCGCATCGGTCTCCGCCGCCCAGCCCGACGGCGTGCCCCCGGTCGTCACCAGCTTGCGATAGCCCGCGCTCCCGACCCGCACGACGTTGCAGATCGCACGCATCGGCGAGATCGCCTTGAGCGTCGCGTCGATCACGCTGTCGATCTCCTGGGGGATCGCATAGCCGCCCGCGTCGCCGGTCACCCCGGTAAACGCCTTCATCTCGACGCTCGCGCCGCTGCGCAGGAACCCCTCGAACCCGCCACTCCCGCCCGCGCCACCGCCTGCCAGCATTGGCCGGATCACCGGCCCGCCCAAAGCCTGCGTCTCGAAACTCGCTTCCAGTGCATCCATCGTGTGATCGGTCATGTCATTCTCCCACGCCAAGACACCCGGACGACACCGCCGCCGGGCAAAGAAACCTGTGATTTTCGGAAAATTCCCGTGTTCCTGCGAAGGCAGGAACCCAGAGCCAAGCGCCATAACGACTGATGGCGTGTGCGACTCCCGGCCGCCCGCCTTCGAGAGAGGTCTGCAAAACAGGCCGTCATCCTGAACTCGTTTCAGGATCCAGCCCTCAGCGAGTCCGGACCGTCCTTGTCGCCCGGTGGATGCTGAAACGAGTTCAGCATGACGGCAGCTTGCAGTTCTCGCGCTTCCGGGCCCCTCGCCTTCGCGAGAGTTCTCCAAAACCGTCCGTCATCCTGAACTTGTTTCAGGATCCAGCCCTCGGCGAGTCCGGACTGTGCCTGTTGCACGGTGGATGCTGAAACAAGTTCAGCATGACGGCAGCCTTTGGGGCCAGGGGTGACGGCAGGCTGGTGAAACCTCAGCCCTCGATCGCGTGCACCCGCGCGAGCGGCTGCATCGGCTGCGCCACCAAACTCACCTCGACCAGGTCGAGCGCAGTCAATTCCCGCACCGCGCCCCCCGTACGAACGCCAGCCCGCACCCGATACCCGATCGACAAGCCCGAAACGCCCCCGCCGCGCACCATCCCGGCCAGCGCCGGATCGTCGATCCGCCCGATCACGCGCAACCCGCGCGCATCGGGCTCGACCCGCTCGACCACCCCGACCGGCGCCCCCCGGTGATGGAACAACAACGGCACGGGTGCGGAAACATCGAACGCCCCCGCCCGGATCACGTCGCCGCCCCGATCGACCCGGTCGAACACCGCGGCATAGCCCGCAAAGCGCAGGCTCATTTGACCCAGTCCCAGAACCCCGTCTTCACCGCGATCCCGGTCAGCAGCAGCGCGCCCGCGATCCGCACGACCCACCCGAGTGCCGCCTTCCACACGCGCTTCTTCGCGTCGCGCCAGGCGCCCAGCAATTCGCGCAGTTCCGCCATGTCCTTGGGCGCCGCGCCATCGTCCAGCCCCAGCCGCGCTAAAGCCCGCGTCGCCGCGACTTCGCCCGCTTCCTCCGCGATCGCGCGCAGCGTCGTCAGGTCCGCGCCCTCGCTCGATCCTTGCGCGATCAATTGCGCCAGCAATGCACCACTCATTACGCATCTCCCACACCAACCGACGCGATGCCGAGCATCGCACGTTTTTCCTCCGCACTCAGGAAGTCCGCCGCGCCGACCTGCGCCCACAGCCGCTCGCGATCCTCCGCCAGCGCGGTGATCCGGTCGAGATCGACCGACAGCGCCGCCCCCTCGAACCACCCGGAAAGCGCCTGCGCCAAGGCCGTCAGGATCGACCCCGCCAGCGGCAGGATCGCGAGCCGCCACAAGGCACGGTTCGCCTCGCGGTAATTGGCGTAGGTCGCGTCGCCCGGCAGCCCGAGCAGCATCGGCGGCACGCCGAAGGCGGTCGCGATCTCGCGCGCCGCGGTCGCCTTCATTGCCGCGAAATCCATGTCGGCAGGGCTCAAACTGAGCGGCTGCCACTTGAGCCCGCCCTCGAGCAGCATCGGCCGCCCCGCATTGCGCGCGCCGGCAAAGCCTGCGTCCATCTCGGCGCGCAACCGCTCAAACTGCTCGCGCGACAGGCTCGACCCGTCACCCGGATCGTACACCAGCGCGCCCGACGGCCGCGCGGCATTATCGAGCAACGCGGTGTTCCACGCCGACGCCGCATTGTGCAGCGCCATCGCGCCTGCCGCCGAGGCGAGGCTCCCGAGGCCATAATGGTCATCAAGCGGATGGAACGTCTTGATATGCACCACCTGCGGCCGCCCGCCGGGGTCTTCCGCCACCAGCCGCACAGTCCGCTCGCCAACACCATAGCGATACGCCACCGGCCACCCCGCCGCATCGGGCTCGACCGTCACCCGCTCGGGCCGCAAAGCGAACAGCTCGGCCACGTCGCCGCGCGCATCGGTCAGCAATTGCACATAGGCGTTGCCGTGGAGCAGCAACTGCGCCGCGACGCTCGCGCACAACGCCTGCCCGCCCGAGCGCGCCTGAACGAGCGCAACGATCTCGGGCGGCCCCAGCAGCGGTGCATCCCCGATCCCGTCCGCGATCAGCCGCACCGCCCGCTGCGCGATCGCGTTGCCGAGATACAGCGACCGCACCTGCGCGTCATAGGACAGCGGTGCGGTCCCTGCGAAACCGCTCGCGAACCGCGATCGCACACCCCCGAGCGCCGGACGCGATTCCTCGCGCCCGGCTGCCTTCCAGCCGAACCATTTCATGATGTTCTCCTGTGAGGAGGCGGGCGTTGACGCCGCACGCCATGATTGGCGCGCGGTATTTAACGCCGCCGATGCCTGTTCAATCCGTCATCCGGTACGCGCCCTGGCGGGACCAGTCTTCACATCCCCCACCCGTTCGGGCTGAGCGAAGTCGAAGCCCCACGCGCAGCGCTAGCCCTTCGACTACGCTCAGGGCGAACGGAGGATGAAATGCGAACGCAGCCGGCGCGGGGGCATCCCCCACCCGTTCGGGCTGAGCGAAGTCGAAGCCCTACGCACAGCGCTAGCCCTTCGACTGCGCTCAGGGCGAACGGAGGATGAATTGCGAACGCAGCCGGCGCGGGGGCATCCCCCATCCGTTCGGGCTGAGCGAAGTCGAAGCCTCACGCGCAGCGCTAGCCCTTCGACTACGCTCAGGGCGAACGGAGGATGAATTGCGACCTCAGGTGACGCGGGCGCAATCCCGCCCCCTCACCCCCGCGTCGCGAACCAGATCACGTGCCGCGGCCCCTTGCCGTTCTGCCGCGCCTTGACCGCGACCTCGTCGACCAGGAACCCCGCCGCCTTCAACCGCGTGACGAAGCGCGCATCGGGCGCCGCCGACCAGATCGCCAGCACACCCCCCGGCCGCAACGCCATCCGCGCCGCCGACAGCCCGCGCGGCGCATACAGCCGGTTGTTTTCCGCGCGGACCAGCCCGTCCGGCCCATTGTCGACGTCGAGCAGGATCGCATCATAGCCACCCTCGGGGGCCAGAATCGCCTCCGCGACATCGCCCTCGAACACCCGTACCCGAGGATCGTCGAGGCAGCCGTCCGCCACCGCCGCCATCGGCCCACGCGCCCACGCCAGGATCTGCGGCACCAGCTCCGCCACCACCACTTCCGCGCGCGCGCCAACCACGCCGAGCACCGCGCGCAAGGTAAACCCCATCCCGTACCCGCCGATCAGCACCCGCGGCGCAGCAACCTTCGCAACCCGTGCACACGCCATCGTGCCCAGCGCCTCCTCGGAGCCGTTCATCCGCGTGCTCATCAGTTCGTTGCGATCGACCACGATCATGAAGTCGGCCCCGCGCCGGTACAGCGTCATTTCGTCCCCGCCGGGGATCTGCGCCGTGTCGATCAATTCGCGCGGTACCATGGGGACGCCCTATCCTGCCGTCATCCGCACACCGGGACGGCTGCGCGAGGCCTGCGTCCCTACCGAGCGGCGCAGCGAAAAGCCACGCCGCTTGGCAGCCGCAATCAGCGCGAAGCGAGCACCGGTGCGCGCGCCAGCATGTGCCGCGCGACCTGATGCGACCAGATCGCATCCCCGGTCCGCGTCTCGAGCATCACATTGTCGAGCGTCAGCGCGCGGCGATAGACCGCCGCCGCATCCCCGCTGCGCCCGGCGCGGACATAGGCGTTGGCCAGTTCGATTTGCGCGCCGCCATCGCGCGGGTCGACCTGCGCGCTCGCCTCGACCGAACGCACCGCGTCGGTCGGTCGGGGTGCCGCGACCGCAAGGCTCGAGAAACCCGCCACCGCAACCAAACCCATCGCCAAGGTCCTGATCATCGCTCCGTCTCCCGTTTTCGGTCTGTTGCAGTTTGATGACACATATACGTCACTTTTGTGAAACGGTTTTTACATCCAAACGCTCCACAAACGAACGTGCTCGAAACGATGGATGATTTGACGAAACCACACGATGTGGCAGTATCGGTCCAGTCGAGATCAAGACTCGGACGACAAAGGAGAAAATCATGCTCCCGATCCTGCTTGCCGCTGCTGCCGCCGCGACCACGCCAACCGTCGTCCCGAGCCGCGGAATCGACGCGCCCTACCCCAATGTCGCCCAGGGCATCCTCTACATCCCGACTCCGACCAGCGTCTCGGCGGACATCACGCATCGCAATCGCCTGATCGCGCTGCGCACCGAAGCGCTCGACCAGCAGGCGCGCGACGGTGGCACGCTGACCCCCGACCACAAGGCGCAGCTGCAGCAGAAGCTCGATCGGATCCAGCTGCGCTTCGCCGAGATGCGCCGTCGTGCGGATATCTTCTCGGTCGATGGCTGGGGCCGCGCGATGTACACCGCCTATACCCGCCCGAAGGTCGTCTTTCCGCCCAACACCGGGCGAACCGGCGTCGCGAACTGACCCCAGACCTCAGGTCGGCCGGACGCGGGCGGTACGGCGCTTCGCGATCATCAGCTCGCCCAGCGCCCACACCAGAGCATCCGCCCGGTCGGGCGACCGCCCCGGCCCCTGATACCCGCCGCCGACGACCAGCCCGCACAGCTCGGTCTCGAGTTCGGGAAACGCCCCGACATGCGAGACCCGGCCGCGCTCGTACAGGATCGACACCGGCTCGGCGCGCGCGACCTTGCCCGTGCCGGCATGGGCCAGCCGCAACGGCAGCCCCGCATCCGCCGCGAGCAACACACTCTCGACCATCTTGCCGCCCTGGTTCTTCTCCGCGATCACGCGGTCGGCACCGTGCCGCGCCGCGCACGCCGCGACCGCCTGCGCCCAGCCTTCCGGCGACAAGCCCGAAACGCTCGCATCCTCCAGCACATAGCCGCGCCCGTCGCGCCCCAGCCCAACCGCGACGATTCCGCACGCATCCCCCCGCCCCGAATCGGTCCCCGCGGGCGGATCGACCGCGACGATCGTCCGCGTAAGCGCAGGCGCCGCCGCTACCCGGCACGCATCGAATTGCGCGCGCCGCCACAACGCCCCTTCCGCTTCCTCGATCAGCTCGCCCGCAATCTCCTGCCGCGCGAGCCGCGTGCCGCCATAGGCTTCCTCCAGCGCCGCGAGGAACGTGTCGGGCAAATGCGGATTGTCCTGCGTCCGCCCGACCGTCTGGACCAGCCCGCCCAGCGCCATCACCCGCCGCATCAGCGCGATCGGCCTGGGCGTCGTCGTCACCAGCACGCGCGGAGTGTCCCCCAGCCGCATCCCCAACATCAGATTGTCCCACGCCGCGTCCCCGTAGCGCCACTTCGCCAGCTCGTCGCACCACGCCGCATGATGTTCCGGCCCGCGCAACGTCTCGGGGTTCGCCGCCGAGAAGATCGCCGCGCGCGCGCCCGACGCGAAGACGATCTCGCCCGCCGCACGGCGATAATCGACCGGCTCGTCGACCCGCGCGACCGAGACCAGCCCGCTTTCCCCCTCGACCATCACGCGCCGCACGTCGTCGATCGTCGCGCCGACCAGAGCGATCCGCGCGCCGGGCATCGACCGCGCGATCTCGCTCACCCATTCCGCGCCCGCACGCGTCTTGCCGAACCCGCGCCCCGCCCGGATCAGCCACACGCGCCAGTCACCGGGCGGGGCGAGTTGCCCCGGATGCGCCCAGAGGAACCACGCGTCGTTGAGCGTCCGGCGCTGCGGCGCGCTCAGCCCGCGCAACAGTTCCGCGCGCTCCTCCGCCGACAAGGCAAGGATCCGTTCGACATAAGCGGCGGTCGAGGCTTCCGCGGTGCCCCCCGCCGGGCGTTTCGCCGGGCGTTTTGCCCGGCGGGGAGGAGCGCCGCTCATGCCGCACCCCGGCGCTTCTCGATCGCGCTGAGCTTCTTGAGGATCGCCGCATCGGTCTCGGCCATGTCCGAGCGACGGCGCGGCGGACCTGCCGTGTCGGAAGGTTTCCCCGCGGCGTTGCGATGCGCGCTCAGCAGGCGCAGCGCCGTATCCATGTCGAGCGTCCCGGCATTGTGCGGCGTCTCGATCCCGGCGTCGCGCGACGCCCCGGACAGGACATGCCCGAGCACCAGCGTCTCGAGCAACTGATAGCCGCTGGCGAGCGCGATCTGCCAGTTGAGCGCGAATTCGGCGTCGCGTCGGCGCAACGCATAGACCGAAATCACATTGACCCCGATCGCCTCGGCCGATGCCTTGACGTTGCAGCTGCCCGCCAGGTTATCGAGAAACTCGGCCTTCATGCGTTGAGTCCAGCGGACCCATTTGCGGCCCGTGAAAGCGGTCGGGCGAGTCGCCGTCAGCGTCGCCGTCGCGGCTGCATTTCTTGGTCGAAGCCCCATCACCCTCTCCTCCCGGTTCGCGCCCACGCAAACGGGCCGGAAAGCGTCTCCGCCCCGGCCCGTTTCCGCCACCCCCGGTTTGACCCGCGGCGGCAGTGCGCAATTCTTCATCGTTCCTGTTATGTACCAAAGCAGCGTTGCGATGTCAAGCTGTTTGTACCAGATAGGTGATGAGTCAATTACTGCTGCGGGAATGCGATTGATTCAGCGCAAGGTCGGCGGAGCGTTCCGACGCTCCGGGCGTTCGGCGGCTGGTATCTACAGGAGAGCGACGATGGCGAAGACATTGGCAGGGTTCACGGTCAGCCGTTCCGGCGAAGACTATGTGATCACGATCGAGGAAGAGGGCGGCGAGACGCAGGAGTATAGCGCGACGTACGACCAGCTCGACCTGATCGCCGACACCGTCGGCGAGACGCTCGACGCAGACGAGGAAGACGCGCTCGCGGTCGACGGGGACGTCGAAGACAAGGACTGAGTCTGGATGGCCGTCCGGGTTGGACGGAACGCTGAACGAACGCCGCGCGACCTTGTCGCGCGGCGTTTTTTGTGGGTGAGGGGTTTGGCTAAGCTTTGGGGACGCCGCGTCGAAACTGGTCGTTGACCCCTCGAGTCTCGACAAGCGGACGTCATCGCACCTGACGAATCTTCAAAATCGGACTCTAGATCCCAGACTGTTCAGGCGGCCATTCCCTATCCGGCCAATAGCGATCTGATGCTCGACGGTGGAGGCGATCATAATTGCGTAGCTGACCGCACTCCACTCCGCCGCCGCATTGACCCAGTTGCAGAGGCGCAAGAAAAGTTCGCCGTCTCCCAACCTTGGCCGTTCGTTCACTTCGGTGCGGCGCATGTTGGGAAGATGATGTCGTGTTAATGGCAGATCCCGGGCCTATTTCCGGATGAACTGCAAAACCCGCCGGCAGAAACCAGTCAGCTCCTGACTGTTGATCGCCTGCGTTTGCCAAGCCGGATTAGCGTCGTGGTGAAAATTGTTGCCATAGTCCTTCAGACCCCGGAGTTCGTTGATGCCAGCCGGATCGAGTAGCTGGTTCACCTGACCGAGACGCTGTTGGCAGCGATTGAGGAAGGGGCCAATTAGTGTACTTGGCGGAAAGTCTTCCGGATAGGCGACCCGCAGGAATGCCTCGAGCATGGGACGAAGGGCGGTTGCAGCTTGGCGTTCTCGTTGGGGATCACCAGTGCGTACAAAGTCAGCGACCAGCGCATGGTTCTTATCGTGCTCAGTAATGCAATCTTCGCGCACGTCCCATTCGACGATTGACGATCCTTGCCCGTCGCGCCGAACCAGAAAGGCGCTCCTCTCATTAACGTTAGCGCCTTTCCAAACCTCGCAAAGATACGGTTTGAAGTGCGACAGGACGATCACCTGCCGGACCCGCCCCAGCAGCAGCCGGATCTGCTGCACCGTCGCAACCGAGCGATGCTCATCAAGGCTGGTCATGGGATCGTCGATCACGACGACCGCGTTGGCGAGTTGGGCGTTCTGCTCGAGCGAGGCAAAGAAGAAGGCAAGCGCAAGGGTATTGCGATCGCCCGCGCTCAACGTGTTGCGAAACGCTGCACCGTCAGTCGCGGTCACAGGTACAGCGACCTGATTAATGATGACACTGTAGGTGCAGGACGATCCACCGAGAGTGTTGACAGAGTTGACAGCGTCGATCCGGTAACCGGCACCAAATCGCTGGAGATAGTCGTTGATCGCTTGCTGGTAGGCTGGAAACACGTTCTGACGATAACTGTCGAGGTCGATCCGCGCGGCATCGCGCAATGCCTCGGTCGCGGTCTTGTCCGTCTTGGCGTTGATCACCGCTTGGCACACTGCGGCCATCGGATCGCTATGGCGGGCCTTGATCGTCTTTAGGCGGCTAAGATCGGCTTCAGCCGTCGCGACATTGGCACCAGCCGCTTGCTCTTTCACCAGCGCGATGTCGGCATTCCTTGCGAGCAGCGGTTCAATCACGTCAAAGACGAACTGGCGTGCCTGGTCAAAAGTATCGATCGCCGCCAGCGTCTCCTCGTCCAACTGGATTGCTTCTAACGGCGCACTGTATTTGGCGCGCAACGCCTTAAGCACCGGCGTATACGCCGCGTTCCAAGCGCGCAATATAGCTGCGGTGTCGAGCGAGAGCACCGGCATCTCTATATAGGCGGCCCAGAAAGTACGGTTTTCTCCCGCCTCACGCACCGCTCGCTCGAAAGCCGCGCGTAAGTCCCCGTTATGCGCATCAGCAAACGTTTTGCCCGCATCGGTGATTGCGCCTTTCAGCGTCTCATAGGACTCGCTGAAGTAAGCGCGGTAATGCGCAAACAGTGGTGATCCCGTTAGATCTCGCTCACAAAACGGACAGACCTCGCCTTGAGCCGGAGCACTCGCGGCCGGGATCAAAGTCACGCCCTTGGCGACCCATTCCTCACCTTCCTTGCCGAGCTTCGCGAGGTGCGCACGTACGCGGGCGATGGCATCGGCGTCGACATCGTCTATATTGCGACTAAGGACGGCGTTGATCGCCTCCACATCGATCGCCGGAAGAACCGGCGCGATGAAGGTGCCACGCGCCTGAATTGCTTGCGCATTGCGTGCTGCGGCAAGCGCCCGCTCTGATTGTTCAGTCTTTGCTTCTATATCGGCCTCATCTGGTAACGCGCAGAACTGATCAACGTTCAGCGTCCCACGTACGTTGGCTGGCACTGCTGCCTCGCGTTGCCGGATTGTCTTGCTGTGTTCCTCGATCTGGCGGACATGGCCGACCAGCGTGGTATTGAGCGTGACGCCCTGAGCACCAAGGATCAACTCGTGGAGGTTCTGGCGGTGCCCCGCCTCGACCTCCATCCCCGAACAGACATTCGCCGCGACAAAGGCATCGTCGAACACGACGAATTCGGGCGACCCGACATCCCAGCCACCGTTTTGAAAGACGCGGTTGGTGCCCGCTACCGAAATAACGATATGCGGCGGATCGGCAGCACCCAAGCGCTTGCGCTCGAGCACACCAGCAGGATCGCCGCTGCTCGCGGATTTGAGAAGCGCTGCGAGCGTTGTCTTGCCCCGACCATTTTCGCCGTAGATCAGGCTCAGTTTTGTCAGTGACGGCAGCTGCGCCGCCGCCGCAACGCTGTCAAACTGGCCAATATTAGCAAGCAATTGGAAGCGCTCAAGCAATGCCCCGTCCTTATTCTAGGTTAGGAGCTGAACAGCATCTCCTGTCAATTCCAAGAAGTTTCGTAGTAGTTTGCGAAGAATGCACCGGACGTCATTTATTGGCAAGACCTGCCGTTCGACACTGCACGTCGGAACGGCAAGAAAGTCACAGCCTGAGTCATCTTCATCCAAACGCTTGTCGTTCGTCGTTAAGAAGCGGACAGTCGGCTATCGAGGAACGTCGGTGGCGGCATTCTAGGACTGTCAGGGGCGCGGAGCTGCCAAACGTCGCATGGTGAACAAACGGGCAGTAAGCCGGCGTAGTCGCCCGAACGCGGACAGGCCGCCATCCACCCCAATATTGTCCCTTACCGCAGTCTCACCCTCTCCCTGAGCCACGCCAAGGCTACAGCCCTAAAGACGAAAACCCCGCCCCCGCAGACAAGCAAAAGGCCGCGCAAGTCCCCCCGCGCGGCCTCCCATCCTCCACCACCACCGCTCAGCGGCAGCGCACCTGCGCATTGTTCTGGTCGACCGACTTGCCGACGACGCCGCCCGCGATCGCGCCGAGGATCGTGCCGACGCCGCGCGAATGCCCGCCGTCGATCACATTGCCGAGCACGCCCCCGCCGACCGCGCCCGCGATCAGCCCGGTCGTCCCGTCGTTGCGCTTGCAATAATAGCGCCCGTCATTCCCCGCATAGACCCGGTCGTCCGGCGCGAGCACGCGCTCCTGATAGCGCGAGTCGTTGCGATAGTATCGCGCCGGGTCGTAATTGCCCTCGTCGCGCTGGTCATACTCGGGGTCGGCATACCGCTGGTCGTCATAGTCGCCCGGGCGCTGCCCGCGGACGCCGCGTGTGCGCGCTTGCTGATACCGGTCATATTCGGCGCGAAAGTTGCGCCATTCGGTGTCGAAACGCTGTTGCGCCTGCTGGAAACGCGCTTCGTCCGCCTGGCTTTGCGCCATTGCGGGCGCCGCAACGGCAAGGCTCGAGCCGGCCAGCAGCATCGCGACACGAACGAAAGGATTCATCGGGGTCTTCTCCATTCCACCAGGGGAACCCGCATTAGGCGCGCGGATCGATGAACCGGACATTTCCGAAGGGGACCGCTCAGCGCAGGCTTGCGCGCAAGGCCTCCCACGCCGCGATTTCGTCGTCATGCCGGTGCGTTACCGTGACGGGGCCGGCGGTCGCGCTGGCCAGGTCGACGTCGACCGTCCCGCGCCACTCGAACGTCGCATTGCCCGACAGCCGCACCATCCCCGCCGCGCTCGCTTCCGCGCGCACCATTCCGCCGCGATTAAGCACCGTGATTTCCGTATCATAGCTGCACCGTGCGGTCAGGCAGGCGGCGAAGGTCGATGCCGCCATCGCGCTCCCGCAACTGTCGGTCAGCCCGATCCCGCGCTCGAACGTGCGAACGAACAGCGTCGTCGTGTCGCGCACCTCGACGAACGAGACGTTGGCGCGGTTGGGCAGCCAGTCGGGCGCGGCTTCACAAAGCGTCCCCAAAGCAACGAGTTCGGCCTCGTCGATCGTGCCGACGAACGTCACCAGATGCGGGTTGGGCATCGCCACCGCGGTAAAGCGCCGTTCGCTGCCGAGCAGGGGGACCTGCGCATCGACGATCCGGTCGGTTCCGGCCTGCAGCGGCCAGCGCGTCACGTCGAGCTCCGCCGGCCCCGCGACTTCGCGCACGGTCTGCACCCCCGGGGCCAGCGCCGGATCGCGCGACACCTCCGCCGCCGATTGCTTGAGCCCAACCCGCGCCGCGTCGATCCCAAGCGCCTCGAACCCGGCCCGGGCGACACAGCGCAACCCGTTCAGACAGGTTTCTGACTCGCTACCATCCGAATTAAACATCCGCATTTCAAAAGGATAGCCATCCCGCCGGTTCGCCAGCAGCAGAATTCCGTCGCCGCCGACCGTCCCCGCGCGGTCTGCCAATGCGATGGCGACCTGTGCCCAGTCGGCGTCGTCCAGTGCGATCGCGCGCGCGTCGATCAGCGGGAAATCATTGCCCGAACCGTGGCATTTGAGAATGTCGAACTGCATGGCCGCGCCATAGTCGTTTCCGCTGTGCACGTCACCCCAGCCCATAATGGTCCGCCAGCCGATCGAGCGCGATCGTCAGCACCACCCGCCCGCTGCGCTGCGGCCAACCGAGGCCGCGTTCGGCATCCGGCAACCCTTCCCCCGCACAGATCACCCGCCACAGCACGTCGCTCAGCCCCCGCCCCGCCCCGTCGAGCGCCGCGTCGAACCGACGTTTCGCCGCGATCTGCGCGGTCGCCGGGTCGAGCGCATCGCCGCCGCCGCCGTCGACCCGCGCCTCCCAGCGCATCGTCACCGACGGCGAGAGCGCGGCACGCTCGTAATCCGCGCGCAGTCTTTCTCCCGCCTCGAACTGCCGCGCATCGACCAACCCGCGCGACCGCAACCAGCCGAGCGGGGATTCGGCAAGGTTGACCGTCACGGTCCGTCCACGCCCCCTCCCACGCTCTTGCCCGCTCGCCACGATCCCGCGCGCATCGAACCCACGCGCCACCAATTCCCGCATTGTGCACCTCCCGTCCGAGTCGTCGCGGGATTGCCACGAAGGCGCGTTTGTAGGACAGTGACAAACCCATCTGGTTTATCGAGCTGACAGGGAACGCGCATGATCACCGCCATCCGCGAAGTTCGCCGCGCCAAGGGCATGACATTGGACGACGTCGCGCGCGCATGCGTCCCGCCAACCACCGCGCAGACGATCGGGCGGCTCGAAACGGGGACGCGCACGGTATCGGTTGGCTGGCTCAACCGCATCGCCGATGCGCTCGGGGTGCGCGCTGCCGATCTGGTACGCCTGCCCGACCAGCCCAACATTCCCGTCGCCGCGTTACTCGACCCCGATGGTGCCTATGCCCCGCGCCGGTCCGCGACGATCGCGCCCCCCGTCGCGACCCCCGACCATATCGCGGTCAGCGTCGTGGCGAGCATCGGCGATTACCGTGCGGGCGACGAGATCTGGTGCGAACGCCTGTCGCCCGATCATTTCGCGCGCGCGCTCAACCGCGACGTGCTCGTGCCACGTCCGGCCGGGCGGTTCGCGTTCGGGCGACTGATCGACCGCGACGGCACCCGGCTGCATCTGCTACCGCTCGGCTCCGGCAGCCGCCAGCAAATCGTCACCGATCCGCCGTGGATCGCAACCGCCGTCCGATTGGTTCGTCCCTTATGATAGCCTCCCTGTTCCTCGCCGCCGCCTGGTCGTGGCAAGCCGTCCCCGCGCCCGCGCAACCCGCGCGCCTGCCCGTCGCCCAGGCGGAGATCGTCGCGACCTACCCGCACGATCCGCGCGCCTTCACCGAAGGACTGCTGATCGACCGCGGCACGCTCTACGAAAGCACGGGCCGCGAGGGGCAGTCCGACATCCGTCGCGTCGATCTCAAGACCGGACGCGTGCTCACCAGCGTCAAACTTCCGCCGCAACTGTTCGGCGAGGGGATCGTCGCGTGGCGCAACCAGTTGCTCAGCGTGACCTGGCACGGCGGCCAGGGGTTCAAATGGAGCCTCCCCGGCCTCAAGCAGACCGGCAAGTTCACCTACACCGGCGAAGGCTGGGCGATGACCGACGACGGGCGCAACATCATCCTGTCGGACGGAACGCCAGTGCTGCGCTTCCTCGATCCGACGACGCAGAAGGTCGTGCGCCGCCTGACCGTCACTGCCAACGGCCGCCCGGTCGAGCAGCTCAACGAACTCGAATATGTCGAGGGGCAGATCTACGCCAATATCTGGATGACGCCGTACATCGCGCGGATCGACCCCGCGAACGGACGCGTCGTCGGGGTGATCGACGTATCCCCGCTGATCGCCAAGGTCGCGCTGGCGGATCGTGATTCGGTCCCCAACGGGATCGCCTACGATCGCGTCGCGCACCGGCTGTACGTGACGGGCAAGAACTGGCCGAGCCTGTTCGAGATCAAGCGTCCGAGCTGATCCGCGCGGTGTCAGTGCGCCGCACGTCTCTCTCTACTGCGCTTCCCCGGCGAAGGCCGGGGCCCAGGAGCGAAGGCCAAGGTAACGGCGCGCAGTCGCCAGCAATCTTCTGTTCCGCAACTGGGCCCCGGCCTTCGCCGGGGAAGCGCTAATCTTGAGAAGCGCTATCCTTGAGAAGCGCTAACCTAGAGGTCCGCGGAGCTTGGGATTCCCCCCACGCAAAAAACCCCGGCGGTCGCGCACGACCACCGGGGTAATCTGAGACCGCCCCCCGCGCGGTGCTGCCCAATAAAGGAAAGGCGGGGGATGGCCCGGTCGGCCCCGCCACCCAGGATAGGGGGACGGGCGACGGGACCGGTCGGTTTAGCCGAGGAGCTTCAGCACGCCCTGCTGCGACTGGTTCGCCTGCGCGAGCATCGCGGTCGACGCCTGGCTGAGGATCTGCGACTTGGCGAGGTTGGTCGTCTCGGTCGAGAAGTCGACGTCTTCGATGCGGCTGCGCGCGTCGGTCAGGTTGGCGACGCTCGAGGTCAGCGTGTTGACGACCGAGTTAAGCCGGCTCTGACCGGCACCGAGCGATGCACGCGTCGTGTTGACCGCCTTGAGAGCAGCATCAACCGCATCCAGGGCATTCGTCGCGCTAAGCGCGGTGTCAACCTTCACGGTTGCTGCGGCACCGGGGGTGATAACGTCGTCCGTGTTTCCAGGGATAGTATCAGCGCCAGCAGTACGCGTATCTTGAGCGCCAGCGACCGCGTCGAGGTTCAACGCCGAAATCGAAAGCGTTACTTTGTCGGTCGCCTTAGATCCCGTTTGGATGGCCACAGTTTGATCAGAGGACCCAAAAAGCTTTACGCCATTAAAGGTGGAGTTGCCGATGATGTCCTTCAACTGCGCTTGAAGCTGCGTAACTTCGGTCTGAAGGTTGGCGCGGTCACCACCGTTGGCCGCAGTCCCATCACCACTGTACGTCCCTGATGCCGACTGGACGGCCAGTTCGCGAATGCGCTGCAGAATGTTGGTCGCTTCACCAAGAGCACCATCGGCGGTCTGTGCAAGGGCGATACCGTCATTGGCGTTGCGGATCGCCTGATTCTGACCCTTGATCTGCGACGTGAACGAAGTCGAGATCGCGAGACCGGCGGCATCGTCCTTCGCCGAGTTGATGCGCTTGCCGGTCGACAGACGCTCGATGCTGGTCTGCAGCGCGCTGTTGGCTGCGTTCGATGCGTTGCCCGACTTGAGCGCGGCGACGTTGGTTCCGATAACGGTCATTGAAGGTCTCCAAATGGGTCCGGCAATCCCGCCGCCCCCTATCGGAGAGCCGAGCCGCCAAGCATGGTAACGACCGTTTCCGGCGGGCTTTAAGCGCCTCCCGACTCTTTTTCGCATTTGTGTCGGTGCCGCCAAACATCGGGCGGCAAAGCGGAAAATAATTGCCGGTTTGGCGACCGGTTTAACGCCGAATTTACTAGCGACACCGCATTCCCCGAATCAACCAGAGGGGGCTCCATGCGATCCATCGTTCCATCCGCCGCGATTCTTCGGCAGCATTATGCACTCGTGTCGTGCCTGCGTGCGCAGGGCTTCACGATCGGTTCGTATGAAGACGGCAAGCGCACACCCGGCGAGTTCTACCTCATCGCCGCGGGCGAGACCCCGCCGGTGTCGGCGCGCACCGTCATCCTCGGCCACGAAGGCCGCGTGATCATGCCGTCGCGCGACGGCAGCCCGGCCTATGTCTCCTATGACGAAACCGACGCCGCGGTCGGCGCAGGCTTCGTCCGCGCATTGCTCGCCGATTCGGACATGCCGACCGCCGCCGATCCAGAAAGCCTCGCGCTCCACACGCTCGCCGAGCGCGTCGCGACCGCCGACATCACGGTGTTGATCAACGGCCCGACCGGCACCGGCAAGGAAGTCCTCGCGCGCTCGATCCACCTGAAATCCAACCGCGCCGCCAAGCCCTTCATCGCGATCAACTGCGCCGCCCTCCCCGAGACGATGCTCGAGGCATTGCTGTTCGGCCACCAGAAGGGCTCCTTCACCGGCGCGTCGTCGGGCGGCGAAGGCTTCTTCCGCGCGGCCGACGGCGGCACGCTGCTGCTCGACGAAATCGCCGAGATGCCGCTGCTGCTCCAGTCGAAGCTGCTCCGCGCGTTGCAGGAGCGCGAGATCGTCCCGATCGGCGCGACCACGCCGCAGCCGATCGACGTCCGCATCATCGCCAGCGCCAACCGTGACTTGCAGGACGAAGTCGCCGCGGGCCGGTTCCGCGCCGATCTCTATTACCGCCTGTCGGTCTTCCCGCTGACGACCAAGCCGCTCGCCGACCGTGTGCAGGACATCCCCGCGCTCGTCGCGACGCTGATCCTGCGGCACGCGGGTAACCGCACGATGATTCCCTGGCCGTGCGCCGAAGCGATCGACCTGCTGTCGCAGCACGACTGGCCCGGCAACGTCCGCGAGCTCGAGAACGTGCTCCAGCGCGCGCTGCTGTTCGCCGGCGGCGACACGATCCTGCCCGAGCATATCGTGTTCGACCGCCCCAGCGCGCGCACGACGATCGCGGTCAACGAAGTGCAGGCCCCCGCGACGCTCGGCAACATCGTCCAGATGCACGAATTCCAGGCGATCCGTGAAACCCTCGCCGCGTGCAACGGCAGCCGGATCGAGACCGCCAAGCGGCTCGGCATTTCGGAGCGCACCTTGCGCTACCGATTGGCCAAGGCGCGCGAACAAGGCGACGACATCATCCGCGCGCATGACCGCACCGCGGTGTCGGCATGAGCGGCGTGGGTGGCATCGGCGGCGCGGGCGGGATCGACCGCGTCATGGCGCTCCGCGCGCAGATTCTCGAACGCAACCAGGCCCTCGCGCGCGCCAGCGCGACGCCTGCGGCAACCCCGGTCGCCGACACGAAGCCCGCCAGCTTCGCCCAGTCGATGCAAACCGCGCTCGAGAACGTCAACCAGGGCCAGTCGCAGGCCGCCAAGCTCAGCGAAAGCTACGAGCGCGGCGAAACGGTCGACATCGCCAAGGTGATGCTCGCTCGCCAGCAGGCGTCGGTCGGGTTCGAGGCGACGCTGCAAGTCCGCAACAAATTACTGTCCGCCTACAAGGACATCATGAGCATGCCGGTCTGACATGAGCAACGCCCTCACCCCCTCGCCCCAGCCGCAGCTGCCCGCCAGCGTCGCGTCGCTCGTGCCAGAGCGGTTCGCCAATCCGCTCGCGCAGATGCAGGGCCTGCTCGCGCAGCCTGCGGTCCGCCGCAGCTTGCCGATGGTCCTGCTCGTCGGTCTGCTCGCCACCGCGGCTGCCGCGTGGATGATGCTCGCGACCCCGACGCAGAAGACGCTGTTCTCCGGGCTGTCCGATGCCGACAAGGGCTCGGTCACCACCGCGCTGACCACCGCCAACATCAAGTCGCACATCGATGATTCGACCGGCGCGGTGACCGTCAACGAGGAAGACTTCTCGCGCGCCCGCATCCTGCTGGCGGGTCAGGGCCTGCCCAAGGCAGCGCCCGGCGGCTACCAGATCCTCGACAATCTCCCGATGGGCGTCTCGCGCGCGGTCGAGGGCGAGCGCCTGCGCCAGGCACGCGAAACCGAACTCGCCCGCTCGATCCAGGAAATTGACGCGATCGCCGAAGCGCGCGTCCATCTCGCCACTCCCGAAGCCTCGGTGTTCGTCCGCGACAATGCCGCGCCGTCCGCCTCGGTGATCGTCAAGCTCCAGCCCGGCCGCAGTCTCGGCGACGCACAGGTCTCCTCGATCATCAACCTCGTTGCCTCGTCGGTGCCGGGAATGAAGCCCGAGAACGTCACGATCGTCGACCAGATGGGCGGTCTGCTCACCAAGGGCGCGAACGAAAGCGCGATCAGCGCCGCGACCGACGAACGCATCGCGTTCCAGCGCCGGGTCGAGGAAAAGTACCGCGCGCAGATCAACCAGTTGCTGACCCCGCTGGTCGGCGCGGGCAATTTCACCGCCGAAGTCCAGGCCGACGTCGACCTCAACGAGACGCAGGCGACCAAGGAAAGCTACGACAAGACCGGTGCCCTTCGCGTCGAACAGGGCCAGTGGACGAGCAACGGCAAGGACGGCGGGCAAGCCCCCGGCGGCATTCCCGGCGCGCTCTCGAACACCCCGCCGCCAGCCTCGACCCTCACCGCACCCCAGCCCGCGGCACCCGCCGGTGCCCCCGGTGCGCCGGGTGCCACCACCCCCGGCGTCGCGACCGGCCCCGCCGCCGCGGCAGCAGGCGCGGTCAGCGATGCGCTGAAAGCGACCGACCAATATTCGCGCGCCTATGATCTGGGCAAGGAAGTGTCGGTCAGCCGCACCGCCCCCGGCGCGATTACGCATCTGTCGGTCGCGGTCCTGCTGCGCGATCCCGAGACCGGCAAGCCGCGCGGTACGATGGAAATCCAGCAGATCACCCAGCTGGTGCAAAGCGCGGTCGGCTACAACCAGCCGCGCGGCGACGTCGTCACCGTCATCAGCCGCAAGTTCGCAGGCGCGTCGGCGCTCGACGACAAGCAACCGTGGTACGAAGCCGGCTGGCTGCCGGTCGTCGCGCGCAACCTCACCGCGATCATCGTCGCGCTGCTGGTGCTGCTGCTCGGTGTCCGGCCGCTCGTGAAGGCGATCGGCAAGAAGAAGGAGACCTCCGCCGAGGGCACTGTCCTGCCGCGCGAAATGCTCGGCGAGGAAGTCGGCGGCGGGCCCGCCGCGCCGCAAACCGGCGAGCCCGTCACGATCGACGCGCTGGAAGGTGCGCGCAGCTATGACGAGCGGATCGGGATGGTCCGTGGCTTCACCCGCGACAATCCCGCACGCGCCGCGCTCGCGGTCCGCGACATGATCAAGTCATGACGCCTGCGGTCCGCAGCTACACCGGCGTCGAGCGCGCCGCGGTGTTGATGATGCTCGTTGGCGAGGAAGAAGCCGCGTCGATCCTGCAGAAGCTCGATCCCGAGGAAGTCCGCCAGCTCGGCAAGGCGATGTTCGCGGTGGCGGATGTGAGCGAAGCCGAAGTTGCCGATGTGCTCGACGATTTCGTCGGCCATGCGCGCGAGCGGACCGCGATCGGCTTCGATCCGCGCCCGCGGATCGAGGCGGTGATGACGCGCGCGTTGGGCCAGGAAAAGGCTGACAGCGTCCTCGCGCGGATCGTCCCGGCGGAAGACGCGTGCCAGCTCGACCTGCTCGACTGGCTCGACGCGGGTGAGATCGCGTCGATGATCGAGAAGGAACACCCGCAGATCGCCGCCGTCCTGATCGCCAACCTCGACCCCACGATCGGTGCGCAGGTGCTCGAACTGATGCCCGATGCGGTCCAGCCCGACATCCTCCACCGGCTCGCGCGATTGGGGCCGATCACGCCCGAGGCGGTCGAAACGCTCAAGACCATGCTCGCCAACCGCACCAGCACCGGCAAGGCACAGGCGGGCGTCACGCTCGGCGGCACTAAGGACGCCGCCAAGATCCTGTCGAGCGGGCGTAAAGCGACCGAACTCCGCGTCATGCCCAAATTGTTCAAGATCGACCGCGACGTCGCCAAGGCAATCGAGGAAGCAATGTTCGTGTTCGACAATCTGCTCGAGCTCGACGACAAGAATCTGGGCACGCTGATCCGCAACATCGACAGCGACGTGCTGACGCGCGCGCTGAAGGGCGTCGACGAAAGCATCCGCGCACGCTTCCTCGGCTGCATGTCGAGCCGCGCCGCCGACGGCATTCGCGACGAGATGGAATCGCGCGGGCCGATGAAGCTTAGCGAAGTGCTCGATGCGCAGAAGATCATCATCCAGATCGCGCGCAACCTTGCCAAGGACGGCACGATTCAGATGGGTGCAGGCGAGGACGATTATGTCTGAGTTCGTCGCCGGTTTCTCGCCGCGGAGTCAGGGCATTGCCGATGCGCTCAAGGCCGCGTTCGCGCCACGCGTGGCGGGCGGGTTCGCCGCCGCCGACCTGCGCGAACGTGCGGGCGGCAGCAGCGCCCCGGTCGTCTTCGCGCCCAAACCCGAAGGCCCGCGGCACTTTTCCCCCGCCGACCGCGATACCAACCCGACCGAAGGCTGGGATATCTTCGATGCCGAGGCCACGCCGACGACGCCGTTCGTCGATCCGGTGCTCGCGGCGCACGCGGCGGGCTATGCCGAGGGGATGGACGCGGCGCTCGCCGAAGTCGCCGCGAACGTCGAGCGCGACCACCGTCTGCTGACCGAACTCGCCGCCGCGCTCCAGGCAGGCGAACGCTTCGACCGCGAGGCGACCGCGCGCCGATTGCGCCAGACCGTGATGTTCCTCGTCACGCAGATCGTCGGCGAGGTCGGGATTTCGCCAGACCTGCTCGCGCGGCGGATCGATTCCGCGGCGGATCTGCTCAGCGACGGCACCGAATCCGCGATGCTCCGGGTCAACCCGGCGGACGTCGCGCTGCTCGAGGGTAAATTGCCCAAGCAGGTCTTCGCAATCGGCGATGCCGCGATCACGCGCGGATCGTTCCTGTTGGAGAGCGCGTCGACGATCGTCGAGGACGGCCCCGAATTGTGGATCGAACAACTCGGCGCGGCGATCGACCGCGTCGCGGTACCGACGCACTGATGGCGCGGTCTTTGTCAGGCCGTGCCGCCCGGACCTCCAACCCGTTCGGGCTGAGCGCAGTCGAAGCCCCGCCCGCCCAAGGTCTCGCCGCATGCTGAACCGTTTCACCGGCGACTATCTCGACGCACTCGTCGTCCCCGATTTCACGCCCCGCCCCAAGATCTCGGGCCGCCTCGCGTCGTTCGACGGGCTCCTGATGGAAGCGGTCGGCCTCACCGTGCCGGTCGGCACCGTCTGCCAGGTCGGCGACCGCAGTGCCGCGGTCGAGGCCGAAGTGATCGGTTTCCGCAACGGACGCACGCTGCTGATGAACCTCGGTGGCCCCGCCGCCTTGCTCCCGCAAGCGCCGGTCCGCCCGCTCGGTGCCCCGGGCGAGGCGGAAGTCGGCGCGGCGCTGCTCGGGCGCGTGGTCGATGGCACCGGCAAGCCGATCGACGGGCTCGGCCCGATCCGCGGTGCCGGGCGCTGGCCGCTCGCGGGAAAGATGCAGTCGCCGCTCGATCGCGGGCGTGTGCTCGAGCCGCTCGATGTCGGGGTCCGTGCGATCAACGGGTTGCTCACCGTCGGCCAGGGCCAGCGGATCGGGATCATGGCGGGTTCGGGCGTCGGCAAGTCGGTGCTGCTCGGGATGATCGTCCGCGCCGCCGAAGCCGATGTCGTCGTCATCGGGCTCATCGGCGAGCGCAGCCGCGAAGTCGCCGACTTCCTCGAAACCAAGGTCGCGGGCGCGGCGCGCGCGCGCTCGGTCGTCGTCGCGGTCCCCGCCAACCATTCGCCGGTGCTCCGCATCCGCGGCGCGTTGCGCACCCACGCGATCGCCGAGGCGTTTCGCGCCGAGGGCAAGAAGGTCCTGCTCATCATGGACTCGCTCACCCGCGTCGCGCACGCCGGGCGCGAGATCGGCTTGGCGCTGGGCGAGCCTGCGTCCGCGCGCGGCTATCCGCCGTCCGCGATCGCGATGCTTCCCAATCTGATCGAACGCGCCGGCGTCGACGTCCACAGCGGCGGGTCGATCACCGCGATCTACACCGTGCTGGCGGATGGCGACGACGGCAACGATCCGGTCGTCGACAGCGCGCGCTCGATCCTCGACGGGCATATCGTGCTGTCGCGGCAGCTCGCCGAACGCGGCGTCTATCCCGCGATCGACCTCGGCCCCTCGGTCAGCCGCGTGATGACCGACATCGTCGACAAGCCGCACCAGCGCGCCGCGCGCGTACTTCGCCGTCACCTCGCGACCTATGAGGAGAATCGCGATCTCGTGCTGATGGGCGCGTATCGCTCCGGCGCTGATCCTGCGATCGACGCCGCGATCGCATGCCATCCGGCGGTGCTCGAATATATCAAGCAGGACCCCGACGAGACCGTCTCGCTCGGCGATTCCGCGCTCGAACTGATCGGCGTGTTTGGCGATGCCTAAGTCCAAGCTCGACCGGCTGCTCCGCGTCCGCACGCTGCAGCTCGGGCTCGTCCAGGCCGACGAAGCGCGCGCGCGCGACAAGGCACACGCCGAGACGACGCTCCACGGCCGCATCGTCCAGCTGTCCGAGAATGTCGCGCCGACGGTCGCGCCGATCGGCGCGTCCGCATTGGGGGCCGCCGCACATTTCCGCGAACGCCTCCACCGCTCCGCCGAAGCCGCCGAGGGCCGCCTGCGTGCCGCGCAAGCGGTCGCGACCCGCGCCGCCGAAGCCACACGCGAAGCCCGCCGCGACCAGAGCGCGATCGAGAAGCTAATCGCGCGCGCGGATGCCGAGGCCGCGCTCAAGGAATTGCGCGAGATGGAGGCCATGCCACCGTCTCGCGTGATCCGGCACGATCCTTGCTGAACCGCTGACGGGTGCCGCTTCCGGCCCCGCTGGATGCCTGCATGACCGACCTGACCACCTTGCAGTTCCCGACCGCCACGGCGGCGTCTTCGCCAGCGCCCGCTACGCCGGCGTCGGTGACGGGCGTGCCCGGGATGGCGGGGCAGTTCGCGCAGACGCTCGGGGATCTGCTGGCAGGCACGCCATCGGTCGCTGCGCCCGCCGCCACCGTCGCCGTCGCCGTGCCGCCCGCCACGGCGCTGCCGCTCCCCATCCTGGGCTTGGCGGGACCGCTGCCCAACGGCAGGCTGCTGGCAGCCGGCACGCTCGACCGGCAACCGCTTGCCGACGACGGCAACGTAGTGCCTGCCGAACCCGCATTCCAGCTTCTCGCCAACCCGGCATGGCGCGCGACCGTCGCCACGCCAGCCGCCCCGCCCCGCACGCCCGTATCGTTGCGCACCGCGCTCGAGCGCGCCGCCGCGCAGCTTGCGACCCCGGTCGCCGCCAAAGTCGCACGCGGATCGGTCGCGGGGTCGGCCCCGGAGTCGGTCGCTGAGGATGCGGACGCTACGTTGGCCGCACCCGATGCAGCAACGCCCGATGGGATAGCCGCACCGTCGGCGCCCGCCCTGCCTGCCAACGCCCCGATACCGCTTCCTGCCGCCGTGCCGGTCGCCACCCCCCGCCCCGATCCCGCAACCGACGCGGAGCTGTCGCAGGACACGTCTGCCATGGTCACGGCGTCTCCCGTCGGGCAGCGTCGGGACAATCCGACCCCCGCCGCGACGCCGGTTGCTACGGCAGCCGATCAGCCGGTCGTCATTCCCAGCACTACCCCGACAGCGTCGACGCGCTCGTTACCGATGACGACCTCCCCCGCCGAACCGGACGTCGCCACGTCGGACATGCGGCAAGAGCCCACCCCATCGATCAAACTGCCCACGCCCGCTTCGGCACCATCGGACGCGCTGGCTTCCCGCTTCCCCGCCTCGCGCGCGCAGCTCGCTCCCGCACCCGCCAGCACCACGGCTCCGTCCTTGGCTCGCGCCCCGGTCACGCCGGTCGCGCCGGATAATATGCCCCCAGCGCCAACCGCCCCGGCGGGCGTGCGCCGCGTATTGCCGTCCGACCACGCGATCCTCGCTGCCCTCGGGGTACTGCCCACGCCCAATCGCGACGCGGGCTCGGCGCCCGCCGTACCCGCACCTGTCGTCTCGCCGATGCCCCCCGCAACATCCGCGCCCGCTATGCCGATCCCGACGATTGCCGCGCCTGCACCCGGCAGCACCTTTGCAACGCCGGCAGCATCGACGGTTGCGCTTTCGACCGGAACTATCCCATCCGATCCCGCGGCAACCGCAACACTCGTGCCGAGCCCCACCGCAACCACCGCCGCCGTGACGCCCGACGCCCCCGGGCGCGCCGACGCCGCACCGGTCCGCCTGGAGCGTGGCAGCGGACCCGTGATCGCCGTCTCCACCACCCCGCAACCCGCCGGGCAGGTCTTTGCCGCCGCACTGGCCTCCGCGACGACCTGGCGCGACCGCCCCGTCGCCGATCGCACCGACCCCACAGCGCCCACGCCCCCGCTCGGCTTCACCACCGCAGTTGACCTCGGCAGCACGACGCCCGTCCAGCCGACCGGCACAGCGCAGCGCGCGCCGCTCGACCTCACGCAGGACAGCGGCGTGCAGCGGATGATCGACCATATCGAGGTGCTGCGCGACGACGCCGATTCGCGCGACACGCGGATCCGGCTCGTCCCCGACGCGCTCGGCAGCGTCGGCATCGCGGTGCGACAGGTCGGCGAGCGAATCCATGTCAGCTTTACCGCCGAGCATGAGGCCACGCGCGCGCTGATCGCCGACGCGCAACCGCGCCTGACCGAACTCGCCGCCGAGCGCGGCGTGCGGATCGCGGGTAGCACCGTCGCGACCGACGCCAACCCAGGGTCGTCGCAATCGCAAGCACAGGGACAGGGCCAGCCCCAATCCCAGTCGCAACCGCAATCCCAGAACCCATCCCAGTCGCGCCCCAATGCCCCGCAGCAGCCGCCCCGCGCGGCCGCGCGGGCGCAGCGCGACACCGAAACCCCCGAGGACCAGCGCCTCGCGTAACCCCCAAGGAAGCAGAGCATGAGTGAGATCGTCGAAGAGAAAGCGAAGAAGAAGAAGGGCGGGATGATGAAGATCATCCTGATCGTCGTCGGCCTGCTCGCGCTGGTCGGCGGCGGGATCGGCGGCACGTTGTTCGCGGTCAACGCCGGATTCATCGGCGGTGGCGGCAAGCATTCCGAGCCCGAAGGCCCGCGCCTCGTCCCCAAGAGCGAGCAGAAGCGCGTCGGGGAGGGTGGCGAAGGCGGCGAGGGCCATGCGACCGCGGCCAACAAGCCCCCGATCGGCACCGGCGGCGACAAATACGCCTCCAATTACTACGCGATGGAGAAGGAATTCACCTCCAACCTGCAGGACAGCGTCCATTTCGTCCAGGTCGGGGTCGCCGTGTCGACGCCTTACGACGATTCGGTGATCGAGAACATCAAGACCAACGAGATCGCGGTGCGCTCGTCGATCCTGATGGCGCTCGGCGACACCACCGAGGATCAGGTCTTCACCAGCGAGGGCAAGCGCCAGCTGGAGCGCCGCGTCGCCAAGGCGATCAACGATACTCTCAAGGAAAAGGAAGGATTTGGGGGGGTCGGTAACGTTTACTTTACCAGTTTTGTTGTTCAGTGACGCATGGTTAACGAGGCATCAGCAACGGCGGACGAACGCCGCGGACGGGCGCGAGGCACGGGCGCGGGCACTGCCAAGGGCGGGGGCGCGCAGCACGTCGCGCTCGGGGCCACCAACCTCAATCCGTTCGGCGACCTGCACACCGTCCAGCATCTCTCGGCGCGGCTCGCGCGCGGGGTGCGCGGGGTGTTCGAGCCGTTGCTGCGCCGCGAATGCCGCACCTGGGCCGAGCCGCTCGTCGTCCAGCGGCTCGCCGATTACCGCGCGGAACGCCCCGATGGGCTGACCGCGTGGCTGCCGATGGCGATGACGCTGGCGGGCGCGCCCGCCGGCCAGGCGCTCGCCGTGCTCGACGGGCGGTTCGTGCTCGAATTGCTCGACCTGTTCTTCGGCGGCACCGGCCACGCCCCTGCGCAACTTCCGACCGAGTTCACCCCCGCCGCCGAGGTGATGGTGACTCAGCTCGGCAAGCTGCTCGCCGAACCGATGCGCGCCGCCTGGGAACCGCTCGCGCGGCTCAGCTTCACCCCCGGGCATGTCGAACTCAATCCGGCGATGCTCGCGAATCTCGACGCGGACGATGCACTCGTCATCACGCGCTTCGGCATCGCGGTCGATACTGCCAAGCCGGTGTTCCTCGACCTGCTCTACCCGGTTTCCGCGTTGAAGCCGCACGGCCCGTCGCTGACCGGCAAGGTCCACGGCAAGACCGCCGAACCCGATCCGAGCTGGCGCAACGGCCTGACCCGCGCGGTGATGGACGTGCGCTTCCCGATCCGCTCGGTCCTCGCCGAGCCGATGGTCTCGCTCAGCCTGCTGATGGGGCTCAAGGAAGGCGACGTGATCCCGATCAACGTCGGCTCGGACGTGCCCGTCATGGTCGGCGGCGACCGGCTCGCGCTCGGCACCGTCGGCACGTCGAACGGCAAGGCCGCGATCAAGCTCAACACGATTTGTTACGACATCGACAGCGACTTCAGGGGCGATTTGCAATGAGCGACATGAGTTCAACCCCGTCGAGCGGCTTCCCGCTCGATGCCAGCCTGGCGGCGAACTTCCGCCTGTTGCAGGATGTCGACGTCAAGCTGACGGTCGAGATCGGCTCGACCTCGCTGACGCTGCGGGAACTGCTCGCTTTGGGCGAAACCAGCGTGATCGAACTCGACCGCCAGGCGAACGAGCTGCTCGACGTGCTCGTCAACGGCACGCTGATCGGCCGCGGCGAAGTCGTGATGGTCGGCGATCGCTTCGGCGTGCGGATGACCGAACTCGTTTCCCCTGAGAAGCGGGCCTGACGCGCGATGATGTGGTCCTATGTCCTCAAGCTCGTCATCCTGCTCCCGCTGGTCTGCGGGTTGATGATCGGTTGCCTGTATCTGTGGCGTCGGTTCGAGGCGCGGATGCCCGGACAGCCCGCCAACCGGCTGCTCAAGGTCACCGAGACGATGATGATCTCGCCGACCGTCCGGCTCGCGGTGCTCGATTTCGAAGGGCGTCGGCTACTGGTCTCGGTCAGCCGCACCGGGATCACGCTGGTCGATCGCGGAGGTCCGTCGGCGTGACCGCGAGCGTTCGTTTCGACTGGCGCAAGCTGCTGCTCGTGGCGCTCGCGATCCTGTTCGCAGTCGTCCTGGCGCATCCCGCGCTCGCCCAGACCGCCGCCGCTGCGGCCGCACCCGTTGCCCCCGCCCCCGGCGTGGGTGACGCGGCGGATCGTGCGCTGAAGGATCTCGGCGGCGGCAACGCGCCGCTGTCGCTCAGCCTCCAATTGCTCATCGTCATGGGGCTGCTGACGATCCTGCCCGGCATCCTGTTGATGATGACCAGCTTCACGCGGATCATCATCGTACTGTCGATCCTGCGCCAGGCGCTGGGGCTCCAGCAGACCCCGCCCAACCAGGTGCTGGTCGGCCTGTCGCTGTTCCTGTCGTTCTTCATCATGGCGCCCGTCATCAGCCAGATCAACGCGGTCGCGATCCAGCCGTATTCCGAGAGCCGGATCGGCGCGACCGACATGATCAAGGCGGGCGGCGTCCCCCTGCACGCCTTCATGGCGAAGCAGACGCGCAAGAAGGACATCACGATGTTCGCCGGAATCGCCAAGAGCGGCCCGTACCAGAACGCTGCGGACATCCCCTTCTCGGTGTTGCTCCCCGCGTATGTGACGAGCGAGCTCAAGACCGCGTTTCAGATCGGCTTCCTCGTGTTTCTGCCCTTCATCGTGATCGATCTCGTCGTGGCGACCGTGCTGATGTCGCTCGGCATGATGATGCTGTCGCCGACGATCATCTCGCTCCCGTTCAAGCTGTTGCTGTTCGTCCTCGTCGACGGCTGGGCGCTGACGATGGGGTCGCTCGCCAATTCGTTCGTGAGCTGAGCGCATGGATGCACAATATTTCCTGACGGTCGCGCATCAGACGATGTGGGTGCTAGCGCTCGCCTCCGCGCCGATCCTGATCCCAGCGTTGCTCGCGGGGTTGCTGACCGGCATGATCCAGGCGGCGACGTCGATCAACGAGCAGACGCTGTCGTTCGTCCCCAAGCTGATCGTCGTCGGGATTTCGCTGCTGGTGTTCGGCTCGCTGATTATCGGGCTGCTGAGCGATTTTACGATCGGCATTTTCGAGCGGATTCCGGATCTGGTGCGATGATCGCCCGCGCCCGACCTCCGTTCGCCCTGAGCGAAGTCGAAGGGCTTGCACGCGCCCACCATCCGTTCGCCCTGAGCGAAGTCGAAGGGCCTGCGCAGCGCATGAGGCTTCGACTTCGCTCAGCCCGAACGGCGGTTGGGGCGACCGTCGCCAGCCCGGAGCGCCAATGGGTCCGCTAGGCCTCGGCCTCTCGATCGAGCCCCAGATGTGGGCGTTGATCTTTGTCATGGTCCGGATCAGCGCGGCGTTCATCGCCGCCCCGGTGTTCAGCGCGGTGTCGATCCCGCTGGTCGTGCGCGTCTCGCTGTCGGGTGCGATCGGCGTGCTCGTGCTCGGGTCGCGGACCATCACCCCGCCCGAACACATCTTCGCGCTCGCGACGATCCTCGCGGTCGCGGCGGAGGCGCTCGTCGGCCTCGCGATCGGCTTCATCCTGCAGATCGCCTTCGCCGCACCTGCGCTCGCCAGCGAATTGATCGGCACCTCGATGGGGATCGGCTTCGCCTCCGCGATCGACCCGCAGAACGGCAAGTCGACCCCGGCGCTCGGCCAGTTCTTCACGATGATGCTCACGCTGCTGTTTCTCAGCGTCAACGGGCACCTCGTGCTGGTCGAGATGATCGTCAAAAGCTACGACGCGCTGCCTCCCGGCGCCGCCTGGCTCAAACCCGCGCAGCTCGAGAATATCGCGTTGTTCGGCGGCTATACGTTCCTTGCAGGACTCCTGCTCGCGCTGCCGGTCGGGTTCCTGCTGTTGTGCCTCAATCTGATCGTGGGGATGATCTCGCGCTCGGCCCCGTCGCTCAACCTGTTCGCGGTCGGCATGCCCGCCAGCCTCGCGGTCGGCGTCATCGCGCTCGCCATGGCCTTCCCGACGATGGGCGATTACATGCTCGTGATCGTCCAGGAAGGCCTCGCCGCCGCGCAGACACTGGTGCTTGGCTGATGTCGGAGGAAGGCGGCGAACGGACCGAAGCCCCGACCGAAAAGCGCAAGCGCGACGCGGTCGAGAAGGGCGACATCCTCAAATCCCGCGAATTCGCGACCGCGCTGATGATGCTCGCCGGCATGGCGTGGCTGGCGGTGATGGGGCCGTCGCTGGTGGGCGCGTGCAAGGAGATCATGGCGGCGAGCTTCTCGTTCGATCACCGCGACATCGAGGATTTCGAACCCTTCCGCCCGCTTGCGCAAAGCGGCTGGAAAGTCGCACCCGCGCTCATTTCCTTGCTCGCGATCAGCTTCGTTGCGGCGATCCTCAGCCAGGCGGGGCTCGGCCACATCGGGTTCAACGGCAGCCTGCTCGCGCCCAAGGCGTCGCGAATCAATCCGGCGTCGGGATTGAAGCGAATCTTCGGGCCGCAGGGGTGGATCGAACTCGGCAAGGCCTTGCTCAAGGTCGCACTGCTCGGCAGCATCGGCTGGTATCTGCTCGGCCAGGTCGCGCACATGTCGATGGGGCTGTCGTCGAGCAGCTTCAGCACCGCGGTCGCTGCGCTGACGGGGACGTTCCTCACCGTGCTGTTCACGATGGCGTTCGGCATGGTCGCGATCGCCGGGATCGACGTCCCGCTCCAGCTGTTCCAGCGCCTCAGCAAGCTGCGCATGTCCAAACAGGCGATCCGCGACGAGAATAAGGAAACCGAAGGCTCGCCCGAAGCCAAGGGCGCTTTACGCCAGCGCCAGCGCGAGATGTCGATGCGCAGCATGCGCAAGAGTGTCGGCGAAGCGCATGTCATCCTCACCAACCCGACCCATTTCGCGGTCGCCCTGCGCTACGACCGCATGAACGATCAGGTGCCGGTGGTGGTCGCCAAGGGCCGCGGCGTGGTCGCGCTCGCGATCCGCGACCTGGGCGCGGAAACGCAGATCCCGGTGCTCGAATATCCAGCACTTGCCCGCGCGGTCTATTACACCAGCCGTGAGGGGCAGGAAGTCCGCGACGACCTGTATGTCGCGCTGGCGACGGTGCTCGCGTTCGTGTTCGGGCTCAACGCCGAGGCGGGTGGCCTGCCGCCGCCGATCTTCGTCCCCGAAACCGCGCGCTACGACGAGAATGGTGTTCAGCCGGCGTAAGGGGCCAGAAAAAGCGGAAAACCCCTAAAGTTTCCGCCGCCCCCGCCGTTCTACCTTGAGAGCAGAGCGATGGGACCGACCACATGACGACCACGACCAGCGCCACCTCCACGACCGGCTCGACCACGATCGGCCAGTCGCTGCTCAACTCGCTCAACGCAGGCTCGGGCGTCGATACCGCAAGCCTCGTCGCCTCGCTCACCCAGGCACAGTTCGCGTCCAAGAACCTGCAGCTCACCAAGCAGGACACCACGCTTACCGCGCAGATTTCCTCGGTCGCCAAGGTGCAGAGCGGCATCACCAGCTTCGCCACGGCCCTCACCACGCTGGTCAAGGGCGGCAGCCTCCAGACCCAGCCGACCAGCAGCGACACCAGTGTCCTCACCGCCAGCGCGCTGTCGGGTGCCAAACTGTCGGGCCTGTCGGCATTCGTCGAGGTAACCCAGCTCGCCACCGCACAGACGTCGACGAACACGACCAAATTCGCCAGCCGCTCCGCCGAGGTCGGCACCGGCACGCTGACACTGACGCTCGGCACCGCAAAGGACGCGGCCGTCTCCGGCCTGACCGGCGACACCAAGAGCTTCGCGATCACGATCGACTCCACCAACAACACGCTCGATGGAATCGCCAAGGCGATCAACGCCGCGAACAGCGGGACGACCGCGACGATCGTCACCGATACCGACGGCAAGGCGCGGCTGTCGCTCAAAGGGCCCACCGGCACCGACAAGGCGTTCACGCTCAGCGGCGATTCGACCGGACTGGCGCAGCTCAACGTCGGTGGCAGTGCGCCTGCCAGCACGATCACCGGATCCGCCGCCAACGCCAAGCTGTCGATCAACGGCACTCCGGTCGAACGCTCGAGCAACACGATCTCGGATCTGGTCGACGGCGTGAAGCTCACGCTCACAAGCGTCACCGCCGCGGGCAAACCGGTCGTGCTCGGCAGCGCGACGCCGACCGCAGGACTGACCCAGGCGGTCAACGATTTCGTCGAAACCTACAACCAGCTGCTCGCCGAACTGAAGACCGAGACCGACGCCGCATCGGGCCCGCTGCGCAACGATTTCAGCGCGACCAACCTGCTGCGCTCGCTGCGCGGGATGACGCTGACCCCGCTTACCACCGGTGGTGCCGCAGGTGCGCCCAACACGCTGTCCGGCATCGGGGTCAAGACCAACAAGGACGGGACGCTCAGCGTCGACGCGGCGCAGCTCACCGCCGCGCTCACCAAGACCCCCGACGCGGTCGAGGCGATGTTCGCGGATGGCACCGGCGCGACCGGCGGCGGCATTTCCGCCGCGCTTAACGCCATCTCGACTGCCGCAGTCAGCAGGAAGACGGTCATCAACGGCCGCACCGAGATCACCGGCCTCGTCGCCAGCACCGCGCTCTACACCGCCGCCAAGACCAAGGTTTCGGTCGCCGAGGAGAAGGTCACGTCCGACGCTGCGGTCTACAAGGAGCGGCTGACCAAGCAATATGCCGCCTCCGACGCGAAGGTCGCGGCGTATAAGGCGACCCAGACGCAGTTGCAGAACCAGATCGATCAGTGGAACAAGTCCTCATGACGCTCGCCTACGCGTCGCCCTTCGGCCGCAACCCGGAAGCGACCTATCGCCAGATCGAAGTTGCCGGCCAGACCGCCGAGGCGGATGGCCCGGCGCTCGTCCAGTTGCTCTACGACCAGGCGATCCGGGCGCTCCGCGGCGCCGCCTGGGCGGCGGAGAACAACAATTACAAGATGAAGAGCGACAAGGTGACGCGCGCGACCGCGATCCTGTTCGCGCTCGAAGCCGGGCTCGATTTCGACAATGGCGGCACGGTCGCCCCTGCACTCGCCCGGCTGTATGCCGGCACGCGGATGACGGTCGTCAACGCCGCGGTCGGCAACGATCCCGCCCCGTTCCGCGACGTCGCGGACACGCTCGACGAGATCGGCCAGGCCTGGCGCACCGCGCGCGCGGCGTAACGGTTGGCTTCAGGGGACTTCACCACCCCCCTAGTCCCTTCATTCCCGCGAAGGCGGGAGTCCAGGAGTCGCGAGAGCTGTCAGCCGTTGTTCTGCTTGGCGCTGGATTCCCGCCTTCGCGGGAAAACGGTAATGCCGGGTCCGCAACCCAATTTTCGCGGAGGTCTCCCGAAGGAAGCCCTGCTACCCGAACCACCGTTTCGCGCTGAAATAGCCGATGATCCCCACCGTGATCGCGATGCACACGCCCCCGATCACATCGAACGCCCACGGCTCCTTGGCGAACGGCAGTCCCTCGACGTTCATCCCGTACAGCCCGGTCAGGAACGTCAGCGGCAGGAAGATCAGCGCCACGATCGAGATCAGCAGCGAGCGTGAATCGATCTGTTCCGCGCGCAAATCGGTCAGCGCCTCATGCATCAGCGCCGAGCGCTCGCGGATCGCCTCCAATTCTTCCGCCATCCGCGCGGCACGATCGGCGGCGGAATTCAGATGCAGCCGGTCATCGTCGTGCAACCAGTCGCACGGCAGCGCCGCCAGCTTCTCGAGCGCGGCGCGCTGCGGCTGGACGAAGCGGCGATAGCCGATCGCGGTGCTGCGCACCTTGGTCACCTTGCGGCGCAGTTCGAACACCTTGTCGGCATCCAGATCCGCCTCGCAATCGTCGAGCTCATCGCCCAACTGGCCGACTTCGGGGTCGAGCTCCTCGGTGATCGCGCTGGCGAATTCCGCGATCAGGTCGCCCGGGTCTGCGATCGTCCCGCCCTCGACCGACTTCACCACGTCGTCGACCGCGGTCAGCGTCCGCCGCGTCACCGAAAACACCCGGCCCGCGACCGCGTAGATCCGCACCGAAGCGAGCGGGTCCGACGCCGTCATTTCCTCGTTCGAGCGGCCGCGCAAATTGAGGAACGCGCCCTCGCCCAACGCATCGCAGCGCGGGCGCGATTCGGTCGTGGTCAGCACGTCGACGACATAGTCGGGCAGGCCCGCGGTCTCGCCGAGCCAGCTTTGCGCCTGCTCGTCGTTGCTCGTCAGATGAATCCAGATTAGCTCGCCGGTCGCCTCCATCGCCGCGGCGATGTCGAGCCGCTCGGCCTTCCCTTCCGCCACCCGGTACGCAAACCCACTCATCGAAGCTCCATCCAGATCGTCAGCCCCGCTTCGCCTTCGACCGGCGGCAGCTCGGACACGACCCGCACCGCATCCGCGCGCGACCGGTCGAGAATCGCGGACGGCGTCGCGGCGGGCGCATAGATCCGGTCGGCGAGCGCCAGCGCCCGCGCCTGCCCCAGCGTCAAATCGTCGGGATCGGCCGAGGTCAGCCGGATCGTCACCAGCCGGTCGGGCGAGGCGGTCGCATCGACCAGCCACCCCGGCACCGCCTCGGGCGCCGCCGTCAGCGGATCGAGCGGCCCGCCTTGCGCAAACGCCCGCCCCAATGCGCGCCGACGATCATCGAGCGCGGGCAGCACCAGCCGGATCGCGCCGCGCATCGCGTTCAACCGGTCGGCGAGCGGCCCCAAAGTCGCGGGCAGCATCGCCTCCAGCCGCTGGCGCAACGCCGCCGCCAGCCCCGCCGATGCACCGCCCGTCCCGATCGCGATCAGCACCGGGCTGCGGTCGATGATCGCAGGCAGCGTAAAGTCGCAATCGTCGGGCCGGTCGACCGCATTGACCAGCACGCCGCGTGCCTTCAGCCGATCGATCGCGCCGCGCGCTTCAAGATCATCCTCGATCGCCACGATCGCAAGCGAAGCGGTCGCCGCCTCGCCGACGATCACCGCACCCGCACGCTCGAGCAACCGCCGTTTGGCATCCGCGGGTTCGCCCTCGCCAAGCAGCATCACCGGGCGACCCGCCAGCCGGACGAACAGCGGAAGACTGTGGAGCGTCATGCGTTCGGCTTGAGCCATTCGGGCAGGCGTTCGGCGGCAAGGATCGTCTCGGGGTTGATCCGGTCCGCGACCACCGCGAAGCGATCGCCGTCCACGAGAACCTCGGGCACCAGCGCGCGGCTGTTGTACGTGCTCGCCATCGTCGCGCCGTACGCGCCCGCGGTGCGGAACACCGCGAGATCGCCGCTCACCACTTCATCGATGTCGCGCCCCATTGCGAAGGTGTCGCCGCTTTCGCACACCGGCCCCGCGATATTCGCCATCATCCGCCGCCCGTTCGGGCGCACCGCCGCGAAATCATGCCACGCATCGTACAAGGCGGGCCGCGCGAGATCGTTCATCGCGGCGTCGACGATGACATAGGGGTTGGTCACCCCCGGCTTGACCCAGATGACCTTGGTCAGCAGCACCCCCGCATTGCCCGCGATCACGCGCCCGGGCTCGAACATCAACGTCACGCCCCAATCGCGCGTCACCCGCGCCACCATCGCGCCGAAATCGGCTGGGCTCGGGAACACGTCGCCCTCGCGATACGGCACGCCAAGCCCGCCACCGAGATCGATCCGGTCGATCATATGCCCTGCGCCGCGCAACTCGGCCATCAGCGCGCCGACCCGACGATACGCCGCTTCCATCGGCGCGAGATCACCCAGCTGGCTGCCGATATGCACCGCGATCCCGCGCAGGTTGAGCCCCGGCAACCCCGCCAGCCGCCCGAAGATCGCAGGCGCCTGGTCGATCGGCACGCCGAACTTGTTCTCGCGCTTGCCGGTCGAGATCTTGGCGTGCGTGCCTGCATCGACGTCCGGATTGACGCGGAGCGTCGCGTTCGCGGTCACACCACGCTCGGTCGCGAGTTGCGCGAGGACGACGCCCTCTTCCTCGAGCTCGAGGTTGAACTGGCCAAGCCCGCAATCGAGCGCGCGGACCAGTTCCTCACGCGTCTTGCCGACCCCTGAGAACACCACGTCCGCCGCCGGAATCCCCGCCGCCAGCGCACGCGCGAGTTCGCCGCCCGAGACGACGTCCGCGCCGTACCCCGCATTGGCGAGCAGGCGGAGCACCGCGAGGTTGGGGTTGGCCTTGATCGCATAGGCGAGGTGAACGTCGCCCGCCGCCGCCAGTCCCTCGCGGAACACGCGCGCGTGCCGCTGGAAGGTCGCGGAGGAATAGACATAGACGGGCGAGCCGACTGCCTCGGCGATCGCCGGCAACGGCACGCCCTCGCAGTGCATCACGCCGTCGACGAGAGCAAAATGATCCATGAAATCAGCCGATCAATTGGGCGGGGGCAAGTCGAATTCGTCGCCGCGCCGTTCCTGGGAATTCTTCAGCAGCTCATCGCTGCGTTCGGGTCGGGCCTGGTTGCTGGGCGTCAGCAACTGCGTGGGTGTCGGTGTCGCCTTGGCCCCATAAGGCGCTACCGGGAGCGGCTGCCCCGCCGCCGGTTTGAGCGCAGAGGACGCGCCACAGCCCGACAGCAGGAGACCCGCTGCAAACCCGACAGCCAAGCGTTTCATGGTCACGATCCTTCCCGCGCCGCCGCCACCGCGGCGCGCACGTTGCTGGGGGCGGTGCCGCCGAAGCTCGTCCGGCTCGCGACCGAGGCATCGACGCTCAGCACATCGAACACGCGCGCGTCGATCCGCGGGTCGATCGCCTGCAGATCGTCGAGCGACAGAGCATCGAGCATCACGCCCAACGTCTCCGCGCGGCGCACCGCCTGGCCCGTGATGTGATGCGCCTCGCGGAACGGCACGCCAGCTTCGCGCACCAGCCAGTCCGCCAGATCGGTCGCGGTCGCAAAGCCCGATTCCGCAACTTGCCGCATCCGCTCGGTCTTGAACGTCGCGCTCGCGACCATCCCGGTCATCGCCGCGATCGACAGTTCGAGCAGGTCGTGCGCCTCGAACACCGGCGGTTTGTCGTCCTGCATGTCCTTGGAATAGGCGAGCGGCAGGCCCTTCATCGTCACCATCAGCGCGGTCATGCACCCGAGGATGCGGCCCGCATGCCCACGCACCAGTTCGGCGGCGTCGGGGTTGCGCTTCTGCGGCATGATCGAGCTACCGGTCGACCATTGGTCCGACAGCGAGACGAAGCCGAACGGCTGCGACGCCCACAGCACGAATTCCTCGGCCAACCGGCTGAGATGCAGCGAACATTGCGTCGCGGCGGTCAGGTAATCGAGCGCGAAGTCGCGGTCGGATACGCCGTCGAGCGAATTGCGCGTCGGCCCGTCGAACCCGAGCGCCTGCGCGGTCATGGTCCGGTCGATCGGGAAGCCCGTTCCGGCAAGCGCCGCCGAGCCGAGCGGGCACAGATTGCCGCGCGCGCGCGCATCGGCGAAACGGCTGCGGTCGCGCGCGATCATCTCGTGATACGCCATCAGGTGATGGCCGAGCGTCACCGGCTGCGCGCTTTGCAAATGCGTAAAGCCGGGCATCACGCTCGCGGCATGTTCCTCCGCGCGGGTCAGCAGCGCATCCTGGAACTGGCCGAGGGCTGCATCGACCTGATCGATCGCATCGCGCACCCAAAGCTTGAAATCGGTCGCGACTTGGTCGTTGCGCGACCGCGCGGTGTGGAGCCGCCCCGCGACCGGCCCGATCGCCTCGGCGAGCCGTGCTTCGGTCTGCATGTGGATGTCCTCGAGGACCATGTCCTCGGTCACGCCATGCGCGGCATAATGCGCCGCGACCGTGTCGAGCCCCGCCGAAATCGTCGCGGCGTCCTCGCTCGAGACGATGCCCTGCTGCCCGAGCATTGCGACATGCGCCTTGGATCCCGCGACATCCTGTTGCCACAGCCGCTTGTCGAACGGGATCGAGGCATTTATCGATCGCATGACCGCAGCCGGACCCTCGGCAAAGCGCCCGCCCCACATCGCATTGGATGTTTCGTTCATGTCTGCATCGACCATCTCTTCGTTCCGCTCGGCGATCGTCCCGGTCCTGCTGCTAGGGCTTGTTGCGGGTTGCGATAAGCAAGTCTCGGGCAACCGGCAAGCGGAGGCGACGCCGACGGCATCCGCGCCGGTCGCGGCAGCCCCCAAAGCCGACAAGATCGACCGCACCCACAAGGGCGATCCCGCGCCGTCGGTCAGCTTCGAAGGCCCCGACGGCAAGCCGATGACGCTCGCGCGGTTCAAGGGCAAGCCGGTGCTGGTCAATCTGTGGGCGACGTGGTGCGGGCCCTGCGTCAAGGAAATGCCGACGCTCGACGCGGCGGCCGCCGACATCACCGTCGCCGCGATCAGCCAGGACAAGGACCGCCCGACGATCGACGCGTATTTCGCGAAGAACGGGTTCAAGCGGCTCAAACCCTATCTCGACAAGAACGTCGCGCTGAGCGTCACTTATGAGGCGAGCTTGCCGATGAGCATCCTGTTCGATTCGACCGGCCACGAAGTCTGGCGCTCGACCGGCGGGATGGACTGGACGAGTGCTGAAGCCAAGGCGCTGCTGGCGGAAGCGAAGTAACCGCACTCCGCCTCCTCCCGGAAGTTACAGCGCGCTCCGCCCCCCTCCCCGTTCGCCCTGAGCGAAGTCGAAGGGCCTTGCGCTACGCAGGGGGCTTCGACTTCGCTCAGCCCGAACGGGACGGAGTGCGTGGTGCAATTACTTTAAAGGCAGCGAGAATCCCGCTCCGGAGCACCCGCCCCACGCGTTTTCCAAGCGCCACCCGGCGCGCGATACTTGTCGCCCGGCGACGTCTTGGCGATCAGGTTACACCCCGACGTGAACGCAAAGTCCTCGACCGTGGCATTGTTCGCCGCCGCCTCGCGCGTGTAGACCGACTTGCGCTGGATGTTGACGTGCGCGACCAGCGCCGCCAGCGCCGGCGTCGACGCACCGACCACGCCCAGATAGCCGTCGGGCTGCTCGCCGATTTGCCCGGCGGCGCGTGCCGCCTTCCAGTCGTCCTGCGCCAGCGCGACGCCCGCCGTACCCAACAACACTGCCGCGGCGAGCATCGCCGCCATTTTCCACGTACGCATCAGAATATTCCCGGGTTTGACTGGATCACCGTCTTGGCCTGATTGTCGAGCCGGTAGACGACCTCCTGCTTCACGTTGATGTTCAGGTTGATCTCGATCGGCTTGTCCGGCGCATTGATGCTGACACAACCCGTCAGCGCCATCGTCAGGCCCGTCATCGATATCGTCCATTTCATGCGTGTCGTGGTCGGTCGTCCCATGTCCGTCGTCAATCCTGTTTCGCTCATGGCACGATCCTGCTTTCCGGAGGCTGAATAACAGGCGGCCCCACCGTGGGGGCTTTCGCCTGCTTGTCCTGTTCGAGCAGCAAGCTCGGGAGGTTGCGCTCGATCAGGCGTTTGGGGTCGTAGAAACTCTGTGCCGAATCAATCAGCTGGCGGAACGGCGCGCTGATCCGGATATTGAACACCAGCGGCAGCTTCTGGAGCCGGTCGAACAGGAAATTGCGCTTCGCCCCCTCCCCCTGGCTGATCCCCGAGAATTTGACCTGCGTCAGCATCTCGCCCGCCAAAGGCCCGTTCATCACCAGCGACAGATTGCGGTAACGCAGCGCCTTCAAGGACTGGAACGCATAATTGCCCCAGAATCCCAGGTCCTTCTGCGAAAGCTCGCCGACATAGGCGATCGACCCGCCGCCGTCCCGCACCACGAGTCGCCCGTCGGTGATTCGCCCGCCGGTCGCATCGAACACCATCGGCAACACCCCGTCGAACACGCCGGTCGCATCGAGGTTCTTGAAGTCGAACTGCTGGAGGAATTGCGCCGCTTCCATGCCGCTCACGTGGAAAGTCATCCGCCGCTCCTGCGCCGATCCGAAATCGAGCACGGTCGGGTCGAGTCGCAGCGATCCCCCCGCAAACGGCCAGCGCCCGTCCTCGACCGCGATTCGCGTGCCCGGCAGCAACTGGTAGCGGATCGTCCCGTCGGTCACCGCGACGCCGGGGTTGATGCTCTTGATCGTCACCACCTGCCCCGGCGCGGTCGCCAGCGCGAGCAGATCGGTGAAGCGCAATTCGCCCGCAACCCCCGTCACCGGGCCAAAGGCCGCGGCGAGATCGGTGTTGGCGGTGCGGAACACGCCGTCGCTGGTCAGGTCCTTCGGGCTCCAGCGGATATGCCCTTCGCCCGTCACCGTCCCGACGACATCGGCCACCACGCCCAACGTCAGCGGGGTGAGCAGCTCGGGCTGGAATTTCGGCCCGAACCTCAGTCCGGGCACGGTCAGATCGGCATGGCCGGTCCCGGGCGTCAGGTCGTGGACGATCGCGACATCGGCGACCCGGACATTCTGCGTCGGCTCGTACAGCGCACCGCCCGCGGTGATCCGGCCCGCCTTCAACGCGAGCGTCACGTCGCGCGCCGCCATCGGCCGGAACCGCGCGACCGCCGCCGCATCCGCGACTGCCATCGCGCCGTCGAGCGACAGCACCCCGCCCCCGAACCGCCAGCCGCCCGCAGCGCCCGACAGCACCAGCGGCACCGCCCCGATCTGCCCGCCTGCCCCCATGAAGCGCCCGCCAAGTCCGCCAGCCGCAAAGCTTCCGCTGAGGTCGGCAATATCGAGGCGTGTCACGCGCTCGGGCGCGCCAAGCCGCAGCGCGACACCGCTAACGCCGAACCGCCCGTCCGCAAGCGTCCATCCGGCATGGCCGAGCGCGAGCGATACCGGTGACGCGCCAAGCCTTCCCGCCAGCCGCGCGCTCCCGATCCGCCCGCCGCCGCCGAGCTTCCCACCGGCGAGGCGCACCAACGCCCCGTCCTGCGGGCACACCGTCACCGCCGAGCGCGGCAGATCGAGCCCGTTGGTCCGCAGCCGCGCGAACCCGATGGCCGCACAGGCCGGATTGACCGTCACCGTGCCCCGACCGTCCCAGCGCGCATCGATCGGCAGCGCGAACGCATCGACTCGCCCGTCGCCGATCGGTCCGCTCAGCGCCACGCGCGTCGCGATATGGCTCGCACCATTGCCCCCGGCGGAAAACGTCACCGGCGCCAATTCCAGCAGCGCACTCCCCGCGGCATAAGGCGCGACCACCGCGCGCCCGACGATCGGCGCGCCCAGCCCCGCTTGCGCGATCGTCGCGCGCAGCGACGGAAGTCCGCCCCCGGAAACGACCGCATCGCCCTGGATCCGCAAACCGCCCGGCCAGCGATAGACGACTCCGCTGTCGCCCGACACCGTCGCCTGCACGCCCGACGCACTCGCCACATCGAGCCGCGACACGACGATCTGGCCGCGCTTGCCGTTGATGATCGCGGAGATCGCCGCCGTCGCGTCGATCGATCGCCCGGCGGCTTGCAACGCGTCCCCCAAGCGCGCAGCCAGCGGCCCGATCGGCGTTCCCGCCCCGAGCGTGCGTAACGGCGCGGCGCGCGCGAGCAATGCGGCAGGCACCGCAGCCCGGTTCGCACGCACGCGCCCGTCGAACGCGAACCCGTCGTCGGCATAGCGATACCGCCCCGCGACGCCCGCCCCCGCCGCGCGGACATCGGACGCCGCGATTTCGCCCGATGCGAGATCGACCGAACCGGACACGTCATCCATCGATCCGGCGAACACGACCGGTCCGGTCACGCGATCGGCGTGCACGCCGCTGCTGGTGATCTGCCCGAGCGCCAAGCCCGCCTTGCCCTTGAAATGATCGAGCGTCAGCCCGAGCGCGAGCGTCAGGTCGACGCGTGCCTTGGCAACGCGCACATCACCGCACGTTCCGCGCTCCATCGCGAGCGGCCCCGCCACGCTTGGCCGCGCCGCATCGATCCGCAGCGCGAGCGCCGCATCGAGCCCCGCGATCGTGCATCGCCCGAAGTCGAGCGCCGCCGCCCGCGCGCCGAGCGTGCCCTGGAACCCGTCGTTCAACCGCCCACGCCCCGCAACGCGTAGCGCCACCGGACCATAAGGCGTCGCCAGCGCGATCCGGCCATCGGCGATTTCCGCGCGGACAGCGGGTAGCGCGAACGGCTTGCCCGAGGGTGCCGGAAGCAGCCGATCGATCGCCCCGAACGAGACCTTCGTGTCCTTCAGCGTCGCGCGCAATGCGACATGCCCGGCGCGGATCGCCCCGACCCCGACGCCCGTAAACCCTAGCGTGGTATCGACCTCGACCCAGTCCGCGACCAGATCGGGCCGCGCGGGGTCACCGATCCGCACATTGGTCAGCCGCTGCGTATGCAAGCCGATCTGCGTGATCTCGTAGCGCGCGGGCACCTTCGCGGCGCGCAGCGCATCGTCGATGAAATGCTCGGCGACGCGCTTGCGCTCGACCCACAGCACCGCCAGCAGCACGACGATCAGCAGCAGCACGCCAAGCAGGACCCGGCGCACCACAGGACGACGCCGCGCCGTCGCCACGGGCAAGACCGATTCCTCGGGGATATCGTCCGTCACGCCGTCATCGTCACCCGCAGTGCCTGCGCCAAGACCTTAGCCGGACGCGCCGGTTGTTCAACCGCCGTTGCGCACGCATTCCGTTCTCCCGCGCAGGCGGGAGTCCAGGGTTGCAGGCGCGACGCCCGTTGCCCTGCATCCCCGCCTCGGGGTCGACTCTGCGAAAGTTGAGTTACGGACCAGACATTTACCGTTTTCCCGCGAAGGCGGGAATCCAGAGCGAGGCAGAACAACGGCGTACTGCTCTCGCGACTCCTGGACTCCCGCCTTCGCGGGAGAACAGCTACGGTTTCGCAGAGACCATGCCTCCGCAGGGAAACGTCCAAACGGAGTCCTGAACCCTATTTCGACCAGCGCACGAAAATCGCGGTCGGCAACAGCAACCCGCGCGCTTCCTCGCGCACCGCCATCTCGCCGACCTCGACCGTCCCGCCGAGATCGCCAAGCGCCTGCCGCACCAGCTCCCCGATCGCGAGCGCGGACATCCGCACCGCATAGACCGTCAGCACCAGGAACTTGCTCTCCGCATCGAGCAAAGCGCGGCAATCCGCGATCAGCGCCGGCAGATTCTCCTCCAGCCGCCACACCTCGCCCTCCGGCCCGCGCCCGAACTTGGGCGGATCGAGGAAGATCCCGTCGTAGCGCCGCCCGCGCCGCACTTCGCGCGCAGCGAACTTGGCCGCATCGTCGACCATCCAGCGGATCGGGCGATCCGCCATGTCGGACAGGAACGCGTTGGACTTGCCCGCCTCGACCGATTTCTTCGACGCATCGACATGCGTCATCCGCGCGCCCTTCGCCGCGAGCGCGAGCGTGCCGACCCCGGTATAGCCGAACAGGTTGAGTACCTCGTCGCCCTCGGCCACGCGTCCGCGCATCCACGCCCATTGCGCGGCCATGTCGGGGAAGAAGGCGAGATGCCGGAACGGCGTGTTCTGCGCGAGGAACAGCAGTTCCTCCCAGCGCACATGCCATCCCCCGCGCGGGACGTCCTTCGACAGATGCCACTTTCCGCCGCCATCCTCGTCGGACGCGCCGATAAAGTCGCCATCGGCTTCCCAGCGATCGGACGCAGGGGCCCACATCGCCTGCGGCTCGGGCCGGATGAAGCGGAAACGGCCATAGCGTTCGAGCTTGCGGCCGTGGCCGGAGTCGACCAGCCCGTAATCGGCCCAGGGTTCGGTAATGAGTGTGATCAGCGTCATGCGAAGTTCCTCCCCCCCCTGGAAGGGAGGGGTTGGGGGTGGGTCAGTATGAAGAGAGGGCAGGCTCCGCCACGAGCCGACCCACCCCCGGCCCCTCCCTTCCAGGGAGGGGAGACAGCGGCGTTGTGCCCTGCCGATACCGCCCGACTAAAACCTTTGGCAATACCAGAGACAAGCGTCATTCGAAGCTCCTCCCCTCCCTGAAAGGGAGGGGCTGGGGGTGGGTCGGTGTGAAGAGAGGGCAGGTTCCGCCACGAGCCGACCCACCCCCGGCCCCTCCCTTCCAGGGAGGGGAGAGAGCGACACAGCAACGCGCTGTCATTTTGCCGTCGCTCGCTCGGCGATATACGCGGTCACCGCCTCGAACGTCCCCGGCAACGTGTCATAGCGTTCCTCGCGGTCGAACAGGTCGCCGATCCGCGGCGGCAAGCCCGGGCGCTGCCCGGTCGCACGCTCGACCGCGTCGCGGAACTTGGCGGGATGCGCGGTCGCGAGCGTGACGATCGGCACGTCCGCAGGCAAATCGGCGCGGCGCGCGGCGGCAAGGCCGATCGCGGTATGCGGGTCCATCACCTGCCCGCTGCGCTCCCACGTCCGTCGCATCGCCAGCGCCATGTCGTCGAGATCCACGCTGTCGCTCGCAAACAGCGAGGCCGCACCGTTGCGTTGCGCATTGGTCAGCTGCATCGTGCGCGACGCCTCGAACCCCTGCATCTGCGCGGCCAGCGCATGCCCGTCGCGCCCGCCGAGATCGAACAGCAGCCGCTCGAAGTTGCTCGACACCTGAATGTCCATCGACGGGCTCGGCGTCGGGATGACGCTGCGGCTCGAATAGTCCCCGGTCGAAAGCGCGCGTGCGAGGATGTCGTTGACGTTGGTCGCGACGATCAGCTTGGCGACCGGCAACCCCATCTTCGCCGCGACATAGCCTGCGAACACATCGCCGAAATTGCCCGTCGGGACCGAGAAGGCGACCGGCCGCTCGGGCGCGCCCAACCGGACCGCCGAGTAGAAATAATAGACCACCTGCGCCATCAGCCGCGCCCAGTTGATCGAATTGACCGCCGACAGCGCGAACTTTCCCGAGAAGGCATCGTCGTTGAACATCGCCTTCACCAGCGCCTGCGCATCGTCGAAGCTCGAATCCTCGAGCGCGATATTATAGATGTTGGGCGCGATCACCGTGGTCATCTGGCGCCGCTGGACGTCCGACACGCGCCCCTTTGGGTGGAGCATGAACACATCGACCCCGGCGCGCCCCGCGAGTGCATCGATCGCCGCCGACCCGGTATCGCCCGACGTCGCGCCAATCACGGTCAATTGCTGGTTGGTTCCGGTTAAAAAGCGCTCAAACAGCAACCCGAGCAGCTGCAAAGCGACGTCTTTGAACGCCAGCGTCGGCCCGTGGAACAGCTCGAGCAACCAGTGCTGCGCATCCAGCTGCACCAGCGGCACGACCGCAGCATGCGAGAAGCGGCCATAGGCCTCGGTGCACAGACCGTGCAGATCCTCCTCGGTCAGCGCATCGCCGACGAACGGGAGCATCACCTGCACCGCAGTCTCGACATAGGAAAGCCCCCGCATTCCCGCGATTTGCTCGGAGCTGAACGTCGGCCAGCTGTCGGGGAGGTACAGTCCGCCGTCGCTCGCCAGCCCGGCGAGGGTTACGTCACGGAAATCGAGTGCCGGCGCAGTGCCGCGCGTGCTGATGTAGCGCATGGGAACTGCGGTTAGCGGGATGCGTCCAACTCGGCAACCGTGCGCCGCCTTAGCGCAAGCGCATAGATTATTGCGGCAATCGCCGCGAAGACGAACCATTGTACCGCATAAGCGAGATGGTTGTTGGGTACCGCCGACAGATCGGGCTGCGGATTGGGGTCGAGTCCGGCCAGCGGCGGGTCTGCCACGAGCATCAAGGTCCGGGGTGCGGCACGCCCGAACATCCCCGTGATCAACGGCTGATGATCGGGCGCATGGCTGATATAGCCCGTCACCGGTCCGCCCTTCCACGACGGCTTGGCGTGCGGATCCTTGCCGAACCCAAGTTGGACCGTGAAGCCCGGGCCTTCCGCGCCGGTGCTGCACCGCGCGATCTGACGCCAGCCAGTACCACCGCGCGCATTGCGCCCGCCCTCGACCGAGAAACTGGTCGGCGACAGGCACAAGGCACTGGAACGACGGAACAATAAACTGTCGTCGAGTGGGATCGCCGGGAAGGCGACCGGCGGCAACACCGCGTTACGTGCATAATGCACCAGCATCGCGGCCTTCTCGGTACGGCGCTGGAGCTGCCACACGCCAAGTGCAACCATAGCCACAATTGCCAGCGCAACGAGGATCGTCGGAACGACAGGCACACGCTTCATGGTGGGGTGATTCGCCCTTCATGCGCCGCGTTGCGATATTCCGCTCCCAGCAACGCCGCCTTGGCGACCCGCAGCGACCCGACCACGCCGAACACCGTGATCGGCAGCCAGACAATGAGTTGCAGCCAGATCGGCGGCCCCCACGCCAGCTGGATCCAGATCGCCAAGCCGACGATCAGCGCCCCCAGCACCAGCGTCAGGATCGCAGCCGGCCCATCGCCGACATTGAACGCGCTATAATCGAGCCCGCATCGCGGGCATTTCGCGGCAAAGTCGAGCCAGCCGCGGAACAGCCCCGGCGCGCCGCAGCGCGGGCAAAGCCCCTTCACCGCGGCGGCAACCTGGTCCGGCGCGACGAAGGTCTCGGCCCGCTCCGGCGGCATCACCCGCTATGGACCGGCGCGCCCCAGCCGCCCCAGACATAGACGGTGACGAACAGGAACAGCCACACCACGTCGACGAAGTGCCAGTACCATGCTGCCGCCTCGAAGCCGAAATGCTGCTTGGGGGTGAAGTCGCCGCGGTACACGCGCACCAGGCAGACGATCAGGAAGATCGTCCCGATCATCACGTGGAAGCCGTGGAACCCGGTCGACATGAAGAAGGCTGCGCCATAGTTCAGTCCCTTGAACGGGAACGGCGCTTCCGAATATTCGAACGCCTGGATCGAGCTGAAGATCAGCCCCAGGATGATCGTCGCCCACAGCCCCTTCTTAAGCCCGTCGCGATCGCCGTGGATCAGCGCGTGATGCGCCCAGGTGACGGTGGTGCCGCTGGTCAGCAGGATCAGCGTGTTGAGCAGCGGGAACTTGAAGGCGTCGATCACCTCGAGCCCCTTGGGCGGCCATTGGCCAACACCATTGGCGACATCCGCGATCAGGCTGACCTTGCCGTCGAGCACCTGGATTCCCGCAGGGAACAGCGAGAAGTCGAAGAACGCCCAGAACCAGCCAACGAAGAACATGACCTCGGACGCGATGAACAGGATCATCCCATAGCGCAGATGGAGCTGAACGACCGGGGTGTGATCGCCCGCATTCGCCTCGATCACGACCTGACGCCACCAGCCATACATGACCGCGAGCACGCCCGCGAGCCCGGCGTAGAACAGCAGCCCACCGCCGACCGCGGAATGCATCCACATGATTCCGCCCGCCGCCATCGCCAGCGCCGCCATCGATCCGGCCAGCGGCCAGATGCTCGGTGGCAGGATGTGATAATCGTGGTTCTTGGCACCGGCCATGTTGCATCCCCGTCGTGTGATCGTTGGATCGATCGGATTTTTCGTACCCTAGCTTTTGGCTTTCGCCGAATCCACCGGGTAAAACGTGTAGCTTAGCGTAATCGTCTCGACGTCGCTTGCATCCGAATCCTGCAGGATCTTGGGATCGACGAAGAAGATCACCGGCATCCGGGCGGTCTCGCCCGGTTGCAGCGTCTGCTGGGTGAAGCAGAAACACTGGATCTTGGTGAAGTACTTGCCCGCCTGTGCAGGGGTCACGTTGAACGTCGCGGTGCCCGTGATCGGCTTGTTCGACGTGTTGGTCGCGGTGAAGAACGCCATGTCGCGCGCGCCGACGTCGACCGTGTCATACGGGTTGTCGGGGAGGAATTTCCACGGCATGTGCGGCGCGACGTTGGTGTCGAAGTCGACCCGGATCTGGTGGTTTTTGATCGCCCCCGGCGCGACCGTCCCGCGCTGCGTCGTGCCGTTCAGGCCGGTCGCCTGGCAGAACATCCGGTACAAAGGGATGCTCGCCCAGCCGAGCCCGCTCATGAAGCAGATCCCCAGCACCGCGAGCAGCGCGGTACGCAGCTTGCGATCCATCCGGGCGATCCGACTGATCATTGGTGCGGCATCCCCGGCATCCCCGCCTTGATCTTGGCGATGCTGATCGCGAACACGAGGATCACGAACGCGAAGAGGATAATCGCCAGCGCCGTCGCGCGCGCACGCTGCCGCTTGCGAACAAGGGCCGCCTGGCTGGTAGGATCCGGAAGCTCGTTCATGCCAGGCACCGATCGGTTGCGAGGGTCGCGAAGATCGCGAGGATATAGCCGATCGAATAAACGAACAGCCAGCGTTCGGCCTTCATCGTCCCAGGCGTCTCGGCACGCTGGATGACGACCCACACGGTGAGGCCCAGGAACACCGCCGACAAGACCGAGGCGACGATGCCGTAAAGCGACCCCGCCAGCCCGAGCGGCCAAGGCGAGATCGCGGCAGCCGTCATCAGCACCGCATAGAACAGCATCTGCGCGCGCGTCGTCTTCGCGCTCGCGACGACCGGAAGCATCGGCACGCCACCCTTGGCGTAATCGTCGCGGATCAGCAGCGCGAGCGCCCAGCTATGCGGCGGGGTCCACAGGAAGATGATCGCGAACATCAGCAGCGGCAGCGCCGAGACCGAGCCCGTCGCCGCGACCCAGCCGATCAGCGGCGGAAACGCGCCAGCCGCACCACCGATCACGATGTTCTGCGGGGTCAGCCGTTTGAGACCGACGGTATAGACGAGCACGTAGAACAGGATCGACACCGCCAGCAGCACGGCAGCGGGAATGTTGATAGCGAGCCCCATCAGCAACACCGAGAACACCCCGAGCGCCACGCCGAACTGAAGCGCGGTTTCGCGCTCCATCTTGCCCGCGGGGAGCGGACGTTTGGCGGTGCGCTTCATCAGCGCATCGATGTCGGACTCATACCATTGGTTCAGCGCACCGGCAGCGCCCGCTGCGAGCGCGATCGCAAGGATCGCGGTGAACGCAAGCACGGGCGGCAGCGAAGCCGGCGCGGCAAGCATCCCGCACAGCGCCGTGAACACGACCGAACGCATCACGCGCGGCTTGGTGAGCGCAAAGAAGTCGCGCCAGTCGGCAGGAAGGCTTGGGTTCGAAACGGTCACAACAGTCATTTACAAAGATCCTCCCCTCCCGCTCGCGGGAGGGGCTGGGGGTGGGCTCGCGCTATCCCCGGGCGGAGTCGTTCGGAGCAGCGCGCGAGCTCACCCCTACCCCTCCCGCACGCGAGAGGGGAGAGAAAAGGTCAGTCGATTCGCGGGAGCGTCTCGAACTGGTGATATGGCGGCGGGCTCGACAGCGTCCATTCGAGCGTCGTCGCGCCTTCGCCCCACGGGCTGTCGCCGGCCTTCTTGCCCGACATGAGCGACATGATGACGTTGACGAAGAACACCACCATCGATGCCGCCATGATCATGTAGCCGATGCTCGCGACCCAGTTCCACTGCGCGAGCGCATCGGCATAGTCCGGCACGCGGCGCTGCATGTTCTGGAGGCCCAAGAAGTGCATCGGAAAGAACATCACGTTCACGCCCAGGAAGAACACCCAATAGTGCACCTGACCGAGAAACTCGTTATACATCTTCCCCGACATCTTCGGGAACCAGTAATAGAAGCCGCAGAACAGCGAGAATACCGCGCCGAGCGACAGCACGTAGTGGAAATGCGCCACCACGTAGTAGCTGTCCTGCATGTAATCATCGATGCCGCCGTTGGCGAGCACCACGCCGGTCACGCCGCCAACGGTGAACATGAAGATGAACCCGATCGCCCACAGCATCGGCGTCTTGAAGGTGAGCGAGCCACCCCACATCGTCGCGATCCACGAGAAGATCTTGATGCCGGTCGGCACCGCGATCACCATCGTCGCCGCGGTGAAGTACATCTTGGTGTTCACGCTGAGGCCCGTCGTGAACATGTGGTGCGCCCACACGACGAAGCCGACCACGCCGATCGCGACCATGGCGTATGCCATGCCGAGGTAGCCGAAGACGGGCTTCTTCGAGAAGGTCGAAATCACCTGACTGACGATGCCGAAGCCCGGCAGAATCATGATGTAGACTTCGGGGTGACCGAAGAACCAGAACAGATGCTGGTACAGCACCGGATCGCCGCCACCGGCCGGATCGAAGAAGGTTGTGCCGAAATTACGGTCGGTCAGCAGCATCGTGATCGCGGCCGCGAGCACCGGAAGTGCCAGCAGCAGCAGGAAGGCGGTGACCAGCACCGACCACACGAACAGCGGCATCTTGTGGAGCGTCATGCCCGGCGCGCGCATGTTGAAGATCGTCGTGATGAAGTTGATCGCGCCGAGGATCGACGATGCGCCCGCAAGGTGGAGCGCAAGGATCGCCATGTCGGTCGACGGCCCCGGCTCGCCGTAGGTCGAGAGCGGCGCGTAGAGCGTCCAGCCATTGCCTGCACCGCCGAAGAACGGCGACGCCAGCAGCAGCGTGAAGGCCGGGATGAGCAGCCAGAACGACACGTTGTTCATCCGCGGGAACGCCATGTCGGGCGCGCCGATCATGATCGGCACGAACCAGTTGCCGAACCCGCCGATCATCGCGGGCATCACCATAAAGAACACCATGATCAACCCGTGCGCGGTAATCAGCACGTTCCACAGGTGAAGCGAATGATCGAGACCCTGCTCGCCACCGGGCAGGAAGCTCGCCCAATAGCCGAGATACTGGATCCCCGGATGCGCCAGTTCGGCGCGCATCAGGCCCGAGATGCCACCACCGATGATCCCCGCGACGATCGCGAAGATCAGGTACAGCGTCCCGATGTCCTTGTGGTTGGTCGACATGAACCAGCGCGCAAAGAATGACATCTCGTGCGTGTCATGCGCGTGGGCATCGTCGTGATGCGCCTCGAAGGCGCTCGGGGTGAGAGCGGTGTCGGTCATGACTCAGTTCCCTGCGGAGGTGTTGGCGGGGATGGCACCGGCGACGGGGGCCTCGGCGGGCAGCGCCTCGGCCGCGGCATTGCCCACTTCGGTCGGCTCGCCAGTTTCTACGGCGGAAGGCGTTTTGGCGACTTCGGCGGCGGCTGCGCCGTTACCCGGCATCGTGCCACCCTTGGCCTTGACCCACTGCGCGAACACCGCCGGCTTCACCGCCTGAACGGTGATCGGCATATAGCCATGCCGCGCGCCACACAGTTCGGAACAGACGCCGAAATAAACGCCTTCCTTCTCGATCGTGAAGCTAGTCTCGTTGAGGCGACCGGGGATCGCATCGAGCTTGATCCAGAACGCCGGAATTTCCCAGCTGTGGATCACGTCGTTCGAGGTGGTGATCAGCCGGATCGGCACGCCGACCGGCAGCACGACGCGCGTATCGGTAGCGAGCAGGCGCGGCCCGTCGATCGCGGTGCGGGCGCGCTCGCCCTTGCCAACCTCATTTGCTTCTTTCAGCATGTTCGACGTGATCGAGAAGCCCCCGTTGCCGGGATATTCGTAAGACCAATACCATTGGTTGCCGATCGCCTTGAGCACGACCGCATCCTTCGGCGCGGGCTTGTACTGCGCCTGGAGCAGACCGATCGACGGCAAGGCAAGCCCGAGCAGGATCAGCACCGGAATGCCGGTCCACGCCACTTCGAGGATCGTATTGTGCGAGGTTTTGGACGCGACCGGGTTCTTGGCCCGGCGGAACCGCACGATCACCAGTCCGAGCAGGGCGAGCACGAACAGCGAGATGACGGTGATGACCGGCATCAGCAGCGCATTGTGGAACCACGCCGCCTGACGGCCGGTCTTGGTCACCTGCGGCTGGAGCGAGATATGACCGGGGACGGGCTGGCCGATCGTCGGATCGATCGCCATTGCCGGTGCGCCATCGACCGCGAGCATCGGGTCGGTCGCTTCGGCGGCAACCGGCGCGGCGGGGGCTGCCGCGGGAGCCGCGACGACCTCGGGTTTGGTGACGGTCACGACCGGAGCAGCTTGCGGCGCCGCCTGTACTGCGCCTGTACCAATCATCGCGAGGCCCGCCGCCATCACGATCGATTTCATCCCGATCATACGCATCCTCTGCATCTACCCTTTGCGACTCTGTCGGCTTTTCCGGACGACGACCAGGCGGGGATACGCCCTTTTCTTTTAGGGCTATAAGCGGACTAGGCCGATGCCTCAACCCGCGCGTGTCCTTTTTATGGCGCGATCGTTGCCTCCGTCTATCCGGGCGTCTATCCGCGCTCGTAATCAGGCCCGAAAATCACGCGCGCAATCACTGGACCGCATGCCATGACCGAAGACGATGTTCTCGCCGAATTCCGCGCTGCCGAGGCATTGCTGGAGGGCCATTTCATCCTGTCGTCGGGTTTGCGCTCGTCGCGCTATCTGCAATGCGCGCGGGTCCTGATGGACCCGGCACGCGGCGCACGGCTGGCCGAGGCCCTCGTCGCGCGGCTTCCGGCGGATGTGCGCGCGCAGATCGCCGCGGTCGTGTCGCCCGCGATGGGCGGCGTGATCGCCGGGCATGAGATGGGCCGTGCGCTGGGTGTCCCGGCGATGTTCCTCGAACGCCCCGAGGGCACGTTCGAGCTGCGCCGCGGTTTCCGCCTCGATCCGGGCACCAAGGTCTTCATGATGGAAGACGTCGTCACCACGGGCCTGTCCTCGCGAGAAGCGATCGCGGCGATCGCCCGGGCGGGCGGCGAGACGGTGGCGGCGGGCGCGCTGGTCGACCGATCGAACGGCACCGCCGATCTCGGCGTTCCTTTCTATCCCTTGATCCGGCTCGACGTGCCGACCTACAGCGCCGACGCGCTCCCACCCGAGCTCGCCGCGATCCCCGCGATCAAGCCCGGCAGCCGCGCGGCATGACGCAGGTGCTCCGCCTGGGGGTCAACATTGATCACGTCGCGACCGTGCGCAACGCGCGCGGGTCGGGCTATCCCGATCCGGTACGCGCTGCCTTGCTCGCGGCCGAATCGGGGGCTGACGGCATCACCGCGCACCTGCGCGAAGACCGGCGGCACATCACCGACGACGATATCGCGCGCCTCTCCTCCGAATTGACGATCCCGCTCAATCTCGAGATGGCGGCGACCGACGAGATGCTCGCGATCGCGCTGCGGCACCGTCCGCACGCCGCGTGCATCGTCCCCGAAAAGCGCGAGGAACGCACCACCGAGGGCGGGCTCGATGCGGCGGGGCAGTTCGCGATGCTGGCGCCGCTGGTTTCGCAACTGGGTGCCGCCGGGATCCGCGTCTCGCTGTTCGTCGAACCCAGCGCCGCGCAGATCGATGCCGCGCTCCGGCTCGGCGCGCCGGTCGTCGAACTCCACACCGGGCGCTATTGCGACCTGGAAGGCGAGGCGCAGGCCGACGAACTCCGCCGCATTGCGGATGCTGCCGCGCTTGCCGTCAAGAACGGGATCGAGGTCCATGCCGGCCACGGGCTGACGCTCGCCAATGTCGCACCGATCGCGGCGATCCCGCAGATCCGCGAGCTCAATATCGGCCACAGCCTGATCGCCGATGCAATCTTCGTCGGTCTGGGCGACGCGGTCCGCGCGATGCGCGACGCGATGGATGCGGCACGGTGAGCGGCACCACATTCTCCCTCTCCCCCCCGGGGAGAGGGTCGGGGAGAGGGGCAGCATCGAGCGCAGCACTGCTGGACTGCCCCTCTCCCCGGCCCTCTCCCCGCAAGCGGGGAGAGGGAGAGCCATGATCATCGGTTTAGGCTCGGACCTTTGCAACATCGAGCGGATCCAGGCGTCGCTCGACCGCTTCGGCGCCCGTTTCGAGAACCGCGTATTCACCCCCATCGAACGCACCAAGGGCGACAGCCGACCGTTCACCAAGGCAGGTACGCTCGCCAAGCGGTTCGCGGCGAAGGAGGCCTTTTCCAAGGCGGTCGGAACCGGCTTCAAGCGCGGGGTGTTCATGCGGGACATCGGCGTCGTCAATGCTCCGTCCGGCGCGCCGACCTTGCATCTGCAGGGCGGGGCACAGGCAATACTTGACGCGTTGACGCCTGACGGTCACGTCGCGCGAATTCATTTGACGATGACCGACGATCATCCCTGGGCGCAAGCTTTCGTGATCATCGAAGCGGTTCCGAGGGACAAGACATGAGCGAGGAGCTGGCCCTGAGCGCAGACGAGACCAAGGCGCGCGCAGACGCCAGGGATGCATCCGCCACCCCCGGCGGACCGCAGACCAAGAAACCCGGCACCGACTGGGCGTCGGAAATCCGCGGCATCTTCTGGTTAGTCCTGGCGGTCCTCGGTTTCCACAGCTTCATCGCCAAGCCGTTCTACATCCCGTCCGAATCGATGCTCCCGGGCCTGTTGGTCGGCGATCAGCTCGTCGTCAGCAAATTTCCGTACGGATTCTCGTTCGTCTCGCCGACCTTCCACTTGCTGCCGTTCATCCCCGGCCGCCTGTTCGGGCATTTGCCCGAGCGCGGCGACGTGGTGATCGTCACGCCCCCGGGGACCAAGACCGATTACATCAAGCGATTGATCGGGCTCCCCGGCGATCGTCTGGAAGTGCGCGACGGCACCGTCATCCTCAACGGCGTGCCGGTGAAGCGCGGCCCGCTGCACTATGTCGACATCCCCAATTACGGCAACACCCCGCTCCCCTCGCCCGAAAGCGGCGTGACGTGCGATTCGAGCCAATATGACGATGCGCTTCAAACCGGCGCGAACGGCAAGAGCACTTGCCGCCTCCCCCTGGTCACCGAGACGCTGCCCAACGGGCGGCACTACGACACGGTCGATCTTGGTGCGTATCCCGGCGACAACTACCCCGCCGTCACGATCCCGGCGAACCACGTCTTCCTGATGGGCGACAACCGCGATCGTAGCGCCGACAGTCGTTTCCCCCTGTCCGAACAGGGGCTCGGCGGACCGGTGCCGTGGGAATATCTCGGCGGTCGTGCCGAGTTCATCACCTTTTCGAAGACCGGGCTTGGCTCGTGGAATCCGCTGACCTGGGGTCAGTCGTTCCGGGGCGGACGCGCTGGCACCTCCTTGCATGCGAGCCGTAGTGAATGAGTGACTCCCCGAGTGCTGGCATGGTCAGCGAACCGGCGCCCAACGAACTGCGCGATCCGTTCGTCCGCAAGGAACTGACCCGCGCGACGGTATGGCTCGGCACGGCAGGGGCGATCGCGCTCGTCGTGCTGCTGGTCCATCCGCTGCTGATCATCTTCGGCGGGCTGGTCTTCGCCTCGATGCTCGACGGTGGCGTCCGGCTGCTCGGACGCGTGTTGCCGATCGGGCGGTCGTGGCGACTGTTGATCGTCGTGCTGCTGACCGTGGCGTTCCTGGTCGGACTGGTGTGGCTGACCGGGGTCCAGGTCACCGCGCAGTTCGCACAGTTGCAGCAGACCCTGATCACCCAAGCGACACGGACCGTAAGCTGGGCGACCGCCAAGGGGATCATGCCCAAACAGGTCGACATCAACGGAATGATGCAACAGGTGCTCGGGTCGTTCGGGCAGCTGACGTCGTACCTCGGCATCGCGTTCGGCGCGCTGGCCAGCCTGGTGATGGTGCTCGTGATCGGCCTGTTCGTCGCGATCGAGCCACGGCTGTACGGGCGCGGCGTCGAGTGGATGATCCCGACCGACATGCGCCCCCGCTTTGCGGGCACGATCACGGAAATGGCCAAGACGATGCGCCGTCTGCTGGCCGGACGCCTGTTCGGTATGGCGTTGGAAGGCGTGATGACCGGGGTTGCACTGGCGATCGCGGGCGTGCCGATGGCGCTGGTGCTCGGCATCCTGACCGGCCTGCTTGCCTTCATCCCCAATCTCGGCGCGATCGTCAGCGGTATCCTGATGGTCGCGGTCGGCTTCAGCGCGGGAATGAACACCGGGCTCTACGCGATCGGCATCTACGTCTTCATCCAGGCGCTGGACGGCTATGTCATCATCCCGATGGTCGCCAAGAAGACCGTCGACTTGCCGCCCGCGCTGACGCTGTCGTCGCAGATCCTGGCGGGGACGCTGTTCGGGCTGCTCGGGCTGACGCTCGCCGATCCGATGACCGCGATGATCAAGGTCGCGCTCGAGCGGAGTTCGGAAGCCGAAGAGCAGGCCGACGCGGCATGACCCCGGTCCTGTACGAGTACTGGCGCTCGTCGGCGGCATATCGTGTCAGGATCGTCCTCAACCTCAAGCAGGTCGCCTATGACAGTGTCGCGATCGACCTGACCACGGGTGCACAGCGTGACCCCGCCTATGTCGCGCGCAATCCACAAGGGCTCGTCCCCGCGCTCGATATCGGCGGCGCCATCCTGACGCAGAGCCTAGCGATCATCGACTATCTCGATACCGCTTATCCGGCCACGCCGATGCTGCCGCGCGAACCGCTCGCGCGGGCCCGTGTCTTCGCGCAGGCCTTGTCGATCGTCGCGGATCTCCATCCGATCGACAATCTGCGCGTGCTGAACCGCCTGACCGATCAGTTCGGCGCGGATCAGGGGGCACGCGAGGCTTGGTACGTCCATTGGATCGAAATTGGCCTGACGGCGCTCGAAGCGATGACCGCGGATGGAACGGGACCATTCCTCGGCGGAGACACGCCCAATCTGGCGGATGTCTGTCTCGTTCCGCAAATCTACAATGCCCGGCGCTTTGGGGTTTCGCTCGATCCCTTCCCCCGGCTGCTCGCTGCCGAAACCGCCGCCGCTGCGGTCGCGGAGATTGCCGCTGCGCACCCGGATCGGGTCAAGCCGGTCGGCTGAGGCCCTGTTCCAGCCGGCGCTCGAACCGGCGTTCGAGTACCGCCTGATCGAACAGATCGAGATACGCCGCCGCTGCGTTCTGGCCCGGTTGCGGCACCGGGTTCGGGCGCGACCGCCCGGGTTCCAGCCAATGCTCCAGCGCGGCGACCAGCCCCGCGGCATCGCCCGGCTGGACGACACTGCCGACCGCCGCGCTCGTCACGATCTCGCGCACCGCCACACTCGAATCGGTCGCGACCACTGGCGTGCCAACCGCAAGCGATTCGCGCAGGACCCCGGGCACGCCCTCGAAATCCGACACCAGCGCGAGTGCGGTCGCGCGCGCGATCGTCGGGGTCGGGTCCGCGACATGACCAGGCAGGATCACCCGGCGGTCGAGGCCATGCGCAGCGACTCGCGCCTCGATCGTCGCGCGTTCGCTGCCTTCACCAAGGATCATCAGCGACACGTCACTGTGGTCGATATCCGCGAACGCATCGATCAACCGGTCCCAGCGCTTCTGCGGGGCAAGCCGCCCTACCCCCAGCAGAAAACGCCCCGATGGAATCGCGGGGACAGCACCTGGTAGAGCACCGTGCGTAGTGGCGTGTGGCGGCGGATTCGGGATCACGCTGATCCGGTCGCGCGCGATCCCCATCATGATGCTCGCCTCGTCCGCCATCGCGGGGCTCATCGCGACCAGCCGGTCGACGAAGCTCGGATGCCATTTCAGCCATGTGCGATATGCCGCCGCGACCGGCGCGTTGTGATCGCGCCGCACGAGCGCATTGGACACCTTCGCGACGATCGGCGGGCAGTGCGTCCCGAGCCGCAGCCGCGTCCACGCCGCCAGCGCGGTATAATGATTGCCCGGACAGAATAGCACGTCGGGATCGATCTCTTGCGTCAACGCAGCGATCGCGGACATGCCGATCATCGTCTTCGTACCGACCATGCGCACGTCGACGCCTGCAGGGATATCGCGCCCGAGCGGGCCCGCGACATCGCCGACCACCAACGTCACCCGACGCCCCTGCTGCGTCCACGCACCCGCCAGGCGCAACAACGTCTTCTCGACGCCACCGCCGTCGAGCGTCTGCGCAAAAGCAAGGATATGTGCAGCGGGCGCAAGCGGGGACAACATGACAGGATGTTTAAAACACCGCTGTGTCGCAAATGTTTCCCTGCTGCTCCTCATTAATGCACGGCCGGTAAACCATCATACGTTATGACGGTCCCGTCGCAGCCGATTTGCCGCGCCGCATGGTTCGGGGTAAGGCGCGCGCATCGATCGCCCTGATCCCCTGATCGGCGTACAAGCGGACACTTTCGCCACGTGAACAAATTGACGACCGGGCCGGGCATAGAGGCAGCGACAGGAACACCTGCCGCTCCCCTCTCCATACCGACGCTGCCGGGGATCGCCGGTGCCCCCGATCTTGCCGGCCTCGAGCCGATGACGCGCAAGCGGCGGCGCTGGCCAGCCTATCTCGGGGCAGCAGCGACGCTGTTCATGATCGGGTGGCTCGGGCTCAAGCTGCATGCGATGGGGGTCGACAACCTGTGGTCGGCGATGCCGCGCAACCCGTTGTTCTATCTGTTTTTCGCGCTGCTCTACGTGGCGCCGGTGACGGGCGATTTCATCATCTTCCGCCGCCTGTGGGGCATCCCCGCATCAGGCTATGTCGCGCTCGCCAAGAAGCGGATCGCGAACGACGTGCTCAATTATTCGGGCGAGGCGTATTTCTACGCCTGGGCGCGACAGCGTTCGTCGATGGTCGCGGCACCGTTCGGCGCGGTCAAGGACGTCAGCATCCTGTCCGCGATCGCGGGCAACATGGTGACGCTCGCGATCATCGCGCTCGCTCTCCCGCTCGGCGTCGGACTGATGACCGAATCGCAACTCCACACCGCGATCTGGTCGGTCGTCGGCGTGTTCGCGATGTCGCTGCCGTTCCTGATCTTCTCCAAACGCGTCTTTTCGCTGCCGCGCCGGACATTGTGGTGGATCTTCGGGGTACATTGCCTGCGGTTGATCGCGGGATCGGTGCTGACCGCCTTTGCCTGGCATTACGGCCTGCCGATCGTGCCGGTCGGCATGTGGCTGCTGCTGTCGGCGGCGCGGATGATCGTCGGGCGGTTGCCGCTCGTGCCGAATAAGGACCTTCTTTTTGCCACCTTCGCCACCCTATTGATCGGGCAGGACGCGCAGCTGTCCGTGTTGATCGCGGTGACGGCGGCGCTGCCCCTGCTGGTTCACGTCGCACTGGTCGCGGTGTTCGGGCTGGTCGATCTGATTAGGAAGTCCTGACGATGGTGCTGAGGCTGGTGATGACGACGGTTCTCGCGGGCATGTCGCTCGCGGCGGCCCCGGCGTTTGCGGCGCAAGCGGCGATTGGCAGCGACGCGGCGGCCTGCGCCGGTGGCGGCCCCGCGATCCGCGTGACGGTCGACGGGCTCAAGGACCGTACGGGCGAACTCAAGCTCGAACTCTATCCCGCGACCGAGGCCGATTTCCTCAAGGACGATCGCGACCTGATTAAGGAAGGCAAGTTCTTCCGCCGCGTGCGTCTGCCCACGCCCGCCACCGGGCCGGTCGTGCTGTGCATCCGCGTCCCCACCCCCGGACCCTATGCGCTGCTGTTCACGCACAATCGCGACGGCCGCAACAAGTTCAACTTCTGGGCCGATGGCGCAGGCTTCCCGAGCAACACCAAACTCGGCCGGTCGCGGCCGAAGGTGACGCAGGGGCGGATCGTCGTTCCGGAGGGTGTTGTATCCATCGATATTCACGCGCAATATCTGCGCGGCCTCGGCGGTTTCGGGCCGATCCAGGGCGACTGATCCGATGCGCATCGTCGACGTCAACGAATTCTACTCCCCCACCGGCGGGGGCGTGCGGACGTATATCGACCGCAAGATGGGGATCATGGCCGATCTCGGGCATGAACTCATCGTCATCGCGCCGGGCCGGGTGCCGAGCATCGAGGAACGCCCGGGCGGCGGGCAGGTTATCACGGTGCAGACCGGACATTTGCCGCTCGACGCCAATTACGGCATCTTCTGGGAAGGCGCACCCGTCACGCGCCTGCTCGACCAGTTGCAACCCGACGTGGTCGAGACCTCATCGCCATGGCGTCTCCCCTGGGTGGTCGGCCAATGGCAGGGGAATGCGGTCAAATCGTTCTTCATGCACAACGACAATATGGCGGCCTATGCGCTGCGTTGGCTGGAGGGGCTTGCGCCGCAGGAACGGATCGAGCGCGCGTTCAACTGGTACAGCCGCTACATGGACAGTTTCCTCGTCCATTTCGACGCGGTCGTCACCAACGGCCCCGCGCTCGAGAAGCGGCTGAAGAACCGCGGCGTGCGGATCGATGCGTCGATGCCGCTGGGGATCGAGCGCGGGCATTTCTCGCCCGAGCTACGCGACGACCGGCTGCGCGCGGCGCTGCTCGCGCAATGCGATCTGCCGCCCAATGGGCATCTGTTGCTCGGGCTCGGACGGCATCATCCCGAGAAGCGCTGGCGGCTGGTGATCGACGCGGTCGAGCGCGCCGGCGCGGACTTGCCGGTCGGGCTGATGCTGCTCGGCACCGGCGTGGAGAGCGCCAAGATCGAGGCGCGGATCGCGGGGTCGCCGCATATCCGGATGTTCCGCCCGGTCTATGACCGCGAACGGCTCGCGCGGATCGTCGCGAGCTGCGACGCGCTGATCCACGGGTCGGAAGCCGAGCCGTTCGGGCTGGTCGCGTCCGAAGCGATGGCGGGCGGATTGCCGCTGATCGTCCCCGACACCGGCGGCTGCGCCGAAGTCGCCGATCCGCTGTCGTCCGAATTCTACACCGCGCGCGATGCCCAAAGCGCGGCGAGCGCGATCCACCGGCTGTTTGCGCGCGACCAGCGCGTGTTGCGCCGCGCGGCCCTCGTCGCGGCGACCAAGGTGCGCAGCGACCGCGAACATACGATCGAGCTGATGGACTATTACCAGGGGCTGGTCGACGAGAAGCGCGCGGGGAAGCTGCTCAGGGCCGCCTGACGTAGAGCCGGAAGCGCGGGCTGGCGACTGGAACCGCGCGATAGCTATGTGCGATCGCCCAGTTTTCGAGCCGTGCGTCGAGGTCGGGGTTGCCGCTGCTCCATTTGGCTTCGCCCCCGACGAGGATCGCGGCGGGCAAGCGTGAACCATTCCCTACCCCATCCTTTGAACGCTTCCCCGGCGAAGGCCTGAGCCCAGTAGCGGAGGTCAAGATGGGTGAGCGCAACGCCCGATACCCTTCCGGTCGCGACTGGGCCCCGGCCTTCGCCGGGGAAGCGCTCACTGGAGGCATCGCCAAAGCCCCCAGCCGATCCCCGGAAACAAGGTGCAGCCCCGCCTCAGCCCCCGGCGCAACCAGCGCAAGGCTCCGAAAATAAAACGGTCCGGTGGCAAAGCGAGCGTCCGGCAACCGCCCCGTCGCGGCCAGAAACTGCGGCGACAGCGTCGCGACCGGCCCCGCCACCCCCGCCCGGTCGAGCGCATCCCGCACCGCACGCCCATCCCGCAACGCCGCCAGCATCGGCACCCGCCCCGTTCCACCGCCCCCACCAACGATCAGCCCCGCGACGGTCGGCGCAAGCCCCGCGCAGACGAACACTACCGTCACGATCCGCACCCACCGCACCGGCGGTCGCGCTTGCCACGCCAGCGCGAGCAACACGAACAGCGGCGGCAGGAGCGGGAGCAGATATTGCCGCCAGGTCGGAAACGGCAGCACCGCGGCAACTAGCCCCGCCCCCGCCAGAACGGCAAGAACCGGCACCCGCCGCCATCCCCCGCGCACCGCCAGCACCAGCGCGATCAACGCCGGCCCGAGCGCAAGGAACTTGAGCACATCGACCGCTTTCGCCGTCCACGTCAGCTTCCACGGCGAAAGGCGGTAATATTCGGCGGGAGCACGCGCCGGAAACGTGAGCGTACCGAACACGAAACCCGCAGGCGCCTGCGCCCAGGTCCAGCCGACCAGCGCTACGATCGGCAGCGCGCCCGCCAGAACCGCCAACGGGCGATGCCGCCGGTCGACTAGCGCATACAACCCGTAACCAACCGCGGGCAGCGCATAGGACACCTTCGCCGCCGCCGCCGCCGCCAGCAGCAAGCCCGTCAGAACCGCCCCGATCGTGCTGCCCCGCCCGTTGCGCGCGCGGACGATCAGCACCATCGCGCCCCCTAGCAGCGCGGCGGGCAAGGCATCGTTGCGCGCGGTCGCAATGCTGAACAGAAAACAGTCGCACGTCGCGAACAGCACCGCGCCGACCAGCGCAGCGCGCGGCGTCGCCCCCGCCTCGCGGCTCGCGCGCCAGACGCATCCGACCAGCAGCGCGCCGAGCACCACGTTCGCCAACCGCAGCACCGGCCACGCAAGCGCCCCCGCAAACCACGCCAGCGGGGCAAACAGCAACGGTTGCAGCGGCGTCTGGAGATAGGCGTAATCGCGGTACGGCAGGTCGCCATGCGCACTCAGCACCGCTGCCGCGACATATTGGCTTTCGTCGTGATCGATCGGGCGCAACAGCGCGAGCAGCGCAAACAGCACCACCACCGCGGCCAGAAGCCGGACGGGCAGACCGATACGCACGGGAACGGTTGGCTCCATCGCGCTGCCGGGTAGCACGCACCCCCGATAGTGTCACGCGCACGCCATATCTTGAGGGCAGGAGCGGCTTTCCGGGACAAGCATAGAGACTCACCATGACCGTTCAGATCGATCGTCGCTCGCTGTTGCTCACCGGCTCGCTGGGATTGGGCGCGTTCGCGGTGCCCGGCTTCGCGCAGAGCCCCAATGTCACGCAGGCGCGCGGCTTCACCCATTCGGTCGCGAGCGGCGAGCCCGGCAGCGACACGATGCTGTTGTGGACGCGCTACGTCCCTGCAACCGGCGACACCGCGGAACTCCGCGCTGAAATCGCCGAGACGCCCGATTTTGCGCGGATCGTCTCGGGGGGTTCGCAGATCACGGGCGTGTGGCGCGACTTCACCGCGAAGATCACGGTCGACAATCTCAAGCCCGACACGCGCTATCACTACCGCTTCGTCGCCCCCGACGGCAGCTTCTCGCCGGTCGGGACGACCAAGACGCTCCCGGTCGGCCCGGTCGATCGCTTCCGCACCGTCACCTTTTCCTGCTCGAACATGCCGTACGGCTTTTTCAACGCTTATGCCCACGCCGCCGCACGCGACGACATCGACCTCGCGATCCACTTGGGCGACTATTTCTACGAATATGAGACCGGCGATTATCCCGCGGTGAAGGACCAGGTCGCCGGCCGCGTCCCGCTTCCCGCGGGTGAGCTGCTCCATCTTGCGGATTACCGGCTGCGGTATGGCAGCTATCGCAGCGATCCCGATTTGATGGCGCTCCACGCCAAGCATCCGATGATCGTCCAGTGGGACGATCATGAATCCTCCAACGACAGCTGGGAAGGCGGCGCGCAGAACCACCAGGCGGGCGAAGGCGACTGGAATGCCCGCCGCGCCGCGTCGATCCAGGCGTATCGCGAGTGGATGCCGGTCTCGGACGAGCCGTGGAAAAGCTATGAGATCGGCACGCTCGCCACGCTGTTCCGTACCGAGACCCGGCTGCTCGCGCGGACCAGGCAACCCGATGTCGCGCCGCTGTTCGAGGCGAGCGATCCCGGCAGCGCGCTGAAGGCGTTCCGCGACGGCGCTTGGATGGACCCCGCGGTCACGATGATGGGGTCGCAACAGGAAAGCTGGCTCGCGCATGCGATGGCGCAATCGGTGCGGCAGGGACAGCAATGGCAGATCGTCGGCTTCGGCACGATCATGGGCCAGACCGTGATGCCCGCGCAGGCGATGAGCTGGCTCTCCCCCGATTCCCCAGAACGCGCGCGCAACTATCTGCTTTCCGGTGTTGCCGCGGCCAAGGTCGGGTTGCCGTTCAATTACGACAATTGGGGCGGCTATCCCGCCGCCCGTGCGCGTTTCCTGCGCACGGCGCAGGGCCTCGGCGCGAACCTCGTCGTGCTATCGGGCGACAGCCACAATGCCTGGGCCTATGATCTCGGGCAGGACGGGAAGCCCGCCGGGGTCGAGTTCGCCGGCCATGCGGTCACCTCGCCCGGCTATGAAGCCGCGAGCAAGACCGACCCCAAGGTGATCGCCGCCGCGCTGGTCAAGGCCAACCCCGAACTGAAGTGGTGCGACACCAGCCGCCGCGGCTACATGGCGATGACGCTGACCCCCGCCACCGTCAGCAACGACTGGATCATGGTCGACACGATCAAGGCGAAGAACCCCGCCGGCCGGATCGGCCATACGGCGACCGTCGCCCGCGGGCGCAATATCATGGCGTAACGGTTGCCGTCGTGCGCGCCCTGCGGCACACCGGGGTCAGGCCCGGGGGGCGGCCGCAGGGGGCACACGGATTGCGCGTAACGATCAAGGATGTGTCGCGACTGTCGGGCGTGTCGATCAAGACCGTCTCACGCGTGCTCAACAACGAACGCTATGTCGGCGCGGAAACCCGCGCGCGCGTCCAGGCGGCGGTGGCGGAGTTGAAGTTCCGTCCGAGCACCGCCGCACGCTCGCTCGCCGGGCGGCGCAGTTTCCAGATCGCGCTGATCTGCGACAATCCCAGCCCTTATTATGTCTATGAGATGCAGTCGGGCATCCGCGACCGCTGCGTGCTCGACGGGGTGCGGATGATCGCGCAGCCTTATGATCGCAACGCCACCACCTTGCTCGACGAACTCGAAAGTCTGGTCGACGCGACGCATGTCGACGGGCTGATCCTCACTCCGCCAGTGTCAGACAATCCCGATGTACTCGACTTGCTCGCGCGCAGGGGCGTGCGGTTCGTGCGCGTCTCGCCGGGGAGCGACCCTGCGCTCGGGCCGGCGACCTTCATCGACAATGCGGCGGCGGCGGCGGTGATGACCACGCATCTGCTGTCGCTCGGGCATCGCCGGATCGGCTTTATCGCCGGGCATCCCAGCTATGCGACGAGCGCACAGCGGTTGCGCGGATACATGCACGCGCTGGAGGCGGCGGACGTGGCGTTCGATCCCACGCTGGTGCGCGAGGGCAGCTACGACTTCGCCTCGGGCGCGGCGGCGGCGGCGGTGTTGCTCGACTTGCCCGAGCCGCCGACCGCGATCTTCGCGTCGAGCGACGACATGGCGGCGGGCGCGCTGACCACCGCGCACCGTCGCGGGCTGAAGGTGCCCGAGCAGCTGTCGGTCGCAGGGTTCGACGATACCGAAATGGCCGGGTTCGTCTGGCCCCCGCTCACCACAATCCGTCAGCCGACGCGGCAGATGGCGTATCAGGCGGCGGACTTGCTGCTCGCGCCGGTCGATGCGGAGGCTCCGGCGGAGCAGCGCGAGTTGCCGTTCGAGCTGGTGGTGCGGGAATCGACCGGGGTGGTGGCGGGGAGGCGCTGAACCGTCACCACTTCGGCCGCCCCATACCCCTGCCGTCACCCTGAACTCGTTTCAGGGTCCACCGCGCCACACTGGCTGACCGGCCAGGCGGAGGGGTGGATGCTGAAACAAGTTCAGCATGACGGCGGTATGAGGCGAGAGGGACTCACCCAATCAGAAAAACCGCCGCCCCCAGCGCAAAAGCAAACGCCGCCACCGTAGCAATCAGGATCACCAGCAACGGCTTCGGCCCCGCCTCGAGCAATTGCGCCAGCGGTGAGCGGATCGCGGTCGCGGTCACCGCCGCCGCAAGCATCGCCGCCGCCGCCTTTTCCGCCCCTGTCGCCACGATCGGCGGAATAACCCCGAACGAATTGATCCCTGCCAGCACGAAGAACCCGACCACGAACCACGGCACGCCAGGCCCCTTGGCCTTGCCCGCCCCGCCGTTCGGATCGAACCGCGCCAGCCCCACCGCGACCACCGCCAGCACCGGCGCAAGCAACGCCACACGCGTTAGCTTGACGATCGCGGCGATCCCGCCCGCACCGTCGCTGTAGGAATAGCCCGCGCCCAAAGCCTGCGCGACGTCGTGGATCGCCGCGCCAAGCAGGAACCCCGCCTTGAGGTCGCTCATCTGGAGCGCATGCGCGACCAGCGGGTACAGCATCATCGCCGATGCGCTCATCGCCGAGATGCCGACCAGCACCAATGTCAGCTGCGCCTGGGTCGTGCGCTTCTCCCCCAGCGTCGTCGCCAGAGCCATCGCGGCGGACGCGCCGCAAATCGCGACCGACCCGCCAGCAAGCAACCCGAACGCGGTATCGAACCCGAACCGCCGCGCCGCGAACACCCCCACCGCCATCGTCAGCACGACGATCCCCACGACGCACAGCAACGCGACCGGCCCCAGCGCGACGATCTGCCCGAAGGTGATCCGCACCCCGACCAGCACGATCCCCCAGCGCAGCAGCGAGCGCGACGCGAACGCCAGCCCCGGCGTCAGCCGCGAATCCGCGCTGAGAAAATTGAGCGCGAGCCCGATCAGCAACGCCATCAGCGTCAGCGGCACGCCGTAATGATCCGACAGGAACCCTGCGGCCAGCGTTCCCATCACCACCACCACCAGCCCCGGCAGATATCCCCGCCAGTCGCGCTTGGGGCTCGCCGAAGCGTCGCCGTACAGGTCGCCGTAGAGATCGGCCGCCATCGGCAGCGGACGGTTCGGTTGCCTGGATGCCATTGCGCTTCACCGCCCCTTTTGCGTTCCCCCGGGCTTGTCCCAGGGTTCCCCGTGCCGCACACCGCACCGTCGTGTCTTGCGGCGCAGTGACCCCAGCGACAAGCTCCGGGGCGACGGAATGCGATCGGTCTAGCCGAACGCGGCGATATCTGACACCGTTGTCGCCCGAAAAGATCAGGAGGGAGCGCTCATGGCAATGCGAGGCGGGTCGGCCCGGTGGATCATCGTCGCGATGGTGTTCGTCGCGGTGATGCTCAATTACGTCGACCGGCAAATCCTCGCGTTGCTCAAGCCCACGCTGGAGGCGCAGTTCCGCTGGTCCGACCAGGACTATGCCAACATGGGCACCGCCTTCCAGGTCGCGACCGCGTTCGCTTTCCTCGGCACCGGCTGGTTCCTCGACCGGGTGGGCTTGCGGATCGGCTTCGCGCTCGGGGTGCTGGTGTGGAGCCTCGCGGGAATGGCGCATGCCTTCGCCACCACCGTCCCCGCCTTCTTCGCTGCGCGCATCCTGCTCGGGATCGCGGAGTCGGTCGGCACGCCCGCCGCGGTCAAGTCGGCGGCGACCTATTTCAACCACAAGGACCGCCAGATCGCTTTGGGGATCGGCAATACCGCGCCCAATATCGGCGCGATCGTCACGCCTTTGTTCATTCCGGCCCTCGCGCTCGCCTTCGGGTGGCAGGCGGCGTTCCTCGTCGCGGGTGGACTCGGGCTGATCTGGGTCGTCGTGTGGTTCTCGATCAGAATCCAGCCGGTCGCACTCGATGCGGTCGCGCCCGCCCCCGTTCCGTGGCTCAAGGTGCTGTGGACGCGCGGGACTCTGGCGATCGCGATCGCCAAGGTGCTGTCGGATCAGGTGTGGTTCTTCATGCTGCTGTGGCTGCCCGATCTGTTCCATCGGCTGTTCGGGATGGAACAAGGCAAGCTCGGGCTGCCGGTGGCGCTGGTCTATCTGCTTGCAGCATGCGGCGCGCTGACCGGTGGGTTCCTGCCCTCACGGCTGATGGCGGCAGGGTGGAGCGTCGATCGCGCGCGCAAGCTTACGATGCTGGGCTATGCGCTGCTCGTGCTGCCGGTGGTGTTCGTCCAGAGCGTGTCGAGCCCGTGGTCGGCCGCGTTGTTGCTTGGGCTCGTGCTGTTCGCGCACCAGGGGTTCTCGACCAACGTGTTCGGCGTGGTGACCGACATCACCCCCGCGCGCTCGGTCGGCTCGCGCATCGGGATCGCGGCATTCTGCGGTAACCTGTGCTCGATCGGGATGATCCAGTTTCAGGCCTATGCGCTCGCGCAGGGCTGGGGGTACGGACCGGCGCTGGCGATCTGCGCGGGGTCGTATCTGGCGGCGTTGCTCGCGATCCACCTGCTGATCCCGCGGATCGTGCCGATCGAAGAGAGCGAACGCGGGGATGGGCTGGTGGTGGCGCATTGAGGGGGGACCGGTTGCCGTTTCGCCCCCCACCGTCCCAACCTCACCCCCACCGTTCGTCCTGAGTAGCGACGGAGTAGCCCCTCTTCGGGGCGTATCGAGGGTGCGTATCGAAGGACAGGTTACCGCGCGTGACGGTCCTTCGATACGCGCCCTCGATACGGCTTCGCCTCCTCGGTTGCTACTCAGGACGAACGGTGGGAGGTGGCAGGCCGCCGTGTACCGGGCGCCATGCCCGTAACCCTGGACTCCCGCCCGCGCGGCAGAACAACGCGCAGAACCCCTAATCCTCCCCGGCACGGGGAGGGGGACCATGCGCATTCAGCGAATGGTGGAGGAGTGCCCGCCACACGCGTTCCGCTCGCGGAGAGTCCCCCTCCACCACCAGCCGAAAGGAGGCTGGCGGTCCCCCTCCCCGTGCCGGGGAGGATCTAGCATTCAGAACGTCACCCGCCCGGTCACCCCGAAATACCGGTCCGCATCGCGCGGGATCTGATCGTGCCGATCGACGAGAGCGAACGCGAGGATGGGTTGGTGGTGGCGCATTGAGGGGGGACCGGTTGCACTTTGGGCGCGCCACCGCGTCCCAACCTCACCGTTCGTCCTGAGTAGCGACCGAGTAGCCCCTCTTCGGGGCGTATCGAGGGCGCGTATCGAAGGACAGGTTACCGCGTGTGACGGTCCTTCGATACGCGCCCTCGATACGGCTTCGCCTACTCGGTCGCTACTCAGGACGAACGGTGGGAGGTGAGACGCCGCCGTGTACCGGGCGTCACGTCCGCAACCCTGAACTCCCGCCCGCGCGGCAGAACAAGGCGCAGAACCACCAATCCTCCCCGGCACGGGGAGGGGGACCATGAGCATTCAGCGAATGGTGGAGGGGTGCCCGCCACACGCGTTCCGCTTGCGGAGAGCCCCCTCCACCACCAGCCTGAAGAAGGCTGGCGGTCCCCCTCCCCGGGCCGGGGAGGATCAAGACCTCAGAACGTCACCCGCCCGGTCACCCCGAAATACCGGTCCGCATCGCGCGGGATCTGGTAGCGATACGCCTGCCCCGGCCCGCCGTTGATGATCGATGCGGCAAAGCTCTGGTCGAACAGGTTCCGCACCTGGAAGGTCAGCTTGTAATGGTCGTCCGGCGTCGCCAGCCCGACGCTCAGATTGACCAGCCCGTACGCCCCGATCGTCCCCAGCCGTCGCTGCACCGCATCCGCCGAGAACAGCGACAATTGGCTGCTCTGATACGACCCCTGCGCGCCGAGGAAGATATCCGCGAACCCGCCGGTCCGCACACGGTAATCCGCGCTGAGATTGCCCTTCCATTTGGGTGCAAACCCCAGTGGCGTTCCCGACGGCACCACCGCCGCCCCCGGGGGCGCCCGGAACTGATCGACATGCGCATCGGTATACGCGACGCCGCCGGTAAAGCTCAGGTCGCGGATCGGCCGGAACGTCGCGTCGAGCTCGCCGCCACGCGTCGACACGTCGCCTGCATTGGTGAAGCGCGTGACCACCACGCCCGCCACCAGATCCGGGTTGTTTGCCTGGAAATTGCGATATTTCGCATAATAAGCCGCGAGGTTGAGCGTCAGCTTGCCGTCGAAGAAGGTGTTCTTGAGGCCCAGTTCATACGAATCCGACGTCTCGGGTGCGATCGTGTTCGTGCCCGTAGCGGTCAGATTGTAGAAGACGTTGAACGCCGGCCCCTTATAGCCGCGCGCGAAGGTCGCATAGGCGGTCGAGCCGCGGTTGATGTCGAACTGGACGCCCGCCTTGCCCGACAGATTCTCGTTGGTCGCCTTGGCGCGGAACGGAATGCCGTTCGACACGCCCCCACCCCGACCGCCGTTGAACACACCCTGATCGAAGTTCGGGTTGATCCCCGGCCCGGCCAGTGCGGTCACGCGCGAATGGAACACGTCGAGCTGGTCGATCGTGTAGCGCAAGCCCCCGATCAGCCGGAACCGCTCCGCCAGATTGATCGTGCCCTGACCGAACAGCGCCATGTTCTTGAACACTGACCCGAAATCGGCGGTGCCGCTTGGCGAGGTCGTGCGCGGCGCGCCCGCGCTGCCGCACGGCACCAGCGGGTTGGGGGTCGTCCCCGGCGTCGTGTTGCAGACCACGTCGTTGCGCGTGAAGATCCGCTCGCTCGCCGCGCGCGAATAATAGGCACCCAGCACATAAGTCAGGAACTGGTTGCCGGGCGAGGTCAGCCGCAGCTCCTGGCTGAACGTGTCGCCGGTCTGCGGTCCGAAATCGTGGAGCTGGTTGAACCCGACATACGCACCCGGCAGGAAATCGCCGTCGCGGATCTCGGTGTTCTTGTAATTGCGATAGGCGGTGATCGAGGTAACGGTCTGCGTCCCCGCGGTCAGATCCGCCTGAAGCGAGAAGCCGTAGCCCGTTTCCTTGGTCCGCGTGACGAGATCCTGCGCGATCGAGCGCGTGTCGGTGCCGCGCGGGGTCGGCAGCGCGCCCGACGACGGGTTGGTAATGGCGGCACCGGTCGCGGTGTTGATCGGCGGGGTCGCGATCACTTCACCGCAGCAATCGTCGTCATTGCGGTGATAATCCGCGATGAACGCGAGCTTCACGTTCGGCCCGGCATCCGCATCCACTTGCAACCGGCCGCCATAATGTTCGAACCCGTTGACGATCCTGTTGACCGCGGTGTTGCGGATGTTGCCGTCGTAATTGGTGTAATACCCCGTCAGCCGCGACCGCACGCTGTCGCCCAGCGGCACGTTGATCGCCGCACGCCCGCGATATTCGCTGTCGGTAAAGAACCCCGCCTCGAGATAGCCGCCGAAGGTCCGGGTCGGCTTCTTGGAAATGATGTTGATGACGCCAGCGCTCGCGTTCTTGCCGAACAGCGTGCCCTGCGGCCCGCGCAGCACTTCGATCTGGTCGACATCGACGAGGTCGCCGAACGCCTCGCCCGCGCGCGCGAACACGACGCCATCGACCACGGTCGAGATCGACGGCTCGCCCGCGATCGAGAAGGTCGACGTGCCGACCCCGCGCAGGAACAGCGACTGGTTGAGCGTCGTCCCCGATTTGAGGAAGTTGAGCGTAGGAACGAGATATTGCGCGCCCTCGAGGCTGACCTTGCCCTGGCTCGCCAGCGCATCGCCCGAGATGACGCTGACCGCTACGGGGACGTCCTGCAACCGCTCGGAGCGTTTTTGAGCGGTGACGATGATGTCGCCGGGGGGCGCTTCGTCCGGGGCGTTGGGCACCGGCGCGGTCGGCTCAGCAACCGGCGCGGGTGCTGCGCTTTGGGCCCAGAGCGGAGTCGCGGCGAACAGCGCGAAGCCTGCGGCCCCCGCCAGATAGCGTCCCTTGGTCATCATCATTCCCTCCCTGTACTGTAATCCCACTTCTTTGGTGGGTATTGCTCTTTTGCGGTCCCGGACACCGCTGTCAGTCTTGCCCGGCGTAAAGCTGTGCTTGTCGCGTCCTGACCGTCCGACTTCGCTCGAAACGAACGGGAGGGGGAGTGGGCTTAAAGTATCAGAACCCCAGCTCCTTCATCTCCACCACGCGCTTCTCGCGCGCACTGATCTCCGCCGCCGTCCCGATCGCGACCGCCAGCATTCCGTCGCGCGCGGTCACTTCGACCGGCCCTGTACCACGCACCGCGGCATTGAATCGCTGATGCTCGTAGAAAGTCGATCCGTGATGGCTCCCCGCATCGAGCGCGGCCTGGTCGACCTCGACGACACGCCGCGTCGCCTGCTTGGAATTGCGGAACCCCACGCGCGGCGAATGGACCAACGCGCCCTCGGGAATCAGCACGTCGAGCCGCGCCTGATCGCCGACCGCGGTGATCTCTTCCTGGTTCTCCGCCCCGTCCGCGAACATCGACAGGTCGAGCATCGCGCGGACGCCGTTCGCGAAATCCACCGTGGTGTAGCTGTTGTCGATGATGTCGGGCCGCTCGCCGCCGTAGGTCTCGTCGAGATGGTTCACGTCCATCGCACCCGAACAATAGACCCGCACCGCCTCGCTTTGCGTGATCAGCCGCATCAGATCGAAGAAATGGCAACATTTCTCGACCATCGTGCCGCCGGTGTTGCGATTGAAGCGGTTCCAGTCGGCGACTTTCACGAGGAACGGGAAGCGATGCTCGCGGATCGACAGCATCTGCAACCGGCCGATCGCACCGCTCCGGATTTCCTCGATAAAGGCCGCGGCGGGCGGCATGTAGCGATATTCCATCGCGGTCCAGAACACGCGATCGCTGCGTTCCGCGCGGTCCACGATCCACCGGCAATCGTCGAGCGTCGTCGCGAGCGGCTTCTCGCACAAGATATGCAGCCCGGCGTCGAACAACGGTTCGAGCACGCTGCGATGCGTGAAATTGGGGCTCGAGACGATCACCGCATCGCACAGCCCGCTCGCCGCCAGCGCCTCGACCGTATCGAACGCCGCCGCCGCCGCCGCCCGCTCGCCAAGCGCATCGCGCGCCCAGCCGAGCGACCCTTCGGCAGGATCGGCGAGCGCCGTCACCACCGCACCCGGCGTGATGGCGAGGTTGGTGATATGCTCCACCCCCATCATCCCGGTGCCGACCAGTCCGTATCGCACTTGCTCGACCAACGCGTTCACCTCTATATGACAACGATGTCTGAGATCATCCTTACACCCGAATTGCGTCCCCTCGGCAAGAGCGGATTGCTGGTCAGTCCGATAGCCTGGGGGATGTGGCGTTTCGGCCAATCGACCGTGGCGGAAGGACGCGCGCTGATCGACGCGGCGTTCGCGGCGGGCGTGACGCTGTTCGACACGGCGGACATCTATGGATTCAATGGGTCAGACGGTTTTGGCGATGCCGAATTGCTGCTGGGGAAGGTGTTCGCCGAAGACGCCGCCTTGCGCGACCGCATGATCCTCGCGACCAAGGGCGGCATCCGCCCGCCGCTCCCCTACGACCAGAGCACTGCCTATCTGACCGAGGCGCTCGACGCATCGCTGACGCGACTCGGGGTCGAGAGCGTCGATCTCTACCAGATTCACCGGCCCGACATCCTCACCCACCCGCAGGAAGTCGCGCGCGCACTTGAGGACATGGTGTCCTCCGGCAAGGTCCGCGCGATTGGCGTGTCCAACTTCACGATCCCGCAGATCCGCGCGCTCGAAGCGTTCCTCACCATCCCGCTCGCGAGCCTCCAGCCCGAACTGTCGCCGCTAGAACTCGGCCCAATCGAGAATGGCCTGCTCGATCTCGCGATGGAACGCGACCATGCGGTACTCGCCTGGTCGCCGCTTGGCGGCGGACGGATCGGGTCGCCCGAGGACGACCGCTCCAAGGCGGTCGCCGCCGCGCTCGACGTCGTTGCTGAACAGGCCGGCGTTTCCCGCGCCGCCGCCGCCTATGCGTGGATCATGGCCCACCCGGCGCGCGCGATCCCGATCGTCGGCACGCAGAACGTTGCCCGCATCGCGGAGATCGCCGACGTCTACAAGGTCCGCTTGACGCGACAGACTTGGTACGACGTGCTGATCGCCTCGCGCGGGGAACGCCTGCCATGAGCGCGCGCGCGCCCTGCGAAGTCAGCTGGTTCTCCGCGCTGTGCGACGACGATTACGAGTTCCTCGGCGTCCCCGATGCCAAGCTCAAGTCGAGCTGGGAGCATTGCCGCGACATCGTGCTGCAGGCGGAAAGCGGCGGGTTCGACAATATCCTGCTCCCCTCGGGCTATGCGCTCGGGATCGACACCACCGCCTTCGCCTCGGCGATCGCGCCGATGCTCAAGCGGATGGCGCTGCTGATGGCGGTCCGCGTCGGCGAGAGCTGGCCGCCGCAACTCGCACGCCAGATCGCGACGATCGACCGGCTGCTCGGCGGGCGGCTGACGGTCAACATCATCTCGTCCGACATGCCCGGCGAAACGCTCGGCTCCGCGCCGCGCTATGCGCGCACGGTCGAATTGATGCGGATCCTCAAGACGATTCTCAACGGCGAGCCGCTCGACCACGACGGCCAATTTTGGAAGCTCAAGCTCGATCCGCCCCGGATCGGCACCGTCTCGGGCAAGGCACCGTTGCTCTATTTTGGCGGCCTCTCGCCAGACGCCCGCGATGCCGCCGCACGCGAAGCCGACGTCTTCCTGATGTGGCCCGACCGGCAGGAAACCGTCGCCGCGATCATCGCCGACATGACGGCACGCGCCGCCGCTTACGGGCGCACCCTCAAATTCGGCTACCGCGCACACGTCATCGTCCGCGACACCGAAACCGAAGCGCGCACCGCCGCCGACCGGCTGCTGTCCAAGCTCGACGCAGCAGAAGGTGCCGCGATCCGCGCCAAGTCGCTCGATTCGACCTCCGCCGGAGTCGCGGCGCAGGCGGCCCTGCGTGAGACTGCCGCGGACGACGGCTATGCCGAGGCGAACCTGTGGACCGGGGTCGGGCGCGCGCGCTCGGGCTGTGGTGCCGCGATCGTCGGGGATCCCGATCAGGTCCTCGCCAAGATCAACGCCTATCGCGACATGGGGATCGAGGCGTTCATCCTCTCGGGCTATCCGCACGCCGCGGAAGCCGACCTGTTCGCGCGGCATGTCCTGCCCAACATCGACCACGGGCTGCTGTCGGCGCGCTGATCCCCCGAACGTAAAGCCCGCATTCGTTACGGATCCGGTCATGCTACGGTCCCCGCACATTCGCGGGGGGCGACTCGACATGGCGGTCAAAGGCATCGGCGGGATCTTCTTCCGCGCAGGCGATCCGGACGGGGTGGCCGCCTGGTATCGCACGCATCTCGGCATCGGTCCGGGATGCTCGGCCGATCCGGCGGCGACTCCCGATCGATGGTCCTGGACCACGCTGGGCGGCCCAATGGTGTTCGCGCCCTTTGCCGCGGATACCGAGTATTTCCCGGCGGACCAGCCGTGGATGCTCAACCTGCGGGTCAACGCCCTCGATACGATGATCGCCACGCTCGAAGCCGCCGGGATCGCGGTGGAGACGCGCCCCGAATGGGACCAGTCCGGGGCGGGTCGGTTCGCGCGAATCCATGATCCCGTAGGGACTCCGATCGAACTGTGGGAGCCACCGGCGTAACCCCGCAAAAGCGCGGTTGCCCGCGCCTGTCCTACATCACGCGCTTTCGCCAAGCGTAGCGCCGCTCTGTCGCATCGTCGTCTCTTGCCCCCTCCGCCGCGCATAGAACGCGGCGTAATAAAAAACGATTCCGCCTAACCTTCCGCGCGTAGCGGAACCGCGAGGCGACGCCCTTCCACCGCGCTACGCCGCACCAGCGCGATCAGCTCCATCACCGCAAGCGCCTGATCCGCCGTCACATTCGGTGCGGTTCCGCGCCGGATCGCGTCCGCTACATCGGCGTAATAGCCCCGCCAGTCGCCACGCTCGCTCGGTACGCGCCGCGCGGTCCCGTCCGCCAGCGTCAAAGTCCCGTAATCCGCTTCGGCATCGACGCCATAGCCCGCGTCCAGTGGCGATCCCCCGCCGCGCAGCACTGCTTCCTGGGGGTCGATCCCGTATTTGACGAAACTTCCGCCGGTCCCGTGCAGCGCGAAGCGCGGACGCGGCGCCGCGACCAGCGATGCGGTCGACACGATCACCCGCCGCGCAGCATAATAAAGCGTCGCCTCGACATAATCCTCGGTCGGCGCACCGTCGCGCTGCACCGCGAGATCGCCGCTAACCGCGTCGGGCATGCCAAACAGCTGCACCGCCTGATCGATCAGATGCGGTCCGAGATCGTTGAGCAACCCAGCCCCCGCGGTCTCGCGCCAGCCTTGCTTGATCGTCGGCCGAAACCGGTCCCAGCGCAGTTCGGCGAGCGCCATCTCGCCCAGCGTGCCTGTATCGAGCAAGCGACGAACCGTCAGGAAATCCCCGTCCCACCGGCGGTTGTGGAACACCGACAGCATTCGCCCGCGCTCCCGCGCCAGCGCGATCAAGGCGGCCCCGTCGGCAGGGTCGGTCACGAACGGCTTGTCCACCACGACATGCTTGCCCGCCAGCAACGCCGCACGTGCGATCGACGCGTGCTGCGCATCGGGCGCAGCGATCACGACCAGGTCGATCGTCGCGTCGTCGAGCATTGCCGCCACCGTGGGGTACACCGCTGCCCCCGGACACGCCTGCGCCACCGCATCCGTCTGCGACGAGACGACCGCGACCAGTACGAGCCCCTCGACCGCGGCGATCAACGGCGCATGGAAACACCGCCCCGCCAGCCCGAAGCCGACCAGCCCGACGCGGATCGGCGCTTCGATCCGATCAGCGTCGGACATCGAGCCCGCCGGCAAGATACGCATCGATATCCGCCTGACGGAAGAGCGACGCATCTCCCGGCAACGAATGCTTGAGCGCAGCAAGCGCAAGCCCCGTTCGCGCCGCCGCCGCAGCATCCTCGCCGCGCCGCATGGCGTGCAGCACGCCTGCAGCAAAAGCATCCCCGCCGCCGATCCGGTCGACGATCCCGGCGAGTACGACCTCGTCGGTCTGCGCTGAATCGGTCCGGGTATCGACCCGCGCCGACAGCCGGTTGAGGTCGACATGCTCGACATGCCGCGCGGTCGAGGCAATCGTCTGCAACCTGGGGAAAGCCGCGAACGCCGCGTCGACCGCCTCGCGCCGCCGGTCCTCGCCGTCGCTTTCGAACGTGCGCGCGAGCAGCAGCGCGATGTCGCGATGGTTGCCGAACAGCAGGTCGGCCTGTTCCACCAACCGCGTCAGGATCGCGCGTGGATCACTGTCCCACCGCTCCCACAATTTGCCACGCCAATTGCCGTCGAACGAGACGGGAATACCCCGCGCCGTGGCAGCCTCGGCCGCGGCGATCGCGCTTTCGGCCGGAACCGGGCCGAGCGCGGGGGTGATCCCCGACAGATGCAGCCGGTCCACCCCGTCGAGCAAGCGGTCCCAATCCCAGGCCGCACTCGGCGTTTCGGCGAAGGACGAATAGGCGCGGTCGTAGATCACCTCGGTCGCGCGCAACCCGGCGCCGGACGACACGAAATACAGCCCCATCCGCTCGCCGCGCAGTTGGATGCCGCGCGTATCGACCCCGGCCCCGCGCAAGGTCGTGATCGCCGCGCGCCCGAGATCATTGTCGGGCACCGCCGAGACGATTGCGACGTCATGCCCGAGCCGCGCCAGCGCGCTCGCGACATTGGCTTCGGCGCCGGCGAGCCACACGTCGAGCTTGGGCGTCTGCATCAGCATCTCGCGCCCGGGGGGCGACAGCCGCAGCATGATTTCGCCGAAAGCCAGGAAGGTCATGATGTCGTCCTTTGTTCAATTGCGGTTCGCGACGCCCGCTGGGTCATCATCCCGCCCCTATCATCCCCACCGTCATCCCCGCGAAGGCGGGGATCCATTGTCGCAGCGAGTGGGCAAACAGGCTGACGTCCGCCTAATGGATTCCCGCCTTCGCGGGAATGACGGCGTATGGGAGGAGAAGCCGTCCCGCCCCAGCCACCCCCTCACCCCGCCCCATCGATCCGATACGCCCGCCGCACCAGTCCGCTCGTCAGCTCGTGCGCCAGATCGGCCGCTTCCCAATCCGCGATCCGGTGTTCCGCGACCAGACGCGCGAGGAACCCGCAATCGACGCGCCGCGCGACGTCATGCCGCGCCGGGATCGACAGGAACGCGCGCGTATCGTCGTTGAAACCGACGGTATTGTAGAAGCCCGCGGTCTCGGTGGTCATCTCGCGGAAACGGCGCATGCCCTCGGGGCTGTCGTGGAACCACCATGCCGGGCCGAGCTTGAGGCACGGATAATGCCCCGCCAGCGGCGCCAGTTCGCGCGCATAGACACTCTCGTCGAGCGTGAAGAGGATGATCGACAGGTCGGTCGACGTGCCGAACCGGTCGAGCAAGGGCTTGAGCGCGTGGACATATTCGGTCCGCACCGGGATATCCGCCCCCTTGTCGCGACCGTGGGTGGCGAACAGCCCCGCATTGTGGTTGCGGAAGCTACCGGGATGGATCTGCATCACCATCCCGTCCTCGACCGACATCCCCGCCATCTCGGTCAGCATCTGCGCCCGGAACAGCTCGGCATCGGCGGGCGTCCAGCTGCCGCCCACGATCTTGCCGAACAACGCCTCGGACTCCGCCGGCGTCAGATTCGCGGTCGCCGCGGTCGCATGGCCGTGGTCGGTCGCGGTGGCACCCGCCGCACGGAAGTCGGCGCGGCGTTTGCGATGCGCAGCGAGATAGCCCGACCAGCTATAGACGTCCTCCCCGGTCAGCTCGGCGAAGCGCGCCATCGCGGGGGCGAACTGTTCATGCTCGACGTCGATCACCCCGTCGGGGCGATAGGTGGTGACGACGCGACCGTTCCAGCCCGACTCCTTGATCCGGTGGTGCGCGCCGAGATCGTCCTGCGGCCCCTCGGTGGTCGCGAGAAACGCGATGTCGAACCGGTCGAACAGCGCGCGCGGGCGGAACGCCGGGGTCGCCAGCTTCTCGGCGATCGTATCGAAATACAGGTCGGCGGTCGCGCCCTCGAGCGCGACGTCGAACCCGAACACCTCGGCGAAGACGTGGTCAAGCCACACTTGCGACGGCGTACCGCGGAACAGCGCGATGTGATCCGCAAAAACGCGCCACGCCGCGCGCGGGTCGGTCGCGGGAACGCCCGCACGGCTCGGGATTGCCAGCGCATCGAGAGCCACCCCCTGGCTGTAGAGCATGCGGAAGATGTAGTGATCGGGTGCGAGCAGCAGGCCGGTGGCATCGGTCCACGGCGCATCGTCCGCAAACCAGCGTGCGTCGGTGTGACCATGCGGGCTGACGATCGGCAAGTCGGCGATCCCGGCATACAGCGCCCGCGCGATCGCGCGGGTGGTCGGGTCGGCGGGAAACAATCGGTCGGGGTGCAGTTCCAGGCGCCGCGTCATCGTCTTCCTTCCGAACCAGGGTCGTACGGAGTCTGGTAAGCGCTGGTGCCGCCACGAACAAGTTGCGAGAGATTGCTGCTGGCATTGCGCAGGGTGGCGGGGGTAACGCTATCGCTACCCGCCTTGAGCACCACGGAAGCGAGACGACGATGCAGCATGACCGCCCGCGACTGAGCTACGCCGCGCTGGACCGGCTGCCGTCCTCGATCGCGCGACCCGCGCGGCGCAGTCCTGCGCCGGTCGGGATCGTCCATTTCGGCCCGGGAGCGTTCCACCGCGCGCATCAGGCGAGCTATGTCGACACGCTGCTCGCGACCGATCCGACCTGGGGCATTGCTGCAGTCTCGCTGCGCAGCAAAGGCACCGTTGCCGACCTCGCCGCGCAGGAGGGGCTGTATACGCTGGCCGTGCGCGACGCCGAGTCCGGACACCGCGTAATCGGCGCGCACAGCGCGTTTCTGGGTCCCGACGATGCCGCGCAGATTCGCACGCTGCTTGCGGCCCCGACGACGCGGCTCGTCACCACCACCGTGACCGAAAAGGGCTATTGCCTCGCCGCCGACGGCAGCCTCGATTTCAACCATCCCGACATCGCGCACGATCTTGCCGGGGCTGAAGTCCCGCGCAGCGTGATCGGCTGGATCGTCGCGGGGCTTGAGGCGCGCCATGCCGCGGGGACCGATGCGTTCGTCGTCATGCCGTGCGACAATCTCGCCAATAACGGCGCGAAGCTCCACGCCGCGCTGATCGCTTATGCCGGCGCGCTCGACCCGTATTTCGCGGAATGGATCGCGGGCGAAGTGCGCGTGCCCGGCACGATGGTCGATTCGATCACCCCGGCCTCGGACGCAGCGCTGTACGACGATGTTGCGGAAGCGTTAGGCGTAGAGGATCGCGCCGCGGTCCAGCGCGAGGCGTTCACGCAATGGGTGATCGAGGATCTCGGCGACCCCGCCGGGGCCGCGCTCGCCAGCGCGGGTGCGACGCTGACCGACAATGTCGCGGGCTATGAACAGGCCAAGCTGCGCGTGCTCAACGGGTCGCATTCGACGCTCGCTTATGCAGGATTGCTGCGCGGCGCGACCAGCGTGGCAGACGCGATGCGCGATGCGCCGCTCGCCGCGTTCGTCGACGCGATGATCCGCGACGAGATCCTCCCGACGCTGCCGCACGTTGCCGGGTTCGATCATGACGCCTATCGCGAGCAGATCCTCGCGCGCTTCCGCAACCCCACGATCGTCCACCGGCTAGACCAGATCGCGGGCGATGGCAGCCAGAAGATCCCGTACCGACTGGGCGATACGCTCGCCTGGCACCGCGCGCGGGGGGAGATGCCGCGGCGCGTGGTCGTCGCGCTCGGGTGCTGGGTCGCCTTCCTGATGCAGCGATCGCGTGGCGGCATCGCGATCGTCGATCCGGCGGGGGCTGCACTGGCGACGGCGGCGGCGGAGGGCGATGCTGCGGCGGTGCTCGCCCGGCTGGTTGCGGGCAAGCTCGGGTTCGATCCGGCGATGGCGGCGGATTCTGAAGCGATGGCGGCGCTCGCAGCGGCGGCGGACGCGGCCTTTGCGGGAACGTGGGAAGCGTTGCTCGGCTGAGCTAGCGCGCGCCCCGCCGCTTGAAGCTCGCGCGCGCGAGCCAGGCGCCGAGCGCCAGCAGCACCAGCGGCGTAATCCATAACGGTGCGGTCACCGCGCTGAACGGCGGATCGTAGCTGATGTAATCGCCATAGCGCGCGATCAGCCAGTCGCGGATCTGCGCGGGGCTCTGCCCGCCTTCGATCCGCGTGCGGACGAGCGAGCGCATGTCGCCCGCCATCTCCGCGTCGCTGTCGGCGATCGACTGGCCCTGGCACACCACGCAGCGCAGCGTCGCCATCAACGCCTGCGCCTGCGCCTCCTTGGCGGGGTCCTTGAGCTGGACGTTGGCAAGCGGCGCGGGCGGAAGCGTGCTGTCGGCGAGGACGGGGGATGCGAGGAGGAGCAACCCCAGCACAACGCTTCCCCGGCGATGGCCGGGGCCCAGTCGCGATGGCGTACATTGCGACGGACTGTTCGCGATCTCCAGCCGCCCTCTACTGGGCCCCGGCCTTCGCCGGGGAAGGAGAACGGGGAAACCGCTCACTTCAACCCCCGCACTAGCGCGATCAGCCCCGGCACCTCGTCCTCGCGAATGTCGCCGACATGCTGCTGGACGATCCGCCCGCGCCCGTCGATCACGAAGGTCTCGGGCACGCCCGACGATCCCAGCGCCAATTGCAGCGAACTCGTCCTGTCGTCACCAATCGCGGCATAGGGATCGCCGTTGCGCGCGAGGAAATCGCGGATCGCCGCGGGGGTATCACGGATCGCGACCGCGTCGATCACCACGCCTGCCTGCTTCAGTCGAAGCAATTGCGGTGCCTCCGCCACGCACGGAATGCACCAGCTGGCGAACACGTTGAGCAACCGCGGCTTGCCCGTCGCGAACTGCGCGGTGGCAAGGCCCGGCTTGGTCGGGACGATCGGCGGCAGGTCGAACGCGGGCAAGGTCTGCCCGACCAGCGCCGAGCGCACGGTGCGGTCCGCCGGCTTGTACAACCCCCAGGCAATCAGCGCGAGCAACCCCAAAGCAAACGCAAACGGGATCCAGATCAACCGCGCGCTCATGCGTAGGCCTCGCCCCGCACGCGCTCGCGGCGACTGCGCGTCAACCGCCCGATCAACGACAACGCCCCGCCCAGCGCGACCAAAGCACCGCCAAGCCAGATCAGCGTCACGAACGGCTTCCACCACAGTCGCATCTGCCAGCGCCCCTGCGCATCGGGTTCGCCGAGCACGGTATAGAGCTGCCCGTCCCACCGCGTCGCGATCGCCGATTCGCTCGTCACGGTGACGGGATTGGAGAAGAAGCGCGATTGCGGCCGCAGATAGAACACGCCGCCGTCGCTCCCCCGCCGCGCGCTCAGCCGCGCCTCGATCGCGGACCAGTTCGGGCCGATCACCGGCTTCACCCCGTCGAGCGTCACGGTGTACGGCCCAACGCGCTGCGGCTCGCCGACGCGCGCCGCAACCAGCGTCGCCTGGGTGAACGCGGTATCGCACGCCATCCCCGCAAGGCTCACCGCGATCCCGAGATGCGCGATCACCATGCCGTAGGTGAACAGCGGCGTGCGGCGCAGATTGCGCTTCCACAAGGGCGCGACGCTCGCTGCCGCCAGCCCCGCGGCAAGTGCCAGGCCCAGCAACGGCAGCAACGCGATTCCGCCGGTCGTCGCCGCGACCACGATCAGCACCACGCCCGTCACCGCAATCGGGATCGTCACGCGCGCGATCGCCGCCTGCGCACTGTCACGCCGCCAGCGGAGCAACGGCCCGACCGCCATCACCGCGATCAGCACCAGCGCGACCGGCCCCGCGGCCTTGTCGAAGAACGGCGGCCCGACCGACAATTGCGTCCCGAACCCCGCCGCGACGATCGGATACAGCGTCCCGATCAGCACGACGCCGAGGATCACCGTCAGCAACAAATTGTTGGCGACCAATGCGCCCTCGCGGCTGACGAAATCGAACGTCGTCCCCGCGCGCACCGTCCCCACGCGCAGCGCGAACAGCAGCAACGCGCCACCGATATAGATCGCCAGCAGCGCAAGGATGAAACTCCCGCGCGTCGGATCGACCGCGAAGGCATGGACGCTGGTCAGGATGCCCGAGCGGACCAGGAACGTCCCGATCATCGACATCGAGAACGCCACCACCGCGAGCATCAACGTCCAGGCGCGCAGGCCATCGCGCGTCGCCAGCACCGTCACCGAATGGAGCAACGCGGTCGCCGCGAGCCACGGCATCAGCGACGCATTCTCGACCGGGTCCCAGAACCACCAGCCGCCCCAGCCAAGCTCGTAATAGGCCCAGTAGGAGCCCGCGGTGATCCCGAGCGTCAGGAAGATCCACGCGCCCAGCACCCACGGCCGCATCGCGCGCGCAAAGGCGGGGCCGACGTCGCGCGTGATCATCGCGCCGACCGCGAAGGAAAAGGCGATCGAGATGCCGACATAGCCGATGTACAGCGTCGGCGGATGGAACGCCAAGCCGGGGTCCTGCAGCAACGGGTTAAGCCCGTTTCCGTCCGCGGGCGCGGGATCGATCCGCGCGAACGGATTGGAGGAGAACAGCAGGAACGCGTAGAATCCGAGCGCGATCGCCGCCTGCGCGCCGAGCGTCGCGATCAGCGTCGGGCGTGCAAGCCCGCGCTCGAGCAGCGCCACCGCCGCGCCCGCCACCCCGAGGATCGTCACCCACAGCAGCATCGAGCCCTCGTGGTTCCCCCACGCGCCTGCGATCTTGTACATCAGCGGTTTTGCGGAGTGGCTGTTCTCCGCGACGAGCAGCACCGACATGTCGCTGCGCACGAACAGCTGCACCAGCAATAGCATCGCCACCAGCGCGAGAACGCCCTGCACCACCGCGACCGGACGCACCGCGCGCATCAGATCCTCGGTCATGCTCGCCTCCGCCAGCGCCGGCTTCGCCGAGCGCCAGACGCCGAGTGCCGCGAGCAGAAGCTGCAACGCCGCCAGCGCAGCGGCGAACCACAGCGCGGCAAGGCCTGCCTCAGCGATCATGTGTTCCCACCCCGGTGGTCGCCGAAGTCTCGTCGTTCTCCCGCGAAAGCGGGAGCCCAGGAGTCCCGAATACCGACAGGCGTTGCGCTACTCAGCCCTGGGTTCCTACCTACGCAAGAACACGGCGGAAAACCCAAGGATGCAACCGTCAAACCAACCCTCATTGCACCAGCGTCTTCGTCTCGTGCATCTTGCCCGCCATTTCGGGGGGCATGTATTTCTCGTCGTGCTTCGCCAGCAGGTTGCTCGCGGTGAAGCTGCCGTCGGGGTTGAACTTGCCTTCCGCCACGACGCCCGAATTTTCCTTGAACAGATCGGGCGCGATCCCGCGGAACGCGACCGGCACGCGCGCGACGCCGTCGGTGACGACGAACTGCATCGTCACGCCGTCCGCCATCCGGTGGAGCGACCCACCCGCGACCATCCCGCCAAGCCGCACCGCGCGCCCGAGCGGCAAGGCGTCCCGCTTCACGTCGCCCGGCGCATAGAAAAACGCCGCCTGGTCCTTGAGTGCGGAGAGCGCAAGCGCACTCGACCCGCCGACCGCGGCGACCGCGAGCGCCGCGAGCGTCAGCCGCTGGTGTTTGGCCTTCACTTTTCCGCCTTTCGCATCGCCAGATAGCTCGAAACCGCCAAAGCAACCGATCCGACTGCGGTCAGGCCGTAGGCGGCGATGATGAAGGGCCAGTGGTTCACGCGGTCACCTCGACATGATGCGCGCGGCGGCGCAGGCGCGCCTCGGCCTTGCTCCGCGCAAGGATCGTCCGCATCCGCATCAGCACGATCCCTGCGAAGAACAGGGTGAAGCCGCTGAGCGTGAACCACAAGGGCCACAGGATCGCCGGATCGATCGTCGACTTGGTCAACCCGATGCTCTGCCCCTGGTGGAGCGTGTTCCACCACACCACCGAATAACGGATGATCGGCAACAGCACCGATCCCGCGACGCCGTAGAGCGCGGCGATCCGCCCACCGCCGCCGAAACCCGCGCGCTCGTCCTCCGCGCGGACCAGCGCGATGAAGCCGAGATAGACGAAGAACAGCAGCAGCATCGAGGTCAGCCGGCCGTCCCACTGCCACCACGTCCCCCATGTCGGACGGCCCCAGATCGACCCCGTCGCAAGGCATATCGCGGCAAAGGTCGCCCCCGGCAGCGCGATCGCCCGCGCCGCGATCATCGCCAGCGGATGCCGCCATACCAGGAACACCAGCGACGATATCGCGATCCCGCTCCACCCGCCCATGCCGAGCCATGCGGTGGGCACGTGGATATAAAGGATTCGGACGCTTTCCTTCTGGAGATAGTCGGGTGGGGTCTGGGTCAGCCCGGCCCAGCATCCGAACAGGAGAAGCGCAACGCCCGCCCAGAACAGCACCGGCGTCAACGGCCGTGCGATCGCCAGAAAGCGCGCCGGATTGGCGAGGGCATGAAGGCTAGGCACGTGACAGGGATACGCAAGATTGCGGCGCGAATCCATCGGTCATTGCGGGGTCACCGCGTCATTCCGCCGCGCGCATGGCGGATGCCAGGCCGTCGCCATCCGGTGCATCCCCGACCACCTGATCGCCGCTGTCATCGACATCCTCGGGCAATGCCCACAGCAGATCGCGTTTGGTCAGCACCCGCCCGTCCCACGATCGCACCTCGATCGGGCCGATCGGACGTCGGTCGCGCGCGGCGACCAGCACGGGCGACGCGCGGAAGCCGGTTTCCCAACGCTCCCCCCATTGCCGCAGCGCGAGCATCGCCGGCAACAGCGCGGCACCCTTTTCGGTCAGTTGATACTGGATCTTGCGCCGGTCCTTGATCATCGCGTCCCGCGTCAGGATCCCGTGCTCGACCAGCCGACCGAGCCGGTTGGCGAGGATATTGCGCGCGATCCCCAGCTCGGACTGGAATTCCTCGAAGTGATGCAGCCCGTTGAACGCGGCGCGCAGGATCATGAAGCTCCACCGCTCGCCCATCACTTCCAGCGCGGCAGGCAGGCCGCAATTGACCAGCTGTTCGCGCAACGGTTCTCGCAGTTTTTCGTCCATCGTCCGGTATCGTATCCCATTTTGGCGGCACAAGGAACCGATCCGATCCGCACCCCGTATTTTCAGTTGCAACTCGCAACCTACCTTGGTAATTGCTGCATCGCAACGTTCTCAACGGAGTCGTCCCTCATGTCCTCGATCCTCCGCGCCGCGGCGCCATTCCTGCTGTCTGCCCTTCTTGCGGTGCCGACGATCGGTCACGCCGCCGACGGCGGCCCTTATTATGTCGCCACCCCCAGTGCTGCACCTGCACAGGAAACGCTGATCACCAGCGGCACGATCTGGAAGTGGCATGAGCCCGCCTTCACCGCCAACAAGGGACCCCAGCGCGAGGCGATCATGTGCGAGATGGTCGTGCGGCACACCGGCAAGCTGACCGCCTTCAGCGCGGGCGGGAAGGCGTTCGAGCCCGATGCGCTCGCCAAGTGCAACACCCGCGCAAAGTGATCGCCACCTGACGCGTTTATCCTCCGCTTTGGTGGTGTTTCCCCTCCCGCTCTCGTTCCGCGGGAGGGGTTTTTTCGGCTTATTGCGCAAACAGGTTGCAAAACAAGCCGTCGCAACGCCATCTTGATGCGGATGTTGCGTCAGTATGAACTTGTCGATCGGGTCCTGGACTACGATCCCACGGCGAACGAAGCGCTGCTCAATCGCGCTTATGTCTTTTCGATGCAGGCGCATGGCAGCCAGAAACGGGCGAACGGCGACCCGTATTTCAGCCATCCGATCGAAGTCGCGGGGATTCTGACCGACCTTCATCTCGACGACGAGACGATCGCGACCGCGATTCTCCACGATACGATCGAGGATACGGTCGCGACGCCGGAAGAAATTACACGGCTGTTCGGGGCGAACGTCGCGCGGCTGGTCGACGGCGTCACCAAATTGTCCAAGATCGAGGCGCAGACCGAAAACGAACGCGCCGCCGAGAATTTGCGCAAGTTCCTGCTCGCGATGTCGGACGACATCCGCGTGCTGCTGGTCAAGCTTGCCGACCGGCTCCACAACATGCGCACGCTGCATTTCATCAAGAACCCCGACAAGCGCAAACGCATCGCGCGCGAGACGATGGACATCTACGCGCCGCTCGCCGAGCGGATCGGCATGTACGAGTTCATGAAGGAGATGCAGACGCTCGCCTTCGAACAGCTCGAACCCGAAGCATATGAATCGATCGTGCGACGCCTGGCGCAGCTCAAGGAAGGTGGCGGCGACCGGATCGCCAAGATCGGATCGGGGCTGAAGCTGCTGCTCTCGCGCCACGGGCTCGAGGCAGAGTTATCGGGGCGCGAGAAACACCCCTTCTCGATCTGGAAGAAGATGGCCGAACGGCACATCAGTTTCGAGCAGCTGAGCGACATCATGGCGTTCCGCGCGATCGTGCCGAGCGAGGAAGCCTGTTACGAAGCGCTGGGCGTGATCCACCGCCGCTGGCCGATGGTGCCGGGACGGTTCAAGGATTATATCTCGACCCCCAAGCGCAACGGCTATCGCTCGCTCCACACGACGGTTATCCACGCCGACAACACCCGCGTCGAGATCCAGATCCGCACCCACGAGATGCACGAGGAAGCCGAACTCGGCCTCGCCGCGCACTGGGCGTACAAGCAGGACAAGGTCCGCCCCGACACGCAGCACAGCTGGATCACCGATCTGGTCGAGATCCTCGACAATGCCGAGAGCCCGGAAGAGCTGCTCGAACATACTCGCATGGCGATGTACCAGGACCGGATCTTCGCCTTCACCCCCAAGGGCGAGCTGCACCAGCTTCCCAAGGGTGCGACGCCGATCGATTTCGCTTATGCGGTCCACACCGATCTTGGCGACCAGGCAGTCGGCGCGAAGATCAACGGGCGCGTCGTGCCGCTACGCACCACGATCGACAATGGGGATCAGGTGCAAATTCTGCGCTCAAAGGCGCAGGAACCGCAGCCAAACTGGCTTAATTTTGCTATAACCGGCAAGGCGCGTGCTGCAATCCGACGTCATTTGCGTCAAAAAGAACGCACCGAGACGCAGGCATTGGGCCGCAAGATGTACGACGAACTCGTCTCGCGCCTCCCCGCGCCGCTGTCGAGCGAGGCGCAGGCGGTCGCGCTCCAGCGGCTGAAGGTGGTCGACGAACCCGCGCTGCTCGAAGCGATCGCGCGGCGCCGGATCACGGATGCCGCTGTAATGGAAGCACTTATGCCGGGGTCGGCGGGCACCGAAGCGATGCGCGACCTGCCCCCGCAGTCAAGCGCGATCTCGATCCTCGGGCTGACGCCGGGCGTCGCGTTCGATCTCGCCGAATGCTGCCATCCGGTCCCCGGCGACCGCATCGTCGGCCTGCGCCGCCCCGAAGCCGGGATCGAAGTCCATGCAATTGATTGTGAAATTCTGAGCGACGCGGACGATGCCGATTGGGTTGACCTGTCGTGGGGCGACGAATCCGAGGGCGCGACCGGGCGAATCTCGGTCGAGGTCAAGAACGAACCCGGCGCGCTCGGCACGATCGCGACGATCATCGGCGCGCAAAAGGCGAACATCGTCAACCTGCGGCTCGACAATCGCGATACCGGTTTCCACACCAATACGATCGACGTCGAGGTCCACGACGTCCATCATCTGATGCGCGTGATCGGCGCGTTGCGCGCGGCGGACGCGGTCAACGGGGTCGCGCGGGTCTGAGGTTCCCGCGCTGAACCAAAGGGTTCATGGCTCGTTCCCCACCCGACGACGGCGACGGGACACTGGCGATGGACAACGGAACTTCACGACGCGGCGTGCTTGGCGCGGCGGCACTCGGCATCGGCGGACTGGCGGCAACGCAAGGCGTGAGCGCACAGGGCGCTGCGGCAACCCCGGGAACCCCGCCGCTCCGCGACCCACGCACAAAATACACCAGCACACCCTTCCCCGAACAGCGCCAGCAATGGCCGGGTCTCCAGTCCAAGATGACCCCCAAACCCGATTGCGGCGAGCGCAGCTATCGCGGGTCGGGCAAGCTCGCCGGACGCAAGGCGTTGCTGACGGGTGCGGATTCGGGGATCGGCCGCGCCGCCGCGATCGCGTTCGCCCGGGAAGGTGCAGACGTCGCGATCAACTATCACCCCGACGAGGAGCCCGACGCGCGCGAAGTGGTCGATCTGATCCGCCAGGCCGGTCGCAAGGCGGTCGCGATCCCGCGCGACCTGCGCACGCTCGAAGGCTGCGAGGCGATCGTCGCGGCGGCACGCAAGGGGCTTGGCGGGATAGACCTGCTGGTCAACAACGCCGCCTATCAGCAATCGAAGGAGGATATCTTCGCGATCAGCGACGAGCAGATGGTCCGCACCTTCGAAACCAACATCTTCGCCTATTTCCGCATCGCCAAGGCGGTTGCGAAGGACATGCCGCCGGGCTCGGTGATCCTCAACACGGGGTCGGTCAATTCCTACGATCCGGGGGTCGAACTGCTCGATTACGCCTCAACCAAGGGCGCGATCCTGATCTTCACCAAGGGGTTGGCCAAGCAGCTCGCCAAGCGCGGGATCCGCGTCAACATGATCGCGCCGGGGCCGATCTGGACCCCGCTGCAGGTTGCGGGTGGGCAGCTGCCGGGGCAGATGGGCGAATTCGGGCAGGACACGCCGCTCGGTCGCGCGGGCCAGCCGGCCGAACTCGCATCGCTATTCGTGATGCTCGCGGCGGACGACGCGAGCTTCTCGACCGGCACCGCGGTCGGCGCCCATGGCGGCAAGGGGAGTCCGTAACCCCTTCCGCCCGGTTTACCCGTCGCTCAGGCGGCTTGCGCCGCAAGCCGTGCGGCGAGCTTCTCTTCTTCGGTCCACACCTTGCGCTCGCGCGGTGGCTTGGGCGGCTTGACTTGCTTGACCGGGCCGCCGCCGAGCACGGGCGCGCGCTTGGTCGAGTGGCGCGCGACTTCGCAATGCCATTCGTGATCGTCGTGGACCGCGAGCGTCCGCCCGATTTCGCGCTCGACGTCGTGCAGCCAGGCGCGCTGCTCGGCATCGCACAGCGTGATCGCAAAGCCGCTACGCCCGGCACGCCCGGTCCGGCCGATCCGGTGGACGTAGCTTTCGGGCAAGCTAGGCAGATCGTGATTGAACACGTGCGTCACCGTGTCGACGTCGATCCCGCGCGCGGCGATGTCGGTCGCGACCAGCACCTGCACGGTGCCAGCGCGGAAGGCATCGAGCGCGCGCTCGCGCTGGCCCTGCGACTTGTTGCCGTGAAGCGCCTCGGCGGTGATCCCCGCCTCGGTGATGAACGCGCAGACTTCGTTGGCGATGTTTTTCTGCAGCGTGAAGACGACTGCCTGGCCGATCTCGGGCGTCCGAAGCAATTCCAGCAGCGCAGCTTTCTTGTGCGCCGCATCGAGGAACATCACCGACTGCGCGATCCGGTCGACGGTCGTCGAAGGGCGCGCGATCTCGACGCTGGCGGGGTGGGTGAGCAGGCTTTCGGCGAGCGCCGCGATCGCCTTTGGCATCGTTGCCGAGAACAGCAATGTGTGCCGGTCCTTGGGCAGCGTCGCGACGAGCCGCTCGATCGGCTTGGCGAAGCCCATGTCGAGCATCTGGTCCGCCTCGTCGAGCACCAGCGCCTCGAGCGCGGACAGGTCGCACAGCCCATGCTCGACCAGATCGAGCAACCGTCCCGGAGCGGCAACGAGGATGTCGACGCCCGCGTTCAACGCCGCGACCTGATGAAACTGGCTGACGCCCCCGAAGATCGTGGTGACGCTGAGCGACAGGTGACGCCCGAAACTTTCGAACCCTGCGGCGATCTGCGAAACCAGTTCGCGCGTCGGCGCGAGCACCAGGATGCGCGCGCCGCCCTTGGGCGCGGGGCGGGGGTTCGCAGCGAGACGATGGAGCAGCGGCAGCGCGAAGGCGGCGGTCTTGCCGGTGCCGGTCTGTGCCATGCCGAGTATGTCGCGGCCCTCGATCAGCAGCGGGATCGACTGCGCCTGGATTGGCGTCGGCGTGGCATAGCCTTCCTCGGCCAGTGCATCGAGAATGCGCGGCGTCAAGGCGAGATCGGCGAAGGTCATGGTCGGGGTCATGGTCACGGGGCGCCTCCAGCGCTGGGCAAGGCTGCGCCTGGACGGGCTTAGCGTAGGAGCGCGGGCTGGTAGGTTTTATGCTGCACTGCGTCAATGTGGAAACCTGCCCCTACCGCCCGATTGCCCCGCCGCCCCTTGCCGATCCGATCGACGCTGATACGATCCCCGCCAAATCGTCATACGAGAGGACTGCCCCTTGGAACGTCGTACTTTTCTCAGTGCAGGCAGCGCTGCTGCTGCGCTTGCGTTTGCGCCCCGTGCCGCCGGTGCCGCCGGTGCCGCCGCCCCCGCCGGGGACGCCGCGCTCAACGCGGCGTTCCAGAAGATCTTCGAACAGAACGTCCAGGAATCGCCCGAACAGGCGAGCAGTCTCGGACTGGACAAGGGCGCGAACGCCGCGCTCAAGAGCCGCCTTGACGATCGCACCGCCGCGGATCGCGCAGAAGCGCTCGCGCGGACCAAGAAGGCGATCGCCGCGGTGCAGGCAGTCCCCGTCGCCGGCCTGTCTCGCAGCGGCAAGCTCAACCGCGAGGTCGTGCTCTATTCGCTGACGCAGCGGACGGTCGGCCCCGAGAAGTTCGGGCTTGGCTCGCCCAACCGGCCCTATGTGCTGTCGCAGCAGTCGGGCGCGTATTTCGAGATCCCGGATTTCCTCAACAGCACGCACACGATCGTCACCACCGCCGATGCCGACGCTTACTGTGCACGCGTCGATGCGTTCGCGACCGCGCTCGACCAGGATAGCGCGATGCAGCAAAGCGAAGCCGCGCGCGGGATCGTCGCGCCGGACTTCCTGCTCGACCTGACGCTGGGCCAGCTTGCCAAGCTGCGTGCGCCCGCCGCGGCCGATAGCTCGATCGTCTCCTCGGTCGCGACCCGCGCCAAGGCGCGGGGGCTTTCCGGCGACTGGGACAAGCGCACAGCGGCGAGCCTTGCCGACAAGGTCTACCCGGCGCTCGATCGCCAGATCGCGCTCGTGAAGAAGCTCCGCGCGAACGCGCGCACCACCGCCGGGATCGCCCCGCTCCCGCGCGGACGCGAAATCTACGCCGCCGCGCTCGCTGCCGCGACCACGACAAGCTTCACGCCGGACGAGGTCCACAAGATCGGGCTCGACCAGGTCGCCGACCTCAGTGCGCAGCTCGATGCGCTGCTCAAGACGCAGGGACTGACCCAAGGGTCGACCGGGGCGCGATTGACCGCGCTCAACGAGCGGCCAGAACAGCTCTATCCCGACAGCTCGGCTGGCCGCGCGGACTTGATCGCGGGGCTCAACACCGGGGTCGCCGCGATGCAGGCGAAGCTGGGCCAAGCGTTCCTCAACCCGCCATCTGCGCCGCTCGACATCCGTGCGGTCCCGGTCGAGATCCAGGACGGCGCGCCCAACGGCTATTACAAGCGCGCCGCGCTCGACGGGTCGCGGCCCGCGATTTACTTCATCAATCTCAAGAGCATCGAGAACTGGCCGAAATACACGCTCCCTTCGCTCAGCTATCACGAGGGTGTGCCGGGGCATCATCTCCAGCTCAGCCTGGTGGCGGCACTCGACATGCCGGTGCTGCGCAAGCTCGGCTTCTTCAGCGCCTATGGCGAAGGCTGGGCGCATTATGCCGAGCAGCTCGCCGAACCGCTCGGCGGCTATGCGACGCCGATCGAGCGCGCGGGCTATCTCCAGTCGTTCCTGTTCCGCGCGGCGCGGCTCGTGGTCGATACCGGGATCCATGCCAAGGGGTGGAGCCGCGACAAGGCGACCGACTATTTCGTCGAGGTCGTCGGCTTCACCCGCGCGAGGTCGCAAAGCGAGATCGAGCGATACTGTGCGATGCCGGGGCAGGCGTGCAGCTACAAGCTCGGGCATTTGAGCTGGATGCGTGCGCGGGAGAAGGCGCAGAAGATTCTGGGCGCGAAGTTCGACCAGAAGCAGTTCCACGAAGTGCTGCGCGACGGTCCGGTCCCGCTGACGATCCTCGAGCGGCTGAGCGAGGAACGCGCACGCGCGCAACTGGCGGGGACGCCGATCGCGTAACGTACACTCTTCGCTTCCCTTCCTAAACGCTTCCCCGGCGAAGGCCGGGGCCCAGTAGCGGAGGTTTTTCTAACTGTGCGCAGCCTGCGACCATTCAGGTTGCGCTCCTGGGCCCCGGCCTTCGCCGGGGAAGCGAGAAGGAGGCGAAGCGGGAAAGATGGCAAGCGAAGGCCGCCGCACCGTCCGGGGGAAGCATCGAACCGATCGCTTCCCCTCAAACCGAAACAATTCTAGACCGGCGCGCATGACCCGTCCCGTTTCGGCCCCCGCTCTTTCCGTCGTCATCCCCTGCTATAACGAAGCGGCGTGCCTGGACGTGCTCCACGCCCGCGTTGCGGCGGCGGCGCGGAGCGCTGTCGGGGACGATTACGAGATCCTCCTGATCAACGACGGCTCGCGCGACGACAGCTGGCCGGTGATGCAACGCCTCGCCGCCGCCGACCCGCGGCTGGTCGTCATCAACCTGTCGCGCAACCACGGGCACCAGCTCGCGCTGACCGCGGGGCTCGACTTGTGCAGCGGCGCGCAGATCCTGATCATCGACGCCGATCTGCAGGATCCCCCCGAGCTGCTCACCGACATGCGCGCGGCAATGGCATTGCAGGGCGCGGACGTGGTCTATGCGGTGCGGCGCAAGCGCGACGGCGAGACGCTGTTCAAGAAAGCCACCGCCGCCGCTTTCTATCGCTTGCTTGACCGTGTCACCGATACCGCAATCCCGCTCGATACGGGCGACTTCCGGCTGATGAGCCGCCGGGCGCTCGATGCATTCCTGTCGATGCCCGAACAAGCGCGGTTCATTCGCGGAATGGTCGCGTGGGTCGGGTTCAAGCAGATCCCCTTCCCGTATGATCGCGCCGAGCGGCATGCGGGCGAAACCAATTACCCCTTAAGCAAAATGATCCGGCTCGCGTTCGACGCGGTCACCGGCTTCTCGACCGCGCCGTTGCGCTTCGCCAGCCACCTCGGGCTCGCGCTGACGGGCGCGTCGTTGCTGCTGTTCCTCTATATCGCGGTAGGATTCTTCAGCGGCAGTGCGGTCGCGGGCTGGACCTCGACGATGCTCGTCGTGGTGCTGCTCGGTGCGTTCCAGATGTTCGTGCTCGGGATGATCGGCGAATATCTCGGGCGGCTCTACGTCGAATCGAAGCGCCGCCCGCTGTACATCGTCGGCGACGTCGTCGGCCCGATCCAGGGCCGCGCGACGCTCGGTTATCGCGCCGAGGAACCCACGGGCGAGAGCAACGTCACGATCGAGACCCCCGGCGACAGCGGGACCCTGCCGACCAGGTGACGCTCGAACCGGAAGATCGTCTCGAACAGGCGGTTGAGCACGGGCGGCGGGGGTGAATCGTCGCTGTCGTCGCGCCCGGTCATCCGCCCCGCGACGCGCGCCGCCGCGGCAAGCGGGAACAGCAGTGAGTTGAAATAGCGCAACCCGTTCGAGCGGAGGCCCGCATCGCCGATCGCCTTCGCAAGCGTTGCCTTGGAATAGCGCCGGTGGTGATGGTTGACCACGTCATGCGCGCTCCACATCCAGCGATGCGCGGGGACGGTGACGAGGATCTTACCGCCGGGCTTGAGGCATGCCGCCATTGCGCGGAGCGCCGCGACATCGTCCTCGATGTGCTCGACCACGTCGAGCACCGCGATCAGGTCATACGCCCCGCGCTCGATCCCCGGCAGGGCGGGAAGCGGCGCGTTGCTGACCGGCCGCCCCAGCCGTTCGGCCGCGATCTCGCGCGCGGCGGGGTCGATCTCGATCGCCTCCACTGTGCCGAACGCCGCGAGCATGGGGAGATTGTGCCCGGTGCCGCAACCGATCTCGAGAATGCGCGCATGCTTGGGCAAACCGCCCTCACGCGTCAGGTAATCCGCCAGGATGTCGCGGCGTGCGCGATACCACCAGTGCGTCGAATCATGCGCCGCCATGCGGTCGTAGACAATTCTATCCACGGTCGGCCCTATTCTCGGTTGGAGCGCTCTTGCTCATTTGAACACCAATTGGCGGTTGAGCAAGAAGGTCAGCACCGTCGCCATCAGGATCGCGGGCAACAGCGGTGCCCAGGCGGGATAGCCGAGGACTGCGGTCCCGAACCAGGTGATCGCCGCGTTGAGCGCCATCCCCGATGCCTGCACCATCACGAACTGTACTTGCTGCTTCGCGCCGGGATCGCGCGTGCCGTGCCCCTTGAAGCTCCACCGGCTGTGCAGGAAGTATCCTGCCGCCACCGCCACCAGGAACGCGAACGGCACCGCATACACCGCGTGCTTGCGATCGAACACATACAGCGACAGCGGCAGATAGACCGCGCTGTAGATGACGGTCGAAAGCCCGCCCGCAACACCAAAGCGGATGATCTGCCCCAGCAGCCCGCTTTCGCGTAAGTTCTGGATCTGTCTGTTGAGTGCCGTCACGGTCGCTTGCCCTTTACGCGTGCCGCACTAGAGGGCGTTCTCGTTCTAGGAAAGCGTTTTGGATGAATGACGGTTCGTTGGCGCGCACGATTGAGCGCGATTGGGTTAGGCTGAGCCTGCTCGCCTGGGGCCTGATCGCGCTCTATTACGTCATCAACCGCTGGACCGGAATCCACTTCCTCCAGCTCGGCGACACCGACGACAACATGCGGCTGATGCAAGTCCGCGCGTGGCTCGGTGGGCAGGGCTGGTACGACCTGCGGCAATATCGCCTCAATCCGCCGACCGGCTTCGACATCCACTGGAGCCGCATCGTAGATTTGCCGATCGCGGCACTGATCGTGCTGCTGCGTCCATTCGTCGGGGTGCGCGAGGCGGAGATGCTGGCGTGCGGGATCGCGCCGTTGCTGCCGCTCGGGATCACTATCCTCGGGCTCGGCGCAACCGTGCGGCGACTGGTCAGCCCGGTCGCCTGGCCGCTTGCGATCGCGCTGCTTGCCTTCTGCTGTGTCGCGACGATGCTGATGTATATGCCGGAGCGGATCGACCACCACGGCTGGCAGCTTGCGATGCTCAGCCTGACGGTGGCGGGCCTGTGCGACCCGCGCGGACCCCGCGGGGGCGCGATCGTCGGGTTGGCGAGTGCGGTCTCGCTCACGATCGGGCTCGAGATGTTGCCCTATGCGGCGATGGCGGGTGCGATCCTCGCTTTGCGCTGGATCTGGGACCGCAACGGTGCAGCACGGCTTAGCGTCTATGCGCTGACGCTCGGCGGGGGCTGTGCGATCGGTTATGCGGCGTTCGCGTCTTATGCCAATGCGGCGCTGCGCTGCGACGCGCTGACCCCGGTGTGGCTGAGCGTGATGGTCGTGGCGGGGGCCTTGCTGTTCGCGATGGCGTGGACGAACCCGGCGAACCGCTGGGTCCGGCTCGGCCTTGCGGTGGTGGCGGGCGGCGTGATCGTCGCCGGGTTTGCAATGGTCTTCCCGCAATGCCTCGGGCGGCCCGAGCAGGTCTCTCCCGAACTCGCGGCCAACTGGCTCAACAACGTCCGCGAAGCCAAGCCGATCTACCAGCATCCGTTCCGCACCGCTTTCCCGATCGTGGTCCTGCCGATCGTCGGCGTGATCGGCGCGGCGATCGCGACATGGCGCGCGCGCGGCACCGCGCGGGGCGGATTGTGGGCTCCCGTGCTGCTGTTCGTCACCTTCGCCGCGCTGATGCTGCTGTGGCAGGCGCGCGCCGGGCCCGCGGCGCAATTGCTCGCGGTGCCGGGGTCGGTCGCGCTGATCTGGTGGCTCGCGCCGGTGATGCTGGCGAGCAGGAACATCTTCGTCCGCGTGTTCGGGACGGCGGCGGTCGTGCTGGTCGCCTCGGGCAGCTTCGCGGGCGCGGTGATGACCCCGGTCGACTTGCGTTGGACCGGGCTCAACCTGCGCTACAGCCCGCCCGATCGCCCGACCAAGCGCGTCCAGACGATCAACCGCGCGAGCGCCTCCTGCCCGACGATGACCGCGATGACCCCGCTCAACCGTATTCCGGCGCAAACGGTGTTCACCTTCACCGATCTGGGCCCGCGGCTGATCACGCTGACGCACCACAATGCGATCGCGGGGCCGTATCATCGCAACGGCGACGCGATCCTCGACGTGCAGCACGCCTTCAAGGGCACGCCGGAGAATTTCCGCGCGATTGCCAAGCGGCACGGCGCGACACTGTTGCTGGTGTGCCCGAACATGTCGGAATCGACCAATTACCGCGTGCGCGCGCCGAACGGCTTCTATGCGCAGCTCGCGCATCGCAAGACGTTCGACTGGCTCGAACCGATCGACTTGCCGCGCGGGTCGCCGCTGCGGTTGTTCCGGATCAAGCCGGAGTAAGCGGTACGGCACCCGATACGGATGCGGTATCAGAGCGTGCTGATCGGAGGCCATTGCCGCGCGGTGTGGATCAGCGCGAGGATCCAGACGGTCTCCTCGACGATCTCGTAGATCAGGCGATAGCTTCGGTGCGGGGTCAGTTCGCGGGTGCCGACGACTTCGCCCGGATGCCCAAGCATCGGAAAGTCGGCCAGGCCCGAAACCGCTTCGCCAAACAGGCGATCGATCCTGAGCGCCGCGGCGGTATCACGGGCTACGAGATACTCCCAGATCGCCGTGCGGTCCTGTTCTGCTTCCGGCGTCCAGCGGACGTTCACGTCCGGTCGGTCACCCGTGCCCGGCGTTCCGCGAACGCAGCCTCGACGACAGCGTCCGGTCGCCCGTCATCGCTTCGAACCGAGCTGCGGGCCGCCTCGACCTTCTGCTGCACAAAGGCGCGGTGGTCGGTCTCGCCTTGCTGACGCTGCACGAATTCGCGCATCAATTCACGGACGACCTGCGACGCCGGACGGTGGCTTGCCTCAGCAGCGGCCATAAATTCGTCCCGCAGTTCGGGCTCCAGCTTCATCGTGAAGATAGCGGCTTTCGGCATGACATCCTCGCTGGGTACTGACGGAGTATATACCAGTGCCAGACCTCAGGCCAGACTCACCCGCACCCCGTCGATCACGAACTGCACCGCCAGCGCCGCGAGCAGCACGCCCAGCAGCCGCGTGATCACCGCCTCGATCTTCGCGCCGAGCACGCGCATGATCGGCCCTGCCGCGAGCAACGCCACCAGCGTCAGCAGCAGGATCGTGATCAGCGCAGCCAGCACGACCGCGGAGCGTTCGATCCCCTCGTTGCGGCTCATCAACAGCATCACCGACGCGATCGACCCCGGCCCCGCGATCATCGGCATCGCCATCGGGAAGATCGACACGTCCTCAACCTCGGGATCGTTGGCGACCTTGGCGGCGCGGTCCTCTCGGCGTTCGGTGCGCTTTTCGAACACCATTTCCAGGGCGATCAGGAACAGCATGATCCCGCCGGCGATCCGGAACGAGGCGAGGCTGATCCCCAGCCCGTGGAGCAAGGCCTCCCCGAACAGCGCGAACACCAGCAGGATGCCCGAGGCAACGAGCACCGCGCGAAAAGCCATCGCGCGCGAATGGGTGGGTGATGCACCCGCGGTCAGCCCTGCATAGATCGGCGCGCAGCCGGGGGGATCGATCACCACGAAGAAGGTGATCAACGAGGAAATATAGAGTTCGATCATTGGCCGCCCCCCGCCTGCGCGGGCGTCACAACGCCGCCTCGTCGAGCACCACGCCTTCGCGCCGCGCGGCCGACACCAAGGTATTGCGCAGCAGGCACGCGATCGTCATCGGCCCGACCCCGCCCGGGACCGGCGTCACCGCGCCTGCGACGCTCATCGCACCCGCGAAATCGACGTCGCCGACGAGGCCCGCCTCGGTCCGGTTGATCCCGACGTCGATCACGGTCGCGCCGGGCTTGAGCCAGTCGCCCTTGACCATCTCGGGCCGGCCGACTGCCGCGATCACGATGTCCGCGCGCTTGACCACGCTCGACAGGTCGCGCGTGCGCGAATGCGCGACGGTAACGGTGCAGCTTTCGGCGATCAGCAATTGCGCCATCGGCTTACCGACGATGTTCGACCGGCCAATGACCACGGCGTCGAGCCCGGTCAGGTCGCCGAGCGTATCTTTCAGAAGCATCACGCAGCCGAGCGGGGTGCACGGCACGAACCCGGTGATCCCCGTCGCTAGCCGTCCGGCGTTGACCGGGTGGAAGCCGTCGACGTCCTTGTCGGGGTCGATCCGCGTCGTCACCGCGCGCTCGTCAATATGGCCGGGGAGCGGGAGCTGGACGAGGATCCCGTCGATCGCGGGATCGGCGTTGAGCACGTCGACCAGCGCGAGCAGATCATCCTGCGCAACATCGGCGGGCATGCGGTGCTCGACGCTGATCATCCCGGCGCCGCGCGTCGCCTTGCCCTTGTTGCGGACATAGACCGCGGAGGCGGCGTCCTCCCCCACCAGCACGACCGCGAGCCCCGGCGCGCGACCTGCAGCCTCCGCAAAGGTCGCGACTTGCGCGGCGATGCGCGTGCGTAAGGCAGCGGCGAACGCCTTGCCGTCGATGATCGTAGCGGTCATGCCGTCAGGCTCCGGCTTAGAGCGGCGCGCCGACGAGCAGATGCGCGTCGTAATTGGTGAGGATGATGCTGACGATCTTGAGCGTCAGCAGCAACGCGAACGGCGCAAGGTCGATCTGCCCGAAATCGGGGAGGATCCGACGGAACGGGCGATACAGCGGCTCAGTCCCGCGCTCGAGCCCGTTGTAGATCGACCGCACGAGTTCGTTATGCGTGTTGATGATGTTGAACGACACGAGCAGTGACAGGACCACCTGAATCAGCACGATCGTCGTGATCGCGCTGATCAGGACCTGCAATATCTGGATGATCGTATGCAAATGGCGTCTCCGGGCGTTGAGCTGTGCGATCCTAGCGGTATCTCGCAAATGCGAACACCCCCTTAGCGCGTGATGTCTTTACGCCACCCTTCCCCCAACTGCCGTCATGCTGAACTCGTTTCAGCAACCACCACGCAACAGGCTCGGACAGGACTCGCTACGCAGTGGACCCTGAAACGAGTTCAGGGTGACGCCAATGTGAAAAGCGCGATCGCACTGCTCAGGAGTAATGACCGAACCCGTTCTGAACGAACGAAATCGCCGTCAGCGCCGCACCAGCGTCCCCGCCCCGCGATCGGTGAAGATCTCGAGCAGCATCGCATGCGGCACACGCCCGTCGAGAATGACCGCAGCCCCGACCCCGCCCTCGACCGCATGGACGCACGTCTCGAGCTTGGGAATCATCCCCCCCGAAATCGTCCCGTCGGCGCGCAGCCGCGCGACCCCTGCGGGGTCGAGATCGGTGACGAGCTGCTTGTCCTTGTCGAGCACGCCGACCACGTCGGTCAGCATGAACAACCGTTCCGCGCCCAACGCTGCGGCGATCGCGCCCGCCATCGTGTCGGCATTGATGTTGTAGGTATGGCCATCGGTCCCGATCGCGATCGGCGCGATCACCGGGATGATCCCCGCCGCCGACATCGTGTCGATGATCCGGCGATCGACCCCGACCGGCGTGCCGACGAAGCCCAGATCGACATGCCGTTCGATCCCCTGCAGCGTATCCGGCGTCTCGCGCCCGACCTTGGTCGCGGTGACGAGGTTGGCGTCCTTCCCCGAAATCCCGACCGCGCGGCCGCCCGCCTGCCCGATCCAGCCAACGATTTCCTTGTTGATCGACCCTGCGAGCACCATTTCGGCGATCCGGGCGGTTTCGGCGTCGGTCACGCGCAGGCCATCGACGAAGCGCGATTCGACGCCCAGTCGCTTGAGCATAGCGCCGATCTGCGGGCCGCCGCCGTGGACGACGACCGGATTGATCCCGACCGCCTTCATCAACACGACGTCCTCGGCGAAGTCACGCGCCGCCTCGGGATCGCCCATCGCGTGCCCGCCATATTTCACGACGAACGTCGCACCGGCATAGCGCTGCATGTAAGGTAGCGCCTCGACCAGCGTTTCGGCCTTGGCAAGCAAGGCGGGGGCGGGGGAATAATCGGTCATGCCCGCGCCCTTATCGCGTAAGTCAGCCGCGATCCAGTCGCCGCCCGATCCCGACCACCAGATAGATCAACGGCGGCACCAGCACAGCCGACAGCGTTACCTTCGCGAGCATCTGCCCGGCGAGCAGCGCCCCGATCGGGAAAACCCCATAAAAGGCGATCGTCACGAACAGCAGCGTATCAACAATCTGGCTGAGGATGCTCGCGATGCCGGCGCGCAGCCACAACAGCCCACCGCGCTCGTTGCGCTTGAGCCAGCTGAAGATCGTCACGTTGAGCGTCTGCGAAATCCCGTAGGCGACGATCCCGCCGAGCCAGATCCGCGGCGTACCGCCCATCATCAGCGCGAACGCATCACGCCGCGCTGGTTCCATCTCAGGCGCGGCGGGCGCGGCGAGCACGACGACCGACAGCAGGATCGACGCTACCAGCGGCACGAACCCCACTTGCACGAGCCGGTTCGCGGTGGTCCGCCCGTGCAATTCGGCCACCGCGCTCGACACCACGACGAGGAGCAGGAACGCGAAGATTCCTGCCTCGACCGCGAGCGGACCGATTCCCACCAGCGGCCCGAGCAGCGAGATCGGCCCGAGCGAGACCTGCTTGTTGCCGAGCACGCCCGCGATGCAGACCATCCCGCCGTAGAAAATCGAAAAAGCGAAAAGCGAACGCGGGATCGCAGGAGCAGGTGTCGTCATCGCGCGGGACGCTAGCGGAATGTTGTGGGGAAGGGAATCTGTTCTCGGGCGGCCCGACGCATCCAAAAAGCTGCCGTCATGCTGAACGTGTTTCAGCATCCACTGCGCAACAGGTATAGTCCGGACTCGCGGAGCGCTGGATCCTGAAACGCGTTCATGATGACGCAGGTTTTACAAAGCCCGCCCACACCCCACACCCACCACTTTCTCCCCCGCCCCCTAGCCCTATCCGCGTCTGCGTGTATGGTCCGCTCCCGTTGCGCGCCAAAACTGGAGTGCGCGCGAAACTGCGGGGAATACGTGGACAAATTTCCGATCGGCATCCTGGGTATCGTCGTGATCCTGGGGCTTGCCGTCCTGCTGTCGACCAATCGCCGCGCGATCCGCCTGCGCGTCGTGGGGGCGGCGTTCGCGTTGCAGGTGATCATCGCTGTCCTCGTGCTCCACAGCACGATCGGTCGCCAGATGATCGAAGGCATGTCGCGCGGGGTGTGGAACCTGCTCGGCTATGCCAAGGCCGGCACCACGACGATCTTCGGCGGGCTTGCGAGCGACCCGACCTTCGGGACGGCGTTCGCCTTCTCGGCGCTCCCCGTCATCATCTTTTTCGCGGCCCTGGTGTCGATCCTCTACCATCTCGGGATCATGCAGTTCGTGATCCGCTGGGTCGGCGGCGCGATCGAGAAGGTGATCGGCGTGTCCAAGGTGGAAGCCTTGTGCGCCGCCGCCAACATCTTCGTCGGGCAAAGCGAATCGCCGCTGGTGATCCGCCCCTATCTCGCCGGGCTGACCCCGCCGCAATTGTTTGCGGTGATGACGGTCGGCATGTCGGGCGTCGCGGGCACGATTCTGCTCGCCTACGCCACCTTCCTCGGCCAGGGCGCTTTGCCCTATCTGCTCGCCGCGTCGTTCATGTCCGCGCCGGGCGGATTGCTGATGGCCAAGATCATCATGCCCGACGAGACGACAGCCCCCGCGGGCGAGCTCGCGCTCGGCGACGATCCGGAGGAAGCGGTGCTCCACGTCGCCGAAAAGGCGCTCGAGGAAGAACGCGCCGCCAACATCATCATGGCCGCCGCCAACGGCGCGCAGACCGGCGTGCGGATCGCGGTCGCTGTCGGCGCGATGGTGCTCGCGTTCGTTGGGCTGGTCGCGCTGGCGAACGGGATCCTCGGCGGGATCGGCGGGTGGTTCGGCTATCCCGATTTGAGCTTCCAGGGCATCCTTGGCTTCGTCTTCGCGCCGGTGATGTTCCTGCTCGACATTCCGTGGACCGAAGCGCGGGCAGCGGGCGAATTGTTCGGGCAGAAGATCGTGCTCAACGAATTCGTCGCGTTCATCGATCTCGGCAAGATGCAGAACCTCTCGCCGCATACCACCGCGGTGGTGACGTTCGCGTTGTGCGGTTTCGCCAATTTCTCGTCGATCGCGATCCAGATGGCGTCGGCGGGGAGCCTCGCCCCCAACCAGCGCCCGATGATCGCCAAGCTCGGCCTGCGCGCACTCGCGGCGGGGAGCCTTGCAAACCTGATGTCGGCGGCGCTCGCGGGCCTGCTGATCGGGTAACGGTTCTGGTGTCGCGTTAACGATCGCCCCCCGACATCCGTTCGCCCTGAGCGGAGTCGAAGGGCCGGCGTGTCGCGGGGGGCTCCGACTGCGCTCAGCCCGAACGGATGGTAGGAGTGCAACCGGGTCGGGTGCGGCTAAGCCGGCACCGCATCCCCCTCGCCCCCCTCCGGGCGCCGCGCATATCGCCGCGCGAGAATCGCGCAGGCGAACAATTGCGCCTGATGAAACAGCATCAGCGGCAGCACGATCAGGCTGACCGAATGCCCAGCGAACAGGATCGTCGCCATCGGCAGCCCGCTCGCCATGCTCTTCTTGGACCCGCAGAAGACGAGTGCGATCTCGTCCTCGGTGGTGAACCCGAGCCACCGGCCAAGCGCGGTCGTCACACACAGGATCACCGCCAGGATCGCAAGGTCGATCGCCAGCACCACCGCCAGGTCGATCGGCGACAGGCTGGTCCATACCCCCGCCACCACCCCGGCGCTGAACGCGGTATAGACCACCAGCAGGATCGAGCCGCGATCGACCACCGAAGTCAGCGTGCGATGTGCGACCAGCCACTTCCCGATCACTGGGCGGGCGACCTGCCCGACGACGAACGGCAACAGGATCTGGAGCGCAATCCCCTCGATCGCGCGCAACGAGAAGCCGCCCCCCGCCGACTGGAGCAATGCCGCGACCAGCAGCGGGGTGACTACCACGCCCAGGAGGTTGGACACCGATGCGCTGCACAAAGCAGCGGGCACGTTGCCGCGCGCGATCGAGGTGAACGCGATCGACGACTGGACCGTCGAGGGCAACAGGCACAGATACAGCAGCCCGATCGCAATCCCCTCGGGCAACCACCCGCGCGTCCCCCAATAGGTCGCGAGGCCGATGATCGGGAAGATCACGAAGGTGCTCGCCAGGACGAGCGACTGGAGCCGCCAGTGCGTGATCCCCGCCCAGACGGCAGCAGGCGAAAGCCGCGCGCCATACAGGAAGAACAACAGCCCGACCGCGACCAGCACGCTGTCCTCGGCAATGTCCTGCCCGACTCCGCGCGCAGGCAGGACGAACGCGAACGCCACCGTCCCGATCAGCAGCAGCATATAGGCATCGATCGGCAAGCGGCCGAGCAGCGATCGGATAGCGGTCATAGGGTCGGTTGCTACGCTACGCGTACGTCATCCACAATTGTGATGGGACCGATAACGGTTATCATGATCCGTGATGGACATTACGCGGATCACCCCGGAGCTGTTTAGCGCCTTCCTTGCAGTGGTCGAAGCAGGAACGTTCACCCGCGCAGCACGGACGCTCGGGACCGGCCAGTCGACCGTCAGCCAACAGATCAAGCGGCTCGAGACGATCACCGGGCGCCGCCTGCTCGCGCGCGATACGCACCGGGTCGCACTCACGGTCGACGGCGAAGTGCTGGTCGATCATGCGCGCCGGATCCTCGAAAGCTATGCCGCGCTCGATCGGCAGTTGTCGGGCGTCCCGTTGCGGGGGCGGTTGCGCTTCGGTGCTTCCGAAGATTTCGTCCTGTCCGCGCTCCCCGACGTGTTGGCCAATTTCGCGCGCCGCCATCCCGAAGTCGACATGGTCGTGACCGCGCGGCTGAGCCAGGACCTGTACGACGCATATGATGCGGGACAGCTCGACATCATCCTTGCCAAGCGTCGCGCGGGCGACCCGCGCGGGGTGACCGCATGGGGCGAGCAAGCGGTGTGGATCGCCCGGCCCGACTATCTCCACGATGCCGACGCGCCCGTACCGCTGCTGCTCTACCCCCCACCAAGCGTTACGCGTGCGATGGCGATTGCCACGCTCGACGCCAGCCGCCGGGCGTGGCGTGTCGCCTTCACAAGCGCGAGCCTGAGCGGCCTTACCGCGGCTGCGCGGGCTGGGCTCGGAGTCCTGCCGCATTCGCTTCGCCTGCTCCCGATCGGCCTCGCAAGAGTCGCTGCGGACAACACGCTCCCCGACCTGCCGCACATGGAGTTCGTCATCATCGGACCGGGCGGGGGAACCCCGGTGTCAGACGCGCTGACCAAGGCGATCCTGCAATGGGCAAGTGTCGGCTGAACCGCCGCATCGGATCGTTGCGGTCCCGCACGACATCATGATCTGGCAGCTTGCTCTAAACCTGTATGGCTCTGGGATCCGGTCCCTCCACGCATCGCCATCTCACCCGGCCGGCCATTGCCTCAACCGTACCCAACACCGCCTTGAAACGATTGGGAACAGGGCGTGGATTACCATCCGTGCCGAGTCGCTAAAGTTCCGCGTCATTATATTATCTTTGATGAAAACCGGACCTTTCTGCAGCCCGGGCTATTGATCCGGCACCGATACTCGGACTGCATTACAAGGAATTTTCATGGTCATCGAAGTCGCGCCGGACCCGATCGTGTGCGCGGATGGCGCGATGCCCGATCGGCTGGCGCTGCCGTTATGGACCCTCGTCGCGCCAGTGCTGGGCCTGCTTGCAGCCTTGTTCGGCGTCGCCAAGATGGGATCGGGCGGAACTGTCGTCGCGGTCGTGGTGTTGATCGCGAGCGTACTCGCGGCGGTGCATCATGCCGAGGTCATCGCGCACAAGGTCGGCGAACCCTTCGGCACGCTGGTGCTGGCGATCGCAGTGACGGTGATCGAAGTTTCGCTGATCGTGTCGCTCATGCTGTCGGATGCAGGCGGTGCGACCGAACTGGCACGCGACACGGTCTTTGCCGCTATCATGATCATCCTCAATTTCATCATCGGGCTGTGCCTCGTCGCAGGTGCCGCGCGGCATGTCGAACAGCGCTTCACACTGACCGGCATGAGCGCGGCGCTCGGGGTGTTGACCGCGATGGCAGTGCTGTCGCTAATCCTCCCCAATTACACGTCCTCGACCAGCGGGCCGACCTACGCGACGTCGCAACTAGTGTTCGTCGCGGTGGTGTCGCTGATCCTCTACGGCACGTTCATCCTCGTCCAGACCGTGCGGCATCGCGATTACTTCCTGCCCGCCAGCGACGATCATGACGATCACGCCGCCCCGCCATCGACGCGCGCGACGGGAGTCGCGTTCGGCGTGCTGCTGGTCGCGCTGGCGTCGGTCGTGCTGCTTGCCAAGACGCTGTCGCCGACAATCGAGGCCGCGGTGCTCGGCGCAGGGTTGCCGCTTGCGGTGGTCGGCGTCGTTATCGCAGCGCTGGTCCTCGCGCCGGAAAGCCTCGCTGCCTATAAGGCCGCCAAACGCAACCGACTGCAGACCAGCCTGAACCTCGCGCTCGGCTCCGCGCTTGCGACGATCGGGCTGACCATTCCGAGCGTGGCGATCGTGTCGCTCGTGCTCGGCCTTCCGCTGTCGCTGGGGATTGACCCCAAGAGCATGACGCTCCTTGCGCTATCGCTGTTCGTAGCGACGCTGTCGCTCGGCACCGGGCGGACCACGGTGTTGCAGGGGGTCGTCCACCTGGTGATCTTCGCAGCCTATCTGTTCACCACGATCGTACCGTAGATCCGGCGCTTTCCGGGCACGCGCCGCACGATTGCGCGGAACGTTTTGCCGCCTCCGGCCTTCCTCCCCTTGCTATTGGGAGAGACGGACATGGACGACAACCGCTTGTGGAGCTTCGAGGAAAGCCTTTGGACCGAAGGGCCCGAAAACTACCGCGAAAAGGTCGATGCGGAAGTCGTAATGGTGCTGCCACGCCCGCCGTTCGTACTGCAGGGCACCGAGGCGATCGACGCGGTCGTGGATACGCCCGTCTGGGACAGCGCCGAGCTCTCCGAACGCACCGTCTCGCGCCCGCAGGAAGGGCTGATCGTGATCGGCTATCACGTCCATGCGCAGCGTGGCGACGAAGCGTATGAAGCGCATTGCACCTCGGTCATCCGCCGCCTGGAGCATGAAGTATGGCGCGTCGTCCAGCACCAGCAGACGCCGGTCCTGACCAAGTCGGTCGAGCAGTGAACCAGGAGGCAGTGATGAGCGACGACACCGCCGTTCAGGTCCGCCAGCGCGAGATCGCGACCGAGCATCTGCTGTTCAAGCTGATGGAATATGTCGAGGACAAGCATCCGGGGCTGCTCGACTATCTCGAAGGGAGCCTGGACCATCTGGGCGACCCCGCAACCGATGCGACGCGCGATGACGAAGGGGTCCGTGGCATCGCGCGGAAGATGATCGTGGGTGCGCGCAAGCAGGGGATGAGCTCCGCCGACTGACGCGGAGCGGGGGGCGGTCGCTGTCCTACAGGACGCGAATCTGGTAAGTTCGCCCCCTTTATTCTTCCCCGGCGAAGGCCGGGGCCCAGTATGAACGGCCGAGGTAACGAGGCGCAGGCCCCTCGACCTCAACCGTTCCGCTAGTGGGCCCCGGCCTGCGCCGGGGAAGCAGTACCCTGCTCTTTGAAACTGCTGACCCTAACGAAACCGATTTCGCCTAACTTTCCCCTAACCTTCCGCGCGTCGACGCTACCCCAGCATCGCCTTCTTCAGCTTGGCGTGCGCCGAAGCCTTGATCTGGCAGACCCGTGCCGAACCCACGCCAATCACCAGCCCAATCTCCTCGAGATTCATTTCCTCGACGTAATACAATTGGATAACCAGCGCCTCGCGCTCCGGCAGCGCGGTAATCGCGGCGATCAGCGTGTCGCGTTCCTCGCTCTCCGAAAGCTGCGCGAAGGCGTCGGGCTCGTCGCTCGCGAACCAAGGGCCTTCGTCCGAATAGAGGTCCTCGATCGGTTCGAGCCGCACCGGCTGCGCGCTCGCATAATCGATCCGCAATTTCTCGCGCGATACACCGAGCCGCGTCGCAACCGCCGCCTCTTCGGGCGCACGCCCCAGTTCGGTCGTCATCGCCGCGACCGTCTGCGCATATTGCCGCTTGCGCTGCATCGCGCCGCGCGTGAGCGTCGCCGAGCGCCGCAACGCATCGATCATCGCGCCACGCACGCGCGTCATCAGATATTGCTCGAACGTCGACTGCCCGCGCTCCTCGAACGCGCCCGCCGCCTCAACCAAGGCGACCAGCCCGATCTGGACGAGATCCTCGACCTCGACCGAGGAGGACATGCTACCGTGGACATGCCACGCGACACGCCGGACCAGCGGCAGATGCTTCTTCGCGAGCAGCTTGAGGTCGGGCGCGGCGGCGGTGCGGCCATAGACCAGAGGCTGCGCGTCACAGAAGGCGGTGGGCGAAAGCTGCATCATGCTGGCAGAGCTCCGGGAGCGCCGATCACGGCGACGACTTCGACGGCTTTTTCTTCCGGCACTTCAAAGAAGCTCATTACCGGAATGTCGGGCAGGCAGGTCTTGACCAGCTTGCGGATCGCGACGCGGATCGCGGGTTGGACGACGAGCGCGAACGGCTTGGCCTCGTCGACCAGCGGCTGTGCCGCGCGTTGCAGCGCATCGACGATGCGGCGGCCGAGATCGGGCTCGATCGTGTGGCGGCGCGACGGATCGGCGCGCATCGCCTGGCCGAGCAGCCCCTCGAGCCCGCCCTCCAGCGTCATCACGCGCAGCGGCTCGCGCACGCCGCAGATCTTGCCGATGATCAGCCCGCCGAGATCGGGGCGGATCGCCTCGATGATTTCCTCGGCATCGGCGGAGCGCTGTGCGGCGACCGCGATGGCGGCGGCGATCCGGCGGAATTCCTTAAGCGGGATGTTTTCCGCGAGCAGCCCCTTCAACACCTGCGTCAGCGTGGTCAGCGGCAGCGGGTTGGGCGACAGCGACGCAACGAGGTTGGCCGCACGGTCCTTCAACCCGTCGAGCAGCGACTGGACTTCGTCCGGGCCGAGCAACTCGGCGGAATGCTGGGTGAGCTGGTGGTTGAGATGCGTCGCCATGACGGTGCCCGGATCGACCACGAGATAGCCCGCGCCAGTCGCGGCATCGGCGTCCCCCGCCGCGATCCATACCGCGTCGAGCCCGAAGGTTGGGTCCTTGGCGGGTTTGCCCATCAGTCCGCCGATCGCCTGCCCGGTGTCGAGCGCGAGCATCTCGTCGGGCGAAACGCTGTCCTCGCCGACCACGACGCCACCGACGATGATGCGATACGCATAGGGCGGCAGATTGATGTCGTCGCGGACGCGAACCTGCGGGATGACGAAGCCCATGTCCTTCGACAATTGGCGGCGGACCCCGGTGATCCGGCCCATCAAAGGCGCACCGCGGCGTTCGTCGACGAGCGGCACGAGACCGTAGCCGATATCGAGATTGACCTGCATGAGGTCCGAGACTTCGTCCCAGCCGATCTTCGAATGATCGACCGGCTCGGGCGCGAGCACCTCGACCGGTACGGGGCGAAGCGACGCCTGGCGCATCTTCCACGCGGCGAACCCGGCGAGCCCGGCGGCGGGGAGGATGATCAGATGCGGCATCCCCGGCATCACCCCGAGCAGCGCAAGGATGATCGCGACCGGCGTCCACGTCCGCGCCGAGCCGAACTGGCTGCCGATCTGGCCCGCGAGATCCATGCTCGAGGTAACGCGAGTCACGATCGCGGCGGCAGCGATCGACAGCATCAGCGACGGGATCTGCGCAACGAGCGCATCGCCGATCGCAAGCAGCACGTAATTATGCGCCGCGTCCGCGATCGTCATGCCGTGGCTGACGGGGCCGAGGATCAGCCCGCCGACGATGTTCGCGGCGAGGATCAGCAGGCCGGCGACCGCGTCGCCCTTCACGAACTTGGACGAGCCGTCCATCGAGCCGTAGAAATCGGCCTCGGTCGAGACCTCGATCCGGCGTGCCTTGGCTTCGTCCGGCGTGATCAGCCCGGCGTTGAGATCGGCGTCGATCGCCATCTGCTTGCCCGGCAACGCGTCGAGCGTGAAGCGCGCGCTGACTTCGGACACGCGGCCCGCGCCCTTGGTGACGACGATCATGTTGATGATCACGAGGATCGCGAAGACGAACAGGCCGACGACATAATCGCCGCCGATCAGGAAGGTGCCGAACGCCTCGATTACATGGCCCGCCGCGCTCTCGCCTTCATGCCCGTGGACCAGAACGACGCGGGTGGAGGCGACGTTGAGGCTCAGGCGGAACAGCGTGGCGAACAGTAGGACGGTCGGGAAGGCGGAGAAGTCGAGCGGCTTCTGCGCGTTGAGGCTGACCATCAGCACCGCGAGGCTGATCGTGATGTTCATGATGAAGAACACGTCGAGCATAGCCGCCGGGATCGGCACGACCATCAGCACGACCAGCAACAGGATCGCGACGGGCAAGGCGGCGGAGCGCAACAGCGGCATCACGCCACCGGTCTTGGGGGACAGTGCCACTGGATCAGGCTCCCATCGTCGCGAGCATCATGTACGCGAGCCGCGCGGTATTCGGGGTCGGGCGGAGCAGGCTCGCGGTTTCGGTGCGGGTGCCCGACAGGCTCGACGTTCCGCTGAGTTGCGCGAGCGTGTTCTGCGCCCAGACCGCGGCGTTAGAGGTCGATTCCTCGCCATTGCCGGGAATGACGTCCGCGCCCCATTCGCCGAGCCGCGTCGCGGACAGGCCGGATGCGCCATCGGTCGTCTGGGTCGCGCCCGCCGCGTCGAGCTTGGCGGCAAACCTGTTGTAGATTTGCGAAAGCGAGCGCGGCGCGCCGGTCGAATCGTAGAAGACGTTGCGATTGGCATTGGCGGCGGCGGGGAACATCGCGGCACCGCTGCGGTCGGGATTGGTCTGCATCGCGGTGAGGAACTGTCGTGCGCCGCCCAAGCCCAGGAAATGCGCCATGTAGAGATCGGTGCTGGTCGCGCTGCGCCCGAGCGTTCCCTCGATCGCGCCCTTGTTGTCGCTGGCGTGCTCGGCGGCCATCAGCGACGCGGCGGTGGGGTCGTTGCGGAGCGATAGGATCGCCTGGCGCGTCGCGGGATCGTTGACGACCGCCTTGCCGCTCGCGCTGGTCGAGATCGCGTTCGCTGCCCAGCCGAGGCCGTGTTCGGCGCCATGCGCCTTGACCACGCGCAGCCAGCTCTGGTCGACGAACTGATACAGGCCGCTCGCGCTCGACGTGCCCGAATGCGCGTTGCTGCGCATCCCGCTCTCGAGCTTGGCCTGGCCCATCAGATAGTTGAAATCGATGCCGGTTTTCTGGCTGGCATTGGCGATCGCGCTGCGAATCGATCCGCCCGCGCCGCTCGCGTCGACGGCACCGTTCAGGATGGAAAGCGGATTGAAAGGCATTGGTCCCCTGTTCGCCCGCGTTCAGACGGACGAGGGGGGATCAGCAAGAGACGTGCCAGTTTTTGCCTATGCGCCGCTTCCCCCAACTTGCCGCTTCCTCGGCGAAGGCCGGGGCCCAGGAGAGAGGCAGCAGTGGCGGAGGTCAGCGCTTCGTTAGAAAAACCTGCGCGACTGGGCCCCGGCCTTCGCCGGGGAAGCGGTTATGAAAAGGGCGTCACATCGCCCCTCAGGCGAACGCCGCCAGCCCCATCCCGGCACGATACACGCTCCCCGGTGCCGCCCCCATTGCCGCTCCGGCCGAACCGGTCAGATTTTGCAGGCGGCGGCGGACATTTGCCGCCATCAGGTTGACGTAGATCCGGCACGTGTCGTTAAGCCGTTGCGCTTCCTCGGCAAGCGCGCGAGTTTCCGTTTCCGGAGGCGTATCCCCAAACGCCGCAACCGCCTCGATCCGCATCAGCTTGTCGGTTGTGGCCTGTTCCAACGCGCGGACATCGTTGGTCTTGAGCGCCGCGATTTCGGCGTGCAACGCTTCGATCACCGCGATCAGGGCATCACGGCGCGTGGCGGGAGACGTCATTTCGAGGGGCTCCAGTTGAGCTTGAGCGCGAGCATGCGGTCGGCGATCGTATCGGGTGTGATCGGGTACGTCCCGTTGCGGACCGCGCGACGGACATCCTCGACATGCTGGGTGTCGACCGGCACGCCCTTGCCGGTTTCGGACGCGATTGCCGACAATTCCAGTTGCTGGGTTGCCGTCGCTGCCGGCTTGCTCGCGGCGCTGACCGTCGACGCGACCGATCCGGTCGACGCAACGGCGGACACGGCCAGCCGCTCGGGCATTGAAACAGTCTTGGGTCCGATCGCGTCTACCACATCAGCACCTTTGGGAAGAGATGACGAAAGGTATAACGACCGGCTTGGGCAAAGCTTAAATCATTCTGTCCAACCCGGCAGCGTGGCGCTTCCGGCGGCGACCGCGACCGCCTGGACCGGGTTCTTCTGATCATCGACCTTCACCATGAACCGCCCGCCGACGACCGCATCGCCAGCCGCGACGCCCTCGCGCGTGATCGAGAAGCCCGACGAGCCTGCACTGATCGTCACCGGATCGCCACGCTTGATGACATAGACCGGCCTGACCGCGGCGGCCTGCACACCGGGGGTGATCACAAGCGGGGCAGCCCCCCTGGGCGCTGCGGCGGCCAGCTTGACCGGCACGAACAACCGCCATTCGGGGCCAGTGCAAGTCACGACCACCGCATCGTGGTTCTCGGTGCGCCACGCCATCGACACCATCGGGCAGGCGGCCAGCTTGAGCCGCCCGTCGACCGGCGTGCGCGCGCCGCCTTCGTTGCCGACTCCGTGGCCGGTAAACGCAGCCACCGCGCGGTCGATCGCCCCGGTATCCTGGAACGGGGCGGCAGACAGCGGGCTGGCGACGAGCCCGAAGAGGAGCAACGGCAGACGGCGCATCGGCAATCAGATCCTTGTGGGTTGTGTTGTGGAAGCGGAAGCCGGAACGGCAGGCCTTTGCCGGTTGCCGGCAAATCCCGTCGTCACGCTGACGCCGCGTCGGCCGGCGCGGCCCGCGGCGGTGATGGTGATGCGATCGGGCGCGATCCCGTGGGCGATCAACACCCCGACGATCGTCCGCGCGCGATCGGCGGCAAGCACGGCGGCGTTTTGTGTGACCGGATCGACGTCGTCGCCCGATCCGTCGACCATCCCCGTCACCGCAAGCACCGCGCGCGGATCGCCCAAGGCTTCGCGCGCCCACGCGACCAGTGGAGCAACCGGGCCCGGCAACGCGGCAGATCCAACCGCAAAACCGTGCAGTCCGCTTGCGGAAACGGGCATTGGCGCCGGCGGAACGATCGCAGGCGTCTCGATTGCGCCGAACCCGGCGCGGATCCCGCGCGCGAGGGTGTCGCCATCAAGTTGCTGATTGGCCTGGATGAACACGAAGAACGCGACCAGCAATAGCGCGAGGTCGGCAAGCGTCATCAGCCACGCCGGGCGTGCCGGTGCGATCTCCGGCAGGATATCCTCGTGCGCAATCATGCCGATACCGCCACGGCGAGCGGACGACGCGGCTGTTCGCGCAGCGCAAGCGCGATCAACGGGGGTTCGAGCCGCAGCCGCTCGACCGCTTCGTCGCGCGCGATCCGTCGCAGCCGCGCGGCAATCGGCGCCAGGACGAGATTGGCGAGCAGCGCACCATAAAGCGTCGCCAGCAACGCAACCGCCATCGACGCCCCGATCGCGCGCGGATCCTGCATTTTGACGAACATGCCGACCAGACCAATCAGCGTGCCGACCATGCCCATCGCGGGCGCGGTATCCGCCGCGGTCGACCACAGTTCAGCGGTCGCAACGGCGCGTTCGGCGCGCGTACGGCGACGCTGGCGGAGCAGTTCGGCAATATCCTCGGGCGAATCCCCGTCGACGATCGCCGAGACCGCCGCGGCGATATCCGGGTCCGCGATCACCGAGCGGTCCAGCGTCAGCACACCGTGGCGCTTGGCGATCCGGCCGAATGCTGCGATCTGGTCGAGCAACGGATCTGCGGCGAAGCGTGGCGCGCCCAGCATCCGCAATGCCGCCACCCCCCGCCCAAGGTCCCGCGCGGGGGTGCGGAGGACCGCGGCGGCCAGCGTCCCGCCAACAACGATGGCAAAGGCAAGCGGATCAAGGAAAGGCGCAAGGGTAAAGGGCATCCTGGCCAGCTCTGCAAGCGGTGGGCCAATTTGGTAAACGGACCGATCCCGATCCCTGCGTCCCATCCACCCGGCCCGCCATACCCGGCGACGGCGCGATCGGCGGCAAAGCCAGCGACCGCCCGGCCAGACGACCGGCTGCCGACTTGCCGCCGCCCGGCAAGCGTTTGCCGCTTTGTGTGCCCCGGACTGCCAGGCCAAGCCCGCACCGCAATTGGCACGACCTTTGCTGATCGACCGGCGCGCAATCATGCGCTGGAGACGGGCGATGCCCAGCGACAGTCTGTTCGGGGTACACGGTGCGGCACTCGAAGTGCGCTCGCAGCGCATGGGTGTGCTGGCGTCGAATATCGCGAACGCCTCGACCCCCGGGTTCAAGGCGCAAGACATCGATTTCCAGAGCGCGCTGTCGACCGCCGAGACCGCAATGGACACGGGCGGGAACGCCAGCATCAGCGGGGCGATGCGCTATCGCACCGCGTCGCAGCCCTCGCTCGACGGCAATACGGTCGAGCTATCGACTGAGCAGACCGCCTTCGCCGAAAACGCCGTCGCCTATCAGACGACGCTCTCGTTCCTCAACGGGCGGATCGGCCAGATCACCCGTGCCTTGAAGGGCGAATAAGAAATGGCCGACCAGCCACTTTCCATCTTCCAGGTCGCCGGGCGCGCGATGTCCGCACAACTCGTGCGGATGAACACGACTGCGTCCAACCTCGCCAATGCGGGCGCGGTGACGAGCAGCGAAGAGACCGCGTACAAGACGATCAAGCCGATCTTCCGCACACAATATGACAAGGCGTCGGGTCTCGCGACGGTGAATGTCGAAAGCATCGTCACCGCCGGCGAAGGCGCGACCAAGGTCTACGATCCGTCGCATCCGCTCGCCGACAAGGATGGCAACATCTGGCAGTCGGGCGTCGATGAAACCCGCGAGCTGGTCGACATGATGGAAACCGCGCGCAGCTACCAGAACAACGTCGAGGTCATGCAGACCGCGAAGTCGCTCATCCTCGACACCCTCAAACTGGGACGCTGATCATGGCCTCCACTTTCGACTCTACGCTGACCAGCCTCGGCATCAACGCCAGCTCCACCGCTGCGGCAAATGCGGCAAAGACATCGTCCACGTCGTCGTCGCTCGGTGCATCGGACTTTCTCAAGTTGATGACCGCGCAGCTCAACAACCAGGATCCGTTCTCCCCGACCGACAATACCCAGATGGTCGCGCAGCTCGCGCAGATCTCCAGCACGTCGGGGATCGCGGAAATGGGAACGACGCTGAAGGCGATCCAGGACAAGCTCGGCGCGACCAGCGCCAGCGACGCGCTCGCCTATGTCGGGCGGACCGTACTGACCGAAGGGTCGAGCGCCTACGGGCGTTCGGCAGGCGGCCTCGCCGGTGCGGTCGAGCTCGACAAGGATGCGACCGACGTGACCGTGTCGATCAGGGACGCCAACGGGCAGACGCTCAACACGCTGTCGCTCGGCACGCAGAAGGCGGGCACGGCGAACTATGACTGGAACGGCAAGACCGCGAGCGGCGACGATGCCGGCACCGGCCCGTTCACGGTTTCGGTCGATGCTGCCAACGGCGGCGAAGCGGTCACCTCGCGCAATCTCGTCTGGGCACCCGTCGCCGCCGTTTCGGTGCCCGCATCGGGCAGCCCCGTCCTCACCGTCCCCGGCATCGGGCAGGTCGCCGTCAGCGCCGTCCGCCAGGTCGGCTGATCCCATCACCGCGTAATTCTCTTCGTCCAGGAGCAAATCCATGTCCTTCTACACTTCGCTCAGCGGCCTGCAGGCAGCCCAGACCGAACTCTCGACCGTGTCGCACAACCTCGCCAACGTCGGCACCAACGGCTTCAAGAAGAGCCGCACCGACTTCGCCGACGTCATCGCGTCGAGCATCACGACCGACCCGACCAAGCTGGTCGGATCGGGCGCGGTGGTGAAGTCGAACCGCCAGCAGTTCACCGTCGGCAACCTGAAGACGACGGGCTCGTCGCTCGACCTCGCAATTACCGGGGACGGCTTCTTCGCGGTCAAGACCAGCGGCGTGAACTCGGCGACCGCTTATACCCGCAACGGCGCATTCCAGATCGATCCCGCGACCCACAACGTCGTCGATGCACAGGGTTCCGCGCTACTCGGCTACCCGGTCGACGCGAAGGGCAATACGACGGCCACCGGCGCCGACGGGCTGATCCCGCTCAACCTGCCGGAAACCAACGGGACGCCCGCGGCGACCGGCAACGTCGCGCTCAAGCTGAACCTGTATGCGGCGGCATCGGTGCCGACCGCGGCGTTCACGCCGACCAACGCCGCAAGCTACAACAGCTCGACCGCGACGACGATCTACGATTCGGCAGGCAAGGCGAGCACGCTCACCAACTATTACGTCCATTCGGGCAACAACGAATGGACCGTGCACAGCTTCGTCGGCGATCAGGAACTCAAGGTCGGTGGATCGACCACGGGCACACCAGTGAAGTTCGATGCGTCGGGCAACATTACCGCGCCAGCCGCACCGATCACCTATGACGCGTTCAACCCGATCAGCGGTGGTGTCGCACAGACGCTCAAGCTCGACCTCGCGGGCACGACGCAGCAGTCGAGCCCGTTCTCGGTCAACGCACGTGTTGCCGACGGTGCATCGGTCGGCGAGCTTGCCGGCGTGTCGATCGACAAGCAGGGCATCGTCTCGGCAAATTATTCGAACGGCGACACGGTCGCGCTCGGCAAGGTTGCGCTTGCGAACTTCTCCAACCCGACGGGCCTTCGTCAGACCGGTAACAGCTATTGGTCGGCAACCGGCATTTCGGGTGGTGCGGCACTCGGTGCGGCGAATGAGAACGGCTTCGGCTCGCTCAGCGCGGGGATCCTCGAGGGCTCGAACGTCGATATCACCGAGGAACTGGTCGACCTGATCGCCGCGCAGCGCAACTTCCAGGCGAATGCCAAGGCGCTCGATATCAACGGCCAGATCTCGCAGACCATCTTCAACATCCGCAACTGATCTGAACGGAGCGGGAGCGGCATATGGACAAGCTGGTCTACACGGCGGCTACGGGGCTCAAGGCGCATCTCGCCTCGCAGGCCGCGATCGCCAACAACATGGCGAACGCCTCGACGATCGGGTTTCGGGCCGATCGCGTCGTGTTCGACCGGTTGTCGCTCAAGGGATCGCCGCTCGAAACACGCGAGCCGACCTCGGCGGACGTGCTCGACGCGGATCGCGCGACCGGCGCGATCCAGCAGACCGGCCGCTCGCTCGACGTAGCGATGACCGGCGACAGCTGGCTCGCGGTGCAGTCGCCCGACGGGAAGGAAGCCTATACTCGGCGCGGCGACTTGCAGGTCGCAGCGTCGGGGGTGCTCCAGACCGGCGACGGTTTCCCGGTGATCGGGTCGGGTGGCCCGATCACCGTGCCGCCCGCGCAAAGCATCTCGATCTCCGCGGACGGAACTGTCTCGATCGTCCCGATGGGCGGCGACGCACGCAACCCGGAAGTGCTCGATCAACTCAAGCTCACCAACCCCAAGGGCACGACGACGGTCAAGGGGCTCGACAACCTGCTCTACGTCAAGGGCGGCGGAACGCTGCCGCAGGACATGGACGCGAAGGTCGAGAGCGGTGCGCTCGAGGGATCGAACGTCAACATAACTCAAGCGCTGGTCGACATGATCGAGAACCAGCGCAGCTACGAGGTCCAGGCCAATCTGATGAAGTCGGCCAAGGACATGGACGAAAGCGCCGCATCCGTGATGCGGCTCCCGAGCTGAAGGAATAGACGATGGGCAGTGCAGCCATGCATATCGCGCGGACCGGGCTTGATGCCCAGGACATGCGCATGCGAGTCATCTCGAACAACCTCGCGAACGTCAACACGACCGCGTACAAGAAGGATCGCGCCGCGTTCGAGACGCTGGCGTACCAGACGGTGACCGCACCGGGCGCGCCAAGCACGTCCGAGACGAAATATGCGACCGGGCTCAACCTCGGCACCGGCGTCAAGATCCAGGGCACCGCGCGGATCGACACGCAGGGGTCGTTCCAGTCGACCAACAACAGCCTCGACCTCGCGCTCGACGGCGACGGCTACTTCCAGGTCCAGATGCCGGGCGGCACGCTCGGCTATACCCGCGCGGGCAATTTCTCGCGGTCGCCTGAAGGTCTTATGATCACGAGCGAAGGCTATCAGGTCCAGCCCGGCATCACCGTGCCCGAGGGCGCAACCGCGATCACGATCGGGACCGATGGCACGGTCTCCGCGACCATTCCCGGCCAGACCACGCCGAGCGAACTCGGCCAGATCCAGGTCGCGAGCTTTCCCAATGCTTCGGGGTTGCTGAGCAAGGGCGACAATTACCTCGTCGAAACTGCCGCGAGCGGTGCCGCCAACCTCGGCGTTGCCGGGCAGGACGGGCGTGGCAACGTCCGTCAGGGGCAGCTCGAAGGGTCGAACGTCAACGTCGTTGAGGAGCTGGTCGACATGATCGAAACCCAGCGCGCGTATGAGGTTAATTCAAAAATGATCTCCGCGACCGACGAAATGCTCAAATATGTTAATCAAAATATCTGATGGCTAAGGTCATGAAGCCGTTCGCCATCCAGCTAATCGTCGGAATTACGTTGTTTTTGCCCAGCGCGGCCGAGTCGCGCGTGTTCGGCAAGAAAGCGCCACCGGTCGATTTCTCGTCGGCGATGCCCCAACCGGCCCTCACACCGGTCGTGGCGACCGGATCGATCTTCCAGGTCGATGAGGGCTATGCAGGCCTGTACGAAGGCACGCGCGCGCGCCGGGTCGGCGATCCGCTGACGATCGTACTCGTCGAGCGCACCGCCGCGTCCAAGTCGGCAAGCTCGAAGCTCGATTCGTCGGGCAATCTCGCTTTCACGCCGCCCACGACCGGGCGGCTGGCGCTGTTCCAGGGCACCGACATCGCCACCAGCGGCAACCGCGGGTTCAAGGGCAGCGGCGGGGCCGACCAGTCGAACACGCTGTCGGGCGAGATCAGCGTTACCGTCAGCCGCGTTCTTCCCAACGGCACGATGCTGGTACAGGGGCAGAAGCGCGTCACGCTCAACCGTGGCGACGAGTTCGTCCAGATCAAGGGCCTGATCCGCACCGCCGACATCGACGCCAATAATCGCGTCCCCTCCACGCGCGTCGCCGACGCCCAGATCGCCTACACCGGCAAGGGCGACGTCGCGCGTGCGAGCCGCCAGGGCTGGCTCGGCCGCTTCTTCTCCGTCGTGAGCCCGTTCTGAGGATGCGCCCGATGCTTCGCCTTATGCTCGCAGCGTTCGTCTCGCTGCTGATCGCGGCCCCTGCCTCCGCCGATCGGATCAAGGATCTCGGCGGGTTCCAGGGTATCCGGACCAACCAGCTGACCGGCTACGGCGTCGTCGTCGGGCTGCCGGGCACGGGTGACGACAATCTGGAATATACCATCCAGTCGATGAAGGCGGTGACGTCACGCTTCGGGCTGCAGCTCCCCGCGAACATCAATCCCGGCCTCAAGAACACGGCGGTCGTGATGATCACCGCCGAATTGCCCGCCTTCGCCAAGCCCGGCCAGAAGCTCGACATCACCGTTGCATCGATGGGCAAGGCCAAGAGTCTGCGCGGCGGCGCGCTGATCCTGACGCCGCTGCAAGGCGCGGACGGACAGATCTATGCGATGGCGCAGGGCAATCTCGCGGTCGGCGGTCTCGGCGCCGAGGGCAAGGACGGATCCCAGATTGTCATCAACATCCCCTCGACCGGCCGCATTCCTGAAGGCGCGACGGTCGAGCGCGCGGTCAAGACCGGGTTCGAAAACACGCCCGCGCTGACCTTCAACCTCGCGCGCGCCGATTTCACCACCGCGCAGAACGTCGCCGGGTCGATCAACGCGCGCTTCGGCAACGGTGTGGCGCAAGCGGTCGACGCGGTGTCGGTATCGGTCCGCGCACCGATGGGTGGCGACGTGCGCGCAACGTTGATGAGCGAGATCGAGAACCTCAGCGTCGTCTCGGCCGAGCCATCCGCCAAGGTCATCGTCAACGCGCGCACCGGCACCGTCGTGATCAATTCCGCGGTCCGCGTCAGCACCGCTGCAATCACCCACGGCAAGCTCACCGTCCGCATCGACGAGAACGAACGGATCAGCCAGCCAGCGCCGTTCAGCCAGGGCCAGACCGCCAAGGCACAGAAGTCGGGCGTCTCGGTCGATGAAGAAAAGCGCCCGATGTTCCTGATCTCGCCCGGTCCGAAGCTGTCCGACGTGGTCAAGGCGATCAACGCGATCGGCGCATCGCCGGCCGATCTGGTCGCGATCCTCGAGGCGCTCAAGGAAGCGGGATCGCTGAAAGCGGAGTTGATCGTCTTGTGAGTGACGTTCCTGCCCTCCCCCCGGTCAACGCCCCCTCGGCCGTCGGTGGTATCGCGACCGATACCAGCCGGCTGTCGAACCGTGCCAATTTGGAAGCGGCGGGCAAGAAGTTCGAAGCGGTGTTCACCGGCATGATGGTCAAGGCGATGCGCTCGACGCATCTTGCCGAGGACGGCCTGTTCGCGTCCAAGGGCATGAATACGTTCAAGGAAATGCAAGACACGCAAGTCGCGCAGAACATGGCCGCACACGCCCCGCTCGGCATCGGCAAGGCGATGACGGAGTTTCTGGCAAAGTCTCAGGCAGGCGTTGAAGCCGGACTGGCGAAGTCGACTACCCCCGCCCCCGCCGCAGCAGATGAGGGCAAGACGCCATGAGCGACATGCTGAGCATCGGCGCGAGTGGCGTCCGCGCGTATCAGACCGCGTTGAGCACCGTATCGGACAACATCGCGAACGTAGCGACGCCGGGCTATGCCAAGCGTACGTCAACCCTGTCGGAGATCGAGCCCGCCACCGGATTGCATTCCGGTGGCGTTGCGGCGACCGGGCAGGGTGCGGTTGTTTCGGGGCTTACGCGCTCCGCAGACGTGTTGCGCGATGCCGATGTCCGCACTGCTGGATCGGATCTGGCGCGCAGCGAAACCAGCGTTGCCTGGCTCGGACGTATCGAGACCGCACTGACCGGCAATCAACTGGGTGACCGACTGACCGGCTTCTTTAACGCATCCAAGACGGTTGCCGCAGACCCGACTGCGACCACGCCGCGTAGCGCGATGCTCGAACAGGCAAGTGCGGTTGCGGGCGCATTCCGTGCGACGGGCCAGGCGCTCGACCTGCTGGATACCAATCTCGATGCGACCGCGTCGGCTGCCGTGACGACGCTCAACGCACTCGGCAGCACGCTTGCCAAGGTCAACGAGGGGATCGCGCGAACCAAGGGCGGATCGGCTGCAGCGGCGTCGCTGGCCGACCAGCGCGATTCGATCCTCGAGCAGATGAGCGCGATCAGCAACGTCTCGGTCTCGATCGACGACTATGGCCGTGCCACGGTCAAGCTTGGCGATGCGGGCGGGCCGACGTTCGTCTCCGGTCCGCAATCCGATTCCTTGCAGGTCGCACGGGGCACCGACGGGATGATCGCGTTCACGCTCCAGCGATCGCAGTCGACCGTCAGCCCGTCGGGGGGTGCGCTTGCGGGCGTGGTCGAGGCTGGCCAGCGAATTTCGGACACGCGCATCAATCTCAACACGATCGCAACCGCCTTCGCCAACGACGTCAACGCGGTTCAGACCGGCGGAGAGGATCTCGATTCCAAGGCCGGAACCGCGCTGTTCGAGATCGGCACCAGTCCGACCGACATCACCGTCAAGCTAACCGACCCGCGTGGCATCGCCGCCGCAGACGCCGGCAAGGGCCCGCGCGACAATGGCAATCTCGGCAAGCTCGATGCGCTGCGCACCAGCGGTGCATTCGAGGGCAAGACCACCGCGCTCGTGTCGAGCAATGCCTCGGCCCTTGCTGCACGCAAGCAGGTAGCGCTGGCGCAGGGCGCGATGCGCGACAATGCGGTGTCGGCGCGCGATGCCGTCTCCGGCATCAACCTCGACAGCGAGGCGGTCGATCTGCTGCGCTTTCAGCAAGCCTATCAAGCCTCGAGCCGCGTGATCCAGGTCGCCAAGGACACGCTCCAGTCGATCCTCGACATCCGCTAGCCCCGAGACGGACCCGCTCATGCAAATCGGCACCAGCCTGTTCTTTGATCGCACTTCGTCGCAGATGACCAATCTGTCGGCACAGACGAGCACGCTCAACACGCAGATCGCGACCGGCAAGAAGCTGAGCGCCCCGTCGCAGGATGTGGTCGCCTACAACCGGCTGGCGTCGATCAAGCAGGCCACTGCAGACCAGGCGGCCTATGCGGGCAACACCAGTCTCGCCAAATCCCTGTTGCAGCAATCCGATTCGACGCTGACGCAGGTTTCGACGCAATTGCAGCGCGCGTCCGAACTTACGCTCCGCGCCAATACCGGCACGCTCAATGACGGCGATCGCAAGACGATAGCTATCGAGCTCAAGAGCATCCTCGACGACCTCGTCAATCTCGCCAATACCAGCGACGCACGTGGCCAGCCGCTGTTCGGGGCAGCAACCGGAACCAAGGCGGTAGTCCAGGGAGCGGACGGGCGCGTGACGCTGGGCGGCACCGGCGAGTTGCCGGCGATTCCGGTCGGCGACGGCACGGCCGTCGCAGCGACCGACAGCGCGGAGCGCGTATTCGGCAACATCCCGACGAAGGCAGGCGGCAAGACGGACGTCTTTGCCATATTGTCCGATTACATCACCGCGCTCGACGCGGGCGGGGACATCTCGGATGCCTCGGCCACCGCGATCGACGGATTGAACGCTTCGCAATCGCAGGTCAGCAACGTCCAGGGGTCGGTCGGCGCACGCGCTGCCCGACTCGACATCGTTTCGTCGCAGGCAACCGACGCCGCCGCCGCGCGCGAGAGCGATCGTACCGAGCTGGAGGACACCGATCTGTCCGCAGCGATCACCGAATTGCAGAAGCAGATGACGATCCTGTCCGCGACTCAGGCGAGCTTCAGCAAGCTGAGCAGCCTGTCGCTGTTCACCTATCTGCGCTGATACTTGCCGGTGCGACGCTGTCTTGCGGCGTATGATTCCAGGTTCTCCGCTTGTTGCGGCAGATCGATTAACGCCAACGCCGCGCTGGTTAACCGTTTTGCTACGGAATCGCCCTAAACCGAAAGTATAGCGGCCGATGCGGGTCGCGAGCGTCGTGCAGCAACGTTAATCGCAGCGTTTACAGGGGCATATCGCCACTCATGTTTCCCGCAATCGGCCTTGTCGTCCTGCTCGTGATGATCTTCGGGGGTTTCGCCATTACCGGCGGCGCGCTCGGCCCGGTGATGGAAGCCATTCCGCACGAAATGCTGATCATTGGCGGCGCCGCGGTCGGCGCGCTCATCATCGGCAATTCGATGAAGGAGCTGAAGGCGCTCGGCGGCGGCTTCATGAAGGTCTTCAAGGGACCGAAGTACAAGAAGCAGGACTATCTCGACGTCATCTTCCTGGTGTCGAAGCTGATGAAGATGCTTCGTACCGAAGGGCCGATCGCGCTCGAGCCGCATGTCGAGGATCCCAAGTCGTCGGCGGTCTTCGCTGAATATCCTCGGCTGCTGTCGGATCACACGCTCATCAACCTGATCGCGGACACGTTGCGGCTGGTGGTCGTGTCGTCGGGCACGCTCGACGTCCATGCGGTCGAGGACGTGATGGACAATATGATCAAGACCCACCACCACGAGGTCGAAGGCCCGCACGGGACGATCTCGAGCCTTGCCGACGCTTTGCCCGCGCTCGGCATCGTCGCCGCGGTGCTTGGCGTGGTGAAGACGATGGGCTCGATCGACAAGCCGCCTGCGATCCTTGGCGCGATGATTGGGTCGGCGCTGGTCGGCACGTTCATGGGCGTGCTGCTCGCCTACGGCATCGTCGCCCCGCTCGCCAACCGGCTGAAGCAGGTGATCGACGCAGATGGCGCCATCTATCACGTCGTGAAGCAGATCATCATCGCCTCGCTCCACGGCCACCCACAGCCGCTGGTGATCGAAGCGGCGCGTTCGGGAATCGCACATTCGAACCAGCCGGGCTTCGCCGAAGTCTTCGACGGCCTGCGGGCGCGGTGAGGTGATGCTTTACCGACATAACTCCGGCGCGACATGCTCCAAGGCAGGCAAACTCGCACAAAGCCACAAAGGCACGACGTGGCGCACACCGATGACCCGCTCCATCCAGACGCCGAATAACGACGGGAAGCCCTTCTTTCTTTGTGCCTTTGTGGCTTTGTGCGAGACAAACCTCCTGCGTTCTACGCGTCCGATCGGTGGCGCTGCGCTCCGCGCGATGGTGACGCTTGGTAACCCGTCTTCGATGGTGGCCCGCTGATGGCCGCGCGTGCGCCGCATGGTGCCAATCAGCCACCCAAGATCATCTACAAGAAGATCTATATCGAGGGCCACGGCGGGCATCACGGCGGTGCGTGGAAAGTCGCCTACGCCGACTTCGTCACCGCGATGATGGCGTTCTTCCTGCTGATGTGGCTGCTTGGCGCGACCAACGAGAAACAGCGCAAGGCGCTTGCCGACTATTTCTCGCCCACCCTGGTCCAGCTGAAGCAGAACAGCGCGGGATCAATGGGGCTGTTCGGTGGATCGTCGATCACCGACAAAGACAGTTACCAGCACAAGGCATCGCAGACCGGCACGCGCGCGATGACCGTTCCGATCGACGCGACCGGGGGAACGCAGGTCGGCTCGGGGCAACGCGGCACGCTCAAGGATCGCGCCGCGATGTCGGCGGAGGACCGGAAGAATTTCGAGAAGATGCGGCGCCAGGTGGCGGCTGCGATGGCGTCGAGTCCGCAGCTCAAGAAGTTGTCGTCGCATGTCCGTTTCGTTCGCACGCAAAGCGGGCTGCGGATCGACCTGCTCGACGATGCGGATTATTCGATGTTCGATCTCGGCACGACGCAACTTGAACCGCGCGCGTCCGCGCTGCTTGGGCTCATCGCCGAATCGATCAAGGGCACCGCCAATCCGATCATGATCCGCGGGCACACCGATAGCCTCGGCTATGGCAATCCGCTCGCGATGAACAACTGGATGCTGTCCAGTGCGCGAGCCGAGGCGACGCGACGGCGGCTGGCGGCGGGGGGCACGCCTGAGAACCGCTTCAACCGGATCGAAGGCGTCGCCGATCGCGAGCCGATCATCCCCAATGCCCCGTCCGATCCGCGTAACCGCCGTGTTGCGATCACGCTGCTGTACCGTGCGACTGCCTTCGGGGAGTGAAGCAGCGCCGCTTGCTTGCCCGCTTATCCTGCGGGATCGGTACTCCACCGGTTGAGAAGCGCCCCACGAACCCCTAGCTTGAGGCGGTGAACACCACCGCCGTCACCGCCCGCATCGCCGACGGCATCGCCGCCATTCCCGCGGCCGACTGGGATGCCTGCGCCGGTAGCGCAAATCCCTTCGTCGGCCATGCCTTCCTCTCAATCCTCGAAGCCTCGGGCAGCGCGACCGCGCGTGCCGGGTGGCAGCCGATCCCGATCATCGTCGACGGCGCGGACGGGCACCCCGCCGCGATTGCGCCCGCCTATGCCAAGAGTCACAGCCAGGGCGAATATGTCTTCGACCATGCCTGGGCGGACGCGTGGGAGCGCGCCGGGGGCAGCTATTACCCGAAGCTACAGATCGCAGTGCCCTTCTCGCCCGTTCCCGGGCCGCGGCTGCTGTTGCGCGATCAGGCGCAGGCACCCGCGCTGATCGCGGCGATTGAGGCGGTCACCGACCAGCACCAACTGTCCTCCGCGCACGCGACCTTCGTCTCACGCGAGCAACTGCCGGCGTTCGAGGCGGCGGGGTGGTTGCTGCGCGAGGGTACGCAATTCCACTGGCAGAATGACGGCTATGCCCGGTTCGACGATTTCCTCGACGCGCTCGCCAGCCGCAAGCGGAAGGCGATCCGCAAGGAGCGTGCCGCCGCGGTCGAGGGGCTGACGATCCGCCACGTCACCGGCGCGGACATCAGCGAAGGCGATTGGGACGCGTTCTGGCGCTTCTACCAGGACACGGGCGCGCGCAAATGGGGCCAGCCGTATTTGACTCGGCGCTTCTTCACGCTGCTCGGGCAGGCGATGGCGGACAAGGTGCTGCTGATCTTCGCCGAGCGCGACGGTCGCCCGATCGCGGGGGCGCTCAACCTGATCGGGGAAGAAACGCTCTACGGTCGCTATTGGGGCTGTACCGAGGAGGTGCCGTTCCTCCATTTCGAGCTCTGCTATTACCAGGCGATCGACGCCGCGATCGCGCGCGGATTGCGGACGGTCGAGGCGGGCGCGCAAGGGGAACACAAGCTCGCGCGCGGCTACGTCCCCGTGCCGACTTGGTCCGCGCATTACATTCCCGACCGCAACTTCCGCCGCGCAATCGCGGACTTCCTCGCGCGCGAACGCGAGTCGGTCGAGGCAGATCAAGAGTATCTTGGCGAACTGACCCCGTTCCGCCGAGGCTAAATCAGAATGGGGCGGGCATCGGGCGCGAGCGCAGGCGGAGCGATTCGTCGCTGACCTTGATCCCGGGTGCTCCGTGATCGACGCGGAACAGCACGCTCGTCCCGTCGCGCCAGATCGGCACCAGCCCTTCGTTGAAGCGCTGGTCATAGGGCGGCGGGCGGATCAGCCAGACGTAATCGAACGCGTCGCGCGGGAATCGCGCCATCGCCATGTTGATCGGGCGCCACCATTCGCGCGGGCATTGCACGCTCGTCACGATCTGCGACGGATCGTGCGCGAAACGGCGCGCGGGCAGATAGCGCGTGGTCAGCAATTGCGCGCCCGCCATCGACCATTGGTCGTTGGTATAGGCGAGCCGCCGCTCCAGCGCGATCGCGGGGAGATGCTCGAGCCGGCTCATCACCCACGGATTGCCGCATTGCTCGCCGACGAACGAGATCAGCCGCGCGCCGATCGGGACGCGTTCGAGCGCCTTTAGCTCGCGGTCGTAATCATTGGCGAACATCCAGAAGCTGACCGTCGTCGCGCCGGTCCGCGCGAGCACGAAGGCAAGCCCCAAGGCAGCCAAGGTTGCACTGCCGCGCATCGACAGGCCGGGCTTGGGACGGAGCGCGATCACCGCAACCCCCAGCATGAACGGCGCAAGCCGCATGTCGGCATAGGCCGAACCGAACACGATGCGCGGCAGCAATATGTAGACGAGCAGTAGAAAGAGAGCCGATAACAGCAGGTTACGCGAATACTGGATGCTCGGGTCGCGAATGCCCTTGAACAGGATCAGCAGGACGACCGCCATCGACGCGATGTCGAAGGTCATCCAGCGATCCTTGAACGTCATCGTCAGCCAGCGCAGCTTGGCGCGCCAGTCGAACCAGTCCGCGGTCTGCCCGGTGACATGGTCACCGCTACGCCACACCACCATCGCAACCAGCGGCAGCGCGAGTGGAAGGCAGCCAAGTCCAGCGTAAAACACCGCCTTTACCCAGCTTTTTACGCCACGTTCACCGCGCGTGTCATGCTGGCGGATCAGTTCGCCCGAGAAGGCCAAGACACCGAGCACACCCCAGCCGAACGTGTGACACACCCACAAAGCGCAGGAAAACGGCACGAAGATCGCCGTGCGCAACCGCAACCGCCCGAGCCGCCCGAGCCTGAGCCACAACGCATAGGCGTTGAGCGCGATCGCCATCGACAGCGCGAAGTTCACGAAGCCGAACTGGATCGGATAGCTGTAGGCAATCGGGAGCGCGAACAAGGCGGTCGGCGGAATCCGACCGTGAACTTCGCGCGCGATCCACAGATAGCCCGTTACGATCAGCAACGGGATCGTCATGACGATCAGCTTGACCGCGAGTTCGAGCCCGAACAGCTTGGACAAGGGGATGACGAGGATGTCGATCCCGAGATTGCCGATCAACTGCCAGCTGAAATTGTACCAGTTGCCGAGCCACGGATGGTCGCCGATCGACAGCTGGACGCGGTAGCGGCCCATGTGCCCGGGCAGATCGACCAGCGGCGCGATTTCCGGACGCAGCAACGGGATCAGCGCGACGAGCGCCATCACGGCCACGAACGTGCGCGTCTGCCACCAGTGAAGCGGTCCGGTATCCCCCTGCATCCCGGGCCCTTACCGCGCCCGTCCGGGTCGAGACAAGCCGCGTTCGTCGCGGTTGCCCCGGTCCTTGGCCGTAGTCGAATGCCGTGGCATCAATACATGTGCTGCCCGCCGTTGATGCTCAGCGTCGATCCGGTGACGAAACCGCCCTCTTCCGAACACAGGAACGCCACGCCGCGCGCGATTTCGCTCGCTTGCCCGAGCCGGCCGACCGGGATTTTGGCGACGATCTTCTCGAGCACATCGGCGGGGACCGCGGCAACCATGTCGGTGTCGATATAGCCCGGCGCGATCGCGTTGACCGTCACCCCGGCGCGGGCACCTTCCTGTGCGAGCGCCTTGGTGAAGCCGTGGATGCCCGATTTGGCGGCGGCGTAATTGACCTGGCCATATTGTCCGGCCTGCCCGTTGATCGACCCGATGTTGACGATCCGTCCCCATTTGCGGTCGCGCATCCCCGGGAACACGCCCTTCGCCATGTTGAAGCAACCGCCCAGATTGGTGTCGATCACCTCTTTCCACGCCTGGTAGCTGAGCTTCATGATCGTGCCGTCGCGCGTGATGCCCGCGTTGTTGACGAGCACGTCGATCGGCCCGAGCTGCTCGGCGACCTGCGCGCAGCCCGCCTGGCATGCGTCGTAATCCGACACGTCCCATTTGAACGCCGCGATCCCCGTGCGTTCGGTAAAGGCACGCGCGCGATCGTCATTCCCCGCATAGTTGGCGGCGACGGTCATCCCGGCATCTTTCAACGCGAGGCTGATAGCCTCGCCGATACCGCGGGTGCCGCCGGTTACGATCGCGACGCGTGCCATGCATACTCTCCTGGTGGATCTTTTAGTCCCACGCCCTTGCTATGCCGGGTTGGCCCAGCCTTCAAGTTCGCGTGAGAGTAAAGTGCGCAACATTTTGATACCGATATCACCGGCGTTAAGGCACGGAATATAGGCAAAATGCGTACCGGCCTTCTCCTCGAAGCTCTCGCGTCCGCGGATCGCGAGTTCCTCGAGCGTTTCCAGGCAGTCCGCCGAAAAGCCCGGCGCGAAAATCGCGACCTTCTTTACGCCCTTCGCGGGTAGCTCCTCGAGCGTCATGTCGGTCGCGGGTTCGAGCCATTTGGCCGGTCCGAAGCGCGACTGGAACGACACGATCAGCGGCTTGCCGAGCCGTTCGCCGAGCAACCGTCCGGTTTTCTGGCAATGGCAATGATAGGGGTCGCCCAGTTCCAGCGTGCGCTTGGGCATGCCGTGGAAACTGGCGATCAGCGCGTCGGGCGCGAAATCGAGTGCCGCAACGCCCGCTTCGATCGATTGCGCGAGCGCCTCGATATAGGCGGGTTCGTCATGATAGGGCGGGAGCGTGCGCAGCGCCGGCTGCCAGCGCATTTTCGCCAGTTCGGCGAACGCCTTGTCGTTGGCGGTCGCGGTCGTCGCGGCGCAATATTGTGGATAGAGCGGCGCGATCAGGATGCGGTCGCACCCGGCGTCCTTCATCGCCTGCAACCGCTCGCCGATCGCGGGCTTGCCGTAACGCATCGCCCAGTCGACCATCACGTCCGGCCCGAATGCGCCCTGGAGCGCGCTGCTCTGCGCCTTGGTGATCGCGGCGAGCGGCGAGCCGTCCTCGGTCCACACCATCGAATAGGCATGCGCCGACTTCTTGGGGCGAGTATTGAGGATGATCCCGCGCAGGATCGGCTGCCACAGCAACGGCGGGATCTCGACCACACGCCGATCCGACAGGAATTCGCCGAGATAGCGTTTGACCGAGCGGACGTCGGAGCCATCGGGCGTACCGAGATTGGTCAGCAGCACGCCGATCCGGCGTGGCTTTACCGGCGGATGACCGGCGGGGAGAACAGCTTGCATCACTTGGATCCCGGAACGAGCGGCAGACCGCGCAGACGATAGCCCGTAGCGGCTTGCAGCGCATTGGCAATCGCAGGCGCAACCGGCGGGACCGCGAGTTCGCTGACGCCGCCCGGATCGGCCTCGCTCGAGATCAGCTCGACCGTGATGTCGGGGGTGTCCGCGAGCCGCGGCAAGCCTAGATCGCGGAGCCGGCGAGCATCGGGCATTCCGCGCGTGATGCCGATCGACTCGCCGATCGCAGCAGCCATGCCGAACAGCAATCCACCCTCGATCTGCTGGCGGACCAGATCGGGGTTGATCTGCCGCCCGCAATCGACCGCTGCGACGATCCGGTCGACGCTGACCGCGCCGCCCTCCCCGACATGCGCCTCGACCAGCACTGCGATGTAACTGCCGCGGAAGCTGTGGCAGGCGATCCCCTGCCCGCTCCCCGCGATCCCGCCTTCCCAGCCGCCGAGCGACGCCGCGGTCGACAGGCAGCGCGCAAGCCGCGGATTGTCGCCGAGCATCCCGATCCGGAACGACAGCGCCTCGGTCCCGCTCAGATGCGCGAGTTCGTCGAGGAAACATTCGGTGAAGAAGGCGGTGTAGCTGTGAGCGCCCGAGCGCCAATGCCCGGTCGGTACGCCGATCTCGGCGGGGTGATGATCGATCGCATAAGCGGGTATGCGATAAGGGGGTGCGGCACCCGCCACCGCATAGCGGTCTCCAGCGGGCGCAAGCGCCTGCGCGGCGCGGAACCCCGCGTCATGTGCCAACAGACGGGCGGCGATCTCCTGGCCGGTCGCGGGCGCGGCAATCCGGGCGCGCCAGCCGAGGATCCGGCCGTCGGGACCAAGCCGCGCTGCCATTCGCGCCATCGCGGGCGGGCGGAAGCGATCATGGAGCAAATCCTCGACGCGCGACCAGGTGAGTTGCACCGGGCGCTTGAGCTTCACCGCGAGCACCGCCGCCTGCTCCGCGCAAAGGTGGTCGAGGTTCGCGCCGAACGATCCGCCGATCAGCATCGGATGGATGATGACCTTTTCGGCGGCGAGCCCGGTTGCCGCCGCGGCAGCATCGCGCGCCATCGCGGGGGCGAGCGTCGGCAGCCACAGTTCGAGCCGTCCGTCGGTAAAACGGGCGGTCGCGCTCATCGTCTCGATTGCGGCGTGGGCGGCGAGTCCGGCGCGATAGTCAGCGGTGATCGGGCGCGCGTCCTTGAGCACCGCCTCCACGTCGCCGACCGCTTCGATCCGCTGGCCCGGCGCATCGAGCGCGGCGCGGAGCGCAGCATCGATCGTCGCGCTGGTGACGACGCCCCGGCGCGTCTCGAACCGCGGGGCGAGCGCATCAAGCGCACGGTTGGCGGCCCACCAATTGTTGCCGATCGCGGCGACCCAGCGATCGTTGGTGACGACCTGCAGCACGCCCGGAATGCGGTCGGCCGCGGCACGATCGACCCGCAACAGTTTCGACTCGCCGATCGGTCCCTGCCGGATGCTTGCGAAGACCATGTCGGGCAACCGGACGTCGCCCGTGAAATTGGCCGATCCGTCGACCTTGGACGGCGCATCGAGCCGCGGCAGCGACTGGCCCGACAGGCGGCTGTCATCCTGGTTGATCCGCATCGGCAGCGCATCGGGAAGCGTCCCGCCCGCGGCCTCGGCGGCGAGATCGGCGAAACGGAGGCGATCGGTGCCGTGGACGACGAAACCCGCCTTGGTGTCGCACGCCTGCCAGTCGACGCCCCAGCGCGCGGCGGCGACCTTGCACAATAGCACGCGCGCGGCAGCGCCCGCCTGGCGCAGATCGTCCTCGAATGCGCGGACCGAGCTCGACCCGGCGGTGAGCATCATCCCGATCCGCACCGCATGCGCGTCACGCCAGCGCGCCGTGAGTGTCGTGGTGGTGGCGGCCTCGAACAGCTCGTTCGCGCCGAGCGGATTGGCGTAGAGCGGATTGAGCGGAGCGGGCTCGACCGCGACGGTGCGCCAGTCCGCGCCGAGTTCGTCCGCGACGATCTGCGGCAGGGCTGTGTAGACACCCTGGCCATGCTCGGCCTGCGGCACAGCGACCGTGACGTGCCCGTCGTCGCCGATCTTGATCCACGCGCCGAAGACGGTCTCGCCCTTGTCCGCGGTGAGGTTGGGGAGATACCGCCGCGGCCATACCGCCCACGCGAGCACCAGCCCGACGCCGGCGGCGCCCCCGATCAGCAACCCGCGACGGGTGAGTCCGGCGGACGATGGCGATGGGGGAAGACGGTTGCGCATCGCGGTTGCTGTATCGTGCCGATCCGGCGGGGGAAAGCGCGCGGCGCACGGGGCGGGGGTTGCGGCGTCGTTGCCCCCTCCCGTCATCCCCGCGCAGGCGCGAGTTCTGCAAACCGTCCGTCATCCTGAACTCGTTTCAGGATCCAGCCCTCCACGAGTTCGGACTATGCCTGTTGCGCGGTGGATGCTGAAACAAGTTCAGCATGACGGCAGCTTTTGGAGCGAGGGTGACCATCACGCCCCCGCACCGTTTCGCGTTATGCCACCACTCCCGTCTGCGCCCCGGCCTGCTCCCCCTCCACCAGCGCGCGATAGGTCGTACGCAGGCTGACCTTGTCGATCTTCTCCGTCCCCAGCCGCGGCAACGGCGAATCGACGATCCAGATCCGTTGCGGCACCTTGAACGCGGCGACGTGCGCGAACAGGAACGCGCTCAGTTCGTCGGTACTGACGCGCGAATCCGCGCGCACCTGGACGACTGCGCCCGGGACTTCCCCCAAGCGTTCGTCGGGCAGGCCGAACACCGCCGCCTCCGCCACCGCGGGATGCTGGTAGATCGCCGCCTCGACTTCCTGACACGAGATGTTCTCGCCGCCGCGGATGATGATGTCCTTCTTGCGATCGACGATGAACAGATAGCCGTCCGCGTCGAGATAGCCGACGTCGCCGGTCAGGAAATAACGGTCGGCGGTGAAGGCGGCGGCGGTCGCATCGGGGCGGCCATAATATTCGCGGAAGTTGCAGATCGAGCGAATGCCGACCTCACCGCGCTGCCCCTGCGCAACCGGCCGCCCGAAATCGTCGAGGATCGCCAGGTCGACCAGCGGCGCGGACGGACGCCCTGTGGAGTTGGGCTTGTCGAGGTAATTGTCGCGGAAATTGCCGCATCCGATCCCGTTGGTCTCGGTCAGGCCGTAGCCGAGCAACGGCTTTGGCCCGCCCATCTCGTCCGCGATCCGGCGGACATGCTCGACCGGGCGCGGGGCACCGCCCGCCGCGAAATCGGTGACGCTCGACAGGTCGTAGTCGGCGCGGTTGGGGTGCGTCAGGATCTCGAAGCTCATCAGCGGTACACCGACGAAATAGGTGACATGCTCGGCCGCGATCAACCGCATCGCCTCCTCGGCGTCCCATTTGGGCATCAGCACCAGTTTGCGCCCCATCGCAAAGCTCTGGAGGAACACCGGGACCTCCGCCGTGACGTGGAACAGCGGCACGTTGAGCAGAGTCGCGGGCTGGCCGTCGGGTGGGCTGCCGTCCTGCGTCGCGATGCTGAGCATCATCAGCGCCTGTGCCAGATAATTGTACACGCCCTGCGTCACCGCGCGATGATCACTGATCGCGCCCTTCGACTGGCCGGTCGAGCCCGAGGTGAAGAGGATCGTCGCGGGGTCCGTCGGGCTGACGACGGGCAGCTCGACCGCCGCGGGATCCAGCCCGGCGAGCGCCTGCTTGAGCGGCAGACTGTCGTCGATCGTGACCGTGGGAACGCTGAGCGCGCCGATCGCGCACATGCGGCGGCCGCGCGCGGGATCGGCGAAGACGAGGCTGCATTCGACATCCGCCATCGCGGCGCCAAGCTCCTCGGCCTGCCACCAGCCATTGAGCAGCGTTGCCACGCCCCCCGCCATCACGATCCCCATGTACAGCACGATCCACGAAGGCGAGTTGCGCATCGCGATACCGACACGCTTGCCAGGAACAATGCGATACCGTGCGACCAGCGCCTGCGCGACGCACTGCGCGGCGGCATGGACCTGCGCGAAGGTCAGCCGTTCCTCGCCCGCGACGAGAAAGATCTTGTCGGCGTGTTCGGCACAGTAATGTGCAAAATAGGGAGGCAGTGTCTGGGGCACACCGGTAATGATCGGCAGCTCCTGCCCATCCACCGAAACGCGCCCCACCGCCAACGGCCCCTCCGGTCCGGTCAACGCAGCAAGGGTCGCATCCATGCGGCCGTCCAATATGCTCGGCATCTCATCCTCCGTTATGTCTTGTCGCTTGGTCTTGTCGCCAGACGCCAGTATGGAGGCGCAAATCCCGGGGGAAAAGCCTTGATCCTGACTGCCGCCCTGCCCCTGCTCGCCGATGCGACGAATGCCGCTGCCGGTGGCCATCTGCGGTTCGAGGACCTGCATCTCGACCCGGTCGCGCTCGACCTCGGGTTCTTCCAGATCAAATGGTATTCGCTGGCGTATATCACCGGGATTCTGGTCGGCTGGTGGTATCTGCTCAAGCTGATCGCGCAGCCCGGCAGCCCGATGGCGCGGCGGCATGTCGACGATCTGGTGTTCTATGCGACGCTCGGAATCATCCTCGGCGGGCGGCTCGGCTATGCCATCTTCTATTCGCCCGACATGCTGCTCAGCCCGTGGCGGCTGATCCGGCTGTGGGACGGGGGCATGTCGTTCCACGGCGGGATGATCGGCACGTCGATCGGGATCATCCTGTTCGCGCGCAAGGAAAAGCTCGATTGGCTGCGGATCCACGATTATCTGGCGTGCGCGGTGCCGTTCGGGCTGTTCTTCGGGCGGATGGCGAATTTCATCAACGGCGAGCTGTGGGGCAAGCCGTCCAACGTCGCCTGGGCGATCATCTTCCCGCGTACCGGCAACGATGTGCCGCGCCACCCGAGCCAGCTTTACGAGGCGGGGCTCGAGGGAATCGCGCTGTTCGCAATTCTGTGGTTCGCCTTCTGGCGCACCAAGGCGCGCTACGAGCCGGGCAAGCTCGTCGGGCTATTCCTGCTTGGCTACGGGCTCGCGCGCTTCACGGTCGAGTTCTTTCGCGAACCCGATTCGCAGTTCAGCGGCACTTTCTTTGCCACGACGATCCACATGGGTCAGCTGCTGACGCTGCCGATGATCATCGGCGGGCTGTACCTGATCGCGACCGCAAAGGGCCGTCGCCAGCGCGTCGTGCCGATCGCGGGGGATGTGAGCGTCGCCTAACGCCTCTGACATCCCCGCCTGCGTGGGGATGACGAGCATGGGAGGGTCGTCCCCCCTTCCACCACGCTTGCGGCCCGCGTCGTAGCGAGGCATGGCGCGCCGACGATGACCGACGATACCTCGAACACTCCCGAAGCCCCGCTCGCCGACCGACTCGCCCGCGCGATCACGCTCGCCGGGCCGATCTCGATCGCGCAGTTCATGGCGGCGGCGAACCAGCATTATTATGCGACGCGCGATCCGCTCGGCACGAGTGGCGACTTCACCACATCGCCCGAAATCAGCCAGATGTTCGGCGAGCTGATCGGGCTGTGGAGCGCCGACCTATGGGATCGCGCCGGCCGCCCTGCGGCCGCGTGGGTCGAGCTTGGCCCGGGGCGAGGCACCCTCACGCAGGACGCGCTGCGCGCAAGCGGCAAGGCGGGGTTCGCGCCGCCGGTGCATTTCGTCGAGACCAGCCCCGAGCTCCGCGCCGCGCAAGCCGAGCGTGTGCCCAGCGCGGATTGGCATGATTCGATCGACACGCTGCCGACCGACCGGCCGCTGATCGTCATCGCCAACGAATTCTTCGATGCGCTCCCGATCCGTCAGCTCGTCAAGGGCGCGGGCGGCTGGTTCGAGCGGCTGGTCGCGTGCCAGGACACGCTGTTCCTCCCGATTGCGGGCAAGCAGGTGCCCGAAGGCGTCATTCCGGAAGCGCTCCGCGACACCGCCAATGGCGCGGTGATCGAGACATCACCCGCGAGCGTCGCGATTCTCCGGAGTCTTGCACAGCGGATCGTCACGCAAGGCGGCGCGCTGCTGATCATCGATTACGGCTATAACGGCCCCGCGATCGGCGACACGCTGCAGGCCGTGCGCAGCCACGCCTTTGCCAATCCGTTCGATGCCCCCGGCGAGCAGGACCTCACCGCGCATGTCGACTTCGGCACGCTCGGCGCGGCGGCGCTGGTCGAGGGCGCGCGGGTCGAGGGCCCGATCGACCAGGGCGCGTTCCTGACCGCGCTCGGGATCGACGCCCGCGCGACCGTGCTGGCGCAGGCATCGCCAGAGCGGGCGGACGGCATCGCCGCGGACAAGGCGCGACTGACCGAAGCGATGGGGACGCTGTTCCAGGTGCTCGCGGTCAGTGCGCCCGCCTGGCCCGAACCGGCAGGGTTCGCATGATTCAGTATCGCGACGCCCGCACGATCGACGGCCCCGCGCTCGCCGCGATGGCGCGGGAGTCGTTCACCGAGACGTTCGGCACGCTGTACGATCCGAAGGATCTGGGCGCGTTCCTCGACGAGGCGTTCGGCCCCAACGGACTCCCATCGCAACTGTCCGACCCCGATTTCGCAATCCGGCTCGCGCTCGACGACGGCAAGATCGTCGGCTTCGTCAAGATGGGCCCGGTCACCTTCCCCGGCGAATGGCGCCCGGATGCGATCGAACTGTATCAATTCTATGTGCTGAGCCCGTGGCATGGCACCGGCGTCGCGCAGGAAATGATGGCGTGGGCGCTCGACCATGCGCGCAGCCACGGCGCGCGCGAGGTGATCCTTAGCGTCTATGTCGACAACCATCGCGCGCATCGTTTCTACGAACGCTATGGTTTCCGCGACATCGGGCGGATCGCGTTTCGCGTGGGGACGACGGTGGACGACGACAATCTGATGCGGCTGGTGCTGTGAGTAGCGTTCCCGTGATTCGTGCGAGAACGCTGAAAGGCGTCGCACACGGCTTCCTCGGGCGCGAGGGCGGCGTTTCGACCGGGATCCACGCCGGGCTCAACGTCGGGATCGGGTCGGACGACGATGCGGTCGCGGTCGCGGAAAACCGCGCGCGTGCGACCACGGCGGTGCTGCCGGGTGCGAAGCTCGTCACGTTGTATCAGGTGCATTCGGGCGACTGCATCACTGTAACCGCGCCGTTCGAAGTCGATCGGCCGCGCGCGGATGCGCTGGTGACCGATCGGCCCGGCCTCGCGCTCGGCATCCTGACCGCGGATTGCGCCCCCGTCCTGTTCGCCGATGTCGAAGCTGGGGTGGTCGGTGCGGCGCACGCGGGGTGGAAGGGCGCGATCGGGGGCGTGACCGATTCGACGATCCTCGCGATGGAATCGCTTGGTGCGCGCCGCGACAGGATCGCCGCTGCGATCGGCCCGTGCATCGCGCGCGCAAGTTATGAAGTCGACGACGCCTTCGCGCGGCGTTTCGAGCAGGACGACCCCGCCAACGAACGCTTCTTCGCGCCCGCCCGCGCAGGGCATCACCAGTTCGACCTCGAGGCCTATGTCGTCCAGCGGATCGCCAGCGCGGGCGTGACGCGGATCGCCGCGCTCGGGCTCGATACCTATGCCGATGAAACGCGTTTCTTCAGCTTTCGTCGCGCGACGCATCGCGGCGAGCCCGGCTATGGTCGGCAGATTGCATTGATCGGTCTTGGCGCGGAGGCAGACCGCGCCTGATGGGGGTGACGACGTTCCTCCACCCGTTGGTTTTGAGCGTAGTGGAGCGACGGTCGAGGAAACGGGGAGCAATCGCCCGCAATCTTCTGTCTCTCTACTGGGCCCCGGCCTGCACCGGGGAAGCGCAAGGGAGACGCGGCCGCGCTTTGCCAGAACTGCTTCCCCGGCGAAGGCCGGGGCCCAGTAGCGAAGGTGGAGGTAACGAAGCGCCGTCGCCTGCGAGAAACCAGGCACAGCGCAGGGTTCTCGACGTCGCTTGAAACGAACGGATTACAGGGTGGAATCCTGTGACGGACGCGCGACATGGTATCAAATGACACTATCCCGCGTTACGGAAGAGCATAATTCAGTAAGGCAGGATGTTTTTCATGGCGCAGACCCCCATCACCCCGACCGACGCGATCGGCGAGGACGAAGCCGACCTGACCGGTGTTGCCCCGCGTACCAAGCCCAAGCCCTCGGTCGAAAAGATCGGGGATCGCAAGCTCAAGCCGTCTACACTGATGATGGGCCACGGCTATGATCCGATGCTGTCGGAAGGGTCGCTCAAGCCCCCGATCTTCGCGACCTCGACCTACGTGTTTCCGAACGCCGCCGCGGGCAAGCGCCATTTCGAAGGCGTGACCGGCAAGCGTCCCGGCGGGTCGCAGGGCCTCGTCTATTCGCGCTTCAACGGCCCGAACCAGGAAATCCTCGAGGATCGTCTTGGCGTGTGGGAAGAGGCGGAGGACGCGCTCGTCTTCTCGAGCGGCATGTCGGCGATCGCAACGCTGTTCCTGTCGATGGTCAAGCCCGGCGACACGATCGTGCATTCCGGCCCGCTCTATGCCGCGACCGAGACGCTGATCGCGCGCATCCTGGGGCGCTTTGGCGTCAACTGGCTCGATTTCCCGGCGGGTGCGACCCGCGAGGAAATCGACGCGGTGATGACCAAGGCCGCCACCGGTAACGTTGCCTTGATCTATCTCGAAAGCCCCGCCAACCCGACCAACGCGCTGGTCGACATCCAGGCCGTAGCGGCGAGCCGCGACGCGATCTTCACCGGCGATACCAAGCCGCCGATCGCGATCGACAACACGTTCCTGGGGCCGTTGTGGCTCAAGCCGCTCGAGCATGGCGCGGACATTGTCGTCTACTCGCTTACCAAATATGCCGGCGGGCATAGCGATCTGGTCGCGGGCGGCGTGCTTGGCTCGAAGGAGCACATCAACACGATCCGGTTGATGCGCAACACGATCGGCACGATCTGCGACCCCAACACCGCATGGATGCTGATGCGCAGCCTCGAGACGCTCGAACTGCGGATGAGCCGTGCGGGCGAGAATGCGGTCAAGGTCTGCGGCTTCCTGCGCAGCCATCCCAAGGTCGAGCGCGTCGGCTATCTCGGCTTCCTGGCGGACTCGCCGGGGATGGAGCGCCAGGCCGATATCTATGCCCGGCATTGCACTGGCGCGGGCTCGACCTTCTCGCTGATCGTCAAGGGCGGCGAGAAGGAAGCATTCGCCTTCCTCGACGCGCTCAAGATCGCCAAGCTTGCGGTCAGCCTCGGCGGGACCGAGACGCTCGCGTCGCACCCTGCGGCGATGACGCATCTGTCGGTGTCGGACGAGCGCAAGCAGGCGCTCGGGATCACCGACAATCTCGTGCGCATCTCGATCGGGGTCGAGGATCCGGACGATCTGATCGCGGATTTTGCCCAGGCACTCGATTCGATCTGACGCGTTGTTCAGCCATTACTCAGGCGGGTGCGGATAGCCGCATCTGCCTGATCTTGGTGGAAGGCCAACCGACATGCGACCCATTCTGATGGCGGCGGCGACGATCGCCGCGCTTCTCCCGATCGCGGCAAGCGCTGCCGCACCCAAAGGCGTGTGGACCAACCCGCGCAAGACCGTGCGCGTCCAGTTCCAGCCCTGCGGGGATGCGATTTGCGGCAAGGTGATCGCGGCGACCCCGCAAGCAGAAGCCGACGCGCAACGTGGCGGCGGCGCGCCGCTGGTCGGCGCGATGCTGTTCCAGGACTTTCGCCAGAACGAGACGGGCCTGTGGAACGGCTCCGTGCTCGTCCCCGATCTCGGCCAGACGATCACGGGCACGATCCGGCAGGTCGACGCCAATACGCTCGTTGGCGAAGGCTGTGTCTTCGCCAACATCGGGTGCCGCACGCAGACCTGGACGCGCGTGAAATAACGCCCGATCTGGCGCGCTATGGCACCAGGATCGTGTCGCGCGCCTCGGGCAGCATCTCGGGATAATCGAGCGTATAGTGCAGCCCGCGCGATTCCTTGCGTGCCAGCGCCGAGCGTACGATCAGTTCTGCGGTCTGGAGCAGGTTGCGCAGTTCGATCAGGTCGGGCGTGACGCGGAAGTGGCCGTAATAATCGTTGACCTCCTCGGTCAGCATCCGGATCCGATTCTGTGCGCGCTGGAGCCGCTTGGTCGTGCGCACGATCCCGACATAATTCCACATGAAGCGCCGGATTTCGGTCCAGTTCTGCTTGATGACGACTTCTTCGTCCGAATCCTCGACCCGGCTTTCGTCCCAGGCACGGATCGGAGGCGGCACTGGAAGCTCGTCCCAATGGTCGCTGATATGCTGCGCACACGCCTCGCCGAACACGAAGCATTCGAGCAGCGAGTTGGACGCGAGCCGGTTCGCCCCGTGTAGCCCGCTCTCGCTGCATTCCCCCGCTGCATAGAGACCGGGCAAGTCGGTGCGCCCGTCAAGATCGACGACGATTCCACCGCACGTATAATGCTGCGCCGGGACGACCGGGATCGGGTCGGCCGTCATGTCGATCCCGAGCCCGAGCAGCTTCTCGTGGATGTTGGGGAAATGCTCGCGGATAAAGTCCGGCCCCTTGTGGCTGATGTCGAGGTGGACGTAATCGAGCCCGAGCCGCTTGATCTCATGATCGATCGCGCGCGCAACGACGTCGCGCGGCGCGAGTTCGGCGCGGGGGTCGAAATCGGGCATGAAGCGATAGCCGTTTTCCGGGAGCAGCAATTGCCCGCCCTCACCGCGCACCGCCTCGGTGATCAGGAAATTCTTGACGTCGAGATTGTAGAGGCAGGTCGGATGGAACTGCATCATCTCCATGTTGGAGACGCGGCACCCCGCGCGCCACGCCATCGCGATCCCGTCCCCGGTCGCGCCGCGTGGCGCGGTCGAGAACAGATAGGTCCGCCCCGCGCCGCCGGTGGCGAGGATCGTCGCGCGCGCGGTATGAAGCTCGACCCGCCCGGTCGCGCGGTTGACCGCATAGACACCCCACACGTTGCCCGCACCCGAATAGCGTTCCTCGTGCCGGCTGGTCGCAAGGTCGATCGCGACCATGTCGGGGACGAGCGTGATATTAGGGTGTTCGGTCGCGGCGCGCTGCAGCGCTTCCTGGACCGCCCAGCCGGTCGCATCGGCGACATGGACAATCCGGCGATGCGAATGCCCGCCCTCGCGCGTCAGGTGCAGCCCGCCGCCATTGTCGGCGGTTTCGGTCGCGAACGGCACGCCCAGTTCGACGAGCCGCGCGATCGCGGCGGGGGCGCGTTCGACCACCATCTCGACCGTCGCGCGGTCGTTGAGTCCTGCGCCCGCGATCATGGTGTCCTCGACATGGCTCTCGAACGTGTCGCCCGCTTCATGCACTGCGGCGATCCCGCCCTGTGCCCAGGCGGTCGATCCTTCGTTGAGCTGTCCCTTGGCGAGCACGGTGACCTTGAAGCGATCCGCCAGATTGAGCGCGGCGGTCAGTCCGGCCGCGCCGGATCCGATGATGAGGACGTCGGACTGCATCGCTTCTCCACTTCCTGCCCCGGCCATTGCCGTGGCGGACCGGCGTCACCCGCCTGTTGGACGTGCTGGTATCGTGGTTTGACCGCCTTGCCTAGCAGGCCGCGTGGCACCGCGCCGATACCCCTGCGCGCCGGGTCGGTCGATTGGATTTGCTACGGTACCGCCTGCCGTATAGCTGCGAAATCACCTTTGGCCGTGGCGAATGACGATGACCCTTCACACCTGGTGGCTGTTCACCGGCGCGGTTTTCCTGCTGTGCGGGACGCCGGGGCCGAACATGCTCCACATCCTGTCGCGCAGCGTCGAACTGGGGATGAAACGCAGCGTCGCCGCGATGGCCGGGTGCCTGCTTGCGCTGGTGCTGGTGCTGACCGCGTCGGCGGCGGGGGTCACGACGGTGCTGCTTGCGGTCCCGGGGGCGTTCGATGTGCTGCGCTATGCGGGGGTGGCGTATCTGCTCTACCTCGGCGTCAAGGCGTGGCGCAGCAACGTGACGCCGATCGATGTCAGCGACGGCGAATTGCCCCGCACGCTATCGCTCCGCGCGCTGTTCCGCGGCGGGTTCGCGATCGGGATCAGCAACCCCAAGCTGATCCTGTTTGCCGCCGCGTTCTTCCCGCAATTCGTTGATCCCGCTTTCCCCAAACCGCCACAATTCGCGATCCTCGTCGCGACCTTCGCGGTGCTGGAGAGCTTCTGGTACGGGGTTTATGCGCTCGGCGGGCGGTCGCTGGCGGGGTATCTCGAACGGCCGGCAGTCAAGCGGCTGTTCAACCGCGTGACGGGGGTGATCTTCATCGGCTTCGGACTGGCGCTGCTGCGGACGCGGCATTCTTGACCGGCGTGCGCAGCCCCCGCTGACCGCGTCAGGCGTTCGCTGCCCTCGTCAAATTCAGGAACACGTCCTCCAGATCCGCCTCGCGCGTCGACACATCGACGATACCGTAGCCGTCCGCCTGCACCGCCGCGAGCACTTCGCCCGCATTGACCTTGTCCTTGGCGTAGGTGATCGCGAGTGTCCGATTGCCCTTCAGCTCGATCTTCTGGAAACAGGCGTTGGCGGGCGGGACCGCGACGTCGCGGTCGACGGTCACCTCGACCATCTTCTCGGTCGCCTTCGCCAGCAAGTCGCGGGTCGGTTCGTTGGCGATCACCTTGCCGTGGTTGATGATCGCAATCCGGTCGCACAATTCCTCGGCTTCCTCGAGGTAATGCGTCGTCAGCACCACCGTGACCCCCGCATCGTTAAGCGAGCGGACATAGGCCCAGAGTTGCTGGCGCAGTTCGATGTCGACGCCCGCGGTCGGCTCGTCGAGCACCAGCACGGGGGGCGAGTGGACCATGGCCTTGGCCACCATCAGGCGGCGCTTCATGCCCCCCGAGAGCGTGCGCGCATAGGCGTTGGCCTTGTCCTCCAGATGCACCGCGCGGAGCAATTCCATCGAGCGGCGCTTCGCCTTGGGGACGCCGTACAGCCCGCCCTGAATCTCGAGCGTCTCGAACGGCGAGAAGAACGGGTCGAACAGGATCTCCTGATTGACGATCCCGATCGACACCTTGGCGTTGCGCGGGTGCTGGTCGATGTCGAAGCCCCAGATCGACGCGGTGCCGCCGGTCTTGTTAACGAGGCCGGCGAGGATGTTGATCAGCGTGGATTTTCCCGCGCCATTGGGGCCGAGCAACCCGAAGATCTGGCCGCGCGGCACGTCGAACGACACGTCGTCGAGCGCCTGCTTGCCGCCTTTGTAGGTCTTGCTCAAATTGGCGATGGAGATGGCCGCTTCCGTCATGCCGGTTGCTGTACGGGGGCGGGGGGCTGGCGGAAAGGGGAAAACCGTATGTCGGGCGCGCGTTTCCCCTTCTCCGTTCGTGCTGAGTAGCGACCGAGTAGCCCCCGCTTGGGGGCGTATCGAGGGCGCGTATCGAAGCAAGGTTGCGCGCGATGTCCTTCGATACGCGCCCTCGATACGGCTTCGCCTACTCGGTCGCTACTCAGGACGAACGGGAGGTGGGTAGGAAGATCATCTCCCCACCCAAACACCCGTTGAAGCTTCCCCCCCGGCTTGCTATCGCGACCCCATGATCGCCCCGCCCGAAATCCTCCGCGTCACCCACGCCCGCAACATTTGCGACGGCGCGACCGACATTCCTGGCGGCGCGAGCCTCGGGCATCCGCGCGTCTTTCTCGAGATCGACGAGACCGGCTATGTCGATTGCGGCTATTGCGACCGCCGCTTCATCCTGATCGGCGGACCCGCCGACGGAGTCGATCAGGCGGGCTTGCACGATCATGGGGATGGCGCAGGCCGCTGAGCCTCCTATATTCGGGGGTATGACGAGTCCCGCAGACCCCCGCGCTTTCCTCTATCATGATGGACAGCTGTCCCCCGACGAGGCCCAGGCCCTCACCGCCGCCGCACTCGGCAAGGCGGATGACGGCGAGCTGTACCTGCAATATCGCAAGTCCGAGGCGTTCGGCTTCGACGATGGCCGGCTGAAGACCGCGAGCTACGACACGCATTCGGGCTTCGGCCTGCGCGCAGTGTCGGGCGAGATGACCGCCTTCGCGCACGCGAACGAGCTGAGCGCCGCCGCGATCAAGCGCGCGTCCGAGACGATGGCGCTGATCGATCCGTCGGCCAGCCCGAAGGCCGCGCCGCCGCGCGCGACCAACCGGCATCTCTATACCGACGCCGATCCGCTCGACCTCATCCCCTTCGCCGACAAGGTGAATCTGTGCCAGACGATCGACGCCGCCGCCCGCGCGCGCGATCCACGCGTGGCGCAGGTGTCGGTGTCGCTGATGGGCAATTGGAACGTGGTCGAGATCGTTCGCGCCGATGGCTTCATGGCGACCGACATCCGGCCGCTGGTGCGGCTCAACGTGTCGATCGTGGTCGAACAGAATGGCCGCCGCGAGACCGGCAGCTTCGGGATCGGCGGGCGCTATCTCTACACCGACCTGATGGAGCCCGCGACGTGGAACCGCGCGATCGACGAGGCGCTGGCGCAAGCCGTTGTGAATCTTGACTCGGTCGCCGCGCCCGCGGGTGAAATGACCGTGCTGCTCGGGCCGGGCTGGCCGGGGATCTTGCTGCATGAGGCGATCGGCCACGGGCTCGAGGGCGATTTCAACCGCAAGGGCACCAGCGCCTTCTCGGGGCGGATCGGCGAGCGCGTCGCGGCGCCTGGCGTGACGGTGGTCGACGACGGGTCGATCGCGGATCGCCGCGGGTCGCTGTCGATCGACGACGAGGGCACGCCGACGCAGGAGAACGTGCTGATTGAGGACGGGATTCTCAAGGGCTATATCCAGGACCGGCTCAACGCGCGGTTGATGGGGGTCGCGCCGACCGGCAACGGGCGTCGCGAGAGCTTTGCGCATGCACCGATGCCGCGGATGACCAACACCTTCATGCGCGGCGGGAATGACGATCCCGCCGAGCTGCTCAGCCGGGTCAAGTCGGGCATCTTCGCCAAGGCGTTCGGCGGCGGGCAGGTCGACATCGTGTCGGGCAAGTTCGTTTTTTCGTGCACCGAGGCGTATCGCATTGAAAACGGGAAGATCGGCGCGCCGATCAAGGGCGCGACGCTGATCGGCGACGGGCCGTCGTGCCTGACCAAGGTCGAGGGCATCGGTAACGATTTCGCGCTCGACGAAGGGATCGGCATGTGCGGCAAGGGCGGGCAGAGCGTGCCGGCCGGCGTCGGGCAGCCGACCTTGCTGGTTGGCGGACTGACCGTTGGCGGGACGGCGATGTAACGGACAACGGGCGGTTTTTCCGTCACCCCGGCGCTGGCCGGGGTGACGCCGGGGTAGGATGATGACGATGCCGACAGTGTCCCCCTGGCCCGAACTCGACTGGACCGCATGGCGCGAGACCGCGATCGGGCTTCAGCTTCGCACGCAGATCATCGGCAAGGTCCGGCTCGCGCTGACGCCGTGGCTCAACCATAGCTGGCATGTGCCGTTTTATGTTTCCGTGCGGGGGCTTACGACCTCGGCGATCCCTGTCGGCGAACGGATTCTCGAGATCGAGTTCGACCTGCTCCACGACCGGCTGATCTTCATGACCAGCGACGGGCGCAGCCGCGGGATCGAGCTTCGCGCCGGCAGCATCGCGGATTTTCACAAGACGGTGGTCGCCTGCCTGACCGAGCTCGACATCCCCGCAACCTTCGATGGCACGCCGAGCGAGATGGCCGACGTGCCTCCCTTCGCGCAGGATGACGCCGAAAGGCCCTATAATGCAGACGCCGTGCGCGCGTTCTGGCGCGTTCTGATCCAGGTTTCGCGCATTTTCGGTCAGTTTCGCACCGGTTTTACCGGCAAGGCGAGCCCGGTGCACTTTTTCTGGGGCAGCTTCGATCTGGCGGTCACGCGTTTTTCGGGTCGCGATGCACCGACCCACCCCGGCGGCTTCCCCGGCCTCCCCGATGCGGTGACGCGCGATGCCTACAGCCATGAGGAAGCGAGCGTCGGCTTCTGGCCGGGCAGCGATGCCTATCCGCATGCCGCCTTCTACGCCTACGCCTATCCCGCACCCGATCAATATGCCGAAGCGAAGGTCAGTCCGTCAGCGGCGGAATGGAACGCGGGGCTGGGCGAGTTCCTGCTCCCTTATGACGCGGTCCGTACCGCGCCCGATCCGGATGCGGCGCTGCTCGCTTTCTGCCAGTCGACCTATGATGCCGCCGCCGATCTTGCGGGGTGGGATCGTGCCGCGCTCGACTGCGCACCGGGTCGTGCAAGCATCCCTCGCGCCGTCTGATCGCTTGCGTCGGGATCCACCGCCTGTAACCATGCGGCTGGATCAGAGGGTGTGTTTGATGAAGAAATTCCTGCCTGTTTTCATGGCCATGGCGGTTGTCGTCAGTCCGGTTGCGGCACAATCGGGCGACCGCACGCAACGTTTGCTCGGCGAGCTGGCCGATGCACCCGGCCCGCCCGGGTTCGAGGAGGCGGTTCGCGCGGTCATGGTGCGCGAACTCAAGCCGCTGGCGGACAAGGTCAGCTATGACGGCGTCGGCTCGGTGATCGCACAGCACGGGTCGAGCGGGCCCAAGGTGATGCTCGACGCGCATATGGACGAGCTTGGCGGGGTGGTGCGGCGCGTGACGCCGACCGGCTATCTGTCAATGCAGATGCTCGGCGGCTGGCTTGACCAGGCGCTCCCCGACCAGCGCTGGATCATCATCGGCAAGAAGGGGCCGGTCCATGCGGTCACCGGGATCCGCGATATTCATGTCGTCCCCGCCGACGAACGCAGCAAGGTCTATCCGCGCGACACGCTCTTTCTCGATGTCGGCGCGAAGACCCCGGCGGAGGTGGCGTCGCTCGGGCTGTCGCCGGGGGATCCGGTCGTGCCGGATTCGCCCTTCACGGTGATGGGCAAGGGCGATCGCTATCTCGGCAAGGCGTGGGACGACCGCGTCGGGCTCGCGGTGATCATCGAGGCGCTGCGGCGGCTTCGCAGCACCGGCCACCCCAACCAGTTGTTCGTCGTCGCGACCGTGCAGGAGGAAGTGGGCCTGCGCGGCGCGCGGACGTCGGCGGACCTGATCAAGCCTGATGTCGGCATCGCGATCGAAGGCGGCATCACGGGCGACAGCCCGGGGCGCAACCCGGAGGAGACGCAGGCGGTGCTCGGCGGTGGGCCGGGGATCTTCCTGTATGATTCGAGCACCCTGCCCAACCGCAAGTTCGTCCGGCTGGTCGACCAGACCGCGCAAGGCGCGCGTATTCCGCTCCAGCATGATCTCGTGCAGGGTTACGGCGACGACAGCGCGGCGATCCAGGCGACGAACGGCGGCGTGCCGACGGTCAACCTCGTCGTCCCCGCGCGCTATACGCATGCGCATAACGGGATCATCGATCGGGCGGATTTCGACCGGATGGTCGACCTCGTCGTCGCGCTGATCGGCAAGCTGGATGCGAAGACGGTCGCGGATCTGCGCGACTTCACCCCGGGGAAGGAATGACGGCATGAGCCTGGTCGAAGTCGGGCGCTTCGGGCGCAACGAGGCGTATATCGTGATCGGACGGTTGGAATCCGAGGGGATCATGGCGATTGCGCTCGACGGGAATGCGAGCATCGCGGACGGGAGCCAGTATCTGATTCCGGTCCGGGTGATGGTGGATGATGAGGATTTCGAGGTCGCGCGGGAGATTTTGGGGGCGGACGCGGGGTGAGGTTGTTGCGTCTGCGTTTGGTACCGTGCGTACGCCTTTTGCGGGGTGCTCTGCGAGGCTCCCCCCACCCCCTACCCCTCCCCTGAAGGGGAGGGGCAAGAAGAGATAAGAAGCACGGGCAAGCCCCTCCCCTTTAGGGGAGGGGTTGGGGTGGGGCCGTGCAGCGCGCCCGGCGTGGGAGGCTTCGTGACGCACCGCCGCACACATGGTTCTCGACTGCACTAGAAATCATAGCCTCCCTCAAACCCCAACCTGCCTCATTTTCAGGCATCCGTTCGCACGTGCACATAAAATTTACTCAATCGTAACCCTATCGTCACGCCGCAACCGCGAAATCGCGTCGTTAACGATTTGGCACGTCGATTGCACAGCAGAACCCCAGGACCAATAAACAGGGGGGTTCGCGCATGAAGCTCGTCATAGGCATCATCAAGCCGTTCAAGCTCGACGACGTGCGCGAGGCGCTGACCGAGATCGGCGTGGCGGGCATGACCGTCACCGAGGTCAAGGGTTTCGGTCGCCAGAAAGGCCAGACCGAAATCTACCGCGGTGCCGAATACAGCACCAACATGGTCCCCAAGATCAAGGTCGAGGTCGTCTGCGGCAGCGATATCGCGTCGCGCGTGGTCGAGGCGATCCAGGCGTCCGCCAACACCGGCGCGATCGGTGACGGCAAGATTTTCGTGCTCGATGTCGGACAAGCGGTTCGGATCCGCACCGGCGAAACCGACGAGACCGCGCTGTGAAGGGGGTAGAGATGAAGCCAGGAATCAAGACGGGTTTGGCGGTTCTGGCGGGGGCTAGCGTCTTCGCGGCACTGCCCGCCTGGGCACAGGCTGCGGCCGGCCCGATCAAAGCCCCCGATGCTGCGCAGATGGCGACGATGGTCAACAAGGGCGACACCAGCTGGATGCTGATCTCGGCGGCCCTCGTGCTGATGATGTCGGTGCCCGGCCTCGCGCTGTTCTACGGCGGCCTGGTGCGCACCAAGAACATGCTGTCGGTGCTGATGCAGGTGATGATGATCGTCTGCGTCGCGGCGCTGCTGTGGGTCTCCTACGGCTATTCGATCGCGTTCACGTCGGGCGGCGAGAACCACTTCTTCGGCGGTCTTTCCAAGGCGTTCCTCAAGGGCGTTGACGGCACCACGCTGGCCGCGACCTTCTCGAACAACGTCTACATTCCCGAACTGGCCTATGTCTGCTTCCAGATGACCTTCGCGTGCATCACGCCCGCGCTGATCGTCGGGGCGTTCGCCGAGCGGGTGAAGTTCACCCCGCTGATCATCTTCGTCGTAGCGTGGCTGACGCTGGTCTATTTCCCGATCGCGCACATGGTCTGGTACTGGGCTGGCCCGGACTTCCTCCCCGATGCGCCGACCGATGGTGGCTGGCTGTTCAACCTCGGCGCGCTCGACTTTGCGGGCGGCACCGTGGTCCACATCAACGCCGGCATCGCCGGGCTGGTCGGCTGCCTCGTGATCGGTCCGCGGCTTGGCTTCGGTCGTGAACCGATGCCGCCGCACTCGCTGACGATGACGATGATCGGCGCCAGCCTGCTGTGGGTCGGCTGGTTCGGCTTCAACGCTGGGTCCAACCTCGAGGCGAACGGCGTGACCGCGGTCGCGTTCATCAACACCTTCGTCGCCACCGCCGCCGCTGCCGTCTCCTGGGCAGTGATCGACCAGATCGTCCACAAGAAGCCGTCGCTGCTCGGCGCGGTGACGGGCGCGGTTGCGGGGCTCGTGGCGATCACCCCGGCTTCCGGGTTCGCTGCACCGATGACCTCGATCGTCCTCGGCCTCATCGTGTCGCCGATCTGCTTCATCTTCGTCACCTATGTGAAGGCGTGGCTGAAGTATGACGACTCGCTCGACGTGTTCGGGGTCCACTGCGTCGGCGGGATCGTCGGGGCGCTGGCCACCGCGATCGTCGCCGCACCGTCGCTCGGCGGCCAGGGCTATTTCGATTACACCAAGTTCCCCGCGGTCGCGGTTGCGGCGGCCGACTACAGCATGTCGGCGCAGATGATGAAGCAGCTGACCGCGGTCGGGATCACTTTGGTGTGGTCTGGCGGGGTCTCCGCCGTGCTGTTCCTTGCGCTTAAGTACACGATCGGCCTGCGTCCGACCGAAGAGGTCGAGCACAACGGGCTCGACATCACCGAGCACGGCGAGCGCGCGTACAATTATTGACGAGATTGGCCGCCGGGTCGGTGACCCGGTTGGCCCCACTATGTTCCTCCTGCGGACAACCTTAGGCCGGTGCGGCAACGCACCGGCCCTTTTTTTATGCTTGCGGGATCAGTGGAAATCGCGGGATTTGGGGACGATCCGCGCATCACGCGGATGCCGCGGCGGGACCGGACGGACCATTTCGTCCGCGCGCGCGAGCGGGACGCGGACCGCGGTGTCTTCCCCCAGCGTATCGAGCAGCGCGCTGCGGTCATGCACTCGGTTCGCCATCAGGTGGACAACGCCTTCGGGACTACGCTGGACTTCGCCCTCGATCAGCATCAGCCGCGATCCCATCACCTGCGCGCGGACCGTCTCGAACAGTCGTGCCCAGATCACGACATTGGTCACGCCGGTCTCGTCCTCGATCGTGACGAAGATCGCATTGCCGTTCCCCGGGCGTTGCCGGATCAGTACGATCCCTGCGGTCCGCACGCGCGACCCGGCCTTGACCGCGCTGGTGCGCGCGCAACTGCTGATCCCTTCGTCGGTGAGCGTCGCGCGCAGGAAGCTCATCGGATGATCCTTGAGCGACAGCCGCAGCGTCTTGTAATCGACCACCACCTGCTCGGCCGCGCTCATTAGCGGGAGCGCCATGTCGGGCTCCTCCCCCAGTTCGCGCGCGCTGGCGGCAGCGAACAGCGGCAGTGCTGCATCGGGGGTGCGGCGGACTTCCCACAAGGCCTGCCGCCGATCGAGCGCGATCGACCCGAACGCATCGACGTCCGCGAGCAGCCTGAGCGCGCGTTGCGGGAGCGCCGCGCGCCTGGCGAGCGTCTCGACCGAGGCGAACGGCCCGCGCGCGCGCGCCGCGACCAGCGCGTCTGCCCAGGCACGGCGGAACCCGTCCATCTGGCGGAACCCGAGCCGCAGCCCGAGCACGCCCGCCGCATCGGGTTCGAGGCTGTTGTCCCAGTCGCTCGCGTTGATGTCGACCGGATGGACCGCGATCCCATGCTCGCGCGCATCGCGGACGATCTGTGCGGGGGCATAGAAGCCCATCGGCTGCGCATTGAGCAGCGCGCAGGCGAACACCGCGGGCTGGTGGCATTTGATCCACGACGACACGTAGACGAGCCGCGCGAACGACAGCGCATGGCTTTCGGGGAAGCCGTAGCTGCCGAACCCCTCGATCTGCTGGAAACAGCGTTCGGCGAAGTCGCGATCATAACCGCGTGCCGCCATCCCCTCGACCATCTTGACGCGGAAGTCGTCCATCCCGCCGGTATGGCGAAAGGTTGCCATCGCGCGGCGGAGCTTGTTCGCTTCGACCGGGGTGAATGCCGCCGCGACGATCGCGAGCTTCATCGCCTGTTCCTGGAACAAGGGCACGCCGAAGGTCTTGCCGAGCAGGTCCTTGAGTTCGTTGGGATTGTGCGGCGGTGCAGGCGAGGGATAGTCGACCGTCTCGATCCCGCTGCGGCGGCGCAGATAGGGGTGGACCATCTCGCCCTGGATCGGCCCGGGCCGGACGATCGCGACCTGCACGGTCAGATCATAGAGGCAGCGCGGCTTGAGCCGGGGCAGCATGTTGATCTGCGCGCGGCTTTCGACCTGGAACACCCCGATGCTGTCGCCCTTGCACAGCATGTCATAGACCGCGGGATCATCCGCCGCGATGTCGACCTCGAGGTCGTGATCGCCGAGCCCGTGCCGGCGCATCAGGTCGAAGCTCTTGCGGATGCACGTCAGCATGCCGAGCGCGAGCACGTCGACCTTCATCAGCCCGAGCGCGTCGATATCGTCCTTGTCCCATTCGATGAAGGTCCGGTCGGGCATCGCGCCATTGTGGATCGGGACGGTCTCGTCGAGCCGGTCCTGCGTCAGCACGAACCCGCCGACATGCTGCGACAGATGCCGCGGGAATTCGAGGATCTGTTCGACCAGCCCCTTCAATCGCGCGATCGCGGGGTTGGTAGGGTCGAGCCCGGCATCGGCATAGCGCCGGTCCTCGAGCTTGCTCGCGAAACTGCCCCAGACGGTGCTGCCGAGCCGCGCGGTGACGTCCTCGGTAAAGCCGAGCACCTTCCCCACCTCGCGCACCGCGCTGCGCGGGCGATAATGGATGACGGTCGCGGCGATCCCGGCGCGGTGGCGGCCGTAGCGGCGATAGACGTACTGCATCACCTCCTCGCGGCGCTCGTGTTCGAAATCCACGTCGATATCGGGCGGCTCGCTGCGTTCCTCGGACACGAAGCGCGAGAACAGCAGGTCGTGCTGGACCGGATCGACCGAGGTGACCCCGAGCAGAAAGCACACGATCGAATTCGCCGCCGACCCGCGCCCCTGGCACAGGATCGGCGGGGTCTGCGCGCGCGCGAAGCGGACGAGATCGTGGACGGTGAGGAAGTAGAAGGCGTATTTCTGCGACCGGATCAGGCGGAATTCCTCCGCGAGCAGCGCCTCGACCTTGGGGGACAGCGTTTTGCCGTAGCGCTGGTGCGCCGCCTCGAGCACGATATGCTCGAGCCAGTCCTGCGGTTCCCAGCCGTAGGGGATCGGTTCGTGCGGATATTCGTAGCTGAGATCGCGCAGCGTGAAGGTGATCCGGTCTAGGATCACGCGGCTCTGCGCGACCGCATCGGTGCAATCGCGGAACAGCCGTACCATCTCGTCGGCGGGTTTGAGATGCCGTTCGGCATTGGCGGCGAGAATGCGCCCGGCGGTGGTGATCGTCGTGCCGTGGAGGATGCAGGTCAGCACGTCGTGCAACGGGCGTTGCGCCGGCCCAGCATAGAGCGCGTCGTTGGTCGCGAGCAGCGGGACATGTGCCGCCTGCGCGACCGCTTGCATCCGCGCGAGCATCCGCCGGTCGCGCCCCTGCCGCAGCATCGTCACGCCGAGCCACACCCGATCCCCGCACGCGGCGCGGAGCGTTTGCAGAACGCCCAGATCCTGCTCCTTACCGAGCACGATCAGCAGCAAGTCTTCGTGATGATCGAGCAAATCGGCGAAATGCAGCTCGCAATCGCCCTTTTCGGCGCGCAAATTACCCAGCGTCAGCAGCCGCGTCAGCCGCCCCCAGCCGAACCGCGTCGCCGGATAGGCGACGATGTCGGGCGTATCGTCCGAAAACACCAGCCGCGCGCCGACGACCAGCCGGAACGGCAAATCGGGCAGCCCCGCCGCCGCCGCTTCCTTGACCGCCGATTCGAGCGCGACATGCGCACGGACGACGCCCGCAACCGTATTGCGATCGGCCAGACCGATCCCGTCGAGCCCGAGCCTGAGCGCTTCGGCAACCATTTCATGCGGATGCGCGGCACCGCGCAGGAACGAATAATTGCTCGCCGCGACCAGTTCGGCAAAACCGGTCATGCGAACAGGCCGTGGACATACCAGTCGGGATCGGGCTTCTCGCGATTGTACAGGCCGTGGCGGAAGATCCAGAAGCGCCGTCCGCGCGTGTCCTCAACGCGGTAATAATCGCGCGTCAGCCCGGCGGCATCGATCCGCTTCCACCATTCGGCGGCGATCCGCTCGGGGCCTTCGAAGCGCGTCACGTCGTGCAGCGTCCGCCGCCAGCGGAAGCGGTGCGGCGGGCCGTCGGGGACTTCGGCCATCACCTCGATCCGCTGCGGCGGATCGAACAGATGAATCGGGCGCAGCGGCGGCTCGCCCGGGTCGAGCGGTTGCCATGCGGGCACGGGCGCGGCCGGCGCGTCGAGCGCGGGGATGCTGAGCACGCCCTGTTCGGGAATATGGCTGTCGCGCGCGACGAAGCGCCGGATCCGGGTCCGCCCGACCCGCGTGCTGAGCCGATCGACCAGCGCCGCCATCGCATCGTCGCCGATCGCACCACCCTCGAGCTGCAATTGCGTCGGCGCGAGCGGCTCGATCCGCGGCACGACGAAGCGCAGCATGTCGAACCCGAAGCCGGGGTCGAGCGGATCGGCGAGCGCGTCGATCCGTTCGCGGAACAGACGCAGCAGCGTCGGCGGGTCGCGCGCGGGGAGCCCGGTCTCGATTGCAAGATCGCGCACCTGCCCGTCGCTGCGGAACAACCGCACCGCAAAACGCCGCCCGCCCTTGTGGCGCTCCGCCAGCGCCTGCGACGCCTCCGTCGCGAGATCGTCGATCACGTCGAGCACGTGTTCGGTCCGCGCGATCGGTTCGGCAAAGCGGCGTTCAAAGAACATCGCAGGCAAGCGACGGCGCGGCTGGATCCGGCTATCGAGATCGCCGAGCAGCCGTGCGAGCGTCTCGGTGGTTTCCTCGCCAAAACGCGCGGCGATCGGCGCGGAGGGACGTCCCGCGAGATCGCCGAGCGTCTTCAATCCCGCGCGACGGAGCGCGACCAGCGTTTCGTCGGGCAACCGCAGCGCCGCGACATCGAGCCTGCGCAGCGCTGCCGTCTCGCTCGCGGCAGGCATCGTCTGGAACCGCGCGAGCGCCTGCGCGCCATCGGGGCTGCCCGCGACCGCATGGCGAAGTTGGGCGCCCCAGCTGGCGAGGCGCTGCTCGAGATCGGCGACCAGGCCGTCCTCACCACCGAACAGATGCGCGCAGCCGGTGATGTCGAGCGTGATGCCGTCGGCTTCGTCGAGCGCCACCATCGGGGTGTAGCGTTCGCACAGATCCGCGATCCGCTCGATCCAGTCCTGGTCGGCGGCGGGGGCGGCATCGTGCGCCGCAAGATCGGGCAGGATCGCCCGTGCGTCCGCCAGCGCCATCCCCGGCGACAGGCCAAGCGCGTGCGCGCGCGGATCGACTGCGGTGATCCGCATCGCGCCGCGCTGCTTTTCGACGAAGACGAACGGTGCGTCGGCCCCTGTATCGACCCCCGGATCGACCCCCGGATCGACCATAGTGTCAGCCGACGCGGCGGAACCCCGGGTGCGGCATTGCCGGTCGCTCGACAGGAAGGGAAACCACAGTGCCAGATGCCGCCGGGCGGACTGTGGCGGCGATGATGCCAGAGTCTCGGCGAGGGTCTCGGGCGCCGTCATGGTCGGATCGACGCGGCGCACCCGCTGCGCGGAAGCTTGCTTGGTCACGGTCCCACTCCACCAGCCAGCGCCCGTCGCCGGGACGACCACGCTGGCGCAAAAGCGTTACATCGAGCACCGGATACCCCGGCGCGTTCGCCTCGAGCGGCGCGGACGCCGCGGCGCTGGCGGACCAGCGCGTATCCGCCGCACTGGGCGAAGGCTGCGCATCGATCCGCAGCAGCAGCACCGTGACGCCGGAACTTTCCGCCGCCAGCGCAAGCCTGCGCCCCGCGGTCAGATCGAGCATGGCCGGGTTGCGGCGCATTTCGATGACCGCCACCCCAACCGCCGGACACCGCACCACATCCGCCGCCGCGCGGAGCACCGCGAGCGGATCGGGCAACACGCCCAGGATCAGGTGCGATGGGTCGATCCCGAGTTCGACCAGGCCACCCACGTGAAGGACGCCCTGCTTTTCGGCTGCATCCTCGCGCAACCAGACGAGCGACCCCCCCAGCCGGACCGCGAGCATCCCGACGAACCCCGCCGCGCACCCTGCATCCGCAGCGTCGTGCGCGAACACCTCATGCAACCGGCCGCGGGCCAGTCCGCCGCCGATCGCCTGATCGATTCCGTCATGTCCCGTTCCCACGCGAACCGTATCGACCGCGGAATCGCACAGCCCCTCGCGCTGCTCTATGGCGGCGATCTGGCGCTTCAAATGGCGCAGCGAGGCGATCGACTCGGTCATATTTGTTCATCTTATGTTCCGTATCGCGCGGATCATGCGAGCGAGTCAACATGCTACGCGGGATGCCCCGCGGATGGCCCTTCGCGCCGTGCTCTGCCCGACACCGCCGCCATGAAGTGTTGCTGCGATGCAACAGGTTCCGGGAAACGCCTCATACCAAAGGATCACTTCGATCCGTCGCGTGTTTGGGCGTCGTCAATGGAGAACACACATGCGTAAAATTTTGATGGTTGCAGCCGCTGTCGCAGCACTCACCACGGGTGCAGCATCGGCTCAGGAAGTCACCACCACCGCCGCCAGCGAAGGCACGAGCAACACCTCGTTCCGCGGTTTCCGCCTCGAAGGTAACCTCGGCGGCGATCGTTTCCAGTCGCAGGGTCGTCATAACGACAAGTTCGGCTACGGTGCATCGATCGGTTTCGACGGCGTGATCGCCGACCGTATCGTCGTCGGTCCGGAAGCGACCTACTGGCGTGCAAACGACTGGACCGAGAATTGCGGCGCAGCCAACGGCGGTTCGGTTTGCCACAAGTCGTTCGAGGAATTCGGCGTCGGCGTCCGCGCAGGCTATCTGGTCACGCCGCGTGCGATGGTCTTCGCCAAGGGCGGTTACGTCACCAACGAGCAGCGCAAGCGGTTCGATGCCAACACGCCCACGCAGACCTCGTTCTACGACCATGTCAACACGACCGGCTATCAGGTCGGCGGCGGTGCCGAGTATACGGTCACCGAGGGTCGTCTGCCGGTCTACGTCAACGCGCAGTATGTGTTCTCGCAGTATAACGACAACACCTCGCGTCACCGCATCATGGGCGGCATCGGCGTTCGCTTCAAGTAAGCGCACCCCCTACCGTTCGAGAGAGGCGCGCCCAGCGATGGGCGCGCCTTTTTTCGTTTTCCGGGGTCCGATCAGTGCCGCGAACCCAATCGTTCAGGACGGGCGTTCAGGACGGTCGGATGTCGCTCGCTTCGAATGCAGCGACGATCGGCGATGGGTCGGTGAACTCGGTTTCATAGCTGAACGCCGTCGCAAGCCGTGCCCACGGCAACGCGGATCGCGTAAAGATCTCTGCGATCGGGCGGACCCACGCCGCGTCGTCGAGCGAACTCGGCCGCACGATCACGCTGTCGGGCGAGCCTGTCGTCGTCGTATGTGTCCATCCGGCGCAATCGGGGCAAAGATAGCGCGTCGAGGTCGCCTCCGAATCCGCGGTCTTGTCAATCGTGCGCGGGGCAACGTCGGACAGCAGGCTGAACCCCGCCTTGGGTATCGCCAGGCCCAGCGAAAAGGCGGATGCGGTCATCTGCTGGCAATCGCTGCAGTGGCACGCCATCGTGAACAGCGGTGGCTGGTCGATCCGGTAGCGGATCTTGCCGCAGAAGCAGCCACCATCGAGCGGTAGGGTAAAATCGGTCATCCAGTCGAAACGCGCCAGTGCCGGATCGGTCGCAAGCGGGGGGTGACGGTTTGTCCAAGTGACAGCGCACGCGCGCGCCGCTACCACGCCGCAATGGCTGCCCTTCGGCCCTTTCTGCAAAGCAACATGGCGCTGGTCTGGGCGGTGATCGTCTGTGCGTTGCTGATGCGCGCGATCGTTCCCGCAGGGTTCATGCCGATGGCGACCGCAAACGGCATCGAACTGGTGTTGTGCTCCGGCATGGCGCAGCCCTCCGATACCACGACTGCGCCTGCCGCCGCCGGGATGATGCCCGGGATGCAGCATCATGCGATGCCGGATCACGCGATGCCGGATCACGCAATGCCGGGGCGTGGCGATGGCGGGCACCAGATTCCGGCCAAGCCCGAAGCACCCTGCGCCTTCGCCGGGCTGACCGCGCCGAGTCTCGGCGGCGCCGATATCATCCTGCTGGCGATCGCCTTTGTTTCCGTTGTCGCGGCTGCGCTGTTCCAGCGACCGGACGCGCCGATCCGCCCGCGTCCCTTCCTGCGCCCACCCCTGCGCGGACCACCCGCACACGCCTGACGGTGTCCGCGCGCTCGGTTCCCCGAGCCTTGCCATGGCCTGATCCGTGCCGCCGCATCGCGGCGGACCGGACGGTCTCGCGCACGCGACCCTGAAAGACCGATCGCACGCCCGACGGCGTGCCCCCGTGTGAACGGCCAAGGCCGTTATCGAACAGGAATTCCATGATCGACCGCATTCGCCTGCGCGGTGCCGTGTCGGGGCTGGCCGTGCTGGCCAGCACCGCACCCGCCCCTGTCGCAGCCCTCGACGCGCGCCGTACCGACGACATTCTCGTCATAGCGGAGCGCCAGACCCGAACCATCGAAGCCGCCCCCAATAGCCATGCGAGCGTCACCGCCGCCGAGATCGCGACGACGATCAACGCGGTCAACGTGGAGGATACGCTCAAATACCTCCCCAGCCTCGTGGTCCGCAAACGCCATATCGGCGACACGCAGGCCCCGCTTGCAACGCGCACCTCGGGGCTCGGGTCGAGCGCGCGGAGCCTGATATATGCCGATGGCGCGTTGCTGTCGGCGCTGATCGGGAACAACAACACCTCCGCCAGCCCGCGCTGGGGGATGGTCAGCCCCGAGGAGATCGCGCGGATCGACGTGCTCTACGGTCCGTTCTCGGCGGCCTATGCGGGAAACTCGATCGGCGCGGTCGTCAACATTACGACGCGCCTGCCCGACCGGCTCGAGGGGACGCTGAGCGCGGGCACCAGCCTCCAGACGTTCGACCTGTACGGCGCCAAGGCGACGCTCCCCGCACGGCAGATCGCGGCGACGCTGGGGGACCGGTTCGGACGGCTGTCGCTGTTCGGCAGCGTGACGCATACCGACAGCCGAAGCCAGCCAACGAGCTATGTCACCGCGGCCACCAACCCGGCGGGGACGACCGGCGGGGTCGCAGACCGCAACCGCACCGGCGCCGCGATCCGCGTGCTCGGGAGCGGCGGGATCGAGCAGCAGGCGCAGGACAACATCAAGCTCAAGGCGGCGTTCGACGTCTCGCCCGCACTGCGCCTGAGTTATGTCGGCGGGCTGTTCCGCAACGATACCGACTCGACCGCGGAGACCTACCTCAGCGTGACCGGGGGCGGTACACCCGTCTATACCGGCGCGTTCTCGAGCGGCGTCTATCGCTATGACCAGCGCCACTGGTCGCACGCGCTGTCCGCGACCGGAAAGGACGGGCGGTTCGACTGGCAGGTGATCGGGACGCTGTACGACTTCGCCAAGGATACGCAGCGGAGCCCCACCGGGGTGCTCCCCGCGGCGTTCGACGGGGGAGCGGGCAGTATCACGCGGCTGGATGGCACGGGGTGGGAAACGTTCGACGCCAAAGGCGCGTGGCGCTCCGATGCTGCGGCGACGCATACCCTTAGCGCCGGGGTGCATTGGGATCGCTACACCGTGAACAGCAACCGCTATGCCACCACCGACTGGATCGCCGGGCCGCAGGGCGCGCTCAACCAGGCGTCGCGGGGGAAGACACGGACCGCTGCGGTGTGGGCGCAGGATGCGGTGCGGATCGCCGATCCGCTGACGCTGACGGTGGGTGGGCGCTATGAGGACTGGCGTGCGTATGACGGGTTCAATTTCTCGAGCACGCCTGCGCTGTCGGTTGCCCAGCCGGTCCGCACCGCGACGGGCTTCTCGCCCAAGGCGTCGCTCGCTTTTGTCCCGGCGCAGCATTGGACGGTGCGTGCGTCGTTCGGCAAGGCGTATCGCTTCCCGACGGTCGGCGAACTCTACCAGGCGGTGACGACGGGGGCGGTGGTGACCGTGCCCGATCCGACGCTCCGCCCGGAGCGTGCGCTGTCCGAGGAACTTGCGATGGAGCGGCGCGATGCGGGGGGCGAGGTCCGGCTGGCGCTGTTCAATGAATCGATCGAGGATGCGTTGATCTCGCAGTCCGCGCCGTTGGTGGCGGGGTCGGCGGTGGCCTATACCTATGTCCAGAACGTCGACCGGACTCGTGCGCGCGGGGTCGAGCTGGCGGGGACGCGGTCCGACTTTCCGGTGCGCGGCGTCGACCTGTCGGGAAGCGTTACCTATACCGAGGCGACGACGCGCGCGAACCGCGCCTTCCCCGCCGCGGTCGGCAAGTTGCTTCCGTCGGTCCCACGCTGGAAGGCGAGCGCGGTGGCGACGTGGCGGCCCACGACGCGCGTCGCGCTGACCACCGCGGCGCGCTACGCCAGCCGCAATTATGCGACGCTCGACAACAGCGACACGGTCGGGAACACCTATATGGGCTTCTACCGCTACTTCGTGATCGATGCCCGCGCACGGTTCGAGGTAACGCCGCGCTATGCCTTTGCGGTCGGCGTGGATAACCTCAACAACGCCCGATATTTCCTCTTCCACCCCTTCCCCCAGCGCACGATCAGCGCGGAAGTGACGGCACGGCTATGAGCGTCCAGGCATCCGGAACCCGGTGGTACAACAGCGTCTGGCGCTGGCATTTCTATGCCGGGATGGTGTGCATCCCGTTCGTGCTGTGGCTGTCGCTCACGGGATCGCTCTATCTGTGGCGGCCGCAGGTGGAGGCGTGGATCGACCAGCGGTTCGACCATCTGGCGACCTTGGCACCCGCACAGTCGCCGGACGCGCAGGTCGCCGCGGCGCTGCGCGCGATGCCGGGGTCGGCGTTGCGCAAGTACGTGCTGCCCGACGCGCCGGGTCATGCGGTGCGCGTCATCGTCGGGCGCGCGGGCGTGGACAGCCGGGTCTATGTCGATCCGGCGACGCTGCGGGTGCTTCAGGTCGTGCGTGAGGATGCGCGGCTGTTCCCGCTGCTGTCGCGGTTGCACGGGACGCTGCTGGCGGGGACCATCGGCAGCTATATCGTCGAGATCGCCGCGTGCTGGGCGGTGACGATGCTGCTGACCGGGCTGTATCTGTGGTGGCCGCGGGGCGCGCGCGGGCTTGGCGGGGTGCTGTATCCACGGCTCGGGGGCGGCAAGCGGCGGTTCTGGCGCGACCTGCATGCGACGACCGGGGTGTGGGTCTCGGTGTTCGCGCTCGGGCTGGTCCTGACCGGACTGCCGTGGGCGAAGGGCTGGGGGAGCTATCTGGTCGAGGTCCGCGCGCTGACGGGGACGAGCAAGGGGCCGGTCGACTGGACGATCGGGGGCAAGCGGCCGATCGCACCGCCCAGCGCGGACCCGCACGCCGGGCACGCCGGAATGGCCGGGATGCCGATGCAGGCGGGTGCCCCTGCCCCGCTGCCGGCGGGCGCACTGTCGCGGGTCGTGGCGGCGGCGCGCCCGCTCGGGATCGCGGCGCCGGTGCTGGTCGCGCCGCCGAAGGTGCCGGGGGGGGCGTGGTCGGTGAGTTCGGACTCGGCGAACCGGCCGCAGCGCTCGGACGCGCAAGTCGACGGCGCGACGGGGCGCGTGCTTGGCCGGAGCGGCTTTGCGCAGCGGCACTGGATCGACCGGCTGATCGGCTACGGCATCGCGGTCCATGAAGGCGCGCTGTTCGGGCTGGCCAACCAGATCGCGGGGACGCTGGTCGCGGCGATGCTCGCGCTGCTTGCCGGGTCGGGCGCGGTGCTGTGGTGGCGCAGGCGGCCGGTCGGGCTGCTCGGCGCGCCGATCCCGCTGACGCGACCGCGGTTCGGGCCGGTGCTGGTCGCCGCGATCGTGGTGCTGGGGGTCTATATGCCGCTGTTCGGCGGGACCTTGCTGCTGGTGCTGGCGGTGGAACGGCTGGTGTTGCGACGGATCGGAGGTGCGCGGCGCTGGTTGGGGCTGGCGCGCGCGTGACGCGCGAAGATCGTCAAGGTCGCACAGGACGGCCGCGCGCGGGCGCTGCGGCAGGGCTGGTCAGGCGCGTCGCAGCCGCAGCCCGCGCCATGCGGCATAGCCGACGAGCAGCACCACCAGTGCTTGCGCTGCGAGGACCGACGGCTCCCCGCCGGTTGGCGCAAGACCATGTAATATCGGTATTTTCTGGAACGACTGCACCACCAGCACGACCATGTTGAGCCATTGTGCGAGCAGCGCGGGGATGAGATACGCCCACTGCCACCGTCCGGTCAGCTGCCGACCGTACAACGCATAGACCGCGACCGCTAGCAGCAGCAACGAAACGACGCCGAAGACGAACGGCGGCCCGATCGGCTTGGGCGGAAAGAGGAAGCCGGTCACGCTGGTCAGGATCGTGAAGACGAGGAAGACGGTGTTGGCGGTCTTCCACCAGCGTCCGGTCGTCAATGCGCCGAAGAACACCAGTCCCGCGGCGATCGCGACGAGGCTGATCGCGGTGTGGAGCGCGGTGAAGGCTGCTAGCGACAGACCCAACATCATGGTGATTCCCCCCGGGACTGGGCGGAGCATAGCATGGGCGGGCCCGTCGGGAGAGTCGTTTCGGCAACGGATCGTTTTGGGGGACGAGGTGCCTTTTTGGCTGAAAGTTCCGTAGTTTGCCGCTCCCTCAGCGGGTGGATCTGACGGCCTTGGGGTTGCTCCACGTCACGTCGATGGCGCGTAACCGGTAGCGCCCCGGCGGCAGCATCAGGGCGACGTCTTCCTTGGGTCTGATCGCCACACGATCCATCGGAACCGACGTGGCCGGCTCGTCCAGCGGGCGGGCCTCGATCACCCGCCAGCCGACCGACGGACGCAAGGCGGCGGGTACGCTGACCGGCCGGTCTCCCGCCTTCTCGCGCCATACGGGACGCCCTCGCTCGAAGCGGGCCGGCGGGTGGTCGACGACCAGATCGAACGACCCGGGCGGCTGATCGGCCGGAAGGACAGCGAGACGGTCTGCCTCGCCGCCGCCGCGACAGTCGGTCTGGCTGATCGTCAACGGATCGATGCCCGTCTTTTGCTTGAGGAGCGCCGCCATCCACTTCGAACCGTCGGCGCGGGGAACCTCAAGTACGTGTTGATATCCGACATGGACCAGAAGCTTCGTGCCGGGGTGCTCCTTCAGGAACGCCGCCAGGTTGGCGGCTTGTTCCTCCTCTCGTACGGCGGTTCGTTGCGCAAGCGTCGCGCCTGACGGCAACCCGTCGTTGGGATTGGCCTCGTAGGAAACGAGCCGGTAGCCCAACGCCTTGGCGCGTCGGCCCATTCTGCCGAATGCCGCTTCGCCGAGGTAGAAACCATCGTCATCGTCGAAATACGGAAGGTTCGGCTGCCGGACAAACGGGGCGCGATACTGTTTCGGCGTGGTTGGCGGATCGTTTTGCAGTGCTTCCAGCGCGAGCGCATCATACCCGAGCGGTCGCAGTCGCGCCGCCAGCATTGCCGTGAATCCACGCCCCTCCGACCGTTCGTGACTTTCGTTGACGATGACGATCGATGTCTGCCGCGCACGTCGCGCGATTTCATCGAGGACATCGGCCATCGGCATCAGCGCTGCGCAGTGCGTTGCCGCGAAGTTCTTGCTGCTCGACGCGATGAGGTCTTCGCGTCCGAACATGCTCAGAGTCTGCGTCGCACGGTTCGAGGCGAGCGGATGATCCGGATCGATTTCTGCAAGGTTGGCGAGCTTCATCGCCAACAGGCCCGACAGGCTTTCAGCCGATCTGGTCTCATATGCGCTATCGAATACGATGCCTTTGTCGGGATCGTTCGCGGCAGCGCCAGCGGACGCCACCAGCGCGGCGGTCATTGCCAAGGCAAATGCGGGACGGATGACGGCAATACGCCGAACTGTGAGCATTCGGAAAGATACCAGACCCTTACCCCGCGTTACAGCGCTTCTGTCCGGTCTCCGTCACCGACGCGACCTCGTTCGGCAGACGCGGGGGACGGTGCTAATGCCGCTGGCGGCGAAGGCTGGTCGGCGATCAGTTTTGCCAGCACGGCCTCGAGATCCGCGTGCGCATAGGGCTTCCGGAGCATCGGCCGATCGTACAGGTCCGTGCGATCTCCAAGATCACCATAGCCGGTCGAGAACGCGAACGGGATGCTGCGCCGGATCAGCATATCGGCGACCGGGTAACTCTTCTCTCCCCCCAGGTTGACGTCGAGCATTGCTGCATCGAAGCTTTCTCCAACGAGGATTGCGGCGGCCTCGGCAACGCTGGCTGCGGCGCAGACCGCGGAACAGCCGAGATCCTCCAGCGCCATCTCGATTTGCATCAGGACGAGCATCTCGTCCTCGACCACGAGGATCCTGCGACCGGCGAGAAGGCCGGTCATTCTTCCGTCTCTGTCGAAACCGGTATCTCGATCGTGCACGTCACGCCGGCGGGCAGATAGTCGAGCGTCACCGCGCCGCCGAGCTCGTGCGTCAGGCCGCGCTCGATGACCCATGATCCGAACCCCTTGTGCGTCGGCGGCGTCACCGGGGGTCCGTCGCTCTCCCGCCATTGCAGCACGAGCCGATCCTTCGCCGTCGAAGACATCGTCCAGTCGATCGCGATTTTGCCCGCATCGTTCGAAAAGGCACCGTATTTGACGGCGTTGGTGGCAAGCTCGTGGAGGGCGATCGCGACCGAGAGCGCGGTCTTGGGCGACAAATGCACATTGTCGCCGACGATCGTGAACCGCTCGGTGCGGCCCGTGACGACCTTGAACGGGTGGAGGGCCGTATCGACCAGCTCGTGAAGGCCAGCGCCCTCCCAATTGGTGTTGGTCAGCAGGTCGTGCGACCGCGACAGGGCAAGGATGCGCGACTCGATCGCTTCCCGGATCGCGGCGGGTTCGGCCGGCCGGCGGAGCGCCTGAGTGACGATCGACTGGACCGTCGACAAGGTGTTCTTGACCCGATGATTGAGCTCGTCGATCAGCATCTTGCACCGAGCGTTGTCTTGGCGGTGGTTCGTTAGATCGACCAGCGACACGAAATGCTGAACGACCGTACCGCCGTCGTCGCAAACCGGGCTGACGAACATCGACGCCCAGAACTCGCTGCCGTCCTTGCGCCTGTAGTGTATCTCCGGCTCGTGATCGCACTCTCCGCGGAATGCCGATTCGACGGTCGTCATCGTTTCCGGGTCGACTCCCACGGCGAGCAAGGACTGAAAGCTTTTGGCGAGCACTTCCTCCAGCGCATAGCCCGTCAGCTTCAGGAAGGCGTCATTTGCGAAGATGACCGGGTGGCCGGGCTCCACATCCGTAAAGACCATCGGCATTCGGGTCTTCTGAGCAGCCACGACAAAGGGGCCAAGTTCCCGGCGGAACGTGTCGACTTCTGCCTCACCCTCTTTCTGGGCGGCTGACTTTGCCGTTATATCCACCGCGATTTTCCTTGTTCTTGCGCAGCTTACTCGATTTTCCTCGTTCCTCCTAAGGATAGTTTCAAGGGTGTAACGATGCCGTTATTGGCGCTTCCTTTGTGTCGGTCGCGCTTTTGGAAGGTTTGATTGCCATGAGGCCAAATGGTCTTGTCGCGGGAGCGTCAGAGCCGGACGCTGCCCACCCTTGCGTTGCTGCGCAGAGCAACGGCCTATCGCGCCTGGGACTCCCGGGCTCCTGCTTTCACAGGAGCCCGCAGAAGTCTTGTACAAGGCCGGGGCGACGGACGGGCGCGCTTACTCCGCCGGCAGGTAAATCTCCCCGCCCTTCTCCCGGAACGTCTCGCTCATTGCCGCCATTCCGGCCTCCGCATCGGCATGCGTCGTGCCCTTGGCGAACGCCGCGCGCTCCGCGTCGACCGCCTGCCCCGCGCCCGCCGCGAGGAAGCCGTCCGCCGGGCCGTTCTGCTTCGCCGCGAAGTCGCGCACTTCCTGCGTGATCTTCATCGAACAGAATTTCGGCCCGCACATCGAGCAGAAATGCGCGGTCTTGGCGCCTTCCGCGGGGAGCGTCTGGTCGTGGTACTGCTCGGCGGTGTCCGGGTCGAGCGACAGGTTGAACTGGTCGCGCCAGCGGAAGTCGAAGCGCGCGCGCGACAGGGCGTCGTCGCGCATCTTGGCCGCCGGGTGGCCCTTTGCGAGATCGGCGGCGTGCGCGGCGAGCTTGTAGGTCACCACGCCGACCTTGACGTCGTCGCGGTCGGGGAGGCCGAGATGCTCCTTGGGCGTGACGTAGCAAAGCATCGCGGTGCCGTACCAGCCGATCATCGCAGCACCGATTCCGCTGGTGATATGGTCGTAGCCCGGCGCGATATCGGTGGTGAGCGGCCCGAGCGTGTAGAACGGCGCCTCGCCGCACACTTCGAGCTGCTTTTCCATGTTTTCCTTGATCTTGTGCATCGGCACATGGCCGGGGCCTTCGATCATCACCTGGACGTCGCTCTTCCACGCGCGGTGGGTGAGCTCGCCCAAGGTGTAGAGCTCGCTGAACTGCGCTTCGTCGTTGGCGTCGGCGATCGAGCCGGGGCGGAGCCCATCCCCGAGCGAATAAGCGATGTCATACGCTTGCATGATCTCGGTGATCTCATCGAAGCGTTCGTAGAGGAAGCTCTCCTTATGGTGCGCGAGGCACCATTTCGCCATGATCGAGCCGCCGCGCGAGACGATCCCGGTGACGCGCTTGGCGGTCATCGGGATGTACGCCAGCCGCACGCCCGCGTGGATCGTGAAGTAATCGACGCCCTGTTCGGCCTGTTCGATCAGCGTGTCGCGGAAGATCTCCCAGGTCAGGTCCTCGGCGACGCCGCCGACCTTTTCGAGCGCCTGGTAGATCGGCACGGTGCCGATCGGGACGGGCGCGTTGCGCAGGATCCATTCGCGCGTGTCGTGGATGTTGCGGCCGGTCGACAAGTCCATCACCGTGTCCGCGCCCCAGCGGATCGACCAGACCATCTTGTCGACTTCCGCCGCGACGTTCGAGGCGACCGCCGAGTTGCCGATGTTGGCGTTGATCTTGACCAGGAAGTTGCGGCCGATCGCCATCGGCTCGGATTCGGGGTGGTTGACGTTGTTGGGGATGATCGCGCGACCGCGCGCGATTTCGTCGCGGACGAATTCGGGGGTGACGTAATCGGGGATGCTCGCGCCGAACGATTCACCGTCGCGGATCAGTTTCTCCTTGGCGGCTGCGCGGCCGAGATTCTCGCGGATCGCGACATATTCCATCTCGGGGGTGATGATTCCGCGGCGCGCGTAATGCATCTGGCTGACGTTCGCGCCCGCCTTGGCACGCAGCGGGCGCTTGATGACGTTGGGATATTGCGGGACGCCCGCCGAGCGGTCGGGGCCGGTGAGGCCATTGTCCTCGGGGCGGATTTCGCGTGCGTCATAGGATTCGACGTCGCCGCGCGCGAGGATCCAGTCGTGGCGGAGCTGCGGGAGCCCCTGGTTGATGTCGATCCGCGCGCGGGGGTCGGTGTACGGGCCGGAGGTGTCGTAGACGCGCAAGGGCGGCTCCAGCGCGGACGGATCGAGCATGATCTCGCGCATCGCCACGCCCGCGCCGGGGATGTTGGCGCTGGGGACATGGATTTTCCGCGAGCCACGGATCGCTCCGGTGGTGACGCCAATTTCGGTGCGGGCAGGTATGTCGGCCATTGTGTCGCTCCTCAAAATCGGACGAGCGACAACGGAACCCGGGCGTGGACACCGCTCCCTCCCTCCGCCCGTGCTAACGGGATCAGGTTCAAACGGGTCGTGGTTTCAACCACCTCTCAGCTGCTCTGGCGCAGCCCCCCGGGGAATATTGGTATGTGTACGCGGTTCAAACCGCGTTGAAAAGAGCCGTCAGCTGGCGGCGCTGGTCTTGATCGTGCCGTTGATGCCCGCCGGGAAGAAGCCCCCGCCGACGACCGCGTTGCGGTTGAGATAGACGACGTTGAGCACCTGCCCCGGCGTGCGGCTGAAGGTGATGCCGTTGGCATCGGTCGGCACGAGGTTGGCGGTGGTGCCGTCGCCGATCCCCTGGTCGAGGTCGGTCGACCCGTCGAGGCTGTCACGCGCGTCGCTGATCGCGTTCGCGCTGGCGCGCAAGGACGGCGTCGCGATCCCCTTGCTGTACAGGACGGTGCGGATAAGCCCGGCGTGATACGCCTCGGTCGCGAGGATCCCGGCGGCGGCGTCGATCAGCAGGCTCTGCGCGATCAGCGGCGCGGCCCCCTTATAGGCGGTGACGCCGACGTCTTCGAAGATGAACGCCGCGAGCAGGAAATTCTCGTCGGTGGCATAGGGGTCGAACGTGCCGGTCGCGCCGACGAGGCCCGCCGCGCGCGCCGCCGCGGTGAACGCGCCGTTCGCGCCGCCGTCGATGTTGATCGCAGGCTGCGCGACGACCGACGTGCCGAGCACCGAGCGCAGGAAGGCGACGTGCGCGACTTCGTCCGCCGCGATCTCACGCGCATATTCGCGCACGATCGGATCGGTGAAGGTGACAGCGCGCCCACCAGTGACTCCGCCCGCCGTGCCGCTACCGGTCAGCAACGCCGCGGGAAGCCCTGCGCCCGTCACGGCAAAGCTGTAGAATTGCGCCTCGAGATATTCGAGGTTGAGCGCGAAGTTGAACGTGTCCTGGTCCTTCAGCACGTCGGTCGACGCGGGACTGGGGGTCGCGGTCGCGGTTCCGGTCGGCGTGGGGGTCGGGGTGATCGTGCTGTCCTGGTTGGTCGCCCCACAGGCGGCGAGCAACGCGCCGCCGCCGACCGCGACCGAGGCGGCCCCGGCGCTGCGGAGGAACTGGCGACGGGCGTCGCGGCGGCGGTCGCTCGCGTCGATCGCTTGCAGGAGAAGGTCGCTATCGATCACTGGAAACACTCCGGTACGGGCGCGAAAAAGGAAGAAAGCATCGTGCGGGCGTCAGTTGGTGGCGCTGGTGGCGATCGAGCCGTTGACGCCATTGGGGAAGAAGCCCCCCTTCGCGACCGGCAAGGTGCTGAGATACAGGATGTTGAGCACGTTGCCGGTGGCGCGGCCGAACGCGAGGCCATCCTGCGCGGTGGGCACGATGTTGGACGCGGTCAGACCGTTGAGCGCGGGCGCCTGGCTGTTCGCGATCGTCACCGGGGAAATGCCCTGATCGAAGTCGCTGACCCCGTCGAGCGCGTCGCGCGTGTTCGAGATCGCATCCGCATTGGTGCGCAGGCTCGGGGTCGTCAGACCCTTGGTGTAGAGCACGGTGCGGATGATCGACGCATGATACGCCTCCGCCGCGAGGATGCCGGCGGCGGCCTCGAGATAGACCTTGCTGGTCAGCAGCGACGATGCGCCGCGATAGGCGGTCACGCCGACGTCCTCGAACAGGAACGCCGCCTGGAGGAACGCCTCGTCGCTGGCATAAGGGTCGAACGCGGCCCCAGCCGCGACGATCTTGGCGGCCTGCGCGGCGACGCTGAACGCGCTCGTCGCGGTCGAGCCGATGTCGATCGCGGGCTGCGCGACCGCTGCGGTGCCGAGCTGTGCGCGCAGGAAGGTGACGTGCGCAATCTCGTCCTGCGCGATCTCACGCGCATATTGCGCAACGACGGGATCGGTGAAGGTGACTTGCCGCCCGCCGCTGACCGCGCCCTGCGTGGTCGTGCTCGCGCTGCCCGGGGTCAGCAGCGCGTTGGGGAGGCCGGTGCCGAAGGCGGCGAAGGAATAGAATTGCGCCTCGAGATATTCGAGGTTGAGCGCGAAGTTGAGGATCGCGGCGTCGTTGTTGCTCGCCTGCGCAAACGCGTTGCTGCCGACCGCCACTGCGGTCGCGCCGACGGCGGCGATGGCACCCGCGCCCAGCGCGGTGCGGAAGAACTCACGGCGTTCGCTGCGGCGTTCCGCCCGCGAATCAAGCCGTTCGATCAGCTGTTGGTCGGTATCGGTCATCGCAGCGAAGCCTTCATCCTGGAAACACGCCAAGCGTTCGGGCTTGCGTGGCACCGTGCGGCGCGCGACGCAAGCCACGAATGGCGCTCCGGCGCGACGGTTGGTCGCGCCGGAGGAGTCGCTGCGGGGATCGTCGGCTTAGAAGGTGTAGGCGACGCCGGCTGCGCCGACCCACTGGTTGCGCGAGCCCGCGATCCGCACGATCGGGGCATCCGCGAAGCTGCCGAGCGTGCGCGAATAGGTGCCGCCCGCGACGACCTTGAAGCCGTGGAGCAGGTCGCCCGTCAGCGAATAGGTCGCCAGACCGCCGACCGAATAGTTCTTCCAGCCCTTGCCGGTGCTGTAGGTCGGCAGGCCGCTGGCGAGGCTCTGCGCCGGCGTGATGCTGAAGTAGGTCGCGCCATAGCCGCTCTCGACATATTGCGCGGTGCCGAACAGCGCGACCGCGGCCTTGCGGCTGAGCGGGGTCAGATAGTTGATCGACGGCTGCAGGATGCTCGACTTGTGGACGTTGTTGACGTCGTGGCGCATGCTCAGCGAGACCGAGAGCTTGTCGTACGGGCTGGTGATGACGCCGGTCTTGCCCAGGCCGACATAGCCGCCGAGCTCGATCGCGGTGCCGGTCTTGCCGAGCGCGCGGACGCGGCGGTCATCGATGACGCTCGGGGCCTGGCGATCGAAATTGACCACGCCGATCGGGCCGAACTGGATGTCCCAGCGCTGGCCGGGCTGGTTGCGCGCGAGATCGAGGCTGGCGCGGTTGCCGATGACCGAGAAGTTGAAACCCTTGACCGTACCGATCACGACGGGTGCCGGAACGACGCGATAGTCGTTCGACCCGTCATAATCCGGCAGATATGCCGCGCCGATGCCGACCGTGACCGTGTCCTTGTTGAAATCGTCCGCGATCTGGTTGTTGTCGGCGGGGATCGGTGCCGCATCCTGCGCGAAAGCGGGCGCTGCGGTGGCGAGCAACAGGACGGTTGCAGCGGCGAAGATGGAACGATGAGTCACGGGCGGCTCCGGAATACTGGAAGTGGGGCAAGACGAGGATCGGATACGAAACGCGTATTGTGTCGGGCGCGTAACGCGATGCCTTATGTTTGTTTCCGTGCGATCCGGGTCAGAGCAGATATCGCATCCGCACCTGTTGCCGATCTGCATCACTCGACAGCGTGAAGCGGGCGGCGGCGAAGCGCGGCGGACCGAAAGTCACCGACGGATTGCGCGAAAAACCAAAGCCTTCGCGCGGAATTCCGGCGAATGTGTCGAGCTTGTGGTTGTTGTTCTCGTCATGAATCACCGCGACCGCATAATTACCGTGCGGCAGACCGTCGAAATGGATGCTGGTCATGGTAGCGGGGATCGAGCGGGTGGTCGCGCGGGCATCGTCGACGCAGGCGGGGAAATTGTCGGGGTCGGCGGTCAGGCAGACGCGGACCATCCCCTTGGCCGAGCGCATGTGCGAGACATCGACCGCGAGCTCAATGGTCCCGACCGCCCCTGGCAAGACCGTGAGCAGCACTGCCCCGGCGACCGCGGTCGACGCCAGCTTTCGCATGTTCGCGCGCAAAATTCCCGACGCCGCGGTCGGTGCCGCAGACGCGGTCCCAGAAACGGAAGTAGAGGCCATAATTCCCTCGGTACAGTTCATGGTGTCGCTGATGATGGCTCGCAGTGATGAGCCACTGCCCCAATGGACCCCGCCACATGAACGCAGGAAACATTTCCCACCCCATGTGGTTGGTGACCCCCATAACCGTCATGATCGTGAGCACCAACCCAAGTGCGCCGACATGAATTGGAATCACGAAGACCAGTAGCGGAATTATCACAGCGCCGCTGATCGCCTCGATCGGATGGAACGCCATCGCCGCCCAGGCGGTCGGCGGGCGGCTTTCGTGATGCGTCGCATGCGCCAGCTTGAACGCGCGCGGCTCGTGCATCCAGCGATGCGTCCAGTAGAACCACGTGTCGTGCGCGACGAGGTAGAGCAGCACCGATAGCGGGAGATACCAGAGCGGATAGGCGTGGAGGTCCTGATAGACCAATGTCCAGCCGTGGTTCTGCCAGCCCCAGGCGATCACGCCCGCAGGAATGCCGTAGATCGCGGCGGAGACGATGCTCCACCAGATCTCGCGGCGAATCTGCGGGTTCATGCCGCGATAGAGGCCGGGATAGCGCAACCGTGTCGCCGCCGCGAACGCGCCTGACACGATCAGGTAGCGCACCGCGACGATCAACGACATGACCAGCGCGGACGCGAGAATGGCTAGAACGATCGACATGGCGGCTTCTATAGCGGTCGTGGGGGCATCGACCTAGACAAGATCGTTCGATCCCGAGTCCCAACATCTTCCCCGGCGAAGGCCGGGGCCCAGGGGTGGAACGCTGGATTGCAAGCCGCTGCCCTCTCTACCGCGACCTCCGCGACTGGGCCCCGGCCTTCGCCGGGGAAGCGCGAGAGAGAGGGAGAGAGAGAGAGAGAAGTGGCGGTGCCATTCCCGGCCGCCGTTTCAGCAAGCGGGCACCCGGCCGGACGGAAGCCCCCTTTAACGTTACGCTTCCCCGGCGAAGGCCGGGGCCCAGGAGTGGAACACCGGGTTGCAAGCGACTGCCCTCGCTACCGCGGCCATCTCTACTGGGCCCCGGCCTTCGCCGGGGAAGCGCGGGAGAGGCTGTGCCCGCACCCGTTCCTTCGATGCGATCCCCGCTTGCGCGCGGTACAGGATCGGTTACCCGCTGATGTATGGCGACCACATTCCACTGCGACATTGCGATCGTCGGCGCTGGCCTTGCGGGCGGTCTGATCTCGCTCGCGCTCAAGCGGCGGCATCCGGCGCTCGACGTCCGGCTGATCGATTCAGCGGCCACGGTCGGGGGAAATCATCTCTGGTCGTTCTTCGCCAGCGATATCGACGAAGCGGATCGCTGGATCGTCGCGCCGCTGATCAGTTACGGCTGGCGCAGTTACGACGTCGCCTTCCCCGGGCATGAGCGCCACATCACCGCGCCTTATTATTCGATCGAGTCGGAACGGCTGGATACGCTGGTCCGCGCCGCCCTGCCCGATACCGGGTTGATGCTGGGACGGGCCGTACAGGACGTCAGTGCGATCACCGTCGAGTTCGTCGACGGCGACCGGATCGAGGCCAAGGGCGTGATCGATGCGCGCGGCGCGGGCGACCTGTCGCAGCTCGATTGCGGCTGGCAGAAATTCGTCGGGCGCGAACTGCGGTTGAGCGAGCCGCATGACGACCCCCGCCCGATGGTGATGGACGCGCGCGTGCCGCAATTCGACGGGTATCGCTTCGTCTATTGCCTGCCGTTTGCCGCAACGCGAATGTTCGTCGAGGATACCTATTACAGCGACACCCCCGATCTCGACCAGGCACTGGTGGCGGATCGGCTGCACGAGTACGTCGCCGCGCGCGGATGGCAGGTCGAACAGGCCGCGCGCGAGGAAGCGGGCGTGCTGCCCGTGACGATGGGGGGCGATTTCGAGGGATACTGGCGCTCGACCGGGACCGGCAATGCCAAGGCGGGGATGCGCGCGGGGCTGTTCCACCCGACGACGGGCTATTCGCTGCCCGATGCGGTGCGCACCGCATCGCTGATTGCGCGGACTCGCGACCTCTCGGGCGCGGGGCTGCGCGATCTGACCCATGGGTTCGCGCGCGCGACGTGGCAGCACCGCGGCTTCTATCGTATGCTCGACAAGATGCTGTTCCGCGCCGCCGAGCCCGAGGAACGCTACCGTGTGCTCGAACGCTTCTACCGGCTCGATCCACAATTGGTGCGCCGTTTCTATGCAGGACAATCGACGATGATGGACAAGGCCCGGATCCTGACCGGCAAGCCGCCGGTGCCGATCGGTCGCGCGTTGCAGGCGATCGGGGTGTTGCCCGCCGCGCGCACGGAGCGGCCGGCATGAGCACCAGTCCCGCCGCCAACAGCGCCCCTGCGCGCACGACGGATGCGCGGACCGCGATCGTCATCGGTGCCGGTTTCGGCGGGCTGGCGCTTGCGATCCGGCTGCAATCGGCAGGCGTCGAGACGACGATCGTCGAAGCGCGCGACAAGCCGGGCGGCCGCGCCTACGTATGGGAGAAGGACGGCTTCACCTTCGACGCGGGGCCGACCGTCATCACCGATCCGCCGTGTTTGCAGGAACTGTGGGCGCTGACCGGGCGCGACATGGCGGACGACGTGACGCTCGCGCCGGTGTCGCCTTTCTACCGGCTCAACTGGCCCGACGGCGTCAATTTCGATTATTCGAACGACGAGCCGTCGCTCAACGCCGAGATCGCCAAGCTCAATCCCGAAGACGTCGCGGGCTACGCCAAGTTCCTCGACTATGCCGCGGGTGTGTATGAGGAGGGCTATCGCAAGCTCGGCCATGTCGCGTTCCTCGACTTCGCGTCGATGATCAAGGCGGCGCCCGCGCTCGCCAAATATCAGGCGTGGCGGTCGGTCTATTCGATCGTGTCGTCTTATGTGAAGGACGAGCATCTCCGCCAGGCGCTGTCGTTCCACACGCTGCTGGTCGGCGGCAACCCGATGAACACCAGCGCAATCTATGCGCTGATCCACAAGCTCGAGAAGGACGGCGGCGTCTGGTTCGCGATGGGCGGGACCAACCAGCTGATCGCCGGGATGGTGCGCCATTTCGAGCGGTTGGGCGGGGTGTTGCGGCTGAGCGATCCCGCGGTCGACATCGCGACGCTCGGCGACCGCGCGACCGGGGTGACGACCGCGAGCGGCTGGCACGGCGATGCGGACATGGTCGCGTGCAACAGCGACGTGATGCACAGCTACCGCGACCTTTTGAAATCCTCGCGGAGTGCGCAGCGGACCAAGAACGCGCTGGCGCGCAAGAAATACTCGCCGTCGCTGTTCGTCGTGCATTTCGGGATCAAGGGCACGTGGCCGGGCATCCCGCACCACATGATCCTGTTCGGGCCGCGCTATCAGGGGCTGCTCGCCGACATCTACGATCACGGCGTGCTGCCCGAGGATTTCTCGCTGTATCTCCACCACCCGACCGTGACCGATCCGTCGCTCGCGCCGGAGGGGCATTCGACCTTCTATGTGCTCGCGCCGGTGCCGCATCTCGGCAAGTTCCCGGTCGACTGGAAGGAGATCGGGCCGATCCTCGAGAAGCGCATCCTCGACGAGGTCGGGCGGCGGCTGATCCCGGATATCCATGATCGGATCGTGACCAAGTTCCATTATGCGCCGAACGACTTTGCGGCAGACCTGAATGCGCATCTGGGGAGCGCCTTCTCGCTCGAGCCGTTGCTGACGCAGAGCGCGTGGTTCCGGGTGCACAATCGCGACGACCATATTCCCAATCTGTATTTCGTGGGCGCTGGCACGCATCCGGGCGCGGGGATTCCCGGCGTGGTGGGCAGTGCGAAGGCGACCGCGGCGTTGATGCTGGAGAGTGAACGATGATTTTTGATCTAAAGCCCCGCCCCTTCAGGGGAGGGGTTGGGGTGGGGCAGTCCAGCACGCCCACCTCTCTGCGAGGCACTGCCCCACCCCCAACCCCTCCCCTGAAGGGGAGGGGCTTATGAAGCGGCTTGCTGTGTACTGCGGGTCCGCTTCGCCAAGCGACCCCGTCTACATCGAATCCGCCCGCCAGGTTGGCCGAACCCTCGCCGAGCGCGGAATCGGCGTCGTCTACGGCGGCGGTCGCCTCGGCCTGATGGGCGCAGTCGCGGACAGCGCGCTGGAAGCAGGCGGCGAGGTCATCGGGATCATCCCGCAAGCCCTCGTCAGCGCCGAGGTCGCGCACCGCGGGCTCAGCGAACTCCACGTCGTCGAGACGATGCACCAGCGCAAGCAGGCGTTCACCGACCTGTCGGACGGGTTCATCAACCTGCCCGGCGGCACCGGCACGATGGACGAATTGTGGGAGGCGCTGAGCTGGGCGCAGATCGGCTATCACGCCAAGCCGGTCGGTCTGCTCAATGTCGCGGGCTATTATGACGGACTCGTCGCCTTTTATCACAAGATGGCCGACGTCGGTTTCCTGCGCCCGCAGCACCGCGACATCCTGCTGATCGACACCGCGCTCGACCGATTGCTTGCGCAGATGGCGGACCATGCGCCGGTCGAGACGATCACCAAGATGCGCGCCAGCGACCTGTGAGCGATCCATCTTCGCGCGCCGCGACGGTTGATGCCGCGCGCGAGTCGATCGCGCGCGGCTCCAAGAGCTTTGCCGCGGCGAGCAAGCTGTTCGCCCCCAAGGTGCGCGAGCGCGCGTGGCTACTCTATGCCTGGTGCCGCGCGTGCGACGACATCGCCGACGGGCAGGATCACGGCCACGGCATGACGGGCGTCGCGGACGGCCCCGAACGGCTGGCGGCGATGACCGCGAAGACCGAGGCGGCGCTCGCGGGCGTTCCCGTGGGCGAGCCCGCATTCGATGCGTTGCGGCTGTTCGTGGCCGAGACCGCCCTGCCCCCGGCGCTTCCGCGCGACCTGATGGCTGGCTTCGCGCTCGATGCAGAAGGCTGGCGGCCGCAGACCGAACAGGATCTGTACCGCTATTGCTACCATGTCGCGGGCGTCGTGGGCAGCATGATGGCGATCGCGATGGGGGTGTCGCCCGACGATCACGCGACGCTCGATCGCGCGTGCGACCTTGGCCTAGCGTTCCAGCTCGCCAACATCGCGCGCGACGTGGCGGAGGATGCGCGCGCGGGGCGGTGTTATCTGCCGCAGGACTGGCTCGACGAATTCGGCATCCCGGCGGATGCGCTGCTCGCACCCGAATATCGTGATCGGCTGGGGTTGCTCGGCGAACGGCTCGGGTTGCTGGCGGCGCGCTATGAGGAAAGCGCGCGCTATGGGACGCCTGCGCTCGCGTTCCGTTCGGCTTGGGCGGTGTTGGCGGCGGCGGGGATTTACGGCGCGATCGGGCGGAGCGTCGCGACGCTCGGGCCGCGTGCGTGGGATGCACGGGTGACGACCTCGCGGCAAGCGAAGCTGGGGTTCATGCGGCGCGCGTTCGACCAGGCGCGACGGCGGCGGGTGTTGTACCCGGCGTCGACGCGCGATGCGACGCTGTGGACGCGCCCGCGCTAAGGCGCACCCCTTAACCGTTCGCCCTGAGCGCAGTCGAAGGGCCGCTCTCTAAGCCGAGCGACGTGCGCGGTGAGAGCTGGGCTTCGACTTCGCTCAGCCCGAACGGGATGGGGGCGTAGGAGAGGCCCCTACCGCCCCTGCGCGCGCCACTTCCTGACGGTGCGGGTGATGATCTCCTCCTCGCCCCCGGCATCACGCCACAGTTCCGAGAAGACCGGGTCGTCCGACGCCGGCCGCCGCGAATCCTCGAGCGAATCGAACGACACGCGCACCGGCACCGACACGCCCTCGCCGCAGACGATGCATTCGCGGTTGCGCAAGGCGGGGATCGAATCGAGGAACCCGCGCGCGCCCTCGGGCATCGCCGCGCGGACGAACGCCTGATCGCGATCATTGTTGAGCCGCATCGCGATGATCGTCCCGCACTGCGACAGCACGCCCTCCGCCAGATCCGACGGCCGCTGCGTGATCAGCCCGAGCGACACGCCGTATTTGCGGCCTTCCTTGGCGATCCGGCTGAGGATCCGCCCGACGCTCGAATCGATCTTGTCGCCATTGGGAATGTAGCGATGCGCCTCCTCGCACACGAGCAGGATCGGGCGCTTGGGCTCGCCACGCGACCAGATCGCGAAGTCGAACACCATCCGACTGAGCACCGCGACCACCACGGACGTGATCTCGCTCGGCACGCCCGACACGTCGATGATCGAGATCGGCTTGCCGTCGCCCGGCAGGCGGAACACGCGCTGGAGGAACGCCGCCATCGTATCCGCGACGAGCATCCCTGAGAACATGAAGCCATAGCGCGGATCGGCCTTGATCTCGTCGATCTTGGTCTTGAGCCGCAGATAGGGCGCAGTGTCGCCTGCACGGTCCATCTTGCCCATTTCGAGGCTGATCAGATTGGTCAGGTCGCTGAGCAGATACGGCACCGGCGCATCGACCGTCAGCTTGGCGATCTCCTGCCCCAGCCGTCCCTTGGCGCGCGCCATCAACAGGCATTTGGCGAGGATGTCCGCGTCGATCTGACGCTCGGAACCCGAACTGGTGACGAACACCTCGCAATGCTCGTCGAAGTTCATCAGCCAGTACGGCATCTGCAGGTTGGACACGTCATAGATCGCGCCATTGTCGCGGAATGCCGACGCATATTCGCCGTGCGGATCGATCATCACGACATGGCCGTGCGGCGCGATATCGCAGATCCGGTGGAGGATCAGTGCGGTCGCGGTCGACTTGCCCGTGCCGGTGCTGCCGAGCAGCGCGAAATGCCGCCCGAGCAGCGCATCCACGTACAGCGCGGCGCGCACGTCGCGGGTCGGATAGACCGTGCCGATCTCGATGTGCGCGCGATCATCCGCGGCGTAGATCTGCTTCATGTCGGGGGAGGAGACCGGATAGACCATGCAACCGGGTGTGGGATAGCGCGTCACGCCACGGCGGAAATTGTAGATCTTGCCGGTCAGTTGCTCCTCGTTGGCTTCACCGAGGAAGTCGATCTGCGCGGCGATCCGGTCGGCATGGCCGTCGAGCAGCTTGAGCGAGCGGACGTTGGCGATCAGCCAGGTCGCGCCGACCCGCATCTTGATCTGGCTGCCGATCGAGCCCGCGCTCGCGACGACCGGATCTTCGTGCGCGCCCGTCTCCGCCAGCGCGACCGCGTCGAGCACGACCATCCCGCTCGACCCCGCGATGTCGAACACGATGCCGATTTCCGTTGGGGTCGCCAGCGGGGCGGCATTGGTGAAGACCACGGTGCGGGGCATTTCGGTCATGTGCTGGACGGTCCTGGGGTTCTCGAGTCCGCCGGACCTTGGCGCGGCAGGGGTAAAGATTGCGTGGACACGCGGGGCGATGGCGGCTGTGCGCGACGACACCTCACATCGTCCCGTTCGCCCTGAGCGAAGTCGAAGGGCCGCGCACAGAACGGGCCAGAGCGTAGGGGTCAGGGGCGGCTTCGACTTCGCTCAGCCCGAACGGGGGTGGTGGGTTGAACCAGGAACGCCTCGCCTCGAGCGGGATGATTTCTGCCAAACGTTCGGACAAGCTGACGCCAGCCTTAGAACCGCCGCGCGATCCACCCCGCCGCCCAGCCGAACAGCACCGACAGCGCGACTGCGACCAGCCCGTAGGCGATCGACCAACGCTCGGCCGAGTAGGCGACGAAGCGCTCGAACCCCGATTTGCGGATCTCGATGTCACGCGTCGCCGCCGCCAGCACGCGGCCGTCGCGGATCAGGAAGGTCTCCGCGGTGAACCGCCCGACCGGCACGCGTGCGGGGATCGAGACGCGCGCGCGGTACAGCACACCGTCGGTGATCTCGACCGCACGCGGCGATTCGACATACAGCGCCGACCGCCCCTTGAGATCGACCAGCCCGCGCGCGAAGCGGTCCTGCTCGGACGGTGGCGCACTCGACGCGGGCGACAATTGCAAGCTGCCGAGCCCGAGTTCGTAGATCGCGCGAGTCCGCGCGTTCATCAGTTGCTCGATCGGCCGCGACGAGGCGATCGCATAATAGCTTGGCGCCGAGCGATACCGCAGCCGCGCCGCATTGACCCACATCACGCCCCCGAGCTTGGCCTTCTCGCGCACGAGGATCGACTGGGTCGGGCCCTTGACCACGACGACGATGTCGGTCGGCTTCGTGTCGTCGGGCAGCCGTCCGCCCGGATAGAGGATCGCGCCGAACAGTAGCAGGTCCGCGCCGGTGAAGCTGTAGCGGATCTCGATGTCGCGCTGCGACACGTCGGGGACGAGCACCGGCTTGGACGCGGTCTGCGCCATCAGCAGCGGCGCCGCCAGCGCGGCGAGCAGCCACCGCTTCACGACAGCTCGACCGAATAGATCTCGTCCGGACGCCAGCCCAGCCCGAGCGCGATCCGCCCCGCGACGAGCAGCACGATCACCGCGAGCGCAAGCCGGAGATATTCGGGCTTTACCTTGCTCGCGAACCGCGCGCCGACCTGCGCGCCCGCGACCGAGCCGACCAGCAGGAGCACCGCGAGCACGATATCGACCGCCTTGGTCGTCGTCGCGTGGACCATCGTCGCGGTCGCGGTAACGAACAGCGTCTGGAACAGCGACGTGCCGACGACCACCTGCGTCGTCATACCGAGCAGATACAGCATTGCGGGCACCAGGATGAACCCGCCGCCGACGCCCAGCAGGATCGTCAGGATCCCCACGCCGAAGCCGAGCAGCAGCGGCGCGAGCGGCGAGATGTAGAGCCCCGAGCGATAGAAGCGCGTGCGCAGCGGAAGGGCCGCGACGAGCGGATGATGCCGTCGCTTGCGCGGCCGCGCCGCCGCGCCCGAACGCATCGCGCGGATCGCACCGAACGCCTCGACCGCCATCATGCTGCCGATCGACCCCAGTAGCAGGACGTAGACGATCGCGATCACCGTATCGATCTGCCCGGTTGCCTGGAGCAGCCGGAAGATCCAGCCCCCCGCGACCGACCCGATCATCCCGCCCGCAACGAGCACCCCGCCCATCTTGAAATCGACCCCCTGCCGCCGGACATGCGCGAACACCCCCGACACGCTTGCGCCGGTCACCTGGCTTGCGGCGGAGGCGGCGGCGACGGTCGGGGGGATGCCGTAGACGATCAGCAACGGCGTGATTAGGAACCCGCCGCCGACGCCGAACATCCCCGAAATGAAGCCGACCCCGCCGCCCAGCAGGATGATCACCAGCGCGTTGACCGAAAGATTCGCGATGGGCAGGTAAATGTCCATGGTTCCGTAGCGATAGCGTGGTGCGGGGAAAGCCGCGACTCAGAAATGGGGGACGTTGGGTTGCGCCTGCCGCTCTCTCTCTTCCACCGCTTCCCCGGCGAAGGCCGGGGCCCAGTCGAGGGACAGAGGATTGCTGGCGACTGCACTTCGTTACCTCGGCCATCGCGACTGGGCCCCGGCCTTCGCCGGGGAAGCGTAGAAGAAGGGGTGACAGGGTGGCCTCCCCGCTCAGAAATCCGTGCCCACCGTCAACGCCGGTCCCGACCCCGGCTTCGCCCGCCCCGCGACCCGCTCGCGCCAGTCGAGCGTCAGCCGCAATGTCTTGCCCGCGACCGGCACCGCGACCGCGAGTGTCGGTCCGATATCCAGCCGCGCCGCACCGCGTTGCGCGCCGCCCCATGTCCCCGCGCCGAGCTCGATCCGCGTGCCGCCGATGCGGGCGACGGGGTGGGTCAGCCGCAGCGCGGCGTCGGCATAGGGCTCGGTTCGTGTGCGTCGGAGCACACCCGCCTGCGCATAGCTTTCCGCGCGGAGGCCGCGGAACACCGGGACCGGGCCGAACCCGCCGACCATCCCGATGCCGGGGCCACCTGTCCCTGCGCCCAAGGCGAAACGCTGTTCCGCCACCAGCCGCAGCGGCAGCCGCGTCGGTTGCCATTCGAGCCCGAGCGATGCCTCGCGCAGGCCCGCGCCGAGCGGCGTGGTCAGCCGCCCCGCCAGCGCCACGCGCCCCCGCCGGTCGAGCGTGCGAACGATGCGGATCCCCGCTTGCGAACCGCCCAATTGGCCTCCGCTCCCGTCGCCCTGCGCGGTGAGCCCTGCGCGCGTTACCGCCCAGGCACTTCCCGACCAGCGTGGTGCGCGGGATCGCGTGCCGGGAATCCGGTCCGGCGTGTCCGGGGGCATGGCGACGAACGGCGGCACGCCGGGGAGCGGCGCGCGGGGGCGTGGCGATTCGATGCCCGCGGGCGGGGGCCGCACGTCGGTGGAGGCGTTCATCTCCGGAGCGTGCGTGGCGGGTTCGGATGGTGGTGGCCGGAGTGCGGCAACGGCCTGGACCCCGCGTCGAACCGCTCTGCCGGGCAAAGCTGCCGATCCGGCCCCCGCAGGGGCTGCGGCGCGCGCGGGCGCGATCAGCAGGCGGATCGGGCCGACCGGCACCACGCCGTCGGGCCACAGCAGCAGTGCACGAACCCCGATCCAGCCGACGCCGACAGCCGCGAGGAAACGCAGCGGTCGACCCCGACCCGACCGCTGCACATCGATCACGGGTGTGGACCGGGCAGATCCGGAAAGACGTGCGCGGTCTTGTCCCACCGCAGCGCGACCCCGTTGAGCGAGCGGACATAGACCCATACCGCGCGGCGCGCGGCGAGCAGCGCGATGAGATTGCCGACGAACAAGCGCGGAAACGACCAGCACGCCTCGCGCCAGCCATAGGCTTGCCCGGTGAACATCGCGCGCGTGACGATCCGCCACAGCAACAGCAACGCGGTGACCGACAGCAACCATTCCGACGCGACCGGCATTGCGGGTGGCGCCGTGCCGGCGATCCAGTGCAGGCCGTGCATCGCCGGCCACGCGAGCAGCGCCACATAGGCCACCGCCATCACCACCACTGCGAGCGGTGCGCGACGGTCGCGCATCCGCATCCAGTGGTCGCGCCAGTCGCGTGCCGGACCCCAGCCGAGCCGATCCCAGCCGGCAAGCGCGATTCCGGTCATCCAGCGCGCCTTCTGGCGCACCGCACTGCGGATTGTCGCGGGGAAATAGGCGCGCACCGCGACCGGCGGACCGTGCGGCGATTCACTGACCCAGGCGAACGTCCCGCGCCCGCCGAGCGCCGCAACCTGTAGCCCGAGTTCGTAATCCTCGGTCAGCGAGGCTTCGTCGAACGGATTGCCACCCCGCGCCGCGGCGATCCGCCCGAGCATCGTCCGCTCGATCGCACAGCCCACCCCGGCGAGCGGGATGCCAACACCAAGCGTCTGGCGGACGACCATCTGCTTGCCGTGCGCCTCGGCGAATTCGTCGGCATAATGACCGGAGATCAATCGCGCACCCCGGTCGACCAGCGGCAGCACGGGCAATTGCACGACGCTGAACCGCCCGATCAGCGCATCGAACACGCGCAATTCGCCCGCGTGGACCAGATCCTCGGCATCGTGCAGAATGATCGCCGCGGCGAGCACGCCGTCGCGTACCTCGTCGCGACCCAGCGCGCGCCACAGCGCGTTGAGGCAGTCGGCCTTGGTCGTCGGCCCCGCGCGCTGCCCGACCACCAGCCGGACGCGGGGATCGCCTTGCGCGACCGCCGCCACTGCGGCGATCGTTGCGCGATCGTTGGGATAGGTGCCGACGTACAGCCGGTAATCGCCATGATCGAAGCGCGCGAGTGCAGTGCGCAGCATCGCGCCGATGACACGCGATTCGTCCCACGCCGCGATAAAGATCGCGAGTCGTCGCTCGGGCCCGGCGCAATAAGCGGCAAGCGTCGGTGGTACCGGAGGCGTGCGCCGCGACAAGCGCAGGACGATCCACAGGATGTCGACGGCAAGGTCATCCAGCCCGCCGATGAGGAACCCGATCGCGGAGAACAGCAACGTCTCGCGCGCGATCGCGTCGGCCACCCCCGCCGCCCAATCGATCCCCATGCCAAGCCCCCCGACTCAGTAGGCGGCATCTAACCACAGAACGCAGCAACATCGTTACGGAATGGTAACGGTCTGGCGTATTATCTACTCGATTTGGCGTACTATGCCCGGAGCGCGTATTGCGCCGTCGGGCTTTGTCGGTTGCCGAACGCAAACCGGCCGCCCCCTGTTGCCAGGGGACGGCCGGTCCGACGCGACGAAAAGGTTTAGCGGTAGAAGCCGCGGTTGACGTCGACGACATAGCCACGACGGGTGTCGACCAGGATCACGTCATTGTAATGCCGCACCCACTGCTGGCCCGGGCGGGCGCGCGGGAGGTGGTAGCGCCACGGATCGGCGATGACGTAGCGGCTGCTGTAATAAGGCTGGCCGATCCGCAGGCCGGGACGGAAGGCGGTGTAGCGGAACGGGGCGTTCCAGCCGCCACGCGCATAGGCATTGGGGTTGCGGTCGCGGAACCCGCGCCAGTCGTCACGGCCCCATGCGCGGTCGCGATCGCGCAGGTCCTCGCGGAATTCCTGGCGGGCTTCGCGGACGTCGTTGCGCTGGTCGCGGATCGCGCGCGGATCGCCGCTGCGATAGGCCTGGCGCAGATCGCGCTGCTCGGCGCGAATGTCCTGACGGTCGCGGCGCAGTTCCTGGTTCGACTGGGCCTGGGCGGCAACCGGGGTCAGGGTCGCGGCGAGCACCAAAGAAGCAATAAGAGTACGCATGGTCATCTCCTCCAATACGGTCCGGTGCATCATGGAAACACCGGACGATGAAGAGGGTATGCCCCCCGCCGACTGAACGATCCGCGAACGGCGGCGTCAGACTTTCGACAGGGTTGTATCAGAATGTAACCGCGCGTTACGCTGTGCCGAGGTTACGGGGCGCCGCTGCCGTTCGGACCGCTCGATCCGCCGCCGCCGCCGCCGCCACCGCCGCCGATCGCGCCGACCGTACCGATATTGCCGAACAGCTCGTCGAAGAAGTTGCGCTTCTTGCCGAGCGTCGGGGTGATCTTGCTCGACGGGCTGATGCTCGCGACTTGCTCGGCGCCCGACCTGCGCACCGCCGAGACGACGCCCTTCTGGTCGAAGCTGATGCGGACGGTGACCTGATCGCGCACCTTCGGGTTGTTAAACGCGTAATTGCGCGCCTCGCGACTGATATAATACCAGTCGCCTTCGTTGAACTGGCTGGTGAAGCTCGGCTTGCCGAGCACCGCGAGGACCGACTGCCGGTTGTCTGTGCCGGTCTGGACCGAGTTGACCAGATCGGGATCGATCACATAGCCCTGGTGCGATTTCAGCGGAACGCAGGCGCTCCCCCCCACGATCACGGTGGCGGCGAGGACGGCGGCCGTCAGCTGGCGGACGGTCTTGAGGCTCATCGACTTCTCCACACGGGCGCGGACACCCCACGGCAGGGCACGCCATTCCATTGCATCCCGGACGCGATGCCTCAATATGCCGGGAAACGCGGCCAAACAAGGGCAGGCCTTGGGCAACCGCGAGAGGATATGCGTTTGAGCTTCTTATCGAGACTGTTCGGGCGCGGCGAGGACGATGTCGCGCTGGCCTTGTATGATTCCGTCGTCGCCCAGGCGCGGTTGCCGCACTGGTATGAAACGGGAGGCGTCCCCGATACGATTGACGGGCGCTTCGACATGATCGCGGCGGTGCTGTCGCTGGTGTTGTTGCGGCTGGAGCGCGACCCGGGCGCTGCTGCGGCGAGCGCGCGGCTGACCGAGCGATTCGTCAGCGACATGGACGGGCAACTCCGCGAATCGGGGGTCGGCGACATCGGCGTGGGCAAGCATATCGGCAAGATGATGGGGATGCTCGGCGGACGGCTGGGCGCGTATCGCGACGGTCTTGCCGCGCGCGCTCTGGGTAGCGCGCTGGAACGCAACCTGTACCGGGCGGGGCCCCCTGCCCCCGCCGCACGGGCGCATACGCAGGACGCGCTGTTCGCGTTCGATGCCCGCCTCGCCGCCTTGCCCACGCCAACCATCCTTGCGGGAGACATCGCATGACCGCCCCCGAATTTTCGCGCACCGAACGCATCGACACGATCGGCGAGGGCGAACGCACGATCGCCATCACCGCCAACGACGCCGAGCGTGCGGCGCTGGCCAAGCGGTTCGACCTGATTTCGGTCGACCGGCTCGAGGCGAAGTTCGCGGTGCGCCGCGACGCCGCTGGGGTCGTCGCGCGCGGGACGGTCAGCGCGGCGGTGGTGCAGGCGTGCTCGGTCACCGACGATCCGCTGCCCGTGACGGTCGAGGAGCCGATCGCCTTACGCTTCGTCGACCACGAGCCGGATTCGGAGGAAATCGAGCTCGATCCCGATGCGCTGGACACGATGGTGTTCGACGGCGCGGCGGTCGATCTCGGCGAGGCGGCGGCGGAGACGATGGCGCTGTCGCTCGATCCCTTCCCGCGTGGTCCCAATGCGGCGGCGGCGTTGAAGGCGGCGGGGGTGATCAGCGAGGAAGAGGCCAAGCCCGCAGGCGCGCTGGCGGGGTTGAAGGCAGCGCTGGAGAAGCGGTTGGACCGCTCGTGAGCGGTCGGTGACGCTTTAGCGTTCCGTTTTGGCGCTGCTTTCCGGTTTTTGGACGCTTCCCCGGCGAAGGCCGGGGCCCAGGAGCGAAGGTCGCGGTAATGACGGGCAGCGGCCTGCAATCTGCCGGCTCGCTACTGGGCCCCGGCCTTCGCCGGGGAAGCGCGCGTGGGGGCAGAGTGCGCGTCTCACCCTCGGATCTTCAAACCATCCCCCGCTTCCCATGGCGCTTCCCCGGCGTAGGCCGGGGGCCAAGCGCGAAGGTCGCGGTAATGGCGTGCAGCGGCCTGCAACCTGCTGGCCCGCTACTGGGCCCCGGCCTTCGCCGGGGAAGCGCGGGTAGAAAAGGGAGCGCATCCCGCCCTCGGATCTGTGAAACATCCGCTACTCCCCCTTGGCGCTTCCCCGGCGAAGGCCGGGGCCCAGGAGCGAAGGTCGCGGTAATGACGGGCAGCGGCCTGCACTCTGCTGGCCCGCTCCTGGGCCCCGGCCTTCGCCGGGGAAGCAGTCGTCAGAAAAGCGGTGAGCGAAACATTACCAGCGATAAGCCGACGCGCTCAGTCCTCGTCCGGCCCAAGGCTCGGGTCCAGATCGCGGGGGCGGGTGAACCGGGTCAGCCGCGCGGAGCCGGGGGTCAGCGCGGACCATTCCCCCTCGAACGTCAGTTCGGCAACGCTCGCGGTCGGGTATTTTGCTTCGAGCGTCGCGCGCAGCGGGTCGTCGCTTTTGGGCACCAGCCATAGCGCGAGATCCTCCAGCCCCGGATTGTGCCCCACGAGCAGCAGGCGTTCGGTAGCGGCGGGCATTTCGTGGACCATGTCGAGCAGCGTCACCGCCGACGCGAGGTAGATCCGCCGGTCCCACACCGGTCCGAGCGTACGGCCATAGCCGCTTTCCACGCCCTCCAGCGTCTCCACCACCCGCAGCGCGGGCGAGGCGACGACGTGATCGAAAGTCCGTTCCTGCGCGCGCAGATGCTCGCCGACCATCCGGGCCGCGCGTTTGCCCTTGGCGTTGAGGGACCGATCGTAATCGCGCAAGGCCGGGTCGTCCCAGCCGGACTTGGCGTGGCGCAGCAGCGTCAGCGTCTTCACGGGACTTCTCCGTTGGCGGTTGCGCGAGCCCCTTGCCCCGTTTGCGCGGGCGAGGGAAGCGCCGCCGCACGTGCAACCGCTTCATCCAGCGTCACGCGCGTGATCGATACGCCAGGCGGAAACGCGCTAAGCAGCCGCGACGGCATCGCGGACGACAGGAGCACGAACATCCCGTGGTCGTCCGCGCGGCGGATCAGCCGCCCGAACGCCTGCGCCATCCGCGCGCGGACGATGCGGTCGTCATAGGCCTTGCCGCCCCCCTCCCCCGTCGCCGCCATCCGGCGCGCGGCGTGGAGCACGGTCGGCTTGGGCCACGGCACGCCTTCGAGCACGACCATCCGCAGCGAGCGCCCCGGCACGTCCACCCCGTCGCGCAAAGCGTCGGTGCCGAGCAGCGACGCCGCCGGATCGTCGCGGAAGATGTCGACCAGCGTGCCCGTGTCGATCGGGTCGACATGCTGCGCGTACAGCGGCAGCCCTTCACGCGCCAATCGGTCCGCGATCCGCGCATGGACCCCGCGCAACCGCCGGATCGCAGTAAACAGCCCGAGCATCCCGCCACCGCTCGCCAGCCCCAGCCGCGCATAGGCGTTGGCGAGCGCCGCCATGTCGCCGCGCTTGACGTCGGTGACGATCAGCACCTCGGCCTGGTTTGCGTAATCGAACGGTGACAGCGCGGCGAACCGGCTCGCGCCGCGCAGAAGGTGATTCGCGCCGGTGCGTGCCTCGGCGACGTCCCAGCCTTCGTCGGAGCCTGCGTCACCGCCGCGCAGCGTCGCGGACGTCACCAGCACGCCGTGCGCCTGCTTGAGCACCGTCTCGGCAAACGGCCTGGTCGGGTCGAGCCAGTGGCGATGCAGCCCGACGTCGTAATCGCGCCCCTCGACTCGATCGACCGCCATCCAGTCGACGAAATCGGGCGACGCCGGTCCACCGATCCGCGTCAGCAGCGACAGCCACGCCGCGACCGTATCCGCCCGCCAAGCGACCGACGCGACCGCGCCCTCGATCCGCGCGCGGGCGGGACCGTCCATCCAGTCTGGGCCCTCCTCGAGCACCGCTTCCAGCCGCCGCCCAAGCGCGACCAGCGGGCGCACCAGCGCATCGAGCGCTTCGGCGGCGGGGGCGGCGGCTTCGATCAGCGTCGAATCGGGTTCGGCGAGTTCGGTCTCCAGGCCATAGCCCGCATCGCCCTCCGTTTCGGCGCGCGCATAGGTCAGCCCGCGTACCGCCGCGAGCAGCGCCTCGACCGGCCCGAACGGAGCGCCCTCGCCCAGCCTTTGCAGCCAGCCGTCGCTTGCCAACGCATGCGCCGCGACGACCGCATCGGTGATCGCGCGCCCGCCCGCCTCGTCGTAGCTCGCCACGTCCGAAAGCCGCGCGGCAAGCCCGCGCCGCCGCCCGCGCCCGCCCGATTCGGGGCCGATCACCCAGCGGCGCAGCTCGATCGTCTCGGCGCCGGTCAGCGCGGTGGAGAACATCGCATCGGCTGCATCGAAGATATGATGCCCCTCGTCGAACACGTAGCGCGTCGGGCGAGTCGTCTGTTCGCGGCCGCGGGCGGCGTTGACCATCACCAGCGCGTGGTTGGCGATCACCAAATCGGCGTCGGCACTCGCGCGCGCGGCGCGTTCGATGAAGCATTTCCGATAATGCGGGCAGCCAGCATAGACGCACTCGCCGCGCCGGTCGGTCAAAGCGGTCGATCCGTTGCGGCGGAACAGCGTCGTCAGCCAGCCGGGCAGGTCGCCCCCGACCATGTCGCCGTCCGCCGTGAACGCCGCCCAGCGCGCGACCAGTTGCGCGAGGATTGCCGCGCGCCCGGCGAACCCACCCTGCAACGCGTCTTCCAGATTGAGCAGGCAGAGGTAATTCTCGCGCCCCTTGCGCGTGACGACCTTGGTCTTGCGGACGGTGGCGTCGGGGAACAGCCGTGCGCTTTCCTGCCCCAATTGCCGTTGCAGTGCCTTGGTGAAGGTCGACACCCACACCGCCCCGCCTGCCTGCTCCGCCCAGAGCGATGCGGGCGCGAGGTAGCCGAGCGTCTTGCCGATCCCGGTGCCTGCCTCCGCGAGCACCATGTTGGGCGCGCCTTGCGTCATCCGCGGCCCGAACGCCTCGCGCGCGGCCTGCGCATAGGCACGCTGGCCGGGGCGCTGCTCAGCGGTGCTGCCGGTCAGCGCGGCCAGCCGTTCCTGTGTGCGGTCGGCGTCGAGCGAAACGGTGCGGGGCGCCGGGCGGGGCGCGCCCTCGGACCATTCGGGGAGCTTGGTGTAGAGCCAGCGTTCGGCGACGCTGGGCTTGGGCAGCCGGTCGACCAGCAACGGGGCCCAGGTCCAGCGCAGCCGGAACAGCGATTGCGCGGCGGTCCACGCGCCCTCGCGCTCGGGCCAGTCGTCGCTCTCGATCATGCCGAGCAAGGCGTCGGTCGCGTCGCGCAGGAACGGGGCGATCGCGCTGTCTTCCTCGGGTGCGTCGATCCCCGCGACCCGCGCGAGCCCGCGTGGCGTCGGCACCATGAAGCGCGCGGGGCACAGGAAGGCGAACAGTTCGAGCAGGTCGAGCCCGGACAGATCGGCATAACCGAGGCGCTGACCGATCAGCGCGGCGTTGAGCAGGATGACGGGGGTATCCGCCGCGATCCGGATCGCCTCGCCGCGTCCGATCGGGCGCGTGCCATTGGCATCGGCAATCCAGATGCCGCTGTGGCTCGCGTGGAGCGCGGGATAGGGGAGAGCGGTCACACACCCGATATCGCGGGAACGGAACGGAATGGCAACGCCGGAACCGGAATTGCCATGCTATCCGGCGGGCCTAGTCGTTTTTGCGCACCTATTATTTGCGTTGCAATCAACCGTTCTGCGGGCGGGCGGTCTTGGCCTGCGCCAGTCGTGCACCAGTTGCGCGGCACGACGCACTCACCACAGGATAGTCGATATCCGAATTGCGCGCGAGCGCTGCGGGCATCGCGGCCTGGCATTGTGCGATCGAGCGATACTGCACTTGCTCGACGCGCGCCTGTTGGCAAGCCATGCTGCCATCGCCGCATCCCATGATCGCCATGACGTAGAAAAGCGAGTCCATCATCTTCTCCGTTCGCCGATAAAACAGATGAAGCGCTCTGCTTGTTCCACCAGCCGCTTTCGGTCCGGCTTGACTAGGACTACATGCCCTTCCGATGCCACCTGATCTCGCAACCACTTCGACCGCGCCCGAGCGCCCGATGCTCCCGACGCTGCGGCGCTTCCTGCCCTATCTATGGCCCGCCGATGCGCCCGCATTGCGGCTGCGGATCGTCGGCGCGATGCTGCTCGTCGTCGCCTCCAAGCTGGTGCAGGTCTACGGCGCGCCGTTCGCGCTACAGGGCGCGATCGACGGGATGGCGGGCGGACCGCGCACCCCCTCGGTGGTGTCGCTGATCTTCCTGCTGGTGATCGGCTATGCCGCCGCGCGGTTCGGGTCGGTGGTGTTCGACAATTTGCGCAATGCGGTGTTCGAGCGCGTCGGGCAGGATGCGACGCGGCGGTTGGCGGCGGGTGTGTTCCGCCACCTCCACCAATTGTCGCTGCGCTTCCATCTCGAACGTCGCACGGGCGCGGTCACCAAGGTGGTCGAGCGCGGGACCAAGAGCATCGACACGATGCTGTATTTCCTGCTGTTCAACATCGCGCCGACGGTGCTCGAACTCGCGCTGGTGCTCGGGATCTTCTGGACCAAGTTCGGATCCGGGCTGGTCGCCGGCACGCTGGTGATGGTGGCGGTGTACATCGTCTTCACGCGCTGGGTGACCGACTGGCGCGCCGCGCTCCGCACACGGATGAACGATCTCGACACGGGTGCTGTCAGCCATGCAGTCGATTCGCTGCTCAATTTCGAGACGGTCAAATATTTCGGCGCTGAGGAGCGCGAGGGCAAGCGCTACGACGCGGCGATGGCGGCCTATGCCAATGCCGCGGTCGTCTCCGAGAATTCGCTCGCGTGGCTCAACATCGGGCAGGCGCTGATCACCAATTTGATGATGGGCGGCGGGATGGCGCTGGTCGTCTATGGCTGGAGCCAGGGCCGCTTCACCGCGGGCAACGTCGTGCTGGTGTCGACGCTGCTCGCGCAGCTGTTCCGCCCGCTCGACCTGCTCGGCATGGTGTATCGTACGATTCGGCAGGGCGTGATCGACATGGGCGCGATGTTCGACCTGATCGATACGCCGTCCGAAGTGGTCGACATCCCCGGTGCCAAGCCGCTTGCGATCGCACGCGGACATGTCCGGTTCGAGGGCGTGCGCTTCGGCTATGATGACGGGATGCCGATCCTCAAGGGGATCGACCTCGACATTCCGGCGGGCAAGACGCTCGCGGTGGTGGGGCCATCGGGCGCGGGCAAGTCGACGCTCGCGCGGTTGCTGTACCGCTTCTACGATCTGACCGGCGGGCGGATCACGGTCGACGGGCAGGACATCGCGCAAGTCACGCAAGCGAGCCTGCGTTCGTCGATCGGGATCGTGCCGCAGGACACGGTGCTGTTCAACGACACGATCGGCTACAACATCGCTTATGGCCGCGAGGGTGCCGGCGAGTCCGAGATCGAGAATGCCGCGCGCGGGGCGGCGATCGCGGGCTTCATCGAACGCCAGCCCGACGGCTATGCGACGCGCGTTGGCGAGCGCGGGCTCAAACTGTCGGGTGGCGAGAAGCAGCGCGTCGCGATTGCGCGGACCTTGCTCAAGAACCCACCGATCCTGATCCTCGACGAAGCGACCAGCGCGCTCGACAGCCGGACCGAGGGCGAGATCCTTGATACGTTGCAAGCGATCGAGCGCGGGCGCACCACGATCGTGATCGCGCACCGCTTGTCGACGGTGGTCCATGCCGACGAGATCGTCGTGCTCGAGGCGGGACAAGTGGTCGAGCGTGGCAGCCATGCGGTGCTGTTGCGCAAGAACGGCCTCTATGCCGAAATGTGGAACCGCCAGGCGCAGGAGCGCGCGGAGGAGACGCTGGCGGCGGAGTAAACCGATGCCGCTTTCGGTTTCCCCCGTCGCTCCCACGCGGTAGGCGGAACAATGGCCCACCTTCCGAAGCCGCCCCGCGTCGTGCGGAAAATCCGCTCGGCGGCGCGGACGTTCCTGGCGCATGAGGCGACGAGCGGGATCATCCTGATGGCGGCGGCGGCGCTGGCGCTGATCGTCGCCAATTCGCCGTTCGCCGAGACGTATTTCCACGCGCTGCATTTCGCGACCGGCCCGGTGCTCGCGCCCGCGATCGGGCCGATGACGGTGCATCTGTGGATCAACGACGGACTGATGGCGATCTTCTTCCTGTTCGTCGGGCTGGAGATCAAGCGCGAGATCGTCGACGGACGGCTCGCCTCGCCCGAGCGGCGACGGCTCCCGGTGATTGCGGCTGCGGCGGGGATGATCGTTCCGGCGCTCGTCTTCCTCGCAATCGCAGGCGGCAACCCCGCCTATCGCTCCGGCTGGGCGATCCCCGCGGCAACCGACATCGCCTTTGCGATCGGCGTGCTCGCGCTGCTCGGGCCACGCGCGAGTCCGGCGCTCAAGCTGTTCCTCGCGACGGTCGCGATCGTCGACGATTGCGGCGCGGTCGCGATCATCGCGGTCGCCTATACCAGCCAGCTGGACCTGATCGCGCTGGCGGGGGCGGTGGGCGTGGTGGTGCTGCTGCTGGCGCTCAAGCAGCGGCGGGTCATGGCGATCTGGCCATATCTGGTCGGGTTCGTCGCCTTGTGGTGGCTGGTGTTGCTGTCGGGCGTGCACGCCACGGTCGCGGGCGTCGTCACCGCCGCGCTGATCCCCGTGACCAAGTCGCCCGGGATGCCCGAAGCCGCCGAATCGCCGCTCCATCGGCTCGAACACGCCCTGTCGCCGTGGGTGGCATTCGGGATCGTGCCGCTGTTCGCCTTCGCCAATGCGGGCGTGTCGTTCGCAGGGATATCCCCCGCAGTGGCGCTCGACCCGCTGGTGCTGGGCATCACCGGTGGCCTGTTCCTCGGCAAGCAGGCGGGCATTTTCGGCGGCGTCGCGCTCGCCGAACGCCTCGGCATCGCGAGCCGCCCGGCCGGCATGACGTGGATGCAATTGTACGGCGTGGCGTTGCTGGCGGGGATCGGTTTCACGATGAGCCTGTTTATCGGGGGACTCGCCTTCCCCGGCAACGCGGCGTTGCAGGACGAGGTCAAAATCGGCGTGCTTGCCGGATCGACGCTGGCGGCGATCGCCGGTTATGCGGTCCTGCGGCTGAGCCCGGCAAAGGTGCGTGATGCGTAAGTTCTTCTCTTCCCGGCAATTGGCGCACGCGCCCGCGCGCGAACTCCACAATGGCGGGTTCACCGCTTATGCCGAGACGCCCGCACGCGCCGAGACGATCCTGCGTGCGATCGGGGGCGCGGAGATGCCCGAGGATCGTGGCGATGCGGCGATCCGCGCGGTCCATAGCGACGACTATCTCGATTTCCTCCGAGAAGGTCCGGCACGCTGGGCCGCTGCGGGACGACCGGGAGATGCGATGGGCTATGTCTGGCCCGTGGTCGGGCGCAGGTCGCTCAAGCTCGACCGGATCGACGGGCAGATCGGCCGCTACAGTTTCGACGCCTCCACCCCGCTGACCGCGCAAAGCTGGGAATCCGCACATGCCAGCGCGCAAAGCGTGCTCGCGGCCACCCATGCCGTGCTCGACGGTGAGCGTGCCGCCTTCGCCTTATGCCGCCCGCCTGGCCATCATGCGGGCGCGGATTATTATGGCGGCTATTGCTACCTCAACACCGCCGCGATCGCCGCGCAGGCCGCACGCGACACCGGACGGCAGCGCGTCGCGATCCTCGACATCGACTATCACCACGGCAACGGGACGCAGGACATCTTCTGGGATCGCGGGGACGTGTTCTACGCAAGCATTCACGCCGACCCAACAAGCGATTACCCGTTCTACTGGGGTCATGCCGACGAGACAGGCGCGGACGACGGAGAGGGCACAACGCTCAACTTGCCATTGCCGCAGGGGGCGCAGCTCGCCCCGTTCCGCCGTGCGCAGGACCAGGCGCTGGAGGCAATAGCACGGTTCGCGCCCGATCTGCTCGTCGTCAGCTTCGGCGCCGATACGTGGGAAAGCGACCCGATCGCGCATTTCAAGCTGACGACCGACGATTATGCCGTGCTTGCGCGCGACATCGCCGCCTGCGGCTGGCCGAGCGTGATCGCGATGGAAGGCGGCTATGCGGTCGACGCGCTCGGGGCGAACGTCGCAAGCCTGTTGTCCGGGTTCTGATGGAGCCCCACGCCAAGGGGACGGCAGGCTATCGACGACTGACGCTGGCGATGCTGTTCGCAGGCTTCTCGACCTTCTCGCTGCTCTATTCGGTCCAGCCGTTGCTGCCCGTCTTCGCGCAGCAATTCGCGGTGAATGCGGAGGGGGCGAGCCTCGCGGTGTCGCTCGCCACCGGCCCGCTTGCGATCGGCATCCTATTCGCGGGCGCTTTGTCGGACCGGATCGGGCGCAGGCCGATGATGGTCGCCGCGATGTTCCTGGCCGGCCTGTTCAGCCTCGCCACCGCGGTCGCGCCCGACTGGACGACGCTGCTCGCGCTGCGGTTTGCGACCGGCGTGGCGCTGGCGGGAGTCCCTGCGGTGGCGATGGCCTATGTCGCGGAGGAGGTCGATGCGGGATCGGTCGGCTCCGCGATGGGGCTGTATATCGCGGGCAGCGCGATCGGCGGGATGGCGGGGCGATTGGGCGTCAGCCTGATCGCGGATGTCGCGGACTGGCGCTGGGCGCTGGGGATCGTCGGGCTGGCCGGGCTGGCGATGGCGGAAGCGTTCCGGCGGCTTGCGCCCGAATCGCGCGGCTTCGTCCGGCGGTCCCGGCAGCGCGGGGGCGCGGGGGCGCGTGGCAGATCACACGTACGCAGTTTGCGGACCGTGCGCTTCCGCTGCTCTATGCCGAGGCGTTCCTGCTGATGGGATGCTTCGTCACCATCTACAATTACGTCGGGTTCCGGCTGATGGCCCCGCCCTACCAGCTCGGGCACGCGGCGGTCGGTGCGATCTTCCTGCTGTATCTGCTGGGGTCGGCGAGTTCTGCCTGGTTCGGCGGGCTGGCCGGGCGGCGCGGGCGGCGGCTGATCTTCTGGATGCCGGTGGTGCTGCTGATCCTCGGCATCGTGCTGACCGCCACGACCCCGTTATGGAGCGTGATCGGCGGAATCGCCGCGGCGACGATCGGCTTCTTCGGCGCGCATTCGATCGCGAGCGCGTGGGTCGGTCGTCGAGCCGCCGAAAACCGGGGCGCGGGGGCGGCGCTATACCTGTTCTTTTATTATGCGGGGTCGAGTGTGCTCGGCTCGGCCGGGGGGATCGCCTGGACCCGCGCTGGCTGGCCCGGCGTGACGCTGTTCTGTCTGCTGCTGGCGGGGGCTGCGCTGATCATCGCGATCCTGTTGCGGCGCGTGTTGCCGATCGAGCCGCAACCGACTGCTTGATACCGTTCCCACGGCGGACCCGTGGCAGGCGTGGAACGAGACGAGGTTCAGCGGACCGATGCGCTGCTCAACCGCGAGCCCCCACGCGTGGCGCGCGAGCGATTCGCTGAACCTGCCGACTCGAACACGCTGCCCCCCCGAGCAACAGGGGGTTCATGCAGAGTATTCAGGCGGCGGACAATTAACAATGTTGCGTTACCATAACAAAACGGGCGACCCGCAGGCCGCCCGTTCGTGTGTCGCCCTGATCGGTTCGTGCGTCAGAGCTTGCCGGTCAGTTCCGGAATGATCTTGAACAGGTCCCCAACCAGACCGATGTCCGCGACCTGGAAGATCGGCGCGTCCTCGTCCTTGTTGATCGCGATGATGACCTTCGAGTCCTTCATCCCCGCAAGATGCTGGATCGCCCCCGAAATGCCGACCGCGACATAAACTTCGGGCGCGACGATCTTGCCGGTCTGGCCGACCTGATAGTCGTTCGGTGCATAGCCCGCATCGACCGCGGCGCGCGACGCACCGACGCCTGCACCGAGCTTGTCCGCGAGCGGATCGATCAGTTCATGGAACTTCTCGCCCGAGCCGAGCGCGCGGCCGCCCGAGACGATGATCTTCGCGCTTGTCAGTTCCGGACGCGTGTTCGCCGCGATTTCCGAGCCTGCGAAGGTCGACAGGCCCTTGTCGCCGGTCGATGCGACCGCCTCGATCTCGCCGCTGCCGCCCTCGGTCGCTGCCTTGTCGAAGGCGGTACCGCGGACGGTGATGACCTTCTTGGCATCCGACGACTGGACCGTCGCGATCGCATTGCCCGCGTAGATCGGACGCGTGAACGTGTCCTCGCTCTCGACCGACAGGATATCGCTGATCTGCATCACGTCGAGCAGCGCAGCGACGCGTGGCGCGATGTTCTTGCCGTGCGTGGTCGACGGCGCGACGAACGCGTCGTGCGTGCCCATCAGCTCCACGATCAGCGGCGCGACGTTCTCGGCGAGCGCATGCGCGAACACCGCGTCGTCCGCGACATGGACCTTGCCGACGCCAGCGATCTTCGCCGCCGCCGCAGCGACCGCGTCGAGCCCCTGGCCGACGATGAGCAGATGGACTTCGCCAAGCTTGCTTGCGGCGGTCACCGCGGAAAGCGTGGCATCCTTGACGGCGCTGCCGTCATGTTCGACCCAAACGAGCGTCTTCACTTCGAAATCCCCATCGCTGCGAGTTTCATCACCAGTTCGTCGACATCGGCGACCTTGACCCCGGCCGACCGCTTCGACGGCTCGACGACCTTGAGCGTCGTGATCCGCGGCGTGACGTCGACGCCGAAATCGGCGGGCGTCTTGTTCGCCATCGGCTTGGACTTGGCCTTCATGATGTTGGGCAAGGACGCATAGCGCGGCTCGTTCAGACGAAGATCGGTGGTGATGATCGCGGGCAGCTTGAGCGTGTCGGTCTCCGACCCGCCATCGACTTCGCGCGTCACGTTGACCGACCCGTCGGCGATCTCGACCTTGGACGCGAACGTGCCCTGGCCCCAGCCGAGCAGGCCTGCGAGCATCTGGCCGGTCTGGTTGTTGTCGTCGTCGATCGCCTGCTTGCCGAGGATGACGAGGTCGGGCTGTTCCTCCTCGACAATCTTGGCGAGAATCTTGGCGACGCCGAGCGGCTCGACGCGGGTGTCGCTGACGACGAGGATCGCACGGTCCGCGCCCATGGCGAGTGCGGTGCGGAGCGTTTCCTGCGACTTCTGCTCGCCGATCGAGACGACGACGATTTCGGTCACGCCCTGTGCCTTCAGGCGGATCGCTTCTTCGACCGCGATCTCGTCGAACGGGTTCATGCTCATCTTGACGTTCGCCAGATCGACGCCCGTCCCGTCCGCTTTCACGCGGGGTTTCACGTTGTAATCAAGCACCCGCTTGACCGGTACCAGCACCTTCATCGGCTATCCCTTCCAAGGTCGATTGCGTTCGCCGCCCGGCTTTGAGGCGGTGCATCTGGCGATCAGATGGCTATTTTCCGTGCTTTTCGCAAGTCCGGTATGGAAATCCCGCATTGCCGTAACGGCATTTGCCCGGCTGCGCCGAAGCCAACCCAGTCCCAACGAAAAAGGGGGCCGGACGTTTCCGTCCAGCCCCCCTGTTTTCGAGACGTGAAGCCGAATCAGGCGGCCTTCTGGACCTCGGCGACGATCTTCTTGGCGGCATCGCCAAGGTCGTTCGCGGGAACGATCGCGAGACCCGAGGACGCGAGGATTTCCTTGCCCTTCTCGACGTTGGTGCCCTCGAGGCGGACAACCAGCGGCACCGAGAGGTTCACTTCCTTCGCCGCGGCAACGATGCCCTCGGCGATGATGTCGCAGCGCATGATCCCGCCGAAGATGTTGACGAGAATGCCCTTAACCGCCGGATCGCTCAGGATGATCTTGAACGCCGCGGTGACCTTCTCCTTGTTCGCGCCGCCGCCGACGTCGAGGAAGTTGGCGGGGAACATGCCGTTGAGCTTGATGATGTCCATCGTCGCCATCGCGAGACCGGCACCATTGACCATGCAGCCGATGTCGCCGTCGAGCTTGATGTAGGCGAGGTCGTACTTCGACGCTTCGAGCTCTGCGGGATCTTCCTCGGTCTCGTCGCGCAGCGCGAGCAGGTCCTTGTGGCGGAACAGCGCATTGCCGTCGAACGCGACCTTGGCGTCGAGCACGAGGAGCTTGTTGTCCTCGGTCACCGCGAGCGGGTTGATCTCGATCTGCTCGGCGTCGGTGCCCATGAACGCGTCATACAGCTTGGACGCGACGTTCGCGGCCTGCTTGGCGAGATCGCCCTTGAGCTCGAGCGCGGCAGCGACCGCACGGCCATGATGCGGCTGGAAACCGGTCGCCTGGTCGATGTCGATCGCGTGGATCTTCTCGGGCGTGTCGTGCGCGACGGTTTCGATGTCCATCCCGCCCTCGGTCGAGGCGACCATCGACACGCGGCCGGTGGCGCGGTTGACGAGCAGCGCGAGGTAGAATTCCTTGGCGATGTCGACGCCGTCGGTGACGTACAGGCGGTTGACCTGCTTGCCCGCGTCGCCGGTCTGGATCGTCACCAGCGTGTTGCCGAGCATGTCGGTCGCCGCCGCACGAACGTCGTCAGCGGTCTTGGCGAGGCGAACGCCGCCCTTTGCGTCGGGGCCGAGTTCCTTGAACTTGCCCTTGCCGCGGCCACCCGCGTGGATCTGAGCCTTGACGACATAGAGCGGTCCGGGGAGCTTTTCCGATGCCGCGACGGCTTCCTCGACCGACATGGCCGAAAAGCCCGCGGGAACCGGCACGCCGAATTTCGCCAGGAGTTCCTTGGCCTGATATTCGTGGATGTTCATGGGTTCGTGCCTTTCCGGGGTCGGGTTTGTGAGTGCCTAAAGCACAGCGGGCGCGGCGAATCCACCCCTAGCGGGTTCGCGTTCCCGCCAACCTGCGCCGGGAATGACGGACGTTGGGCCGGGAGCGGCCCAGTCCTCAGTCAAACAGCGACGACACCGAGCTTTCATCCGCGATCCGGCGGATCGCTTCCGCCAGCAGCGGGGCGATCGTGAGGTTGCGGATCCGCTTGGCCCCGTTGATCACTTCGTGCGTCCCGATCGAATCGGTAATCACCAGTTCCTCGAGCGCCGAGCCCTCGACCCGCGCGACCGCGCCGCCGGAGAGAACGCCGTGGGTCACGTAAGCCGCGACGCCCTCCGCGCCCGCTTCCTTGAGCGCGGCGGCGGCGTTGCAGAGCGTGCCCGCCGAATCGACGATATCGTCGATCAGGATGCAGAAGCGCCCCTCGACCTCGCCGATGATGTTCATCACTTCGGATTCACCTGCGCGCTCGCGACGCTTGTCGACGATCGCGAGCGGTGCGTTGTTGAGCCGCTTGGCGAGCGACCGCGCACGCACCACGCCGCCGACGTCGGGCGACACAACCATCAAATTGCGGTCCCCGTAGCGCGTCAAGATATCCGCGGACATCACGGGTGCGGCGAACAGATTGTCGGTCGGGATGTCGAAGAACCCCTGGATCTGCCCGGCATGGAGATCGACCGACAGCACACGGTCCGCGCCCGCGACGGTGATGATGTTGGCGACCAGCTTGGCCGAGATGGGCGTGCGCGGGCCGGGCTTCCGGTCCTGCCGCGCGTAACCGAAATAGGGCACCACCGCGGTGATCCGCTTCGCCGACGCGCGTTTCAGCGCATCGATGCAGATCAGCAATTCCATCAGATTGTCGTTGGCAGGGTATCCGGTCGACTGGATCACGAAGACGTCCTCGCCGCGGACATTCTCGTGGATTTCGACGAACACTTCCTCATCGGCGAAGCGCCGGACGCTCGCCTGAGTCAGCGGAATCTCGAGATAGGCGGCGATGTCGCGCGCCAGGGGCAAGTTGGCGTTCCCGGTCAAAAGCTTCATGTGCGGGTGCCCCTGTGTTCGACCAAGCGTTACGAAAAAAGTCGCCCCTCCCTTAGAAGCGGCTTTCGCATCGCGAAAGGGGTTGATCGGATCGGCACGTCGCGTTCGCCGACGCTTGCCCCGCCGCGTGCCCGTGCGTAGGCCGATGGAATGACCGTTCGCACGCGTTTCGCACCCTCCCCCACCGGGCACCTCCACGTCGGCAACATCCGCGCTGCCCTCCATAACTGGCTGTGGGCGCGCGCGCAGGGCGGCGAGTTCTGGCTGCGGATCGACGATACCGATGCGGAACGCAGCGAGGAACGCTTTGTCGAGGCGATTCGCGCCGATCTCGCGTGGCTCGGCCTCGTCCCCGATGGCGAGGAACGGCAGTCCGCCCGCTTCGCGCTATATGAGGCGCGGTTTGCGGCCTTGCGCGATGCGGGCCGGATCTATCCTGCCTACGAAACGTCGCAGGAACTCGACCTCAAGCGCAAGATCGCCGCGGGGCGCGGGCTGCCGCCGATCTACGACCGCGCAGCGCTCGCGCTAAGCGATGCGGACCGTTCCGCGCTGGAAGCGGACGGCGTCCAGCCCCACTGGCGCTTCAAGCTCGACCACGACGCGCCGATCGTGTGGGACGACCTGATTCGCGGCCCCCAGAAATTCGACGCCGCGACGATGAGCGACCCGGTCATCCGCCGCGCCGACGGATCGTGGCTGTATATGCTGCCCTCCGCGATCGACGATGCCGAGATGGGGATCACGCATGTCGTGCGCGGTGAAGATCATGTGTCGAACACCGCGCTCCAGTTGCAGATATTCGCGGCGATGGGCGTTGCGCCGCCCGCCTTTGCGCATGAGGCGCTATTGACCGGCGCGGAAGGCAAATTGTCCAAGCGGCTGGGGTCGCTCGGCGTCGCGCATTTCCGCGAGATTGGAATGGAGCCCGAAGCGGTACGCGCGCTGCTCGCGCGGATCGGGACGAGCCTGTCGGTCGAGCCGCTGGTCGACGTGGCGGCACTGGTCGAAAGCTTCGACTTCGCCAAATTCGGCCGCGCACCCGCACGCTTCGACGAAGCGGAACTGGCGGGGCTCAACGCCAAGATCGTCCACCAGCTCCATTTCGCGCAGGTCGCCGACCGGTTGCCCGCGGGCATGGGCGAAGCGGAATGGGCGGCGGTGCGGCCCAATCTGACGACGGCAGCCGAGGCCGCCGACTGGTGGCGCGTGATTGAGGGCCCGATCACCACCGAGCGCGACCCGGCCGATGCCGAGTTCCTCGCCTCCGCCGCGCGGCTGACCAACGTGGTCGCCTGGGATGGCGACCCGTGGCACGCGCTGACCACCGCGCTCAAGGCCGAGTCCGGGCGCAGCGGCAAGGCGCTGTTCCTTCCGCTCCGCCGCGCCTTGACCGGGCTCGACCACGGACCGGACATGAAGGCGCTGCTGCCGCTGATCGGACAGGATCGCGCACGCGATCGGCTGGCGGGGTAGCGTCCGACAGCGCCGATCGCGCAGCGTCAGCGCATCCGCGGTCGTCAGAGGAACCGGTGCGCCGCGATACGGCCCACGGTTACCAGGCGCGCGGTGGAGACCCGACGCGCTGTGCCACCGCTTGCTCGACTTCATTGAGCTGCGCCTTGGTCATGACGCCCGATGCGAGCATCGCCCGCATCAGTTCATCGACCAACGCCGCCAGGAAGTGGACTTCCCCACGTTCGGAAGCAGTGTCTTGACCCTCGCCGTTCACGTCCATCACAAGTCTTCCACGCCAGTTAATCCGATTGCGACGGGTAACCGATAGCTGCTGTTGACCGGTTATGTCACAGAAAATACGACCTTCTGGTGATGGGGCATGCCGTTCTGCGACGGCCAGACCCCGCTGTCTGTGACCACAAACCGCCGTGGACCGCCCCGTGCGTCGGCCACCGATGCGGAAAGCCGCTGCCCGGGCGGCATGCTTTGGGTGCCAAGCGCATTCGGGTGCACGTCCTACCGGTAATGGTCCAGGCAGATCACCAGCGACAGTGTCTAATTCACCGTCGAAAAAATGGCATGCAGCAAAACCGGAACTCCAACCAGGACAATCAATACAAGCAGATTCTGCTGACGGGCCCATTGCAGCCAAGTCTCCGCTCTTGCATCACTTTCGATCGATACCGCTTCTGCGAATTCATGGGCACGGTTTCCGCCGAGCTCTGCGCGAAGATCTTTCGCGCGGTGCGGATGGTGTGGCCGAGCCGATGGAGCATCGAATTTCTGCTTGTGTCCCAGCGGACGAAGGTCGTCGGTTTTCGAGATAATGTCGGTCACGGTGCGGTTTCCGTTTATTCGAGATCAAGGCCGCGTGAAGCGCGTCCCAAAGGTCAGATCGAATAAAGCCCGAACTCAAACGGCGGATTGCCGTGAGCTCGGGCTAACCGCGTGCGGCGAGTTGGCCGGCGTGGTCACGAAACCGCTTATGTGTCGGGGGAACGGACATAAGATATAGATCGTATGCCGCCCCCGTGATGTCAACGTGCCGCAAATTCCATCGCAATCATATTGACCCCGAGCAGCGATCCGCTAGTTTAACTGGGCGGGCCGGGCCCCTCTGGCGCTTGTCTTTTGACGAGCGTGATGTCGGACCGCATCGAGGTAGCTCGATGTATAGGCCTGGCCTGCTTGCCTGCTTCTATCTCGGCTGAATCGATTGTTCGATCGTTGGTTGGAGAGCGGCTTTGACGATATTTTCCTACAAACTGACGCAGCTGCACAGGCGTCTGGATGATCAGATTCGCGCCGAGATGAAACGACGCATGCCAGATACTTGGCGGATACTGCGGCTTAAATGGCTGCGCCTGACCGTGAAGGAACGCCTGCGGACATCCCCCTGGCAACCGCAATCGCGGTAAACCGAAAGGCGGCGACCGCGCAGACGGATCGCCCGCAAGAATCTGCGTGACCGGTCAATATGGATCGGAACTGCAAGAGGAGAACGGATATGGCTTATTTTCTAACCGCCGGATTGGTGCTCGCCGCCACTGGCGCGGCGCTCGGCATGACCGTCGATCACCACAACGAAATGGATCATCACAGCGGTCCGGTCGCGGTCAAATATCGCGGCGACGTGGTGATAACCCATAAACAGGTTGGCGCGGTTACGCCCACCGGCGCAGCATCCTCGCTCCGCTGCGATTGGGCGGCAACCATGGCCGTCACCCGCCACGCGGTCGCCGCATCGGGTACCAGGCTGGTCCGCACGATCGACACCGACCCCGTAGCCACGGGCACCAGAGCCGGCTGGTGCATGACCAGCCACCGGGCGATCACCAGGGAAGTCGCCGGCAAGGCGGCGCACATGCAGCGTCACCTGATCGTCCTGGCGCAAGACGACGAGCAGATGCTGCGGGTTGAACTCGACAGGATCCACGGTTCACAGGGCGCGGGATGATCCGGCACCTTCGAATGCGTGGTGTGCTCGCCGCCGCGACCTGCGGCCTGATCCCGCCAGCCGTTGCCCAGGAAACCCGGTCGGCAACGCTCGAGGCGATGAGCGAGGAGGAACGCCGAGGCCTGAGCTGGAGCGAGGGCCGCGCCGCACTGGGAGGCGATTTGCACGTATCGACAGGCGGGCTGATTGCTTCGGCGCGTGCGGTGACGATCCGCAACAGCATCCGGCACGGCGGGGCGGATGCCGTGGTCGACCTTGCGCTGGGAACCGGGTGGGATGTTGGTGCCGTGAAGCTGCGAACCGAAGTCGTCGGGCATGCGTTCGTCGGTGCGCGCGGACAGATGGACTATGTCGAGGCCGGTGGATCGGCAAGCTATGCCTATGGCCCGCTTTTCGCCACCGTCGGGGTGATCGGCGCGCCGTCGCAGCGCGCGATCGGTGGCAGCAACGTGCATGTCTACGCGGACCTCAACGCCGGCATTCCCGGCACCCCGCTGACCGTTCTCGCTGGAGTGGGCCATTCGTCGGGCAAAAGCAGCGATTCGGTCCGAGCGGATCGCCTTCGGCCAGGCGGAAGGTACAGCAACTGGCGGCTCGGCCTCGAACACCGTCGCAATCGCGTAACGATCGGCGTCGATTATATCGGCACCGATGTATCCGCCGCCGGTGCGGTTGATACCTTTGCCGACCGGCGCAATGCGATGGACCGGATCATCGGCCGGCTTCAGGTCTCGTTCTGACGGTTGCGACCGTTGGTGGAAGCGCAGCGGGACCTGACGGCCTTTTCAGGCAGCGGTCGTCCACCGCGATCATCATCGAACCCATGAACTTCCGGCAGGTCGGGGGTGAAAGCCCCCGCACCAATGGTCGAGCGATCAACTCCATTGCGCGTCAAACGCACGACCGTCGCCCTCCCGTGTCAGGGAGGTACGGATTTCGGGTCGGAGTAGAATGGCTGGATGCCCCGTGAGGATTCGAACCTCAATAGGCGGTATCAGAAACCGCAGTCTTACCATTAGACGACGGGGCAACGCCGGGCCGCGATCTAGGCGGCGCGCGCGCGGGTGTCAACCGGTCTGCGCATCTCCCTTTGCGACAGGTGTTTCGCATCGCTTGCTGCAACGCCATGCCTGCGCTAGCGTTACCCCCAAGCACCGAACGGCGCGCGTATCCCCGCGTAGCCGCGACGGTAAAACAGAATAAGCGAGTTTTAACGGCATGGGGGACGTTCCGCCCGATATGCCGGTCCGGCAGGCCCGCCCTGCCCGTTCGGCGCCGATCCACGGCCGCGAGGTCCGTGGCAAACCAGCCAACGGCAAGAAGCCGGGCGTCGGCAGACCTGTGGGCCAGGCACCGCGCGGTCGGGACAGCCGACATTTCGCGGCGCTCGACCTCGGCACCAACAATTGCCGGCTGCTCATCGCCCGGCCGCAAGGCGACGGTTTTGCCGTGGTCGACGCCTTTTCGCGAATCGTGCGATTGGGCGAGGGATTGGCCAAGTCGGGGCGGTTGAGCGACGCGGCGATCGAACGGACGATCGTCGCGCTCAAGATCTGCGCCGAAAAGCTCAAGCGCCGCAACGTGACGCTGTCGCGCGCGGTGGCAACCGAGGCGTGTCGTCGTGCGGAGAATGGCGCCGAGTTCATCGCCCGCGCCTATGCCGAGACCGGCATCCTGCTCGACATCATCACCGCGGAGGAAGAGGCGCGGCTTGCGGTGCTCGGGTGCCATGCGCTGATCGAACCCGGCGACGATCCCGCACTGGTGTTCGACATCGGCGGTGGATCGACCGAACTGGTGCTGGTCGACACGGCTGGCGAGACGCCGCGCGTGCTCGACTGGCATAGCGCGCCCTGGGGGGTCGTGTCGCTGACCGAGAGCGCTGGGCATGGCCCTCCTGGGGCCGATGGCGGCGCGGACGGACGTGCCGCGGCCTATGCGCGTATGCGATCGCTGGTTGCCGAGAGCATGGCGGTGTTCGCGGCGCGGTTGCCGCGGGGGATCGCGGTACCGCGGCTGCTGGGCACGTCTGGCACCGTCACCACGCTTGCGAGCGTGCATCTTGGCCTGTCGCATTACGATCGTTCGCAGGTCGACGGACTGATCGTCCCCGCCGCGGCGATGCGGCGGATCAGCCTCGACCTTGCAGGGCGGGATCTGAACCAGCGCGCGCAATTGCCGTGCATCGGCACCGAGCGCGCCGATCTGGTCGTGGCGGGTTGCGCGATCCTCGAGACGATCCTCGATTTATGGCCCGCCGAACGGCTGGGCATCGCCGACCGCGGCATCCGCGAGGGCATCTTGCGCCGATTGATGGAGAGTTCTTCGTGAGCAGAGACGGCGGCGGACTTCGCGTCCGCGTAAAGACCGCGCGCAAGCGCACCGCACAATCGACGCGCTGGCTCGAACGCCAGCTCAACGACCCGTATGTGAAGCGCGCCAAGGCGGACGGTTTCCGCAGCCGGGCGGCCTATAAATTGTCCGAGCTCGACGAGCGGTTCGATTTCCTTAAGGGCAAGCGCCATGTCGTCGATCTCGGGATCGCGCCGGGTGGCTGGGCACAGGTGGTGCGGCGGCAGGTGCCCAAGGCGGCGATCGTCGGGATCGATCTGCTTCCGGTCGATCCGATCGACGGGGTCGAGATTCTCCAGCTCGATTTCATGGACGACGTCGCACCCGAGCGGCTGATGGCGGCGTTGGGCGGCGCGCCCGACCTGGTGCTGTCGGACATGGCGGCGAACACCGTCGGCCATCCGCAGACCGATGCTTTGCGCACGATGGGGCTGGTCGAAGCAGCGCTCGATTTCGCGATCGACGTGTTGCAGCCGGGCGGTGCGTTCGTGGGCAAGGTGTTCGCGGGCGGCGCGGATACCGCGCTGGTCGCGGAAATGAAGCGCAACTTCACCAGCGTGAAACATGCCAAGCCGCCAGCAAGCCGCAAGGCGTCGTCGGAATGGTATGTCGTGGCGCAGGGGTTCAAGGGGCGGAAGGTCGAGGAATAGCCTCGGCCGCCTGGTTGTGGCGTCGATGCTCACCCGGAATGGCGCATCCGGGGCAAGGGCCCTTCGACTTCGCTCAGGGCGAACGGTTGGTGGTGGTAGGCGCCAATTCCACCATGACGCTGACACGGATGTGCAGTGGTCACCACCACATCCGTTCGGGCTGAGCGAAGTCGAAGCCCCCGGCACGACGCCGGGGTCAAACTCCGCTCAGAAAGGCCTCAGCCTTCGTAGTCAGCACCCAGATTCTGGTTACGCGGCGGGGCCGCAGCGGTGAGGCGAAGCGCCTCGGCCGATGCCGACAGGCTGCCGACCGCATCCGCTTCGTCCTCGTCGTCGACCTGGACGCGCTGGAGACCGTTGATGACCGACTCCTTCAGATGCGCCGGGCGCACACGCTCTTCCGCGATTTCGCGCAAGGCAACGACCGGGTTCTTGTCGCGGTCGCGATCGACGGTGAGGTCGGCACCACCCGAAATGGCCCGTGCGCGCTGGGCAGCGAACAGGACGAGATCGAACCGGTTGGGGATCTTGTCGACGCAATCTTCGACAGTGACGCGCGCCATGAATGGCTTCCTTCGCAAACGACGGTATTCGGAAAGATGATCCCCTAGGGGGCGGGGCCGGGAGAGTCAAGAAAATCGGGGCTTGCCCGTACCCCCGCACCTTGCGGCGGCCCGCGGTTGGCGGCATCACCCGCCGCAATGACCGTGCCCGCCCCCCAGCCGACCTTCACCGTGGCGGGCAACCGGCTGACCATGCTCGATACCGGACCGCGCCGACTGGAAGCGCTGATCGGCCTGATCGACGGCGCGAAACAATCGCTGCGGGTGATCTTCTATATCTATGTCGATGATTCCGCGGGCGAAGCGGTTGCCGCTGCCTTGCTCCGCGCCGCCGCGCGCGGCGTGACGGTGAAGCTGATCGTCGACGGACTCGGCAGCGAAGCCGCTGCGGCGAACGACTTCTTCACGCCGCTTCGCGACGGCGGGGTCGAGGTCTGCCGCTTCGTGCCGCGCTGGGGCCGACGCTATCTGCTGCGCAACCACCAGAAGCTCGCGCTCGCCGATGGCGAGACCGATACCCCGCACGCGATCATCGGCGGGTTCAACGTCGAGGACAGCTACTTCGGCACCCCCGCCGAACAGGCGTGGCGCGATCTCGGGCTGGTTGTCGAAGGCCCGGCGGCACAGCGCATCACCGGCTATTTCGACGTGCTCGCACGCTGGGCGGGCCAGCCCAAGCCGCCGCTGCGCACCTTGCGGCGCGCGCTGTCGCGGTGGAGCGAGCCGCAAGGGACGGTCCGCTGGCTGTTCGGCGGGCCGACGCGGCGGCTGTCCCCCTGGGCGCGCGCAGTGAAGCACGATCTGCGCACAGCAACGCAGGTCGACCTGATCACCGCCTATTTCGCGCCCAACCCGGGGATGCTGCGCAAGCTCGACCGGGCGGGGATGCGCGGACGGGTGCGGATCGTGCTGGCGTCCAAGAATGATCACGGTGCCGCGATCTGGGCGTCGCGCTTCACCTATGCCGGGCTGCTGCGCAAGCGCGTCCACATCTACGAATATCAGCCGACCAAATTGCACACCAAGCTCTTCCTGATCGGCGACGTCGTCTATATCGGCTCGGCCAATTACGATATCCGCAGCCTGTATCTCAACCTGGAGATGATGTTGCGGATCGAGGACCCCGTGTTTGCCGCGCATGTCCGCCGCTATGTCGACGGCGAGGTGGCGAATTCGGAGGCGATCACGCAGGACCTCTACAAGGCGCGCACCAGTCCGTGGATGCGGGTCAAACAGGCCGCCGCCTTCTTCGTGATGACCGTGCTCGACTATAACATCACCAAACGCCTCAACTTCGGGCCCGAGCGGTGAAGACGTCCGCACGCGTCGATCGCGATTTCGCGTTGCTGTTCGTCGTGATGCTGACCATCGCGGGGGGTAACACCGCGCTGCAATCGGTCCTCCCTGCCCTCGGTCGGTCGCTGCGCGTGCCGGACAGTGCAGTCGCCGCCGCCTTCTCGGTGTCCGCGCTGCTGTGGGTGATCGCCGCGCCGTTCTGGGCACGCCGGTCGGACCGGCATGGGCGCCGCGCGATGATCCTGCTCGGGATGGGTGGGTTCTGCGTGTCGTTGCTGGTGTGCGGAATCTTCCTCACCGCCGGCATCAACGGCTGGATCGGCGGGACGACTGCGTTCGTCTGCTTTATCCTCGGGCGGTTGATCTACGGCAGCTTCGGCTGCGCCGCGCCGCCTGCGGTTCAGGCGCTCGTCGCGGGCAACACCACCCGCGCCGAACGGACCAAGGCGCTGACGCTGCTCGGCTCGGCCTTCGGGCTGGGGACGATCCTGGGGCCGACGATCGCACCGTTCCTCGTGCTCGGGACGATTGCGGGGGTCGAGATCGGGCTGGCGGGGCCGGCGTTCCTGTTCGCTTTGTTCGGGCTGTGCGTGTTGATCGCGGTGCGGCAACTGCTCCCCAACGACCTCACCCCCGACACTGCGACGCACGGTGCCGCCAACGCCTATCCCTCGATCGGCGGCCAGAGCAGCGGCGCGAGCATCGTCGCCGCGACCGAATCCGACACCGAACAGCTGGCCGAACAGGTCGCCTACCGTGACCCGCGGATCCGACCCTGGCTGATCGCGGGGCTGGTATCCGGCCACGGGCAGGCGATGACCGGGCAGGCGATCGGCTTCCTCGTCATCGATCGGCTGAACCTTGCGCCCGCGGAAGCGCTGCAGCCTACCGGGATCGTGCTGATGATCGGCGCGCTCGCGGCCTTGCTGGTGCAATGGGGGATCATCCCCAATCTCGACCTGCGCCCGCGCGCGATGATGCTGGTCGGGCTCGCGGTCGCCGCGGTCGGCTGCGCGCTCACCGGGCTGGCGACGTCGCTCTATACGATCGCCTGCGCCTATGCGCTTGCCTCGGTCGGGTTCGGCTTCACTCGCCCCGCCTTCACCGCAGGCGCGTCGCTCGCGGTCGGGCACCATGCGCAAGGCTCGGTCGCGGGCAAGGTCACGTCGGTCAATGGCGCCGCATTCGTACTCGGCCCGTCGATCGGCGTCGGCTTGTACGAGGCGCAGCATGCGCTGCCGTATCTGGTCGCGGGCGCGGCGATGATGGCACTGTTCGGTTATGCTTGGGTGCGATTGCGCGAGCGATGATCCTCCCCTCCCTGGAAGGGAGGGAATCGAGGGGTGGGTCCGCCCGTTATCGAACGCTCCGCCCGACTACGGGCCGCGCCACCCCCAGCCCCTCCCCTTTCGGGGAGGGGAGCAGAAGGGTCAGCGTGCTTCTTCCTTCACACGCGGCCGGAAGGCGAAGCCGATCGGCTGTAGCGCGGTCGCGTCCTGCTTGAGCCGGGCCGACATCGCTTCATATTCGGGCTCGAGCTCGAGCTCGGGCGTCACCGACGCCCGCGAGTCGCCCTGCGCGGCGATGATGGCGCTGTTCGGTTATGCCTGGGTGCGATTGCGCGCGCGATGATCCTCCCCTCCCTGGAAGGGAGGGGATCGAGGGGTGGGTCCGCAAGTTATCGAACGCTCCGCCCGACTACGGGCCGCCCCACCCCCAGCCCCTCCCCTTCGGAGAGGGGAGCAGAAGGGTCAGCGCGCGTCTTCCTTGGCGCGCGGCGGGAAGGCGAAGCCGATCGGCTGTAGCGCGGTCGCGTCCTGCTTGAGCCGGGCGGACATGGCTTCATATTCACGCTCGAGCTCGGGCGTCACCGACGCGCGCGAATCGCCCAGCGCGGTTTCGAAATGCGCCATCGTGACGTGGTTGACCGTCATCGATTCACGCAGCGCGGTAAGACCCGCACGCCGCACCAGATCCTCGAGATCGGCACCGGTGAAGCGATCGGTCTTGCCAGCGATCACGTCGAGATCGACATCCTCGGCAAGCGGCATCTTGCCCGTCTGGATCGTCAGGATGCGCTTGCGCCCCCCGCGATCCGGCACGCCGACATAGACCAGTTCGTCGAACCGGCCCGGACGGAGCAGCGCCGGATCGATCAGATTGGGCCGGTTGGTCGCGCCGATCACGACGACCGACTGAAGTTCCTCCAGCCCGTCCATCTCCGCGAGGATCGTGTTGACCACCCGCTCGGTCACCTGTGGCTCACCCCCGCCGCTGCCCCGCGCAGGCACCAGCGAATCGAGTTCGTCGATGAAGATCACGCATGGCGCCACCTGCCGCGCACGCGCGAACAGCTTGGCGATCTGCTGCTCGCTCTCGCCATACCATTTGCTCAGCAGGTCGGACGATTTGGTCGCGATGAAATTGGCTTGCGCCTCGCGTGCGACCGCCTTGGCGAGCAACGTCTTGCCGGTGCCCGGCGGGCCATACAGCAGGAAACCCTTCGCGGGCCGAATCCCCAGACGCCGGAACGCCTCGGGGTTCTTGAGCGGCAGCTCGACGCCCTCCTTGAGCCGCATCTGCGCCGAATCGAGCCCGCCGACATCGTCCCAGCGGACGCGCGGGGCCTCGACCATCACTTCGCGCATCGCGCTCGGCTGGACGCGCTTCAACGCATCAAGGAAATCCTCGCGCGTCACCGCCAGCGTATCGAGCACCTCGGGCGGGATCGTGCCTTCGGACAGGTTGAGCCGCGGCATCAGCTTACGCACCGCCTCGATCGCCGCCTCGCGTGCGAGTGCAGCGAGGTCAGCGCCGACGAAGCCATAGGTCGTCCGCGCGAGTTCGCCGAGATCGACCTTGTCGCCGAGCGGCATGCCGCGGGTGTGGATGCCGAGGATCTCGCGCCGTCCGCGTTCGTCGGGAACGCCCACCACGATCTCACGGTCGAACCGGCCGGGACGCCGCAGCGCCTCGTCGATCGCCTCGGGGCGGTTGGTCGCAGCGATCACCACGACGTTGGCGCGCGCTTCCAGCCCGTCCATCAGCGTCAGCAACTGCGCGACGAGGCGCTTCTCCGCCTCCCCCGACACCTGCCCGCGCTTGGGGGCGATCGAATCGATTTCGTCGATGAACACGATCGAGGGCGCGGCCTTGGCGGCTTCTTCGAACACCTGCCGGAGCTTGCCTTCGGATTCGCCGTACGCCGAGCCCATGATCTCGGGCCCGTTGATCAGGAAGAATTCAGCCGCGGATTCATTGGCGACCGCACGCGCAAGGCGCGTCTTGCCGGTTCCGGGTGGCCCATGCAGCAAAACGCCCTTGGGCGGATCGACGCCAAGACGCTGGAACAGTTCGGGATAGCGCAGTGGCAGCTCGACCATCTCGCGGAGCTGGTCGATCGTCGGGCCCATCCCGCCGATATCGTCGTACGTGACGTCGGCGCGGCGTGCTTCCTTGGGCTCCTCATATTCGGGGCGAAGCTCGATCTCGGTCGTCTCGTCGACATGCACCACGCCCTTGGGCACGGTCGAAATCACCGCGAGGCGAATCTCCTGCAGCGCATAAGCGGGCGCGCGCAGCATGTTCTGGACACCGGGCGGCATGTTGTCGACGCGTTGCTGCCCTGCGGTAGCGACGACGTCGCCCTGGCACAAAGGCCGCCCGAAGAAGGTCCGCTTGAGCGCGTTGGACGATCCCTGCAACCGCAGGTTCTGTTGTGCGGGCGCGAACACGACGCGGGTCGCAGCCTTCGACTCGATCTTGCGAACCTCGACGAAGTCGCCCGAGCCGACCCCGGCGTTGGCACGCTGGAGCCCATCAATCCGAATGATCTCGAGTCCCTCGTCCTCGACATAGGGCGCGACCGCGCGCGCAGGGGTGGTCGACTTGCCGACGATCTCGATCACGTCGCCCTCGCCGATCCCGAGGGCTGCCAGCATCGAGCGCGGCACATGCGCCAGACCCCGCCCGCTATCTTCCGCGCGGGCATTGGCAACCTGCAATTTCCGAATCGGCGCCTCGGCGTCCGCCATAGTCATTCCCTCACGAAACCCGCTGGTGAGCGCGCGAGATAGGGGGTCGGTTCCGCGAATACGAGGGCGCGCGCCGGGGCGGCCCGGTTCCGAGCGCGATCTGCGCCCGATCTGCGCCCGATCTGTAAAAGACAAAAAAAGGGCCGACCCCGGAGGATCGGCCTTGAAAGTTTTAGGAGAGGATGCCTGAAAGGCACCGTCTAAGTGCACCGCAGCGGATTATGTTGCAAGTGCGAAAGGATCGGATACGATTGCGCTTTGTGCAATCGACGTTATTAATTGCACCTGTAGCGCATAGCCGTCCTGAACCATGCGCAGCATGGTGCGTCGCACCATTCACCAAAGAAGGGGCATCCGATATGCGGCGCCTGCCACCACTCACCGCGATCGAAGCCTTCGTCCAGGTCGCGCGTACGGGATCGATCAAGGCCGCTTCACAGGAACTTGCGCTGTCACCCCCGGCGCTGAGCCGCCGTATCCAGGCGCTTGAACGCTTCATCGGTCGCCCGTTGTTCGAACGCCGGCATCAGGCGGTCGTGCTCAATGCGGACGGCGACCGGCTGCTCCAGCAAATTGCCCCCGCTCTGGATCAATTGTCCGACGCGGTCGAAGTGATGACGAGCAATACCGACGTGTTGCGGCTGCGGCTGGGCATCCTGCCGCTTTATGCATCGCAGCGGTTGTTCCCGCGACTCGGCGAACTGCGCAACCGGCATCCTGAACTGCATCTCGACATCGACACCAGCACGCACAACATCGCGCGGCTCGGCGAGGGGCTTGACGCGGTGATCGCTTTGGCACGCGATATCGACCCGGCGTTGTATGCGCGGCGGCTCGATCGCAACCAGGTCTATGTCATCGGCGCGCGCTCGCTGATCGAGGGGCCGGATCCGGTGGTACGGCCGGAACAGCTTTCGGGGCTGACCGCGCTGGTCCACCGCGAGATGCCCGACACCTTCACCGCTTGGCGCGCGGCGGCAGGGCTGACCGAGCTCGAACCGCTTGCAGTCGATCATTTCGATTCGGGGGCGTTGATGCTGGAGGCGGCAGCGCAGGGGCTCGGCATCGCCTTCATGCACGAAAGCCATTTTGCGGATGCTAACGATCCGCGGATCGTGCGGCTGTTCGATATCTCGGTGGAAAGCCCGTACAGCTACTGGTTTGCGTGCCGCCCGCGCGCGCTGGCGCAGAAGCCGGTGAAGCTGTTCCACGACTGGCTGATCGCGACGATCGCGGACCCGAGTGTGTAGCAAAATTAGCCCCTCCACTTCAGGGGAGGGGCTTTTAGAAAGAACCTCTAAGCAGCGGTCGCCTTCAAAATCTTGCCCGGCTCGCGCGGCGGCTCGCCCTTGGGGAGCGCGTCGATATGCTCCATGCCCGACGTCACCTGGCCCCACACGGTATACTGACCGTCGAGGAAACGTGCATCGTCGAAGCAGATGAAGAACTGGCTGTTCGCCGAGTTCGGATCGTTGGTGCGTGCCATCGACGCGACGCCGCGGACATGCGGCTCCTTCGAGAATTCGGCGGGCAGGTTGGGCTTGTCCGAACCGTGCATGCCGGTGCCGGTGGGGTCGCCACCCTGCGCCATGAAGCCGGGGATGACGCGGTGGAACACGACGCCGTCATAGAAGCCGTCGTTCGCCAGCTCGGCGACACGCGCGACGTGCTGCGGCGCGAGATCGCCGCGCAGCTTGATCACGACATCGCCGCCATCGAGGGTCAGCGTCAGGGTTTCGGGAAGATCGGCCATGTTGGGCTCCTGAAATGGGAATGACGCTGCCGTAGCGATGCAGCGTCGGAGAGGCAAATCGCCACCGATTGGCTTTGTTCCCATATCGGGCTAGAGCGCACCCCCGGCGGGCAACAGGAGGTCCATGATGAGCGAGACCGAGCTCCTTCCCGAAAACGACGGCGCACAACTCGACGAGGACGATCGGCTCAAGCCCGAATTCGTCCGTGCGGTGCTCGATGCGGTCGAGGCGGGCGATGCGGAGGGTGCGCGTGCGCTGGTCGAGCCGCTCCATCCCGCCGACATCGCCGATCTGTTCGAACTGACCCCGGCGGATTGCCGCGCGGCGCTGGCGAGTGCGATCACCGACCTGCTCGACGGCGACGTCTTCGCCGAAATGAACGATTACGTCCGCGAGGATCTGATCGATTCGCTCTCGGCGAGCCAGGTCGCGGATATCGCGTCCGAACTCGACACCGACGACGCGGTCGCGATCATCGAGGACATGGAGCCCGCCGACCAGCGCGAAGTGCTCCGCGCGCTCGACCCCGACGATCGCGCCGCGATCGAGGAGGCACTGAGCTATCCCGAGGAATCCGCCGGCCGCCTGATGCAGCGCGAGCTGATCGCGGTGCCCGAACATTGGCGCGTCGGCGACGTGCTCGATTATTTGCGCACGCATGACGCGCTGACCACCGATTTCTGGGAAATCTTCGTGGTCGACCCGGCGCACAAGCCGATCGGGACGGTCGCGCTGTCGTGGATCCTGCGCACCCCGCGCGGGATTGCGATCAGCGACGTGATGCAGCGCGAACAGACGCTGATCCCGGTCGACATGGACCAGGAAGAAGTCGCGCTGCGCTTCCAGAAATATGCGCTGATCTCGGCGGCGGTGACCGACACCGGGGGTCGGCTCGTCGGCATGATCACGGTCGACGACATCGTCCACATCATTTCCGAGGAAGCGAGCGAGGACATCCTGCGCCTGTCGGGCGCGGGCGACGGCGACATCAACGAGCCAATCCTGCTGACCGTGCGGACGCGGATCACCTGGCTGGTCGTCAACCTCGGCACCGCGATGATCGCCGCGTCGGTGGTCGGTGCGTTCCAGGGTCAGATCGCGCGCTTCGCATTGCTCGCGGTGCTGATGCCGATTGTGTCGGGGATGGGCGGCAATGCGGGCACGCAGACGCTCGCGGTCGTCGTGCGCGCGCTCGCGACCAACCAGCTGACGAGTTCGAATACCGCACGGATGATCCTGCGCGAATTCCGCATCGCCGCCGCCAATGGCGCGATGTTGGGCGTATTGGTCGGCACCGGGACCTACCTTGCGTTCGGCAATGTCGGGCTCGCGATCGTGATCGCGATGGCGATGGTGATCAATAATCTGATCGCGGGGCTGGCGGGCGTGCTCGTGCCGGTGTCGCTGGAACGCGCCGGGGTCGATCCCGCGGTATCGTCGGCGGTGTTCGTGACGACGATGACCGATGTGATGGGTTTCTTGTCGTTTCTGGGACTTGCGACGCTGTGGGGGCTTGGCGGCTGAGCCCGCCGCGCCCAAATCGGCGACATGTTGCATTTGACCAAGGTTGCGTTCGGCGCGACGAGCCTCGAACATCTCGCCGAACGCCTCAAGCAACGCGCCGCGGACGGCCCGGTGTTTCTCACCACGCGCTATCTGCCCAAGCGGCATGAGGAAATCGTCGGTGCGGACGGCCAAGGGGATGGCAAGGGCGGCTCGCTCTACTGGATCATCAAGCACACGTTGGTCGCGCGCTCCCCGATCCTAGGCTTCGGCGAGGCCGAGGGCGGGCGAGTCGCGATCCATATCGACCCCGCGCTAGTGCTCACCGAAGGCCGCCCCAAGCGCGCGCACCAGGGGTGGCGCTATCTCGAACCGGGCGATGCGCCCGCCGATCTGGGCGGCGACGTCGTGATGGGGGATGCGATGCCCGCCGCGCTGATCGGCAAGCTTGCGGCGCTGGGGCTGATCTGACGAAGGCTTACGGCGTCTCCCCCCTTACGGCGCCGCATCCACCCCGCATCGGATCGGCCCGCTCGCCGCCTTGGACACCCGGCACGTCGGCTTGCCATAGATCGTCACCGCCCCCAGCCCGGTGCTCGTCGCATCGGCGGTGTAGCGCGCGGTCGCGGTGATCGTCCCCGATCCGTCGAGCCGCACCGTCAGCGCATCGCTGCGCAGCGCGACGGCAGCGATCCCGCCGGTCCCGCTGGTCAGCAACCGGACCCGACCCCCGCGCCCGCCGAGCGTCATCGCGCCCGTCCCGAGCAGCGTCGCGTTGAGCTCGTCCGCGTCGAGCGCAGGCGCGACGATCGATCCACTCCCCGTCACCTGCAAATCGACTCGCTGTGCGCGGAACGGCCCCGCCACCGTCAGCCGCCCACCCCCGATGACAGTCGCACCGCGCAGCATCGGTACCCCCAGCCGGATCACGAGCGGTTGCGCACCGCCGCGCCGGGGAACTTCGCCCCAGCCGCGGCTGCCCGCGCGGACGATCATAGTGCGTCCCTCGACCCGGATGTCGAGCGAGTCGCTCGCTTCCGCCGGCCCCTCCGCCCGCGCCGAGGGCGGTGCGCGCGTCGTCAGCGCGACGTCGAACGGGCCGTCGATCCGGATCCGGTCATAATCGGTGACGACATAGGACCGGCCTGTCGCTGCCAGCGCAACACCAGGCATTGCGAGAAAAAGCAGGGTGAGCAGGCGGACAAGGATCATCCACAGGGCATCGCCGCGATTCCGCGCTCAGGCAAGCGCCCGATTCACCCGCCGCAGCGGACGTTGCCCGATCCGGTCTTGCTCACCGAACACCGCGCCTGCGGCCCGAGATCGACATCGCCCGATCCCACCAGCGAAACCTGCGCCTGCCCGACGACGTCGGCGCGGACATCCCCCGATCCCGCGAGCGAGACGGTCGCCGACCCTGCCTTGACCCCGCCCGCCGACACGTTGCCCGACCCGGCAAGCTTGACCGTCAGCCGCTCGACCCGGCCCCTGGCGTCGATATTGCCCGACCCGGCCACCGTCAGCCGGGCATCGGGCACCGTCAGCGTCGCAATCGACAGATTGCCCGACCCGGCAGCCTCCCCGCCGAAGCGCTGCCCATCGACCCGGTCGATCGCAAGGTTGCCCGATCCGACGATCTGCGCGGTGACGATCCGTGGCATCGTCACGAACACCTTCACGCCGCGCCGTCCGCCGCCCCAGCTCATGCCCGTAAGGTTCTTCTTGCGCCCGACCTTCAACGTATCGCCGTCGCGGAGGATCTCGAGCTTGTCGAGTTCGGCGCTCGGCCCTTCTGCGCGGACCGAGAAGCCGGTGCCGACGCGGACATCGACATCGTCCGATCCCCGCAGCGAGACCCCGCTGAAATCGGTGATCGCGAAGGTGCGAGTGGTTCCTGCGCCCGCAGAGGTGGCCGCATCGCTGGTGTTGGAACATCCCGCAAGCGCGACGGCTGCGAGGAAGGACAGACTGCGCATACGCTACCTCCTGTGTGTTGCCTTATTAGTACACCGTCCGCTTTCGGATGCAACCCCTGTCGTGGGCCCACCCCCTCCACACGCCGTCATGCTGAACGTGTTTCAGCATCCACCGTGCGACAGGCGCGGACCGTCAATGCGGCGCGGTGGCCCCTGAAACACGTTCGGGGTGACGCAGGGGGCGTGAGCGCCGTCCCACTCCAAACGCGCCGTCATGCTGAACTTGTTTCAGCATCCACCATGCGACGGGCACGTACCGTCATCGCGGCGGGGTGGACCCTGAAACGAGTTCAGGGTGACGCAGGGTGGGGGGGTCCCGTGCCTCTTAATCCCACCCGTTATGCTGAACTTGGCTCAGCATCCACCGTGGGACGGGCACGGACCGTCATCACGGCGCGGTGGACCCTGAAAGACGTTCGGGTGACGCCGGGAGTGGGAGCACCCCCGCCCCCGCTGCCCCCAAACGAAAAAAGGGGCGACCGTCGCCGGCCGCCCCTTTTTCAAACCGCGGTATCCGCAAAAGAACGTCAGGCCGGAGCCTTGTCCTTGTTGTGGATCGCCGCTGCCTTGCGCAAAATCTCGAGGATCTTTTCCTGCGCGGTCGGCTCGTCGACCTGCTCCATCGCGGCGAGTTCGCGCGCAAGGCGGCTGGTCGCGCCTTCGAAGATCTGCCGTTCGGAATAGCTCTGCTCGGGCTGGTCATCGGCGCGGAACAGGTCGCGGACCACTTCGGCGATCGACACCAGGTCGCCCGAATTGATCTTGGCTTCATATTCCTGCGCACGGCGCGACCACATGGTGCGCTTGACGCGCGGCTTGCCGGTCAGCGTCTCGAGCGCCTCGCGCAGCGTCTTGTCGCTGGAAAGCTTGCGCATTCCGACGCTTTCGGCCTTGTTGGTCGGCACGCGCAACGTCATGCGCTCTTTTTCGAACCGCAGAACATAAAGTTCGAGCTGCATCCCGGCGATTTCCTGCCGCTGAAGCTCGATCACACGGCCAACGCCGTGCTTGGGGTAAACGACATAATCGCCGACGTCGAAGGACAGCGCCTTGGCAGCCATTCCGTTGGACCTTTCTGTGGACCGGGTATCCGGTGCAACGCACTTCTCGCAGCAAAGCTGCATCAGCGCTCGCAGGGTGGTGGGTTGATACGTCTCCGTGTCGGACAGCGCCTAAAGCACCGTCCGTCGTCACCCTTTTAACACAGTCGCAACAAAATTACCAGACAAAGGTCGCGCGCGCGCCGCTCCCGACGGGATCGGACGCACGACGACGTGCCATTTCCGGCCAATCCGGTCGATCAGTCGCCCGCGCCGGGCTCTGCCGAGAAGAACTTGTCGTACTTGCCGGTCTCGCCCTTATGCTCGTCGGCGTCGGCAGGCGTCTGGTTCGCCTTGCGCGTGACGTTGGGCCACTGGCTCGAGAAGGTCGTGTTGAGTTCGAGCCACGGTTCGAGACCGCTTTCCGTATCGGGGAGGATCGCTTCGGCGGGGCACTCGGGCTCGCAGACGCCGCAATCGATGCATTCGCTGGGGTTGATGACCAGCATGTTCTCGCCTTCATAGAAGCAATCGACCGGGCACACCTCGACGCAGTCCATGTACTTGCACTTGATGCAGGCATCGGTGACGACGTAGGTCATTAGGTAACTCCCGGAGCAACGAACTCGACGCTGCTATGCGCGAGCGTCCGCCCCGTCAATGTTTGCGTCACTGATTGCGGTGGCTGTTCGGTCATTTTCGATCAGGTCGACGTAGCATGCCCGCCCCGCTTCGGGCGGGCCGCGACGCTCGGGCAGGCATTCGACGCGGATCGCGCGAATCCGCCCCGAGGGGGTGGCGAAGGCGAGTACGCTCCCGATCCGCACCGCCGCGGCGGGCCGGTCGACCGCGCGCCCGTCGATCCGCAATCGTCCGCTCGCGGCCATCCCTTGCGCGATGCTGCGCGTCTTCACGATCCGGGCGAACCAGAGGAAACAGTCGAGCCGCATGCTCGGGCCGCGGGGGAAAGCTTCAGCCATGCACCGCCAGATCGGCAAGCGCCGCAAAATGCGTGCCGCGCGGGGCGACGACGGGACGGACGGCGGGCAGCCCACGCCAGACCCAGCGCGGTACCGTATCGTCGGCGGCAGGGGGCGCAGCAGCAGGAGCCGGGCGGAAGCCGAACCCCGCCATCAGTTTCTCGATCGTCGGCGGGGTCAGTCCCATCGACAGCGCGAGTGCGGGATCGAGCGCGAACGGCTGTCGACCCGCCGCACCGCGTGCGTCATGCGCCGCGCGCGCGATCCGTTCGATCAGGTCGATCCGCACCGCCTGCGTCGCGATCGGCCGATAGCCGTCCACCAGCGTCGCGCCGGGCGTGCCGCGCACCAGTACACTCGCGCCGTCGCGCGGTGCGTCGGCGATCCCGCGCGCGTCGCGGATCGCAAACAGCGCCCGCCGCCACCGTGCGGCGGCAGGCTTGAGCAAGCGCGGATCGAACAGGTCGAGCGCGCCGATCGTCACCCCCGCCCGCCGGAACGCCTTGCGCGCGACGCCGTCGAGCTTGTCGAGCACCGCAACCACTTCGCTCCGCGCGACCATCCCGCCGCCCGCGACCAGCGCCGCCGCGACCGCGCGCGATGCAGGACTGGCGGCCGGATCACGCTGGACCGAGTCGAGCAGCACCGGCCCCGGCAGGGCGCGTGCGACCGAATCACCGAACCAGCCGCGCAGCCGCTGCTCGATCTTGGCGCGGAGCGTCACGTCGAGGCAATCGAGCGCGCGGTCGAGCACGATGCGCGGGCGCACCAGGCTTTGCCCCGGCGCAAAGGTCGCGACCGTAAAGCCGCGCCACAGCAGCACCGGCGTCTCGCCCGCCTCGGTGCGCAGCGACAGGTCGGCATCCGCCGCTTCGGCGAGCGCCACCCCGCGCTTGCCGCGCTCGTCGCCCAGCCGCCGTTCTGCCGCCGCGAGCAACATCCGTTTGTCGTTCGCGCGTGCGTCCGCCGCGACCGTGAAGCGGAAGCCGTCGAGCCGCCCGATCGCGTGATCCTCGACCATAACCTCGCCTTCCGGCCCGATCGTGACGGGGAGCATCCGCGGATCCGCACCGATCTGGCGCATCAGCAGCGTGGTGCGCTTGTCGACGAAGCGTTGCGTCAGGCTCGCGTGGAGTGCGTCCGACAGCCGTTCCTCGACCGCACTCGCGCGCGCCGCGCCCTGCGCCGGGTCCGCGAGCCAGTCGCGCCGGTTGGCGATATACGCCCAGCTCCGTGCCGCCGCGATCCGCCCGGCGAGCGTCTCGACATCGCCGACCACGGTATCGAGCCGCGCCAGTTCCGCCGCGAACCAAGCGTGCGGAATATGCCCCTGCCCCTCGCTCAGATAGCCGAACACGCGCGCGACGAAGCGGGTATGCGGATCGACGCCGAGTTTACGGAAATCGGGCAGTCCGCACGCCGCCCACAGCCGCTCGACCATCGCCGGATGCCGCGTCCGCGCGCGCACCCAATCCTCCTCGGCCAGGCGCTTGAGCACCGCGAGATCGACCGATTGCGGCGCCGCGCGCAGGCGGCGGTTCTCGGGCTTGGCCTCGAGGCTCGCGATCAGCGCGGGAATGCTCGAAAAATCGGGCTCGCCCTCGCGCCAGTAGAGATGTTCGAGCGGCGGGAAACGATGCTCTTCGATCGCGAGCACCTCCTCGGGTGCGAACGCCCCCGGCCCTTCCTCGACCAGAGCACCGAACGTCCCGTCGCGCTGGTGCCGCCCTGCCCGCCCCGCGATCTGTGCCATTTCGGCGACGGTCAGCCGACGCTGGCGGTGGCCGTCGAACTTGTTGAGGCTGGCGAAGGCGACATGGTTGACGTCCATGTTGAGCCCCATGCCGATCGCATCGGTCGCGACCAGATAATCGACCTCGCCCGCCTGGAACATCGCGACCTGCGCGTTGCGGGTGCGCGGGGACAGCGCGCCCATCACCACCGCCGCGCCGCCACGCAGCCGCCGCAGCATCTCGGCGACGGCATAGACTTCCTCCGCGCTGAACGCGACGATGACGGAGCGTTTCGGGAGGCGGCTGATCTTCTTGGCACCCGCATAGCTCAGCGTCGAAAAGCGCGGGCGGTTGATGATCTCGATTCCCGGGACCAGCGCCTTGAGCATCGGGCGCAGCGCTTCGGACCCAAGCAGCATCGTCTCGTCGCGACCGCGCGCGCGCAGGATGCGATCGGTGAAGACATGACCCCGTTCCAGATCGGCGCCAAGCTGCGCTTCATCGACTGCAACGAACGCCAAATCGCGGTCAACCGGCATGGATTCGGCTGTGCACAGGAACCAACGTGCGTCTTTTGGGACGATCTTTTCCTCGCCGGTGATCAAGGCGACGCGGTTCGCGCCCTTGATCTTGACGACCCGGTCATAGACCTCGCGCGCCAGCAACCGCAGCGGAAAGCCGATCATGCCGCTGGAATGCCCGCACATTCGCTCGACCGCGAGATGCGTCTTGCCGGTGTTGGTCGGCCCGAGCACCGCAGTGACGGCGCTGTCGTGGTGGCGTTGCATGACACCCGCAACATCGCGTCCCCAGAGGCGATACGCAACCATCCCGTTTGCAAAAAAAGACCGCGAGATCATCGCCCAGCCACCGATATGCCGCCGACCCGGCGTGTTCCCGCCGCGGTCGTATCGTTCGAACGGTTGACCGCATCCCACCCTATCGCAGGTGGCAGTTAATTTGACTTTAGGACTTGAGCGGCACAGTCCTCGGGCCCGACGCTGCGGGGCAGATCAGGCGGCGGACAACGGATTTCGGGGTCGAAACAGCCTTGTTTGTACCAAATTTGAACGACGTGGAGACTTCGGGCGGCAGCGCGGCGCTGTCTTTCGGTCGCGCCATCGTGCCCGCGGCGCAGACCCGCCGACTCGAACGCCTGCGCGCCGCCGCGGGCCGGGTCGATTGGGTGCCCGACCTCGGAACCCGCATCGGCTCGCGTGACTGGTGGCGCGGTGCCGCGACCTGCGCCGTCCTGTGCGTCACCGCCTTCGTCATCGCACCGCCGCTCACCCCTCCCCTGCTCGGCGCGGCCGCCGCACCGATGATCGGCACCGATCGCGAGGAAGCGCGTGCGCAGATGATCGCGCCGCTTGCCTGGGGCGCGGATACCGGGCGGCACATGGCGTCGAACGATCTCGTCCGTCCACTGACCGAAGCCCCCGAACGGCCGGTCGAGCAACGCACCGCGACGGTCGGCCACGGCGACAGCCTGGGCGACATGCTGCAACGCGCCGGCCTGTCCGAGCGCGATGCGCAGGACACGGTTGCGCTCGTCGCGACGACGGTGCCGCTCGACACGCTCAAGCCCGGCACGCAGATCCCGCTGACGCTCGGTCGCCGCCCCAACCGCAGCGTTGCGCGTCCGCTCGAGGCACTGTCGCTGCGCGCGCGGTTCGATCTCGCGCTCGACCTCAAACGCGTGGGCGACCGGTTGGTGATGGAGCGCCGCGCGATCGCGGTCGATGACACGCCGCTCAGGATCACCGGCGCGGTCGGCTCCAGCCTGTACCGCTCGGCGCGTGCGGCGGGGGTCCCGATCCGCGCGGTCGAGAGCTACATCAAGGCGATCGCGAGCAAGGTCGCGGTCGGCCAGATCGATTCGAACGACACCTACGACCTGATCGTCGAGCGCCAGCGCGCCGCGACCGGCGAGACGCAACTCGGCAAGCTGCTGTTCGCGGGGCTCGGCCACGGTGGACGCAAGACGCAGTTGGTCCAGTGGAACGACGGCACCTGGTATGAAGCATCCGGCCAAGCCGAACGGCAGGGGCAGTTCACCATGCCGGTATCGATGGCGCGCGTGACGTCGAGCTTCGGAATGCGTTTTCATCCGCTGCTTGGGTTCTCGCGGATGCACAAGGGGATCGACATCGGTACCGCCAGCGGCACGCCGATCCATGCGCCCGCCGACGGGGTGGTCGCGTTCGCCGGGCGCAGCGGGGGTTATGGCAATTTCCTCAAGATGGCGCACGGCGGGTCGATCGTGACCTGCTACGGGCACCTCAGCCGTTTCGCGGTGCGCGCAGGCCAGCGCGTGTCGCGCGGGCAGGTGATCGGCTATTCGGGCAACAGTGGCCTTTCGACCGGACCGCACCTCCACTGGGAAGTGCTGCGCGGCGGGGTTGCGGTCAATCCGCGCGGCTTCTCCTTCTCCAGCCTTGCGACGCTTTCGGGGGAGCAGTTGCGCGCGTTCCGGGCGAGGGTTTCCGGTCTCCTCGCGGTAAAGCCGGGCGCCTGAAAGCCCTGAACACGGAGCGTCGCGCTCAGACCAGTCCCGTGCCGTCGATCACGAGGTCGGGCAACGTCGCGCTGGGCACCGCCCCGGCGAGCGGGAGCGACCTGCGGTGCGAGAACCCCTCCGCCGATACCGACCAGAATTGATGGACGGTCGTCTCCGCGAGATCGACGACCCAATATTCCGGGACGCCGTGCCGCGCATAGAGCGCCAGTTTCGCGCCGAGATCGTTCTCCAGCGTCGTATCCGACACCTCGACCACCAGCGCGACATGCTCGATCCGGAAATAATCGCGCGCCATCGGCGCATCGACGACAGCAACGTCGGGTTCGGGAAGATTATACGGCGGTAGCGCGAGCGTTGGCTCGACCACCGCGCTGAAGCGCGAGCCCGTCGCTTCCAAAGCGGCCTGCAACCGATACATGAGCTGACTTTTGACGAAGGTATGCGGGCGGAATTCTGCGCTCATTCCGACGATCATCCCCTCGATCAACTCGACCTTTTTTAAATCGGCGAACGCGCCCGTGCGATCGAGCACCTCGAAGTCCTCGATCCGGAGCTTGACCGGATGCGGCACGTTCACGGGGATCGTCATGTTCATGGCACAAACAGCATAGCATTTGCGCTTGCCCCCCTAAAGCGGCAAACGCGGGGGATTATGACCGACACAGCCTTTCGCACCGCCGCCCAAGACTCCAAAGCCTGGCCCTATGAGGAGGCGCGCAAGCTCCTCAAGCGGTATCCCGACGGCAAACCCGGTGGCGCACCCGTCATCTTCGAAACGGGCTACGGTCCCTCGGGGCTGCCGCATATCGGCACGTTCAACGAAGTGCTGCGCACGACGATGGTGCGCCACGCGTTCCAGACGCTGTCCGACGCGCCGACCCGGCTGATCGAGTTCAGCGACGACATGGACGGGTTGCGCAAGGTGCCCGACAACGTTCCCAACCAGGCGATGCTGACCGAGCATCTCGGCAAGCCGCTCAGCCGGATTCCAGATCCGTTCGAGAAGTTCGAGAGTTTCGCCGCGCACAACAATGCGATGCTGCGCGATTTCCTCGATCGCTTCGGGTTCGAATACGAATTCATCTCGTCCGCCTCGCAATATGAAGCCGGCGTGTTCGACGATGCGCTGAAGGGCGTGCTGCGCAATTATGCCGCGATCATGGGCGTGATGCTGCCGACGCTGCGCAAGGAGCGCGCCGCGACCTATTCGCCGATCCTGCCGATCAGCCCCAAGACCGGGGTGGTGCTTCAGGTCCCGGTCGAGGTCGTCAATGTCGAGGAGGGGACGATCCGCTTCACCGACAGCGACGGCGAAGTGCTGGTGCAATCGATCCTCGGCGGCCACGCCAAGCTGCAGTGGAAAGTCGACTGGGCAATGCGCTGGGTCGCTTTGGGCGTCGATTACGAGATGTACGGCAAGGATCTGATCGACAGTGGCGTGCAATCGGGCAAGATCGCGCGCGTGCTCGGCGGTCGCCCGCCGGAGGGGCTGATCTACGAGATGTTCCTCGACGAAAAGGGCGAGAAGATCTCCAAGTCGAAGGGCAATGGCCTTACGCTCGAGCAGTGGCTCGATTACGGGACGCAGGAGAGCCTGTCCTTCTTCGCCTACCGCGAACCCAAGAAGGCCAAGCAGCTCCACGTCGGCGTCATCCCGCGTGCGGTGGACGACTATTTCGACTTCCGCGGGAAATATGCAGCGCTTCCGGTCGAGCAGAAGCTCGGCAATCCAGTGCACCACATCCATGACGGTGCGGTGCCGGGGACGACCCCGCCGGTGACGTTCGGGCTGCTGCTCAACCTCGTCGGCGTGCTCGGCGCGGGCGCGACGGCGGAGCAGGTGCGCGGCTATCTCAGCAATTACGTCGAAGGCGAGATCACGCCAGAGCTAGACGCGCTCATCGGTCATGCACTCGCGTACAACCGCGATTTCGTCGCGCCGACGCTTCAGCGCCGCAAGCCCGTGGGGATCGAGGTCGCCGCGCTCGAGCGGCTTGATCGCGATCTGGCTGCCGCACCGGCGGATGCCTCGGCGGTCGACTTGCAGAACATCGTCTATGCGATCGGCAACGAAGGCGGGTTCGATCCGCTGCGCAGCTGGTTCGGCGCCTTGTACGAGACGCTGCTCGGATCGTCGCAGGGCCCGCGAATGGGCAGCTTCATCGCGCTGTACGGGATCGACAACACTCGCACGCTGATCGCCGAGGCGCTGGCGGACTAAGGAAGAGGCACATGCCCAACAAGCCCCTGATCAATCGTGACACGCGGCTGTGCATGTCGCTGGCGGCGCGCCCGGGCAATTTCGGGACGCGCTTCCACAACCGGCTGTACGAAACGCTGGGGCTGGATTTCGTCTACAAGGCGTTCTCGACGCAGGACCTGGAAGGCGCAGTGCGCGGGATCCGCGCGCTCGACATTCGCGGCTGCGCGATCTCGATGCCGTTCAAGGAAGCGGTGATCCGCATGCTCGACGGGCTCGCGCCCTCGGCGGCGGCGATCGATAGCGTCAATACGATCGTCAACGAAGACGGCGTGCTGACCGGGCACAATACTGATTATGCCGCGGTTGCGCGGCTGATCGCCGATATCGATCCTGCCACGCGCTTCGTGCTGCGGGGGTCGGGCGGGATGGCGAAAGCGGTCGCGGCCGCTTTGCGCGACGCGGGCTTTCGCGACGGGACGGTCGTTGCGCGCAACGCGGACGTGGGACAGGCGCTGGCGGCGCTATACGGTTTCGGCTGGCGTGCCGACGTGGACCAGGACGCGGGGGCCGGACTGCTACTCAACGTCACGCCGATCGGCATGACCGGAAGCGATGCGGACGCACTGGCTTTCCCGGAAGCGATGATCGCGGCAAGCGACGTGGTAGTGGATGTCGTCCAATATCCACCCGAGACGCCATTGCTTCGTGCCGCCCGCGCGGCGGGCAAGCGCGTGATCACGGGGGCCGAAGTCGCGACCTTGCAGGCGCTCGACCAGTTCGTGCTCTATACCGGCGTCACCCCTGACGCCGAACAGGTTGCCGAAGCCGCTGCATTCGCCCGCGCCAACGGGTGACGGGTCACCGCCCTACCCCAGCAGCGCGCGATATTCCGGGTGTTTCTCGATATAGGCCGTCACGAACGGACATTGCGAAATGACCTTCAGTCCGCGGTCGCGCGCCGAATCAAGTGCGGCGCGGATCAGCTTGGATGCGACTCCTCGCCCCTCGATCGCCTTGGGGACGATCGTGTGGGTGAAGACGATCGTGTCGCCCTCCAGCTGATACGCCGCAACGGCGCGCTGGCCACTCACGATCAGTTCGAATTCGGCCTCGGCCTTGTTGTCGGTAACGCGTTCCATGCCCGGCTGTTTGCACGTGGCCACTTGCAAAGCGCAAGAACGTTTCGTGAAAACCTTGTGAGCGCACCCCGTCAGCGTTACATGTAACGGCATCTTCCGGAGACCGCCGCAATGGGCATGGAACGACCGATGACCAGCGCCGAACGCGTCGCCAAGCGCCGCGCGGCGCTCCGCGCGCAGGGCTTGCGCGCGCGGACCTTGTGGCTGCCCGATCGCGCGAGTGCAGCGTTTCAGGCGAACGTCGTCCGGGACACGGCGGTGATCAACGCCATGCAGGGCGAAACCGATACGTCCGCCTTCATCGAAGCGGTCCAGCATTGGCCCGATGCGGACTATGATTGGGGTCCGGACGGCGCACCGTGACGCGCGGTGACATCGTCACCGTCGCCGCAGGATCGGGCTTTACGGGCAAGCCGCGCCCGGCGCTGATCGTCCAGGACACCGCCTATCTCGGGATTTCGACGATCGTCCTTGCGCTGATCACGAGCGACGACCGCGCAAGCCAGCTGTCGATCAGCGTCCCCGTCACCCCGAGCGCGACGAACGGGTTGCGCGTGCAATCCTATGTCACCGTTCACGAACTTGTGACGGTTCGGCGTGAAAAGCTGGACAAGCATGTCGGCAAGCTCGAAGAGCCCCTGATGCGCCGTGTCGATCACGCCATCATCCTTTTTCTTGGCCTAGACCGTGGTTGATCCTCTCCCCATCCTGCAATCCACCTTCGGCTTCCCGGCGTTCCGCGGCGTCCAGGGCTCGGTCGTCGAGCGTGTGCTCGCGGGCGAGAACACGCTTGCGGTGATGCCGACCGGCGCGGGCAAGTCACTCTGCTATCAGCTTCCTGCCGTGGCGCTCAACGGCACCTGCGTCGTCGTCTCGCCGCTGATTGCGCTGATGCACGACCAGCTCCGCGCCGCGACCGCGATCGGGATCAGCGCGGCCACGCTGACCTCGGTCGACACCGACCAGATGGAGACGATCGCGCGCTTCCGCCGCGGCGACCTCGACCTGCTGTACGTCGCGCCCGAACGCGCCTCGAGCCAGAGCTTCCGCGATTTGCTAGGCCAGGCCCCGCTCGCGCTGTTCGCGATCGACGAGGCGCATTGCGTCTCCGAATGGGGGCATGATTTCCGCCCCGATTACCGCCTGCTCCGCCCGCTGCTCGATGCGTTCCCGGACGTGCCCAGGCTGGCGCTGACCGCGACCGCCGATGCGCACACCCGCGCGGACATCCTCGACCAGCTCGGCATCCCGCATGACGGGATGATCGTCGCAGGGTTCGACCGGCCCAACATCCAGTATCGGATCAGCCCGAAGGACAATGCCACCCGCCAGATCGCCGACCTGATCGCGGAGACCCCCGGCGCAGGGATCGTCTACGTCCAGAGCCGCGCGGGCACCGAGAAGATGGCCGAGGCGCTGGCGAAAACCGGTCGCCCGACGCGCGCCTATCATGCCGGGCTCGACCCGTCGGTGCGCGCGCGCAACCAGGCCGATTTCGTCGCGTCCGAGGATATGGTGATGTGCGCGACGGTCGCGTTCGGGATGGGGATCGACAAGCCCGACGTCCGTTTCGTCGCGCACGCTGGCCTGCCCAAGTCGATCGAGGCTTATTATCAGGAAACCGGCCGCGCGGGGCGCGACGGCGATCCGGCGACGGCGCATCTCTTCTGGGGTGCCGAGGATTTCGCGCGCGCGCGCCAGCGGATCGGCGAGGTCGAGCCCGCGCGCCAGCCGGGCGAGCGGCAACGGCTCGCGGCGCTCGGCGCGCTGGCCGAGACCGCCGGGTGCCGCCGCCGCATCCTGCTCAAGCATTTCGGCGACGATTCCCCGGAGAATTGCGGGAATTGCGACAATTGCATCACCCCACCCGCCAGCGTCGACGCGACGGAGGTGGCGAGGAAGTTCCTCTCCGCGGTCTTTCGCACGGGCCAGAGCTTTGGCGCGGGCTATATCGAACAGGTCCTGATGGGCCAGTCGAGCGAGCGCAGCCTGATGAACGGGCATGAAGCGCTCGGCGTGTTCGGAATCGCGTCATCGCCGGAGGAAGCCGCGCTGATCAAGCCGGTCGGACGCGCGTTGCTGCTGCGCGATGCGCTCCGCGCGAACGATTTCGGCGGGCTGGAGTTTGGTCCCGGCGCCCGCGGCATTTTGAAAGAGAACGATCGCGTCGACCTGATCGTCCCGCCCAAGCGGACCCGGCGCGCGCGCGGCGGAGCAGGCAGTGGTGCGGCGGCGAACCCGAGCGGCGATCCGCTGTTCGAGGCGCTCCGCACCAAACGCCGCGAACTCGCGCTCGAGGCGAGCGTGCCGCCTTATGTGATCTTCCATGATTCGGTGCTGCGCGAAATGGCAAACCTGCGCCCGGCATCGCTCGGCGCAATGGGGCGGATCACCGGGGTCGGGACGCGCAAGCTCGAAGCCTATGGCGAGGCGTTTCTGGCGGTAGTGCGACGGTTCTAGGGGGGCGAGGCCCCTGCCCCCGCTCCGTCATTCCCGCGCAGGCGAGACCTCGGCGAAAGTTCGGTCACGGACCCGTCAATTGCTGTTTTCCCGCGAAAGCGGGTATCCAGAGCCGAGCGGAACAACGGCTTACAGCTTTCGCGAATCCTGGGCTCCCGCCTTCGCGGGAAAACAGCTATGGTTTCGCACAGGCGATACGAAGGCGGGAATCCATTGAAACTTACGGTCTCAATCCGGCCCGACCACGAACCCATAGTAGCGCCGGATGCCTCAAGCGCTCCCCTCGCGGTCGTTCCCACGGCCATCCTCGCCGTCCGACGGCTCGTCCGTCCCGTCCGCCTTTCTCGCCTGCGCCGCGCGATAGCGCCGCGCCGCGAGCACCGCTCCAAGCACGAAGCCACCCGGCACGAGCAATACGGTCGCCGCTACGCCGATCCTAGTCCAGTCCTTGCGTTCCATCCAGGTCGCCTAGGGCGTCAGCGCAGGTCGGTCGTTACGAAATCGGCACAGCGTTCCCCGATCATGATCGACGGTGCATTGGTATTGCCCGAGACGAGCTTGGGCATCACCGATGCATCCGCGACGTACAGCCCCTCCACCCCGCGCACGCGCAGTCGCGGATCGCAAACGGCGTCCGCATCCGACCCCATCCGCGCCGTCCCGACCGGGTGATACACCGTGTCCGCACGCGAGCGGATCAGATCCTCAAGCGCCGCATCGTCGGACAGGTCGACCGGGTGGCGGTCGCGGCCCATATGATCGGTCAGCGGGGGCTGTTCGAGGATGCGGTACATTGCGCGGACACCGGCCTTCATCACCGCCATGTCGCGCGGATCGGTCAGGAAGGCGGGGTCGATCGCAGGCGCATCGTGCGGGTCGGTCGACGCCAGCCGCACCGTTCCGTGGCTTTCCGGGCGGAGCACGCAGACGTGGCACGAATAGCCATGCCCTTTCACCTTGGTCCGGCCATGATCCTCCAGCGCCGCCACGACGAAATGGAGCTGGACGTCGGGCGCGGGCGCATCGGGCATGACCTTGAGGAACGCGCCTGCCTCGGCGAACGGGGTCGTCATCATCCCCTGCCGCTTGCGCAGCCACTGGACCATCCCGCCCGCCATCGCGAGCGTGCCTTTCAGCGAACTGCCGACGAACTGCGTCCCTGGCGTCTCGAACGAGGCGACATAGTCGATGTGATCCTGCAGGTTCGCGCCGACCGCCGCCCGGTCGACCCGCACTGCAATGCCGTGGTCGCGCAGATGGCCCGCGGGGCCGATCCCCGACAGTTGCAGCAACTGCGCGGTGCCGAACACCCCGCCCGCAAGGATCACCGCGCGCCGCGCGCGGATCTGGCGCATCGCGCCGTCCTGCTGATAGGCGACCCCGCTTGCCCGCGTACCGTCGAACAGCACGCGCTCGACCGTGACCCCCGTCATTACCGCCAGATTGGCGAGGCGCGGCCCATCGCCGAGATACGCGCGCGCAGAAGTCCAGCGCTCGCCGTTCTTTTGAGTCACCTGATACAGCCCGATCCCCTCCTGCCGCGCGCCGTTGAAATCGTCATTGTGCGGGATCTGCAGGCTTTCCCCCGCCGCGACGAAATCGCGGCTGCCGGGATTGGCGTGATGCTGTTCGCTGACCCACAACGGCCCTTCGCTGCCGTGGAAGGAATCGCCGCCGCGCGTGTTGCGTTCGCTGCGCTTGAACCACGGCAGCACGTCGTCATACGCCCAGCCTGGGCACCCCATCGCCGCCCAATTGTCGTAATCCCAGCGATTACCGCGGATGTAGATCATCGCGTTGATCGCGCTCGACCCGCCGAGTCCCTTGCCGCGCGGTTGATGCCCGCGGCGGCCGTTGAGCCCGGGTTGCGGGACGGTTTCGTAATTCCAGTTGGTCTTGGGGGTCTGGAACGCGAGCATCGCCGGCATCCGCGTGCGAAGCCCGGTATTCCGCCCCCCCGCCTCCAGCAGCACGACCGAGAACTTGCCGCCCTCGCTCAACCGCCCCGCGGCGGCGGCACCGCCCGATCCTCCCCCGATGACGACGATGTCGGCTTCTTCCACAGGTTGTCCTCTCGCGCTCCGCGGCCGTGGCTATGCTGCCGACGTGCCTTGAGGGGAGAACTTGGCACGAACCCCGGGTGCCTGCCAGAGGCTCCGTGTCGCGGTATCAGTGAAAGGTCAGCGAGGATTCGAGCGACCGGACCTCGTCCGCGGTCACGCCGAACAGCAGCACGCCGCCGAACATCTGCTCGCCCGTCTCGACCCGCACGCCCTCGACATCCTGGCTCAGCGCGACCGGGGGGAGCAACCGCCGCGCGACGACCTTGGCGCCCCGCCGCTTGAGCATCGCGACCGCGCCGCTGCCTGCGACAAGCGCGGCATTGCCGTCGGTGCCGACCACCGCCCCGTGCGCGACGAAGCCTGCGAGCAGATTCTCCGCCATCTCGCGCGCTTGCGCGGCATCGCCGATCCGGCTTTCGGCCAGCCGCAGCCAGCGCGCAACCAGCGCAAGGCCGATCAGTCCGGCGAGGCCATAGCCGATCGCGTCCCAGCTCAACGGCATCGACGCGCGCTGGTCTGAGTCACTGCGGGGTGGACAACGCGTCGAGCAACGGGCGCAGACCAGTCAGGTCGTATCCTGCCGCCGCCGCCTTCGCCATGACCGCGTCGGGGTGCGCGCCCGCCTTGACTGCGGCGAGCGCCCACAGGTTGCACGACCGCGTGCCCGAGCGGCAATAGGCGAGGACCGGCCCCTTGGCCTTGTCCAGCACCGCCGCCATCGCATCGATCTGCGGGTGCGAGAAGCCGGCTTGGGTCACGGGGATCGCGGTGTAGGTCATCCCCGCGGCGGCGGCAGCGGCGGCGATCTCGTCGCCGTCCGGCTGGCCGAAATCCTCGCCGTCGGGGCGATTGTTGATGATATCGGTAAAGCCCGCCGCAGCGAGCTCGGCGATCGCATCGGGAGCGATCTGCGGGGCGACGGCAATGCTGGCGTCGATGGTGCGAAGCGTGGTCATGGGCGCCCTTATACCGTGCGGTCGCGACGGCGAAAGGCTTGGTGCCGACACGGTCGGTCGTTCTTCGGCCTTCGATCTAGAATGTTGATTTAAATCAATATCGCTTGCGTGGGTATATGATCACGGTCATGGCCTCCCGCCGTGAACAACAAGGGAATAGTCATGAAGAAGCTGCTGCAAGTTCTGGTCGTGGTTGCGGTCGCGATCGTCGTGATGTTCGGCAGTCGCTGGTACATGTATGTCGCTTATGCCGATACGCCGTACAGTGAAGTCGGCATTGCGCTGAACGGTTATGCTCCAGCGCCGCTGCGCCAATGGGGCTGCGCCAAGCTGCACGCCCGTTTCCCGGGACAAATGCCGCCGCTCGGCTGCGGTGCTGCGGACGGGCGCAACTGGATCTGACGCAAGGGATCGGAACGCCCGATCGCGTTGATCCGTTAGAGCAGCGCTGCGGCAGCGCAGCATTACCTCAGTCAGCGGAGATATTGTGATCGGCGACCTTGGATTGTCGCATCTGTGGGAGCAGCGGCTTGCCGCTGCGCTGACCTTCGCGATTGCGATTGTGATCGCGCTGGTGTCCTACCGCGTCGCGATGCTGGCGCTCCGCCGGTTCACCGAACGGACCCCGACCCGTGCCGACAATGTCGTGGTCGAGCGGATCGCCGCGCCGTTGCGCTGGATCTTCGTCGCGGTCGCGCTGAGCATGGCGGGACGCGCGATCGACCTGCCGAAATATCAGGCGGCGTTCGGGCAGCAGATCGCCGGGTTCGTCATTCCTGCGCTGGTCGGCTGGATGGTGATCGCGATGATCCGCGCGGTCAACGACATCGTCGACTTGCGCTACGACGTCAGCGTCGCGGACAATCTCAAGGCGCGCCGCAAGCGCACGCGCTACGCGATCCTGACGCGGATCGCGGTAATCTGCGTCGTCTTCATCACGCTGTGCATGATGTTGCTCAGTATTCCCGCGATCCGTTCGGTCGGCGTCACGCTGATGGCGTCGGCGGGGCTTGCCGGTCTGGCGGTCGGCGCCGCGGCGCAGCCTGCGCTAAAGAACCTGATCGCGGGGTTCCAGCTTGCCTTCACCGAGCCGATCCGGCTCGACGACGTCGTCATCATCGAGGGCGAGTGGGGGCGGATCGAGGAAATACGGCTGACCTATGTCGTCGTACGAATCTGGGACGAGCGGCGTCTGGTCGTGCCGGTCAGCAAGTTCCTTGAGGACAGTTTCCAGAATTGGACGCGGTCGAACGCGCAATTGCTGGGATCGGTGTTCTTCTATGTCGATCCGTCCGCAGACGTCGCGCGGCTGCGCGAACGCGCCGGGCTGATCGTTCAGGATAATCCGCGCTGGGACAAGCGCTTCTGGAACCTGCAGGTGACCGACACGACGGTCGACGCGCTGCAACTGCGCGTGCTCGCAACCGCGCAGGATGCATCGATCGCATTCGACCTGCGATGCGACATTCGCGAGGGACTGATGCGGTACATCGCGACCGAAATGCCCGAGGCGATCGTGCGGCGGCGCGTCCAGGCGGACGGATTCGGGCACACCGCCGTTACGGACAGCCAGCCGTAGCGGACGGGCGCAGCCGGTTTGTAGAGGGAGCGGCGCGATTCATCCGTCGCAAACGCGTCACCACGCTTGCTCATGCCCCCCGGCATCGGCCATTGGACCTGCATGACATTTCAAGTCGACATGGGGCTCGACACGGGCGGGCGGCCGGTGCCGATCGATCTCGAGGAATTGCTGGCAACGCGACTGCTGGTCCAGGGCAATTCCGGCTCGGGAAAGTCGCATCTGCTGCGCCGCCTGCTCGAACGCAGCGCGGGCCAGGTCCAGCAGATCATCATCGATCCCGAGGGCGATTTCGTCACGCTCGCCGACGTCTACGGGCATATCGCGATTTCGGCGGCGGACTATTCGGTCGGCGAGATCGCGCGCTTCGGCACGCGGATTCGCGAACATCGCTCGTCGGTCGTGCTAGATCTCGAAGGGCTCGAGATGGAAGGGCAGATGCGCTGCGCCGCCGCCTTCCTGTCCGCGCTATTCGACGCGCCGCGCGAGCACTGGTTTCCCGCGCTCGTCGTGGTCGACGAAGCGCAGGTGTTCGCGCCGTCGATGGGCGCGGAAGTGAGCGAGGAAGTCCGCCGTGCGTCGCTCGGCGCGATGACCAATTTGATGTGTCGCGGGCGCAAGCGTGGGCTCGCCGGGATCATCGCGACCCAGCGGCTGGCGAAGCTCGCCAAGAACGTTGCGGCTGAGGCCTCCAACTTCCTAATGGGGCGCACCTTCCTCGACATCGACATGGCGCGTGCGGCCGATCTGCTTGGGATGGAGCGCCGCCAGGCCGAACAGATCCGTGACCTCCCGCGCGGCACCTTCCTCGCACTCGGGCCGGCGGTCAGCCGCCGTCCGGTGTCGATCAAGGTCGGCTCGGTCGAAACCGGGTCGCGCGGTGGCGGGCCGGTGCTGACGCCCTTGCCCGACGCACCGACCGGCGAGATGAAGCAGCAGCTGTTACTCGGACTCGAGGAACCGATGCCGATGCCCGCGGCCCCGCCGCGCCCTGCGCCTGCCGCCAAGGTGATCGACCGGATCGAGGCGGACTCGACTCCCGATCCCGTCCCCGAGGTGCCGCGCCATAGCAAGGAGGAACTCGCCGCGGTGGTCCGCGACGTGCTGTCCGCGATCGTCGAGGACCCGGATTCGACCGCGCGACCCGCGGCGATCCTCTACCAGGACTTCCAGGTCCGCTGCCGGATGGTCGGCGTCTCGCCCGCCCCGCTCGATCCATCCGGCTTTGCACGCCGCTTGGCAGCCGCACGCGCCGGAATCCTCGACGGTCTCGACAGCGACTGGGCCGAGGCGATCGCGACCGCGCACGAACTTCCCGATGAAATGCTCGGCGCGTTCCTGCTCGTCGCAAAGGCGGCGCGCGAGGGCCAGCCGTGCCCGAGCGACGCCGAGATCGCGCAGACCTATGGCACCAGCTCGCTCGGCCGCGCACGGCGCGTGCTTACCTATATCGAGGGGCGCAACCTGTTCGTCACGCGGATCGACCTGGCGGGCAAGCGATCGGTGACGATCCCGACGCTCGGCTGGACGACTCAACCTGCCGATGCGGGATGAATTCGTCGTCATGCGGAATCATGGGCCTTTGAATCGCCCTGATTATCGTGCAGCGCGCGAGCAAGCGCTCTGGGCACCGACTTGATGGCATCCTCGACTTACCGTTCTTCCAATGATCGCGGCCGCGCGCGCGGGATCATCCTTGCGCTGGTCGTCGAGGGACTTGTCGCGCTATTGCTGTTGCAACTCGGGACAGGCGTGTTCACGCCCCCCAAGCCGCAGCGCGAGCTCAAGACGTTCGAAGTCCCGCCCGATGTGCCATCGCTGACGCCCAAGCCGACCCAGCCGACGCGCAAGCCGACCAAGGAACGCACCGCCACCACCACGACCTCGCCCGCGCCCCCGCCGCCGGTCGCGCCGCCGCCGGTGGTCACACCGGTGCGGCCCAAGTTCATCGAACTGAGCCGCGACGAATTCGCTGCGTCCGACATCGGCAAGATCCCGTCGCATCAGGGCGAAGGCGATTCAGAGGGCAAGGGGAAGGACAGCGTCGCGGCCTATGGTCCGGGCGAGGGGCCGGGCGGCGCGACGCTCTACAACGCCGAATGGTATCGCGAGCCGACGCATGCCGAACTCGCGACCTATCTCCCGGCCGGTTTGCAAAGCGGCTGGGGGCTGATCGCGTGCAAGACGATCGAGGATTACCACGTCGAGAATTGCCGCTCGCTGGGCGAATCCCCGCCGGGTTCGGGCCTGTCGCGCGCGCTGCGGCTGGCGGCATGGCAGTTCCGCGTGCGGCCACCGCGGATCGGCGGGAAGCCGATGATCGGCACGTGGGTCAAGATCCGGTTCGATCTGACGGTCGGGGTGAAGGACAACTGACGTCTCGTGCTCCTGCGCGGGCAGGAGCCCAGGGTTACAGACGGTGTGGTTCGTTACTCTGAACTCCTGCTTTCGCAGGGGAACGGTTTCTACCGCGGAATCCGCTCCAGAAACCCGCGCACGTCGTCCGCGATCGCGACCGCCTTGCCCGTCGGCAGATGGACGTTGACCACCGTCATCGCGATCACCGTATGCAGGTCGCCCGTCTCGGCGTGGCACAGCTCGAACCGCTGCGTCAGGCTCGACCCGCCGATCCGGTCGATCCTCACGAAGGCCTCGATCGTATCGCCCCAGACGAACGGCTTGAGATAGTCGATCGCGCTATGCCGTACGTGGAATTCGGTCTCATGCCAGGCAGCGCCCAGCGCCTCGCCGATCCCAGTCCATTCCCAGAATTCGGTCACCGCGACGTCGGCATATTCGAGATAGCGCGAGTTGAAGACGACCTTCTGCCCGTCGATCTCGGCATAGCGCACGCGAAATCGCGTCGAAAAGGCGAACCCGTCGCGCATCAAAACAGCAACTTGATGCCGACGAGCGCCAGCACCACCGCGAGGATCGGGCTCAGCACACGGTCCGAGACGCGCGTCGCGATCACGCTGCCGATGATGATTCCAGGAATCGACCCGATCAGCAACGACACCAGCAGCGATCCGTCGACCGAACCGAGGATCCAGTGCCCGATCCCGCCGAGCAGCGTCAGCGGCACCGCATGCGCGATGTCGGAGCCGACCAGCCGGTTGATCGGCAATGTCGGGTAGAGGATCAGCAACGCGGTCATCCCGAGCGCACCCGCGCCGACCGAAGTCAGCGACACCAGCACCCCGAGCACCGCGCCGAGCAGGATCGTCATCCGCGCCTGCCGCCGCGGATTGACCGCGCCCAGCCGCTGCGACAGCGCCGCGACGATCCGCTTGCGCAGCAGCGTCGCGATCCCCGACAGCAGCAGCGTGATGCCCAACGCGACCGAGATGACGTGCCCGGTATTGGCGGACCGCTCGCCTTCGTAATGGAGGATGACGAGCGTCAGCAGCGCGGCGGGGACGCTTCCCGCGGCGAGCCGCCCGACGACGGTCCAGTCGACCGTCCCACGCCACCCGTGGACGGTCGTGCCCACCGTCTTGGTGGCGGAGGCATAGAGCAGGTCGGTGCCGACCGCGGTGGCGGGGTGGAAACCGAAGGCGAGCACCAGCAGTGGCGTCATCAGTGAGCCGCCGCCGACCCCGGTCAAGCCGACGACGAGGCCGACGAGCACGCCGGCCATCGAGTACAGGGGATTGATCATTCGGCTGGGGTCAACCGGCCTTGGCGCTTGGCGTGTTGACGCCCATCGACTGGAGATATTTCCTCACGTTGCGCGCGGCCTGCCGCAACCGCTGCTCGTTCTCGACCATCGCGATGCGCACAAAGCCTTCTCCGTTCTCGCCATAACCAACCCCTGGCGCAACCGCGACGTTGGCGCTTGTCAGCAATTGTTTGGAGAACTCAAGGCTACCTAGGTGCGCAAGCGCTGGCGGGAGCGGGGCCCAGGCGAACATCGACGCGCGCGGGGCGGGAATGTCCCATCCGGCGCGGCCGAAGCTCTCGACCATCACGTCGCGGCGCTTGTGGTACAGCTGTCGGTTCGCCTCGACGATATCCTGCGGCCCGTTGAGCGCCGCGCACGCCGCCGCCTGGATCGGGGTGAATGCGCCGTAATCGAGATAGGATTTCACCCGCGTCATCGCCGCGATCAGCTTGGCGTTGCCGACCGCGAAGCCGATCCGCCAGCCCGCCATCGAATAAGTCTTGCTGAGCGAGGTAAATTCGACCGCGACGTCCTTCGCGCCCTTCACCTGCAGGATCGAAGGCGTCGGATTGCCGTCATAATAGAGTTCGGAATAAGCGAGGTCGGACACGATCCAGACCTGGTTCTCCTTCGCCCACGCCACCAGCCGTTCGTAGAACGCGAGATCGACCGCCTCCGCAGTGGGGTTGGACGGATAGTTGACCACCAGCACCGACGGGCGCGGCACGGTAAACGCCATCGCGCGCTCGAGCGATTCGAAATAGGCTTCGTCGGGCGTGGTCGGCACCGCGCGGATCGTCGCGCCGGCGATGATGAAGCCGAAGGTGTGGATCGGATAGGACGGATTGGGCGCGAGCACGACGTCGCCCGGCGCGGTGATCGCGGTGGCGAGGCTCGCGAGTCCTTCCTTCGACCCCATCGTCACGACGACTTCGGTCTCGGGATCGAGATCCACCCCGAAGCGACGCCCGTAATAATTGGCCTGCGCACGACGCAGGCCCGGAATCCCCTTGGACTGCGAATAGCCATGCGCGTCGGGCTTGCGCACCACCTCGATCAGTTTCTCGATCACGTGCGGCGGCGGCGGCAGATCGGGGTTGCCCATGCCGAGATCGATGATGTCTTCCCCGCCCGCTCGCGCGGCCGCGCGCATCGCGTTGACTTCGGCGATGACATACGGTGGCAGGCGTTTGATGCGGTAGAAATCGTCGGACATTGCGCGAAACCCGGCTTGAGGAGACCGATCCTTACGCCAAAGCCGCGCGCTTCGTCACCCCGGGTTTGTTTGCGTGCAAAAGCAGCGTCCTTTTGACGCGTTGCGGCCAAGCGGTTGATTGCGGACGTGATCCGGAATGACGGGATCGACGCGACGCGATAGAAGGCGGGGAAACGGGATCGAGGATGTCATGGCCGAATCGGAAACCACCACGCCGGGCGGCTCCGCCCAGCCAAGCCTCGCCGACATGCAGCACTGGACTTGGGTGCTTGGACGCGCGCAACAGATGCTGCTCGAACAGGGCATCGCGACGATGACCGCGAGCAACACGCTGTTCCCGGCGATTCCCGGCCTGACCGATCCCGCAACGGTCGCGCGGACGCAGGATTTCTGGACGCAGAGCCTGACCTTGTGGCAGCGGATGCTCGATCCGACGACCCCACCGGCGCCGCGTGCCGAGGCACCCGACCGCGCGCGCGACAAGCGGTTCAAGGATTCGCGCTGGCACGATGACCCGGTGTTCGATTTCATCCGCCAGAGCTATTTCCTCGTGTCCGACATGATGCTCGCGCAGATCGAGGCACTGGACGGCGTCGATGACAAGCAGCGCGAGCAGATGCGCTTCACTGCGCGCGGCTTCCTCGATGCGATGAGCCCGACCAATTTCCCCGCCACCAACCCCGAGGTGATCGAGAAGACGATCGAGACGCGCGGCGAGAATTTGCTGAAGGGCTTGCAGAACATGCTCGCCGATCTTGGCAAGGGGCAATTGACACATACCGATCAGAGCGCGTTCGAACTGGGGCGCAACATCGCGATGACGCCCGGCAAGGTCGTCCATCGCACCGATTTGTACGAACTGATCCAGTACAGCCCCACCACCGAGACTGTGCTGGCCACCCCGCTGGTGATCTTCCCGCCGTGGATCAACCGCTTCTACATCCTCGACCTGAGCCCCGAAAAGAGCTTCATCCGCTGGGCGGTCGAACAAGGCATCACCGTGTTCATGGTATCGTGGCGCTCCGCGGATGCGACGATGAAGCATGTCGTGTGGGACGACTATATCGGTGCGCAGATCGACGCGATCGATACGATCCGCGGCGCGCTCGACGTGCCCGCCGTCCATACGATCGGCTATTGCGTCGCGGGTACGACGCTTGCCGCAACGCTCGCGATCCTCGCGGCGCGGGACGAAGCGGACAAGGTCGCCAGCGCCACCTTCTTCACCGCACAGGTCGATTTCGAGAAGGCGGGCGAACTGCTCCATTTCGTCGCGGACGACCAGCTCGCGCTGATCCGCTCACTGACGCCGGACGGGTTCCTCGATGGACGCTATATGGCGGCGGTGTTCAACCAGCTCCGCGGGCGCGACCTGATCTGGAACTACGTCACCAACAACTATTTGCTCGGGAAGGATTATGCGCCGTTCGACCTGCTCCACTGGAACGGCGACACGACCAACCTGCCCGCGGCCTGGCACATCGCCTATCTGACCGACCTGTACCGCGACAACCGCCTGGCGAAGCCGGGCGAGATGACCGCGCTCGGGACGCCGATCGACCTGTCGCGAGTCGCCACCCCCGCCTACATCCAGGCCGGGCGCGAGGATCATATCGCGCCTGCGGAAAGCGTCTGGGCGATGATGCGGCATTTCGCCGGCCCCAAACGCTTCGTGCTGGCGGGGTCGGGGCATATCGCGGGCGTGGTCAATCCGCCGTCGGCAAAGAAGTACCAATATTGGCTCAATCCTGCACCCGTGGAGCGGTTCGAGGACTTTGTCGCGGGAGCAACCGAGACCAAGGGAAGCTGGTGGCCGGACTGGAACGACTGGCTGCGTACGCAGGGGGAGGATCACGTCCCGGCAACGGGTCCGCGGGTTCCGGGCGAAGGGCCGCTGGCACCGCTGGACGACGCTCCGGGAATCTACGTAAAGGCCCGTTAGCGGGAAAATAGTCCCTGAATCCCAAACACCTGCCTAAATCGAATTGTGCATGTTGCAGTGCACCATAGATATTGTGTCCGAGCGAATCTTACGATATATTGCAGGGCAGCAAATGTGTCGTAGGAGAACGCTGGTCATGGCGAGCAAAGGCCCGAAATCGATCGCTCCCAAGCGGACCGTCAAGCCGTTGGCCACCAGTCCCAAGGCTGCAGCTGAGACCCCGCCCGTGCCGTTCGTCGCACAGCCCACCCCAGCCAAGCCGGTTGCCAAGGCCGCCGCCGGCCGATCGATCGCCAAGCCATTGCCCGTCGCGGTGCCCGCGCCTGCCCCGGTGACACCCGTGGTAGCAACGCCCCCTGCGGCGGTCGTTCCGAGCGAACCGGCCGCTCCCGCCGCATCGGTCATGGCCAGCCCGGAACCGATCGACCCCGAACCCACGATCTCGACCCAGACCGAATCACCCCCCGCCATCGCGCCTGCGACGGCCATCACGCAGAAGGACCTCAGCACCATGGACGCAACGATCAACACCGCCGCAGACACCGCGCAGACCCAGGCGAAGACGATGTTCGCCGACGCGAACGATCGCGCGAAGACTGCGATGGAGAAGGGCTCGAAGATGATTGCAGAGCTGAGCGAATTCTCGAAGGGCAACCTCGAGGCAGTCGTCGAGTCGAGCAAGATCGCGGCCAAGGGTGCCGAGGATATCGCGCGCTACACCAGCGACTATGTCCGCAATTCGGTCGAGAAGGCGAGCACCACCGCCAGCCAGTTCGCATCGATCAAGTCGCCGACCGATTTCTTCAAGCTCCACAGTGAGATGACCAAGCAGGCGATGGATTCGATGATGGCGGAAACCGCCAAGTTCACCGAGGGCTACGTCAAGCTGCTCGGCGAAATCGCGCAGCCGATCTCGAACCGCGTCGCGGTTGCGGTCGAAAAGGTGAAGGTCGCCGCATAAGCGATTTCCCCGTTGTGACGGCAAAGGGCGGTTCTCGACGGGAGCCGCCCTTTTCCTTTGTGCGAACCCCTTGCCCTGAAGGGCTGCAATGCCATATTTTAGCGCTGCATGATTGACCCAAACCCCCTCTCCATGGCTGAGCGCCGCGACGACGGAACCGACGATTCCGATCGGGACGGCAGCACCGGAGTCGCGACGCGTACGCGTTCCAAGACCAAGCAACCGACGCCGTACCGCGTCCTGCTGCTCAACGACGATTACACGCCGATGGAATTCGTGGTGCTCGTGCTTCAGCGGTTCTTCCGCATGGACATGGAAGCCGCGACGCGAGTGATGCTCCATGTCCACCAGAAGGGTGTCGGGGTGTGCGGGATCTTCAGCTACGAAGTCGCCGAGACCAAGGTCGCGCAGGTTCTCGATTTCGCCCGACAGAATCAGCACCCGCTCCAGTGCATGCTCGAGAAGGTCTGAAGCCCGAGCACCGTCCGTCAGGGATGGCCTGGTAGCCAGCCAAGATTGAGACCCGCGTAGCGATCGACGTAATTTGCCGCGCGCGCCATCCTGGGCTCGTCGAGAAAGCGGATCCGCCCTGCCTCTCGGGAAATGATCTTCTCTTCCTCCAGTTGTCGCAGCATCCGGTTGACGTGAACCGCGGTGAGCCCGGTCGCATCGCCGATCTCCTCCTGCGTCAGCCCGAGGATGAAGCTTCCAGGCGTCGATCGGTCGAGCAGCTGCATCCGGTTACGAATTTCCAGCAGGATCGCCGCGACCCGCGCTTTTGCGGAGGTTCGCCCGAGGGCTGCGAGCCGGTCGGTCAGGGCAGCGCGCTCGATTTGGTTGCAAATCAGGATCAGCGTCGCAATCCGCGGCTGTGCCAGCATCAGGTCGCTCAGCACGGATCGATCGAACGGTGCTACCACGCAGTCGCCGAGCGCCGTGATCGTCTCGGTCGCACTACTGTAGATCATGTTGGTCATCGCAAGCAGGTCGCCCGCGAAATGGAAGCGCAGGATTTGCCGGCTGCCGTCGTCCAGCAGCACCGAGCTCATCATCTTGCCCTTGCGCAACACGAACATCTCGCCCGCGCGATCATTTTCGCGCTGTAACGTCATGTTGCGTCGAAGGACACGCTCGCGCTCCTCCAGCCGGCCGAGCGCTATGCGTTCAGACGGCGTCAGTTCCACCAGATCGCCGAGACGGTCGGCGAAGCAACTTTGCAGCACGCAGTGATCACCCCTTGTTCTCGTACGTCAAAAGCAGCCTCTCGGGGACTTCGCATTAAAGTCGATCAACCGTGCTGACCACGCCACCAAAGGGTGAATCCTTTTCGCGCATGCTTGCGCGCGCGGGGTAAGACGATAAACGAGGTCGATGGATCGTATTCTCATTCGGGGCGGCAACCGCCTCTCGGGCCGTCTCCCCATCTCCGGTGCCAAGAACGCCGCGCTCACGCTGATGCCGTGCGCGTTGCTCACCGAGGAGCCGGTGACGCTGCGCAACCTGCCGCGGCTCGCCGACGTCGACAGTTTCGGACATTTGCTCAATCAGCTCGGCTGCTCGACCCGGATCGAGGGCGCACGGCCCGAGGATTTCGGGCGGGTGATGACGATCCGCGCGGGCAAACTGACCGCGACCGAAGCCCCCTATGACATCGTCCGCAAGATGCGCGCGTCGATCCTCGTGCTCGGCCCGTTGCTGGGCCGAGCTGGCGAGGCGACGGTATCGCTGCCCGGCGGCTGCGCGATCGGCAATCGTCCGATCGATTTGCATCTGAAGGCGCTGGAGGCGATCGGCGCACAGCTCGAAATGGCGGCGGGCTACGTCAAGGCGATCGCGCCCGGCGGGCGATTGTCGGGAGGTGTCTACACCTTCCCCGTCGTCTCGGTCGGTGCGACCGAGAACGTCGTGATGGCGGCGTCGCTCGCGAAGGGCGGCAGCCGGATCGAGAATGCGGCGCGCGAGCCCGAGATCGTCGACCTGTGCAACCTGCTCGTCGCGATGGGCGCGAAGATCTCGGGGATCGGCACCGAAACGCTCGAGATCGAGGGCGTCGACCGGCTCCACGGTGCGACCTACCGCGTCATGCCCGACCGGATCGAGGCGGGCAGCTATGCCTGCGCGGCGGCGATTACGGGCGGGTCGCTCGAACTCGTCGGCGTCAAGGCGAGCGACATGCTCGCGACGATCGAGGCGCTGCGCCAGGCGGGCGTCACGGTCGAGGAACGCGGCGAGAACCTGTTTGTCGAGGCGAATGGCCCGCTCCGTCCGGTGACGGTGTCGACCGCGCCCTTCCCCGGCTTCGCAACCGACATGCAGGCACAGCTGATGGCGATGCTGTGCATGGCGCCCGGCGAAAGCACGCTGACCGAGACGATCTTCGAGAACCGCTACATGCATGTGCCAGAGCTGGCACGCATGGGCGCGGACATCCACGTCCAGGGCCGTACCGCGCTCGTCCGCGGGGTCGACCGGCTGGTCGGCGCGCCGGTGATGGCGACCGACCTGCGTGCATCGATGAGCCTGATCATTGCCGGGCTGGTCGCGGAAGGCGAAACCCAGGTCAGCCGCGTCTATCACCTCGATCGCGGCTATGAACGGCTGGAAGAGAAACTGAGCGCGGTCGGCGCGGATATCGAGCGCGTCGGCGACGGCTGACCGCCCGCGCATCGCAACCCCGTCTCATCGCGACGATGAGGCGGCTTGTCGCAGCCAGCCACCACAGCCATTCCTAGAACATGATCTGGCTTTACCGCGACAGTTCAGGGCATAAAGCACGGGCGGGGACAAATTTGGTGGTTGCGCACATCTTTTCTCTTCCTGTTTCCAAGCCGGTGGCAATCCTTGCGCTGACCGCGGCGCTGTGCGCGTGTGGCTATGACACGCGCGTCCGGGCGGCGAGAAGCAGCACCGGCGCGCAAGCCCCGCTGATCGTCGCGATCCCGCCACGGTCGGGACCCTCGGCGGGACGGCACGTGCTGCTCGCGCCGCCGATGCTCGCCGCCAACGTCACGCAACTGGTGCGCGGCTTTACCGGCAAGGTCGGTGTCGCGGTGCGCAGCGTCGATGACGGCTGGTTGATCGATGCCGGTGGCAGCCAGCGATTGCCGCAGCAGAGCGTCAGCAAATTGTGGGTCGCGATGACCGTGCTGTCCGCGCGCGATGCGGGCAAGCTCAGGCTCGACGACCCGATCACGCTGACCCGCGACGACATCACGCTGTTTCACCAGCCGATCGCCGGGCTGATCCGCGGCGACACCGGCTATCGTACGACGGTCGGAGAACTGCTCCAGCGCGCGCTGACGATGAGCGACAATACCGCCAACGACCGGCTGATGCGGCTGGTCGGCGGGCCAAACGCGGTGCGCGGATTCATCGCGCGCAAGGGGCTGGGCGCGATCGGCTTCGGTCCGGGCGAGCGAATGCTGCAGGCGGGGACCGCGGGGCTGACGTGGCAGCCGTCTTATGCCTTCAACGACGGCTTCAATCGCGCGCGCAACGCATTGGCGCGCGCGGACCGGATCGCGGCGTACCAACGCTACGTCGCTAATCCACCGGATGGTGCCGCCCCCACCGCAATCACGGGCGCGCTCGCGCGGCTCAAACGCGGCGATCTGCTGTCGGCGGCGTCGACCTCCTATCTGATCGGGACGATGCAGTCGTCGCACACCGGCAAGATGCGGCTGCGCGGTGCAGTCCCGGCCGGATGGAGCTTCGGGCACAAGACCGGGACGGGGCAGGATCTCGCGGGGCGGACCGCAGGCTATAACGACGTCGGCCTGCTGATCGCGCCCGATGGCCGGACCTATGCGATCGCGGTGATGATCGGCGATACGCCACGCCCGATCCCGGCACGGCAGGCGCTGATGCAGGCGGTCGTCAGCAGCGTCGTCGCCAACCATGCCAGCACCACCTCCGCCAACGCCAGCCGACGGAACGTGGCGCGCTCGAACGGCTGAGCGCAAAGCGGGCTTCTGCTAGGACGCAGGCGCTGCTATCGCCGCACGATGCCGCATCTCTATCTTGTCGATGGCTCGGGATACATTTTCCGCGCCTATCACCGCCTCCCCCCGCTCACCAACAAGCATGGCGAGCCGGTCGGCGCGGTCTATGGCTATACCACGATGCTGTGGAAGCTCGCGGACGAGGTGCATGCCGCGGACGGCCCGACTCACATGGCAGTGATCCTCGACAAGTCGTCCAAGACCTTCCGCAACGACCTGTACGACCAATATAAGGCGCACCGCCCGCCGCCGCCCGAGGATCTCGTCCCCCAGTTCCCGATGATCCGCGACGCGACGCGCGCCTTCTCGCTGCCGTGCATCGAGACCGAGGGGCTTGAGGCGGACGACATCATCGCCTGCTATTCGCGCGCCGCCTTGGCGCAGGGCTGGGCAGTCACGATCGTGTCGTCGGACAAGGATCTGATGCAGCTGATCGAGCCCGGGCTCGACATGTACGACACGATGAACAACCGCCGATTGGGCGCGGAGCATGTCGCGGAGAAATTCCACGGCGTCACCCCGGCGCAGCTCGGTGACGTGCTCGCGCTGATGGGCGACAGCGTCGACAATGTGCCGGGCGTCCCCGGCGTCGGCCCCAAGACCGCGGCCAAGCTGATCCTCGAACATGGCGATCTCGAATCCGTCCTCGCCTCGGCCGAGGGGATGAAGAAGGGCAAGCTGCGCGACAATCTGATCGAACATGCCGACATGGCGCGGCTGTCGAAGGAACTGGTGACGCTCAAATGCGACGTCGCTTTGCCTGAGCCGCTCGAGGATCTCGAACTCAAGGGCATTCCCGATGCGCCGCTGCGCGTGTTCCTCGAGCATCACGGTTTCCGCTCGCTGCTCGCCAAGCTGTCTGCGGTGGCGGATGCGCCGGTCCCTGCGCCGAAGTCGGTGCCCACCGAGCAGGACCCACCATGCGAGGTCGATTCGTACGAGACCGTGGTCGACGAGGCCGCGCTCAACCGCTGGATCATGCTCGCGCGGCATCAGGGCTGGATCGCGATTGATACAGAGACGACCGGGATCGACGCGACTCGCGCCGACCTCGTCGGGATCAGCATGGCGCTCCACCCCAACCTCGCCTGCTACGTCCCGCTCGCGCATGGCGGGAGCGGACTGTTCGCGGAAAAGCCGGAACAGCTGACGGTCGAGGTCGCGCTGGCGAAGTTGAAGCCGCTGTTCGAGGACCCGTCGGTGCTCAAGATCGGGCATAACCTCAAGTATGACATGATTGTGCTCGGGCGGCTGGGCGTCGGCGTCGCGCCGTTCGACGACACGATCCTGATGAGCTTCGATCTCGACGCGGGGCTCCACGGCCACAGCATGGACGAACTCGCCGCGACGCATCTGTCGCACAGCTGCATCGCGTTCAAGGACGTGGTCGGCGTCGGCAAGTCGCAGCGGACCTTCAACGAAATCGATCTCGTCGCGGCGACCCGCTACGCCGCGGAGGACGCCGACGTGACGCTGCGGCTGTGGCGTCGCTTCAAGCCGCGCCTCGCCGCCGAGGGCGCGACACGCGTCTATGAGATGGTCGATCGCCCGCTCGCCCCCGTCATCGCGCAGATGGAGCGCCACGGGATCAAGGTCGATCGCGAAAAGCTCGCGCAACTGTCGGGAGAATTCTCGACGCAGATCGGCGCGCTCGAAGTCGACATTCACGCGCTCGCGGGCGGTGCTTTCACCATCGGCAGCCCCAAGCAGTTGGGCGACGTGCTGTTCGAGCGGATGGGGATCAAGGGCGGGCGCAAGGGCAAATCCGGGGTCTATTCGACCGACGTCAACGAGCTCGAGCGGATCGCGGCGGACAAGGACTCCCCCGGCAAGGACATTGCGACCAAGGTGCTCGAATGGCGGCAGCTGTCCAAGCTCAAGTCGACCTATACCGACGCACTCCAGGCGCAGATCAACCCGGCGACGGGGCGTGTCCATACGTCCTACTCGGTGACCGGCGCACAGACCGGGCGGCTGTCGTCGACCGACCCGAACCTGCAGAACATCCCGATCCGCACCGAGATCGGCCGCCAGATCCGCGACGCGTTCGTGGCGGAACCCGGCAACGTCCTGCTCGCCGCGGATTACTCGCAGATCGAGCTGCGGCTGGCGGCGCACATGGCGGACGTGCCGCAGCTGCGCGACGCCTTCGCCAGCGGTGCCGACATCCACAGCCTCACCGCGCAGGAACTGTTCGGCGAGGTCAACCGCGACACGCGCGGGCGTGCCAAGACGATCAACTTCGCGATCCTCTACGGGATCAGCCGCTGGGGTCTCGCGGGCCGGCTCGACGTCACCGCGGACGAGGCGCAGGCGATGATCGACCGCTATTTCGATCGTTTCCCCGGCATCCGCAACTATATCGCGCAGACCACCGAGACGGTCCGTGCGAACGGCTACACCACCACCTTGTTCGGGCGGAAGACGCACTTCCCGCGCATTTCCTCAAAGATCCAGCACGAACGCCAGGGGGCGGAGCGCGCCGCGATCAACGCGCCGATCCAGGGGACGTCCGCCGACATCATCAAGCGCGCGATGGTGCGGATGGGCCCGGCGCTGCTCGAGGCGGGGCTGCCCAACGTGCGGATGCTGCTGCAGGTGCATGACGAACTCGTGTTCGAACTCCCCGAAGGCGATGTCGCCGCGGCCAAGCCGGTGATCGAACGCGTGATGGCGACCGCCGCCGAACCCGTCGTCCAGCTCAGCGTGCCGCTCGGCATCGAGATCGGCACCGGCCTGAGCTGGGGGGCCGCGCATTGACGCCAATCATAGGGGGCGCGACGGGGGGCGTATCGAGCGACCGTGGGGGCACGGACGACGAGATCAACGCGCTCGCCAAGGGTGGCCGGACCAACATCCTCGGCTTCCTGATGCGCCTCGTCGCGCGCATCCCGTTCCTGTTCATCGCGGGGCGGCTGTACGGGCCGGACACGCTCGGCACCTTCGCGCGCGCAGTGCTGTTCGTCGAGGTGGCGGCGCTGCTCGCGACGTTCGGATTGAAGCGCGGGCTTGCGCTCGCGATCAGTGATTCGGATCGCCCGCATGTCGACATCGTGTGGGATTGCCTCGTCGTCGCGGCGCTGGCGTCGTTCACCGCGAGCGGCATCCTGCTGCTGCTCCCCGAACTGATGTATCACGGCAGCGCGCCGACCGGGCTCGAACGGCTGCTTCCGTGCATCATCGTCTTTACCGCCTGGTCGGACATCACGCTGGCCGCGCTCGCCTATCGCCGCAACGTGAAAGCCACCGTCACCGCGCGCGCGGTGATCGAGCCGTGGACGATCTCGATTGCGGCGGGGGTCCTCTATCCGATCGCGCCGCATGACGGGCTGGTGATCGCCTACATGCTGTCGATGATCGCGGCATTGGTCGCGTCGCTGGTTCCGTTCTGGCGGAGCTATGGCGCGCCGGTCGGCTGGCGATTGCATCCCGGCCGGACACTCGCGCTGATCCGCCGCAATGCACCGCTCGCGGGCGCGGATGCGCTCGAATGGGGGACGCGCAATGTCGATCGCTCGATCCTGTTCCTGATGTTCGAGCCTCGGATCGTCGGCATCTACTGGATGGCGCAACAGGTCGCGTCGATCCCGGGGAAACTGAAGACGAGCTTCGACCCGATCCTCGGCCCCGTGATCACCACCAGCCTCGCGCGCGGCGATACCAATGCGGTTGCGGCACAGGTCCGCCAAGTCGGCTTCTGGATTCTCGCCGCGCAGACCGGGCTTGCGCTGATGGGCTCGATTCCGGGCGAAGCGGTGATGGGCACGGTCGGCCCGCAATTCGTCGCAGGGACGGCGGCGCTCTCCTTCCTGCTCTTTGCCGAGGCCGCCGCGTCGACCGGTGCGGTGTGCGAATCCGCGCTCGTCTATATTGCGCGGTTGCAGAACATGGCGATTTCGATCGGGATGCTGCTGTTCCAGGTCGCTCTCAGCTTCGGGCTGATCTTCGCGATGCAGTCGGCCGGATGGCCGGTCGCGTTCCAGGCGGCGGGGCCCGCGGTCGCGCTGTTCGTCTCGGTGTCGATCACCTCGGTCATCAAGTCGACCTATCTGTCACGGTTGTTGAACGCGCCCGTCGCGGGCTGGCGCTGGGCGATGGTGTGGGCGGTGCTCGCCACCTGCGTCGCGGGCGGGTTGTTCACCGCGCTCCCCAAACGCTACGAATGGGCCGAACTCGCGATCGGCGAGCCGGTGATGGCGGCGATCTATCTGTACGTATTGTACCGCTGGGCGTTCCGCGACGAAGACCGCGCGCTGATCCGAAAGCGCCCGGCGGTTGCGGGGTAAACCGAGCACGCTATCGCCGCCATCGTTCCAATTCCGTCATTCCCGCCTTGCATGGCCTTCTGCGAACCTTGGGTTACGAACCTGTCCTTTGCTGTTTTCCCGCGAAGGCGGGAATCTAGAGCCAAGCAGAATTACGGCTTACAGCTTTCGGAACTCCTGGACCCCCGCGTTCGCGGGAGGACAGCTATGTTTTATAGAGGCTTCGCTGTCGCGGGGATGACGGTATGTTCAGGGAGCGGAACGCGCGCCGATCAATGCCGGAAGTGGCGCACCCCGGTGAACACCATCGCCAGGCCCGCCGCATCCGCCGCCGCGATCACTTCGTCGTCGCGGATGGATCCGCCCGGCTGGATCACCGCGGTCGCGCCCGCCTCGACCGCCGCCAACAAGCCGTCGGCGAACGGGAAAAACGCGTCCGACGCGACCGCGGAGCCGATCGTGCGCGGCGTCGCCCAGCCCGCCTTGTCGGCGGCGTCCTTTGCCTTCCACGCTGCGATGCGGGCGGATTCGAGACGGTTCATCTGCCCCGCGCCGATGCCTGCGGTGCTGCCGCCCTTGGCGTAGACGATCGCGTTCGACTTGACGTGCTTGGCGACGGTCCAGGCAAAGCGGCAGTCGGCGAGCTCCTGCTCGGTCGGTGCGCGCTTGGTGACGACCTTCATCTCGGGATTGGACTCGCCATCACGGTCCTGCACCAGCCAGCCGCCGGTGATCGCCTTGGCAAGCAACCCGGCCCGCGCCGGATCGGGCAGTTCGCCGGTCAGCAACAGGCGCAGGTTCTTCTTCGCGGCGAAGATCGCGAGCGCCTCTTCATCTGCGTCGGGCGCGACCACGACCTCGGTGAAGATCCCCGCAATTGCGCGGGCGGTCGCGCCGTCGAGCGGACGGTTGAGCGCGATGATCCCGCCGAATGCCGACACCGTGTCGCACGCGAAGGCAGCACCATAAGCCGCTTCGAGCGTCTCGCCGGTCGCGACGCCGCAGGGGTTGGCGTGCTTGACGATCACGCAGGTTGGCGCGGCGTCGCGATACTCGCTGATCAGGTCGAGCGCGGCGTCGGCGTCGTTGAGATTGTTGTAGCTGAGGTCCTTGCCCTGCACCTGTCGTGCCTGGCCGATCCCGCACGGTGCGCTGCCGCCCGCGGTGTAGAAGGCCGCCGACTGGTGCGGATTCTCGCCATAGCGCAGCGACTGGCCACGCTGCAAAGTGATCGCGAGCGTCTCGGGGAAGGCTTCGCCCTGATCCGCCTGGCCGAACCAAGTCGCTATCATCCCGTCATAGGCGGCAGTCGCGGCATAGGCCTTGGCGGCGAACTTGCGACGATCCGCAAGCGTCGTGCTGCCGCCTGCAACCAGCGCGTAATCCGCCGGATCGGTGACGATCGCGACGAAGGCGTGGTTCTTGGCCGCCGAGCGCACCATCGACGGGCCGCCGATGTCGATATTCTCGATGATCTCGTCGCGTTCCGCGCCCTTGGCGACGGTCGCCTCGAACGGATAGAGGTTGACCACAACCAGATCGATCGCGCCGATCCCGTGCTCCTCCATCGAGGCGACATGCGCCGCATCGTCGCGCACCGCGAGCAACCCGCCATGGACCACCGGGTGGAGCGTCTTGACGCGGCCGTCCATCATCTCGGGGAAGCCGGTCAGGTCCGAGATGTCGCGCACCTCAAGCCCCGCGTCACGGAGCGCCTTGGCGGTGCCCCCGGTCGACACCAGCTCGACGCCATTCTGCGCCAGTCCCTGCGCGAGCTCGACGATGCCGGTCTTGTCGGACACCGAGAGCAGCGCGCGGCGGATCGGGATGGTGGTCATGGGGAGGCTCCGGGGGCGAGAGGGGGGAGGAATGTCGCGCACCCCCTGCCCGCTTGGGCCTGCAATTTCAATGCGCGCGCTTGAGCACCCAGCCGATGTTGGTCCCCCCGGCGGGGGCCTCCCCCGTCACGACCAGTTGGAGCGTCGCATGCGGACGTCCCTCGGCGTCGATCCACAGGCTGTCCTCGATCGCGAGCTTGCCGCCGCGGCAGCGGAATTGCCAGACGCCCCCATGCGGCAATCGCAGCAACGCCGCCATCCCGTCCGCGGTCGGGGAAACCTGCACGCCGAAACCAAGATGGAAGCGCACTGCGAACACCGACGGCTGGATCTTGCGCTGCTTTGGTACCGGCAGCAGCACATCCTCGCCGCGCAGCTCGCGACCGTCATTGGCCATCACCAACTGGCGACGGTGGAGCAGCCCGAACCGGCGCGCATAGCCGTCGTGGCTTGCCTCAATCCGGCTCGAGGTCTCGCTCTCCTGGCGCACCAGTTCGACTTCGCCGACGCCGCGGCCAAGCGTTCCGTCGGCGTGGATCGCAGTAGAGTTGCTATCGCCGAGCACGAGCGTCGAATGCGCGGCGGTCGTGCGCAACCCTTCCGACAGATCGGCGGGAAGCTGCGCGATCCCGGTCCGCGCGCCGCCGCAATTGACGACGATCCGGTCGGGGCCGTCGGACAGTTCGATCGCCAGTGTCGAGGCACAGCCGCCCTCGACCAGCCGTGCGACCGGTGGTGGTGCCCCATCGAGGATCGCCACCGCACTTCCGGCCGCGAGCCGCTGATACCCCCAGTCGCGCGCCTGCCTGAGCGGGCGTGTCCGCACGCCGGTCGCGGCGATGACTTGCGCCAGCGCGTCCGCGCCATACGGCCCGCCGCCCTGCCAGCTGCCGATGTCGCGATCGCCGTGGCAGATGCCGAGCAGCGCGGGGATCAGCCTGGCCAGCGTATCGCCCAGGAATGCGGGCGGATTGAGCTGACGCGCGTCATAGACCTCGCGCAGGCTGGTCAGCAGCATCACGAGATCGACCTGCACCGCGGGCGACCGCGCGACGTTCCCGCCATCTTCATGGATCGATGATGTCAGCCCGCGCAGCAACGCCGCTTCGGTCGCCGACTGGCGCGGATCACCGCCGGGAATCAGCAACGTTCCCGCGACGACCCCGCACAATGCGGCAACGCGCGGCGCACCGGGCGGGGCCTTCTCCGCCGCACGATCGATATGCCGCGCCCCGCGCGCAAGCGTGTTGAGCACGCGGCTGCGATACACCAGATCCGCCGACGACAGGATCAGCGGGGCGTGCGCGGTCCAGAACAGAATGCGGCGGCCCCACAGGTCCGCGCGCCACGCCGGTTCGCTGACCGTATCGGCGTGCGCATTGAGCCACAGCCGCATCAGATGTTCCGCGATCGGCGTCGCCTGCGCGCGCGTCGCCACGGTCGACAGGTCGCGCAACCAGGCGAAACTGTGGAGATAATCCGCAAACGCCTTGGAGAAATCGGGCTTGGTGAGATCGAGCGTCTCGATGTCACGGCTCTCGCCGCGAAACGTCAGCATGCCCTCGAGCAAGGCGTGCCCGCGCTGGACGTCCCCCAGCAGCGGGTCGTCGGGGACCGCGATCAGTTTGAGCGGATGCCGCCCCTTAAGGCGCATCCCGTGGATCGGTGTGCGCCACGTCAGCCGGTGGAAATGCTCGGACAGCCGCTCGGCCAGCGACAATCCCTTGTCGCCGCCGACGCGCACCAGCCGCTTGCCCTCGTCGATCCCGTCGGGCAGCGTTTCGTCCTGTGGAACCTGCCGGTCGCGCATTTAGCCGCGCAAACCTGCGATGTTGGCGGCATAGGCATCCGGCCCGCCACGGAAGGTCGCGGTGCCCGCGACCAGCGCATCCGCGCCTGCCGCGATCGCGCGCGGCGCGGTGATCAGGTCGATCCCGCCGTCGACCTCTAGGTCGATAGCATAGCCGCCCTTGTCGATCATCTTGCGGACGCTCTCGATCTTGCCGAGCGCACTTTCGATGAAGGCCTGCCCGCCGAAGCCTGGATTGACGCTCATGACGAGCACCAGATCAACCATGTCGAGCAGGTAATCGAGCGCCTTGGCGGGCGTTTGCGGGGTCAGCACGACACCCGCGCGCTTGCCGAGTTGGCGGATGTGTTGAAGACTGCGATGCGTGTGCGGCCCGGCCTCGACGTGGATGCTGATCGTGTCCGCGCCGGCTTCGGCAAACGCCTCGAGATACGGGTCGACCGGCGCGATCATCAGATGGACGTCGAGCGGCTTGGTCGTGTGCGGGCGGATCGCCTTCACCACTGCCGGGCCGATCGAGATGTTGGGGACGAAATGCCCGTCCATCACATCGACATGGATCCAGTCCGCGCCCGCGGCGTCGATCGCGCGGACCTCCTCGCCGAGCTTGGCGAAATCAGCCGATAGGATGGACGGGGCGATGCGGACGGGGCGCTGGGACATGATGCGCTGAGCCTGTAGCACGCCGCCGATTCGGGACAAGCGCGGGATGTCCCGTTGAGTCCGGCATACCGTAAGGCGTTGATCGTTTGCGGTCGGGCGAGGGAATTGCGCTTCGCTCCTCCACTCGGCGCTTCCGCCCTTCTCGCATCCTTTCTCCCACTTCCCCGGCGAAGGCCGGGGCCCAGTAGCGGAACGCCGGAAAGCGATAGGCTGTGTTTCGTTACCTCGAACCTCTCTACTGGGCCCCGGCCTTCGCCGGGGAAGCGTAGAAGAAGGGGGGAACGCGATGAGGGCGTCGGGACCCGCCCGCCGAAAGAGGTTGGTCGTTCGCGGGCGGGCGAGGGAATTGCGCTTCTCGCATCCTTCCTCCCGCTTCCCCGGTGAAGGCCGGGCCCCAGGAGCGGAACGGCGCAAAACGATGGGCTGCGCTTCGTTACCTCGGACATCTCTACTGGGCCCCGGCCTTCGCCGAGTAAGTGCAGAAGAAAAGGGCGCGGTAAGGATAGAGGAAGCGCAGAAACGGCAGCCCCCACCCCCGAACCTACCCCTGCCGCCGCCAGCGCGCGATGAAGAAGCCGTCATTGCCGCCCGGCTTGACCATGCCGGGCAAGGTGCGCACCGTTCCCTCCGCCGTCGAGACGATCCCCGCAGGCAATTCCTCGACGCCAACCGGCTCGAGCGCGAAATCGGGGCGGGCCGCGGCGAAGCGTTCGCGCTGCTTCTCGCCCTCGGCGGGTTCGAGCGAACAGGTTGCGAAGACGAGCGTGCCGCCCGGCTTCACCCATTCCGCCGCGCGCGTCAGCAAGCTGGTCTGCAACGCTGCAAGATCGGTGATCTGCGAAGGCCGCACGCGGTGGAGCACATCGGGGTGCCGCCGGAAAATACCCGTCGCGCTGCACGGCGCATCGAGCAGCACCGCATCGACCGGCGCGGGCGGCGCCCATTCGAGCACGTCGGCCTCGACGATCTCCGCCGTCAGCCCGGTCCGCGCGAGGTTGTCACGCAGTCGCGTCAGGCGATTCTCCGACATATCGACCGAGGTCACGCGCCAGCCTGCACTCGCGAGCTGCATCGTCTTGCCCCCAGGCGCGGCGCACAGATCGAGCGCGGTGCCCGCGCCCTTGCCCAGCAACCGCGCAGGCAACGAGGCGGCGATATCCTGCACCCACCAGCGCCCGTCCTCAAATCCCGGAAGCTCAGGCACATGCGCGGAGTCGATCCGGACATGGCCGGGGAGCAGCGAAACGCCGCCCAGTTCCTCGACGAAGCGCGCGGTTTCGGCGGGGTCGGCGAGCGTCAGGTCGAGCGGTGGGGGAGCCGCCATCGCTTCCTCGGCAGCATGGATCCCATCGTCGCCCCAGGCGGCGTGCCAGCGCAAAGCGACCGGATCGGGAAGCGTCGGCAGTTCGGGAAGCTGGTCGCCGTTGCGCGACAACGTCCCGAACACGCCGTGGACGAGCTTGCGCGGGCCACCGTCGACCAGCGGCAGCACGGTCGAAATCGCCGCGTGCGACGGGGTGCCGAGCGACAGCGCCTGCACCAGCGCGATGCGCAGCGCAAAGCGCGCCTTGGAATCATCGGGCAATCGAGTCTTGGTCGCCGAATCGATCAGCGCGTCGAGATCGGGCAACCGTCGCAGCACCTCCGCCGCGATCGCGTGGGCCAGCGCTCGGTCATCGGCGCGGTCGATCCCTCCGGTCGCGCGGCCGATCGCGGCTTCGAGCGGCAAGCCCTGGCGGAGAACCGCGTCGAGCATCCGGAGCGCCGCGCGGCGTGCGGGGACGCCGGGGGCCTCGACGGGTTCGGGGCGGGGCATGTAACGGCGGGGGGGTGGCAGGGTCACGGGCTTGAACTCTTCGCAAAGGACCGCCAACTGACGGGAGACGCTTTATCTCATGCGTCTGCAAGGAAGTCCCTCATGGCCGCTCGTCCGCCGCATGTGAAGCCACCAGCCTATCTCAGCAAGAATACGCCGGTGCCCGCCCCCGACCCCAAACCCGAACCGCGCGACACGCGCGACCATCTCGGGCTCGATCCGACGCGCTACGGCGACTGGGAGCACAAAGGCATCGCGATCGATTTCTGAGGGTATGCAGCGGCGCGGGAGAACCCTGCGCCGATTTCCCGCGAAGGCGGGAACGCAGAGCCTATCAGGACAACGACGGGGTGGCCGCCAAACCCTAGACTCCGGCTTTTGCCGGAGAACGCGGTCACGCTGAAGCGTTACCGCACCTCGCGTCGCAACGGCCGCGCGAGCAGCGCCTCGATGACCGCGCCGACATCCGCGCCTTCGAGCAGCGCACATACCGCCGCGACCACGGGCATCTCTACCCCGATCGCAGCCGCCGCCACGCGCAGCACCGGTGCGGTAGCCGCGCCTTCCGCCACCGTTACGCGGTCCGCGAGCAGATCCTGCGCACGCCGTCCCTGCCCCAGCCCGACCCCAAGCGAGAAGTTGCGCGAGCTGGTCGACGAACAGGTCAGCACCAGATCCCCCAGTCCCGACAACCCGCTCAGCGTTTCTACCTGTGCACCACGCGCCATTCCGAAGCGCACCATTTCCGCAAATCCGCGCGCGATCAATGCGGCGCGGGCGTTCTGGCCGAGTCCGGCACCCTCGACGACACCGCACGCGATCGCGAGCACGTTCTTGACCGCGCCGCCGATTTCCGCACCGATGACGTCGGTCGTGGCATAGGGCCGGAGCGCAGGTCCCGCGAGCCGGTCCGCAAGCGCCGCGCCCAGCGCCTCGTCCGCGCAGGCGAGCGTCACCGCAGTCGGTTGCCCGGCGGCGACTTCATGCGCGAAAGTCGGACCGGACAGCACCGCGATCGGCGCGTTTGGATGGATCTCGCGCGCGACTTCGCCGACCAGCATCTGCGTGCCCGCCTCGATCCCCTTGGCGCACAGCACCAGCGGCGTCGCGCCGACCGCCGTCTCAGCGAGCACCGCACGCACATGCTGCGCAGGGACGACGACGAGCAACGCATCGCACGCCGACAGCGCGCCGAGCGACCCGGTCGCGACGATCGTCTCGGGCAGCGTGATTCCGGAGAGGAAGCGCGCGTTCTTGTGCCCAGTGTTGATCCCCTCGACGACATCCGGCTCGCGCGCCCACAAAAGGACGGGCTCGCCGCCGCGCGCTGCGACCTGCGCGAGCGCGGTGCCCCAGGCACCGCCACCGATGACCCCGATCTTCATGCCTTCACTCCTGCACCACGCACCGCTTCGGCGCCCGGATCAAGCGGCCAGCGCGGCCGCGCAGCGACGTCGAGCGGGTCGGTCAGCCCGGCCGCGTAGCGCTCCGCGCCAGCCCAGCCGATCATCGCGGCATTGTCGGTGCACAGCCACAAGGGCGGCGCCACGAACCGCAGACCGTTCGCCGCCGCCAGATCGGCAAGCGCGGTCCGCACCGCGCCGTTCGCAGCGACCCCGCCCGCGACCACCAGCGCGGTCGCGCCATGTGCGGCCCCGAGCGCGCGGACGGTGCGATCGAGCAGGCAATCGACCACGGCCTGCTGGAACGACGCGGCGATATCCTCAGTCGACCATGTCCCTGCCGCATGCGCGCGGACGACCGCGCTTTTCAGCCCGGCAAAGGAGAAATGCGGTTCGGGCGATCCCTTCAGCGGGCGCGGCAGCGGCACGATCGGTCGCCCGGCGCGGGCCGCAACCTCGACCGCGGGGCCGCCGGGGAAGCCCAGCCCAAGCACCTTGGCGGTCTTGTCGAACGCTTCGCCCGCAGCATCGTCGATCGTCGTCGCAAGCCGGCGGTAGCGGTTCACCCCCTCGACCAGCAGCAACTGGCAGTGCCCGCCCGAGACGAGCAACAACAGATAGGGAAATGCGAGATCGGGATCGGACAGTCGCGGGCTCAGCGCGTGCCCTTCCAGATGGTTGACCGCAATCAGCGGCTTGCCCGCGGCATGCGCAAGCGCCTTGCCCGTGACGAGCCCAACCATCACCCCGCCGATCAGCCCCGGCCCCGCAGTCGCCGCGATCGCGTCGACTTCGGCGAGTGTGACCCCCGCATCCGCCAGCGCCGCCTCGATCAGGGGGGCGAGCACCTCGACATGCGCGCGCGCGGCGATTTCAGGAACGACGCCGCCGAACGGACGGTGCGCCGCCTCCTGTCCTGCCAGACGGTGTGCCAGAACCTGACGATCCGACGTGACGAGCGCCGCGGCGGTTTCGTCGCAACTGGATTCGAGACCGAGAATGAGTGCCATCCGCCCTCCCTATCGCCGATCCCGCGCGTTGTCGAAGCCCCCGCCCTCGCCCGCCACTTGTCGGACCCCGGCGATTTCGTCCATGACACGCAGCGAAGGGGACGCCGCGTGACACAACCACCGCTCAAGCTCGGGACGCGCGGGTCGCCGCTCGCACTGGTTCAGGCCAATCTGGTGCGCGAGGCACTGTGCGCAGCGCATGGCTGGGACCGCGACCGCGTCGAGATCGTCACGATCCGCACGACCGGCGACCGTCGCCAGGATGTCGCGCTTGCCGAGATCGGGGGCAAGGCGCTGTGGACCAAGGAACTTGATCGCGCGCTACTGTGCGGCGAGATTGATTTCGCGGTCCATTCGATGAAGGACGTCGAAACCGGACGCCCGGATGCGATCAGGATCGCAGCGATGCTGCCGCGCGCCGACGTGCGCGACCGGATCATCGGCGCCGACAGCGTGAGCGCGTTGCGTGAAGGCGCGGTGGTCGGCACGAGCTCGCCGCGCCGGGTCGCGCAGGTCAAACGGTTGCGCCCCGATCTCGTCACGATCTTGCTGCGCGGGAATGTCGACACGCGGCTCGCCAAGGTCGCGGCGGGCGAAGTCGATGCGACGTTGCTCGCAGCGGCGGGGCTAGAGCGGCTCGGGCGGGTCGAGGTCGGTAGCTGCATCCCGATCGACGTGATGCTCCCCGCCCCCGCGCAAGGCGCGGTCGGGATCGAGGCACGGACCGACGATGAGCGAGTCCGCACGCTGCTCGCTGCGATCGACGATGCCCCGACCCATGCCTGCGTCCTGCTCGAACGCGCGTTGCTAGCGGTGTTGCAGGCGGATTGCCATTCGCCGGTCGCGGCACTGGCGACGCTCGCCGACGACGGAGAAGGCGGAACGACGATGACCTTGCGCGGCGAATTGTTCGCCGAGGACGGCAGCGCGCATGTCGCGGGCGTGGTCGACGGCGCGCTTGGCGATGCCACGCTGGCCGCGCGACTGGGAGCGGATTTGCTCGACCGTGCGCCTCCGGCAGTGCGGTCGTTGTTCGCGGGATGATGCAGCGGCTGGTCGTGCTGCGTCCCGAGCCCGGTAATGCCGCGACGCTGGCGCGCGCACGCGATGCCGGGTTCGACGCTGTGGCACTGCCGGTGTTCGCGGTCGAGCCGCTCGACTGGGCCGTACCTGATCCGACGCAGCACGATGCGCTGATCCTGACCAGTGCAAACGCCCTCCGGTTCGGTGGGGAGGCGATCGCCGCCCTGCGAATGCTGCCGGTGCTCGCGGTCGGCGGACACACTGCTGCGGCGGCACGCGATGCCGGGTTCGAAGTGATCGCATCGGGCACCGGCAACGCCGCGGACATCGTCGCGCTGGCGGAACGCACCGGCGTGCGACGCGCGCTCCATCTGACCGGGCATGATCGCACGCTCGAGGCTGGTGGCGTCATCGCGACGCTGATCCCGGTCTATCAGAGCGTGCCGCGCGCCATCGATCCCGCCGAGCTCGACGTGCTGCACGACCGCGTTGCGTTGTTGCATTCGGCACGCGCCGCCAAGCGCATCGGCACGCTGGTCAATTCAGCGGGCCTGACGCGCACGCGGATCGCGATCGCGGCGTTCAGTCCCGCGATCGCCGCCGCCGCCGGGTCCGGCTGGGCCCACATGGTCGTGGCTGCGCGCCCGGACGACGCCGCACTGTTCGCCGCCCTCACGGCTCTTCCGACGACGAGCCGTTGACCGTTCGCGTTCGGGCGATGATAAGACAGCGCTATGGACGAAAACACGCCCACCGTCCCCGAGACCGAGTTCCCGGCACAGGCCCCCGGGCAGGACAGGCACAACGCCCCGCGACAGACTCGGCCCGACTCTCCAATACCGCCGCAGCGCACTGTGCCGCCCTACACCCCACCCCCCGTTCCTCCCGTTGCGAATCAACGTGGTATGGGATGGCGAATGGGTATCGCGCTCGGGCTGATCGCGTTCCTGATCGGCGTCGGCGTGGCCGCGTTACTGATCACGCGGTTCGGCAAGGGCCTGAATACCGGCGCGGATGGCAAACAGGTCGCGACGATGACGCTCCCGGTGTCGAACGGGCAGCCGCCCGTCGTCATCCTGCCCGGAAAAGTCGGTGCCCCCGGCCCCGCAATCGATATCGCAGCACTGAGCAGTCGCGAAGTCGAACTGGCGAGCAAGCTGGATGCACTCGAAGCGCGCGAGGCAAGCATCGACCGCGATGCGCAACAGGCCGCCGCTTATGCCACCCGCAGCGAAGGGCTGATGGTCGCGTTCGCAGCCCGTCGCGCGCTCGACCGTGGACTCAACCTGGGATTCATCGAGCAGCAATTGCGCACGCGCTTCGGCACGACCCAGGCGGCCGCGGTCGCGACGATCGTCCAGGCAGCGCGCAACCCGGTGACGCTCGAGGATCTGCGCGCCGGGCTCGACGGCGTCGCACCCGAACTCGTCACCGGGGTGGCGAGCAGTGGCTGGCTGCAAAGCCTGGCGCGCGAACTGCGCAACCTCGTGGTCCTGCGCAAGGCGAGTGCGCCGTCGCCGCTGCCGGTCGACCGAGTCGCGCGCGCGCAGCGGCTGCTCGAAGCCGGACAGGTCGAGGCGGCGCTCGCCGAAGTGTCGCGGACGCCCGGCGCGAGCCAGGCGACGCGCTGGACCGAGGCCGCCCGCCGTTACATCAACACCCGCCACGCGCTCAACACGATCGAGAGTGCCGCCATCCTGAGCCCCGGTGTCGATCCGCGCCCGATGGCACCTCTGGCACCCGCCACACCGCAGGAAGCGGCGCCCGAAGAGACTGAAGTGGTGCCGGATACGCCCGCGACTCTCGAAACGAACGGAGCGATCTAGAGCGGGATCACTCGCGCTCAGGCAGACAGTTTTACCCCTGCACCCGGTCGATCAGCGCCATCGCACCGTGTGGCGCACGCACTTTCGCTCCGTTGATGAAAAAGACGAACGTTTCGCGCGGCACGACCGGGGCCGCATCCGCCACGTACGGCAAGTCGCCCGGAGCAGCGCCCGCCGACCAGTCGCGCGCGGCCTTGGCCCAGCGATCGAGCGCCGCCGGGGCGTAACCCGCTGGCTCGTCCTCGACCGCCGCCTCTAGCCGCGCATAGACCATATCCCCGCTGACATCCGCGATCGCGGGGTATTCGGTCGAATCGGCATAAACGATCGCCACCCCCGCCGCGCGGGCCAGCGCAACGAATTCGGGGACGAGGAAACTCTCATGCCGCACCTGCACCGCATGGCGCAGCGCGACGCCGTCCTGGCTCGACGGCAACAGCTTGAGGAACCCGCCGAAATCGTCCGCGTCGAACTTCTTGGTCGCCATGAACTGCCACAGGATCGGCCCGAGCCGGTCGCCCAGCTCGACGATCCCCTGCCCGGTGAACTTCGCGATTGATTCGCCCGCCTCCGCCAGCACCTTGCGGTTGGTGCAATAGCGCGATGCCTTGAGTGCAAAGACGAACCCGTCAGGCACCGCCTTGGCCCAAGACGCGAAGGTCGCTGGTTTTTGCGACGAATAATAGGTGCCGTTGACCTCGATCGCGGTCAGTTTCGACGCGGCGTAATCGAGTTCGCGCTTCTGCGGCCATTTTTCGGGAAAGAACGTCCCGCGCCATGGTTCGTAAGTCCAGCCACCAATGCCGATTCGGATGTCGCCGTGTTTCATGCCGGCCACGCTAACCGACCCGGCAGAGGTTAGGAACCGTCTCCGCCGTCACGCGCCGAGCAATTGCGCCAGCCGAACCGGCGCGAACTCGTTGGGATCGACCCCGACGTCATATTGCCGCGGCATCGGCTTGAGCCGGCCGTGGCTGTGCCCGTGGAGGTTGATCGCGCCGCGATGCTGCCCGTTCCACGACCGGAAGGGGTAGTGACACAGAACGAGGTTGCGCTCCTCCACCGTGATCTCCGCATAATCGCCGACGCTTGCCCAGCCCTCCGCGGCAAGCGTCGCATCGGGATCGTTGTTGCCGCGGAGCAGATGCTTGCGCCCGTTGAGCCGCGCGAGCAGATCGGCCACCGCCGCCGGACGCCGCGCGACGTCGCCGAGGTGCCATACCAAGTCCTCCGGCCCGACCACCGCGTTCCACCCGGCGATCAACGCCGCATCCATCGTCGCGACATCGGCGAAGGGGCGGCGCTGGATGTTGATCGTGCGGTGGTCGCCGAAATGCGTGTCCGCGGTGAAGAAGACGGTCATGTCCAGTACAGCACGCGCGCCAAGGGCAGCGTCCGCGCGATCGTCTCGGTAAACCAGCCGCGCAGGCGCTGCATCGTCGCGGTGTCGTACACCTGCTTTTCTGTGCCGAATTTGGTGCGCTTGGTCATCCGGTCGGCGTCGGTCATGTCGAGCGCGGAGCCGGGATACCAGCTGTCGAGCACCGCCTTCGATCCGGTCGTGAAACGGTGCGTGATCAGTTCGATCGTAAGGTCGGGCACATCGCCGAGCAGCGCCGCCGCGTCGTCGATCAGCGTGCCGTACGCCTCCTCCCAACCGTCCGCCGCGATGATCGGCGCGATGGTCAGGCCAACGGGATATCCTGCGTCCGCCATCTGCCGCAGCGCCGCCAGCCGCAACGCGACCGGCGCGGTGCCGCCCTCGAACCGGGCATAGCGTTTTGGATTGATCGACGCGCGCATCCGCGTTCGCCCATTGTGGTCGAGCGCGAGCAGCGGCGCGACATCCGCGAACTTGGAGGTGAAGCGCAACTGCGTATCCGCATCCGACCGGCCGAACCATTCGATCATCCGCGACAGCGACCCGGTGATCGGCTCGATCCCCAGCGGATCGGTGTAACAGGACGCCTCGAACGTAGTGCCCTCATGCACCCGCGTCGCCGAGCGCGAAGTGATCGTGCCCTTGTCCATATAGCTGGGTAGCACGCCGAGGATCTCGTCGAGATTGGCATAAGCGCGCGTAATCGGCGGGCCCTTGAGCGAGCCCGCGAGATAACAATAGCTGCAATGCGCCGGACATCCCGCCGCCAGGTCGACGCGCCAGTCCGCGCTCGGCGCGATCGGTTCTAGCTTGAGCTTCGACGGCGGCGCGACAACGACAGCCAGCGTGGCCTTCGCCTCGGCATAGGCGGCGCGCGGATCCTCGGGCTGGGCCCAGACGACCCGGTCGTTGGGCAGTTCGATCACCGGCACGCCCTGCTCCGCGGCCCGCTGCGCGATCGCGACGCCGTGGTCCCAGGCGCGCGCGGATCGCGTGATGAGGAGGCGCCGGGGGCGCCAGTACGCAGTGTTGCGTTCGGAGGGGAGAGAAGTCACCCGAGCCCAACGCGGCGCACGCCGGTCCGTTCATGCCGTCCGACCCAAAATGATCGCGCACGCCGCCGCTTGCGTCGCACCGAATCGCCCTGCACAACAGCACCAACCAGTCGGTAGCGACGGTTTTTAGGGAGATGTGCCGTGCGTCCGATGTTTGCGATCCTTGGTGCCATGACCGCCACCCTTGCCGTGGCCGGCGTCGCCATCGGCCAGGCACCACGACCAGATCCGGCGCTGGCCAAGGCGATTGCCGCCACCACGCGGACTCCGGCGAACGTGGCGCGCGACCGGTATCGGCATCCCGCCGAGACGTTGGCCTTCTTTGGCGTGAAGCCGACCGATACGGTGGTCGAGCTGATTCCCGGCAGCGGCTGGTATACCGAAATCCTCGCGCCTTATCTCGCCACGCGCGGGACCTATTATGCGGCAGGCGGCATGGCGAAGGGCCTCAACGCGGTAAAGACGCTACAGACGACCAACCCTGCCCTCTACGGCAAGGTCAAGCTTGCCGCCTTCCCCGCAGCAGCTGGCGAGCCGTCCGTCCCCGCGGGCAGTGCCGACGTCGTGCTGACCTTCCGCAACATCCACAACCTCCGCTTCTCGGGCGTCGACCGCACGCAAGCCGCGTTCGCCGAGATGTTCCGGATGCTCAAGCCCGGCGGGACGCTCGGAATCGTCGAGCACCGCCTGCCCGAGGCGCGCGACGCCGCGGCGGAGGAGAAGAGCGGCTATATGAAGGTCTCGAGCGTCGTCGGGTTCGCGCGCAAGGCTGGATTCGAGGTCGCGGGCATGTCCGAGGTCAACGCCAACCCCAAGGATACCGCGGACTATCCCGATGGCGTCTGGACGCTGCCGCCGTCCTATGCGCTTAAGGACGTCGATCGCGCGAAATACGCCGCGATCGGCGAAAGCGACCGGATGACGATCCGGTTCGTCAAACCCAAGCGATAAATAGGGCGCTGACCCCGCGCGGAACCGTCACGGTGCCGCGCGGGCGTGGGCGAACAGCCGGGCGAACCCGCCCGCGCCGAGCGCGCCGAGCTGAAGGATGGGCCCGGCGAGATACCCCGGCGTCCCCGTCAGCCCGACCGACAGCGCCTCGCGGCCGTTGCTGCGCAGCCGTTCGGTAATCACGTCGCCCAGCACGCGCAGGTCAGACGTCACCCGCGCCCAGTCGCCGCCTGCCGCGGTAACGACGTCCTCCAGCATCGCATCGTCGATCCCCCGGTCGTCCGTCATCAGCGCATGGTGAACCGCCGGGTAGATCCCCTGCGCCGCACTCGCGAGCGCGACCTGCGCAGCCCGCTCCGATGCAGCGCCGAAGATCGGCCAGTCCTTGGAGATCACCTGTACCGCGCCATCCGCGCGAATCGCGTTTTCCAGCGCGGGAAACGCCTGCCGGCAGGCAGGGCAACGATAGTCGCTGAACACCGCGAGCCGCAGTGTGGCATCGCGCGGGCCGAATCGCGGCGAATCGGTCCCGTCGAGGATCGCGGCGACGGTATCGGAACGACCGATGTCCCGCCCGACCGGCGTGAGCCAATGTGCCCCGCGCCCGACCACGAAGCCGCCGAGCAGGACCGCGCCGAGCTGCCACGCCTGTCGACGGGTGAATCGCGACGTCATGCCGACAGTTGCCGGGCTGTGTGAGAAGTGCGTGGTGGCGAAGAGTGCATCGCATACCCCATCCTGCAGCAAAACGTCGCGACAGCAGCCCGGCCTTACGGCTGGGTCGGCTTACGCCGTTATTATATCTGTTCGGAAAGTGACTGGAGCGGGCGAAGGGATTCGAACCCTCGACCCCAACCTTGGCAAGGTTGTGCTCTACCCCTGAGCTACGCCCGCTCTGGCGCCATGTGCCGGACTGTGGAGCCCGGCGGGTAGGGGGCGGCCTCTAACACCGGGTCGGGGGGTCGGCAAGCCTCTTTTCGCACTTTGATGAAAAGGGTTGGCTTGTCGGCCCCCGCCCCCACATAAGACGCAACGATCGAAACGAATTGGAGCATCTCTTGGCGACCCTGGGAATGAGCGCAGCCGAACGCGACGCGGTGGAGGCCTTCCGTCGCGACGTGGTCGAACCGTCGATGACCAAATTGGTGATCATCGATTTCTGGGCGGAGTGGTGCGGGCCGTGCAAGGCGCTGACCCCGGTGCTCGAAAAGGTCGCCGCCGCTTATGCCGACAAGGGCGTGGTGCTCGCCAAGGTCGATACCGACAAGAACCAGTTCATCGCCGCGCAATTCCAGATCAAGTCGATCCCGACCGTCTATGCGATGTTCCAGGGGCAGCTCGTCGCCGACCTTACCCCGGCACGCACCGAATCGGCGTTGAAGACGATGCTCGACCAGTTGCTCAAGCAATTGCCGCTCGAATCTGAAGCCACACAGGGCGAAGCCGAGATCGAGCCGCTGATCGCCATGGGCGAGGAAGCGCTCGCCGAGGGCGATGCCGATCGCGCCGCCGGAATCTTCCGCCAGATCGCCGAGGTCGCGCCCGATCACCCCGCAGTCAACGCGGGCTTCGTCCGCGCGCTGGTGGCCGCAGGCGAGCTCGAGGCGGCGCAGGAGCACCTCGCGGCGATGCCTGAGGACACCGCCAAGCACCCCGAGATCGAACGCGCCCGCGCCGCGCTGGCGCTGGCGCAGGATGCACCCCCGGTCGATGACCTTGCCGGGCTCGCCGCGGAAGTTGCTGCCAACCCGCAAGATTTCGACAAGCGATTCGCGCTCGCCAACGGCCAGATGGCGGCGGGCGACCGTGATGCCGCCGCGACGACGCTGCTCGCGATGATCGCCGAGGATCGCGCCTGGAACGAAGGCGCGGCGCGCGGGCAGTTGCTCAAGCTGTTCGAGGTGGTCGGGCTCGAGGACCCGTGGGTGTCGGCGCAGCGCCGCAAGCTTTCCGCGATCCTTTTCGGATGACGATCACCCGCCTCTCGATCTTCCCGCTGCCGGGCGCATTGCTGTTCCCGGGGATGCATTTGCCGCTGCATATCTTCGAGCCGCGCTATCGCGCGATGATCTCGGACGCGATGGCGCGCGACCGGCGGATCGGGATGGTCCAGCCGCGTCCCAATGTGCCCGCACGGCCCGACAAGCCGCCGCTGTTCGACATTGGTTGCGTGGGGAAGATCGCCGAGGTCGAGGCGAGCGAGGACGGGCGGTACAATCTCATCCTCGAGGGGCTGTCGCTGTTCCGCATCGTGCGCGAACTCGAGGTGACGACCGCGTTCCGCCAGGTCGAAGCGGAGCTGATCGCCTCCCCCGAATCGCCCGAGGTGCTGTCGCTGTCGCGGCGTGCCGCGCTGGAGAGCGAATCACGCGCCTTTGCCGATTCGCAGGGCTATGCGGTCGATTGGGACGCGGTGACGCGGCTCGACGACGAGGCGTTGGTCAACGGCATCGCGCAGATCGCGCCGTTCGACGTCGCGGCGAAACAGGCGCTGCTCGAGGCCGAGCGGATCGAGGAGCGCGCCGAACTGATCATCCAGCTGATGCAATTCTTCGGGCGCCACGACGGCGAGGATTCGGTGACGCTGCAATAGCAGCGTTGTCGCCGCTTATAGCTGACACCTCCCACCACCGTTCGGGCTGAGCGCAGTCGAAGCCCCATGCCCAGCGCTGGCCCTTCGACTTCGCTCAGGGTGAACGGACTGGGGTAACGCAAGAAATCAGTCCGGCATAACCCTACCCCGTTCGTTTCGAGCGAAGTCGAGAAACCCGGCACAGCGCGTGTTACGGTTTCCCGACGTCGCTCGAAACGAACGGCAGGAGGGTACGCTACGCCCCTTAAACCATCATCCCCTGCAACAACTTCGGCACATCCCCGCTCTCGCCGCGCGCTTCCGCAATGAAACGGCGCTTGAGCGGCGGCATCATCTGCACCGCGGACAGCCCGAAGCGGCGCACCGCATTGGCGGTCTTGCCCTTGACGCCGAACAGCCGCGTCAGCCCGTCGGTCGCCACTGAGACCATCAACGTATCGAGGCTGCGCCACCGGTCATAGCGTGCGAGCAGCGCGGGATCGCCGAGGTCGAGCCCGGTCCGCTTCCCCTCGACCAGCACCTCGACCAGCGTCGCGACATCGCGGAAGCCGACGTTGACCCCCTGCCCCGCGATCGGATGGATTCCGTGCGCCGCATCACCCACCAGCGCGAGCCGGTCCGACACGATCTTCGCCGCATGATGGAAGCCGAGCGGATAGCTCGACCGCGCGCCCAGAGGCCCGAGCTTGCCAAGGAACCCACCGATTCGCTTGTCCGCCTCGGCGAGCCAGCCGCGATCCGACAGCTTCATCATTCCCGGTGCCTGATCGCGCGTCACCGACCAGACGATGCACGAGCGATGCCCCTGCTCGTCGTCGTTGAGCGGCAGGATCGCGAACGGGCCGTCGGGATAGAAGATCTCGAACGCGATGTTTTCGTGGGAATGTTCGTGATGCAGCGACGTGACGATCGCAGCGTTGTCATACGTCCAGCGCGCGACGTTGAGCCCGGCCGCCTCGCGCGTCGGCGAATTGCGCCCTTCCGCCGCGATCAGCAGCGCCGCGCGAATCACCGCGCCCGAATCGAGCGTCACGGTGACGCCCGAGGCTGCGCGATCGACCGACACCGCGCGTGTCTTCATCCGCACGTCGACGTTCTTCGCCGCCGATGCCGCCTCGAACAGCGCGGCGCGCAGCCGGCGGTTCTCGACCATGTGGCCAAGCGCCTCCTCATCCGAATCGGGTTCGAAATCGAGCGCACCGGGCTCCAGCCCGTCGCTCACCCGGATCCCCTTGATCGGACACGCGATTGCCGCGAGCTTTTCCGCCACGCCGATCGCGCCAAGCATCCGCCACGGTGCCCCCGCGATCGCCGAGGCGCGCCCGTCGAACCCTGCCGCAAGGATGACCTCGGGGTCCGCGATATCGATGACGATCGCCGACATTTGGTGCGCATCGAGCGCCACTGCGAGCGCGCTGCCGACGAGTCCGCCGCCGAGAATGATGACGTCTGCTGTATCCATGCCCCGTCTGTAAGCCTCTCGCACGACGCTGCCAATCGCGGAAAACTTGACGCGACCGCGTGAGAAGGCGATGATTCCGCGGGCACAGACAGCGAACATCGGGAAGACATTTCATGGCGAGCCAAGCGCAGCCACCGCTCTGGCGTGAGACGGTCAAGGCAGGCGCCGTGCGCAGCGGCGCGCTGCTCGGCGCGTTCACGCTGCTGACGCTCGTCGTGCTGATGGTGATCGTCGTCGCGAGCTATCATGCGAGCGATCCGTCGCTCAACACCGCCTCGGCGGGACCCGCGCACAACTGGCTCGGGCGTCCCGGTGCGCTCGTTGCCGACGCGGCCTTTTGGATTTTCGGACCTGCTGTTGTCCTGCTGCTGCCGACTATCCTGTTGATTGCGCTCAGACTTTGGCGCGACGTGCCGGTCGGGCGCTGGCGGCGGATGCTGCTGACGTCGGTGGGCGGCACGTTGCTGGCGGGGACGACCTTCGCGCTGGTCTCGGGTGCGGCGGTCGCCTGGTTGCCAGCCGGGTATGGCGGCGTGTTCGGATTGGCCTTGTCCAATCTGGTACGACTCGCGATCGGTCTGCTCGGTGATCCGGTCGCGATCCGGTGGACGACGCGCGGAATCGCGACGGCGTTCGGGATCGCCGCGCTGGTGTTGTGGGCGTATAGCTTCACGATCGACATGGCCGAGCGGACGCTCCGCATCCCGCGGATCGCCAAACGGCTGGGCGAAACGCGCCGGAATCGAGCAGAAACCAACGTGTTTGACGACGATTTCGTGCAGGATTCGGTCGATGATGACGCCAAACCGACCCGGAAAGTGTCGATGCCGCGCGCGATTGCCGCGCCCGATCCGCGCCCCGGCCCGGTCATCTCGGACCGGCAGGTCGCACAATCGCCGCCACGCCCGCGGACGCAACAGACCTCGCTCGATCTCGGCGACAACACGCAGCTTCCGCCGCTCGACCTGCTGATCCCGACGCCGCCGGCACCGGGTGGGCAGATCGACAAGGCCGCGCTCGAACGCAATGCGCGGCTGCTCGAGACCGTGCTCGACGATTTCCACGTCAAGGGTTCGATCATCAACGTGCGGCCCGGTCCAGTCGTCACGATGTACGAACTCGAACCCGCGAGCGGGATCAAGGCGAGCCGCGTGATCCAGCTCGCCGACGATATCGCGCGCAACATGTCCGCGGTGTCGGCGCGCGTTGCGACGATTCCCGGGCGCACCGTGATCGGGATCGAGCTCCCGAACGTGCGCCGCGAGATGGTCGGCCTGCACGAGCTGATCGGGTCGCAGACGTTCGAGGATCAGTCCGCCTCGCTCCCGCTGGTGCTCGGCAAGAATATCGCGGGCGATCCCGTCATCGCGGATCTCGCGCCGATGCCGCATCTGCTCGTCGCGGGCACCACCGGCTCGGGCAAGTCGGTCGGGCTCAACTGCATGATCCTGTCGCTGCTGTACCGGTTGAAGCCCGATCAATGCAAAATGATCATGATCGATCCCAAGATGCTCGAATTGAGCATGTATGACGACATTCCGCATTTGCTCTCCCCGGTCGTGACCGATCCCGCCAAGGCGGTTCGCGCGCTCAAATGGGCGGTCGAGCAGATGGAGGATCGATATCGGCAGATGTCGTCGATGGGGGTGCGCAGCCTCGCGAGCTTCAACGAGAAGGTGAAGACTGCCAAGGCCAAGGGCCAGCCGCTCGGGCGCAAGGTGCAGTGCGGCTATTCCGAGACCGGCCAGCCGATCTACGAGGAAGAGACGCTCGATTATCAGGTGCTGCCGCAGATCGTCGTGATCGTCGACGAGTTGGCCGATCTGATGATGACCGCGGGCAAGGAAGTCGAATTCCTGATCCAGCGATTGGCGCAAAAGGCACGCGCGGCCGGCATCCATCTCATCATGGCGACGCAGCGTCCGTCGGTCGACGTCATCACCGGCGTGATCAAGGCGAATTTGCCGACGCGAATCAGCTTCCACGTCACGTCGAAGATCGATTCGCGTACCATCCTCGGCGAACAGGGCGCGGAGCAACTGCTCGGCAAGGGCGACATGCTCTACATGCCCGGCGGCAAGGGCATCGTCCGTGTCCACGGGCCGTTCGTGTCGGACGACGAAGTCCGCGCGGTCGCGGATCACTGGCGCGCGCAGGGGCAGCCCGATTACATCCAGTCCGTCACCGAGGAACCCGAGGAGAGCTTCGCGCTCGACGGCGCGCCGACCGGCGAGGACAGCAAGGAAGACCAGCAATATCGCGCCGCGGTGCAATTGGTGTGCGAGAGCCAGAAGGCGTCGACCTCGTGGGTCCAGCGGCAGTTGCGCGTGGGGTATAACAACGCCGCACGGCTGATCGAACGGATGGAGAAGGACGGCGTGGTCAGCCGGCCCGATCATGTCGGACGGCGCGAAGTGCTGCGCGACCGGGATGGGCATCCGGTCTGAGAGTCCGACGGTTCACGGCGCGTTAAAGCCGATGCTGGCTTTAGGGGAAGACCGTTTAACAAGCGTGCGCTTCCCCGGCGAAGGCCGGGGCCCAGGAGCGCGCGGATAGAAGCGGGTGCTGCGCGCGTTACCTTGGCCTGTCCTGCTGGGCCCCGGCCTTCGCCGGGGAAGCGCCTCTATATCAGCCGGGAGCTCCCGCCCCCGCGTCAGGAGATCATTCGTGTCGTTTCGTTATTCGCTTCTAGTCCCCTTTCTCGCCGCCCCAGCGATGGCGATGGCCGCGCCGTCCGCCGACCTGACGCTGGTGCAGAAGCACCTCCAGGCGGTCAAATCGATGACCGCCGACTTCGCGCAGACCGATCGCTCGGGGAAGGTGCTGACGGGCACGTTGACGCTCAAACAGCCCGGCAAGATCCGCTTCCAATATCAAAAGGGCGTGGCGATCCTGATCGTTGCGGACGGCAAGTCGCTGTGGTTCCTGGATTACTCCGTCGGGCAGAAGCAGCGCTGGCCGATCGGCGGATCGCCGCTCGGCATCCTGCTCGATCCGTCGCGCGACATGAGCAACATCGCGACCGTCGTTCCGACCGGCAATCCCGATCTCGTCTCGGTCGATGCCGCCGACCCCAAGCACCCTGAATACGGCCGAATCAACCTCGTCTTCAAACGCAATGCCGCCGCGCCCAACGGGCTGATGCTGCAGGGTTGGGTCACGCTCGATTCGCAGAACAACCGGACGACGGTCAAACTCTCGAACCAGCAATTCAACGCTCCCGTCGCGGACAACGCGTTCAAGTGGAACGATCCCGTTCGCGCGACCGGAAAAAAGTGATGCCATTCATATTGGCGACAGGTTTGGAAGCCTAAAGCGACCTTGCGGATGTGGGGTGAGCCGGGATTTTTCCCCCTGTTGCCCGGACGCACCACTTCCCGCCTGCGTGACGAACGCTAGGTCGGCCCTCGCTCCATGCCCCCGGAGCGGGGGCCTTTCTGTATGCGCGTCACCGACTGGCGCTGTCGGAACCGCGCGGCTACACACTCCGAATGACGACCCTGAAGATCGTTTCGTGGAATATCAATTCGGTGCGCTTCCGCATCGAGATCGTCGAGCGTTTCCTGCGCGAGGCCGACCCCGACATCCTGTGCCTGCAGGAAACCAAGGTGATCGATCGCGACTTCCCGCTCGCCGCGTTTCGCGCGCTGGGGTACAAATACATCGTGCTCCACGGCCAGCGGATGCATCACGGCGTCGCGATCCTGTCGCGCGTCCCGCTCGCGGAAGACGACCGGTTCGACTGGCAGGCGAACATGGAAGCGCGACATGTCGGCGTCCGGCTCGACAACGGCATGCGGATCGAGAATGTCTACGTGCCCGCCGGCGGCGACGTCCCCGACCGTGAGGTGAACCCCAAGTTCGGGCAGAAGCTCGATTTTCTCGACCGGATGATCGACTGGTCGGCAGGGCTCGACGTGCCCACGCTGCTCGTCGGCGATTTCAACATCGCGCCGCTGCCCTCCGACGTCTGGGGGCACAAGCAGTTGCTCGGCGTCGTCAGCCACACCCCGGTCGAAGTCGACACGCTCGACCGGCTTAAGGCATCGAACAGCTGGGTCGATCTAGGGCGGCATTTCCACCCTGCCCCCGCGCGGCTCCACACCTGGTGGAGCTATCGTTCCGCCGACTGGACCGTCAACGATCGCGGACGGCGGCTCGACCATATGTGGGCGACCGCGGATGTTGCGGCGAAGGCGGTGCGGCACCATGTCTATGAGGAATGCCGCAGCTGGCTCAAACCCTCCGACCATGTGCCCATCATGACCGAATTCACTCTGTGATCACCACCGCGGGGGACGCGCACAAGACCGCACTGGCGATCGACGCGTTGCGGCGTGGCTGGCCTATCGCGATCGCGGGTGCGGACGGCACGCTCGCACTGCTGCCGATCGAGACCGCGGACCCGGTACGGCTCGCAGCGTTCGATCCCGCGGGCGTGGCACCCGTACTGCTCTCCGCAGGGCGTGCGGCGACGCTCAAGCTTGCGAACCAGCGCGATGCCGCCGAGCCCGATGCGCCGGTGCTGATCGAACGCGCGCCGTGGGTCGATTTCGCGATGGCCACCGCCTTGTCCGATCCGCAATTCGACCTCGATACCCCGTTCAAGGGGCCATTCCGCGCGATTCCGGTCGCGGCGCTCGAAGCCGCCAGCGCCGCACTCACGCTCGCGCGCGTCGGGGGGGTACTTCCCGCGTATTTCGCGATTGCGGACGAGCAGGCGGCGCTCGTTCTGACCCCCGCCGACATCGTCGCGCATGAAGACGCCGCGCGGCTCGCGATCGCGACGCGCGCGCATTTGCCCGTCGCGGATGCCGAGGATGCCGAGATCGTCGCGTTCCGCACCCCCGAGATGCCCGGCGAACATATCGCGCTGCTGATCGGCCAGCCCGATGATCGCGCGCCGCTGGTCCGGCTGCACAGCGAATGCCTGACCGGTGACGTGCTCGGCAGCCTCAAATGCGATTGCGGCCCGCAGCTCGACGGCGCGATCCGCGCGATCCGCGACAGCGGCTGGGGGATCCTGCTGTATCTGCGGCAGGAAGGGCGCGGGATCGGGCTGATCAACAAGCTGCGCGCCTATGCGCTGCAGGATCAGGGGTTCGACACGGTGGATGCCAACACCCGGCTCGGCTTTGCGGTCGATTCACGCAATTTCGCGGTGGCGGCGCGGATGCTCGAATTGCTCGGGCAGACGCGCGTGCGGTTGCTGACCAACAACCCGCAGAAGGTCGCGCAGCTCGAGGCGGCGGGGATCGCAGTGTCGGAGCGCGTGCCGCACATCCTGCCGGCGAACCCGCATAATGAACGCTATCTCGCGACCAAGCGGGACCGGACCGGGCACCAGTTCTAAGCGGTACGCGGTAGTGGCGAGGAACGCCCTCCCCTCGCCTTTCCCATCCGTTCGTTTCGAGCGTAGTCGAGAAACCCGGCACCAGCGCAGGTTTCTCGACTTCACTCGAAACGAACGGTGGGGGTGATGGAGCACCCTACCCGAGCAACCGCCGTACCGCGTCGAAGTCCCCGGCGATGTCGTGTACCCCGATCTCCCGCAGCCGGTCCGCATGATCCGGCCCGCAATGCGATCCGCCGACAAACCCGATGACATGCGCGCCCGAGGCCACCGCCCCCGTTGCGCCAACAGGCGAATCCTCGAGGATCGCGCAGCGCGTGATATCGACGCCGATCGCGCGCGCAGCGTGAAGATACAGGTCAGGCGCGGGCTTGCCGTGCGTCACATGCTCCTTGCCCGAATAGATGTGGTCGCCGAACGCTCCCTCCAGCCCGATATGCGCAAGGTGCCGCCGGATCCACGCGGTCGAGCTCGACGAGGCGATCGCCTTGGGCAAGTCCGCGGGCAGCGCCTCGATGAAGCGTACCGCGCCTTCGACCGCGCCGACGCCCTCGCGCATCGCACGATCGTCCTCGATCGCGCGGTGCGCGTAGAAATCCTCGGGCAGTGGCCGCTCGATCCATTGTTCGAGCGCGCTGATGAACTGCGGCCCCGACAGCCCCATGAAATTGGCATAGCTGTCCTCCGGCGTCGTCGGATGCCCGATCGCGGTGAGGTAGCTCGCGATATGGCGATTTCCGACTTCTTCGCTCTCGATCAAGACACCGTCGAAATCGAAGATCAGGCCATCGAACTTCATGCACGTTCTCCGAAAAGGGCGGTGCCGACGCGGACATGTGTCGCGCCCAGCATAATTGCGGTCTCATAATCGCCCGACATGCCCATGCTGAGCGCGTCGAGCCCGTTGTCGCGCGCGAGCTTTGCCAGCAGCGCGAAATAGGGTGCCCCTTCGGTATCGGCGGGGGGAACCGCCATCAGCCCGGCGACGGGCAGGTTGGCCGCGCGCGCCGCGGCGATCAGATCCGGCAGCGCGCCGATCGCGCAGCCGCCCTTCTGGTCTTCGTCGCCGATATTGACCTGAAGGAAGCACGCCGGGCGCCGCCCGAGCTTGTCGATCGCCTTGCCCAGCGCGGTCACCAGCGACACGCGATCGACCGAATGGATCGCGTCGAACAGCGCGACCGCGTCCTCGGCCTTGTTCGACTGCAACTGCCCGACGAGATGGAGTTCGACGTCGGGATAGGCCTCGCGGAGCGCAGGCCATTTCCCCTGCGCCTCCTGCACGCGGTTTTCCCCGAACGCGCGCTGCCCGGCGTCGAGCAGCGGGGTGATCTCCTCCGCGCTTCGGGTCTTGGAAACCGCGATCAGCGTCACGGATTGGGGTTTGCGGCCCGCCAGGTCGGCGACGTGCGCGATGCTGGCGGTGATGGCGGCGAGACGGGCGGCGGGATGGGCGGTCGACATTGGGCGCGCTATAGGCGGTGTGATGGCCCTTCGTCACCCCGTCCGATGCCGCGATCGCACGCTTCCCCTCCTTTGGCTGATGACCGACGAGCGGATCGGCGACCGGCTGTGGGATGCGATTGCCCGCCTGCCGCGCGGGAGCGGGATCGTGCTTCGGCATCATGCCACCCCCGCCGGTGAACGCATGGTGTTGAAGCGGCGGATCGCGCGCCTTGCCCGGCGGCACGGGCTGCTATTGGTCGACGAGGCATCCCCCAAGACTGCGCCGATCCGGATCGGCCGCGCGCATTCGGTCCGCGAAGGTCTCGCGGCGCGGCGGGCGGGCGCGGCATTGGTGTTCGTGTCGCCGGTATATGCCACGCGCACGCATCCTGGAGCGCCCTTCCTGGGGCCGCTGCGCGCGGCGACGATCGCACGTGCCGTCGGTCTGCCTGCCATTGCGTTGGGGGGGATGAATGCCCGACGCTATAGGCGGCTGGCGGGGCTTGGGTTCGTTGGTTGGGCAGCGATCGACGCGCTGACCCCGGAGTGAGCGTTTCTGCGGGCTTGATCAGTCGATGAGCGTACCATCGAACCGGTCACCCTGAGCGAAGTCGAAGGCTTGCGCTACACTTGGGGCTTCGACTTCGCTCAGCCCGAACGAAGCGGGTTATGCGGTCCTACACTCAACAAAGAAGGCATGCCGTTCAGCACGGCTTGACCACGCGTCAGAAGCGGAAGGCAGTCCCGATATAGACCGCACGGCTGTCGCGGCGGTCGTCGGTCGGCTGCTGCATCAGGCGGTCACGCTCGCTCTTGTACCGCACGCCCGCGGTCACATCGAGGCGACGCGTCAGCGAATAGGAACCGGCCACGTCGAGCGAATAGGCCGCAGGATCCTCGACCAGCTTCGGCCCATTGGCGAGCGGGCGATCCGCCATCGCGTTGACGCGACCCGAGAAGCGCTTGCCGGTATAGCTTACGCCGATATCGGCGGCTTCGCGGCTGCCCGGAACGCCGGCGAGATCGACCTTGGCGACATCGCCGGATACCGCGAGCCGCTTCCAGCCGACCGCAACACCCAGATTATACGCGATCGGCGTCAGCGCGACGGTCGATGCCGGGATCGGCGACGCGCGATCCGCGCGTGCGATCACACCACGTGCCGAACGCGCCTGGACCGCGACCGTCACCGCACGGCTGCCTTCGCGGCGCGTGTCGGACGGCGTGAAGCGGAAACCACTGGTGTCGAGGCCACCGCGCGCGAACATCGCCGCGAGGCGCGGGTCGGCAGACGCCGGCGTGAACGATCCGAGGCCGCGCACCAGCTGGGCACTGTGCTTGGTTACGAGTCGCGGTGCGGGTGCTTCGCTGGCGCCGACTGCCGGAGCCACGGCAATGCCGAGCGCAATCAGCGCTCCCGCGGCAATCCCTGACATCCAACGACCAAGCGACACTTCAGACCCCTTCACGTGTACCTATACGGCACTATCATGTTGCGAAGCGGCTACCATGATTCAATCCGGTAGCGCCACCATTCAGACTCATTTTCCCCCGACAGTGTCGTCAGGGACACACTATGGAACATCTCCACATCCCGCTGAGCAACGACCCCGCGCACCGGATCGCGGTACCGAGGTCCTGCTTGCGGCAAGCGCCGGACATTCTATAGATATCGCCCGAACCCCCGACACTCCGATTTGTTCAGGAACCGCCGATGATCCGCCGCCCACGCACTGCGATTATGCTTTCGCTCGCGCTCATCGCCCCGCTTGCACTCGGTGCGTGCGGGCATAAGGGCGGTCGCCCGAAGGGCCCGGACCTCGCGGCCTCCAAGGTCACGACGATCGGCGTCAACGCCTATCTGTGGCGCGCGAGCCTCGACACGCTGAGCTTCATGCCGCTGCTCCAGACCGATTCCAACGGCGGCGTGATCGTCACCGACTGGTACATCAACCCCGCCGCGCCGACCGAGCGCGTCAAGGTGACGGTGACGATCCTCGACCAGGATCTGCGCGCCGACGGCCTGCGCGTCGCTTCGCTCCGCCAGGTCAACCAGGGCGGCCAGTGGGTCGCGGCGCCAGTCCAGGCATCGACCGTTCAGAAGCTCGAAGACATCATCCTGACGCGCGCCCGCGATTTGCGCCGCGCTGCCGTAACCCAGTAGGAATACCCAACCGATGGCGTCACGCTTCAATGCGCTGAAGGCGGACGCGGCATGGCAGAAGGTGTGGGACGACCGCCGCACCTTCGCCGCGCGTGACGACAGTCCCAAGCCGCGATCCTATGTTCTTGAGATGTTCCCCTATCCGTCGGGGAAGATTCACATGGGCCACGTCCGCAACTACACGATGGGCGACGTGCTCGCGCGGTTCCGCCGGATGCAGGGGATGGAAGTCCTCCATCCGATGGGCTGGGACGCGTTCGGCATGCCCGCCGAGAATGCGGCGATGGAAAAGGGCGTCCATCCGGGCGGCTGGACCCGCGACAATATCGCGACGATGAAGGCGCAGCTGAAGCGTCTGGGCTTTGCGCTCGACTGGACGCGCGAACTGGCGACGTGCGAGCCCGATTATTATGGGCACGAGCAGGCGCTGTTCCTCGAGCTGTTCCGCCATGGCCTCGTCTATCGCAAGGAATCATCGGTCAATTGGGATCCGGTCGACATGACCGTGCTCGCCAACGAACAGGTGATCGACGGGCGCGGCTGGCGCTCGGGCGCTTTGGTCGAGCGGCGCAAGCTGTCGCAGTGGTTCCTCAAGATTACCGATTTCGCGGACGAGCTGCTCGAAGGCTTGGGCGCGCTTGAGCATTGGCCCGACAAGGTCAAGCTGATGCAGGAGAATTGGATCGGGCGTAGCCGCGGGTTGACGTTCCGGTTCACGCTTTCTTCCCCCCTCCCGCCCGCGGGAGGGGCTGGGGGAGGGCCTGTCGAGACCTCGACCGCGCCTGCGACCACAGCCCCTCCCCTAACCCCTCCCGCAAGCGGGAGGGGGATAGACTCGGTCGAGGTGTTCACCACCCGCCCCGACACGATGTTCGGGTCGAGCTTCGTCGCGGTCGCGGCGGATCATCCGATCGCGCAGGCGCTTGCCGAGCGCAGCCCCGAAGCCGCCGAGTTCATCGCCTTGTGCAAGCGCGGCGGCACCACCGCGGCCGAGATGGACACGCAGGAGAAGCTCGGCTTCGACACCGGGCTGACCGCGCAGCATCCGTTCGATCCCGACCTGCAACTGCCCGTTTACATCGCCAACTTCGTGCTGATGGAATATGGCACCGGCGCGGTGTTCGGCGTCCCCGCGCACGACCAGCGTGATCTCGATTTCGCGCGCAAATATGATTTGCCGGTCCGCCGCGTCGTCTCCGACGGCGACGTCACCGATCCGCTGTTCACCGGGAACACCGCGTATACCGGCCCCGGCACGCTGGTGAACTCGCATTTCCTCGACGGCATGGACATCGAGGACGCCAAGCGCGCGGTGATCACCCGCGCCGAGGATGGCGGCTGGGGCACCGGATCGACCGTGTTCCGCCTGCGCGACTGGGGCGTCAGCCGCCAGCGCTATTGGGGCACGCCGATCCCGATCATCCACTGCGACGCGTGCGGCGCGGTGCCGGTCCCCGCGGATCAGCTCCCGGTCGTATTGCCCGAGGACGTCAGCTTCGACATTCCCGGCAACCCGCTCGACCGGCATCCGACGTGGAAGCACGTGCCCTGCCCGTCCTGCGGCGGTGCGGCGCGGCGCGAGACCGACACGCTCGACACGTTCGTCGATTCCTCCTGGTATTTCATCCGCTTCGCCAGCCAGCCCAAGGACAAGCCGTTCGACCGCGCGGTCGCCGAGCAATGGCTGCCGGTGGCGCAATATATCGGCGGCGTGGAACATGCGATCCTCCACTTGCTCTATGCCCGCTTCTGGACGCGCGCGCTGCGGCATATCGGGATGCTCGACGTGGCGGAGCCGTTTGCCGGCCTGTTCACGCAAGGCATGGTCACGCACGAGACTTATAGCCGCCAGGTGACAGAGACCGGTACCGACGGCACCGACACGATCACCAAGCCGCTATGGCTGTCGCTCGACGACATCGAAAAACGCGGCGACGGCTATGTCGAGCGCGCGACCGGTGAGGCGGTTACGGTCGGTCGCATCGAGAAGATGTCGAAGTCGAAGAAGAACACCGTCGACCCGACCGGCATCGTCGACCAATATGGCGCGGACGCGACACGTTGGTTCATGCTGTCCGACTCCCCGCCCGAGCGCGACTTGCCGTGGAGCGAAAGCGGGATCGAAGGCTCGTGGCGCTTCATCCAGCGCGTCTGGCGGTTGTTCGACGGCGAGAAGAGCGGCCAGTCCGGCACCGTCGACGCCCCGCTCGACCGCAAGCTCCACCAGACGATCGCCGGGATCGCGGTCGACATCGAGGCGCTCGCGTTCAACAAGGCGGTCGCCAAGCTGTTCGAGCTGGTCAACGCGATCGAGCGCGCCGCCCCCTCCGCGTCGCGCGACACTGCGATCGCGACGCTGATGCGGCTCGTCGCCCCGATGGCGCCGCATATCGCCGAGGAAGCCTGGGCCGCCGCGGGCAATGACGGCCTGATCGCCGACGCCCCCTGGCCCGAGGTCGACCCTGCGTTGCTGGTCGAGGACGAAGTCACGATCGCGGTGCAGATCAACGGCAAGCTCCGCGACACGCTGGTCATGCCCAAGGGCACTGCGCGTGACGTGCTCGAAGCCGCCGCGCTCGCGTCGGACAAGATCGTCCGCGCGCTCGAAGGCAAGACCCCGCGAAAGGTCATCGTCGTGCCCGACCGTCTCGTGAACCTCGTCGCATGATGCGCGCGTTCCCCATCCTCCTGGCGGCCAGCGCGTTCGCCCTCAGCGGCTGTGGCCTGCGTCCGCTCTATTCGGGCGGCAGCACGGGTACGGTCGCAACGACGCTTGCGCAGGTCGATGTTGCGCCGATGGAAGGCAAGGCGGGCTGGCTGATGGGCAACGCGCTACGCGACCGCCTGCACACGGGTCAGGGCGTGACGCCGCGCTACCGGCTCGAGATCAAGCTGGACGACAAGATCATCGGTCTCGGCATCCGGCGCGACGACAGTATCTCGCGCGAACGCCGCACGTTGCGCGCGCGCTATCAGCTCGTCGATCTCAGCAACGGTGCGGTGCTGCTCGACGCCGCTGCGCGATCGGACGCAGGCATCGACTCGGTCCGATCGGAATATGGCACGATCGCCGCCGAAAACACCGCGCTCGAACGCCTTTCGCAGATCGTCGCGGATCAGATCGTCACGCGCGTTGCCACCTATGTCAGCCGTTCGGGCGACCGTGCGGCGCGCTGACGCCGCCCGGGCGCACCCCGCGTGAAAGCCACCCTCAACCAGCTGACCCGCGCGATCGACGCGGTCAGTCCGGACGTCCGGTTGTACGTCCTCTACGGCCCCGACGAAGCAGGCGCGCGCGACGTCGCAAACCGTCTGGCACGCGCGCTCGGGCCCGATGCGGAACGGGTCGATCTCGACCCTGGCCAACTCAAGGCCAACCCCGGCCTGCTCGCCGACGAAGCCGCATCGCTCTCGTTGTTCGGGACCGCACGCCATATCCGTGTCGCAGGCGCAGGCGAGGAGAGCGTCGCCGCCTGCACGCTGCTGCTTGCGGCCGAACGCAGCGGCAACCCGGTGGTCGTCATCGCCTCCAGCGCCAAGGCATCGTCGGGCCTCGTCAAGCTCGCGACCGCCGAACCGCGCGCGATGGTCTGCGCCTTCTATGTCCCCGATGCCGGCGAAGCCGACAAGCTCGCCACCAGCATCGCGCGCGAACAGGGCCTGCGCACCACCGGTTCGACCGCCGCGCGCATCGCTGCCGCTGCTGGCGGCGACCGCGCGGTGATGAGCCGCGAGCTCGAGAAGATCGCCTTGTTCCTCGATGCAGCGCCCGAACGCCCGCGCCAACTCGATGATACGACGTTGGATGCGATCGGCGCCGACCTTGGGGATTCCGAGATCTCGCGCGCCATCGAGGCGGCGATCGATGGCGGGCCGGACCGGCTCGCGGACGAACTCGCACGGCTTGCGGTTGCGGGCAGCTCGCCGATCCCGTTGCTGCGGCAATTGGTGCGCCGCCTGATGGCCCTGGCCGAACTGCGCGCTGAGATCGATGACGGTGCGAACGCCAACACGCTGATGGAACGCGTCTTCTTTCGCGAACGCGCAGCCACCACGCGCGCCTTGAGGATCTGGTCCGCGCCCGCGATCAGCGCCGCGATCGACCGCGTCCGCCGCGCCGAACGCGCAACGATGGCACCGCACAATGCGGGCAGCGTGTTAGCGGATCACGCGATCGTCGCGGTCGCGCGCATTGCGGCGCGCCAGAACAGCTGACCCAGCGTCAGAGCCGGTCGCCGGTCAGCCGCTGGCAGACCATGTCGAGCTGATCGAGCGTCGAATAGCTCAGCGTCAACGTGCCGCCCTTGGGCCCGTAATTGACCCGGACGCCGAGCCCAAGCAGATCGCCGAGCTGGTGCTCCAGCGCCGCCAGGTCGGGATCGCGCCCTGCCCCATCGCCGCGACTGTCCGAATCACGCTGGGTCGGCTTGGAGGCGCGCACCAGCTTCTCGGTATCGCGGACCGACAACCCACGATCGACGACCTTGTCCGCGAGCGCCTCGACGTCGGGCGCACCGATCAGCGCGCGCGCATGACCCATCGTCAGCTTCCCGTGCAGCACGCGTTCCTGGACCTGTCGCGGCAATTCGAGCAGCCGCAGCAAATTGGCGATATGGCTGCGCGACTTGTGAACCAGCTTGCCGAGCGCATCCTGGGTATGTCCGAAATCGGCGATCAGCCGCTGATACGCCTCAGCCTCTTCGATCGCGTTGAGGTCCTGCCGCTGGATATTCTCGACCAGCGCGACTTCGAGCGTTTGCGTGTCGTCGAAATCGCGGACGATCACGGGGACTTCATGGAGCCGCGCACGCTGTGCAGCGCGCCAGCGGCGTTCGCCTGCGACGATCTGATAGCCCGTGCCATGCGGCCGCACGACGATCGGCTGGATCAGCCCGCGCTGAGCGATCGACTGTGCGAGTTCCTCGAGCGCGCTTTCCTCGAAATGGCGACGCGGCTGGCCCGGATGCGGGGTCAGCGAACCGACCGGCAACGACCGGATGCCCTGCGAGGTCCCCGTCTGTGCACCACCGACCGGCTCCTCGCGCGCAAGGTCGCCCATCAGGGCGTTCAGGCCCCTGCCAAGGCCGGAGCGGGGTTTCGGGCGGGAAAGCGGGGTTGGTGCGTCGGTCATGCGGCTCGGGCTGGCTGAGGGGCGATTTGGGTCGGCAGGCGGTCGATCATCTCGCGGGCAAGCGCGATATAGGCTTCCGACCCCAAACACCGATGGTCATAGATCAATGCCGGAAGACCGTGGCTCGGCGCTTCCGACAGGCGGACGTTGCGGGGGATCACGGTGTCGAACACCACCTTCCCCAGCACAGCGCGCACATCCGTCGCGACCTGTTCGGTTAGCCTGTTGCGACGGTCGTACATCGTCAGCGCGACCCCCATTATCGACAGGCCCGGATTGAACCGCTCGCGGATCCGCTCGACCGTGTTGAGCAACTGGCTGAGCCCTTCGAGCGCGAAGAACTCGCATTGTAGCGGCACCAGCAACGCGTTGCTCGCTACGAGCGCATTGAGCGTCAGCAGACCCAGCGACGGCGGACAATCGATGAGCACTACGTCCCAGCGGTGATCGGATCGCGCCAGCGCACGCGACAGGCGGTGGGTGCGTTCTTCATATTCGACGAGCTCGATTTCCGCCCCGGACAGGTCGACCGTCGCCGGCACGACGTCCAGCAACGGGACGACCGTCGAAACCGCGGCGGCTTCGATCGTCACTTCGCCGAGCAATATGTCGTAGGTCGAATGCAGCCGATCCGCACGACTGATGCCCAGCCCGGTCGAAGCATTTCCCTGCGGATCGAGGTCTAGCAACAGCACCCGCAACCCCGTCGCGGCGAGCGCAGTGCCGAGATTGATCGCTGTCGTGGTCTTGCCCACGCCGCCTTTTTGATTCGCGATCGCAATGACGTTCATCGACGTGTCACCCCTGATGCGAGTACGATCATCGACGCCGGGTCGGTGATGCTATGTTCCACGTGAAACACACCATGCCATGCCTTCTGCGCACTGGCCACCTCTTCCAGCGCGGACTTGCCCTTTGGCAGGATCCACCGTGTGTTTATCGTGGCGGATCGCGCGCACCAGTCGAACAGATTGTCGAGCGAGGCGACCGCGCGCGCAGTGATGACATCGGCGGGAACCGCGACGGCCTCGACGCGGGAGCAATGCACCTGCACCCGCGCCGCGTCGAGGTCGAGTGCCTCGACAAGGTCGGACAGAAAGGTCGCCCGGCGACGGCGCGGTTCAACCAGGCTAATCTGATGCGCGCCGAGGATCGCAAGTACGATCCCCGGAAATCCTGCACCGCTGCCGACGTCCAGCCAGTGCCCGGCGTCGGGCGCATGGATGAGCAACTGCGCTGAATCGACGATATGCCGATCCCAGATGTGATCGACCGTCGATGGCGCGATCAGGTTCTGGCGGAGCGTTTCATTGACGACATGATCGACAAGCAGCGTCAGTCGATCGACCGCCGCATCGCCATGCCGCTCGGCAATCCAGCCCTTTGCTTCGTCTTCGGTCATGCTGCCCTTCGCCGAACATGGAGGAGGATCGCCGTCAGGGCGGCGGGCGTGATGCCGCGAATCCGCCCTGCCCCACCGAGTGTCGCGGGGCGCGCTGCGGTCAGGCGTTCGATCATCTCCGTCGATAGCCCCGCAATCGCGTCGAACGCAAAGTCCGCCGGAAGCAGGATCGTATCGTTCGCGCGCAAGGCGATGACCTCCTGCTCCTGCCGCTCGACATACGGCGCATAGCGCGCGTCCTCGGCTGCCTCGCTTCGCACATCGACCGCGATGGCATCACTTAGTTGCGGCACCACCATGTCTAGCGTGACCCCAGCGACCCGCAACCATTCCGCCCCACTGCGAATTTCGGGGTTGGCTTCGATCGGCGCGCCCCGTTCGCGCAGGACCGCGTTCGACACCTTCTGGTCGAGAACCGCGGCGACGTGAGCGAGCTGCTCTTGCCGTGCCCTCAGACGTGCCTGACGCTTCGGCCCGAGACATCCGAGGCTGTCCGCGATGCCCGACAGGCGCGTTTCGGCATTGTCTGCGCGCAGCCGCAGACGGAATTCTGCGCGCGCGGTGAGCATCCGATACGGCTCGGTAATCCCCTGCAGGACGAGATCGTCGATCATCACCCCCAAGTAGCTCGATGCCCGATCGAGCACCAACGTCTCCCGATCCAGCGCCCGAGCGGCCGCATTGATTCCCGCTACGAGCCCCTGCCCCGCCGCTTCCTCATACCCCGTCGTACCGTTAATTTGCCCGCAACAGAACAGCCCCGGCATGTCGCGTACCTCGAGCGTCGGGGACAGCGCGCGCGGGTCGATATGGTCATATTCGACCGCATAACCGGGCGTGAGGATCGTCGTGTGTTCGAGGCCGGGGATCGTCGCGATCATCGCCTGCTGGATATCGACCGGCAATGAGGTGGAGATGCCGTTCGGGTAAACGATATGGTCGTCCAGGCCTTCCGGTTCGAGAAAGATCTGATGTCCATCGCGGTCGCCAAAGCGGTGGATCTTATCTTCGATCGAGGGGCAATAGCGTGGCCCCTGCCCCGCAATATCTCCGCCAAACAATGGCGAGCGATCGAGCCCGGCGCGAATGGCGTCATGCGTTGCCGGCGTGGTGCGCGTAATCGCGCAGTGCACTTGCGGCAGAAAGCGGGATGGCGACGCGGGCGACATCGTCCAGGGATCGGCGTCACTCGGCTGCTGCGCTAACGCTGCCCAGTCGATCGTGCGACCATCAAGCCGGGGTGGCGTCCCCGTCTTGAGACGCGCCATCGGCAGCCGCGCAGCATAAAGTTGCGCTGCCAGTTCTGAGGCGGCTGCTTCGCCGATCCGTCCACCGACACTGCGGTCTTCGCCGCAGAACATCCGCGCACCGAGGAACGTGCCCGTTGCCAGGATCACCGAGCGTGATCGAAGGTGTCGACCGTCCGCCAGCGTCACCCCCGTGACCGTCTGGGTGTCGTCGATGATCAGGGCGACCGCCTCACCAGTCACGATATGCAGGCACTGTTGCTCCGCGAGCATCTCCTGGATGGCTGCTGCATAGCGTTTGCGATCGGCCTGGACGCGAGGACCTTGCACCGCTGCGCCCTTGCTGCGGTTGAGCATGCGATAGTGAATGCCCGCGCGATCGGTGGCACGCCCAATCAGCCCGTCGAACGCATCGACCTCCCGCACCAGATGTCCTTTGCCGAGCCCGCCGATCGCTGGGTTGCACGACATCGCACCAATCTTGCTCGCGTCGAAACTGATCAAGGCAGTTTGCGCACCCCGGCGCGCCGACGCGGCAGCCGCCTCGGTTCCGGCGTGACCGCCGCCGACGACGATAACATCGAACTGTTCCATACCGTCTCGCTAGGTCGCCACGCGCCTGCTGTCAAAACGTTCCACGTGGAACATCACTTGCCGATGCAAAAACGGGTGAAGATCGAATCGAGCACGTTCTCGATCCCGCTCCGTCCAGTCACCTGATCGAACAGCCGCAGCGTTGCGCGCACCTCCTCGGCAATGACCAACAGGTCGCGTTGATGCTGCGCTGCACCCAGATGGATGGTGCAGGTGCGAAGCAAGGCGCGTTGCCGCACGTTGATCGTCAATGCATCCTCCTCTGGGAGCAATTGCGCAGCGCGCCGTTCTATCTCCTCCCAAAGCGTGTCGACCCCAACCCCGGACTTTGCCGCAATCTCCAAACGCCCCGGGGGACTGAGCTCCCGTCCGGCAACGTCAGAACGCGCATGAACCAGCAGATACTCATCGCGATCCGGCGCAGAATCGTCGAGCCACAGCACGATATCGGCACCCACCATCGCCGATCTGGCGCGTTCGATCCCGATCTGCTCGATTTCATCCCCCGGCGTGTCGGTCAGTCCGGCAGTATCGGTGACGGTGTACGCAATCCCGCGCCGGACCACCGACGCCTCGATCCGGTCGCGCGTGGTCCCCGATATCGCCGACACGATCGCCACGTCCCGCCCCGTCAAGGCGTTGAGTAATGTGGATTTTCCGCTGTTGGGCGGTCCAGCGATGACCACGCGCACGCCGTCATGCAACCGCTCTACCGGCGGGGCAGAGAGCAGGTGATCGATCGCCTGTGCGATGATGGCAATCTTTGCGATCGTCCGCTCGACCGGCACGTCACTGACGTCGTCCTCGTCCGAAAAATCGAGCGCCGCCTCGATCTCCGCGGCGACAGCCACCAACGCATCGGTCCAACGGTCGATTTCGGCGCGCAGCCCGCCCTCGGCGATGCGCAGCGCCGCCTTGCGCTGGCTCTCGGTCTGGGCGGCGAGCAGATCGCCAAGCCCTTCCGCCTCGGTCAGATCGATCCGCCCGTTCGCGAGTGCACGCCGGGTGAATTCGCCCGCGTCCGCGAGGCGCGTCCCCGGAACACACCCGATCGCCGCCTCGACCGCTGCCACGACCGCACGACCGCCATGAACATGAAACTCGACCAGATCTTCCCCCGTCGCCGTCGTCGGCCCGGGGAAATACAGCACAACCGCGCGATCGAGCAGCGCGTCCGTGTCGGGGTGCCGCAATGCGCGAACCGAAGCCCGCCGCGGTGCCGGCAAAGATCCGGCAAGCGCGGTCGCAAGGCCGCACGCCCCTGCCCCGCTGATCCGCACAATTGCAATGGCCGCGGGAGGCGCACCGCTCGACGTCGCGTAGATCGTGGCGTCGCCCGTCACTTCTTGGTCGCGGTCTCGAACATCTGGCGCCACATCGCCATTCCGGCGTCACCCATCGGCATCCAGCTGCGCATCACGGTCTCGAGCATCTCGGGCGCGACCGAGCCGTCCATCGAGGTGGCCAGCATCTGGAGATATTTATCATGCACCGGCGCCATGTCCGGCAGCCCCATGAACCGCCGTGCTTCCTCGGGCGTACAGTCGACTTCGACGTTGATCTTCATCGTGGCTTCTCCGCTGGAGCGGGCGAGCCGCCGCGCTGCTTGATGGCCCTGTATGCGCGCGATCATGCCTGGACCGCAACGCCCCCTGCAGCGGTCAGCGGCGCGCGAGCCATGCCAGCACGCCGACCTCGGGATCGACCACCCCGTCGAAGATCATACGCCCGGCGACGAACAGAATGACGATCAGCCCGATATAGGCGATCCAGGCGTGCTTGCCGATGATCCGCGCGATGAAGTTCGCCGCGACTGCCATCAGCGTCACCGACAGCGCCAGCCCGAAGAACAGCACCGAAGGATGCGCACGCGCCGCGCCTGCGACCGCCAGAACGTTGTCGAGGCTCAGCGAAAGATTGGTGATCGCGACCTGGACTGCGGCTTGCGCAAAGCTCTTGGGCGGCTTGGGAACGTGTCCGGCTGCGTCGACGTCTTCAGAAGGGCCATGCGAGCGGATTTCGCCGAACAGCTTCCATGCGACCCACAGCAGCATCAGCCCACCGACCAGCAGCAGCCCGACGACGTGGAGCAACTGGGTCGCGATCAGCGCGAAGCCGATCAGGCACACCAATGCCATGATGATCCCAAGCCCGAGCACCTGCTTGCGCTGCTTGGGTGGAAGCCCCGCGGCAAGCGTCCCGAGAACCATCGCATTGTCGCCCGAAAAGATCAGGTCGATCAGGATCACCTGCCCCAGCGTAGCGAGCCCCGCGGCGGTGAAGACGTCGGCAATATCGAACATGGTGCTACCCCACACGGCAATGGCCGGGATCGGGCATCACCCCCATCCCGGCCATTCCAAACCGCTAAACACCTGCACAGGCCTAGTCTTTACCCTTCGGCACCAGGTCTTGTGCAGCGGAAATGATTACTGGTTCATGCTTTCGAAGAAGTCTTCGTTGGTCTTCGAATTCTTCATCTTGTCGAGCAGGAACTCCATCGAGTCGATCGTGCCCATCTGCATGAGGATGCGGCGCAGCACCCACATCTTCGAGAGCTTGCTCTGGTCGACCAGCAACTCTTCCTTGCGCGTGCCCGACTTGCCGACGTCGAGCGCCGGGAAGATGCGCTTGTCCGCGACCTTGCGGTCGAGCACGATTTCGGAGTTACCCGTGCCCTTGAATTCTTCGAAGATCACTTCGTCCATGCGGCTGCCGGTATCGATCAGCGCGGTCGCGATGATCGAGAGCGATCCGCCTTCCTCGATGTTACGCGCGGCACCGAAGAAGCGCTTCGGGCGCTGGAGCGCGTTCGCATCCACACCACCGGTCAGCACCTTGCCCGACGACGGCACGACGGTGTTGTAGGCACGGCCGAGACGCGTGATCGAGTCGAGCAGGATCACGACGTCCTTCTTGTGCTCGACCAGGCGCTTGGCCTTTTCGATCACCATTTCGGCGACCTGGACGTGGCGCGTCGCGGGTTCGTCGAAGGTCGAGCTGACCACCTCACCCTTGACCGAGCGCTGCATGTCGGTGACTTCCTCGGGGCGCTCGTCGATCAGCAGGACGATCAGGAACACCTCGGGGTGGTTGTCGGTGATCGCCTTGGCGATGTTCTGGAGCATCACCGTCTTGCCGACGCGCGGGGGCGCGACGATCAGCGTGCGCTGGCCCTTGCCCTGCGGCGAGATGATGTCGATCACACGCGCCGACTTGTCCTTGACGGTCGGGTCGGACGGGTCGAGCGTGAGCTTCTGCTCGGGATAGAGCGGCGTGAGGTTGTCGAAATTGACGCGGTGACGGACCGCATCGGGATCGTCGAAATTGACCGCGGTGAGGCGCACCAGCGCGAAATAGCGTTCGCCATCCTTCGGCCCGCGGATCTCGCCTTCGACCGTGTCACCGGTGCGCAGGCCGAACTTGCGGACCTGGTTGGGCGAAATGTAGATGTCGTCGGGACCTGCGAGATAGTTCGCCTCGGGGCTGCGCAGGAAGCCGAAGCCGTCGGGGAGCACCTCGATCGTGCCGAGGCCCATGATCTGCTCGCCCTGCTCGGCCTGAACCTTGAGGATCGCGAACATCAGATCCTGCTTGCGCAGCGTCGACGCGCTCTCGATGCCGAGTTCCTCGGCCATCGCGACCAGCTCGGCCGGCTTCTTGTTCTTCAGGTCTTTGAGATGCATTTCGGGCGTCCGGAGCATGGAGATGCGAGGGAGGAGCTTCAGTCGGCGAAGGGTACGCGACGATGCTTGAGGAAGGATACAGTAGCCGAACGGCGCGAAGCCGTCGCACTACAATACCCCCGCCAGATACGACCGTCCCAGGAAGGCGTCAAGGCGCGACGTTGGGGCGCGACGTTGGGGCGCGAGTTTGAGGGGGGTGCGTCAGAACGGCTGGACGATCGCCAGGATCACGATGAACGTCACCAGCACCGCTGGCACTTCGTTGATCATCCGCAACTGCCGCCCGGTCATCGTCGGCTTGCCTGCCTTGAGCTTGCGCGCATAGCCGACTGCCCAGCCGTGATAGCCGGTGAGGACGACGACCAGCAGCAGCTTGAGATGCAGCCAGCCAAGCCCCGCCCCGCCCGAGAACAGCCCGGCATTGGCGGCGAGCAACAACCCGAGCACCCACACCACGATCATCGCCGGGGTAAGGATGATAGTGCGGATCTTGGCTTCGCGCTCGACCCATAGGCCTGCGTCGCCGCCCGAACCGGCCAACGCTTCCTGGTGATAGACAAGGTAGCGCGGGAGCATGAACAGCCCCGCCATCCAGAAGATGACGAAGATCAGATGCGCCGCCTTGACCCAGAGATAGGCGTTGCCGAGCATTCCAGCCATCATGCGTTCCGTACAAAGGCGAGCAGCTGCTCGACATGCGCGATCGGCGTGTCCTGCAGGATGCCGTGGCCAAGATTGAAGACGTGCGGGCGGCGCTCGAACGCCTTGAGGATTCGTGCGGCCGCTGCCTCGAGATCGCGACCGCCCGCGATCAGTGCGAGCGGGTCGAGATTGCCCTGGACCGGCATCCCTTCAGGCAGGTTCGCCGCCGCCCATTCGGGGTTGATCGTCTCGTCGACGCCGACCGCATCGACCCCGGTTTCACGCGCATAGATCGGCAATTTCTCACCGGCCCCCTTCGGAAAGCCGATCACCGGTACGCCCGGGTGCCGCGCATGGAGCGCAGAGACGATCGCGGCATTGGGCGCGATCACCCAGCGTTCGAATTGCGCGGGGCTGAGGCTCCCTGACCAGCTGTCGAACAATTGCACCGCCTCGACCCCGGCGATGATCTGCTTCGACAGATAGTCGACGGTGGACGTCACGATCGCGTCGATGATCTCGCCGAACGCCTTCGGGTCGGCATAGGCGAAGCGGCGGGTTTCGCTCTGATCACGGCTACCCTTGCCCGCAACCATATAGGTCGAGACGGTCCAGGGGCTCCCTGCAAAGCCCAGGAAGGTCGTTTCGCTCCCCAGCATCGCCGCGACCTGCCGGACCGTCTCATAGACCGGCTCCAGCCGTTCTGGGGCCTGTTCGAGCGACGACAGCGCATGGTCGACCAGCGGCGGAGTCAAAGCGGGGCCTTCGCCGACCCCGAAGGTCAGTCCCTGCCCGAGCGCTGCCGGGACCATCAGGATGTCGGAAAACAGGATCGCGCCATCGAATCCGAAGCGACGGATCGGCTGGATCGTCACTTCCGCGGCGGCCGCGCTGTCATTCACCAGCGCGAGGAACCCACCCTTTTCGGCGCGCAACGCCCGGTATTCGGGCAAATATCGCCCGGCCTGCCGCATCAGCCAGATCGGCGGAACGGCTTGGCGTTGTCCTTTTAGCGTCGCGAGCAACGGCTTGAACGGTGCCTCGGACAGGGGTCCGGCGGGAGTCGGTTCGGGAAGGATCGCGGATCCCCTCTTCAATAAGAGTCTAGATTCTTAGGAGGTAATAAAGGTTGTTGGTCGGTGGGAGTCGGGGCTTAGGCAATTGTCCCGGAAATGCCAACAGGCCGGGCTGAATCGCACGCCCGATTCAGCGAGACGATCGGCGATTCCATCCCCATGATTCACAGGCTGTGGATAAATCGGGGGGCTGTGCACGCGATTGTGGAAAACTCGGGCGTTTTCCACCGTTCGTGGCGGCTTTGCGCGGCTGGGAAGTTACGCTAGCGGTTATCCCCATGTTATCCACAGGCCTTTGCCAGGGACGCGGCTGATGCGGCTCCACCTCCATCTCTTGTCGGATTCCACCGGCGAGACGCTCGAGAACATCGCCAAGGCGGCGCTCGCGCAATATGACGACGTCGAGACGATCCGGCATTTCTGGCCGATGGTGCGGACCGAGGCGCATCTCGAACGGATCCTGCAGGAGATTTCGCAGAATCCGGGCCTCGTGCTGTTTACATTGGTCAACAGCGCGACCCGCGCGACGCTCGAGACGCGGTGTCGCGCGCTGGGGTTGCCTGCGGTCGCGCCGCTGGACGGCGTGACGGGGGCCTTATCCGGGTTGCTCGGTCAGGCCGCCAAGGCACGCCCGGGGCGTCAGCACGTGCTCGATGCCGCCTATTTTGCGCGGGTCGACGCGATCCAGTTCACGATCGCGCATGACGACGGCATTCTTGCCGAGGATTGGGAGGAAGCGGACATCGTGCTCGCGGGCGTATCGCGATCGTCCAAGACGCCGACCTCGATCTATCTCGCCAATCGCGGGTTCAAGACCGCCAACATTCCGATCGTGATCGAAAGCCCCCCACCAATCAGCCTGTATTCGCTCAAGCACCCGATCGTCGTCGGGCTGACGACGAGTGCGGATCGGCTGATCCAGGTCCGGCGCAACCGGCTGCTGTCGCTGAACCAGAAGACCGAGACTGCTTATGTCGACCAGGAATCCGTCACGCGCGAAGTCGCTTATGCGCGGCGGATGTTCGCGGACAATGGCTGGCCGGTGATCGACGTGACGCGCCGATCGATCGAGGAAACCGCCGCCGCGATTATCGCGTTGGTAAGCGAACGCGGTATCGCACCGCGAGGCGACCTGTGAGGGTCGTCCTCGCATCCCAAAGCGCGTCGCGACGCGCGATGCTCGCCGCCGCGGCAATCCCGTTCACCGCCGTCTCGGCAAGTGTGGATGAGGAGTCCGCCAAGGCCGCGCTGCTGGCGGAAGGCCTCGCGCCGCGCGACATGGCGGATGCGCTGGCGGAACTGAAGGCGGTCAAGGTCTCGGCGCGCGACGGTCAGGCACTGGTGCTCGGCTGCGACTCGGTGGTCGTGCTCGACGACGGGTCGATGCTCGACAAGCCGCGTTCGCGTGACGAAGCGGGCGCGCATCTCGCGCGGATGTCGGGGAAGCGGCACGACCTCGTCAGTGCGGCGGTGATCGCCGAGGGCGGACGCCCGGTCTGGCGGGTGGTCGATCGCGCCAAGATGCACGTGCGCACCCTGTCGGATGCGTTCATCCAGACCTATCTCGACCAGGAATGGCCCGAGATCGCCGGCTGTGTCGGCTGTTACCGGATCGAGGGACCCGGCGCGCAGCTGTTCACCCGGATCGAGGGAAGCCAGTTCACCGTCCTTGGCCTGCCGCTGTTGCAGGTGCTCGATTACCTACGTGTCCGCGGAGTGATGCCGTCATGATCTATGCAGAAGTCATCGGCGATCCGATCGCGCATTCGAAGTCGCCGATCATCCACGGCTTCTGGCTCGATGCGCTCAAACTGGAGGGAAGCTATCGCGCGCATCATGTCGCGCCCGGAGGGTTGGCCGCCTATTTCGCCGAGCGGACCGCCGACCCCGACTGGCGCGGGTGCAACGTTACCTTGCCGCACAAACAGGCTGTGTTCGATCACATCGCGGATCCCGGCGACGTGCGGAAAACGATCGGGGCCGCGAATACGGTGTTCCGCGGCGAAGACGGTGCGTTCCTGTGCACCAATACCGATGCGGCGGGATTCTATGCGCCGCTCGACGGGCTCGACCTGACCGGCGCACCGGTGGTGGTGATCGGTGCCGGCGGCGCGGCGCGCGCGGTGCTGTTCGCGCTGGCGAAGCTCGGGGTGGGGTCAGTCACGGTGCTCAACCGCAACGTGCTGAAGGCCGCGGCACTGCTGTCGTCGTTTGGCCTCAAGGGACAGGCACTCCCGCTGACCGCGCAGCTTCCCCCCGCCGCGCTGGTGGTCAACGCGAGTGCGCTCGGCATGACGGGTCAGGCGCCGCTGACGATCGATCTCGATCCGCTGCCGCAGGATGCGCTGGTCTATGACGTCGTCTATGCGCCGCTCGAGACACCGTTGCTCGCGGCCGCGCGCGCGCGCGATCTCGACACGATCGATGGGCTCGAGATGCTGATCGGTCAGGCTGCGCTTGCGTTCGAGCTGTTCTTCGGCGTGGCACCGCCGCGCGACGAGGACCACGATACGCGGCTCAGGGCGTTGCTGACGGCATGATCACGATCGGCCTGACCGGTTCGATCGGGATGGGCAAATCGACCGTCGCGGCGATGTTCGCGGACGCGGGCGTGCCCGTGTTCGACGCGGACGCCGCGGTCCACCGGTTGCAGGCGTCCGATGCGGCGGTGATCTCCGCCATCGAAGCTGTCTTTCCGGGATCGACCGGCCCCGATGGAGTCGATCGCGCGAAACTCGGTCCGATGGTGCTGGGCGATGGTGCGGCGCTCAAGCGGCTGGAAGCGATCGTCCATCCCGCGGTCCAGGCGGACCGTGCCGCGTTCCTGGAACGGCATGCCGCGGCACCGATCGTCCTGTTCGACATTCCATTGCTGTTCGAAACCGGCGGCGAGTCGCGCGTCGATGTGGTCGTCGTGGCGTCCGCGCCCGAGTCGGTGCAGCGCGCGCGCGTTCTGCAGCGCGCCGGCATGACTCCGGATAAGCTCGACGCGATTCTGGCGCGGCAAATGCCCGATGTCGAAAAGACCGCACGCGCGGATTTCGTCGTTCCGACAGGGGGTTCGCTGGATACGACGCGTGACGCGGTGCGGCAGATCATCGCTTGCCTCGCCGCGCGCAAAACCCCACTATCATGACCCTATGAGAGAGATCGTCTTCGACACCGAAACCACGGGGTTCAGCTTTTCCGATGGCGACCGCATGGTCGAAATCGGATGCGTCGAGATGATCAACAAGGTCGAGACCGGCCGCACCTTTCACGCCTATTTCCACCCCGAACGCACGATGCCGCCCGAGGCGCAACGCGTCCACGGGCTGAGCGACGCGTTCCTGTCGGACAAGCCGCTGTTCCACCACGGCGCGGATGCGTTGCTCGAGTTTCTCGGCGACAGCCCGCTGGTTGCGCATAATGCGAGCTTCGACTTCGGCTTCCTCAACGGCGAATTGACGCGGTGCAGCCGTGCGGCGATCAACATGCAACGCATGATCGATACCGTCGCGATGGCACGAATCCGGCATCCCGGCGCGAAGCACAGCCTCGATGCGTTGTGCAACCGGTACGGGATCGATCGCAGCCACCGTACCTTGCACGGCGCATTGCTCGACGCGCAGCTGCTCGCGCAGGTCTATATCGAACTGACCGGCGGGCGGCAGATCGGGCTCGGCCTGGTCAGCGAAACGATCGAGGTTGCCCTTCCCGTCGCACCGGCAACGCCGGCGAAAGCGCGCCCGCCGCGGACCTTCGCGGTGCCGGAGGCGGATCTTGTGCGGCATGCAGCGTTTATGAAGTCAGTGGTCAATCCTTTGTGGGGAGGCGAGACGGCCAACTGATTCAACCTATTGGGGGGTCGAGGCGTCCGGCAGACGTCATCTACCAGCCGGAACATCCGTACAGCGGAGTCCGGCAGTACAGTATGGAGAAGTGCTCATGGATATTCGGGTTTCCGGCCATCAGGTCGAAACGGGCGAAGCGCTCAGGACCCATGTCGACGAGCGGCTCCAAGGCATAGCGGCCAAATATTTCGCCCGGACGATTTCGGCGCAGGTCACATTTGGCAAGGGACCGCACGATAACCGCTTCACCTGCGACATCGTATGCCACGTCATGCAAGGGCTGATCCTGAAGGCCAGCGGCGATGCCTCCGAGGCGCATACGGCTTTTGATTCGGCCGCGGGCAAGATCGAGAAGCAGCTTCGTCGCTACATGCGCCGTCTCAAGGACCGCAGCGCAACCGCGACCAGCGCATCGGCAACCGCAGACGAAATTGCCGCCAATGATGCTGGCTATACGCTGTTCCAGGAACATACCGCCGAAGAGGAAGCAGAGGATTTCCCTCTGATCGTTGCCGAAACGCGAGTCGATATCCCCGATGCGAGCGTGTCCGATGCGGTGATGATGCTCGACTTGCGCAATACGACCGCATTGCTGTTCCGCAACTCTTTGTCCGGCACGTACAACATGGTGTACCGCCGCGGCGACGGGACGATCGGTTGGGTGGAACCACAGCGCGTGTCGTAATGTTGCGGTCCGCTTTCGCCGATCCGTGATCGGCGCTATGAGCCCGCGCAAGCACCCGTGCTTGACGCGGGCTCAAGGATTGCGATGACCGATTTGCACGACCTTCTGAGCACCGATGCGGTGCTCGAACGCGAAAGCGCGGGCACGCGCAAATTGCTGTTCCAACACCTCGCCAGCGTTGCGTCCAAAGTCTACGGCGTCGACGCGGCAGCGGTCGCCGAGGCGCTTGGCGCGCGCGAGAAGCTGGGGTCGACCGGCTTCGGTCGCGGTGTCGCGACTCCGCACGGACGGCTTGCCGGATTGCCCAAGGTCTGCGGTATCTTTGCCCGACTGACGAACCCGATCGAATTCGCGGCAGTCGACGATCTTCCCGTCGACATCGTGTTCATGCTGCTGTCCCCGCCCGACGCGGGTGCCGAGCATCTGAAGGCGTTGGCGCGCGTCTCGCGCATGCTGCGCGATGCCAATTTCGTCGACAAGTTGCGGGGTGCCGGATCGCGCGATGCGCTGGTCGCATTGCTGATGGCGGATGAAGCGCGTGACGCCGCCTGACCCCGCGCTGTCGGGCGAGGCGGCGCATTTCCGGGCACTGGAAGCCCTGTATACTGCCGCGCCGATCAACATGCTGTTCGATTCCACCCTCGAAATCCCTTCGGCCGGGATTGCGCGGATCCGGTTCACGATCCACCCCGACGTCTTCCATGCCGGGGGCGCGGCGCATGGAACGAGCTACTTCAAGATGCTCGACGACGCGGCATTCTACGCGGCCAATAGCCTCGTGACCGACCGGTTCCTGCTGACCACCGCGTTCAACCTGTTGCTGACCAAACCCTTGCGCGAAGGTCCTGTCGTGGCGGAGGGACGCTGGGTATCGGGGCATCGCCGGGTGTTCGTTGCGGAGGCGCGACTGGTCGACGCGGACGGCGAGGAAGCTGCCCGCGGAACCGGTACGTTCATGCGCTCGCAGATCCCGCTCGCCACGCTCCCGGGCTATCGCACGGCATGAGTGCCACCCTGCCGACCGGTCTGCTCGTGTCGGCGCTGCTCAAGCGCGTCAACGATGCGGGCGGCATGGGGATGGTGCGTGCGCGGGGCGAACCGAGTTCTGGCGCTATATTATTGATATTAAACGATAATGACGGAAATACCCAGTTGGTGGAACGGGCGCTCGGCCCGACCGGGCAAGCGGCACTGGTTCCGACCGGTCCGGCGGATGCGGCCGACCCGTCGGCGCGCGAGTCGTATTGGCAGCGCCGGCGCGCGCGCGACCCGGATCTGTGGGTGATCGAACTGGACATCGCATCGCCGGAACGATTCGCCGCAGAAACAATCCTGGCCAGTTGACCGGTCCGCTGCGGCCCTGAATAGACGGTCCATCGATTGAGCGTTGTGCTTCACCGGGTGCGATCCGGTAGAGTTACGCAGTCGGGGGGCTGTCCGGATAAACGACCGAAAGATCGTTTGTCTCCGTGCACCAACCGCATTTTTGTAGTTTGAATGTCGTTTGCCAACCGTGTCGCGACCTGCGCGACCATGATCCTTACCGCAGCCGCCATCATCGGCGCGGGCACGCCGGGGTTCGCCCAGCAACTCGATCGGGCCATTAACGCCCCGGTCGTTGCTTCGGTTCCCGAAGCGGGCGTCGTCCAGGCAGCGGACATTACCGACCCGACGACCCTCGAAGATACCAGCGATACCCTGCAGGACGGCGACACGGTTGCTTACGGCACCCTCGACGCGGCAGTTGCCGCACAGTCGGTCCCGGATGACATGGGTGACGAGCTCCAGTGCATGGCCGGCGCGATCTACTTCGAAGCCAAGGGCGAACCCCTCAGCGGTCAGCTGGCGGTTGCCGAAGTCATCCTCAACCGCACCAAGTCGGGCAACTTCCCCAAGTCGGTCTGCTCGGTCGTGACCCAGCGCGGCCAGTTCTCGTTCGTTCGTGGCGGGCATGTGCCGTCGGTCCCCTCCAACCGCCAATATCGCACCGCCATCGCGGTTGCGCGCGTTGCCCTCGCCGACAGCTGGGACAGCCCTGCTTCGGATGCGATGTACTTCCATGCGCGCCAGGTCACGCCGGGCTGGCATCGCCAGCAGGTCGCCTCGATCGGCAACCACATCTTCTACCGCTGAACACACCGCGTCGGGTTTGACGCGTTCGTGAAATGTTCTAGGATCGGCGCATGTTGCACGATCCGCCAGACTCCCCTCCGCAATCCTGTATCGACGAACCCGGATCGCCGCTCTGTGCGGCGGACGTTGCGCGCGGGACGATCCGGATGTTGCTGCGGCATGATCTCGTCGCGCTTTCGGAAGTTCCGCTGGACGGCAATCGCCGCGCGGACCTGATGGCGATCGACGCACGCGGACAGATCGTCATCGTCGAGATCAAGGTGTCGCGCGCGGATCTGCTCGGCGACAACAAGTGGACCGAGTATCTCGGGTGCTGCGACCGCTATTATTGGGCGGTCCCCGCCGGTTTCGATGCCAGCCCGCTCGACCGCGAGGGGTTCCTTCCCGATCGCACCGGAATTATCGTCGCGGACCGCTATGACGCCGCCATCCTGCGCGAGGCGCATACCGATCCGCTGTCCGCCGCGACGCGCAAACGCGTGACGCTGGCCTTCGCACGACGCGCGGCACGGCGGATGATCGCGCTAACCGACCCGGAAGCAAACGGCTTGCTCGCCATCCGCAGCTGACGGGCGGTCGCGCGCGAAAAGTTTAGAGCTTGGGTCCCGACACGGCCTTGCGGACCTTCTTCGGGGCCGCGTCGATCAGTGCGGCAATCGCCGGGGTGCGCTTGTCCTGATGCGCATAGTCGCGTGCCGATGATCCCTGCAGCAGGTCCTTCTGGTCCGGGTCCGCGCCAAGGTCGATCAGGCTGCGCACCATCGTCGTGTCGCGGCGCTGCACTGCGCGGATCAGTGCGGTTTCACCGCTCGCATTGCCCATGTTGACGTTCGCACCGTGCTTGACGAGCGTTTCGATCATGTCGGTCGACCCAAGGCTCGACGCGATCAGCAGCGGGGTTTCGCCCCGTTCGTTGCGGAGGTTGGGGTCTGCGCCACGCGCCAGCAGGTAGTTGAGATAGGTGGAATCCTGTCGCCGGACGACGATGTGGAGCGCACCGTCTCCACTGGTGATGTCCTTGGCGTTGATGACGGTCGCCCCGGGCTTGTCGAGGAACTTGGTGACCTCGTCCCCCTTCCCGTCCTTGATCGCCTGCAGGAACTTGTAGCCCTCCGATTGGCCCATCTGCGCAACGGCCGGGGCGGCCAGAAGGACAAGCGGCGCGGCGGAGAGCGTCAACACGACGGCGAGGAGGCGACGGGTCATCGGATAAGTGTCCTGACAGAAGGCGAAACCGGTGCAATGCTTGCGTGCTGCGACCTAACAGATCATGACGGAACACGCCATGAACCAGATCGCTCGCGCGCTGTCCGCCCTGCTGCTGACCGCGCTTCCCATCGCTTGCAGCAGCCCCGCCCCTACGACGCACGCTCCGCTGGAGGGTGCGCGGATCGGTGCGCCGTTCACGCTGACCGACCAGGACGGCAAACCGCGCAGTGATCGCGACTTCGCGGGGCGATATCGCATCATGTATTTCGGCTACACCTTCTGCCCCGACGTCTGCCCGGTCGACGCGCAGACGATCGGTGCGGGATTGCGGCTGTTCGAAACGAAGGACGCCACGCGCGCCGCCAAGGTCGTCCCCATCTTCGTGACCGTCGATCCGGCGCGCGATACACCCGCGGTGCTCAAGACGTTCGTCGCGGCGTTCCATCCGCGCATGGTGGGTCTTACCGGGGATCCCGCTGCGATCGCTGCGCTGACCAAGGCGTACGGCGTCGCCGTCCAGGCGGAGAAGCCCAATGCCGATGGCGGATATCTCGTCGCGCACGGGCGTTTTGCCTTTCTGATGGGTCCGAGCGGCAAGCCGATCGCGTTGCTGCCGCAGGACCAGACGCCGCAAGCAGTCGCGGACGAACTCGAACGGTGGGTCAAGTGAGCAGCAAATTCTGGGAAGAGCCGATCGACACGCTCGATCGCGGGCAGTGGGAAGCGCTGTGCGACGGCTGCGGCAAATGCTGCGTCCACAAGCTCGAGGATGAGGAAACCGGCGAGTTGCTGCCGACCAACGTGTCGTGCCGCCTGCTCGATCGGTCGACCGCGCTCTGCTCGAACTACAAGCACCGCCACGCCTATGTCAGCGAATGCGTCCGCCTCAGCCGCGACAACGTGCGGACGATCGACTGGCTGCCCGCGACCTGCGCCTATCGCTTGCGCGCGGCGGACGAGCCGTTGCACGAGTGGCATTACCTCGTCTGCGGCGACCGCGAGGCAGTCCACCGTGCGGGGCAATCGGTGCGCGGCTGGACGATCTCCGAGGATGATGCGGGCGACCTCGAATATCATCTGGTCGACCGCGAGCTGTGATCGATCCGCCCGAGGTCGTTCGCAACGCGCGTGCGCGGCGCGCGCGGCTTTCGGTCGATAGCGCGACGGGGCGCGTGCGGCTGGTGTTGCCGCCGCGTGCTTCGCTCAAGACCGCGCTCGCCTGGGCAGCGGGCAAGGCCGACTGGATCGCCGAACAGCGCGCGCGCCTGCCGCAGGCGCTTCCGTTCGAGCCGGGGAGCGCCTTCCCGTTCGGCGACGGCACGCTGACGATCGTGTGGGAGGAAACCGCGTCGCGCCGGATCGTGCGGGACGGCGACATTCTGCGCTGCGGGGGGCCGCGCGATGGCCTGTCGCGCCGTATCGCGCTGTGGCTGCACCGCGAAGCTTTGCGGGTGCTGAGCGAAGAAACCGCCGAGTTTGCCGCGCGGGCGGGCGTATCGGTCACCAAGGTTGCGGTGGGCGACCCAAAGACGCGCTGGGGCAGTTGCGCGTCGAGCGGGACGATCCGCTATAGCTGGCGGCTGATCCTGATGCCGGCATTCGTGCGCCGCTCGACCGTCGCGCACGAAGTCGCGCATCGGCTGCACATGAATCACGGTCCGCATTTCCACCGCGCGGTCGCGCTACTCGACGAAAGCGACCCGGCGCGCTCACATGCCTGGTTACGCGCCAATGGCGCGGTGCTTCACTGGGTCGGGCGGGGGTCCGGAACCGGCGACTGACGCGCGTTCGGCGCGCGCGCAGGCGTGTTGGCGCGCGACGTTTCGCGACCGAGCACATGGTCCAGCCACGCCTGGTCGAGCTTCTCGCCTTCCGCCGGACGTTCGGTGCCATCCTGTCCCGCGCCCTGTCCCTGGCCCTGACCCTGCTCGGGGCGTTCCCCGGGACGCGGCTGGCGTGGGAGCGCATTGCCGTCCTGATCGACCTGCTGCCCCTCGACCGGAGCCGGTGCGACGCCAGGTTCGAGCGGCACCCCATTCTCGTCGACGAACAGCCCGTTGTCGGCTTCGCCGAAATAGGATTCCTGGTCGGGCTCGAGCTGATATTCGGGCAACGTCACCTTGGTATCGAACTGTTCGACCGGGCGATTGGCCACCGCCACCTTCATGAACGCCGCAAACGCGCGTGCCGGTGCCGTGCCACCGTGCAGACCCGCGATCGGCTTGGCATCGTCGCGCCCCATCCACACACCCGTCGTCAGCCCGCTGGAGAAACCAAGGAACCAGCCGTCCTTGCTCGACGTCGTCGTGCCGGTCTTGCCGGCGACCGGGCGTCCGATCTGTGCGGCGCGCCCCGTGCCGGTGTTGACCGTCGTCTGCAGCAGGTCGGTCATTTGCGCGGCGACATAGGGCGCGACCAGCACATGGCTGGTGTCGATCGTCTGGGCATAGATCGTCTCGCCCGAAGCGGTCACCTTGGTGATCCCGTAAGGGGTCACCGCCACCCCCTTGTTGCCGACACTTGCGAAGGCGCGGGTCATGTCGATCAGCCGCACGTCCGATGTGCCGAGCACCATCGAGGGATGCGTATTGACCTTGGTGGTGATGCCGAAGCGTCGCGCCATGTCGGCGACGGTCGCGAACCCGACCTCCTGCCCGAGTTTCGCGGCAATCGTGTTGAGCGAATAGGCAAAGGCGGTGCGCAGCGAAACCGCGCCTGAGTTGCGGCGGGAGTCGTTGCGCGGGCTCCAGCCGTCGATCGTGATCGGTTCGTCGACGATCGAGTCCTCGGGCTTGTGGCCCGCTTCGAGCGCGGCGAGATAGACGAACAGCTTGAACGCAGAGCCCGGCTGGCGCTGCGCCTGGGTCGCGCGATTGTAGATCGAGGAGACGTAATCGGTCCCGCCGACCATCGCGCGCACTGCACCGTCGCGGTCGATCGCGACAAGAGCGCCTTGCGCACCGGACGGCGCATTCGCGCGGATCGCTGTATCGGCGGCGCGCTGCATCCCGAGGTCGAGCGTGGTCCACACTTCGAGCGGACGCTGCGTCTCGTCGATCAGCACTTCGAGCTGCGGCAACGCCCAGTCGGTGAAGTAGCGAACGCTGTTCTGCCGCGGTTCGGGGGCGAGCTTGACGTCCTTGGGGTTGGCCTCTGCCGCCTGCTCGGCCGTGATTGCGCCGGTTTCGCGCATCAGACCGATGACGACCCCCGCGCGACCGACCGCAGCCTCGGCATCGGCGGTCGGCGAATAGGCCGACGGCGCCTTGACCAGACCCGCGACGATCGCGGCTTCGGCAAGGCTCAACGTTTCCGCGCCATGCCCGAAAAAGCGCCGTGAGGCCGCATCGATCCCGTAAGCACCCCCGCCGAAATAGACTTTGTTGAGGTACAGCTCGAGGATCTGGTCCTTGCTGAACTTGCGCTCGAGCGCGAGCGCGATCAGCGCCTCGCGACCCTTGCGGCCGTAGGTGTATTTGTTCGAAAGGAAGATCGTCCGCGCGACCTGCTGCGTGATCGTCGACGCGCCCTGCAGGCGACGACCGTTCCCGCGGTTGTTGAAGGCAAAGCGGATCGACCGGGCGAGCCCGATCGGATCGACGCCGATGTGCGACCGGAACCGGCGATCCTCGACCGAGACCATCGCCTCGCGCATCACCAGCGGGATCCTGTCGTACGGCAGCCATTCCCCGTAACTCGGCCCAAGCGAGACGATGACGGTGCCATCGGCGGCATGGACTCGGATCATCTGGCCGTTGGGCGACGACTTCAGCTCATCGTAGCTCGGCAGCTGGCTTTCGGAAACGTAGACGGTGATCGCGAGCACAGCGAACGCGAGCACCACCAGTCCCGCCACGATCTGCAACGCGAGCACCACCCGCCGGCGCCACAAGGGCGCGCGCGCAGAACGGGGGGAAGAAGCGGAAGAGCGGGCCATGCGCGGTTGAGAGCGTTAAGGCTTGCCGAACCATCCGGCAAGCCATGCCTTGGCGAACGATGCCGCGGTACCGCTCGTCCGGTCGATCAACCGCATCGTTTAGGCGCGCCCCTCGTCGCCATTCCCGCGCGCGCGGAATTCGAGGCTGAGTGAGTTCATGCAATAGCGCAGCCCGGTCGGTGGCGGGCCGTCGGGAAACACATGGCCAAGATGCCCGTCGCAGCGCGCACAGCGTGCTTCGGTGCGGGTCATGCCGTGGCTGACGTCGCTATGGTCGGTGACATTCTCGGGATCGATCGGCTGCGTGAAGCTCGGCCAGCCCGAACCGGAATCATATTTGTCCGCCGAATCGAACAGCGGCAGCGCGCACCCGCCGCAGCGGTAGATGCCGTCCGCCTTGTTGTTGTTGTAACGCCCTGTAAACGCCCGCTCGGTCCCGGCCTCGCGCAGCACGTGATAGGCTTCCGGGCTGAGCTTCTTGCGCCACTCGGTTTCGGACAGGGTGATGTGCTCCATGGATTCAGTTTTCCTGTTGGCGTGCGTCGTGGTCAAGCCTCGAATGGCCGATCCTTGTAGCACGTGCGATGATATCGATCAGTCCCGGCACGTGGCCGACCAGCGGAAGCAGTGCCGCGCCTAGCCGTGGCCGTTCCGCCACGTCGCGCACCAGTCCCGCCAGCCGGATCGGCCGGGCGGTCGCCGCGGCGAAATCGCGCTGGAAGCGCGGTGCCGCCGCTGCACCGCCCTCGATATAGGAACGGCCCGCACGGATGCCACTAGCGATCGCGATTCCCATCCCCTCCCCGGCAAGCGACGGAATCACGCCCGCCTGATCGCCAAGCCGGAATACGCCGTCATCCGTGCGCTGCGCACGCCAGCCATAGGGAACGTTGGCGATCGCATCGATCGGTTCGCGCCCCGCCCGGAACGCAAGACGGTCGCCAAGCGGTGGGTGATCGCGCGCCAGCATGTCGAGCAGCGCGCCGGGGGAGCCGGCGGAGAGCATCTTGGAGCGGTGCACCGCCATGCAGACATTGGCGCTGCCGTCTTCCTGCAGGACGATCCCGACATAGCCGCGATCGAACAGATGCAATTCGATCGCATCGCCGATCAGGCGCGTGAGCCCGGGGGCAGCGCCGAGCCGGATGCGCAGCCCAAGCACCGGATCGTCCCCGCGCGCTGCGCTCGGACGCGCAGAGCCCCGCACGTCGTGCTTGCCGTTGGCGAGGAACAGCGCGTCGGCGACAAGATCCGTGCCGTCGTCGAGCGTTGCGCTGGTGCCGCTGACGGTGCGCACGGTGACACCGCGTTCGACCGCTGCCCCCATCGCGACCGTCTGGCGCAGTAGTACCGTATCGAGCAACCGGCGCGACACGCCGTGCGCGGGGCGTGGCAGGAGCGCTTCGGCCGTGCGGTTCCCGGCGAACAGCCGGGTGCGCAGGATGCGCGCGGGGCCAAGCGCATCGGGGTCGATCCCGAGCCGCCCCAGCGACTCGAGCGTCCGCCAGCTGAGAAAGCCACCGCAGATCGCATCGCCGGTCTCGCGGCTGCGTTCGATCAGCAGATGCGGCGTACGGGCACGGGCCAGCAGGATCGCGGCGCTCGCGCCCGCGGGGCCGCCGCCGACGATCAGCGCAGGTGTTCGACGCATAACCGGTACGGGAAAGCGCGGTAGACGCGTGCGGACACGCCCGCCTCCGCTAGGATGGGGGGCCATTCGGCGGGGCGATAGGAGCGCGCGACCGACAGCGTCCCGTCATGCCGCACGATCGGATGCCACCGCGCGAGCGCCGCGAGGATCGGAAACCCCCGATGTGCGACCGGGTGGCGGTGGAGGTCGTTGACCAGCCAGCCGCGCGCGCTTTCGCGGTCCATGAAGCGGAGGAAGGCGACGAGCTGATCGTGCGTCATGTGATGCGCGACGAGACTGCTGATGACGAAGTCCCACCCTGCCCCGGCATGATCGGCGTAATCGCCGGTGACATAGCGGATCGGCAGGTCGGCGGGGGGATGCGCGGTGGCCGCAAGCGCGCTCCGCGGGTTGAGGTCGACGCCGACGAGATCCGCCTCCAGCCCGCGTCGTGCCGCCCAGCGCGCGATGCGGCGGAGCATGTCACCATCCCCGAACCCGACGTCGAGCAGCCGGAACCGGGTCATGCCCCTGGTCGCGCGGCGCAGGAAATCGAGCGTCGGTCGCGGCGCCATGGTGACCCCGTTGACCTTCGCCAGATCCCCGACCACCGCCGCATAGGTTTCAGCCGACAGATCGTCCGCGTCCATCAGCTCTTCGGCGATGGCGCGCTGTTTGAGGTTCATTCCGCGCTCCGGAAGGCGAAGCCCTCCGCGGCAAGCCCCGGGCCGAATGCGAGCGCGACGCCATTGTCGATCTTCGGCCCGTCGAGCAATCGCGCGAGGACGAACATCAGCGTCGCCGACGACATGTTGCCGACATCCGCCAGCACCCCGCGCGACGTGGCAAGCGCATCGTGCCGGAGCGATAGCGCGGTCTCCACCGCATCGAGGATCGAGCGTCCGCCGGCATGGACCGCCCAGCCGTCGATCCCCTGCGGGTCCTGCCCCCCGGTCGCCGCCGCGGCGAACACCGGGTCGGCGAGACCAGCGGCGATCCGGCCGGGAACCTCGCCCGACAGATGCATCGCGAACCCTTGGTCGGTGATGTCCCAGCGGATCAGTTCGGCGGAATCGGGGAGCGTGGTGGCGAAGGGTGCGCCCAGCGCAAAACCGGTCGGTTCGGCGCACACCAGCGCCGCCGCGGCCCCGTCCCCGAACTGGAGCATCGCCAGCAGGGGTTCGAGCGCGGGCGTATCCTGGAGATGGAGCGTCGAAAGTTCGACGCACACCACCAGCACGCGCGCCGCCGGTTCCGACCGGACGATATGCCGCGCACTGCGCAACGCCGCGACCGCCGCGTAACAGCCCATGAACCCGACCAGCAGCCGTTCGACGCTGGGCGCAAGCCCAAGCCGCGCGGCGATGATCTGGTCGATTCCCGGGGCGACGAACCCGGTGCAACTGGCGACCACGAGATGCGTGATTCCGTCCAGCGCGACCTTCTCGCCAAGCGCCGCGATCGCGGTCAGTGCGAGCGCGGGGGCTTCTTGAGCGTAGAGCTTCATCCGCTCTGCCGTCCCCGGCAGGATGTCGCGGGCGTAAAACCCGCCGACATCGACCGGCGATCCGCCATCCGCGCCGACCGGGAGGATCGACCAGCGATGATGGATCGCCGCGCGCGATGCCATGCGATCGAACACGCGCGCGCTGCGCGGATCGGGCAAACGGGCGCGCGCCCAGGCGATGAAAGCCGCATGGATGTCGTGATCCGGAACGGCAGTGCCGATCGCGGTAATATGGGCGTTGATGGGCAATGCACGCTTTCAGACGGACGACCGGAGAAATCCGCTCGCCGTGTAGATACGTTATCCTGCCGCTTTGGATCCGGGAAGCCCGCAGGATCGCGGAATGCCAGCGAGCCAGGGGAGCCTTACCCGCTCTTCCTCGTTTCCGCAGCCTGATCGTGCCCGTTGCCCTGTGGCACTGCAGGAGTGCGCGCGTGACGAGACCATGACGATCCGGCTATTGGAGACTCTTCGTACCCGCCCCGATCGCGCCTTGCTGGTCGCGTTCGGCGTGGTTGCCGCATTGCTGTTGTTCGTCCTGCACATCGCGTCAGAGGTCGGCGCGGGCGATACCGATGCGTATGACTCGTCGATCCTGCGCGGCATCCGCGCGGCTGCCGAGCGCCCGGGGCCGGTGACGCATGCGGTTCGGCTCGCGATGCAGGACTTCACCGCGCTCGGCGACGTGACGACGCTGACGCTCGTCGTGATCCTCGTCGTCGGCGGATTGCTGATCGTGCGCAAGGTCGCGATGGCGGGGTTCCTGGTCGGCGCTTCGGTGCTGGGCACGCTGTCGGTCGAACTGCTGAAGGCGCTGGTCGATCGACCGCGGCCGAACGTGGTCGCGCATTGGGCGACCTTCTCGCACGCCAGTTTCCCAAGCGGGCATGCCGCGGATTCGGCGATCGTCTATCTCACCCTCGCTGCCCTCGTCGCGCGCAGTGTCCAGACCCGCGCGTTGCGCGTGTATATCCTGGTTGCGGCGATGCTGCTGACGCTGTTGATCGGGCTTTCGCGCTTGTATCTCGGGGTGCATTGGCCGACCGACGTGCTCGCGGGCTGGATCGTCGGTGCGGGGTGGGCGTTCCTTGCGGCGACGGCGGCATGGTGGCTGCAGGCCCGTAACGCGCTCGAAGCGCCAGGAGCCGAACGATGACCGAGACCGACCCCGTCGCAACATTGATCCGGGACGTGGCGGAGCGCATCATCCTGCCGCGTTTCCGCAATCTCGCCACAGACCAGATCATCGAGAAGGCGCCGGGCGACCTGGTGACCATCGCCGACCGCGAAGCCGAGCAGGCGCTGTCGGAAGGGCTTCGGCGGATCGACGGCACCGCCGCAGTCATCGGCGAGGAAGCCGCGGCGGCGGACCCTTCCGTGCTCGACGCCGTCGGCGGTGCGCGGGTGTGGATCATCGACCCGATCGACGGGACCGAGCATTTCGCGGCGGGGCGAAGCCCGTTCGGCGTGATGGTCGCGCTGGCGGAACACGGGCGGGTCGAGGCGGCGTGGATCTATGATCCGGTGCGCGGCCGGATGTGCCATGCGCGGCGTGGTGGCGGGGCGTTCATCGACGGGGTCCCCGTCACGATCCGGACGCCGCCGAACACCAGACCGATCGCCACGCTCGCGACCAAGTTCTTCCCCGCACCCCTGCGCGAGACCGTGGAGGCGCAGGCCGCGACGGCGTTCGACCTCGTCCCGTTCCCGCGCTGTGCCGCGGAACACTATCCGACGCTATGCCTCGGCGGAAACCAGGTCGGCTTCTTCCTGCGCACCTTGCCGTGGGACCATGCCGCCGGATCGCTGCTGCTCGAGGAAGCGGGCGGGTGTGTGCGGCGCTGGGACGGAGCGGCCTACCGGCTGGACGACGGCAAGACCGGACTGCTGCTGGCGTGCGACGCGGCGACGTGGGACCTCGCCCACGCCACCTTGTTTGCTGAACAGACCGGGCTCGACCCGAACGCACCCCCGCCGCTCGCCTGAGACGAGCCGGGGGGGCGGCGGGTCAGCCGATCACCCGAGTGCGCGCGTCAGGACGCGCGCAAGCCGTGCCGCGAACGCGCGCGGGTCGACCGGTTGTTCGCCGTCGGCGATCTGCGCCTCGTCGAACAGCAGATGCGCGGCATCCGCGCGCAACGCATCCCCCTCGCCCAGCCCGGCCAGCTTGACGATCAGATCGTGCTGCGGATTGATTTCGAGCACCGGCTTGGCCTTGGGCGGCGCCTGCCCCGCACTCGCGAGCATCCGTTCGAGCTGGCGGTCCATTCCCGTCTCGGTCGCGACCAGACACACCGCGCTTTCGGTCAGCCGGTCCGATGCGCGTACGTCCGACACGTCCTCGGCCAGCGTCGTCTTCACGAACGCGAGGAAGTCCGACACTTCGCCGCTCGCTTCGGTGGCGGGCGGGGTATTGCCCTCTAGCGGCGGGATCAGCGCGAGATCGGCGGACCCTTGCGTCACCGAGCGGAACGGCTTGCCCTGGTAATCGACGCCCGCCGTAACCCAGAAATTGTCGATCGGGTCGGACAGCAACAACACCTCGACCCCACGCGCGCGGAACCCCTCGAGCTGCGGCGCGGTCGCGATCCGGTCGAGATCGGTGCCCGTGACGTAATAGATTGCGGTCTGATTCTCCTTCAGCCCCGCGGTATAGTCCGCGAGCGAACGCCATCCGCCGTCGGATGTCGTCGTATGGAAGCGTGCGAGATCAAGCAGCGCGGCACGGCGCTCGAAATCCTCGTACAGCCCCTCCTTGAGGACCGGGCCGAACGTCTCCCAGATCTTGAGATACGCGTCCGTGTCCGACGTCGCGCGCTTTTCGAGCTCGGACAGGACCCGCGCGGTCACGCCCTTCTTGATCGCACCGAGCACCGGGCTCTGCTGGATCATCTCGCGCGACATGTTGAGCGGCACGTCCGAGGAATCGACCAGCCCGCGCACGAAGCGCAGGTAGCGCGGGAGCAATTCCGCCTCGTCGGTAATGAAGACGCGGTTGACGTACAGCTTGATCCGCCCGGCGCGATCCGGATCGAACAGGTCGAACGGCTTGGACGACGGCACGAACGCGAGCACCGAATATTCGTGGCGCCCTTCCGCGCGGTAATGCAGCGTCAGCGCTGGGTCATCGAACTGACCCGACACGCTGCGGTAGAAATCGGTATAGTCCGCTTCGCTGATCGCGGACTTGGGCTTGGTCCACAGCGCCGCGCCATCGGCGATCTCGACCGGCTCGGCATCGGGCTTTTCGCGCAGCGCAATCGGCACGGGCACGTGCCCCGACTGCGCCTTGATCGTCTGTTCGACGGTGTAGCGTTCCGCATAATCCTTCGCATCGTCGAGCAGGTGAAGCACGACGCGCGTGCCCCGCGCGGGCGCTTCGGCGAGATCGACCGGTGCGATCGTGTAGCTGCCGAGCCCGTCCGACGACCAGAGCGACGCCTCGTCGCTACCGGCGCGGCGCGACACGACGTCGACGCTCTTCGCGACCATGAACGCCGAGTAGAAGCCGACGCCGAACTGGCCGATCAGCTGCGTATCCTCGGCGCCTTGCGCGCCCGCGAGCTTGTCCATGAAGCTCTTGGTGCCCGACCGCGCGATCGTGCCGAGCGCATCGGTCATCTCGGCGGCGGTCATGCCGATGCCATTGTCCTCGATCGTCAGCCGCTGCGCGTCGGGATCGAGCGTCACGGTGATCTGCGGGCGGGGATCGTCCCCGAGCAGCGTCGGATCGGCAATCCCTTCGTAGCGCAGCTTCTCGCACGCATCCGCCGCGTTGGAGATCAGTTCGCGCAGGAACACGTTCTTATCCGAATAGACCGAGTGCACCATCATGTGGAGCAGCTTGGCGACATCGGCCTCGAAGGCGTGGGTTTGCGGCGTGGCGGTGTCCGGAGCGGTGGTGGTCGTCATGGTCTGGTCGCAGCCCCTATGCGGTGAATGGTTGCGCCGGAGTTGGGTGGAGGCGGCGGCGGGGTCAAGGGCTGGTGGTTTTGCGGGGGTGGTGCGGGGCGGAAGGTCAGGGGAAAGTTAGGGGTAAACGCATTGCGATTCCGCCGGTTTGGTGGGGGGGATTGGGTGGGGGCCGGTGCTGTCAAAGAGCACGGTCGGATTTTAGCGGGAATGGAGTTTGTAGGACAGCGGGTGCCCGCCTTCTCCTCCCCTCCCTGACAAGGGAGGGGCCGGGGGTGGGTTGGCCCCTTGTCGCGCGTCGCGTCCGCCCCATACGAACCCACCCCCAACCCCTCCCTTGCAGGGAGGGGAGAGGATGCCGGGTTCACGCTTCTCCTTCGCCCTTGACGTAAAGCCAAGGAATCTTCCGACAGCGGGTGCCCGCCTTCTCCTCCCCTCCCTGCAAGGGAGGGGCCGGGGGTGGGTAGGCCTATTGTCGCGCGTCGCGTCCGCCCCATACGAACCCACCCCCAGCCCCTCCCTTGCTGGGAGGGGAGAGGATGCCAGTTAGCGTTGCGCAGGCGCGTATTGCTCCTTCGGCCGTGAGGCCGTCACCGCAACGCCAAGGTTCAAAATGCCCTCATAGGGCCCGCCTCCATTGTCCATGACGATCCCGCGAGCGACCTTTACCGCAGGCAGTGGAGCGGATTGTGGGCCGCAGCGCGTTGCCGACATACACGCCCAATACGACCCGCCGTTCCCCCGCGCGTCGAGACTGACGGTGCGATTGGCAGGCAGATAGCCAGCCATCGGGCGGTAGGGTGGCTTGGCCCAGGCCGGGGATGTCCGCATTGCCTGGTTGTTTCCAGCCAGAACGAGTACGCGGCCGTCCGGCGGCACCCTGCTCATCAACGATGTCGCAAGCGCGTTCTCATAGTCGCCTGCCTTGAATCCGGCTGGTCCGGGATTGTACACAGGCTGGAAGGCGACCACGCTCGTGATATGCCCCGCCGCGCGCAACGCGCGCAGGTGCTGGAAAAGGTCGAAATACGCTTCGCTGGATCGACCGTCCTTGAACGGTTCGGTCCATAGTTTGCTCTCGAGAAAGCGTGATGTCGCTTCGGCATCACCATTGGACCCGATGAAGGCATCGATGGCGGGCTGCTCGGTGCTCTGCTGTTCTACCGCGACAACCACCGGGCGGGTTGCGGATGCCAGACAAGCGAGGTCACCGAAGGTTTTTGGCGTTTCGGTCGTCCCATGGATTTCGCCGATGACAATCCAGCGTAGCGAAGGTCGGCTGAGCAGCTTTTCGGATCCGGGGATCGGCTCGCACCTTGTCGGTTGTAGCTTGGCCGTGAACATTCTTGCCGGGGGTGCCGGCGTAAGACGCCGAAGCGGCGACTTCGAGCCGTCAGCAAGAGGAAGTTGTGCGGCCCTTTCAAGGGATTTTCGTTGTTCTTCCTGCGCCGCCAGCGGGGGCACGCCGAGGGCACCGCGGAGTGCGTCCGAAGCGAACGCGCGATTGAACGGCTCCTGCGATGTTCGACCATCCGCCTCGGTACGAAATTGCGTACCAAGGATTTGCGGCTTGCCCGTGTTCTGAAGATACCGATCAAGCGTGGCAGCCGCGATCCAGGTGGCACCGACCTTGCCCTTGGCGACGGCGATCGTGGCAAGCAAATGCGCTTTCAGATAGTCGTCGGGCGATCCCCCATGCTGAAACACAAAGGCTGCGTTGAAGAAGTCGTCACCGCTTTTCAGGGCACCGGCATCCAGCAAGGTTTGCGTGCGCTTAAGGCGGGCCTCGTCTTGCGGGCCTACGATTGCCCAGTCGATAGCAGGGTCTTGTCGCGCTTTCTGGTCTGCGTCGAAGATCGCCGTCATCTCGGGATTGGAGGGCGTTTCGGGGGTTCCCGCGGGCGGTACCGATAGGGTGGACCCTGCCAGCAGGGAGAGCACAATCATCTGATTGAACATTGCCGGCCTTTCACGGTTGATCGTATCAATCCCGCAAATGACTATCTTCGGTGCATGTGTTCAAGGCAATAATGCTAGCCAGCATTGGCCTGCTGCACATCGACCCTCAACAACGAGAAGGCAGCGCGGGGCGTGCACATCGAAAGGGTGTAGTGCACATCAGCAATTGCGCACCGCTGAGTCGCAAGCGCGTTTCCGTTTCTCGTTCGTTTCGGGAAACCAGCTACCGGTCCGCGATCGAGGCTTCAACGTTCGGACGAGGAAGGATGGGCGGGGTGCTGTCCATATACGTCAGCCAGTTCTCCCAAATCGAGTATGACCTGAGCCGGCTAAGTTGAGCCTGACAGCGAAGCGCCATACTCGTTCGGATCGTTCCCCCGCTCCAGTTGTCGTACACCGCACCACATTCTGCATCGCGATAAGCGATCCAAGCCCTTTGAGATGCAACAAGCCTCCGGGCAAGCTCCTGGTCGTCCTGCTTCAACCGCTTCAGTGCCGCTTGGTAATACCGATTGAGATCAGCGTCCGCCTGATCGGACACGACTTTTTGACAGGCATTGACTTCAGGCGTGGTCGTGCCGGGACAAGGATCATTCGGAATGGAACCGGCGGTGGCGAGCACCAATGTGAAAAATAGCAACATGACGGCGATCCCTGCGGCAGAAGGTAGGCCAGTGATATTGTAGTGTTGTGTCGACGGATAGCGGGGCGGCTGGCAACGTCGCTTATCGCCACCCGCCGTATCGAAAATGGAGCGGCTGCTTTCGAGACAGGAATTGGATGTTCTGAGACGCCCAAACATCGCCATTTCTGGCGACCTGACGCTTGCGGGAAACACGCGGACCTCGGTCCTACTAATAATCCTCCAGCACTTCCACGCCAACGATAAGCCGGCGCAGTGAGCGCTTTCCCGTTCCGCGCGGTTCCCCTGGCGGCCAACGCGGCGCATCAGTGGGGACCCCCGAAAGGGTGTATCTCACTTCAGCATCTGGAAAAATGGTGCGGCCGAGAAGACTCGAACTTCCACGGGCTTTCGCCCACAACGACCTCAACGTTGCGCGTCTACCAGTTCCGCCACGGCCGCACGTAACATCACCGGGCAAGCCCGGCAGCTGGTAGGCGAGCGCCCCTAGCAAGACTATTCGGGGGACGCAATGGCTGACGCTCAAGGCTTTCGCTTTTTATGCGCTTCCCGTAGCAGCAGGGTATGACCCCAGCGCGCCCTTCCACCCTGGCGGAGACGCGCCGGATCCTCGCGCTGGCGTGGCCGGTGATGCTCACCAGCCTCAACTGGACGATCCTCAACGTCACCGATGTCGTCGTGGTGGGCCTCACCGGGACCGAGCAGGTTGCCGCCTTCGGCGCGAGTCGCGCGCTGACGTTCGTGACGATCGTCGCGGGGCTGGCGTGGCTGTCGGGGATCCTCGTCTTCACCGCGCGGGCGGACGGCGCGCGCGATCTGCCTGCGACGGGCGCGACGTTGCGCGAGGGACTCGTGCTTGCGGCGATGCTGGGGCTGGTCGGCGCGCTCGGGTTCGGGCTGTTCGCGGGTCCGCTGCTGGGGATCATCGGAGTCGCGCCTGCGCTGGTCGATCCGGCGGCGGCGGTCGTGCGGGTGATGGCGCTCGCCTATCCCGCGCAGATGATCAGCATCGCGGCGAGCTTCTTCCTGGAAGGCGTCTCACGCCCGCGCCGGGTGACGGTGGTCAATCTTGCCACGCTGCCGATCAACGCGCTGCTCGCCTGGGTGCTGGCGGACGGGCATTTCGGGGCACCCGCGCTGGGGGCGGTCGGCGCGGCGCTCGCGACGACGATCGCGTCGCTGCTGGGCGCGGCGGGGATGCTCGGCGTGGCGTGGACGACGCGCGACGCGCGGGCGCGCGGCGTGCGGATCATGACGCTTCGCGCGTGGCGGGCGGCGGTGCCGGGCGCGCTCCGGCTCGCGCGGTTCGGGGCGGTGCCTGCGGTTGCATCGGGGCTGGAACTGGCGGGCTTCTCGATCCTGATCGCGCTGTCGACCGATCTCGGGCCGGTGACCGCGCATGCGTTCCAGATCGTCTTCTCGCTCCACAACGTGACGTTCGGGGCGGCGGTCGGTCTTGCCTCGGCGGCGGGGGTGCGGGTCGGCAATGCGGTTGGGGAAGACCTGCCCGCGCAGGTCCGCTCGCGCGCATTGATCGCGGTGGGGCTTGCGGCGGTGATCACGGGCGCGCTGGCGGTGGTGGTGCTGCTGTTCCGCGTACCCGTGGTCGATGCGTTTCCGGCGGCGGCGGGGGTCCATGCGGCGGCACTGGCAATGCTGCCGGTGTGGGTGCCGTTCATCCTGTTCGACGGGGTGCAGCTCGTGTTCGTCTACGCGCTCCGCTCGCTCGGCGACCAGATCGTGGCGGGCGTCAACAGCATCATCGCCTTCTTCGTCGTGACCGGGGGCCTCGGCTGGCTGCTGGTAACACAGGGCGCGGGGCCGCTCGGGCTGGTCTATGCCTCGGGTCTGGGGATGGTCGCGGCGACGGTGTTGCACGGCGCGCGATTCGTGCTGGTCAGTGCGCGGGTTCGCCCGAAAAGCTCAGCGACAGGAACTTCGCATTGACCGGCACGTCGAGTTTCGCGCTGTTGAACTCGACGCGTCCTTTCGGCGGGAGTGCGGTCGCCTCGGGGCGGATCACCCAGCTGAACACCACGCGGCGTTGCGAATCGAGCAGGTCGGCGCGGATATCGGGAACGCGCTGGCGCGTGTCGCTCGGGTTGAGCACCGTGCCGCTGACCGCGAAGACCTCGTTGCCGTTGTAATCGTGCCGATCGATCGGCTTGTTGACGATCCTGAGCGGCGTTTCCGTGGTGGAATGGAACAGCGCGGCGGCGGTCCGCGGTGAACCGTTGGTGATGATCGCCGCGGTCGCGCCGAGCATCGCGACGCCCGCGATGACCGCGGCGATCGTCCAGCGGCGTGCCGGGTTGCGGCGTGCGCGGAACGGCGGTTGATGCGCGAACGCGTCATAATCGACAAAGCCGCGCGTCGGCTCGGACGCTGCGGTCGCGGGACCTTGCGCGATCGGTGCGGCGTCGCGACGCAGCAGCGCTGGGGCCTCGACCGCTTCGGGCGTGCGGGGCTTGAGCGGGATCGCCGCCGGGGCGTCCGGTTCCCCGTCATCCTCAACCTCATCCTCAACCTCGTCCTCGATCGGCTGATCGAGTTCGAGCGCGGGTTCGGGCTCCTGGAACCAGCTATGCTTGCAATTGGCGCAGCGCACGGTGCGCCCTTCCGGCCCGATCGCGCCATCGGGAATCACATAGCGGGTTTCGCACTCGGTACATTCGAGGATCATCGGGGGCATTCAAAATAGGGCAGACGCTGGGGCCCGGCAACGCGCAGCATACACCGGCCGGAACGTCCACGATGTACCGGGAATCTACGCGCTCCACGGTCCCCGTGGCAAGAGCCGTACGGGAAGCAGCCGTTCGGCATGGCACCTGCGCGCTTGTCGCGGCGGCGGAGATCGTGCGATGCAGGATGCGGGGCATGGACAAGTAGCGAGTAGCGCACGCCGCATGGCGAATATCGTTCAATTTGAGAATGTGGGGCTTCGCTACGGGACGGGGCAGGAGACGTTGTCCGACGTCAGCTTCGTGCTGTCGCGCGGTGCCTTCTATTTCCTGACCGGTGCGTCGGGCGCGGGGAAGACGTCGCTGCTCCGCCTGCTGTATCTCTCGCAACGCCCGACGCGCGGCAGCATCCGGCTGTTCGGCGAGGATGCGGTGACGTTGCCGCGCGCGCGGCTGCCCGGGTTCCGGCGGCGGATCGGCGTGGTGTTCCAGGATTTCCGGCTGGTCCCGCATCTGTCCGCGTTCGACAATATCGCGCTGCCATTGCGCGTCTCGGGCGTGCCCGAGCGCGACGTCGCGGCGCCGGTGCGCGAGATGCTCGGCTGGGTCGGGCTGTCGGACAAGGTCGACGCGCGTCCCCCCACGCTGTCGGGCGGCGAGCAGCAGCGCGTCGCGATCGCACGCGCCGTGATCGGGCGCCCGGAGATCCTCGTCGCGGACGAACCGACCGGCAACGTCGACCCCGATATGGCGGAACGGCTGCTCCACCTGTTCGATTCGCTCAACCGGCTGGGCACGACGGTGGTGCTGGCGACGCATGACTTCCACACGCTCGCCCGGATCCCGCACGCGCACATGCTGCGGCTCGACCAGGGACGGCTGGTCGATCCGACGGGCGCGCTGCGCTTCCCACCGCCTGGCGCAGTACCCGGCGCAGTGCCCGGCACAGTACAATGACCGGACGGCTTCTTGCGGCGGATCGGCGGTTGCTCGATGATCGACGCGGCACGCGCGCGATGGCGTGGGTGATGGCGATCATGCTGTTTCTGACGGTGCTCGCGGCCGCGTTCGGGCTCGCGACGCTGGGGGTCGCGGCAGTGCTCGATCGCCAGCTTGCCGGGCGGCTGACGGTGCAGATCGCCACGCCCGCCGAACACGCTCGCACCCGTGAGGCGACGGCGGCGCTGGCGGCGTTGCAGCGGCTCCCCGAAGTGCGCCGCGCGGTCGCGGTGGACCCGGCGCATCTCGCCGACATGCTCGAGCCGTGGCTCGGCGCGGACGGGGCGGACTCCGACCTGCCGATCCCCGCGATGATCGACGTCGACCTGGCGGAGACGAGCCCCGCCACGCTGGCGCGGGTCCGCGCTGCGGTGCGCGCCGCCGCACCGGGCGCGCGGGTGGACCGGCAGGAAAGCTGGCTGGCGCCGGTGCGCTCGGTCATGACAATGCTGACCGGCATGGCGGGCGGGCTGGTGCTGCTGATGGCGGGCGCGACCGCCGCGGTGGTGATCCTCGCGGCGCGTGCCGGGCTCGATACGCATAGCGATACGATCGACGTGCTCCACATGCTCGGGTCGACCGATGTCCAGGTCGCGCGGCTGTTCCAGCGGCGGATCGGGCTGGATACGCTGATCGGCGGCGTGATCGGGATGGCGGTGGCGTTCGGCGTGGTGATGCTGGTCGGCGCGCAGCTCGACGCGCTGGGGTCGGATCTCGTCGCCGGGTTGCGGCTCGGGGTGGGCGACTGGGTAATTCTTGCGTGCCTGCCGGTTGCGTTTGCGCTGCTGGCGACGCTGGCGGCCCGCCTGGCGGTGCTCGCGGCATTGAGGCGGGTGTTGTGATCCTGCGCCTCATTGGAGTGTTGGCGGTGATGTGGGGCGGCGGGTTTGGCTTGTTCCTCGCGACCATGCCCGGGCCGGCACCCGTAGCGGGGGCGAAGACCGACGCGATCGTCGTGCTGACCGGGTCGTCGGGGCGAATCACGCGTGGGCTCGCGTTGTTGCAGGATCACGCTGCCAAGCGGATGTTGATCAGCGGTGTCGCGCCGCAGGTCCGACCCAGCGAGCTGGCGCACGAATATGACGTCAGCGCGCGGTTGTTCACCTGCTGCATCGATCTCGGGCACGAGGCGGTCGATACGCGCTCCAATGCGGACGAGACCGCCGACTGGGTGCGCGAACACGGCTATCGCTCGGTCCGGCTGGTGACGTCCGACTGGCATCTGCCGCGCGCCCGGCTCGAACTGGTCAACGCGCTGGACGGCGACGCGACCGTGCTCGGCGACGGCGTGCCGAGCAAACCCCGCTATCCGGTGCTGGTCGCGGAATATAACAAATTGCTGTTGCGCCGCGCGGCGTTGCTGATTGGGGCGGCTACATGAACGCGATACGCAATCTGATCTTCAAGATCGTGTTCTATACCGGGTCGGTGCCGATCGTGCTGACGTCGGCGATCTCCGCGCTGTTCGGCACCAAGGCGATGATCGCGCACACCCATTTCTGGACGCAATATCACGGCCTGACCACGCGGACGTTCCTGCGCATCTTCAAGCGGATCGAGGGCGAGCGATTCTACGACGGCCCGGTCCTGTACGCCGCCAAGCATCAGGCGATGTACGAGACGCTCGAGCTCGGGCGGATGCTGCGGCACCCGGCGATCGTGATGAAGCAGGAGCTTGCCGACATTCCGGTATGGGGCTGGGCGGCGAAGCAATACGGGGTGATCGTGGTCGACCGCGAGGCGTCGGCGGGTGCGCTGCGGCGGATGCTGCGCGAGGCGCGGGTGGCGCTGTCGGCGGGGCGATCGATCCTGATCTTCCCCGAGGGCACGCGGGTCGCGCCGGGCGAGGAACCCGAACTCAAGGCGGGGTTTGCGGGTCTGTACCAGATGCTCAAGATCCCGGTCGTGCCGATCGCGATCGACAGCGGGCTGGTCTGGCCGCGCGAGGGGCCGCATTTGCCGGGGACGGTGACGTACCGCTTCGGCACGCCGATCCCGCCGGGCCTGCCACGCGAGGAAGCGGAAGCGCGCGTGCACGCGGCGATCAATGCGCTGGAACGCGAGCCGGCTAGGGTGACCTCACTCTAGTTGCGTCATCTCCGCGGAGGCGGAACATTTGCATTAAAGACAATCGGTGGTTTGATCGTCATCTGCGCCCCAAAAGCTGCCGTCATGCTGAACTTGTTTCAGCATCCACCGTGCAACAGGCATCGTCCGGACTCGCAGATGGCTGGATCCTGAAACAAGTTCAGGATGACGGACGGTTTTTCAGCACCAACGAAGCGCGTTATTCGTGCGTGCGCCCGAAATCGGGGGCAGGATCGTCCTGCCCCTGTTCGATGATCCCGCGCCGGATATCGCGCGTCTTGGAGAACAGCTCGAACAGCTCGTCCCCCTTCCCCCAACGAATCGCACGCTGGAGCGCGGTCAGGTCCTCGGAAAAGCGTTGCAGCATGTCGAGCACCGCCTCGCGGTTCGCCAGGAACACGTCGCGCCACATCGTCGGGTCGGACGCCGCGATCCGCGTGAAATCGCGGAAACCGCCCGCCGAATATTTGATCACTTCGGACTGGGTCACTTCCTCCATGTCCGATGCGGTCCCGACGATCGTATAGGCGATCAGATGCGGCAAATGGCTGGTGATCGCGAGCACGCGGTCGTGATGGTCGGGGGCCATCATCTCGATCTCCGCGCCGAGCCTGCGCCAGAATTCGGCGACCCGCTCGACCGCGAGCCGATCGGTCCCCTCGGGCGGGGTGATGATGCACCAGCGCTTGTGGAACAGCGTCGCGAACCCTGCTTCGGGGCCGCTGCGCTCGGTCCCCGCGACCGGATGCGCGGGAACGAAGATGACCCCCGGCAACGCTTCGCCCAGCGCGCGGACGACTTCCGCCTTGCAGCTGCCGACGTCGCTGACGATTGCTTCTGCGGGCAGATCGGCGGCGAATTCCGCGGCGGCGGCGCCCATAGCGCCGACGGGCACGCACAGGATGACGAGATCGGCGTCGATCACCGCAGTGCCACTGCTGTCGGCAACGTCGTCGAACAGCTCGATCCGGTCGGCGATCGCACGGACGTCGGGGTCGGCGTCATAGCCGGTGAGCCGTACCGTCGGCATCGTCGCGCGGACCGCGCGCGCGATCGAGGATCCGATCAGACCGATGCCGATGATGGTGACGCGGGCGAAGGGCAACATGGCGCGCGGCATGGCGGATCGATCTGGCGAAGGCAAGCCGGAGCGCCGCCGCGCCGAGACGCTTGTACGCGCGGCGGCACAGGCTTATCCGCTCGTCCATGGACGATACGCGCTTCGGGCTTGCCCGCCACGTCACGGTGCCCGGACCGTTGCGGCTCGATGGCGGTGCGCTGCTGTCCCCGGTCGAGATCGCCTATGAAACCTATGGCACGCTCAACGCCGATCGCTCCAACGCGATCCTGATCTGCCACGCGCTGACCGGCGACCAGCATGTCGCTTCGCGGCATCCGGTGACGGGCAAGCCCGGCTGGTGGGAACGGATGGTCGGCCCGGGCAAGCCGGTCGATCCGACGCGGCATTTCATTATCTGTTCGAACGTGCTGGGCAGCTGCATGGGGTCGTCCGGCCCCGCGACCGTCAACCCCGCGACCGGCGTTCCGTGGGGGATGAGCTTCCCCGTCATCACGATCCGCGACATGGTGCGCGCGCAGGCGATGCTGCTCGATCATCTCGGGATCGAGACGCTCGCAGCGGTCGTCGGCGGGTCGATGGGCGGGATGCAGACGCTGAGCTGGCCCGCGACCTTCCCGGACCGGGTCCGCGCGGTCGTCATCATCGCCTCCACCGCGCGGCACACCGCACAGAACATCGCGTTCCACGAAGTCGGGCGACAAGCGGTGATGGCCGACCCGAAATGGCGCGAGGGGGCCTATTATGCGGAAGCCGATCCGCCCGCCGCTGGCCTCGCGGTCGCGCGGATGGCGGCGCATATCACCTATCTGTCCGAAGCCGGGCTCACCGCCAAGTTCGGGCGGCGCTTGCAGGCGCGCGACGCCAAGAGCTTCGGGTTCGACGCGGACTTCCAGATCGAGAGCTATCTGCGGCACCAGGGGATCAGCTTCGTCGACCGGTTCGACGCCAACTCCTATCTCTACATTACGCGAGCCATGGATTATTTCGATCTGGCGGAAGAACATGGCGGCCACCTCGCCAACGCCTTCCGCGCGACCAGGGCGCGCTTCTGCCTGGTCAGTTTCGATACCGACTGGCTGTACCCGACCGCGGAATCGCGCGCGATCGTCCACGCGCTCAACGCGGCGGGTGCGCCGGTCAGTTTCGTCGAACTGTCGAGCCCGTTCGGGCATGACGCGTTCCTGCTGGAGGCGCCCGAGTTGAACCGCGTCGTCGATGGTTTCCTGAGGGCTGGCGCATGACCGAGATTGTCCTGTCCGACGACGCCGCGTGGTTGCAGGTCGACCGCATCCACGGCTGGCTCGCGTCGAGCTACTGGTCGCCGGGTATTGCCCGCGAGACGGTCGCGCGCGCGATTGCGGGGTCGCATGCGCTGGGCGCGTATCGCGGTACCGAGCAGATCGGCTTTGCCCGCATGATCACCGACGGCGCGACCTTCGCCTGGCTGGCGGACGTCTGGGTCGACGAGCCCGGCCGTGGCCGCGGGCTCGGGCGGCGGATGGTGGCGTGGTTCCTCGACCGCCCCGATTATGCCGCGCTCCGCCGGATCGGGCTGGTCACCAAGGATGCGCACGGCGTCTATGCCGCGCTCGGCTTCCATCCGTTGCTGCGTGCCGACCGCTATATGGAACGCCTGTCGCCCGAAGCCGCCGCGATGCTCCGGGCGCCGCAATGATGCTCCGCCCCGATCTCGCGATCATCGCGGACCGGATCGAGCCCGGCGCGCGCGTGCTCGACGTCGGGTGCGGCGACGGCGCCCTGATGGCGGCGTTGCGCGACACCAAGCAGGTCGATGCGCGCGGGCTCGAACTCGATGCGGGCAATGTCGCGGCGGCCGTTTCGCGCGGGCTGTCGGTGATCCAGGGCGATGCCGACATCGACCTTGCCGAATATCCCGACGCCAGCTTCGATTACGCGATCCTCAGCCAGACGCTGCAGACCGCACACCGCCCCGATGTCGTGCTCGATCATCTGCTCCGGATCGGACGGCGCGCGTTCGTGTCCTTCCCCAATTTCGCGCATTGGCGCGTGCGGCTGTCGCTGCTGTGGGGCGGCCGGATGCCGGTGACGCGGTTATTGCCCGAGCAATGGTTCGACACGCCTAACATCCACCACGTCACGATCGACGATTTCCGTGCGTTCGTGAAGGCGCGCGACATTGCGGTCGAGGGCGCATGGTTCCTGTCGGGTGACAAGCAGACGACCTCCGCGGCCGCGAACTTCCGTGCGGAACATGCTGTATTCTTACTTAGTTCTAAAGATTCTGCGGAACCAAAGCTTTCTGCGCGGGGTTCGCAACATTAACTTACATCATGCAGATCGTGTTCCTGTTATGTCCATCCCCACCGCGCTGATCGTCGAAGACGAGATCTTCGTCGCGCTCGATCTCGAGCGGATCCTGGTCGATGCAGGCTATGCGGTGAAGGCGATCGCGGCGGACAAGCTGGGCGCCCTCGATGCTGCCGAGGATTGCAGTTTCGCGCTGGTCGACATCAATTTGCGCGACGGTCCGACCGGACCCGAGCTCGCGCGGACGCTGGCGGAAAAATACGGTCTGAAGGTCGTGTTCGTGACCGCCAACCCGAGCCAGATCGCGCACCCGAGCGGCGCCCTCGGTTATGTCCGCAAGCCGTTCAGCGAATCGGCGATCCTGTGTGCGGCGGCTGCGGCAACCGCCGGGGACACGCCGCGGCAGGAAGCCGTCAACGCTGACTTCGTCCTGCTCGCCTGACCGTCAGCCGCGGCTCAGCGCCGCATTCGATACCTTCAACACGACCCGCAGCCCGTCCTGCGCCCAATCGTGGACGACGGTCCCGCCCAATTGCCGTGTCGCGCTCAGGTCGATCAACTGCGCGCCGAATCCCACGGTTGCGGGATGCGACACCGCAGGCCCCCCATGCTCGTGCCAGGTCAGCGCGACCTGGTCGGCATCGACATCGATCGTCACCGCGACATGGCCCGAATCGTTCGACAATGCGCCATATTTGACCGCGTTGGTGGCGAGTTCGTGGAACAGCAACGCAAGCGGTGTCGCCGACCGGTCGTCGATCGCGACGTCAGTCCCGCTGACGCGGATTCGCGCGGCATCGGCCGGCTGATACGGCAGGAACAGCGCCTCGAGCAGTCCGTGAAGGCTGTTTTGGTGGGCGTGCGGCCGCGAGTTCGCGCTGTGCGGGCGAACGAAGTCGTGCGCGCGGCCGAGCGCCGTGACACGCGCGCGAAGGTCGTCCGCGATCGGGCGGAAATCGGGATGCGATCGCGCGGCAAACGAAATCAGACCCGAGATCACCGCAAAGATGTTCTTGATCCGGTGGCTCAATTCCTGCGCGATGACCTCGCGCTCTTCGCTCGCCAGTTTCTGTTCGTGGATGTCGGTGCAGGTGCCGATCCAGCGCAGGATCGCGCCGCTGTCGTCGGTCATCGGCAACGCGCGGCCGAGCGTCCAGCGATAGGTGCCGTCATGGTGTCGCAACCGATATTCGATCTGATACGGCTCCCCGGTCGCGAGCGAATGCTGCCACACGGCCCACGCGCGATCCTGATCGTCGGGGTGGAAAATGTCGTTCCAGCCCGCGCCATCGGTCGACCCTGCGGGCACGCCCGTGAATTCGTACCAGCGCGCATTGTAATAATCGTGGAATCCGTCGGGCAGCGTCGACCACACCATCTGCGGCATGCTGTCCGCCAGCGTGCGGAACCGGCCTTCGCGATCTGCGATCACCGCGCGCGCGCTTTCCTTGTCGCGGCTGTCGGTCAGGCGGTTGAGCACGTCGTTCGCCAGAACCTTCAACCCGCGGCGTTGCAGCGGGGTCAGCCCTTCGCGCGTCTCCGTGTCGATGATGCACAGCGACCCCAAAGGAACGCCGTCGTCGCTCACCAGCGGGACACCGGCATAGAAGCGAATCCCCATCTCGCCGGTGACGAGCGGATTGTCGGTAAAGCGCGGGTCCAATCGGGCATCGGGAACGACCATCACGTCGTCGCCGAGCATGGCATGCGCGCAGAACGACATCTCGCGCGGCGTCTCGGTCGCATCGAGCCCGGTGCGCGACAGGAATGTCTGCCGGCTGAGTTCGACGATGCTGACCAGCGCGATCGGCGCATTGCACAATTCTGCGGCGAAATCGGTGATCGTCTTCAGCGCCGCGTCGTCGCGCAGCGTGTCGATCCGGTGCTCGGCAATGGCTGCCGCGCGAACCGTCTCATCGACGCGCCAGCCGTGGCCGATTGGCGCGTCGAACGAAAGGGCATTTATCATAGGTTAACCGAACGCTGCGGGACCGGTTCGGTTCAGAAAGGAACGTCGTCGTCGAGATCGTCCGCGAACCCGCCGCGGGCCGCACCACCACCGGACGAACCGCCGCCGGACGCGCCGCCGCGGCTTGCGCCACCACGGTTGCCGCCGCCGCCGTAGCCACCGCCGCCGCCGCCGCCCGAGCCGCCACCGAAGTCGTCGCCGCCGCCAAAGTCATCACGACCACCGCCGCCGCCGCCAGCACCACCGCCGGCACCAGGCGCGCCGTCGAGCATCGTCAGAACGCCGTTGAAGCCCTGCAGCACGATCTCGGTCGAATAGCGGTCCTGCCCCTGCGCATCCTGCCATTTGCGCGTCTTGAGCGCGCCCTCGATATAGACCTTCGAGCCCTTGCGCAGATAGCGCTCGGCGACACCACCCAGCGCCTCGTTGAAGATCGCGACCGAATGCCATTCGGTCTGCTCCTTGCGCTCGCCGCTGTTCTTGTCTTTCCAGCTTTCCGACGTCGCGATGCGCAGGTTGACGACCTTGCCGCCGTTCTGGAAGCTCTTGCTTTCGGGATCGCGGCCGAGATTGCCGACGATGATCACCTTGTTGACGCTGCCCGCCATGTCTTTCGCATCCCGCTGCTAGGGGGCCGTTACAGCCCGAGTCCGATTGCCGCCCAATAGGTGGCTCCTGCAGCGATGTAGGCGAGCGTGAACAAATAGCCAACCATGAAGGCGGGCCAGCGCCAACCGTTGGTCTCGCGCCGGGTGACGGCGATCGTGGAAATGCACTGCGGCGCGAAGACGAACCACATCAGGAAGGCGAGCGCGGTCGGCAGGCTCCACCGGCCACGGAGGTTGTCGATCATCTGCCGCCCGCCCGACGCGCTGTCGGGATTGTCGATCGCATAGACCGTGCCGATCGCGGCGACCGCGACTTCGCGCGCCGCCATCGCGGGGATGAGCGCGAGCACGATGTCGCGGTTGAAGCCGATCGGGCGGAACGCCGGCTCGATCGCATTGGCAATACGGCCTGCAACCGAATAATTGACCGGCGACACGCTGCTTCCGGCAGGCGGCTTGGGGAAGCTCAGCAACGCCCACAGGATCACGGTCGAGAACAGGATGATCGTGCCGGCGCGCTTGAGAAAGATTTCCGCGCGCGCCCACAGCCCGATGCCGACGTCGCGCAGCCGCGGCATCTGATATTTGGGCATTTCCATCATGAAGCCCGACGACACGCCTTGAGTGACGGTCCGCCGCAGCACCAATGCAACAACGAACGCACCGACCACGCCGAGGATATAGAGCGAGAACATCACCAGCCCCTGCAACCCGATGAAGGGAAGCACCTGCCGGTTGGGAATGAACGCGCCGATCACCAGCGTGTAGACCGGCAGCCGCGCCGAACAGGTCATCAACGGCGCGATCAGGATGGTGGTGAGCCGGTCCTTCTCGTCCTCGATCGTGCGAGTCGCCATGATGCCGGGGATCGCGCAGGCGAAGCTCGACAGCAAAGGAATGAACGCGCGCCCCGACAGGCCGACGCTCGCCATGATCCGGTCCATCAGGAACGCCGCGCGGACCATATAGCCCGATGCCTCGAGCACGAGGATGAACAGGAACAGGATCAAAATCTGCGGCAAAAACACGATTACCGCGCCGACGCCTGCGATCACCCCGTCGGTGACGAGCGAGCGCAGGATCGAATCGGGCAGGTTCGCCTTGATCATGTCCTCGAGCGCCTTGAACCCCGCGTCGATCGCATCGGCGGGGACGGTCGCCCAGCTGAACACCGCCTGGAACATCACGAACAGGATCGTGGCCAGCATGATCAGCCCGAACACCGGATGCAGCGCGACCGCATCGAGCGCGTGGGTCCAGCGGCGCACCGGTGCCTCGGAAATGGTCGCCGCGGTCGCGATCTGGCGTGCGCGGCGTTGCAGCGTGACGATGTCCTCGCCGATCGCATGGTTGCTCGGGCGCAGCCGGATCGCGGCATCCGCATCGACGATCCCGGCGAGCAGCGTCTTCAATTCATCGAGCCCGCGTCGCCGCACCGCGACGGTCGCGACCACCGGCACGCCGAGTTCGGCCGCCAGTTTCTGCGGATCAAGCGTCAGCCCGTCGCGCTCGGCGAGATCGAACATGTTGAGCGCGACCACCACCGGGAGTCCCAAGGCGATCAACTGGAGCGCAAAGCGCAGGTGGTTGTCGAGGTTGGACGCGTCGAGCACCACGACCAGCGCATCGGGCAGCCGCTCACCGGTCTGCGTGCCGGTGACGACGTCACGCGTGACGCGTTCGTCGGGGCTCGAGGGATCGAGGCTGTACGCGCCGGGAAGATCGACCAGATCGACGGTGCGGCCATCCGCCAGCACGAGCTTGCCCGAATGCCGCTCGACCGTGACGCCGGGATAATTGCCGACCTTCTGGCGTGCGCCGGTCAGCGCGTTGAACAGCGCGCTCTTGCCGGCATTGGGATTGCCGACCAGCGCCACGAGTGGCGTGGCGGTCATCGTTGAGGAATCACTTATTGCGTGACGGGCAAAACAAGGATCGCGCCCGCAACCGCGCGGCGCAGGGCAACGGTCATCCGCCCGATCCGGCATGCGATCGGCCCCTTGCCGAGGCTCGCGCGGTGCAGCACTTCGACTCCAACGCCTTCATCGAAGCCGAATTCGCGCAAGCGGCGCGCCTCCGGAGTCGACAGGTGCGTCCAGTCGATCGCGGAAACGGTCGCGACCTGACGGTGCGGCAGCGATTCGAGGCTGAGGGAATGCTTCACGGGAGTGGACATATCCATGATGCGACTGATTATCAATAACGGGAGCGGATAGCCAGCGATATTTGCGATCGGTTCGCAGCTCGTCGTATTAACGCCGCAGGATGGCGCGGTCGCTTTTTCGTCTCCCTGCGCCCCCAAAAAGCTGCCGTCATGCTGAACTTGTTTCAGCATCCACCATGCAACAAGGACGGACCGGACTCGCGGAGGGCTGGATCCTCAAACAAGTTCAGGATGACGGACGGTTTGGCAAAACGCGCGCACCCTGTCGGACGACGCTTGCCCCCCGCGAAATCACACCGCCGGATAGCGCAACCGCCCGACAAACCGCGAAAAACTCGGGCGCAGCTCTGACTGGCCAACCAGCCGCGCCTTGACGCGTTCGAACCGCATGATCCCCCAGATCCGCCGCGCCAGGAAGGCGCGCGTGTCGGCATGGCCATCGCTGTCGTCGTCGAGGAAAACGGTCACGGTCGCGCCGTAAACGCCCGCGAGCAGGGTGCGCTTGGTATAATGGTTATAGTCGGTCGCGGTATCGCCCGCCGCACGCCACATCACGTCGGCGGCATGCCAGCCGAGCTTGACCCCGCGCAGTGCATTCTGCGGCAACGCCAGGATCGCCAGCGCGCGCCGCAATGCCTCGCGGTTGGGCGCGACGATATCGAGCCGCGCCTCGACCAGCGCGGTGATCCGGTCGCGGATCTTCATCGTCATCAGCCGTTCCTGCGGCAGCCGCGCGAGCATCTCCGCGTCGATCTGTGCGAACCACGCCTCGATCATGTCGACCGCACCGCCCGGAAAGGCGAGCCGTGCGACGTCGCGGTCGACCTCCGCCTGATCCGCCGCCATGTCGCGCGCGGCATCGCCCCAGCCATCGAACCCGGCATTGTCCGCGATCGACGGCGCGAGCGCGGCGCGGATCTCGTCGAGCGTCGCATCGGCGAGCCGATTGGTGGTGAGGGTGGCGGGAGCTACAGGGAGCGGGATCGGATCGGCCATCCGCCCTATCTAGTCGCGGGCGCGGCGGCTTACCAGCACCAGCGCGACCGCGACGAGCGACGCACCGAACAGGTCGGGCAGGCCGAGCTTCTCGCCGTAAACGGTCCAGCCGATCGTCGCGCCGACCACCGGCTGGACCAGCAGCGCAAGTCCGACGATCAATGGCGGCAGGCGGCCGAGCGCGAAGATCATCAGCCCCTGCCCGATGATCTGGCTGACCAGCGCGAGCCCGAGCAGCGGCCCCCACTGCGTCGGCCACATGCGCTCGCCGAGCAGCAGCGCGAAGACCAGCAGCGGCAGGATGCTCGCGAGCGTCGACAGCGCGAGCGCGGGGATCGGCGCCATCGTCGCGCGGGCGCGCGCCATCAGGATGAAATAGCCGGTGTAGAGCACGCCAGCGAGCAGGCAGAGCATGTCCCCCGCCAGATTGCGCGGATCGAGCTGATACGACCGCCCCATCAACAGAATCGCGCCGACGCCGGCGAGCAGCAGCGCGATTCCCTGGATCCGCGTCGGCCAGGCGCGCGCAACGAGGAAGCCGTAGATCGGGAACATCAGGATCGCGCAATTCCCGAACAGCGTCGCATTGGCGAGCGTGGTGCGCAGGATGCCGAGATGCCAGCTCGCGAGATCCGCCGCGAAGCACACGCCCCCGAGTGCGATCACGAACCACAGCATCGGCGACAGGCCGACGTTCGCCGGCCGCGGCGTGCCACCGCGCTCGCCGGCGCCCGTCGTCCACGGTCGCCAGCCGGTCGACAGCGCCGCCGCCATCAGCACGGGTGCGGCGAGCGTGATCCGCCAGAAGGCGGAGGACACTGGCCCGACATCCGCCAGCCGCACGAACCACGGCCCGAACGCCAGCGCGACATTGGCGAGGATCACCGCCGCGATCGCGATCGCGGTCGGCTCGACCGGCATTTTGGACGAGACAGTTTTTCTTTCGGCGGTGCGGCGATGCATGGCGTGCTGTAGCGTCCTATCTGAGTGCGTCATAGCAAAAGGACTTTGCGCATATGCCCAGCCTGTTCGACCCCATCCAGCTTGGCGCCATCCACTCGCCCAACCGTATTCTCATGGCACCGCTGACGCGTGGCCGCTCGACGCGCGAGTTCGTGCCGACCGAGATCATGCAGACCTATTACGAGCAGCGCGCGAATGCCGGGCTGATCATCACCGAAGCCACCGGCATCAGCCGCGAAGGGCTCGGCTGGCCGTTCGCGCCGGGCCTGTGGAACGACGAGCAGGTCGCGCAGTGGAAGCTGATCACCGACCGCGTCCATGCCGCGGGTGGCCGAATCATGGTCCAGTTGTGGCACATGGGCCGCCAGGTCCATTCCTCGGTGATCGGCATGCAGCCGGTCTCGTCCTCGGCGACCGCGACCGCGGGCCAGGCGCATACCTATGATGGCAAGCAGGACTTCGAGACCGCCCGCCCGCTCGAGCTGTCGGAAATCCCGCGGCTGATCGACGATTACGAACTGGCGACGCGCAACGCGATGGCAGCCGGGTTCGACGGCGTGCAGATTCATGCTGCAAACGGGTATCTGATCGACCAGTTCCTGCGCGATAACGCCAACTTTCGAGACGATTCGTACGGCGGATCGGTTGAAAACCGCGTGCGTCTGCTGCGCGAAGTAACCGAGCGCGTCGTCAGCGTCGCAGGGGCCGACCGCACCGCGGTACGCCTTTCGCCCAACGGCGACTCGCAAGGGGTGGACGACAGCAACGCAACCGAACTGTTCACTGCGGCTGCCAAGGTGCTCGACGATCTCGGTATCGCCTTCCTCGAACTGCGCGAGCCCGGCCCCGACGGCACCTTCGGCAAAACCGACGTCCCCAAGCAGTCGCCTGAAATCCGCAAGGTTTTCAAGGGGCCGCTGGTGCTCAACTCGGACTACACGACGGTCGAGGAGGCGCAGGCCGCGCTCGATTCGGGCGTAGCCGACGCGATCGCGTTCGGGCGCACCTTCATCAGCAACCCCGATTTGCCCGAGCGCCTGCGCACCGGCGCGCCGCTCGCGAAGGACAACGCCAAGACCTGGTACAGCCAGGGGCCTGAGGGGTATATTGACTACCCCGCCCTGCAGACCGCCGACGCGTAAGCGTATCTGACTACCGCCGCGCCAGAGATGGTGCGGCGGCCCCTCCCCCCGGATCCGTCATCCGAGACGAAGCATTCCTGCCTGCGCGAAACCTTTGCATACCCACAGTCGCAGGTTTGATCGTAACCTCGCGCCCCAAACGCTGCCGTCATGCTGAACTTGTTTCAGCATCCACCGCGCAACAGGCATAATCCGAGCTCGCGGAGGGCTGGATCCTGAAACGAGTTCAGGATGACGGACGGTTTTGCAGACCTCTCGTCTGTGCGGGAATGACGGACTTGGGATGACGGCATTGCACTCAACCCCCTACCCCAGCGGCACGAACCGCAACGGCAACCCATCCTTGGGCTGCGGAATCGGCCACGCCTGCCATTCCGCGCCGGACCCCGCAGCGAGCTCGATCCGGTAGCGGCTCAGCAACTGCGTCATCAGGATCCGGATCTGCATCGTCGCAAAGTGCAAGCCAAGGCACATGTGCGCGCCCCCGCCGAACGGTACCCACGCATATTTGTGCCGCGCACGCACCGCATCGGGCAGAAAGCGCAGCGGATCGAACCGCGTCGGATCGGGCCATAGCTCGGGCATCATGTGCGTGTACGCCACGCTGACACTGACCGTGCTGCCCGCGGGAATATGATAGCCCCCAAAGTCGAAATCCTTGACCGCGCGCCTGGGCAGCGACGGCACCGGCGGAATCATCCGCAGCGCCTCCTTGAACGCCATGTCGGTCAATTCCAGCCGGTCGAGCTGGCCGTAAGGCAACGCGCCGCCGTCGTTGAGCCCGAGCGCGGCGATCTCGGCACGAAGCTTTTCCTGCCATTCGGGGTTGCGCCCGAGCAGCATGACGAGGCTCGTCGCCGACGAAGTGATCGTATCGTGCGCCGCCATCATCAGGAAGTTCATGTGGTCCGCGATGGCATCAGCGGACAGCGGTTGCCCGTCGTCACCGGTCGCGCGGCAGAATTGCGAGAAGAAGTCCTGCCCCTCGCCTGCCCGCCGCGCCGGGATCTCGCGTTTGAACAGGTCGATCAGATAGGCGCGCGCCTTGACCCCCTTGCGCATCTGCGTCCCCGGCAGCGGAATGCGGATCGGGGTGATCGACGCCTGCACCTCGTCGACGAACGCCTGGTTGATCCGGTTCGCCTCCGCACCAAGCGGCATTCCGAGGAAGCTCTCGGCAGCGAGATCGAGCGTCAGCTGCTTGATCGCATCATAGAAGCGCATCGGCCGGTCGCCCCAGGTCGCGACTTCGCGCGCGATCCCCGCATTGAGCGTCTCGGCATAATGCCGCATTGGTTCGGGCTTGAACGCGACCGCCATCACCTTGCGGTCGGCGCGGTGCTTTTCGAAGTCCATCAGCATCAACCCGCGCGGGAACAGCAGGTTGAGCAGCGGCCCCCAGCCCTGTTCGGACGAGAACACGCGCTCCCGGTCGAACAGCACGAGTTCGTTCGCCTCCGGGCCGACCAGCGTCACGGTCGGGCCGCCGAACGCGTTGTTGCGGAACACCGGACCATATTGCGCGATCATCCGCCGCCCGAATGCGCCCGGATCGCGCAGCATCCGGAAGGTGTTGCCGATGAAGGGAAGCCCGTCCTCACCGGGAATGTCGCGGATCGCGGATTGTTTCTGGCGTGGCAGCCAGTGCGGGTTCGCCTTGAAACTGTGGGCGTAGGCCATCGTGTCGCTCTCCCGCTTATTGACACGAGTATAAGTAAGCGGGGGGATGGTGGGAAGGGGGCAGCCCCCTGTCATGCTTCCCCGGCGAAGGCCGGGGCCCAGTAGCGAGACCTGAGAAGTTCAGGCGCTGCGCTTGCTTACCAGCGCCTGCGCAACTGGCCCCCGGCCTTCGCCGGGGAAGCGCTAACTATGAAGATCCAGATTACCTGGATCGCGCCCGCGCGCGCCATTCCGCCGCCGTCTGCCCCCACGCATCCACGGGCAAATGCGCAAGCGGGGCAGGCAATTGCGTTGGCCCACGATTGACCGACCCAAGCCGTGCCGCCAGCGCGGCAGATTCAATGTTGTCCGGTGCGATCGTGTGGATCACGTCGTCCCAGCCCAGCACGTCGAACGCATAGTCGATCGTCGCCACCGCCGCTTCACGCGCAAAACCCCGGCCCGCAAACTCGCGCGCGACACCCCAGCCGACCTCGGTCCCCGGCCAGCCCTCGGGCATCCACGGCCCGACGCGCCCGACCCAGCGCCCGGTGGTGCGTTCGATCAGCGAGAACATCGAGAACCCGCGAATCTGCCACGCGCCCGCCATGATACACAGCGAGCGCCACGCGGTGCTGCGGTCCTGCACCCCGCCCAGATGCCGCATCGTCACCGGGTCGGCACAGAACGCATACCAGCCTTCCGCATCCTCCGCCGCGAGCGGGCGGAGGATCAGCCGTTCGGTAAACAGGATCGGCCCGTTTACCACGCGACGCTCAGCCGAACCGCGTCTTGAGCGTCATCATGGCGATCGCCGCCTTCGCCGCCTCGCCGCCCTTGTCCTTCTCGTCCCGCCGTGCGCGCGTCAGCGCCTGCGCTTCGTTCTCGGTCGTCAGGATGCCGTTGCCGATCGCGAGACCGTCCATCGACAGCGCCATCAGCCCGCGCGCGCTCTCGCCCGCGACGATCTCGAAATGATAGGTCTCGCCGCGGATCACCACACCCAGCGCGACGAACCCGTCATAGTCGCCGCTATCCGCCGCAAGCGCGACCGCGCCCGGAATCTCGAGCGCACCGGGGACGGTGATCGTCTCATGGCTGTGCCCCGCCTCCTCGATCGCGGCGCGCGCGCCTTCGAGCAGCAGGTCGTTGAGATGGTCGTAAAACCGCGCTTCGACGATGAGGATCTTGGCCATTATTCTCCGCCCGTACCGGGGATGGAACGTTCGTCGACGATCGACAGGCCGTAACCTTCGAGCCCGACGAGCGCGTGATGCGTGTTGGTGAGCAGGATCATTTCCTCGACCCCGAGCTCGGCAAGGATCTGCGCGCCGACGCCGTAATCGCGGAGTTCCTCGACCTCGGGCGCGCCAGCGCCCTTGCCCTCGCCGCGCAGCTTGATGAAGCGCGTGAGCGAATCCTTCATCGGCCGGTTGATCACGACGATCACGCCTGCGCCTTCCTCGCCGATCAGCTCCATCGAGCGTGACAGCAGCCCCGATCGTTCGTTTTCCTCGCCGAAGACATCGACGAAGGTCGACATGGTGTGCATCCGCACCAGAGTGGGCTTGGCGGGGTCGATCCGGCCCTTGACCAGCGCGATCGTCTCGTCGCCGGTCGCCTTGTTGTGGAAGGTCATCGCCTTCCATTGGCCACCCCAGCGCGAGTCGAACGCCATTTCGGCGCGCTTCTCGACGAGATGGTCGTGGCGGCGGCGATAGGCGATCAGGTCGCGGATCGTCCCGATCTTGAGATTGTGGAGTTGTGCGAACGCCACGAGGTCGTCGAGCCGGCTCATCGTGCCGTCCTCGTTCATGATCTCGCAGATCACGCCCGAGGGATTGAGCCCCGCGAGCCGCGACACATCGACCGCCGCCTCGGTATGGCCCGCGCGCACCAGCACCCCGCCATCGCGCGCGACCAGCGGGAAGACGTGACCCGGTGTGACGATCTCGTCCTTGCCCTTGGACGAATCGATCGCGACCGAGATGGTCCGCGCGCGGTCGGCGGCGGAGATGCCGGTCGTTACGCCGTCCCGCGCCTCGATCGAAGTGGTGAAGGCGGTTTCGTGCCGCGTGCCATTGTGACGGCTCATCAGCCCGAGGCCGAGTTCCTCGACGCGCTTCTTTGTCATCGCGAGGCAGATCAGACCACGGCCGTGCTTGGCCATGAAGTTGATCTTCTCAGGGGTAGCCATCTGCGCGGGGATGACGAGGTCGCCCTCGTTCTCGCGATCCTCGTCATCGACCAGGATGAACATCCGGCCGTTCTTGGCCTCGTCGATCAGTTCCTCTGGCGAGGACAGGAAGCCGTGGCGCAGCCGCGCGACTTCGGGACCGGAGGACGGGTTAGCGGCCACGATAATGCTCCATGCGCTTGAGATACCTGGCCAGCACGTCGATCTCGATATTAATCGGCGAACCGGCGTGAAGACTGCCGAGGGTGGTGACCGCGGCGGTGTGCGGGATCAGATTGACCCCGATCAACACGCGTTCGGGCTCGTCTTCGACGCTGTTGACGGTGAGCGATACCCCGTCGAGCGTGATCGATCCCTTGGGTGCGACAAACGGTGCGATGTCCGGCCCCGCCGCGATCACGACACGGTGCGATCCGCCCTCGGCCGTGACCGAGACGATCTCGCCGATCCCGTCGACATGCCCCGTGACGATATGCCCGCCGAGTTCCTCGCCGAGTTTGAGCGCCCGTTCTAGGTTGAGCTTCGCGCCCGCGGTCCATTGCCCGGCGGCGGTGCGCGACAGCGTCTCGCCCGACACGTCCGCGGCGAACCAGCCGCTCGCACCGCCGCCTGTACCGCCGCCCGCTCCCTTGTCGACGACAGTCAGGCAAACGCCCGAACAGGCGATCGACGCGCCGAGATCGACGCCCGCCATGTCATAGCCGGTCGCGACGATGACGCGCAGGTCGCCGCGTTGCTCGACCCGGTCGATCGTGCCGACGTCGGTAATGATCCCGGTGAACATCGCTTATTCTCCAGCGCCCGGCGTTACCGTCCCGGCGCGCTCCCTTACGCATTCGTAAACCTCGAGCCGGTCGCTGCCAAGCGCGCGTGCATCGGTCAAGACCCAGCGGCCATGCGCCGCTGCCAGATCGGTCAGCCCGATGTCGGGCAAGGTGCGCCCCCCGCCGACCAGGATCGGCGCGCGGTACAGCAGCAGTCGGTCCACCAGATCGGCGGCGAGGAAGGCGGCAGCCGTCGTCGGCCCGCCTTCGATCAGCAGATGATCGACCGCATCGAGCGCCCCGATCGCGTCGGGCGCGGCAAGGTTTTCCCACGCTACCCCGGCATCGGGGTGCGCGAACGCAGGCGTATGCGACAGGATCAACCGCCGCGGCGCACGCTCTGCGAGACCATCGAGCCGGACGTCCAGCGTCGGCGCATCCGCCTCGATCGTCGCGCGACCGACCAGAATCGCCTCATGCCGCGCGCGTTCGAGATGTGCGTGCGCGCGCGCCTGTGGGCCGGTGATCCACTTGCTAACACCCGAACCCAGCGCCATCGCGCCGTCGAGCGACAACGCCAATTTGAGCGTGACATGCGGCCGCTGCTGCGACTGGCGGGTCAGGAACCCCGCGATCTGCCGACGCGCAGCCGCGTCACCAATTCCAACATCAACGGTGATTCCAGCCTCGCGCAACCGTGCGATCCCGGCACCGTTGGTTCGGGCGTCCGGATCACCCATCGCGATGACCACGCGCGCGACATTGGACAGGATCAACAGGTCCGCGCACGCGGGGCCACGCGGCGACAGATGCGCGCAGGGCTCGAGTGTCACGTAAACAGTTGCGCCGCGCGACTTTTCGCCCGCCTGTGCGAGCGCCATCGCCTCGGCATGCGGACGCCCGCCCGGCTGCGTCCAGCCGCGCCCGACAACCTTCTGGTCCGCCACGATGATGCAGCCGACGTTGGGGTTGGGCGCAGTCCGCCCGCGCCCGCGCGACGCCAGCGCGAGCGCCGCGTCCATCCAGCGCTGGTCGCTCATGGCTAGATCCCCCAGGCCTTCAGCCCGTCGTTCACCTTCTTGAACTGCGCCTTGCGTTCGTCCTGGAGCCGCTTGAGTTCGGCGTCCTGCTTGGCCTTCTCCGCGCTGTCGATCTTCTGCTGCGCGATGATCTGCGCATCGGTACGGTCGAGCCGCCAGTTCTGCACATAGATGATGTCGCGGTGATACGGCTTGGGCGGGATCCGCGATTCATAGATCACGCCCATGATCATCACATAGGTCAGCGCGAGCGCCACCCCCATGAAACCGAGCTGATGCGGCCGCCGCGTCGTCACATACGACTTCACATCGCGGAACGCCTGCTTGGGCGAGAGGTACTGCAGGAATTTCATCGCACAGAGATAGGCGCGGGCGGGGGGCTGCGCCAGCCCCGCCCGCGCACGCTATTCCTGCCCGAGCTGGAAGCGCACCGCCATCTGCTGCCATGCCTCGACCGGCACGCCGTCGCGCGTTGCGGGGGTGAAGCGCCATCTGGTCAGTGCCTGGCGGCGGGTGGCTTCCAGGAACGCGGGTGAGGCGGCGCTGATCGCCTCGACCTGCTTTACCCGACCGTCCGCACCGACGAGGACGCGCACGACCACGCGACCCTCATGTTCGGCAAGCCGTTCGTCGGCGGGATAGGCGGGCTGGAACAAGTCGCGATAGCGTGAGTCGATCCGGGGTGCGGTCAGGATCGGTACCGGCGGCAGTGGGATCGTGCGGGCATCGCCGGTATCGCCTGTCGTCGCGGTACCGCCGATTGGCGGAAGGTCGACCTTTACCCCGGTGAAGCCGCTGGTGGTGATCGGGATCGGCGGATCGGTGACCTCGACATGGTCGATCGGTCGCGGCACCTGTGTTTTCGGCAGCGCGTTCTGTGGTTGTGGCTTGGGGTGCTCGGGCGGCGGTGGATCGGTCGGGAGCGGAATGTTGGTCGCGACGATCGTCGGAACGACATTCCGCACGAAATGCGGAGCGGTCAGCGACAGCCCGAACAGCAGCACGCCGCTCGCGCCGAGCGCAAAGGCGAGGCCACCGGGGTTCAGTCCACCGGGCCGGGAATAGCGATCTGCAACCATGCGCTCATCTCCACCTAAGACCACCCGGTCTCCGCCGGGATTGGCGAGGATGTTACATCATAACCCGTCCGGCGCAAGAGACGTTGTCACATGTCATTGATCGGCGCATGTGCGCACGATTCTCTCACTCCATCGCCGAGCGCATCGCCGCACCCGCAACGAACGGTGCCCCCGCAAGCAACAGCAGGCTGACCGCGCCGAGCAGCTTGAGCGCACCCGTTCCCGCATCGCCCCCGACCCCCTCGATCGACCCCGCGCCGAAGATCAGCAGCGGCACCGCGAGCGGCAGCATCACCAGCCCCGCGACCGATCCCGCCCCGCGCAACCCCGTCACCAGCGCCGATGTCGCCACCGCGAGCGCCGCGAGGCCGGGGGTGCCGATCAGCAACCCGATCTCCACCGTCGCCAGCGTCGCGAGCGGCAGCCCGAGCAACCCCGCCGCGATCACCGCGGCCAGCATCAGCGGCGGCCCGAAGCCGAGCCAGTGCGCGACGATCTTCGCCGCCGCGACCGACGCTAGGCTCATGCCGCGCACCGCCAGCTGATCGAGCACGCCGCTTTCGGTGTCGGGGCCGATCAGCCGCTCGACCGGCATCAGCGCGGCGAGCAGCGCCGCCGCCCAGATCACCCCGCCGCCGATCCGCGCGAGCAGCACCGTGTCGGGGCCGACCGCGAACGGGAACAGGATCGTGACGAGCAGGAAGAAGGCGAGCGCGTTGACGATCCCGCCGCTTGCCCAGCCGATCCGCAGGTCGCGCAGGATCAGCGTCAGCATGATGGCATCAGCATGGCAGGGTGATCCTCTGCGCGCCCGGCAGGTCGAGCGGCATGTGCGTCGCGACCAGCGCGATCCCGCCATTGGCACGGTGGCGCGCGATCAACCGTTCGAGCACCGCAACGCTCGCGACGTCGAGCCCGTTGGCGGGTTCGTCGAGCAGCCACAAGGTCGCGCCGCTGGCGACCACGCGTGCGAGCGCCGCGCGGCGGCGCTGCCCGGTGGACAACAGCCGCACCGGCACTTCGGCAATCGCCGACAGGTGCACCGCCGCCAGCGCATCGGTCGCCCGGTCGCGCGCGCGCGCAGGATCCGCATCGAGCGACGCCCAGAAGGTAAGCGCATCGATCAGCCGCCGGGCCGGATCGAACGCGTGCGTCTCCGCCATCAGCGCACGGGTTGGCGGATAGTCGATCGTCCCCCCATCGGGACGCAGCAACCCGGCAGCGATGCGGATCAGGCTTGATTTGCCGACGCCATTCGGTCCCGCGACCAGCCCCGCCGCGCCAGCAGGCAGCGAGAAGGACAAGCCATCGAACAGCATCCGCCCGCCACGGACGCAGCGGACGTCCGAGAATGCGAGCGCAGATGGGGTGGGGTCGCTCACTGGTCCGACACCGTCGCTTCCAGCGCATGCATGTCGGCATCCGACAGACCGAAATGATGCCCGATCTCGTGGATCGTGACATGCCGCACCAATTCGGTGAGCCCGACCCCGGTCGCGATCCATTCGTCGAGGATCGCGCGCCGATACAGATGGATCCGGTCGGGCAGTGCGCCGCTTTCCATCGACGATTTCTCGCCGATCGGGTGACCGTGATACAGGCCGGTCAGATCGTACGGATCATCGATCCCGAGCGCGTCGAGCGTCTCGTCGTCGGCAAAGTCCTCGACCAGCAGCACGACGTCGCCAAGATGGTCGAGAAACGCGCGTGGCAGGCCCGCGATGGTCGCGCGGGCGATCGTTTCGATCGTCTCGGCATCGGGCGGGAGTTGATCGGGCTGCTCCATGCGGTAAGCCTTACGGTGATGGCGCACGGTGCGCCAGCGGGAGAGCATGTGTGACGGTGGAGCCGCTCAACGACGAAGACCGGGCAGCAGCGCTCGATACGCTCGACGAATGGGATTATGACGAATCGCGCGACGCGATCACGCGGCGCTTCACCTTCGCCGATTTCAGCGAGGCGTTCGCATTCATGACGCGCGTCGCGCTGCTGGCGGAGAAAGCGGACCATCATCCCGAATGGTCCAACGTGTGGAACCGAGTCGACATCGCGCTCACCACGCATGATGCGGGCGGGCTGTCGCACAAGGACGTCGCGATGGCGGAGGCAATCGAAGCACTCGCGGAATAAGCGATATCCCGGCGCGACGGGCGCGGCGCTATTTGGGCGGCTTCTTCCGCTTGACCGGCACCCGCGCTCCCGCTGCAACAGCCAGCAGCGCCCACTCTCGCAGCGCGTCCGCGTCGTCGTACACGTCATCCGGCGCGCGGCGGTAGTTCATCGTACCTGTCCGCCCCTCGCCCATCTCATAGGTGAAGCGCGCACAGCCAGCGTCATCCCAGACTGCGTCGCTTGTCGCATCCGCCTTGAACCACAGCAGGTCGTCATCGACGATCGCGAAGATCGTGCCGTCGAGATAGAGCGTCGCACCGCCCATCATCGCGCGCTTCGTGACGGTTCCGACCGGAGCGAGCGCTTCCTCGACCCAAGCGAGCAATCCCGGGTCGACCGCCATCAGTTTTTGTCCGCGAGCTTCGCCAGCGCATCGCCGGTGACTCGGTAGACGGTCCATTCCTCCATCGGCTCAGCCCCCATCGAGCGATAGAAGGCGATCGCCTTCTCGTTCCAGTCGAGCACCGACCATTCGAACCGCGTGCAGCCGCGCTCGACCGCAAGACCCGCGAGATGCTGGAGCAACGCCTTGCCCACCCCGCTGCCGCGCGCTTCCGGCGTGACGTAGAGATCCTCGAGATACAGCCCGCGCCACCCGGTCCAGGTCGAGAAATTGTGGAAGAACAGCGCCATCCCGACCGGCTTCCCGTTTAACGATGCGATCGCGGCTTCGGCCGCGGGATGCGCGCCGAACAGGGCGTCGTGGAGCAACGGCTCGGTCGCGACGACCTTGTCGGCGGCGCGCTCGAACTCGGCGAGTTCATGGACGAAATGCAGGATCAGCGCGACATCGTCGGCGGTGGCGGGGCGGATTTCGATCATGCGGCGGCCTCGGTCTGGGGTGCGGGAGCGGCGGTGCCGCGAATGGCGAAGATGCAGCCCGCGATGATGAGGGCCGCGCCGGCGAGGGTGTAGAGTGAGACGCGCTCGTCGAACACCCACCAGCCGAACATCCCGGCCCAGACGAACGCGGTATATTCGACCGGGGCGAGCACCTGCGCCTCGGCATGGCTGTACGCCCACGCCAGCGCGATCGCCGAGATCGACCCGAGCACCGCCGCCCCGCCGATCGCGGGGAGTTGCGCCACGCTCGGGACTGCGGCGAACCACCAGGCGCCGACGAGCAACAGTCCGGTGAGCACGATGCTGGTGAACAAGGCGACCTCAAGCGGATCGGCGACCTGCGCCTGTTGCCGCAGCAGGATCAGCGAATACGCATAGAAGATCGACGCCGCGAAGATCGCGAGCGAGCCGAGCACATGCGCCGTCGAGGCATGCGCCTGCACTTCCCCCGCCGCGATCGCGAGGACGCCGAGGCTCGCGATCACCGATCCGAGGATCGCCGCGCGCCGGATCGTCTCGCCGAGCAGCACGGCGGCGAAGAACAAGGCGATCAACGGTGCGAGGAAGGTCAGCGCGACGCCCTGCGCCATCGGCACGCGAACCAGCCCCCAGAAGAACAGCAGCACCGAGATCCCGCCGGTCGCCCCGCGCAGCGCATGAAGTTTCAACGCCGCCCGCCCCGGGAAGCGCCGCCGCTTGAGCAGGAATACCGTGCCGAGCAGCATGACCCCGACGAACGAGCGCCACAGCACCGCGCTATACGCGCCGCTGGTGATGCTGAGGCCCTTCATCAGGACGTCCATCGCCGAATAGGTGGCAATTCCCATCGCGGCGACGGAGAAGGCCAACGATGAGGAAACAGACCGCATCGTCGCCCCATAGCGAGCAGCGCCACCAACGTCACCTATGACGCAGAAGCGGATTACCGGATCATGCGGATATCGACTCCGATATCGAGGTCGGCCCAGGCCCGATCAGCCGAAACGACCGGCAGCGCGGAAGCAAGCGCGAGAGACAGGCAGGCACGATCGGCAAACGAGTCATTCTTGCCAACTCGGGGCTTGAGATCAGCCGCCAGGCGCGCCTGATGCTGATCGAACGGAACGATGTCGATCTTCAGTTCGGCAAGTGTCGGCAGTACCGCGTCGCACGTGCCTGTCCTGCGCGCGATCTTCTCTAGAATTTCGGTGAGATTGACCGTGGACAGTCGTGCGCCACGTGCCGAAGCGGCCGCCACGTCCGCGCCACGTTCCCCAAAGAGGATCGCAAGGACCGCGGACGCATCCATAACTACGCTCATTGCGCTTGGTGCGTCCGCATCCATTCTTCGAGGTCGGCCTCTTCGCGTGCGGCTTCCGCGCGCCGTTCCGCGATCAGTTCATCGACCATGCTGCCGCTATAGTCGGGCGGGAGCATGGCGCGAAACGTACGCTGCACCTCTTTGACGATCTGCGCGTAGGTCTTGACGATCAAGCCGCCATCCTCCGCCCGTTCGATCACCAGCGAGTCGCCTTCCTTGATCCCCAATTCCGCAAGGAGTTCCGGAGGGATGGCAATCGTACCGCCAGCGATCACTTTGGCATGATAGGTCATGTCAGGCCTCCCGAGACCTGACATGTACCACAGGACCTATTCCGCCGCCACGGGTACCGGCACCGCCGCCGCCAGCGCCGCATCATGCGCTTCGATCGCCGCGGCCTTGTCCTCGACCAGCTTGACGATGTGCTCGAGCATATCCTCGCTGTTGACCGTGTGGTCGGTCACGCCCGACAGATACACCATGTGCTTGCCGTTGCCGCCACCGGTCAGCCCGATGTCGGTCTCGCGCGCTTCGCCGGGGCCGTTGACGACGCAGCCGAGCACCGACAGCGACATCGGCGTGCGGATATGCTGAAGCCGCTCTTCCAGAGCCTGCACGGTGCGGATCACGTCGAACCCCTGCCGCGCGCACGACGGGCACGACACCACGCGCACGCCGCGGTTGCGGATGCCGAGCGCCTTGAGGATCTCGAACCCGACGCGGACTTCGTCCTCGGGCTCGGCCGAGAGCGAGACGCGGATCGTGTCACCGATCCCGGCCCACAGCAGCGACCCGATCCCGATCGACGACTTGACCGTCCCGCCGACGAACCCGCCCGCCTCGGTAATGCCGAGATGCAGCGGGCAATCGACTTGCTCCGCGAGCTGATGATAGGCGGCGACCGCGAGGAAGAAGTCGGACGCCTTCACCGCGACCTTGAACTCGTGGAAATCGTGGTCCTGCAGGATCTTGATGTGATCCATCGCGGATTCGACCAGCGCATCCGGGCACGGCTCGCCGTATTTCTCGAGCAGATGCTTCTCGAGCGAACCGCCGTTGACGCCGATCCGGATCGCGCAGCCGTTCGACTTGGCGGCATCGATCACTTCGCGGACGCGCGATGCGGAGCCGATGTTGCCCGGGTTGATCCGCAAACAGGCGGCGCCTGCGTCCGCTGCTTCCAGCGCGCGCTTATAATGGAAGTGGATGTCCGCGATGATCGGCACTCGGCTCGCGCGGACGATCTGCTTGAGCGCGGCGGTGCTTTCCACGTCCGGGCAGGAGACGCGGATCAGATCGACGCCGGCATCCTCGCAGCGGCGGATCTGGTCGATCGTCGCGCGCGGGTCGCTGGTGGGCGTGTTGGTCATCGTCTGGACGGTGACGGGCGCATCACCGCCGACGGGGACATTGCCGACCATGATCTGGCGGGACTGACGACGCATGATATCGCGCCACGGACGTAGGGACATGGGGGAGAGTTTCCTTCGCTGTGCGGCTGATATAGCGGCTCAATCGCGAGACGGGAACCTTTTGCCGCGCGAAAGCGGCGGCACCGTCCCGCACGCGCTGGCCAAAGCGCGATCATCGGCTAAGGGAAGCCCGATGGAACGGCATTATGGTCTGGACTGGCTGCGAATCGGCGCGTTCGGCCTGCTCATCTTCTACCATATCGGCATGGTGTTCGTCCCCTGGGGCTATCACGCCAAGACCGCGCACCCGCTTCCCTGGGTCGCGGTGCCGATGCTCGCGCTCAACAGCTGGCGGTTGCTGCTGCTGTTCGTCGTGTCGGGCTATGCCAGCCGCGCGTTGCTCGCGCGCGGGCATGGCGCGGCGCGGTTCGCGCGCAACCGGACGTGGCGGCTGCTGGTGCCGTTGCTGTTCGGCGTGCTCGTCATCGTCCCCGTCCAGCCGTGGATCGAGCTGACCACGCAGCGCGGCTACGGCCATGACTTCGGGTATTTCCTGCTCCACGATTATTTCCGCTTCGCGCGTGTGCGCGGGCTGCCGCTGCCCAATTGGCAGCATCTGTGGTTCGTCGGCTATCTCTGGCTCTATACGATGCTGCTCGTGCTCGGCGTCGTGCTGGTCGGGCGGCGCAGCCTCCAGCGCGGGTTCGACTGGGTGTTCGGGACCGTGCTGGTGTGGCTGCTGCCGATGGCATGGCTGGTGATCGTCAGCGTGTGGCTGTTCCCCGGCAAGGGCCCGACCAACGACCTGATCCGCGATGCCGTGTCGCACGCGCAATATCTGCCCGGCTTCCTGTTCGGCTTCGCACTAGCGGGCTCGCCGCCTGCGCTCGCGGCGATCCACCGCTGGTGGCCCGTCGCACTGATCGTCGCGCTCGTCAGCTATGCGGTGTCGGCGGGGATCGAATGGCGCTGGCCGGGACTGGCACACCCCGCCGCGCCGTTCGGCACGGTGTTCGCGGTGGCGCGCCCGGTGCATGGCTGGAGCACGATCGTCGCGCTGATCGGAATCGCCGACCGCTTCCTCAATTTCGACCTGCGCTGGCGGCGGACGCTGACCGAGGCGGTGTTTCCCTTCTACATGATCCACCAGACGATCATCGTCGGGGTCGAGGGCGCGTTGCTCCCGTTCCGGCTGCCTCCGATCGCCGAATTCGCGCTGCTCGTCGTCGCGACGATCGGCGGGTGCTGGCTCTTCTATCTGATCGGGCGACGGATCGGCTGGCTTCGCCCGCTGATCGGGCTGCGCCCCTTTGCTCGCAAGGAACACATAATATGAGCTGGACCCTGATGCTCCACGGCGGTGCCGGGCAAATGACGCGCGACACACTTACACCGGCACAGGTCGAGGGCGCGGAAGCGGCGCTGGGTCGCGCGCTGGATGCGGGCGCGGCGGTGCTTTCGGCGGAGGGCAGCGCGATCGATGCGGTCGAGGCGGCGGTGCGCGTGCTGGAGGACGATCCGCATTTCAATTCGGGCCGCGGTGCCGCGCTGACGCACGACGGGATCGCCGAACTCGACGCCGCGATCATGGACGGGCGCGACCGGGGCGCCGGTTCGGTCGCTGGCGTCACCGCGACGCGCAATCCCGTGTCGCTTGCCCGCGCGGTGATGGCGCACAGCCCGCACGTGCTGCTCAGCGGCGCAGGCGCGGATATTTTCGCGCGCGAACAGGGCTGCGAGGCGGCGACGCAGGACTGGCTCGTCCTCCCCGAACGCCGCGCGCAATTGGAGGAGATGTTGGCGGGTGGCGGCGCGTTCGACGTCGACATGAAATACGGCACGGTCGGCGCGGTCGTATGCGATTCGCACGGCCACGTCGCCGCCGCCACCTCGACCGGCGGCGTGACCGGTAAACGCTGGGGCCGGATCGGCGATTCACCGCTGATCGGCGCGGGCACCTATGCCGACGATCGCGCGGGCGCAATATCGTGCACTGGCTCGGGCGAATTCTTCATCCGCGTCGGCGTGGCGCACGAAATCTGCGCCCGCGCGCGGATCGGTGGAGAGCCGGTGGCCGACGCGGCGAAGGCGGTGCTCGACGAAGTGCGCGCGATGGGCGGCACCGGCGGCGTGATCGTCGCCGCACCCGACGGCAGTGCGGCATGGCATTTCACCACCCCCGGCATGTACCGCGCGCGGCTTTCGTCCGAGGGTGGGCGCGAGATCTGGGTGTTCGAGGACTGACCCACGCGCAACGCATATCAAGCGACATTAGCGAGTTTACAGAAATTCGATAATATCCGATAACATTACTATGGATCCCCGCCGCAACCCTTTCGCTCCCGGTGCCGGGACCCCGCCGCCCGAACTCGCGGGACGTGCCGCACTGCTCGACCGCAATGCCGTCGCGCTCGACCGGATTCGCGCAGGGCGGGCCGCGCGCCCGAGCATCCTCTACGGGCTGCGCGGGGTCGGAAAGACCGTGTTGCTGTCCTCGATGCGCGACGCGGCGGAAGGCGAAGGGATGACGGTCGTCACGATCGAGGCCCCCGAGAACCGCTCGCTTCCGGGAATCCTCGTGCCGGCACTCCGCGCGGCATTGCTCAGGCTCGACCGGATGAAACAGGCGACCGCCGGCGTGACGCGGGCACTGCGCGCCCTTGCGGGTTTCGCGCAACTCAAGGTCAAGTTCGACGATCTCGAAGTCGCGCTCGATTTCGAGCCCGAGGCGGGCCTCGCCGACAGCGGTGATCTCGAGACGGATCTCGCCGACCTGATCGTCGCGGTGGGAGAAGCGGCGAAGGAACGGGGTTCGGCGATGATCCTCGTGATCGACGAACTGCAATATGTCCCGGAGGAACAGCTCGCCGCGCTGATCAGCGCGCTCCACCGCGCGAGCCAGAAGCAGTTGCCGGTGACGATGCTCGGTGCGGGACTGCCGCAATTGCTCGGGCAGATGGGCCGCGCCAAATCCTATGCCGAGCGGCTGTTCGAATTCGTCGCGGTCGGCCCGCTTGAAGCGGACGCTGCACGCGCTGCGATCCGCTTGCCGGTAGAGCGCGAGGAAGAGGCGATCGATGCCGCTGCGCTCGACGCGATCGCGGCGGAGACGCAGGGCTATCCCTATTTCCTGCAGGAGTGGGGCAAGCACAGCTGGGATGCGGCGGATGCCTCGCCAATTACGGCGCAGGATGTCGCCGCGGCGACGCAAAGTGCGCTGGCAGAGCTCGATTCGAGCTTCTTCCGGGTGCGATTCGACCGGCTGACCCCGGCTGAAAAGCGCTATCTGCGCGGGATGGCGACGCTCGGGCCGGGGCCGCACCGCTCGGGCGACGTCGCGGAAGCGCTCGGCGTCAAGGTGTCGAGCGTCGCGCCGACGCGCAACAGCTTGATCGCCAAGGGGATGCTGTACAGCCCTGCGCATGGTGACACAGCCTTCACGGTCCCGCTGTTCGATGCGTTCATGCGGCGCGTGATGCCGTAGCCATACCGGCCCATCCCGCCAGCATTCCCGCTTTCGCCAACCCCGTCAGACGCCTAAAGCGCGGCTCATGACCAGTCTCCGTCGCGTTCGCCCAGCGCTTGTCGCTGCCGCCACCCTGTTTGCCGTGGCCAGCGCCACGCCGGCCAGCGCTTACTGGGAATATGGCCACCAGACCGTCGCGCGGATCGCCGAGGCCAACGTCCGCCCGCAGACCCGCGTCGCGATCCGTCGGTTGCTCAAGCAACAGGCGCTGCTCGATACGCCTACGTGCAAGGCGGGGACGATGGCGGATGCGAGCACCTGGGCGGATTGCGTCAAGCCGATCAAGGGCGCCGACGGCAAGCCCCGCTTCGGTTATGCCTATACGTGGCACTATCAGGACGTGAACATCTGCCGCCCCTTCTCGCTGACCGAGGCGTGCAAGGACGGCAATTGCGTCTCGGCGCAGATCACCCGCGACGTCGCGACGCTCAGGAACCGCCACGCCGCGCAGAAGGACAAGCTCGAGGCGCTCGTCTTCCTGATCCACTTCGTCGGCGATCTCCATCAGCCGCTTCACGCTGGCGAGAAGGACGACAAGGGCGGCAACGACGTCAAGGCGACCTATGACAGCTATGGTCCGCCAAAACTCAACCTGCATTCGGTGTGGGACGGCTTGCTGGCCGAGCGTGCGATCACGTCGGGACCATCGCTTGTCCGTCGTTATGCCCCCGCAATGCGGGCGAAGGTCGCGGCAGGGACCGTCACCGACTGGAGCCGTGAAAGCTGGCAGGTCGCGCATGACGTGACCTATGCAAGCGTGATGGCAGACCCGTGCGCGCCGACCCCGGAGCGGGTGAAGCTCGACGAGGCGACGATCGCCAAGCTGGTGCCGGTCGCGCGGCTCGAGGTCGAGCGCGGCGGGTTGCGGCTGGCGAAATTGCTGGACGCGGCGTTGGGGTAAGGCGCGGGCCAAAGGTCGGGGTGGTGCCGCTACCTCCGCCGACCCCAATGCCAGCTCCAACCGCCACGCGTCTTGCGGATCGCGATGAGCGTGAACAGCAGCAGCAACGCGAGCAGCACGCCGACCCGCGCAACCCGGTCCGGCATCAGCGTCATGTCGAGGACCGCCAGCACCGCGAACCCCAGCGTCAGCGCCCACCCCTGCCACGTCACCGGGGTCGCGCCGATCCCGAACGCCTTGGGTACGAACCAATAGCCGTCTTCTGCATCACGCATCGCCATCTTCCTTCCGTGGCCGTCCCCGCCGCGGCGGGTTGGGCGCGTCGAGCTTGACCCCGCGTCGCGCCAGCGCCTCGCGCAGCAGACATTCGACCTGCGCGTTGACGCTGCGCAGCTCGCCCGCAGCGAGCCGTTCGACCGCCGCATGCAATGCGGGGTCGAGCCGGAGCGCGAACGCCTTCTTCGCGGGGGGATCCGCCATCCGTTCGCGCCTATTGGTACAGCGAGCCGGCGTTGACGACCGGCTGCGTATCGCGCTCGCCGCACAGCACGACCATCAAATTGGACACCATCGCCGCGCGGCGCTCGTCGTCCAGTTCGACCACGCCCTTCGCCGACAACAGGTCAAGCGCCATCTCGACCATTCCGACCGCGCCCTCGACCAGCGTCGCGCGCGCCGCGACCACCGCCTGCGCCTGTTGCCGCCGCAGCATCGCACCCGCGATCTCAGGCGCGTAGGCCAGATGCGTAAAGCCGCATTCGTCGACCGTGATCCCCGCCGTCACCAGCCGCGCGATCAGCTCGGCGCGGAGTTCCTGCGCGACCTGGTCGTGATTGCCGCGCAGCGTCACTTCCTGATGCTCGTAATCGTCATAGGGATAGCGCGCGCCGATCGTCCGCACCGCCGCCTCGATCTGGACGATCACGAACGCCTTGTAATCGTCGATGTCGAACAGCGCCTGCGCGGTATCAGTGACGCGCCACACGACTTGCGCGGCGATCTCGATCGGGTTGCCGCGCAGGTCGTTGACCTTCAACCGCTCCGAAATCATGTTGTTCGCGCGCAGCGACACCTGCTTGCGCCACAGCCACGGCAGCACCCAGCGTAAGCCCGTGACGCGATCGGTGCCTATATACGCGCCGAACAAGGTAATCGCGGTCGCCTGATTGGGCTGCTGCATGTAGAAACCGCCTGCGACGAACGCGGTGACGAGCGCGCCGACCGCAATGAGGATCCCGCCAAGATCGGACTCGTCGATTTCGCTGATGCCGAACCCCGCGCACGCGAGCGCGGCGACGATCACCAGCAGCATGACATAGCCGTTAGAGGTTTGCGCAGAGCGTTCGTGCGACAAGGTGAGTGCGGTGTTGCGTTCGAGCGACTCGGCCATTCGTACCTCCCGTTATTATGATATCATATTTATATCATTACGGGGTGAGAGGCAATCAGGCACTGGGGTGCCGATGGGTTCAAACGTGCCGTCATCCTGAACTCGTTTCAGGATGACGGGTGGGTGGGGGGAACGCGGGCTTTCCCCGCCCCGTTCGGGCTGAGCGCAGTCGAAGCCCCCAGCGCAACGCGGGCCCTTCGACTGCGCTCAGGGCGAACGGATGGCGGAAACCGCGCGCCCCCCCGCAACAGCGAGCGCACAAAAAAAGGGCGGCGTCCCTGCGGACACCGCCCTTCCCAACCGAACCGCGAGAAGGATCAGTTCAGAACGATCGTCACCGCGCGACGGTTCTGCGCGAGGCTCTGATCATCCGACCCGAGCGCAAGCGGGCGTTCCTTGCCGTAGCTGATCGTCGAGATCCGCCCCGCCGCGACACCGCGCGCCGCGAGATAGTTTTTCGCCGAATTGGCGCGGCGGTCGCCCAGCGCGAGGTTGTACTCACGCGTGCCGCGCTCGTCGCAATGGCCTTCGAGGCTGACCGTCACGTTCGGATATTTCGCCAGCCACGCCGCCTGGCTGTCGAGGATCGCGCGCGCCGAGCCGTCGATGTCATAGCTGTCGAGCGCGAAGTTGACGGTGTTGCTCGTGACCGAACGCTCGAAGTCCGCACGCGAACCGGGGACGATCGCGCCGTTATTGCCTGCGTTGGGGTCGACCGGTGCGGTATCGCTCGGTGCGGGCGGGATCACGGCGGGGCGCTTCTTGCTGCACGCTGCGGTTGCGAGCAGCGCGGTCGCGATCAGGATCGAGGTCGTTACTTTTGCCATCGGGTTTTCTCCTTGGGGATTGGGAACGAACACATCCGGTTACACGACATGATTAAACAATCGACCGGCTTACAGTTGGAAATCGATATTAAGGGCGTAACGGTCCCCAGGCCGGATCGGATCCATCGAGCACGGTCGGCACGCGCCGCACGTTGACTCCGGTCAGATCGACCGACCACAGATCGGCCTTGCCGCTGCCGCCGCCGGACGAGCGGAAGAACATCAGCACGCGACCATTGGGCGACCAACTCGGGCCCTCGTCCTGCGACCCGTCGGTCAGCAGTTTCTCGTTGCCACCCGCCGGGCTCATCACCCCGATGCGGAACGATCCCCCGATCTTGGTGTACGCGATCAGGTCGCCGCGCGGGCTCCACACCGGGGTCGCATAGCGGCCCGAGCCGAAGCTGATCCGCTGCTGCTGCGATCCGTCCGCGTTCATCACGTACAATTGCTGCGTCCCCGAACGATCGCTCTCGAACGCGATCCGGCTGCCGTCGGGCGAATAGGTGCCGCCGGTGTCGATCGCGGTCGAGGTGGTCAGGCGCTGCGGCGTGCCGCCGCTCAAGGGTACGCGGTAGATATCGGTATTGCTCGACCGCGCCATCGAGAACAGCACCCAGCGGCTGTCGGGCGAAACTCTTGGCGCAAACGTCAGATCCGTATTGCCGACCAGCAGCCGCTGCCGCCCCGACGCCAGATCATAGACATAGATCGCCGGCCGATCGTTGAGATAGCTCATGTACACGATCGAGCGCTGGTCGGGCGACAGCCGCGGGGTCAGCGCGATCGCCTGGCCGTTGGTCAGGAAGCGGTGGTTCTCGCCATCTTGGTCCATGATCGCGAGGCGCTTGATGCGGCGACCCTTGGGGCCGGTCTCGGAGACATAGACGACGCGGCTGTCGAAATACGGGCCTTCGCCGGTCAGCTTGGAATAGACCATGTCCGCGCATTTGTGGCCTGCGCGGCGCCAGTCGCTCGGCGGGACGACGAAGCCCTGCCGCGCGATCTCGTTGCGCGAGGTGACGTCGTAGAGATAGCAACCGACCGTCAGCGTCCCGTCGCCGGTCGCGCGGACATAGCCCTGCACCAGCGCCGAGGCCCCGGCGCCGGTCCAATATTCGAACGTCGGTGCGGTCACTTCGGAGAAGGCGACCGGCTTGACGCCCGCTTCGAGCGGTTTGAACAGCCCCGAATTGCGCAGGTCGGTCGAAATGATCTTCGAAAGCTGGACGCCGAGCGCATCGGTGCGTCCGGCCGGCGTATCGACCGGCTCGGTCGTCGGCATCGTCGGAATCGCGATCCCGAGCGGTGCCGCGATCCCGCCGACCACGTCGACGACGAGTTCGCCCTGTTGTTGGGGATTGGCAGCACCCGCTGGGGCAACAGGTGCCGGTTGCGGCGCGGGCGCGTCCTGCGCCGCCGCGGTCCCGGCGATCAGCGCGGCACCGGACGCGGCCAGCAGGGTCTTGAGCATCGTCTTGGGAAGCATCGGCAGTTCCTCAGCCCGGAAGTTTGTAGCGCAGGATAAACGTCTTCCACCCGCGCGGCACGTCATAAAGTTCGGGCGGCAGACCGCGCAGCGGCGCACACCCCGTGAAGGTGGCGATCGCATTGCGATCGACCACGTCGACATAACGGCGATTCTCGTCATCGACCCCGCCATGATCGTCCGCCACCGTCGGTCGCCCGGCGAGCGAGCCGTCGCGGTTGAGCTGCAGCCGGATCGTCACGATGATCCGCGATGCGCCAGGCCCCGGATTGGGCTGGCGATCCGCGCACGGCTGGACCTGCCGCCGGATCGCGGAGCCGATATCGGCGGCGGCCTGCGCGTTCATTGTCGCGCCGGGGGCGGCGTCGGATGCCTTCGCCTTGCTCGGGCTTTGCGTCAGGCCCTTGCGGAAATCGTCGTCGAGCAGCGATCCGGTGGCGCGCGCCTTGGTCGACTTGGCGTTCGTGCCATTGCCCTTGGCCACCGCACTCTTGGCCGCTGCCGCCTTTGCCGCCGCTGCCGCCGATGCTGCGGCGGCGGCTTTCGCGGCCTTGGCGTCCGCGACGGCCTTGGCCGCGGCATTGGCCTTCGCCTGCGCAGCCTTGGCTTGCGCGGCCTTCTCCTGCGCCTCCCTGGCGAGGTCGGCCTTGCTCGGCTTGGCTTCGGCCTTTGGTTCGGGCCTGGGTTTGGGTTGCGGCTTGGGCACCGGAACGGGTTTGGGGACCGGCTTCGGTTCGGGCTTGGGCTGCGGGACCGGCTTCGGCACCGGTTTGGGTTGGGGCTTTGGTTCTGCCTTGGGTTCTGCCTTGGGTTGCGGCTTTGGCACTGGGGCCGGCACCGGCTCGGGCGCAGGCGCGGCCGGCGCTTCCTCAGCCGGGGGCGCGGCGTCCTCGGGCGGGCCGGCGTCGGGCGCGGCGGATTGCGCGGGCGGCTCGGCTGCGGGCGGCGCGGTCTGCTCGAGCGCGACGTTATCGACCAGCGACACGTCGATCGGCTGATTGGCGGGCGGGGGCAGCTTGGCGGCGTTCCAGCTCAGCGACAGGATCGCGAACAGCACGACATGGCCGAGCGCGGCCACGCCTAGCGCGATCCCCTCGCTACGGGTCATCCGCCCGTCCATCTCAGTTGCCGTCCTGGCTGACCGTCACCAGCGCCACACGGTTGAGCCCGGCGCGATTGAGCTCGCCCATCACGCGCATCACCTTGCCGTAATCGAGCTTGGTATCCGCGCGCAGGAACACCTGCGGCGGCTTGGCGGCATCGCCCTTGGCGGCGAGCTGCGACAGGATGTCGGGCAACATCGCGTCGCCGACCAGATCCTTCTCGACGAAGACCTGGCCTTCATTGTCGATCGAGATCTCGATCGGCTTCTGGTCCTGGTCGAGCGCCTTGGCCCGGCTGTCGGGCAGGTTCACCGGCACGCCCGCGGTCAGCAAGGGTGCCGTGACCATGAAGATGATCAGCAGCACGAGCATCACGTCGACCATCGGGGTGACGTTGATGTCGGCCATCGGTGCGCGCCGACCGCGCCCGCGCTGCGAGGGGAGGTTCATCGCCATCGCTTAGCGCCGACCCTCGCTCTCGAGCTGCCGGCTGAGCGTCGCGTGGAACCCGTCGGCAAAGCGGTTGAGCCGCGCCTCGACCCGGTTGATGCCGTGGCTTAAGCGGTTGTACGCGATCACCGCGGGGATGGCGGCGAACAGGCCGATCGCGGTCGCGAACAGCGCTTCCGCGATCCCCGGCGCGACGACCGCGAGCGAAGTGTTCTGCGCCTGTGCAATCCCCGTGAAGCTGCGCATGATCCCCCAAACCGTGCCGAACAGCCCGACGAACGGCGCGACCGAGCCGATCGTCGCCAGAATGTTGAGCCGGTCCGACAGGATGTCGATCTCGTTTGCGACCGACGCGCCCATTGCCGTCGCAAGCCGTTCGCGCGTCGCCCCGCGATCGACTTGCCCGCCGACCGTCGACCGCCGCCATTCCGCGACGCCTGCGACGAACACGCGTGCGATCGGCAGCTTGCTGTCGACATGCTCCTTGTAAAAGGCGTCGATATCGTCCGCCTTCCAGAATGCCTTTTCGAACGTGCCGACCTTGCGGCGGATCCCGCTGAGCTTGGCGACGAACCCGATGATGATCGCCCAGGTCCACACGCTCGCGAGCAACAGCCCGATCATGATTCCCTTCACGACGATATCGGCCTGGAGGAACAACGCGATCGGCGACATGCTCGCGGCGTCGGTATTCAGCATCATCTCGTTCACGACGTCATTTCCCCTGATCGCTTCGCATGTCGCCCATCACCTGCCGAAACGCGGTCACCCATGCCTTGGGCTGGCGGAGCGGGCGTCCGCCGGGCGAAACCAGTGCCGCGGTGACATCGGCTTCGGTAAGTATCTGGGCACCCAACATGACCTGCTGATGAATATCAACCGACGCTGCACGAATTTGTTGTAATTGTGTGATAATAATCAGCGCATCGTCGAGCCGTGCTGGCGCGCGGTAGCGGATCGCCAAGGCGGTGACCGCATAGGCACCCCCGCCCGCCTCCTGATGCGCGCGCTGGTCGATCCCGGCGCGCACCAGCATGTCGGAGCGCGCGCGCTCCATGTAGCGCAGATAGTTCGCGTGATAGACGATCCCCGAAAGGTCGGTATCCTCGAAATAGACGCGCACCGGAAAGCGGTGCTGCCCGTCGACGATCCGCCCGGCGGCGGGCTGATCGAGCAGAGCGTCCGAAAAGTCGGGAAGGGTCGGATCTTGGATCGGCATCGCACGTCGCTCTAGCCGCAAGCCCCCCCGACGCAAACCCCCGCGCGGGCAATCCGCTGGACGAGATCGGTGTATTGCGTAAACAGGACAGATGACGACATCCGCGCTGCGCATCCGGGGGCTTGCGAAGAGCTTCGACAAGCCCGTCATCGAAGGCCTCGACCTCGATATCGCGGCGGGAGAACTATACGCCTTGCTTGGGCCGAACGGCGCGGGGAAGACGACGACCTTGCGGATGGTCGCAGGTCTTGCCGCGCCCGACGCGGGATCGATCGAGATCTTCGGGATCGACACACAGCGCGATCCGCTCGGCGCCAAGGCGATCACCGCCTGGCTGCCCGACGAGGCGATGCTCTACGACAAGCTCACCCCCTTGGAATATCTCGCCTTCGTCGCCGGGCTGTGGCGGATGGACCCGGCCCATGCCGCCGCCGAAGCCGACCGGCTGCTGCAATGGCTCGACCTGTGGGAACAGCGCGATACCCGCTGCGAGGGGTTCTCCCGCGGCATGAAGCAGAAGGTCGCGCTCGCGGGCGCGCTGATCCACGATCCACGGCTGCTGATCCTCGACGAACCGCTGACCGGGCTCGATGCTACGATGGCGCGACTGGTGAAGGATGCGCTGCGCGCGCAGGTCGATGCGGGCAAGACCGTGATCGTCACCACACATATTCTTGAGGTCGCCGAGCGGATGGCGGACCGGATCGGGATCATCGCGGGCGGTAGATTGCTGGCGGAGGGCACGCTGCAGGATCTGCGCGACCGTGCGGGGACCGCGGGGATGACGCTGGAGGACACGTTCATCCGCCTGACCAGCCCGGCTTCGGTCGCAGCGCCGGTCGCGCCATGACGATCGTGCCCGCCGGGAGTTTCGGCTGGCTCGCGCTGCACGAACTCCGCCTCGCCTTCCGCTCGCGTGCGACGCGCGGGGCAGCGCGGTGGATCGGCTATCTGCTGCTCGCCAGTTGGCTCGCGATCGGGTGCCTCACCGGCTGGGCGCTCCGCCACACGCCGATCCCGGTCCCGCCCGAGGCGATGATCGGGGTGCTTGCGGTCAGCGTGCTCGGGCTCACCTTCATGACCGCGCAGGCGATGATCGGCAGCCAGCGAACGCTGTACGAACGCGGCGACCTGCCATTGCTGCTGTCCGCGCCGATCCCGGGGCGCAGCGTGTTGCTGGCGAAGCTGCTCGGCATCGCCGCCACGATCGCGCTGACCTATGCAGCCTTGCTGTTGCCGATCGTGCTGCCGGTCGCGATCTTCGGGCATCCGCGCTTGCTCGGGCTGGTCGCGCTGCTGATCGCACTCGCGCTCGTCGCCGCCGCGCTCGGCCTTGCGCTGACGCTGGCGATCGCGCGGCTCGTCGGCCCGCGTGCGGCGCGGACCGTCGGGCAAGTCGTCGCAGCGGTGCTGGGTGGCGCGCTGTTTCTCGTCACGCAATTGCTGCCGCATGACGAAGGCCGGACGGGGACCTTTGCGGCACTGTTCGATCGGTTACGCGCCGCACGGATCGGCACCTCGGGAATCAGTGCGCTCCCCGGCCATGCCGCGCTCGGTGACCCGTTCGCGATTCTCGTGGTGCTCGGCGTCGGGGTTGCCGCGTTCGCCGCTGCGGGCGCAACACTCGAACGCGCGTTCCTGTCGGGCTTTCTCGACGGCAGTGCCACCGTGTCGCGCAGCCGCCCGAGCGGGCGCGCGAGTGGACGGCTGTTCCACCCCGGGCTGACGCGCACGGTGTTCGCCAAGGAATGGACGCTGCTCGTGCGCGACCCGGCACTCGCGTTCCAGATCGTGCTCCGGCTGATCTATCTGGTGCCGTTGTTCCTCGGACTGGTCGGCGGACGGCACGCGCTGCCGATCCCCGCGGCGCTCGCTTTCGCAAGCGTGCTCATCACCAGCCAGCTCGTCGGCAGCTTCGCCTGGCTGACCGTATCGGCGGAGGATGCGCCCGACCTGCTCAGCGTCGCGCCGGTCGCGCGCGCGCAGGTCGACCGTGCCAAACTGCTCGCGGCCTTCGCGATGGCGGCACCGTTCGCGCTGCTGTTCCCGGTCGCGATCGGCGTCCAGACGCTTGCCGGGGCGGCGATAACGCTGGTGATGACGGTGCTCGGCGGGGGCGCTGCCGGCTATATCGAACTCAAGCTGGGGAAGCCGGGCAAGCGCGGAGCGTTCAACAAGCGGCGCTCGGGGTCGATCGTCGCGGGGATACTGTCGCTGCTGGTGGCGCTTGCGTTCGGCGGGGGTGCGGCTGGGCTGGTGTTTCTGGTGACCGGCGGGATCGCGGTCCCCTAGTGCAGACCGGATGCTACGCCGCGATCCTGCTGATCAACGCGCGGTTCCGCCCCTCGCGCTTTGCCTGATAGAGCGCGCTGTCGGCCGCCTGCATCAGCGTCAATCCGTCGCGTGCCATCGTCTTGTTCCAGGTGGCGATGCCGAAGGACATGCTGGTGGAGCCCAGCGTACTGCCATTGCGATGAAGGGTAAGGTCACTGATCGCCTGGCGGACGTCGTTGACTCGGCCCATCAACGCCTCGGCGCTGGTTCCCGGCGCGATCACGGTGAATTCCTCGCCACCATAGCGGCAGACGACGTCGCCATCGCGGAAGCGACTGCGCATCACGCCGGCAACCGCCTGCAGGACGATATCACCGGCATCATGCCCGTATTCGTCGTTGAAGCGTTTGAAATGATCGATGTCGCACATCACCAGGCTCAACGGTGCGTCCGAGCGGCTGGCGCGCGCGATTTCCAGCGTCAGCGCTTCTTCCATGTAGCGCCGGTTGAACAAGCCCGTCAGCGGATCGCGGATGGTCTGCTCGCGCAGACTGCGCTGAAGCCGGTGATTGACCAGCGCCGAGGAGATGTTTTCGGTGAGGACCCGCAGCGAGAAGCGACTCTCCTTGTTCAGCGCGCCTTGCAGATAGAGCACGCCGATGACCTCGCCCCCTGCGAGCAGCGGCTCGCAGTGATACAGGTCCGGGACATCGGCATGGCCACAAACGATATCGCCGCCCGCTTCGCTCACACAATGGCTCTGGCCGCGTCGCAGCGCCCAGCACTGGTCCGGCGCGAAACCGTCTTGCGGGACCTCCAGTCCGCCCCAACTGGCGATCGGGACCAGCAAGTTGCGCGAATGGTTATGCGCGTACAACGCGCCGGGAAGCTCGGGCAAAACGCGCGGGACGAACACGCAGATGATCTGCGCCAGTTCGTCATCGGTGCGCGCCGCGTGCATCCGGTGCGCCATCGCCCCCAGCAATTCGATCACCTCGCCGCGTTCCTGCAGCATCGCGCCGTTGGTGTGGAGCTCGGCATTGGCGATCTGGAGATGCCGCTCGCTGGTCGCCTGTTCGGCCAGCGCATCCTCGAGCCGGTCCGCCATGACATTATAGCCGGTGGCCAGCCGGGTGAATTCGGTGGATCCCATCGCGGTGTCGATCCGCACCTTTTCGCCCTGGCCAAGATCGGTCATCGCTTGGGTCATCGTACCGAGCGGGCGGCGGATGCTGCGGATCAGCAACGCGAAGCTGATCGCGACGAGCAGCGCTACGACCGACGCCCCGATCAGCGCGAGTTGCTTGCCGCGCGCGAGTCGCTGGTCCGCTGCGGTGGTACGATTCGTTTGAAGGACGCGTTCCTCTTCGAGGAAAGCTTGCGCCCGCACCGTGATGGCGTCCGCCAGGTCGCGCCCCCGCCCGCTGGCAATGATCGCGACGGCGTCCTCGAACCTGCCGCGACGACTGAGCGCGAGCGGTTCGCGCAGGCCGACCCCGCGTTGCGATATCAGGCCGCTGATCGTCCCTGCACGGGCGTGCTGGAGCGGATTGTCCGCCGTCAGCGCCACCACCTGTGCGATGTTGCGTCTGGAACTGGCCATGCGCTCCGCAAAGGAGCGGGCAAACGCGGGGTCATGCGTCAGAATGAAACCGCGCTGCCCGGATTCGGCCTCGCGCAAATCGGCCATCGCCTGCTGGGCGATCTCGATCACCCTGTCCGAATGCCGGACTCGTCCGAAGCTCTGACTGGTCTGGTTCGAAGCATCGACCAGCAGCCCCGCCAGCGAGGCAAGCGCGAAAACGACGATTACGCCGATAACCACGATACGAGTCGATAGGGATGCGAACATTACGGAACGCTAACGCTCAAGGGTTAGCGAGGCATTACTATATGACGACCAACGACTTATTGATCGAAGTTAAAAAAACGGAGGGGTGCGCGACGGCCCCTTTTTACGCCGCGCCCCCTTACGCCGCGCCCCCTTACGCCGCTCGGAGCGCCAGCGCCGCCGCCGCCTCGTCCATCAGGCTCGCGATGATCTCGGTGACGGGTTCTTCCTTGGTCACCATGCCGACCGACTGGCCCGCCATCACGCTGCCATGCTCGACATCGCCGTCGATCACCGCGCGACGCAGCGCGCCCGCCCAGTAATGCTCGATCTGCAACTGCGCCTCGAGCATCGCGACCTTGCCCTCGTCGAGCGACAGCGCGACTTCGCGCTGCTTGGCGGTGAACAGTTCGGCGCCCGCATTCTTGAGCGCACGCACCGGGATGACCGGCAAACGCGGGTCGAGCTGGACGCTCGCCACCGCATCGCGGGCCGAGGCGCGGAGGAAGGCCTTCTTGAAATTGGCATGCGCGATGCTCTCGGTCGCGCAGACGAAGCGCGTGCCGAGCTGGACACCCGCAGCACCCATGTCGAGATACGCCGCGATCGCCTCGCCGCGCCCGATCCCGCCGGCCACGAACACCGGCACCTTGTCTGCGACTTCGGGGAGGATCTCCTGCGCAAGCACGCTGGTCGAGACCGGGCCGATATGCCCGCCCGCTTCCATCCCCTCGACGACGAGCGCGTCGACGCCCGAACGGATCAGCTTCTTGGCGAGGCTCAGCGCGGGCGCGAAGCAGATCAGTTTCGCGCCGTCCGCCTTGATCTTGTCGATCGACCCCGTCGGCGGCAGCCCGCCCGCGAGCACGACATGGCCGACCTGATGCCGCGTGCACACGTCGATCAGGTCGAACAGCGCCGGATGCATCGTGATGAGGTTCACGCCGAACGGTTTGTCGGTCAGCAATTTGGTCGCGGCGATCTCGCGGTCGAGCAGTTCGGGGGTCATCGCGCCGCACGCGATCAGGCCGAAGCCACCCGCGTTCGAGATCGCGGCGACGAGGTTGCGCTCGGACACCCACGACATCGCGCCGCACACGATCGCGACCTCGCTGCCGAGGAACGCCGCGCCACGCGCCATGCGGCGCTGAAGGCGCTCTGCGCCGATCGAGGATGTCTGGTTCATGCCAGTGGCCTAGCCTTCCCCGGGGGTTTCGGGCAAGTGCGCGCGGATGCGACAGGAAATTGGTGAACTCACCTTCGATACGCCCGGCCAGGGCTTGCACGACTGTACCCGCGCGGTGAACCGCTGGGTGGCGGCGACCGGGATTACGACCGGGCTGCTGACCGTGTTCGTGCGCCACACCTCGGCATCGCTGCTGATCCAGGAAAATGCCGCCCCCGCCGCACGCCGCGACGTGGAACGCTATTTCGCGAAGATCGCGCCCGAGAATGCGGGCTACGAGCATGACGACGAAGGATCGGACGATATGCCCGCGCATCTGCGCGCCGCGCTGACCGCGACCAGCCTGTCGATTCCGGTCGCGGACGGCGAGCCGGTCTTCGGCACGTGGCAGGGGCTGTATCTGTTCGAACACCGCCGCGCCGCGCATCGGCGCCTGATCGCGGTGCATCTGATCGGGGAATAACCCGCTTTGGACCGTTGGTGGTCCCGCACGGAACCGACTGCGGGTCCAGGACGCTTGGCCCCACGACCTCTTTCGCTGCGTGGAGCACCAACATGGATATCGGTTTTGTCGGACTCGGGCTGATGGGTGGCCCGATGGCGGCCAATCTCGTCAAGGCGGGCCACCGCGTCGTCGCGTGGAACCGCTCGCCGGTAAAGCCTGCGGACGCGCCCGGCGTGACGATCGGCACGCTCGACGACGTGCTGCGCTGCGAAGCGGTGTTCACGATGCTGTCCGACGATGCCGCGATCCGCAGCGTCCTGCTCGATTCGGGCGCGCTCGACAGCGTGAAGCATGATCTCGTCCACGTCGTCACCGCGACGATCTCGGTCGCCTTCGCGCAGGAACTCGCCGCGGACCACGCCCGCCGCGGGATCGGCTATGTCGCCGCCCCCGTCTTCGGCCGCCCCGATGCCGCCGCCGCCGCGCAGCTCAACGTCGTCGTCGCGGGCGAAGAGTCCGCCGTTGCACGCGTCCAGCCGCTGCTTGAGGCGATCTCGAGCAAGGTCTGGCCGCTCGGCCCCGACGCGAGCAGCGCCAACGCCGCTAAGATCGCGGGCAACATGATGATCACCATGGCGATCGAGGCGATGGGCGAAGCGTTCGCGCTGGTCGGCGACAATGGCGTCGACAAGGCCGCGTTCCTCGAGCTGATGACCGGCACGCTGTTCGGCGCGAAGGCGTATCAGAATTACGGGCCCAAGATCGTGGCAGAGGATTTCACGCCGGGTTTCCGGATGAAGCTCGGGCTCAAGGACCTGCGCCTCGCGACCGAACTGGCGGACGCGGCGAACGTCACGCTTCCGGTACTCGATGCGATCCGCACCCGGATGGCGGACGCGGTCGAGGACGGAATGGCGGATCAGGACTGGTCGGGGATCGCGGCGCGACCGTTCACCGCCAAGCGGTAGGGCTGACCACGTCCCCGCCGTCGGTTTGCTGCAATGACGAGAAAACATTCCGCCGTCTTTTCGCCGTCTTGCCCCGACAGGATGCATGCGGGGAGACGGTGGAATGGCGCTGGTGATGCTGATGGTGCTGGCGCAGGCCCTTCCGGCCTCGAATCTGCCGGCGACCGAGTTCGATCTTGCACGCGCCACGCCCGCAACCGCCCCGCACTGCGGATCGGCAACGCAATCCGACGATATCCTGGTCTGCGGCGGACGGCGCGACCGCTTCCGCCTGCCCTTGCCGGTCGATCACTCGGGCGAACCCAGCCGCAGCGACCAGGGCACGGGCATGGGCGCGCTCACGCCCCCCACACCGTGCGGACTCTTCGCCGGCCAGCGCAAATGCGCCAAGCACGAAGCGCGCAAATACGGGTACGGCGGCGGGCGCGATCCGGTCACGCTGCTGTCCCGGCTCGCCACCAAGGTCGTCGACCCCGACTCGGAGTGAGCGGCGGGAATTGCCGCCGGAACGGCGCAAAGCCCTGCGCCACGCCGGGGCGATCGGGTCGTTTCGGTCACGCTTGACCGGGCGCGCGGGCGTAAAGCCGATAAGATGGCGTCACGGATTTCGCGCAGCCTCGAACCGTTTGTCGCGTCCCCCTTCTCGCCGGGATCGCCCCTACGGGCATCACCACCTATCCCGATCCTGGGTCACAACGATCGCATGCCGTCATCGTGCAATCCGCACGATGCGACACTGTCCGCACAGTCCGTGCGGGCGACGGCCAGTTCCGCGTCTTCCAACATCTCGGAGGATTCCATGACAACGAACTATACAATCTACCTGGTCAACCAGATGAATACCGAACAGAATTTCTGGTTGTTTCTGACCCCGCCGCAGGAACTGGCCGGCGACCCGAACGTCTACGCGAATTCCAGCGTGTCACTGGACATCGACCCGAACGATCCCTCGACCAACTCCTTCACCGTACCGGTGCAATATGTCGTCGCAGCGGGTGCCAGCAACAACGCGGTCGGGCTGAACGTACAGATCAATTCGTCGATCTCGCAGAACAGCGACCTGACCCAGACCTGGGATGCCGTTTATGCCAACGTGCCGCCCAACAAGGGCCCCAAGCTGACGCTGGACGCAGCGTCTTCCCCCGCAAATACGATCAAGATATCGACCAACCCCTTCGATCAGGCCAGCAACGAAGCACTGAATTGGTATGCGAGCCAGTCGTTCGGTATTCAGACGATGGCCGGGTTCATCGGTATGACATGGTCGCCGACGCCAAATCAAAGCCGTACGCTTACCCCGCAACTGAAATTCTATGTCAGTGCCGGGACCTACGGTGAATCGACGCTGGCCGACTGGACGCAGGTCAGCAACGATGCTGCGCAACTCTCCGTCCCGTCGTCGTTCAGCAACTTTGCAGCGACGGTGACGCTGCTCAACAACGGAACTTGGCGCGTCACCCCCGGTAAGCCGACCAGCGTCGCGCTGCTCGACGACCTGTCGCTGCTCACGTCAGCGCGCGTTCGCGAACTCACCGCCGTAGCCTATCTGTCCGACGGATCAGTCCAGCAGGACCAAGTCACGGCTGTGAAATGGTCCGGTTCGAGCGCGGATCTCGCTGCCGCGGAAGATATAATCCTCAGCGGCACGATCACGGTGCTGACGGCGCTTGCCGCAGGATTCGTCTATTTCACGATGAGCGGCGTTACCTTCAACATCACCAGCAGTACCGCTGGCGCAACCACCGTCAATTTCACCTATAACGGAGCGCAGTCCGCGCAAGCGATCAAAGATATCGTCGTAGCGGGTGCAAACGCGATCTTCCATTCGCAGAAAGCATAGGCGGCGCGCGATGGTCACGGCGGCTGGCGCAGATACGATGGGCCAGCCGTTCGCCATCACGCCGGCCGACCGGGCAGATGCCCGCCGCCGCTTTCCGCCAGTAACCGCGACGTTGACCGTCACGGCTACTGGCGGAACGTCGGATACCACCGTCGAGATCGTTGCGGAGGTGGACTATGCGATTCCGCTCGTCGCAACCTTCGCCGCCGCGAGCCCCATCCCGCCTTCGGGGCAGCAGATGGTCGCGGCGCTGCAAACCGTCGACACCAAGGTCTACATCGATTTCAACCGGGATCTACCGCTGTGGTGGTTCGCCGCCGCCTACAAGACGGGTGACATCGCGGCGAACACCGCGGCCTACGCGTATTCCAGCGATGCCGACGCGTTCAGCCTTGCGCTGACCCCGTCGATCACCGTCACGCACGACAGCGCCGGCTGGACGATGCCGGTCTATGACGGGACGCAATATGCCGTCACCGTCGGTTTCGGGCTTGGTACCAGCCTCGTCTTCTTTGCCTACGCCGTGCCCACCAGCCCCAATGCCACCCTATTGGTCAAGGCAGGCGGCTACGTACTTGCTCAGTCCAGCGGCACGCAGAAGATCGGCGACCCCGTTACCAGCAGCCAGAAGGCGTGGACGATGCCGCTTGGCGACGCATATCTCCTGACCTTCGACTCCACCGGCACGGGAACGCTGACGACGACATGAGCCTGCACGCGTCTTCAGGCGGCATCCTCAGCGTCGAGTCCGTACGCCGTGTGCAGCACGCGCACGGCGAGTTCGGTATAATCCTCCTCGATCAGCACCGAGACCTTGATCTCGCTGGTCGAGATCGCCTGGATATTGATCCCGCGCTCGCCGAGCGTCGAGAACATCGTCGAGGCGACACCCGCATGGCTGCGCATCCCCACGCCAACGACCGAGATCTTGGCGACGCGCGTGTCATGCACCAGCTCACCGAAGCCGATTTCGCCGCGCCCCTGGTTGAGCACCTCGATCGAGCGCGCCAAGTCGGCGGCGGGGACCGTGAAGGTCACGTCGGTCGAGCGCGCGGCATGCGCGATATTCTGGATGATCATGTCGACGTTGATGTTGGCCGCCGCGAGCGGCGCGAAGATCGCCGCCACCGCGCCGGGCTTGTCCGGCACCGCGATCAGCGTGATCTTGGCTTCGTTCTTGTCGTGCGCGATGCCGGTGATGAGCTGGCTTTCCATATCGTCGATCTCCTCTTCGCCCACGATCATCGTGCCGGGTAATGTATCCGCCATCGGCGCGTCCTCACCAGTGAAGGACGACAGCACCTGGACGCGCACGCCTTCCTTCATCGCAAGACCGACCGAGCGGGTCTGCAACACCTTCGCGCCGACGCTGGCGAGTTCCAGCATCTCCTCATAGGTGACCTTCTTCAGTTTCCGTGCGCGCGGCACGATCCGTGGGTCGGTCGTGTAGACGCCATCGACGTCGGTGTAGATGTCGCAGCGGTCCGCCTTCATCGCCGCCGCCATCGCGACCGCCGACGTATCGGAGCCACCGCGCCCGAGCGTGGTGACGCGGCCATCGTCGTCGACGCCCTGGAACCCCGGGATCACCGCGACCTCGCCCGCCGCAAGGCTCGCGTCGAGCGCGGCCATGTCGATGTTCTCGATCCGCGCGGAGGCATGCGCATCGGACGTCGCGATCGGCAATTGCCAGCCGAGCCAGCTTCGCGCGGGAACGCCCGCCGCCTGCAACGCGATCGCAAGCAGCCCGGAGGTGATCTGCTCGCCCGCCGAGACGACGACGTCATATTCCTTGGGATCGTAGAGCGACGACGCCTCGCGGCAGAAGCCGACGAGCCGGTCGGTCTCGCCCGCCATCGCCGAAACGACCACTGCGACCTGATTGCCGGCTGCGACTTCGCGTTTCACCCGCGCGGCGACCGAACGGATCCGTTCGATTCCGGCCATCGAGGTGCCGCCGAATTTCATCACGATACGCGCCATGATCTGGGTCACGAAGTCCTTGGGGTGCGGGGGCCGTCCTGATAGGAAGCGGACATGGATAGCGCAACCGTAACGTCTGTAACCACTATCGACCCGGCCGAGGCCAAACACTTCGGCACGATGGCCGCCGAATGGTGGGATCCCAATGGCTCGTCCGCGATGCTCCACCGGCTCAATCCGGTGCGGCTGGGGTATCTCCGCACGCAGATCGACGCGCATTGGCATGGCGACGAGACGGGCTTCACGCCTTTGGCGGGCAAGCGCGCGCTCGATGTCGGGTGCGGCGCGGGGCTGCTGTGCGAACCGCTCGCGCGGCTGGGGGCGGACGTCACCGGGCTCGACGCGGCGGCGGAGAATATCGCGGCGGCACAGATCCATGCGGCGGCGTCGGGGCTTTCGATCGACTATCGTACCGGGAGCGTCGAGGATCTCGCCGACGCGACCTATGATCTCGTCACCAGCCTGGAGGTGATCGAGCATGTCACCGATCCGGCAGGCTTCGTCGCGGGCCTCGCGCGCGCGCTTGCGCCGGGCGGGCTGCTCGTGCTGTCGACCCCCAACCGCACCGCGTTGTCGCGCCTCGCGCTGATCACTTTCGCCGAGGGCAGCGGAACGATCCCGCGCGGCACGCACGACTGGAACAAGTTCCTCACACCCGACGAGCTGACGCCACTGGTCGAGGCGGCGGGCCTCCGCGTCATCGACGTGCGCGGGCTGGCTTTCTCGGTGGCGAAGGGCTTCGTACTGAGCGACGACACCAGCCTCGATTACTTCGTGACCGCAGTTCGGGATTGAGGGGGGCTTCCCCCTTCTGCTCCCCTCCCTGGAAGGGAGGGGTCGGGGGTGGGTCGGCCAGCGGCGGCGTCCTCCCGTCCGAAACGCGCGGCGCGCCCGACACGCCTTAAACCGCCGCCCCGCGCCCGGGAGAGCCACCCACCCCCAGCCCCTCCCTTGCAGGGAGGGGAGCAGTGCGCTCATATTCCGTAAGCTATCGGTGAGGTGACCGAGGAAGGTACCCGCACCCGCACCCACCGTCAGCCAATCACCGCACCACCCCGATCTTCCGCCCCAGCCACCGCGCCGCCGCCTCGGGCGATTCCTTCGCATCGTCCCGGTCCACCCGGTAATTCGCCGCGCGCATCGCCTCGACCGACACGCGCCCGATCAACGGCTGCACCGCCGCCAGAAACTTCGCGTCACGCGCATGCGCCTTCCCTACCAGCACGATCGCATCATACCCCGGGATCGCCCCGCGCGGATCGCTCAGCACGGTCAGATGCTGCGCCGCGATCCGTCCATCGGACGAGAACGCCGAGATCACATCCGCCTGCCCGCTCTCCAGCGCGCGGTACATGAAGGTCGGGTTATACGCGCGCGCGCTGGCGAAACGGATCGGATAGGCGCGCTGGATCGCGACCCATTCGGGGCGTTCGAGAAACTCGAGGTCCGAGCCGAACTTGAGCTGCGGCCCCGCGCGGACGAGATCGTCGAGCGACGCCACCCCCAGCTTGCGCGCCGCATCGCCCTTCATCGCAAAGGCATAGGCGTTCTCGAACCCGAGCGAGCCGAGCAGTTTCACGCCCGACGTCTTGGCGCTCCATGCGCCGATCGCCGCGACCATCGCCGCGCGCGGGGGTACGTCGCGGCGCTTCATCTCGTTCGCCCAGATCGTGCCCGCATAATCGACGTAAATGTCGATCGCCCCCGTGCCGACCGCGCCGTAGATCACCGCCGACCCAAGCCCGTCGCGATAGCGCACCGTATAGCCCGCCTGCTCCAGCCGATCGCCGATCAGCCGCGCCAGGATATATTGCTCGGAAAAGTTCTTCGCGCCGATCGTGATGACGCTCCCGCCCGACGGCCACAACGGCGCGAGCGCAAGCAATACGCCCGCGATCAGCACCCCGCCCGCGCCGAGCGCGACCCCGCGCTTGCGCCGCGCGATCGACCGCTCGATCAGCCCGAGCAACGCATCCACCGCCAGCGCCAGCGCCGCCGCGCTGAAACACCCCGCCAGCACCAGCGCCCAGTTCTGCGTCTGCAACCCCGCGAAGATCATGTCGCCGAGGCTCGGCTGGCCCACCGTGGTCGACAGCGTCGCCGCGCCGATCGTCCACACCGCCGCGGTGCGGATTCCCGCCATCAGCACCGGCGCGACCAGTGGAGCCTCGACCAGCCGCAGCTTCTGCCACGGCGTCATCCCGACCCCGTCCGCCGCCTCAATCACCGCCGGGTCGATCCCCGCCAGCCCGGTCACGCCGTTGCGCAGGATCGGCAGCACCGCATACAGCGACAGCGCGAGCAGCGACGGCAGGAATCCCAGCGCCGGGATGCCCCCGCCGACCAGCCCCGACACGAACAGCAGCAGCGGATAGAAGAGCGCGAGCAGCGCGAGGCTCGGGATCGTCTGGACGAGGCTCGCCACCCCGAGCGTGACGCGCGCGACCCGCGGCGACCGCCCCGACCAGATCGCGAGCGGCAGGCTGATCATCAATCCCAGCGTCAAAGCGGCTGCAGACAGCAGCAAATGCGCTGAAAGCAGGTCGGGAACGCGCGTCATCGCGTCGAAAAACGGGCCATTCATGCTGCGTTTCCGGCGGGTTCGGCGGCAAGCGTGCGCATCCGCGCCGCCTGATCGCGCGGCACCGCGACCAGCGCCTGCGCCACCGGCCCACCCGCGCCACCGAGCAGCCCGCGCGGTGTTTCGTCCGCGACGATCCGCCCGGCGTCCATCACCAGCACGCGGTCCGCGAGGATCAGCGCCTCCGCCATGTCATGCGTCACCATGATCGTGGTCAGCTCGAGCCGATCATGTAACGCACGGATTGCGTGCCCCAATTGATCGCGCGTCACCGGATCGAGCGCGCCGAACGGTTCGTCCATCAGCATCAACCCCGGCGCGGTCGCGAGTGCGCGCGCGACGCCGACGCGTTGGCGTTGCCCGCCCGACAGCGCATCGGGCAAACGGGTGGCAAAGTCCCGCGGCAGATCGACCAGATCGAGCAATTCCCCAACGCGCGCGCCATCGTGCTTGCCGCCCGCCAGCCGCACCCCGATCGCGATATTCTCGGCGACCGTCATGTGCGGGAATAGACCAATGTTCTGAAAGACATAACCGATCTTGCGGCGCAGCATCGGGGCGGGCTCGGCGGCAACGTCGGCGCCGGCGATGCGTGTGCAACCTTCGCTTGGTTCGATCAGCCGGTTGATCATCTTGAGCAGCGTCGATTTGCCCGATCCCGAACTCCCGACCAGCGCCACGAAGCTCCCGCCCGCGATCTCGACCGAGACCTGCTCGACCGCGACGGTCCCGCCGGGATAGCGTTTGGAAACGGCTTCGAACGCGAGCGTCGGGCCTGGGGATTGCGTGTGCGCCATCGCTCCGCTTGTGCGGGACGGTGCCGCGGGCGTCAAACCCATTGCAGGCCCTGTCATAAGTCCCGCTTCCCCGGCGAAGGCCGGGGCCCAGGAGCGGGCCGGTCATCATCGGAAGCTGCGCCCAATTCCAAAAACCTGCGTTCCTGGGCCCCGGCCTTCGCCGGGGAAGCGGAAGGTAGGAAGGGAGGAAGAATTCAAATGCCCCCGCCCCCGCAAACCGCGGGCTGACCCGGACTTGTCCCAGCGTCCGCCCTGCCGCAGACTCCCCGCCATAGCCCGTGCGGCCCGGTTGGGCGGGACACGTCGGGCAGACAAGGGGAAACGGGATGCAACAGGCGATCTTCATCACCGGCGGCGGCTCCGGCATTGGCCAAGCAACCGCGAAACTGTTCGCCGCGAAGGGCTGGCGCGTCGGGCTCGCCGACGTCAACCGCCAGGGCCTCGCCGAAACCGCCGCGATGCTGCCCCCCGGCATGGCCGAGACCTACGCCATGGACGTCCGCGACCGCGACGCCTGGGTCGCGAGCCTCGACGCGTTCACCGCCGCCACCGGGGGCAGGCTCGACGTACTGTTCAACAACGCGGGAATCGGCACGGGCGGCCCGATCGCCGAGATGAGCTTCGAAGACCTCGACCGCGTCGTCGCGATCAACCTCGTCGGCGTGCTCAACGGTGCGAAGATCGGCTACGCCTATCTGGCGCGGACGCAGGGATCGTGCCTGCTTAACACCGCCTCTGCCTCGGCGATCTATGGCAGCTCAGGCCTGCCGGTCTATTCCGCGACCAAGTTCGGCGTACGTGCATTGACCGAGGCGCTCGACGGCGAATGGTACGGGGCAGGGATCAAGGTGCGCGACATCGTGCCGAGCTTCATCGACACCCCGTTGCTCCATGCGCCCGCAGGCAGCAGCAACCAGTCGATTCGCGAGGTCGTCACCGGCGCGGGGCTGGAGCTCACCGGGGTAGATGCGGTTGCGCAGGCGGCATGGGACGCGGTGCATGGCGACCGGGTCCACACTTTCGTGGGCAAAACCGCGGACCGCATGGCGTTCGCGGCGCGCTGGTTGCCGGGGCGGCTGCGCAAGATGATGCGCCGGGGCGTAACGGGCTAAGCACCGGCGGCACCAAACCTGTTTCAGCCCGTCGTCGCGCCGATGGCGCGGCGATGGGCTGAATCACATCAGGCGTCGACGTCCATGCCGGGGGCCGGATCGCCCGCCTTCTTGGCTTCTTCGTAGCGCTCGATCGCTTCGATCACGACCTTGCGCGCCTCGTCACGGTCGCCCCACTTGCCGACGCGGACCCACTTCTTCTTCTCCAGGTCCTTATAGTGGGTGAAGAAGTGCTCGATCTGCTCGAACACGATCTCGGGCATATCGCCACGCTCGCTGACGTTCGAATAATACGGGAAGGTCGAGTCGACCGGAACGCACACGAGCTTCTCGTCGCCGCCGGCTTCGTCTTCCAGGTTGAGCACCGCGATCGGCCGTGCGCGCACGACGCAGCCCGGGATGAACGGCGAGCGCGCAACGACCAGCGCGTCGAGCGGATCGCCATCGGGCGACAGCGTGTGCGGCACGAAGCCATAGTTCGCCGGGTAGCGCATCGGCGTGTGGAGGATGCGATCGACGAACAGCGCGCCGCTGGCCTTGTCGAACTCATACTTCACCGGCTCGCCGCCGGTCGGGACTTCGATGATGACGTTGAGGTCGTCCGGCGGGCTCTTCCCGACCGAGATCATGTCGATACGCATGGTGATTCCTGACTTGTTGATTTGGTTAAGGGTTAAGGAACGTTTACTGAGCCTCCCTTAGCGGGGCATCAGCAGACGATCCAGACCACCCTCGCCGGTGCCGCTCTTCTGAAGCCGCGGATAGCGCAGCCCGTCGTGATGATCGATGTTGACAGACGTGATCGAATCGTTCGCCTTCACCAGCAGCACGATCGGCGTCTTGCTCGTTTTTGCTGCGGTGATCGCAGCTTTCAGCACGCTGTCCGAATAGGCCGTCCCGTTCACCGCGACGATGCTGTCGCCGACCGTGATCCCCGCCTTGAAGGCTGGGCTGTCCCAGCCGACGCCCGTCACGCCGCCGTCCTTGTTGAGCGTGGTGCCGATCGAATAGGTCAGGTCGGTCATCTTGCGCGACGTCTCGGCGTTCTTGAACGAGAGCGTCGGCTCCTCGGTATAGACGAGCTTGTACCCGTTGTTTTCGAATCCGGTGATCGGCGCGCGTGCGCCGGTTTCGGTGAGCCGCTTGGTGAGTAGCCCGGCCCAATCATAGGGCTGGATCGCCTGGAGCGTCTTCACCACGTCCTCAAACGTGTAGGTCACCTGACCATAATCCCCGTCCTTCAGCCCGAAGAACGCGCGGCCGAAATCGTCGATCGACTTCTTGCCCCCCGATTGCTTGCGGAGGATCGAATCGACCTCCATCCACACCAGCAGACCCTCGTTGTAATAGTCCTCCGACCGCTGATAGCTCAGCCAGCCCTTGGGGCGGCGCTGTGAGATGACGGGGTCGTTGGTGGTATCGACCATGTCGCGCCATTCGCGGGCTGGACGGTTGTCGAGGCTGGCGAGGATCATCGCGTACATGTCCAGCGTGTCCTGTTTCGAGACGATTCCCGACCGCGCTTGCAGTACATACCCCCAGAACTGCGTCTGCCCTTCATACACCCACAGCAGGCTACCGCGCATCGGCGTGCGGAAATCGGGGGTCCACAGGTCGGCGCCGCGGCGGAACTTGCCGTCCCAGCTGTGATTATATTCATGCGGCAGCAGGTTGCGCGATCCTGGACCATCGCTCCACTTGGTGAAATAGCCGGGCTTGACCCCGTCTTCCGACGAGCGGTGATGCTCGAGCCCAATTCCGCCCATCAGGTCGGAGATCGACAGCAGGAATTCGTACGTGTCGTAATGCTGCGATCCGTAGAGCTTGACCGCCTGGTCGACGAGCCGCTTGTGCGCTGCGATCTGTTCAGGGGTTGCCGCAAGCTCAGCAGGAGTGTCGGCATAGACGTCCAGATTGACCCGTGGGCTGAGCGCCCACTGCTTGTAATAGCGCCCCGCCAGCACGGGGGAGTCGACCAGCACTTCGTAATTGGTCGGTTCATAGGTGTAGACCGCGCCGGCTGCCTTGGACGGAAGCCCCGAAGACGCGGTGAAGCCGGCGGGATAGGTCACCGTCGCCGTGACCGGAATCTGCCGGGTGAAATAGCCCGCCGGATAGAGGCTCATCGCGTTCCACTGGAGGCGCAGCATGTTGGGCGTCATCACCACCGATCCCTGATCGGGTGCGGTGGCCGAGAGGAATTGCAGGTCGATATCGAGCTGGGTCACGCCCGCGGGAATGTCGATGTGATAGGCGTAGACGTCGACCGGATCACGCGTCCAGGCGAGTTCCTTGCCGCCGCCGTGGATGTGAACCCCGGCAAGCTTGTCGAGTTGGCCCGAGGGCGAATGGTTGCCGGGGAGCCATTTGGGGAAGAGCAGCGTCATCGGTCCGGCGGTGACCCCGGTGAGCGTTTCGCGCGTCTTGAAAATGCCCCGCGTCGTGTCGGTCGCATCGATCGCGAGCGTCATCGTGCCGGGGAAGGGCGTGTCCTTCGCGGCGGGGATGGTGTCGACGATCGGCACCGGCTGCGGCTTGGAATTCTGGACGTTCGAAGTCTGGGCGAAGGCGGTGGTGACGGTCGTGGACAGCAGCAGGGCGGTGAACGCGGCGCGACGGATCATGCAGGGGACTTTCCGAATAAGGCGCCGATCGCGACGCCAGGAGGAGTGGAGCAAAACTCGGCTGTTGCGGTGATTTAAGCGGGTAACGCGGCGCGCGTCCACCCCATCATCCACCGCTACTGCTGCCGCCCAGGACGTTGATCGTGAAGGCGAGCACGCCGATGTTGAAGACGAAGGCAGCAACGGAATGTCCCAGCACCGTCCGCCGCACCCGCCGCGACGAGATTTCGACGTCGGAGGTCTGGAACGTCATCCCCAGCGTGAAGCTGAAATAGAGGAAGTCCCAATAATCGGGTTCGTCGCATTTGGGGAAATCGATCCCGCCGTAATCCTTGCCGTCGTCATCGTCGTCCGAATAGAAAAGATGTGCATAATGCATCGCATAGACGGTGTTCGAGAACAGCCACGCCACGACCAGCGTGCCGATGATCAGCAGCGTCCCGATCAAGTTGGTCTTGCCCTGCGTTTCCTTGAACACCGACGTCAGGATGACGAGCATCGTCAGCCCGGTCAGCACGAGCAGCCCCGCGCGATTGGCATCGTTGGCGGCGGCCTGTTTGCGCATCTGGCCCGCTTCGCCCCGGCGCAACAAGGGTATGACCGCGATCAGGAAGACCGTGCCCGCCACGTCGAACGCCGCCATCGTCCCGCGCCCCCAGCCGAGCGGCGGGATCGCGAGGAAGATGCCCGCCACGAACAACAGGGTGAACAGGACAAAGCGGGGTGGGGCAATCCGGTTGCCGATATCGAAGGCCATCACGCGGGTGTTACAGAGCGTGTGCGCTACCGCAATGCTGCGCCGGCTACATGGCAGACTTGTCATCTTGCGGGGGCCCGCCCGTGACAAGTATCTGGCGCAACCGGTGCCGCTCCCCTACAGGATCGCGGGTTATGGCCCGTATCGAAACCCCCAAGCGCATCCGCGGAACGCAGGACATCTTTGGCGACGAGCAGCGTCGCTTCACCCGCGTGGTCGAGGCGTTTGATCGCGTCCGCAAGCTGTACTGCTTCCAGCGCGTCGACATCCCCGTGTTCGAGAGCACCGCGGTGTTCGCGCGTTCGCTCGGCGAGACGACCGATGTCGTCTCGAAGGAAATGTACACGTTCGAGGATCGCGGCGGCGATTCGCTGACGCTGCGCCCCGAATTCACCGCGGGGCTGGCGCGCGCCTATCTGACCGAGGGGTGGCAGCAATATGCCCCCCTGAAGCTCGCGACGCACGGGCCGGTGTTCCGCTACGAACGCCCGCAAAAGGGGCGCTTCCGCCAGTTTCACCAGATCGATGCCGAGGTGATCGGCGCGGCCGAGCCCGCTGCCGACGTCGAGCTGCTCGTGCTGGCGGACCAGTTGCTGCATGAGCTCGGGATCGCGGATGGCGTGACGTTGCAGCTCAATACTTTGGGGGATGCCGAAACGCGCGATGCGTGGCGCGCCGCGCTGGTCGCGCATTTCGAAGCGCACCGTGACGTGTTGTCGGAGGACAGCCTTGCGCGGCTCGACAAGAATCCGTTGCGCATCCTCGATTCGAAAGACCCGCGCGATCGCCCGGTCGCCGACAGCGCGCCCGATATCGATGCGTATCTGACGGATGAAGCGCGTGCCTTCTTCGATGCCGTGACGGCGGGCCTGGATGCGGCTGGCGTGGCGTGGACGCGCAACGCGCGGTTGGTGCGCGGGCTCGATTATTACCGCCACACCGCCTTCGAATTCGTCACCGACCGGCTGGGCGCGCAAGGCACCGTGCTCGCGGGCGGACGCTATGACGGGCTGGTCGGGTCGCTCGGCGGGCCGGAGACGCCCGGCGTCGGCTGGGCGGCGGGGATCGAGCGGCTGGCGATGTTGCTCGAGGAGCCGGTGGTCGAAGGGCCGGACGTCGCGATCGCGGTCGAGGACGATGCCGCGCTGGCCACCGCGTTTCGCGCGCTCAAGCTGTTCCGCGAGAATGGCCTCTCCGCCGAGATGGTCGCGACGGGTTCGCCGCGCAAACGCTTCGACAAGGCGGCGAAGTTGGGAGCGAAGGTCGTCGTCGGGCTGCGGCTCGACGGGGATGCGCCCGTCTTTAGCACGCGCGCCGCGACGGATGTCCCGGAACACGAAACGGTGAAGACGCTGACGCAGCGACTGGTCGGCGCATGATGACGCTTTCCTCGCTCGCTTCCCCGGCGAAGGGTATGCGCACCGCATGAGCTCCATCTCCCCCGAACGGATCGCGCAGATCGAGGCGCGGCGTGACGAATTGTCCGCGTTGATGGCAACCGGCGACCTCCCGTCCGACCGATTCGTCGCGGTATCGAAGGAATATGCCGAGCTCGAACCCGTCGCGCGCGCGGCGGGTGAGGTGCGGCGGTTGCGCGCCGAGCTTGGCGTGCTCGCGGGTATGGAAGCCGACGACGACCCCGAGATCAAGACGATGGCGCGCGAGGAGATCGAGGCGATCCGCGGCACGCTCCCCGACGCCGAGCGCGCCTTGTCGCTCGCCTTGCTCCCGCGCGATGCCGCGGACGAACGCGCCGCGATGCTCGAAATCCGCGCGGGCACCGGCGGCGACGAAGCCGCGCTGTTCGCCGCCGACCTGTTCCGCATGTACCAGCGCTATGCCGAAGGGCAGGGGTGGAAGGTCGAGCTGATCTCCGCCTCCAGCTCCGAAAGCGGCGGGTTCAAGGAAGCGATCGCCTCGGTCGAGGGCAAGGGCGTGTTCGCCAAATTGAAATTCGAAAGCGGCGTCCACCGCGTCCAGCGTGTCCCCGCGACTGAAGCGCAGGGGCGGATCCACACTTCGGCGGCGACGGTCGCGGTGCTACCCGAGGCGGAAGAGGTCGACGTCAAGATCGACGACAAGGATCTGCGGATCGACGTCTATCGCTCGTCGGGGCCGGGCGGGCAGTCGGTCAACACGACCGATTCCGCGGTGCGGATCGTCCACATCCCGACCGGGCTGGTCGTGATCCAGCAGGACGAGAAGTCGCAGCACAAGAACCGCGCCAAGGCGATGAAGGTCCTTCGCACCCGGCTGTACGAGGCCGAGCGTGAGCGGCTCCACACCGAACGCGCAGGCGCACGCAAATCAATGGTCGGGTCGGGCGACCGGTCAGAGCGGATTCGCACCTATAATTTCCCGCAGGGACGCGTAACCGATCACCGGATCAACCTGACGCTGCACCGGTTGCCGGAGATTTTGCAGGGGGAAATGGAAGAATTGCTTGGCGCCTTGATCGCGCAGGATGAAGCGGAGCGGCTGGCGTCGCTGGATGGCTGAGCCGGTGGATACGTCTAAGCACCTCCCCTTCAGGGGAGGGGTTGGGGTGGGGCCGCCCAGCACGCCCGACGTTGGTGGTCTCTGCGAGGCTCCCCCCACCCCAATCCCCTCCCCTGAAGGGGAGGGGCGAGAAGCAGAAGAAGCAGAGGGTAAGCCCCTCCCCCTTGGGGGAGGGGTTGGGGTGGGGCCGTCCAGCGCACCCGACCTCGCCGGTCTTCGCGACGCTTCCCCGCAAGGAGGGGACAAAATCAGGGCATCGCTTGCGTCCGCTACCCGGCACCTCGCCACGTTCAGCCACACCCCGCGGCTCGATGCCGAACTGCTGATGGCACACGCGCTCGCCATCCCGCGCGAGATGCTGTTGCTCTCCCGGCTCGATGCCGCCGTGCCCGACACCTTCGCCCCGCTGCTCGCGCGCCGTCTCGCTCAGGAACCGATCGCCTATATCACCGGCACGCGCGCCTTCTGGACGATCGAGCTCGCGGTCGGCCCTGGCGTGCTCGTTCCCCGCGCGGACAGCGAAACGCTGCTCGACGCAGCGGTCGCGCATTTTGCCAAAAGCCCGCCAGCCCGCATCCTCGATCTCGGCACCGGACCCGGAACGCTCCTACTCGCGGCGCTCGCCGAATGGCCGGGCGCGACTGGCCTCGGGGTCGACCAGTCCAACGTCGCCTTGGATTACGCTAGGCGCAACGCGGTCACGCTGGATCTGGCAGACCGCGCGACTTTCGCGCTTGGCAATTGGGCGGACAACGTGACCGGGCGGTTCGATCTTATCCTCGCCAATCCCCCTTATATCGGGACAACCGAAGTCCTGCCGCGCGAAGTCGCCGAGCATGAGCCCAGCGCGGCGCTGTTCGCCGGAGCGCATGGGCTGGACGACTATCGTACCCTCATCCCGCAACTTGCGGCCTTGCTTGGCGACGGTGGCGCAGCGATCCTTGAGATCGGTGCTACCCAGTCGCAACCGGTCACGGACTTGCTGGTAGAACAGGGGTTTGCGGTGCGGCTCGGGAAGGATCTCGGGGGGAATCCACGCGCGCTGGTGGCGACACGGCTGTCATGACCGATCGCACGGCTGCGCTAATATTCCGCTTGGAGAATGCGCCGCAAACCGCTATTGCTGCCGATAGGGGCTCGCATTTTCATCGTAATGTGTTGAAAATGGGCTGTTGCCCGCTCCCTTCGTCATGCAGTTGCCCGGTCCGGCGACGCTGGCAAGCGCACTTCGCCGATGGTCGGCGGTCGGTGCGCAAGGGGCATTTGCATCCATATTTCTGGAGCACGACCCGGTTGGTTTCCAAGGACAGGACAACAAGAACTTGATCAACAATCGTCAGGCCGGTCGCCGTCGCGGCCGTGGCGGGCAGCAGCAGCGCTCGCAAGGTGGAAACCCGGGACGTCTCGATACCGGAAACCGCATCGACAACCGCGCACGCGGCAATGCGGCGCAGCTGCTCGAGAAATACAAGACGCTCGCGCGCGACGCCCAGATGCAGGGCGACCGCGTCAACGTCGAATATTACCTCCAGTTCGCCGACCATTACTTCCGTGTCCTCGCGGAAACCCGCGCGCGCATCGAGGAAAATGGCGGCCCGGTCCAGCGCCGCATCCAGGGCGCGACGCTCGACGAGGACGACACCGAATTCGAGGACGAAGGCGAGCGTATCGCTCCCGCGGAACAACAGCGCGGCAGTCAGAACGGTTATCGTCAGGACGGGCGTCAGGACGGGCGCCAAGAGGGTCGTCAGGAAAGCCGCGACAGTAACCGCCAGGATGGCAACCGCTCGGATTCGCGCCAGGAGCCCCGGCAAGACAATGGCCGTCAGGACGGCAACCGTCCCGACGTGCGGCAGGACACATATCGCAACGACAATCGCAGCGATGCCGATCGCGGTTATGCTCGCAACGGCAACCGTTCGCTGGGCGATGCCCAGAATGGCGCGACGGACTCGCGCGGAGGCGACGACCAGAACGAACGTCCGCGGCGTGCCTCGAACGGCAACGCTCAAGACGAAGGCGGTTACGATCGCTCCCGTGAGGATCGCCCGCGTGAGGACCGGAAGCGCGACACCGTACGCACTGAAGAACGCGCCCCGCGCGATGTGCGCAGTGAGGACGCTCCTTTGCCATCCGCAACGGAAGCGCAACCCGAAGCGATGGAAGCGGTCGTGCCGATCCAGCCCGAAGCCAGCGAGCCACCCCGTCGTGGCCGCGGTCGCCCGCGGCGTGACGCAACCGCAGTCGCACCCGAGCCTGTTGCAGCAACCACCGATAGCTCCGATGAGGGGGAAGATAACGGCTTTTCTGCCGATCTCCTCCCGCCGTCGCTCAACGTGTCGGCGGTGACGCCCGGCGATGCGGATGGCGAAGCTGAAAAGCCGCGTCGTCGGCGCGGTCGTCCGCCGATCGTCCGCGAGACCGATCCGGTCGCTTGACCCCTAGTGGGGGGGGGGGGGGGGGCCGGGGGCGCGGGCGGCCGGCGGGGGGAGCCCACGCGGGGGGGGGGCCGGGCGGGGCCGCCGCGCCGGGGGAGAAGTG
>JARUXA010000019.1 GCA_030433805.1 Sphingomonas sp. PsM26 | reverse complement strand
CCCGCGGCGTGGGCGGCGGCCCTGGGGGGGCTGCCACCCGGGGGGGGGGTCCCGCCCCCACACACCCCCCCCCCCCCCGGGGGGGGGGGGGGGGGGGGGGGGGCCCCCGTGCCTCGCAGAGAGTTTGGCGCTGCTGGACCGCCCCACCCCCAACCCCTCCCCTGAAGGGGAGGGGCTAGAAAGGATCAGCGATAGCGCCAGCCGTTGCGATAGCGATACCGGTTCTGCCAATATCGCCCGTTGTTCCAATAGCCACGCCCGCGGTAATAATAGCCGGCGCGCGGTGGTCCGCGATGCGCATATACCGGCGGTCCATTCGGACGACAGATCCCGCGCGGCCCGGGATGGAAGCCGCGACCACATCCGCCCGCCGCCTCGGCAGGACCGATTGCGGTCAGGGCAATGCCCGCGGCGAACACCGCGGCAAGAAGCTTCTTCATAAGCACCTCTCGATAACGCTTTTACGCCTCCCTGAAACACGGGAGATCGAAAAAACGCCAATGCCTTGCCCGCGTTCCGTTCCCGCCGCATCGGTCCTTTTCGGCGGTCAGACCGTCAACAGCGTCGCCCCCGATGTCTCCCCCGCCGCAAGCGCGCGGTGCGCGTCCGCCGCATCCTCAAGCGCGAAGGTCTGGCCGATCACGGGCGTGATCGCGCCCGACCGCAGCATCGTGAACAGCCGGTCGATCCCCGCCTGCCGTTCCTCGGGCATCACATAATAACTGAACAGCGTCGGCCGCGTGACGAACAGCGACCCGCGCGTCGACAGCGTTCCGAGATCGACCCCGGTTACCTTGCCGCCCGCATTGCCATAGCTGACGATCAGCCCGCGCCGCGCGGTGCACGCCAGCGACGTTTCCCATGTCGCCATCCCGACCCCGTCGAGCACGATCGGCACGAGCGCGCCTCCGGTGATTTCGCGCACGCGCGCGACGACGTCCTCCTGCTTGTGCAAGATGACGTGATCCGCCCCCGCCGCGCGCGCCTGATCGGCCTTCTCCGGCGAGCCGACCGTCCCGATCACGGTCGCGCCAACCGCCTTCAGCCAACCGACGAGCAGATGCCCGACCCCGCCCGCCGCCGCATGGACCAGCACGGTCTGCCCCGCCTCGACCTTGGCACAGCGTTCGACGAGGAATTCGGTCGTGCAGCCCTTGAGCAGGACCGCGGCGGCAGTACGGTCATCGATGTCGTCGGGAAGCTTGAACACCGTCTTCGCAGGGAGGTTGCGCGCCTGGGCATAGGCCCCCGGCGTCGGACCGAAGGTGCCGACCCGGTCGCCGACCATGAGCCCGGTAACGCCCTCGCCCACCGCCTCGACCACGCCCGCCGCTTCGGACCCGAGCCCCGTCGGCAAGCTGGCGGGATAGACGCCGCTGCGGAAATAGATGTCGATGAAGTTGAGCCCGACGACGGTGTTGCGCATCCGGATTTCACCGGGGCCGGGATCGGGGAGATCCACGTCAATCCATTCGATCACCTCGGGTCCCCCCGTGCGTTCGATCCGTGCGGTGCGCGTCATACCTTGGTACCTTCCTGTGTCGCGCGCCAACGTACCGGACGGGTTTCAGGTTGCAACGCGTGTTGCTCCGCGCCAGAACGGCGTCAACGTACCCCAAGTTCAAAAACCGCGGAGGCTGAGGATGAAGAGCTATCTCGAGCACTATATCGACGGTGCCTGGGTCGCGAGCCAGGGCGGCGCGCGCCACGCCGTGATCGATCCCGCGACCGAACAGCCCTGCACCGAGATCACGCTCGGCACCCCCGCCGATGTCGACGCCGCGGTCGCCGCCGCGCGCACCGCATTCGAGACCTTCTCGCAGACCACCGTCGCCAAGCGCGCTGCACTGCTTGAGCGGATCATCGAGGAATATAAGAAGCGCATCCCCGATCTCGCGCAGGCGGTCAGCAGCGAGATGGGCGCGCCGATCGGCTTCGCGATGGCGGCGCAGGTCCCCGCCGGGCTCGGACATTTCCTCTCGACGCTCAAGGCGTTGAACGCGTTCCAGTTCGAGGAACGGCTCGGTCGCTCGACCGTCGTGCACGAGCCATTAGGGGTCGTCGCGATGATCACGCCGTGGAACTGGCCACTCAACCAGATCACTGCCAAGGTCGCCCCCGCGCTCGCCGCTGGCGACACGATGATCCTCAAGCCCAGCGAGGAATCCCCCGGCTGCGCGGTGATCCTCGCCGAGATCATGGACGCCGCGGGCGTGCCGAAGGGTGTCTTCAACCTCGTCAACGGCGATGGCGCGGGCGTCGGCTCCGCATTATCAAGCCACAAGGACGTCGACATGGTCAGTTTCACCGGATCGACCCGTGCGGGGATCGCGGTCGCGCAGGCCGCCGCTGCGACGGTCAAGCGAGTCCACCAGGAGCTTGGCGGCAAGGCCGCGAACCTCGTGCTCGAAGGCGCGGATCTGGGCGCTGTCCTCCCGCCGACGGTACAGGGCGTGCTCGCCAATTCGGGGCAAAGCTGCATTGCCCCGACTCGCCTGCTCGTCCACGCGAGCCAGGTCGAGGAGGCGACCGCGATCGTCAAGGCGATGATGGAGCGGACCGAGGTAGGCGATCCCGCCGAGATGGGCGCGCACATCGGCCCGGTCGTCAACAAGGCGCAGTTCGACAAGATCCAAGGGCTGATCCAGTCCGCGATCGACGAAGGCGCGACGCTCGTCACCGGCGGCACCGGGCGCCCGGATGGCCGCAACGCAGGCTATTTCATCAAGCCGACGCTGTTCGCCGACGTCACCCCCGATATGCGGATCGCGCAGGAAGAGGTGTTCGGCCCCGTCGCGACGATCACGCGCTACGACAGCGAGGACGAAGCGGTGAAGATCGCCAACGGCACGCCGTTCGGCCTGTCCGCGACGATCTCAGGCGACCCCGCCGCCGCCGCCCGGATCGCGCCGCGGCTGCGCGCCGGGTTGGTGACGATCAACTCTTGGAGCCCCGACGGCAACGCGCCGTTCGGCGGGTACAAGCAATCCGGCAACGGCCGCGAGAACGGCAAGTTCGGGCTGACCGATTTTATGGAAGTGAAGACGGTGGTGGGGATGCCCGGCTGACGGGGGTCGCGCAGCCCACGCAATCCTGCGCTATCCTGCGCTTCCCCGGCGAAGGCCGGGGCCCAGTCGAGAAACAGAAGATTGCGAGCGATTGCACGCAGTTACCTCAGCCATTTCTGCTGGGCCCCGGCCTGCGCCGGGGAAGCGCAAAAGTGAGTAGCCGCAAGCAACAGGATCGCCCCGGCACCACCCGAACCGGACGGGTAGCGCGTCCGAAGCGGCGAACCGATCAATATGACGAACCGCGGCTGCCTAAACCCGATTATAGCCGACCGCGATTCTGATAAGGGAAGTTCCCCCGACCGTGCCGGATCGTGATTTTGCGCGCGGTCGATGCCGAGGGGAAGAACGAGGTTGCGATGCGCCGTAGTACAGCTTTGACCACGATCAGCCTCGCGCTGCTGTCGGCCTGCACCCGCAAGCCCGCGATCGTCACGACCATCCCGCCGCCGCCTGCGCCAGTCGCAGCACCACTGGCGATGCCCGCAGGTGCCTATGTCGGCATGAAGACGCCTGCGGTGATGAGCGATGGCCGGTATCTCACGCCCAATCGCAATCTCTCCACCGACGGCACGGTCTGGCATTTGCGCGCCGCGCTCAACGTCGCCGCCTTGGCGTGTCGCGGTCCCGACGAAGACAGGATCATCGCGGCGTACAATGCGCTGCTGACCAGTCGCAAAGCGGTGCTGAACACGGCACAAACGCGGCTTTCCGCCGAGTATAAGGCACGCGGCGGCGACTGGCAGGACCGTTACGACGACCAGATGACGCGGCTCTATAATTTCTTCTCGCAATCCCAGGCGCGCGACCCCTTCTGCCGCGCCGCAATCACGACGCTCGCCGACAGCGCGACGTCGACACAGATGGACTTTACCGCCTTCGCGGCCGAGCGCCTTCCCTTGCTCGAAAAGCCATTCACCGATTTCTACGCCGCCTATGACGCCTGGCGCGCCGCAAACCCCGCCGCCAGCCGTCCGGCGACGGCAAGTGTCGCTCCGTCGGCCCCGGCCAGCGTGCAGGCACTGCCGCCTGCGGTTGCGACCAAAGCCAAGCGTGTGCGGTAAACGACGAATCCCGTCGCAGCGCAAAATGAACCGTTCGGGGCACGTGGGAGTTGGCGCTCGGTAACCCACAACCCGATTGGAAGAGATAATGGCCGATTTGAAAAAAGGTGCGCTCGTCGCGGTGGTCGACGGCGAGCATCTCAAGCTGTTCAAGAATACCGGCGACGCAGGCTCGCTGAAGCTGACCGAACAGCCGACCGGCGACGTGTCGACCGACAATATGGGTTCGGGCGGACGCCATCAGAGCAGCTCCGCCAATCCGTCGGACAGCCAGCAGGACGAGGACGCGTTCGCCGCAGGTGTGGCCGAGATCCTCAACAAGAAGCTGATGGGCGGATCGATCGACGAGCTGGTGATCATCGCGGCCCCGCGCACGCTCGGCGAGTTGCGCAAGCATTATCACAAGACACTCAGCGCCAAGCTCGTCGGGGAGGTCTCGAAGGACCTTACCGGTCACTCGGTTGCCGACATCGAGAAAGCGGTCAACGCGGCCTGAATTTTCGCTCTTCGACCGATTAGGTCACGAAAAGGCCTGCCGCAGCGATGCGGCAGGCCTTTGTCGTTGGGCTGGGTGGCGGTGGCATGTCGCGCGCCGCGTCGCCTGAGTGACCGGGTTCGACTCGGAGGCCACCTGGTCGAATGACTGCTCACGCCCACTTGCGGGCGTTCCCGGTCCGCACGCAGTAGCTCGATTGCAAACATCTTGTGGCAAAGATAGACCTAGCACGACGCAGATTTCGTGGTGAACGCTTCGGAGGTTGTTGTGCGCTACTTGGCTATGTTCTTAGTGCTCATGACGCTGCCGGCCTTTTCCACGGAAAAGGACAACACGGTGTCAGCCTCTTCCATGTTGTCTCAGACTGCTGGCCGCTGGCAAGGCGAGCTACAATACCGAGACTACCAGTCCAACACCTGGCAAGGCCTACCGATGTCAGTGGCCATCATTGCCCAACCGGACGAGGTGACGACGGTTCGAACGGCGCAGTTCGATGATGGGCCGCAAACGGGTATCGTGACGATCACGACGGTCACGTTGGTGGATCCAGTCGCTTCGTCGCTGAGTTACGCGATGTTCCGCCGCGGACGTCCGACAGATGTTGGACTGTCACGTATCGTCGACGTGGCTCAAGGGGCCGATACCTCCCACTGGACCATCGTGACCGTCGAGACACGGAAGGATGGGGATGAAGTTGCCCATGTCCGCGAAACCACAACACGAGATGGTGACTTGTTAACAACGTTGAAGGAGGTAAATTCGGCAAACGACAACAAGGAGGTTTGGCTGCCACGCAATCGTTCGGTGCTTCGTCGGACTGGATCGTAGCACAGGGTTGCGTTCGCGTGCCTGGCTGTAGTTCCAGTCCAGGCGGAAGGACCGCTCTCCACCAATTATTGCTGTTCAGCCAGATGCGCAGAGGGCAAACGTTTTTAGGGGCCACGGCCCCTTTCCGTCATCCCCGCGACGGCGGGCATCCATACTGGCTGACTACGCAGTACAGGTCGGACGGTGCTAAGGGATTCCCGCCTACGCGGGAATGACGAACAGTTTGAACGAGAGTCTGCTTCCCCATCGTAATCTCCGCAACGACAGATTTTCACCACATGTGCCCATTCTGACGCGCTCTTCAGCACTGACAGCGCCATCATTCGGACCGAATGCGCGCCATGGCAAACCGCGGGAACCAGCGTCCCGTGCGCGGAATGGAGGGGCGAGGTCTGCTAATCCCGCGCCTGTAGCAACTACGGCCTTGCTGGCGTGTTCACCCCCCGCACGCCGGAAACCTCCGGCAGAACATCGCAAGCGAGGCACGCAATGGTTTCACCAAACGAATTGACAAGCGCACTGGATGCAGCACTCGCCACGGCCCGCGCCGAATACCGGCAGGCCGTAATCGAACTCGCCACCCGTGAGGCAGCGAAGGACTCGTCAGTCACCCGCGAGCCCGCCGACGTCGATCGCATTCATCATGCGCGGACCCGGGTAATCGCGCTCGATGCCGCGCGGGACGAGCTTTCGACGATCGTCGATGAAGGCGCGCCTCTTACCAGCGACTAACGGCATGCGTCCGTGTGGTGAGTCCTAATGCGGATGCGATCGTCGAGACGGTGCTGACGGCGCTGCGGCATAATTGGGGCAGCGTTATCGAGGGCGCGCGGGCCTGAAGTTACTTCTTCTTAAGCCCCTCCCCTTCAGGAGCGCCGGATGAACGGCGCCCCACGCTGTTCAGGTCGTGCCGGAGGCATGACCGACCCAGCGCTGGGTTGGGGGTGGGGAAGTGCCTCGCAGAGAGCGGGGCTCTGCTGGACTTCCCCACCCCAACCCCTCCCCTGAAGGGGAGGGGCTTTGCGGTCTCCCTGCCCACCCAGCACAATTCCCCCACACACAGGCCCCGGCAGTTCCGCGCCATCCACCACAACCAATTTTTCCGTCCAATCACTCAGGTACTGGCGACCGGGGTGGGACATGAGGGGTCACTGACCGGGCAAGGGACGTCAGCAGTTCGAGTGCGTCAGGCGGTATTATCTGGAGGGGCTCTGGATGTGTGACGCACAGGACGCCCACCGCCAGGCCAGCGGCATCAAGGATTGCAACGCCCGCGTAAAAGCCGATCAGGCCATCTTCGACAAACGGGTTGCCATGAAAACGCTCGTCTTGAAGTGCGTTTGCAATGCAGAACGGTTGATAAGGATACGCGACGACATAGCTGCTCAAGGCGGTTGAACGTCGATAGAGACCGAGCATTCCGCCAGAGGATGCAATGACGTGTTGCCAGTCGTCAACGACGGCGGATATTCCGGCCCATCGGACGTCAAAAATCGCTTTGGCTTCGTGCGATATCCTTTTCAGCCGTGGCAAATCAGCGATTATGTCTCTTGCCCATTCTGCGGCCGCGCGGCTTCTCGAAAATTCATTCAACGGCTTGGGTGCTGGTGTGAAAACGGAGATGCCCATGCCGAATTGCGTCCTTCGAACTGGCTCAATATGTGTAGGCATTGGTCAGTCGTCCATTAGACGACGCGTTTATTCTTCAGTTCCAATATATTATCGTTCGCTGTTGTGACAGGATTCCCGTTCGGGCCCGTCGCAGACGAACCACGACGTGTACCGTCGGCGCGATTCACGCCACCGTCGCAGATTGTCGCCGTCCCTTCGTAGCCTTCCCGAAACCCGCCTGTTCGCCGACGACCAACGTCAGACATACCCGTCGCCCATCCGACGTTCTCAATAATCCTTGGAAACCCGCAAGTTCGCGCTCTGCCGCCCGAGCGTCGAGATCGACGACAGCACCGACAGCCAGCGCGTCACCTGGAACTCGACTTGTGTCGCGGAATAGCCCGCCCCGTCGGTCACGATCTCCGCATAAAAGCGCCGCGTGATATATTTGCCCGCCGCCACCGAGGTCCGCTGCCCGGTCTGCGGGTCGGCGGAGACGATGCGCAGCCGGTCGAGCCCCGCCACGCGCCGCACCGCGTTGATCGGGTCGAGCCCGCCCTTGCCGTTCTGCAACGCCGCCACCGCCGACGCCAGTTGCAACGCCTCGGGCGCGGACAGGTTGGTGATCGAAGTGCCGAACAACAGCCGCGACAGCAATTCGTCCTGCGGCAGCGCGGGCGTGCTGGAGAAGGCGATCTCAGGTTTCAGCGCCTGCCCGGTCACGTTGATCGTCGCGTTCAATCCGGTGGTGCTCGCATTCGCCGCGATGTCGAGCGCGGGGTTGGCCGGAACGTCGCCAGTGAACAGGATCTTGCCGCGTTCCAGCGCGAAGGTGCGTCCGGCGAAGTCGTAATTGCCGCGCACCAGATCGGCGCGGCCCGAAATCGCGGGATTGTCGGGCGCGCCGCCGATCTGCAGGTCCGCCGACCATTCGCTGCGCAGGCCGAGCCCCGAGACGATCAGCTGGTTGGGCGCGCGCGCATGGATCGCGAGCCGCCACGGCGCGGGCGCGACGTCGTCATCCTCGGTCCCGCCGCCGGGCAAGTTGATCTCGCGGATGTTGAGCTGCGGTACCGCGCTCGCCGCGGTCGCCTGGCCGAGCCGGTAGCGGCTCTTGTCGAGGCGGAGTTCGCCCGAGATCGTCCCGCCGCGCTTGTTCGACAGAAAGCGCAACGGGCCCGTCACGGTCGCGCCGATATCGTCGCGCGCGATCATCACCGCATGGTCGGCCTGGACCGACAGGTCGAACCCGCTGTTCGCGCCGAAATCGAACGCGCCCTTGCCGACGACCTTGCCGCCCTTGCCCGCCTCGGCGGTGAAGCTGTCGATCGTCAGCCGCGATCCGCCGAACTGGCCGCTCGCGACCACGTTGGTCAGCACGGTGCCGGTTGTCGCACTTTCGATCCGTGCGCCACGTGCCTGGACGACGCCCCTGATCTGCGGGTTGCTCACGCGCCCGCCGACATCCGCGCCGATCGCGACCGGGCCGGTCAGGTCGAACAGCTCGATGCCGGTCAGCCGCCACAGCGTGTCCGCCGCGCCGTCATAGCGCAGTTGCGCGAACACGCCCGCCTCCTCCACGCGTTTCGCCAGATCGGTCCCGGCGGGGAGGTTGAGCAGCAACTGCGCGCGCCCGACGGTCTTGCCCCCGGTTGCCGCGACCGCGCGCGCGGCGATCCGGTCGGCCGACAGGATCCCCGCGATGCCGACGTCGACCGGGCGCGAGGTCAGCACCAGCCCTGAGCGGGTGAGCCCGCGGACGGTCATGTCGATCCGCCCCGTCGGCGGATTTGTCCTGCCTTGTGAATAGGATAGGCTCCCCGACGCACTCCCGCCCAGCTCCAGTCCGGGGTAGCCGATGTCGAGGATCGCAAGCGGCATGTGTGCAACCTTGGCCATGATTGCGTTGGCCCCCCGCGTAAACCGCCCCGACAGTTGCGCATCGCCTCCGGCAAAGGTCAGCTCGGTCTGGGCAAGCCGCCAGCCGTCTTCGCCGTCGCGGGTAAGCACTGCGGGCGTCACCAGCTTGATCGGCCGCCGGTCGAGCGTGCCCTGCGCCGATACGGTGTAGCGATCGGCCGTAACCTGCGTCACGGACTGGATATCGAACGCGCGCCCGCCCGATCCCGCGATCGACGCGGTGATCGTGCCGACCCCGCCACGCAGCGACGCCTTGCCCGCGAACCGCGCGAGCACCAGCGACCCGCGCCGCAACCCGCCCCCGGTCAGCGACGCCTCGATCGACGTGCCCGCCGGATCGAGCACCGTCACCGCATCCAGCCGCGCGCGCCGGACCGTGACGCCGTCCGCCAGCGTCGCCGCGCGCGCGTCGAGATGCGCCTCGATCCGCTGATTGTCGCCGACCGGCGCGAACAGCAATGCCCCGGTCACGCCGCCGCCCGCCACCGCGAGCCGCCCGTTGAAGCCGCCATCGACGATCGCGAGCGGCCCCGACAGGTGCGTCCCGCTGACCGCGAGATCGGCGATCGCAATCGTCCCGCCGCCGCCCTTGGGCAACAGGATCGCGCCATTGCCGGTGAACGGCCCGAGCCGCGATCCACCGCGCGCGGTGAAGGCGAACCCCGCCTCGGTCGGGTCGAGATGCGCGACCACGTCGTGCAGCCCCAGCGTCTCGTTGGGCCGCTGGAACACCAGGTCGATCGTCGGCCGGTCGATCTTGCCGTCGAGCTTGAGCGTCAGCGGGCCGTACGTCTGCTGCGTCCCCGTCCCCTCGAAGTGGAACGTCCCGTCGCGCCGCCGGATGCCGTTGCCGGTGATCCAGATCTGCGGCCCGGTCAGCACCAGATTGTTGAGATGGAGCACCCCGTCGGTGGTGCGTTCTAGCCCGGTGACGATCCGCGGCAGCCCGCCCGCAAGCGAGCGGAAGAAGGCGTTGTCGAGCCGGACCATCTGCGCGGTGCCCTGCCCCATCACGCGCGTGCCGTGCCCGTCCGCGCCGGGCACCACCTTGAGCAACGTCGCGACATCGACGATGCCGAGCCCGGGGATCAGATAGCGCGCCAACCCGCCGTTGAGCGCGATCTCGTACCGCCCGTTGCGCAGGTCGAGCTGGAGATCGAACCGGCCGTTGAGCTTGTCGGAGGTCAGCTTCATCGCGCTGCCCGTCACGCTCGTGCCCGTAACGCGGAGCACGCCCTGCATCGTCAGATTGCGCAGGATCCCGCCCGCGACGTCGCCGACCCCGGTGACGCGCTTCGCGACGAAGCGGATCGGGACCATCACGGGGGCTTTGGACAAGCGTCCGCTCCCCGCGGCAAAGGCGTCCTCGAACCCGGTCGCATCGAACGCGAACCGCTTGGCGGCGAGGCGGTAATCGAACCGCGCGGTCGCGAACGCGCCGTCGAGCAGCACGCGCAGTTCGATCGCGCGGCCACTCATGTTGGGGAACAGCCCGGTCGGGCGCAGCAGCACCGCATGCAGCCGAATGTTGCGGAACGCATTTGCGGCAAGATCTAGCGCCCCGTCGCCCGTAAGGCTCAGTGACGCCGACCGCAGCGATAGCGTCCCCTTCAACTGGCGGTCGACCAGCGTGGCGCTGCCGTGCGTCAGCACGCGGGGCGTCGACAGGCGCTGGAGCTTTCCGTGCGACAGCGGCGCCGGGATCAGCACCCCGTCGAGCGCATAGGTCCCTGCGCGGTTGCTCAGCCGAAGGTCGACCAGCCGGACCGTGCCGACATCCGCGATCGCGTGGCCGTCCCATTGCTTCCATGTTCCGCGTCCGGCGACATCAAGCGCGATCGGCCGGGCGAACCCTGCGAGTTTTGCGAGCAGCCCGTTGGCGGTGCCCCGCGCATGGGCGTCGATGTCGAACATGTTCCGGTCGGGCGCGGCATCCAGTTTGAGCCGCAGCGTGTCGCTGCCGGCGACCGCCGCATCCAGATCGACCAGCGCGCGGCCACCGCGAATATCTGCGCGACCGGCAAGACGACCGACGCGTTCGGTGCCCGTCACGGCCTTCGCCAGCACGAGCCGATCCACCGACAGCGTACCGATCCGAATGTCGAACGACGGCAGGATCGGCCGTTTCCGCGTCGAGGGAATGAGATCAGGCAACCGTTCGAGCCGCGCCTGCGCGATGTGCAGGCGTGTGATGTCGAGCCGGTTGTGCACCCACCGCAGCGGTGCCCAGTCGAGCTCGGCGCGGGGTGCTGCGAACACCAGCCCGCGCCGGTCGCGAATGCGCACGTCGATCAGCCTGGCCTTGCCGTAGATCGACCCGTCGATCCGCCCGATCTGGTAGCGCAAGCCGTTCGCCGGGCGCAGCGCGGCGATCCGGTCGGTCAGGAAGCGATGGCCGATCCCGGTATCGAGCAACGCCACCAGCGCGCCCGCGAGCAGGATCAGGCCGACAATCGCCCCCAGCAGCTTGCGTCCCCAGCGTCGCGGCGTCGGGGCGACGGCGGGGGTGTCGATCGTCTCGGGCGCTGCCGGATCGGTCAAAACGCCTGCCCCAGCGAGACATAGACCGCAACGCGCGGATCGCCCTTGACCGGGTTGACCGGCGTGCCGACGTCGATCCGGATCGGGCCGAAATTGGTGTAATAGCGCACCCCGATCCCGGCGCCGTAGCGCATCCCCGTAAAGCTCGGCAGCGCGCTGGTGTAGATGTTGCCGCCGTCGAAGAACGGCACGATGCCGAAATTCCCGAACGCCTTGACCCGCGCCTCGATCGAGAATTCGGAGAGACTGCGCCCGCCGATCGGATCGTTATTGGGGTCGCGCGGGCCGATGTCCTGATAGCCATAGCCGCGCACCGACGCCCCGCCGCCCGCATAGAAACGGCGTGACGGCGCAATCGCATCGCGCGGCGCGCCGACGATCGTCCCCAGCCGCACACGCCCGGCCAGCACGGTGCCCTTCGCGACGCTGCGATAGGTGCTCGCGTCGAGTTGGACGCGGGAATAGCCGAAGACGTTGCCCTGCAGTGACAGTTCGGGCGAGAAGCGCCCGCTCAGGCGGAACCCACGCGACGGGTTCAACAGATCGTCCGACCCGTCGTAGCTGAGCGTCGAAGGCAGCGCGCCGATGAAATAGGTCCGCCGCCGCGGCGCGCCCGTGGTTACGATCACATCGCGCTCGTCCGATGCCAGCAATTCCCCGCCGAGCGACCACGTCCATTTCTTCTGGAAGAAGATGTTGGTCTGCCGCTCGAGGCTTGCCGCCAGCCCGAACGTGCGCGCCTGATAGGCGTTACGCTTCAGGTTGGAGGCAGTGATCGACGCCGTCAGGATCCGGTCACGGCCCTTGAAGTTGTTGCGCCGAAAAATGACGCTCGCCAATTGCTCCTGCGTGCCGAGCACGCCGCGCAGCGTCAGCCCGCCCTCGGGCGGGAACAGGTTGCGATGCGTCCAGCTGATTTCGGAGCGCGCGCCTTCGCCAGTGCCATAGCCGATCTCCCCCGCGATCGTGTGCGGCGGCGCGCGTTCGACGCCGACCGCGATGTCGACCGTGCCGGGGGTCTGGCCCTCGACCGGCTCGACCTTGACCGTCGAGACGAGCGCGGTCTGGATCAACGCGCGTCGCAAATCCACCAGCGCGGACGCATCATACGGGTTACCGGGCGTGAAGCGCGCGATATCCTGCACGTGTTTCGCATCGAACACCTGCTCGCCGGACGTCATCACGACATGCCCGAACCGCCGCTCCGCCCCCGGCACGACCGCCACGTCGAGCGTCGCGGTGCGCGCCGCGCGGTCGACGACGATCGCGGGATCGCCGACCACCGCGAAGGGAAAGCCCTTGTCTGTGATCGTCGTGGCCAATGCGGTCTGTCCCGCAACGATCGTATCGGAATTGACCGGGTCGCCGGCACGCACGCCGAACGCATTGCGCAGCAACGCCTCCTTGTCGCCTGCACCTGCAACTCCTGACAGAGTCACTCCGCTGAACTTGTAGAGGACCCCCGGATCGGCATCGAGCACCACGAGCGGTCGAAGCGTATTGGGCTCGACCCGCGTCGCGACGCGCGCATCATAATAGCCGTCCGCCTTGAGCAGCGAGGTGAGTAACGTCGCATCTTCGCGAGCGCGGCGATCGAGTTGTGCGGCGTTGGCGGGCTGGCCGTCATTCGCCTTCAGCGTCGACAATTGATCGAACCGTTCGCGCAGCAGCGCGCTGGCAACGCTGTCGATCCCGTCGACACGGTAGCTGTAGCGGACCTCGCCGGTCACCGTGGCGGCGCTGGTCGCGGCGACGGGCTCGGTCGGGGCCTTCGACAGGTCGGGCCAGTCGACCCCCAGACCCGGAAGATCTGCCATCGGCGATTGCGGGTCGAGGCGTTGCGGCTCGGCGGGGATGGCGGGAATCGCCGGACCGGCGGACTCCTCGGCCGGACGCACCTGTGCAACCGCGCCCGGACACCCCACGACAAAGACCCCGACGGCGGCAAGCAACTGGCCCCGCCGCCCAACCGGAAACGACATGGTCGCCCTCCTAGCCCGCCAATCTGCGAAGCAACAGAGGATTGCTGTAGCGCTTTAGTGGACCGTGCCGATCGCGCGGTCGGACGAAAGCCAGCCAATCAACCGTTCGATCTGACGCCAGCGGCAAAAATGCAGGTAATTGCCAAGATCGCGGCTGCGGTCCGCACGTGCCGCCGCTTCGGATCGCGCATCGCTGCCGAACATGGTGATCAGGTCGCTCGCATCGGTCAATTCGGCGCGGTCGGCGAGGTATGGGAGATGCGGCATTCTGGCTCCAAAAGGTCCCGAGGCAACGCAAGATCCGCCCGGAACAGGGGGCGCCTACCAACTCTTGTCGGCCGCGTCACGCGTCCGCAACACGGCATTTGCGCGTTTGTGTTCCGGGTGATCCACGCTTCCCGGATCGGGACGCTGGCGTCCGTGCACGCGACATGGCAGAGCGCCGATCATGCCCGCTCCCCAACCGCCCCGCTCCCCGCTCGCCGGTGGTTTCCTGATCGCGCTGGGCGCCATGCTCGGCGCTGCGATCGGCCTGCTGACCGCGCTGGGGCCGACGCGGGGGTTCCTCGCGGGGTTGTCGGCGGGTATCGCCATGTCGCTGGCCATCTGGCTGCTGGACCGCAAGCGCGACGGCTGAATCGCCAATCGCGCGTCATCGCAGCGCGCGTGACAGCCACACGACCCGCCCGATGATGTCGGCATGCGACGTCTGGATCACGGGATAGGCCGGATTGTCGCTGGCGATGACGATACCGCCGTCGCGCCGTGACACCCGCTTGACCAGCAGCACGCCCTCGTGCCGCAAGACGAAGATCGCGGGACGAGGCCCCATTTTCCGGTCGCGTTCGTCCACCACCAGCGTATCCCCGTCCGCGATCGTCGGCAGCATCGAATCACCGCGCGCGGTCAGCATGCTTGCGTCCTCCGATGCCAGCCGCAGGTCGGCAAGCAGCCGCGGATCAAGCAGCATCGTGCGAGCGCCATCCCGCTCGTCGGACGGGTCGACCGACGCGCCGGCCCCTGCGGATGCCTCCACCGCCAGACGCCGGATCGCGGCCATCGACGGCGTCGGCGGGCCACCCAATTCGCTCTGATCGATACGGAAATACGCCGCGAGCAACGCACGATCGCGTTCTGCGAGGATCCGCGGGGTCCCGCGTCGGACATATTGCTGAAGGTACGCGTCGTTCCGTCGCAACATCCGCGACAGCGCGGCATAACCAACGCCGTGCTCGACAATCAGCGCCTCAAGGCGGGCACGAGGATCGGCTGCGACCATGGTCATGACGATACCATAGGAAAATTCCTAGACAAGTTGGAAATGGCGGAACACATCATGAACATACAGCGACTCAACCGGGAAGGGCAAACATGTCGGTGCTGCACAAGATCGATCGTTATCTGCGTGAAACGGCCATGCCACGAACCAGGTTCGGGCGTCTGGCGGTGGGCGATCCGCGGCTGGTCGACGACCTGCGACGCGGGCGCGAGCCAGGCGAGCAGATGGTGCGCCGGATCGAAACCTTCCTTGCCCAACATGACGAGGCAGCGCGATGAGCCGGGGCCCGGATGCAGCGACATTGCTGCGGCGCGTGCTGGAACGCCATGCCGAGCGGTGCGGCCTTTCGCTATCATGGCACGCTACCGAAAGCCGCCGTTGGGCGAGCGCGACATTCGTCGGCGCGTGTCACAGGATGGCGCTTGCGATCGAAGGTGCCGGAACCGACGCGTGGATCGCGGGGCTGGACGAAGTCGACTTGCCGCTACGCGGGCATCTGGTCGCGGACTTGATCGTCGCGACAACGGTGCGAACCGACACCGGTGCAGACGTCGGCATCGAGGTGCTGACCGTTGAAACCTAGCGCGAACGCTGTGCCAGCGCGCGCAGCGTCGCGAGCGTATCCTCGAATGCGCCCGCCGGTGGCCGGGCCGGCGGCGCCATCGACATCGCACTTGCGGTTGCATCCTGCCCCGCCGCCCCACGTTGCAGGACCCGCTCAAGCCGGTCGAGCAAGGCGTGGATCGTTTCTGCCGGGTCACCCTTGACCGAAGGGCTCGGGGCCGCGTGCGTGCGGTCTGATGCCGCATCTCCCTTCGACGGGTCCGCGTCATAGGCGGCCACTGGTTCGGCCTGCGTATCGGGCAGCGTGCGCTCGCCAACAAGGATCGATGGATTGCGATCCCCTTCCGCCACCGTGGGTCGCATCGCCACGGCGGGACGAGACGAAACGTCCGGAATCCCCGTGCCAAGATCGCGATGTGCACGCAGTGGAGCCCGGGGAGGAGCATCGGACTGTGGGTCCGCCCTGCGCAGCAGCGGCGCGTCATCCTCGTCTTGCCCGGACCGATGCAGAACGAAGCCCTCCCCTTCGATCGGGGCATCGGCCGGACCGAGCAGCAGGCCCGAGGCCAACCATGCGATAAGGCCCAGCCCCCCGCCGCCGACCACCACGAGCAGCACCCGCGCGGTGAAGCCAAGCGGAGGCGCCGCCGCCGAAGCGAGCGACGCGATTCCGCCGGCGATGAGGATCCGCTCTACCAACGCCATAGGCACGATCGCAAAGGCAACCGCCGCGCAGGCACCGACCATCGCCCCGACGATCGGTGCGACCGGGATCACTTGTTCAGGGTTGGAGCGGATGGCCACGGCGCGGACTCTGCCATGTCATCGGTGTGGATCTGGTAAACACGCGCGCGGCGGGCGCTAGTGCGGGAACCTCGCGCCCGCCCTCGGAAGTTGGTCCGGGAGGTATACGGGGGGCAAACGCGCGGTGCAGGATCCGGTGGACGGGCTCGCCAAGCATCGGCGAGCCCGTCCGGGTACTCATGCCTCCTCGGTGTCGTCCTCGTCCGCTTCCTGATCGTCGAGGTCTTCCTGCAGTGCCGCCAGGATCGCCTTGTTGAATGCCGGGATGTCATCGGGCTTGCGGCTGGTGATGAACGGCCCATCGCGGACGACTTCCTTGTCGACCACTTCGGCGCCGGCATTCGCCAGATCGACGCGAAGCGACGGCCAGCTCGTCATCCGGCGGCCATCGACCACATCGGCTTCGATCAGCAACCACGGTGCATGACAGATCGCCGCGATCAGCTTGCCATCGTCGGCGAACTCCTCGATGATCTCGACCGCGCGATCGTTCATCCGCAACTTATCCGGATTGCCGACGCCGCCCGGCAGCAACAACGCGGTGAAGTCCTCGGTATCGACTTCGTCGAGCGTCGTGTCCGGGGTGATCGTGTCGCCCTTGTCGTCGAACACCATGCCCTGAATGGGATCGGTCTTGATCGACGCCAGCGTGACCTTGACGCCCGCATCGAGCAACGCCTTGCGCGGCTCGAACAGTTCGGCCTGTTCGAAACCGTCGGTCGCGATGATGAGCACGTGCGCTTGCGATAGCTCGGCCATGATAGTCTCCGGTACGTAAAAGATCGGGGGGTGGAGCCTTTAGGGGCTCGCGCTGCTCAACCCGTGAGGCGGGGCGGCTGTTCCGGAACGATGCGCCCAGCCGTGCATTCATCCCGGACAATGTCGCAACAGACTCCGGCCATCTCCTATCACGACGACAGCGACCCCGGCATCACGCGGCGCAAGATGCGACATGGCTGGGGCTATCACGACGCCGACGGTGCCCGCATTACCGATCGCGCGGAAATTGATCGACTGAACGCGATCGGCCTGCCGCCCGCATATCGAGACGCGTGGTTCTGCCCTTCCCCCAACGGGCACATTCAGGCGGTCGGGTGGGACGAAAAGGGTCGCAAGCAGTATCGTTATCACGTCGGTTTCCGTGAAACACAGGAAGCCGCAAAATACGAGTTGTGCGCACCGTTCGGGCACTCCCTGTCGAAGCTGCGTGCGCGGGTCGAAGCGGACCTGAAACGACGCGGGCTCGACAAGGACATGGCGGTGGCCGCGGTCGTCCGGCTGCTCGATCTCGGCAAGGTCCGCATTGGCAACGAAGGCTATGTGAAGTCGAACAAGAGCTTCGGGGCGACAACGCTGCGCAAGCGCCATGCGGCACTGACGGGACAATCGCTCAAGCTGCAGTTCAAGGCAAAGTCGGGCAAGATGCGGATGCTGACGATCACCGACGGGTCGCTCAGTCGGTTCGTCAAACGCTGCCAGGATCTGCCCGGACAGCATCTGTTTCGTTGGGTCGATGCCGAGGGCTGCTGCCACCCGGTCAGTTCGTCCGACGTCAACGCCTACATCCGCGACGCGATGGGCAGCGATTTCACCGCGAAACATTTCCGCACCTGGAGTGCGAGCGTCCTCGCGTTCGAAGCGTTGGCGCAAGCGAAACAGGACATCAGTCTGAAGACGATGCTCGAGCCGGTATGCGAGGCGCTTGGCAATACGCCCGCGATTGCGCGCAAATCCTACGTGCATCCTGCCGTTCTGGCGCTGGTTAAGGACGGGCAGAGCGCGTTTCGCGTCGGTTTGCGCCTGCCGCGATCGACCCAATATCTCAGCCGCACCGAACGCGGCCTGATCGCATTTCTGGAGAACGGCGCGGTCACCGCCGAAGCCCCCGTTCTCGTCGGCGCAGCCTGAAGGTAAATCCATGAGCAACAAGCAAGCGGCGATCCTGCCGCCGATCCGCGTGCGCGACGTCAACAGCCAAGTCCAGGGCCTCGTCAAGACGACGCTCGACTGGATCGGGGACTATTGGCTGCAACTGCTCGTGTCGTTCGCCGCCGGTGCCGCGATCGTGATCGCGCTGCACTTCGCGCGACGGATGGGCCGACGCCTGTGCCAGCGCGAGGGGCAGTTGGGCGGCTGGGGGATCGTCATCGGCAAGGCAGTGACGCGGACCGGCAACCTCTTCATCCTGATTCTCGCCGCAAAACTGGTGATCGGGTTTGCCAATCCGCCCGCCGAGGTGACGCGCGTCGTGAACTTCCTGTTCACGATTTCGGCGGTGTTCCAGGCCGCGATTTGGGCGCGCGAATTGATCCTCGGCGCGATCGAGCACCGAACCCACGGCGAAAATTATACCGGCGAAGCGATCGGCAGCGCGATGGGGATCATCCGCTTGCTCGTCAGCTTCGCGGTGTTCGCGATCGCGTTGATCGTGGTGCTCGACAATCTCGGGGTGAACGTTACCGGGCTGGTCGCGGGTCTGGGCGTCAGCGGCATCGCGATCGGTCTCGCCGCGCAAGGCATTTTCGCCGATCTGTTCGCGGCGCTCGCGATCATCTTTGATCGGCCGTTCCGGCGCGGCGATGCGATCAGCTATGATTCGTCCGCAGGGACCGTCGAAGCGATCGGGCTCAAGTCGACGCGCATCCGCGGCGTCACGGGCGAGGAACGGGTCGTCGCAAACAAGCAATTGCTCGAAAAGGAAATCATCAACAACAGTTCGCGGGATTACCGTCGCGTGGTGTTCACGCTCGGGGTCGTCCAATGGACGCCGATCGATACGATGGAAGCCTTGCCGTCGATGCTCAAGGACCTGATCGAAGCGAATGGGATGAAGTTCGTCCGCTGCGGCTTCACCGGCTTTGGCGCCAACAGTTACGACTTCGACGTCCAGTTCGACTCCCCGAGCGCGGCGTTCCAGGATTTCTACGACGCGCGGCACACGCTCGGTCTCGCCATCGTGCGACGGTTGAACGACGAAGGGATCGCGCTCGCCTACCCGACCCAGACCACTTTCCTCAATCCCCCTGCCGAACCCGACCCCCGCCCGGATGCCGTCGCACTCGCCGGTGACACAGCGCGGAACGCACGACCATCTGATCAACGCCAGGGAACGGGCGCAACGCCAAACACTTCCGCCGTCGATGAGGATGGCACGGAGCGTTAACCATGCCAGTGCCGGCTCAGTGCCGACAGCGGGGAAACGGTCAACAGGTCTACACCATTCGGATTAGATAGTACGTCGTTACTGCACCGCCGTCTGAAACGGACTCTTCGAGACTGGTGTTTAGACCGTTCTTGACCTATATTTTGCCTGTATACTTAGAGCGCTTGGGATTATCCCGGACCGATGTCTGGCGGGATTTTAGCACGACGCCAATGTATTAGGGGCGATGATATTGGCTTTGCAGTGGGTCCATGACGATCCGGACAACATCGAGGTGCGGCTCAATCAGGCCGCACTCTCGTATCTCCGGAAAAGCTGGCCCAATCCGGTCAACCTGTCCCCAACGCAATTGGGCAACGAGTTTTCCCCCGAAAGCAGGGCGTTCGTCCGGATCGTCCAGGCGCTGATCGACGAGGGAATGTTGTCAGTCGAATTCTTCCTGATCGGGACCGGGGACGAGCCGACCGCACGCGATGCAATCCTGACACGCAAGGGGGTCACGGCGACCAACGATTTTTGACCGATCGCGTCAGACTAGGCGTTCGACGATCCCTGCCATCTTGCGGAGCGTCGTGAGATCATCCTCGCAGACGGTGCGGGTCTGCTCGCTCAGGACCGCTAAGGTGCCGAATCGGATACCGAACGCGTCGCGGAGCGGCGTCGCGACGTAGAATGCGAAACCGTGCGCTTCCGCGAAGATAGGGTTGGCCAGTGCGGCCAGATCGGATGCCTCGATGCTTGCGGCAACGCCGCTGGCGGTATCGACTGCGGTGCCAACCTTGCGGGTCGTCCAGCCGTTCACGCCACCATCGACCACGATCAGCGCGACGGGGACCTGCAACGCGCGCATCGTCAAGTGCGCCAGATCGTCCAGCAGTGCCGCCGTCGACGCCCCCCGGTCGTCTGCGCGCATGTCGCGCACCACGTACATGTCACCCCTGTCGTCCGGCCGCTGTTTCATAGCTACTCGCATCTCGAATTGCCCCACCATGATCTGCAAACGTTTGTTGGAAGAATGTAGGAGGGGCTATGCAGCGATCCGTCACGGACGCCATCCGTCTAAAGAAGGGTTTCATTCCTATTGACTATTTTCTGTGACATTCCTTCGTCGAAATAGGGTCAGATTTAGGTATTTCTTCACCACCCTACGTATTTTCCGAATCATCGCAATACGCGGTTTTCGAACATCGGGTCCGCGCCCTTTGGTCGACTCGCCGCTCGATTTCCGCCGATTAACGCTACGGCGTGCGTATCCTTCCGGTTGCGGGTTTCCACGATGCTTGCATGACGTGTCGGCTGGTGCCATCTCCCGCTCGATACCGCACCAAGGTGCCGCTTTCAGGGGAATGCCGTGACGACGATAACCATCCAGGAACTGGCGACCCGTATCGGCAGCGAACAGGTGTCCGACTGGGTCGAGGTGAGCCAGGAGATGATCGACAAGTTCGCCGACGCCACGGGCGACCATCAGTTCATCCACGTCAATCCGCAGATGGCGGCGATGACGCCGTTCGGCGGAACGATCGCGCATGGCTTCCTCACGCTGTCGCTGATGCCGCTGCTGTCCTCCAAGATCATCGACGCGGTCCAGATCGAGGGCGTCAAGATGGGGATCAATTACGGCGGCAACAAAGTCCGCTTCCTCCAGCCGGTCCGCTCCGGCAAGCGCGTGCGCGGGCGGTTCAAGCTGCTCGAGCTGATCGAGAAGCGCCCCGGACAGTGGCAGCAGACCAACGAATTCACGGTCGAGATCGAAGGCGAGCAAAAGCCCGCGATGATCGCGGAGTGGATGTCGCAAATCTTCGTTTGAACCTTAAAAGCCCCTCCCCCTCGGGGGAGGGGTTGGGGTGGGGCCGGGCCGCGAACACACCGGCTGCCTTCATCCCACGGGGGGGGCGCCCCCCCCCCCCCCCGAGGGGGGGGGGGTGTAGGTTGTGGCGGGGCCGGGGGGGGAGGGGCGGGGCGGCGACCCCCGCCCCCCGGCCCCGCCGGGGCGAGGGGTGCCTGCGACTCCCCATAGCCCCCGCCCCCCCCCCGCGCGGGGGGGGGGGGGGGGGGGGGCCCCCCCCCCCCCCCGGGCCGCGAACACACCGGCTGCCTTCATCCCACGTCCCCACCCCAACCCCTCCCCTGAAGGGGAGGGGCTTTAAGAAGAGGAGAAGCCCGATGCGTTCAGCCGTCATCGTTTCCACCGCCCGCACCCCGATCGGCCGCGCCTATCGCGGCGCGTTCAACAACACCCCTGCCCCGACCCTCGCCAGCCACGCGATCAAGGCCGCCGTCGAGCGCGCCGGGATCGACGGCGGGATGGTCGACGACGTCGTCTTCGGCTGCGCGCTTCAACAGGGCCACCAGGCCGGCAACATCGCGCGCACCTCGCTGCTGCGCGCCGGTCTCCCCGTCACCGTGCCGGGCATGTCGGTCGACCGCCAGTGCGCGAGCGGCCTGATGGCGATCGCCACTGCCGCCAAGCAGATCATCACCGACAATATGGACGTCACCATCGGCGGCGGTGTCGAGAGCATCAGCCTCGTCCAGACTCCGCAGATGCGGCTCGCGCCCGACCCCGAGCTGATCGCGATGCACAAGGACGTGTACATGGCGATGCTCGGCACGGCGGAAGTCGTTGCCAAGCGCTACAACATCAGCCGCGAGGCTTGCGATGAGTATGCGCTCAAGTCGCAACAGCGTACGGCTGCCGCACAGGCAGCGGGCTATTACGACCAGGAGATCGTCCCCGTCACCGCGATGATGGCGGTGACGAACAAGGAAACCAAGGAAGTCACGCACAAGGAGATCACGCTCTCCAAGGACGAAGGCAACCGCCCCGAGACGACGCTCGAAGGCCTCCAGTCGCTCCAGCCCGTCATGGGTCCGGGGATGAACGTGACCGCGGGCAACGCCAGCCAGTTGTCGGACGGCTCGTCCGCTTCGGTGCTGATGGAAGAGTCGCTCGCCTCGAAGCGCGGCCTCACCCCGCTTGGCCGTTATGTCGGCATGGCGGTGGCTGGAACCGAGCCCGACGAGATGGGCATCGGCCCGGTCTTCGCGATCCCCAAGCTGCTCGAGCGCTTCAACCTCAAGATGGACGACATCGGCATGTGGGAGCTCAACGAGGCGTTCGCTGTGCAGGTACTGTACTGCCGCGACAAGCTCGGCATTCCGGATGAGCTGCTCAACGTCTCGGGCGGCGCGATTTCGATCGGTCACCCGTACGGCATGACCGGCGCGCGCGCGACCGGCCATGCGCTGATCGAGGGCAAGCGCCGTGGCGCGAAGTACGTCGTCGTGACGATGTGCATCGGCGGCGGCCAGGGTGCCGCTGGGTTGTTCGAAGTCCTCTGACCCCTTCCCCGCTGCATCCGATCATCGGGTGCAGCGGGCCGGTTGGCGGTTCGTCCGCAACCAACTTCGCGGTTCGCGGTTCTCCCTTTACCAAATCAGGAGAACCCCAATGGCCGACGCCCACGAAATCAAACAGACGCTGTGGAAGAAGATGGCCGACAGCCCCTACCTCATGGTGGGCAAGGCCGACGGATCGTCGCACAGCGAGCCGCTGATGGCGCAGCTCGACAAGGATCTGGTCGACACTTTGTTCTTCTTTACGGGCAAGGACAATCGCCTCGCTGACGGCGGCAAGGTGATGGCGCAGTTCGTGTCCAAGGGGCATGACTACTTCGCCTGCATGGCCGGCACGATCCGGCAGGACAACGACAAGGCCATGATCGACAAGCTGTGGAGCAAGCAGGTCGAGGCATGGTTCCCCGATGGCAAGGAAGACCCCAATCTCGCGCTGCTGCGGATGGACATCGACAGCGCCGAATTGTGGGAAACCGACATTTCACTGACCGGTCGCGTCAAGATGCTGTTCGGCGGCACGATCACCGCGGACGAGAGCAGCAGCCACGCCAAGGTCAGCACGACCGCCGCTTAACCGGTATTTTATTTGACCTCGTTGGATCCCGGCAGCAGACCGGGATCCAGCGAAAACCGATCTCGACGGGTGCACCATGCCTAATAGTGCACTTCCCCGGCGAAGGCCGGGGCCCAGGCGAGGAAGTCTAGGTAGCGGAGATGAGCGCGTCGACTTCAAACGTTTCGCTACTGGGCCCCGGCCTTCGCCGGGGAAGGGAGAGAGGACCGACGCCGCTACCCCAGCATCATCTTCTCAAGCTTTGCGTGCACTGCCCAAAAGCGCAGGTCGGACTCGCACCGCGACGACCGTTGAAACACGTTCAAGGGCACGAACCGCGTAACGGTAGCGTGCCAAATCGCCTCAGCCGTGCGCCTTCATCCATTCCTCAACAACTGGCGCAACCTTGTTGCGCCACTTCGAGCCGTTGAAGATGCCGTAATGGCCCGCGCCCTCGGCCATGTAATAACGCTTCTTCTCGTCCGGCAGGTTGCTCGCGATCGTCAATGCCGCCCGCGTCTGCCCGAGCCCCGAAATATCGTCCTTCTCGCCCTCGATCGCGAGGATCGCGATGTCGGTGATCGCGCCCGGATCGACCGGGCGACCGCGGTGGAGCATCGTGCCCTTGGGGAGCGAATGGTCCTGGAACACCACGTCGATCGTCTGGAGATAGAATTCCGCGGTCATGTCGCAGACCGAGCGATATTCCTCGTAGAAGCGCTTGGTCGCGTCGGCTTCGAGATCCGCGCCCTCCACCAGATGTTTGAACATCTCGTAATGCGACATCATGTGGCTGCCGAGGTTCATCGACATGAAGCCGGCCAGCTGCAAGAACCCCGGATACACCTTGCGGCCCGCACCCGGATGCATCGCGGGAATCGTCGCAATGACGTTCTGGCTGAACCAGCTGTGCGGGCGTTCGGTGGCGAGCGTGTTGACCGACGTCGGCGCTTCGCGCGTGTCGACCGGCCCACCCATCATCGTCAGCGTCTTGGGACGGCACGGGTTCTTGTCCGCGCTCATCACGCAGGCGGCGGCGTAGCAGGGCACCGAAGGCTGGCACACCGCCAGCATGTGCGCACCCGGCCCGATCGCCTCGAGAAACTCGATCAGATAATCGATGTAATCGTCCAGATCAAACTTGCCGTCAGACAGCGGCACCAGCTTCGCATCACGCCAGTCGGTGATGTACACGTCCGCCACCGGGAGCATCCGCTCGACCGTGCCGCGCAGCAGCGTGGCGTAATGCCCCGACATCGGCGCGACGATCAACAGCTTCGGGCCTGTCTCGACGCCTTCACGGACGAACCGCTTGAGCTGGCCGAACGGCTTGCGCGCGATGATCTCTTCGCGGACTGCAACGGTCGCGCCGTCGATTTGCGTCGTATCGAGCCCGAACTCGGGCTTGCCACGCGGTGCGGCCGCGTGCGCGAACACCTCGAGCGCCGATCCCATCACCGCGCCGCCGCCGAAATAGGCGAACGGGTTGGACGGGTTGCTCAGCCAGCCAGCACTGAAGTCGGCCATCGCGCTCGCCCCGGCGAGCATGGATTTCTGGATTTCATAGGCATTGTACAGCATGGGCGGCCTTCTAGCATACCGGGCTTACGATTCTATCATCATATGCGGCCGTGCGACGAACGGACGCCTGATGCATATGGCTTATACGCGCGACCACGGAATACGATGCGCGCCCGATTGAGGCGCCTGCCCGTCCCTGCTAGGCGTTCGGCATGGCAGACCCCGTCCAAGCCGCTACCCCGCCCAGCCTCACGGCAAGCGACACCAGCCCACCCAGCCGGCGGAAGCTCAGCAATCTGCTGATGATCTGGCACTATGGCTCGCGGTATCCGGCTCAACTGTCGATCGCGCTGCTCGCGTTGCTGACGACGTCAGCGACCACGCTCTATATTCCGTGGACCTTCAAGTCGGTGATCGACCGTGGCTTCAGTACCGGCGGCAGCGCAGAGCATATCGATCGCGTCTTCTACGGACTGTTCGGGCTCGTCGCCGTGCTGGCGATCGCCACCGCGGTCCGCTTCTACTTCGTGTCGTGGCTGGGCGAGCGCACCGTCGCGGACATTCGCACGGCGGTGCAGGCGAACCTGCTCCGGCTCGCGCCGCGCTGGTTTGAGGAGAACCGCCCCTCCGAAGTTGCGTCGCGTCTGACCTCCGACACCGCGCAGATCGAGAACGCCGTCGGCACCACCGTCTCGGTCGCTTTGCGCAACGTCATTACCGGCATTGGCGGGATTATCTCGCTGTTCGCGCTGGCCCCCAAGCTCGCCGGGCTGCTGCTCCTCGGTATCCCGGTGATGGTCTTGCCGATCGTGTTGCTCGGGCGCCGCGTCCAGGCCTATTCTCGCTCCAGCCAGGATCGTATTGCCGATATCGGCGCGATGGCGGTTGAGACGTTCGGCGCGATGAAGATCGTCCAGGCGTTCGGCCAGGAACAGCGCGAAACCGAACGATTCGCCGGCGCCGTAGAGCGCAGCTTCGCCGCCGCCAAACGGCGGATCCGCATCCGCGCGGTCATGACCGCGCTGGTGATCGGGCTGATCTTCGGCGCGGTGACGCTGCTGATGTGGACGACGCTTGCGGACGTGTCCGCCGGTCGGCTCACGGGTGGTGCGCTGACCGCGTTCATCTTCACGGCGGGGTTGGTGACGGGCGCGTTCGGCGCGCTGACCGAAGTCTACGGCGACCTGCTGCGCGCCTCGGGTGCCGCCGAGCGGCTTGCCGAACTGCTCAACGAGGAACCCGAGATCGCCGCGCCAACGGCACCCGCGGTGCTGCCGACCCCGGCGCGCGGGACGCTGACGTTCGATCACGTCGAGTTCCGCTATCCCACCCGGCAGGACGTCGCTGCGTTGCACGACTTCTCGCTCGACATTGCGAGCGGAGAGACCGTGGCGATCGTCGGCCCTTCGGGAGCAGGCAAGACCACGCTGTTCCAGCTGATCCAGCGCTTCTACGATCCCGATGCGGGCGCGGTGCGGATCGACGGCGTCGACCTGCGCGACGCCGACCCTGCCGAAGTCCGCGCGCGCATCGCGATGGTGCCGCAGGAAACCGTGATTTTCGGCGCGACCGCGCGCGACAATCTGCGCTACGGTCGCTGGAGCGCGCACGACGACGAACTGTGGGCCGCTGCCGAGGCCGCCAACGCCGCCGAATTCCTGCGCAAGCTCCCCGAAGGGCTCGACACGTTCCTTGGCGAAAGCGGTGCACGCCTGTCCGGCGGGCAGCGTCAGCGCGTCGCGATCGCGCGTGCTTTGCTGCGCGATGCACCGATCCTGCTGCTCGACGAGGCGACCAGTGCGCTGGATGCGGAGAGCGAACGGTTGGTGCAGGAAGCGCTCGAACGGTTGATGGATCACCGCACCACGCTCGTCATCGCGCACCGTCTCGCAACCGTGCGTGCGGCGAAGCGGATCATCGTGATGCGTGATGGGCAGATCGTCGAGCAGGGATCGCACGGCGCGCTGATCGGCCAGAACGGGCTCTACGCGCGGCTTGCCAGCCTGCAGTTCAACGAAGCAGCGTAAGTCCTGACTCACCGTGTTCCTGCGGAAGCAGGAACCCAGGGTCCAGTAGAACATCGGCGGACGGCACGTGCAACCCGGGACTCCAGCTTTCGCAGGAGAACGGAGGGCTTTTACCGCGCCTTACGCGCCGATCGCCCGCATTTGGTTCAGACGATGAACGCCCCGTCCACGACAACGCGCTCGCCGTTCCACTCGGGAACCGCCTCGGCGTTCATCGGGATCATGAAGCGCTTCTTGTCGGGGCGCTCGATCTCGAGCACGTCGCCCGCGCCGAAATCGTCGATCGCGACGACATGGCCGAGCGCCTCACCCTCCAGCGATACCGCCGGCAGGCCGAGCAGATCGGCATGATAATATTCGCCCTCTTCCAAAGGCGGGAGCGCCGAGCGCGGCACGGTCAGTTCGGTCCCGCGCATCGCCTCGGCGGCGTTGCGGTCGGTGACTTCGGCGATCCGTGCGATCGCGCCGTTGCTGCCGGGGCGCACCGACTTGAGGGTCAGTGCGCCGCCGTTGAACGTCTTGTACTGCCTAAGGTCCTCGGTGAAGACCTTGAGACGCACCTCCCCCGTGACGCCGTGCGCGCCGATCACGACCGCGAGCGTAACGGGGGAGTCGCCGGACATCAGCCTTCTGCCGGTGCCGAGGCGCTCTCGCCTTCGTTGACGGCATCGTCGGTCGCTTCGGCGGCAGGCGCAGGCGCTGCTGCTGCCTCAGCGGCGGCTGCCGCTGCTGCTGCCTTGGCCTCTTCGGCGTCGGCGATCTTCTTCTCACGCTCTTCCGCACGCTCGGTGGCCTTCTCGCCGGGCTTGCCCTTGTTCGGGTTGGTGCGCGCCGCACGCTCACGAATGCCGGCAACGTCGAGGAAACGTGCGACACGATCGGTCGGCTGCGCGCCGACGCTCAGCCAATGCTTCGCGCGGTCGGCGTCGAGCACGATGCGCTTTTCGTCGTCCTTGGCGAGGAGCGGGTTGTAGGTGCCGAGCTTCTCGATGAACTTGCCGTCGCGCGGGCTGCGCGCATCGGCAACGACGATGCGATAGTACGGACGCTTCTTGGAGCCGCCACGCGACAGACGAATGCTGATTGCCATTGTAGGTTACTTCCTTCTTCTTCGGTCTTTGGTTTTGCCAGCGGCTCAAGGCCGCATGGCGATCACTTCTTCTTGAGCAAATTCTCGAAGCCCGGGGGGAGCTTCGTCTGGCCGCCGCCGAGGCCGGGAAGGCCCCCGCCACCGCCGCTGAACATCTTGGACGGGTCGATCCCGCCGAGACCACCGAGGCCGCCCGCGCCACCGTCGGGACCACCCATCCCGCCCATGCCACCGCCGCCACCACCAAACAGCTTGGCCATGCCTTTCAGCCCGCCCATCTTTTTGATCTTCTTCATGGCGTTCGCCATTTCCTGATGCATCTTCAGGAGCTTGTTGACCTCCTGCACGGTCGTGCCGGAGCCCTTGGCGACGCGGATCTTGCGCTTGGCGTTGAGCAGTTCGGGCTTGCGGCGCTCCTTGGGGGTCATCGACGTGATCATCGCGTCGAAGCGGACGAGGATCTTCTCGTCCATCGCGCCCGAGGCCATCGCCTGCTTGGCCTTGGCCATGCCGGGGATCATCCCCGCGAGCGCGCCAAGGCCACCCATGCGGCGCATCTGCCCGAGCTGCGCGCGCAGATCGTCGAGGTCGAACTCGCCCTTGGCGAGCTTGGCCGCCATCTTCTCGGCGTCCTCGACCTGGATCGCTTCCGCCGCGCGCTCGACGAGGCCGACGACGTCGCCCATGCCGAGGATCCGGCCAGCGACACGCTTGGGATCGAACGCCTCGAGCGCGTCGAGCTTTTCGCCCATGCCGGCGAACTTGATCGGCTTGCCGGTGACGGCGCGCATCGACAGTGCCGCACCACCGCGCGCATCGCCGTCCATCCGGGTCAGCACGACACCGGTCAGCGGCACCTGATCCGAGAAGTTCTGCGCGACGTTGACCGCATCCTGCCCGGTCAGCGAGTCAACGACGAGCAGGATCTCGGTTGGCTTAGTCACTTCGGCGACCGCGCGCATCTCGTCCATCAACGCCTGATCGACGTGGAGACGACCCGCGGTATCGAGCATCAGCACGTCGAAGCCCTGCAGCTTCGCCGCCTGCACCGCGCGCCGCGCGATATCGACCGGCTGCTGCCCCGCGACGATCGGCAGGGTCGAAACCTCCGCCTGCGTGCCGAGCACGGCGAGCTGCTCCTGCGCGTTCGGGCGGTTGACGTCCAAGGACGCCATCAGCACCTTCTTGCCCTGCCGCTTGGCAAGGCGCAGCGCGATCTTGGCGGTCGTCGTCGTCTTGCCCGACCCCTGCAGGCCGACCATCATGATGATCGCGGGCGGCGAGACGTCGAGTTCCAGATCGGACGCTTCCGCGCCCAGCATCTCGACCAGCGCGTCATTGACGATCTTGACGACCTGCTGCCCCGGCGTGATCGAGCGCAACACGTTTTGGCCGACCGCCTGCTCGGTCGCGCGATCGACGAAATCGCGCGCCACCGGCAATGCGACGTCGGCCTCGAGCAACGCGACTCGGACTTCGCGCATCGCCGCACGCACGTCGGCCTCGGTCAGCGCACCGCGCCCCCGCAACCGATCGAACACACCGCCAAGACGGTCGCTCAGGCTCTCGAACATCCGAAAAAACCCTTCCAAATCAACGCATCCGCCGCGTAACGCAAAGAGCGCCGGCGGACGAAACCTCGTCGGCCGGCGTAGTCCCGCAGGACAGCCTTCACGCTTCACGGTGGAGCGATCGGTTCGTCCTTTAACCCAAGGCGTTCGTCGCTGCAACTATCCCAGTTTAACGACCTGTACATGTATCGCGTGAGATGTGCGGATCACGGAAGGTTGATCCTAAATGATGAGACGCGACAGACGGTCCCGCAAGGAAGAAGCCGACGGCGTCCGGGCGTCGTTGGCGCCCGGATCGCTGAACGGCGCGATCACGATCGTGGCAATCCTGCTGTTCGTCGCGCTTGCCAGCGCGGCCATGTCCGATGCGGTCCAGCATTATTTCGGGAGCGGCGCGCATACCGACCAAGCGCTGGCGGTGGCACTGCTTCTCAACATCGCGTTGATTTTGGTCGGCTGGGGACACAACCGCCACCTGCTACGCGAGGTCGGGGTACGCACCGCCGCGGAGGAACGCGCGCACCAGCTTGCCGCAAAGGACCCGCTGACGGGATTCCTCAACCGCCGCAGCCTGGCCGAAGCGGGCGCGATGATGTTCACCAATGTCGCCGGACGCCCCAAGGCGATGGCGCTGCTGCTGCTCGACCTCGATCATTTCAAGATGGTCAACGACCTGCACGGTCATGCGACCGGCGATGCGCTGTTGAAGGAAGTCGCGCGCGAGATCGCGGAGGCGATGCCCCCCGCGGCGATTGCGGCTCGGCTCGGCGGGGATGAATTTGCCTGCGCTTTCCCGTTCGACCGCACGCATCCCGCGCTGGTCGAGGGCGTGGCGGACACGATCGTGACGCGGTTGGCGCGCCCGTTCCATGCTGACGGCCTGCACCTCCACATCTCCGCCTCGGTCGGCATCGCCCGGTCGGACACCGGTTGCGCAGGCTTTGATGCGCTGATGCGTTCGGCCGATACCGCCATGTATGCCGCGAAGAATGCCGGGCGTAACCGCTTCGCCTGGTTCGACCAATCGATGGAACGCGACCTCAAGGCCCGAAACGCGCTCGAGACCGAGCTGCGCAACGCCATTCCGCGCGGCGAGATCGTCCCCTATTTCGAACAGCAGATCGACCTCATGACCGGGCGGATCACCGGCTTCGAGGTTCTGGCACGCTGGGAACACCCCGCTCGCGGCCTGATCGAACCCGCGGTCTTCATCCCGATCGCCGAACAGACCGGGCTGATCAGCGAATTGTCGCTGTCCCTGATGAACCAGGCGTTCCATGCCGCGCGCGACTGGGATGCGGGGCTGTCGCTTTCGGTCAATTTCTCGCCGCTCCAGTTCCGCGATGCATGGTTGGCGCAGAAGGTCATCAAGGTGCTGACCGAAACGCGCTTCCCCGCCAACCGGCTGGAAATCGAGATTACCGAGGCCGCGCTGCTCGACAATCTCGCGCTGACCCAGTCGATCGTCGGCAGCCTCAAGAACCAGGGTGTCCGGCTCTCGCTCGATGATTTCGGGACGGGCTTTTCGGCACTAGCGCATCTGCGGGCGCTCGCGTTCGACCACCTCAAGATCGACCGCAGCCTGATCATGTCGATCGAAAGCAGCGCGGAGAGCACCGCGATCGTCACCGCGATCACGCGCCTTGGGGACAGCCTCAACCTTCCGATCACCGCCGAGGGAATCGAGGACGCACGGATCGAGGAACGCTTGCGCACGCTCGGCTGCGCGCGGGGGCAAGGCTATTTGTACGGCCAACCCACCAGCGTGGCGAACACCCGCCGCCTGCTCGCCGAACGCCGGCTGCTGCAGACCCCCGCGGCGGGAATCGCTGCGGTGCCGGGCAAGGACCATCGCCGTATCGCGTGAGCGCACCAGCACGACGCATGGACTTCGCCCCCCACCACCCCTAGATCGCCGCCATGCCCGAACCGCGGATCATCAGCCTCGGCTGCCGTCTCAACATTGCCGAAAGCGAGGCGATTCGTACGCTTGCGGGCGGTGCGGATACCGTGGTCGTGAACAGCTGCGCGGTCACCAACGGCGCGGTCGCCGAGACGCGCAAGGCGATCCGGCGCGCGCGCGCCGAGCGCCCCGATGCGCAGATCGTCGTTACGGGATGCGCCGCGCAGATCGACCCGGCTAGCTTCGCGGCGATGCCCGAGGTCGACCGCGTCCTCGGCAATATCGAGAAGCGCGCGCCCGCCGCCTGGGCTTCGGACGAAACACTGCTGGTCGGCGATATCCTCTCCGCGCGCGAGACCGCCCCGCAATTGTCCGCGGTGTTCGCCACCCATGCGCGCGCCTTCGTCGAGGTGCAGAATGGCTGCGACCATCGCTGTACCTTCTGTGTCATCCCTTACGGGCGCGGCAACAGCCGCTCGGTCCCGGCGGGCGCGGTGATCGATCAGGTCGCGGCGCTGGTCGACGGCGGCCACCGCGAGGTCGTGCTGACCGGGGTGGATCTGACGAGCTACGGCCCCGACTTGCCAGGCGCCCCGACGCTTGGGTTGCTGGTCGAGCGGATCCTGCGGCATGTCCCGACGCTGGAACGATTGCGGCTGTCCTCGCTCGACGGGGTCGAGATCGACGACCGCCTGTTCGCCCTGCTGACGCAGGAAGCGCGGGTGATGCCGCATGTCCATCTCTCGCTTCAGGCGGGTAACGATATGATCCTCAAGCGGATGAAGCGCCGCCATGCGCGCGCCGACAGCGTTGCGCTGGTCGACCGGCTCAAGACCGCGCGGCCGGAGATCGCGATCGGCGCGGACCTGATCGCGGGCTTCCCGACCGAGGACGACGCGATGTTCGCGGAGACACACGCGCTGATCGACGATTGCGACATCGTCCACGCGCATATCTTCCCTTATTCCGAGCGCGACGGCACCCCCGCCGCGCGGATGCCCGCGGTCCCGGTGCCCGAGCGCAAGCGTCGGGCTGCGCTGCTGCGCGACGCGGCGGCGGTGCGCAAAGCGGCGTGGCTGGACGGGCTGATCGGCACGACGCAGGACGTGCTGGTCGAACGGCCGGGCGACCGCGGGCATATCGGTAGTTTCGCGGAGGCGCGGTTCGAGACGCTGCCGATCGGGTCCGTAGAGCGCGTACGGATCACCGGTAGCGACGGGAACACGCTCACCGCCACCGCGCTTCCTTCCCCTACCGCTTCCCCCCTTCTCGCTTCTTCCCTTCTGGCTTCTCCCCTTCTCGCTTCCCCGGCGAAGGCCGGGGCCCAGTCGCGAGACGCTGGTAACGAAGCGCCGTCCTCACCAACCTCTGACATCGCTCCTGGGCCCCGGCCTTCGCCGGGGAAGCAAAACCAGCAGGTACAGCAGCAAGCATTTTTACAAGAGACCCCCGCATGACCCCAAGCTGGCACGACAAACTCCTCGGCGGGTTCAAGCGCACATCCGACCGGTTGATCGGCAATCTCGCCGGGCTCGGCACCGGGCCGCTCGACACCAAGACGCTCGACGAGATCGAGGAAGCGCTGATCGCGTCCGATCTCGGCCCCGAGACCGCCGCGCGAATCCGCCGCCGCCTGTCGACCGGCGTGTTCGAGCGCGACATGGAGGAGCTCGGCATCCGGCTCGTCGTCGCCGAGGAAATCGAAAAGTCGCTCGACACCGTCGCGGTCCCGCTCGAAATCACCGGCTTCCCGCGCCCGCACGTCATCCTCGTGATCGGCGTCAACGGCTCGGGCAAGACGACCACGATCGCCAAGCTCGCGCATTTGCTCAAGGAACAGGATTACGGCGTGATGCTCGCGGCGGGCGACACGTTCCGCGCCGCCGCCATCGGGCAGCTTGCAACCTGGGCGGAACGCGCGGGCGTGCCGCTCATCTCGGGCAAGGAAGGCGGCGACGCGGCGGGGATCGTCTACGAAGCGGTCAAGCAGGCGACCGCCACCGGCATCGACGTGCTGATCGTCGACACCGCTGGGCGCCTCCAGAACAAGCGCGAACTGATGGACGAACTGTCCAAGATCCGCCGCGTGCTGGGTCGCCTCAACGTCGAGTCGCCGCATGACGTGTTACTCGTGCTCGATGCGACCACCGGGCAGAACGCGCTCAACCAGATCGAAGTGTTCAAAGAGTCCGCTGGTGTTACCGGCCTCGTCATGACCAAGCTCGACGGTACCGCGCGCGGCGGCGTGCTCGTCGCGGCGGCAGAGAAATACGGCCTGCCGATCCACGCGATCGGAATCGGAGAGGGCATGGGCGATCTGCGCCCGTTCGACTCGAACGAGGTTGCGCGGATCATCGCGGGCGTGGAAGGGGTCCGCAAATGACCATCCCCCCGTCTTCCTCGTCCAAACCCCCGCTCAGTTCGGGCCAGCGCCTCGCGGTCGACATCGGTCCGATCGCGATCTTCTTCCTCGTCAATTTCCTCACCCCCGGGCTCGACACGGTCAAGCTGCTCGCCGGCACTGGCGCGTTCATGCTCGCGAGCGTCGCGGCGATGGTCTATTCGCTGATCAAGTCGGGACGCATCTCGCCGATGTTGTGGATGACGGGCACGCTTGTGCTCGTGTTCGGCGGGCTGACGCTGTATTTCCACAGCAAGGAATTCATCCAGATCAAGCCGACCGTAATCTACGCGATGCTGTCGGCGATCTTGGTGTTCGGGCTGGTAACGGGACGGCCGCTGTTGAGCCTGTTCCTCGATTCGGCCTATCCGGGACTGAACGAAACCGGGTGGCGCAAGCTGACGATCAACTGGGCAGTGTTTTTCGCGTGCCTCGCGGTGCTCAATGAAGTGGTGCGGCACGAATTCAGTTATAGCTTCTGGCTCGGGTTCAAGCTGTGGGGGGTGATTCCCCTGACGCTTATCTTCGCCTTTGCGAACGTACCGATGCTGATGAAGCACGGCTTCCAGATGGGGGAAGAGCCGCCGGTCCCGCCGGTCGAGTGATTCGGGGGCCTGTTTCTTCTGCCTTCGCTTCCCCGGCGAAGGCCGGGGCCCAGTAGCGAAGGGCGAGGTAACCGGGCGCAAGCGCCAGCAAACTCCTGTCTCGCTGCTGGGCCCCGGCCTTCGCCGGGGAAGGAAGTAATAATCTAAGAAGAAATCGCGGGGGAGAGCAAACTCTGCTCGATCCCCCGGCAATCGTGTCGCCGTTGCCGGTCTTTCCGGCGGCGTCCCTCGTCCTGCGTTTCTGTTTTATGTCCGGCGCTACGACAGCATGTGCACCATAACAGGCGTTCCAACAAAAAAAAGGCCGGTCTTTCGACCGGCCGTGAAAGTTTTAGGAGAGGATGCCTGAAAGGCACACTCTTTGTGCAGTGCAGCACGGCTTTGAGCAACTGCAAAAATACGCTTTCACGATTGCATTGCGCGCAACTGCACGAGAATCACGTCAGGCGGTCGTGCCGTCGAAGCGCTTGCCAGCCTCGTCCCAGTTTACGACGTCCCACCAGGCCTTCAGATAGCCCGGCCGGTCGTTCATGTAGGTCAGGTAATACGCGTGCTCCCACACGTCATTGCCGAGGATCGGGGTGCCCTTGTCCTTGGCATCGTCCATCAGCGGGTTGTCCTGGTTGGGCGTCGAGACGACCTTGAGCGCGCCGCTCGAGTCCTTGATCACCCAGGCCCAACCCGAACCGAACTGGCCCGCACCCTTGGTGTTGAAATCTTCCTTGAGCTTGTCGAGGCCGCCATAGGTCTCGATCGCCTCGGCGAGTGCGCCCGACGGCTGAGTCGTGCCTGCCGGTGCCATGATCTTCCAAAAGAAGTCGTGGTTCCAGAAACCGCCGCCATTGTTGCGAACGAGCGGCGGAAGCGTCGAGATCATCCCGAGGATATCCTCGATCGACTTGCCCTCGAGCTTGGGATCGGCAGCGACGCCTTCGTTGAGCTTGTTGGTGTAGGCGGCGTGATGCTTGTCGTGGTGGAACGTCATCGTCTCCTTCGAGATCGTCGGCTCCAGCGCGTCATAGGCATAAGGCAGCGGGGGAAGTTCGAAAGCCAAGGCTCGTCTCCTTTGATAATGACGGGGTCGCTCACCCAACGTCGCTTGGGCGAAATGGGTCCGGGGCGCTCGTTACGCAACCGATTCGGAAGAAGCCCCGGAAATCAGTCCATGACGCTTCAACGCATGGCGCAACTGGTCGTAGCTCAGCCCCAGCGCCTCGGCGGTCGCGCGCTGGTTGAACCGGTTGTCCGCCAGCGCAGTCTGCAGCATTTCGCATTCGAACCGTGCGAGACGCGCCTTATAGTCCATCGGCTGGACCGGGTCGGCACATGGCGGCGGCGGGGTGTCGACCGCTTCGGGTGCTGCCCCGGCTGGTGCGCTCGACGGTGCACGCGCCGGGGTGGATGCCAGCGACGTGGCGGGGCGATGCGGCGACTGGAAGGGATCGAACACGATCGTGTCGATCGGCGTATCGTCATCCCAACGGTACACCGCGCGTTCCACCACGTTGCGCAGTTCGCGGACGTTGCCGGGCCAGTCATAGCCTTTCAACCGCGTTTCGGCCGCGGGAGTGAACCCCGGCCAGCCATCGCGGTTGAGCTCGGCTGCCATCCGCCGTCCGAAATGTTCGGCCAAAACCATCACGTCGTCGACCCGCGCACGCAGTGGCGGCAGCGTCACCACCTCGAAACTCAACCGGTCGAGCAAATCCGCGCGAAACTGGTGCCGCGCGACCTTGTCGGGCAGATGCTCGTTGGTCGCCGCGACGATCCGCACGTCGACTCGCATCGGGCGCGACGATCCGATCCGCGTGACCTCGCCATATTCGACCGCGCGGAGCAGCCGGTCCTGCGCCGCCATCGACAGCGTACCGAGCTCGTCGAGGAACAGCGTGCCGCGGTGCGCTTCCTCGAACCGCCCTGCCCGCGCCTTGGTCGCGCCGGTGAACGCGCCCGCTTCATGCCCGAACAGCTCGGCCTCAATCAGCGTCTCGGGCAGCGCCGCGCAATTCATGATGACGAGCGGCTGATCCCACCGTGGCGACAGGCGGTGGAGGCGTTCGGCGACCAGTTCCTTGCCCGTCCCGCGCTCGCCGATCACCAGTACCGGACGGTCGAGCGCCGCCGCGCGACTAGCGAGTTCGAGCGCATCTAGGAACGCTCCTGACTGCCCGATGACCTGCGTGGTGCGCTCCATTGCCAAGGCTTGGCGTAAAGTCCCAAGCCTTGGCAAGGGTCATTCCGTTCACCTTCTGGCAAGGTACGGATTTCCGGCGTTTTTCGATTTGGCACGGTCCCTGCAATGCTTCTGGCATCGCCCCACGGGGCACCGGACACGAACAGGGAGATACACAATGGACAGCCAGTACAAGAACCGCACCTCGCTTCCGCAGCTGCTCGTCGCGCTCATCGCCACCGTCCTCGTCGGATCGGTCGCGCTGGCCGGCACGGTCGGCCCTGCGATGGCGACCCCTTCCACGGCAACGGCCCCGTACCTGGCCTGACGCCGCCATCCCCGAAATTTCCCAAGGAGTATCATAATGGGCATCTTCAGCCGCACCCGAGACATCATCGCCGCAAACTTCACCGACTTGCTCGACAAGGCCGAAGACCCCTCGAAGATGATCCGCATGATCATCCTCGAGATGGAGGAAACGCTGGTTGAGGTCCGCGCCTCCGCCGCCCGCACGATCGCGGACCAGAAGGAAATGCGCCGCCACATCAGCAAGCTCGGCGCGTTGCAGGAAAGCTGGACCGAGAAGGCCGAGTTGGCGCTGTCGAAAGGCCGCGAGGATCTCGCCAAGGCAGCCCTCGTCGAGAAGCAGAAGGCCGCCGACATGGCAGCGCAGCTCGACGGCGAGATCGCAGTGCTCGATGAATCGCTCCACGGATCGGAGGAAGACATCGCCAAGCTGACCGGCAAGCTCCGCGAAGCCCGCACGCGCCAGAACTCGATCGCAACCCGCTTCGAGACTGCCCAGAACCGCTTCAAGCTGCGCGAGATGTACAACGGCCCGCGGATGCAGGATGCGTTCAGCCGGTTCGAGATCATGGAACGCCGCGTCGACATGGCCGAGGGCCGCGCCGACGTCGCCGGAATGGGCGCACCGCCCAAGACGCTCGAAGAAGAAATCGCCGAGCTCAAGTCGAGCGATAAGGTCGAGGCCGAACTCGCCGCGATGAAGGCCCGCGTTAGCAAGGACGTCTGAGATGGAAGACATCCTCGTCCCGATCTTCGTCTGCGGCACGCTTTTCGTCGGCATGCCCTGGGTCATTCTCCACTATGTCACCAAGTGGAAGCAGGCACCCAAGATCACCAACGAAGACGAGAAGCTGCTCGACGAGCTCTACTCACTCGCCCGCCGATTGGAAGACCGGCTGGGCACGGTGGAGCGGATCATCGCCGCCGATCACCCCGAATGGCGCATCAGCATGCCGCTCGCCGAGCCGACCGCCCAATCGTTTCCAACCCCGTCTTATGACCCCACCCGGAGGAACTGAAATGTCCGCCAGCCGCACCAAATTCTACCTCGACAAACAGAACGCCAAATGGATGGGCGTCTGCTCGGGGATCGCCGAATACACCGGCATCGACGTGACCCTCGTCCGGGTCGGGGTCGCGCTGCTGACCCTTGCGACCAGCGGATGGATCTTCATCGCTTATGTCGTGATGGGATGGGTCGCCGAGAAGAAGCCGAGTGGCCTGTACGACAGCGCCGACGACGCACGCTTCTGGCAGGGCGTCCGGTCCAACCCGACCCGCTCGACTGCCGAGGTCCGTTCCAAGTTCCGCGATATCGACCGCCGGCTTGCCGACATCGAGGTCATGTACACCAGCCGCAACAGCCGCCTCGCCGACGAGATCGACAGCCTGCGCTGAACGCGGCGGGGGCCAGTTTCCAGCTTTAATCAGGGGAGAATACCGATGTCTTGGGGTGGTCCAGGCTTCATCGTTGCCGTCATCGCCATGTCGACCTTCGGATGGGTGTTCACCACCTGGATCCGCGCCCGGCACGGCTATCCCATCGAGAACGAATGGAGCGGCATCGCCAGCCGCACCGATCCCGACGCAGACCGCAAGCTCGCGCTGCTGATCGGGGAAAACGAAAAGCTCCACGGCAAGATCAGCCGCCTCGAGGAGCGCCTCGCGGTCCTCGAACGGATCGCCACCGACCCCGCCGAACGCACCGCGCGCGACATCGAGGCGCTGCGCTGAACCCCGGAAAGGACTCGAGCATGAACCCCGACATCGTCTTTCTCATCCCGATCCTGGGGATCAGCGTTGGGATCATTGCTGTCACCGGCGGCGTCATTATCCGCCCGTGGCTTCAGTATAAGGAGCGCAAGCTTGCGATCGAAGCCACGATGGTCGCCGAGAAGGCCGCGCAATATGCGGCCCAGACCGAGCGCCTCGAACAGCGTGTCCGAGTATTGGAACGCATCCTGACAGATCGCGGCGTCGACCTCTCAGACGAAATCGACCGGTTGCGCGACACTCCGCTTAACTAACCCCCTACCCTTTCTTCCCCGAGGACATCATGATCATCTTTTTTGGAATACTCGCCGTCGTGACGGCGGGATGTTGCTGGGCGACCGAAAGCATCGACCGCCCCCGCCGCCGCGCAGTCCGCGCGGCACGCCAGACCACCCTGGGCTGACCAGCCCGAAAACCTAAAGGGAGAATGTCATGAACGGTGGAGAAATGATGGTCGTCCTGATCGTGCTGGTCGCGGTCGTCGGCGGGATCATCAAGGCACGCTACAAGGCGGCCGGCCGGATCGAACTACAGCCGCAGCAGGACAGCGCCGACGCCCAGCGCCAGCGCGACGAGATCCGCGCGCTCAAGGAGCGGATCGCCGTCCTCGAACGGCTCGCAACCGAAAACAACGACAGCGGCGCCCGCCTCGATCGCGAGATCGAGAAGCTGCGCGACCGTCCATGACCACCTTGGCAGGAGCAGGGATCATGACCGACCCCAATTTCTACATGACGATCGCGGTCGCCGGGCTGGCCGGCCTCGCGATGCTGACCTTCGCCACGCTCACCGGCTGGCGCGGCTGGCTGTCCTACAAGCTGGAACAGCTGCATGCCGTCGGCGATGCCAATGCCGGCCCCGCGCTTCCCAACGCCAGCGCGCGGATCGAGATTGCGGACCTCAAGGAACGCATCCGCAAGTTGGAAGCCATCGCCGCGGGCGTGGATCTTTAAAGCCGCACCGCGTTTCGCTACCCCGTTACGCTTAAGCGTGACGGGGTAGCCTGTATCCCTGGCACAAGGGTCCACCAGAATCCGGGCCGGCAACATCCATTTGGGCCGAGCAAAGTCGAAGCCACCCTACCGCCGCCCGACAATCTCCAAAGTCCGGGCATCGCGCTCACCACCAAACCAGCGGTCCAGCGCCTCCCCGACCACCGCAGGCGCCCCCGCCGCCTCGAACAGCGTCAGCGATGACCGCAGCTTGATCGCATCAATCCCGCCAAACACGCCTTGCGCGGTTCCGCCCGACAATGCCTGCAACACCTCGACGGCGGAGAGATAGCGCGGCCCCAACACCCCGTCAGCGAGATAGGCGCGCGCCTCGTCCAGCGAGGCAATCGCGAAATGGCGTGCGGTCGGGCTGTTGCCGAGCCCGGCAATCTGCGGAAAGATGAACCACATCCAGTGGGTGCGCTTCGCCCCGGCCCGGATCTCGGCCAGCGCGGTGTCGAACACCCCCGCTTGCGCCGTGGTGAACCGCTCCAGATCATATCCCGTCATCATCGCGTCCTTGCCGTTCGCGTATCAACGCGAGCGCATGGCGAAGGGTTCGTCAGTCCCCGTCGCCTGCCCGCGCCGCGCGCCAGCGCTTGAGCGCCGCGGCATAGGCCGTGTCCGCACGGTCGACCGCCTCTTGCAACTTGGCGCGCTCCGCCGCCTGGGCCCGCTCCAGATCACGACGCCGCCGGTCCAGCGCGGCCTGTTCGCGGGCGAGGGTCCGTGTATCGTCCTCATGCCGACGGCCCGCTGCCTCCAGTTCCGCCTCGGCGGCTTCGAGCGTGTCTGGCGATGGTCGCGGCGGTGGTGGCTTGGGCCTGACTTTCGGTTTGGCAGGCGTTTTGACCTTGGCCTTTGCGGAGGTGGAACGCTGGGGCTCATCCTCGTCGCCACTTGCGGCGCGATCGGGCCGTTCCACTGTGGGCAACGCCGCGATCTGCTCCGCGGTCGTCCCGCGCGATCGCTTGATGACCTTCCCCGGCGCGGCAAGCGGTTCCTCCGTCAACGCCGGATCGGTGACGATCTCCGCGACCCCGCGTGCGAACAGGTCGTGCGTACTACCCCACGCTTCGAGCGCAGCCTTCTTGGTAGGAGCCGCAACATAGGCGTCGTGAAACCCGATCGGGGTGCGAAAGACTTTCAGCGCGCGTGGCATATCGGGAGGCTAGCGATCCCGGGCACGAGCGACAATGCGCTCGGCCGGGCGCTTGGCCGGAAAGGTGGTGCGGGCGGTCGGAATCGAACCGACACTCCTTGCGGAACCGGATTTTGAGTCCGGCGCGTCTACCAGTTCCACCACGCCCGCACGCAAGCTCCGCTAGCGCAAGCTTGGCGGCGCTGCAACACCCTGATGCAGCGGGACGACAGCTTCGTTCAATTCACCGCCCCCCGCCGCCGATAGCTCAGCGCCTCCGCCACGTGCAGCCGGGTAACCCCCTCAACCCCTGCCAGGTCCGCGATCGTCCGCGCCGTCCGCAGCACGCGCGTATAGCCCCGCGCCGACAGTCGCATCGCCTCCGACGCCTGTGCGAGCAATGCGCGCCCCGCCGCATCCGGCGTCGCGACGCGGTCAAGCAGGGCACCGTCCGCCTCGGCGTTGGTGCGCACGCCCTCTTCGGCATAACGCTCGCGCTGGATCGTTCGCGCCGCGGCCACGCGCGCGGCGACCTCGGCGGACCCTTCTGCGGGCGGCGGCAGAACCAGGTCCGCGGCGCTCACCGCCTGCACCTCGACGTGCAGATCGATCCGGTCGAGCAGCGGACCCGACACCTTCGCCTGATAATCCACCGCACACCGCGGCGCGCGCGAACAGGCGCGCGTGGCGTCGCCAAGGTGCCCGCACCGACACGGGTTCATCGCCGCGATCAACTGCACGCGCGCCGGAAACGTAACGTGCGCATTCGCCCGCGCCACGCTGACCGTTCCCGTCTCAAGCGGCTGCCGCAGCGAATCGAGGACTACACGCTGGAACTCGGGCAGTTCGTCGAGGAACAGCACGCCGAGATGCGCGAGGCTCACCTCCCCCGGCTTTACCTTCAGCCCGCCCCCGACCAGCGCCGCCATCGACGCCGAATGATGCGGCGCACGGAATGGCCGCGCACGCGTCAGCCGTCCGCCGGTCAGCGTCCCCGCCACGCTCGCGACCATCGACACTTCGAGCGCTTCAGCCGCATCGAGTGGCGGGAGGATGCCCGGCAGACAGGACGCCATCAGCGACTTGCCCGACCCCGGCGGCCCGACCATGATGAGGTTGTGCCCACCCGCTGCCGCAATCTCCAGCGCGCGCTTGGCGGTTTCCTGCCCCTTTACCTGTGCAAGATCGGGTCCGCGCGCGACTGGCTCGGTCTCGCCCGGACGTGGGGCTGCGAGCAGGCCGTGGCCCTTGAAGTGATTGATCAAGGACAAGATGTCGGGTGCCGCCAGCACCCCCTGCCCCGCCCACGCCGCTTCCGCGCCCTGCGCGATCGGACAGATCAGCCCCTTGCCCAGTTCGGACGCATGCAGCGCCGCGAGCAACACACCCGGCGACGGCGCGATCCGCGCGTCGAGCCCGAGTTCACCCACCACGACATAGTCGCCAAGATCCTCCGCATCGACGATCCCCATCGCCGCCAGCAACGCCAGCGCGATCGGCAGATCGAAATGCGAGCCTTCCTTGGGGAGATCGGCGGGGGACAGATTGACCACGATCCGCTTGGGCGGCAGCGCCAGTCCCATCGACGCGATCGCCCCGCGCACCCGCTCGCGACTTTCGCCGACCGCCTTGTCACCGAGCCCAACCAGATTGAACGCCGGCAACCCGGGGATGAGCTGCACCTGCACCTCCACGGCGCGCGCTTCCAGCCCCAGATATGCCACCGTGGACACGCTCGCTACCATCGCTTCCCCCCCGGGCCTGCGACGGGCTTAACCCAGCCGCCCGCGAAGTCCACCACCTTGCCAAGTGCCGCGCGCTTCCCACATGCTGTATCCATGCGACCCTCCCGCCATCCAGCGCTTCGGCTGACCCTGTTCGCGCTCGGCGTGATCGTGGTGATCGTGTCGCCGATCATCGGTGCGATTCCCGGGCCCGGCGGAATCTTCGTGTTCGCTGCGGGGCTTGCGCTGATGTTGCAAAACTCCCTGTGGGCGAGGAAGCGGTTCGCGCAGGCCAAGCGGCGCTGGCCGCGGTTCGGTCATTATGCCGACATGGGGCTCCGACGACGCAGTGCGGCGCGCCGCCGAGCGCGTGCCCGCGCAATTGATGAGGCGCGCAATTGACTAGGCCGCCCTTTTTGCATAGGGGAACCGCTTACGAGGCCGTCCGCGTGGCGGCCCTTTTCTGTTTGCAGTCCTAGGGAATGAACGATGAAGCGGACCTTTCAGCCGAGCAATCTGGTGCGTGCACGCCGCCACGGGTTCCGCTCGCGCATGGCGACCCCGGGTGGCCGCAACGTGATTCGCGCCCGCCGCAACCGCGGCCGCAAGAAGCTGTCGGCGTAAACCGGGATTTACGCGGCGCGACCATCGAGACGATGGCGCGCCGCGCCGATTTCCTCGCCGCAAATGCGGGGAAACGCGCGCCTATGCCGGGATTCGTCCTGTTGATGCGACGGCGCGACGATGGCTCCCCGGCGATGCGCGTGGGGTTTACCGTCACCAAGAAAGTCGGCAACTCCGTCATCCGCAACCGGCTCAAGCGCCGGCTGCGTGCCTTGGCGCGCGATCTGCTACCGGAGGCCGGCGTGCCCGGTGCCGATCACGTGCTGATCGGGCGGAGCGGCGGAATCGAGCGTGATTACGCGGCGATGCGCAACGAACTGACCAAAGCTCTGGCGAAGGTGGTACGGTGAGCGTGCCCCGTTCCAACGGCGCACGGTGATGTGCGAACGGCGCCCCACCCTTCTTGCCCGCGCGCTGATTCTGATCGCGCGCGGCTGGCAGTTCGGCCCGTCCGCAGTGCTGCCGCCAAGCTGCCGCTACCAGCCAAGCTGTTCCAGCTATGCAATTACCGCCGTTCGCCGCTATGGCGCTGTGAAGGGCGGATGGCTGGCCGCGAAACGAATCGCGCGCTGTCATCCCTGGGGCGGGTACGGACCCGACCCGGTCCCATGATCGCCGAAACCCTGATCGACGAACGGATACGACTCGCGTGAAGCACGACAGCAAGAATTTCATCCTCTTCGCGCTCTTTGCCGCGATCATCCTGCTTGGCAGCAACTTCATCACCCAGAAGTTCTTCCCGGCGGCGAACCCTCCTGCGACGAAGGTCGTGAAGGGCCAGTCGAAGGCGCTCGAAACCTCGACCGGCCCCGCCGCGGAGGGCGCGCTGGCGGTTCGCGATCGCAACGTCGTGCTGCGCGAGAGCGCCGGCCAGCGTGTCCGGATCGAGACGCCCAAGCTCAACGGGTCGATCAATCTTAAGGGCGCGTGGATCGATGATCTGACGCTGTCGCAATATAAGGAAACGGTCGCCAAGGGCGCGCCGCCGATCCGGCTGTTCTCCCCGCGCGGGACCAAGGACGCTTATTACGCCGGGTTCGGCTGGTCGGGTGATGGCGTATCCGTCCCCAATGGCGACACTATCTATACCGCCTCGTCCAACGTGCTGCGCCCGGGCGAGCCGGTCACGCTGTCCTACGCGAACCCGCAGGGCCAGCGCTTCGCGCTGACCGTCGCGATCGACGATAAGTACATGTTTACGGTACGCCAAGTCGCCGCCAACGGGGGTGCAACCCCGATCGCTCTGCGGGCCTACTCGCTGATTTCGCGCACCGGCGTCGGCACCGAGGCCGATACCTGGACCAACCACGTCGGCCCGATCGGCGTGTTCGACAAGGGCGCGACCTACGACATCACCTACGACAATCTGAAGGGCAAGGACGCCTCGTTCTTCGGCAAGATCTGGGGCAGCGGTGCCAAGCCCGGCGAGAACATGTTCGACGGCAATGGCGGCTGGGTCGGCTTCGGCGACAAATACTGGCTCGCCGCGGTCATCCCCGATGCGAACAGCCCGGTCCATGCCGGCTTCACCGCCGCCAAGGGCGACACCTTCCAGGGCGGCTTCACGCTCGCCCCGCGCGTCGTCGCGCCGGGCAAGGCGCTGGTCACCACCGCGAAGCTTTTCGCCGGCGCCAAGGAAACCAATACGCTTGACCGCTATGAGGACCGCCTCGGCGTCCGTCATTTCGGCAAGGCGATCGACTGGGGCTGGTTCGAAGTCGTCGAGAAGCCGATCTTCAAATATCTCGACTGGTTGTTCCGCATGATCGGCAACTTCGGTGTCGCGATCATCCTGCTCACCGTCACGATCCGCACGCTGATCTTCCCGATCGCGCAGCGCCAGTTCGCGTCGATGGCTGCGATGAAGGCGATCCAGCCGAAGGTGAAGCTGCTTCAGGAAAAGTATAAGGACGACAAGCCGCGCCAGCAGCAGGAAATGATGGCGCTGTACAAGACGGAGAAGGTCAATCCGCTGGCGGGCTGTGTCCCCACGCTGATCCAGATCCCGATCATGTACTCGCTGTACAAGGTGCTGCTGCTCACGATCGAAATGCGGCACCAGCCGTTCGTCGGGTGGATCCACGATCTGTCCGCGCCGGATCCGGCGACGATCCTCAACCTGTTCGGCTATCTGCCGTATCATCTGCCCGCGTTCCTCGCGATCGGGATCGTGCCCGTACTGCTCGGCGTGTCGATGTACTTCCAGTTCAAGCTCAACCCCGCGCCGATGGACGATGCCCAGAAGCAAGTGTTTGCGCTGATGCCGTGGGTGCTAATGTTCGTGATGGCGCCGTTCGCGGTCGGCCTTCAGGTCTACTGGATCACGTCGAACCTGTGGACCGTCGCGCAGCAGCGGATGCTGTATGCACGCCATCCCGGGATGCGCGAGCCCGCTCCCGCCGCCGCCAAAACCACCAAGGTTGCCAAGACATGAGTTTCGAACCCGAAGCGATCGAGGCGGCGCGCAAAATCTTCGCGGGGCCGGTGGCCTTCCTGAAGTCCGCACCCGCGCTCGAGTTCCTGCCCAATGCGGACGTGCCTGAAGTCGCGTTCGCGGGCCGGTCGAATGTCGGCAAGTCGTCGCTGCTCAACGCGCTGACGCATCGCAACTCCTTGGCCCGAACCTCGAACACGCCGGGGCGGACGCAGGAGCTCAACTTCTTCGACGTCGGTACGCCGCTGACGTTCCGGCTCGTCGACATGCCCGGCTATGGTTTTGCGAAGGCGCCCAAGGACATGGTCCGCAAGTGGCGCTTCCTGGTGAACGATTTCCTGCGTGGACGCGATGTGTTGAAGCGCGCGCTGGTGCTGATCGACTCGCGTCATGGCATCAAGGACGTTGACCGCGAAATCTTGGAAATGCTCGACAAGGCGGCGGTCAGCTACCGCATGGTGCTGACCAAGGCGGACAAGATCAAGGCCAGCGACCTCGCCGAAGTGACCGAGGCGACTGCGGTGGAAGCACGCAAGCGGCCCGCCGCGCATCCGGACATTCTGGTGACGTCGAGCGATACCGGCATGGGGATTCCCGAACTGCGCGCTGCGGTGATCGAAGCGATCAGCTGAGGGCTGACAGGCTTTTCTGATACCGCTTCCCTCTTTGTTCTTCCCTCTCGTTCTACCGCTTCCCCGGCGTAGGCCGGGCCCAGTAGCGGGCGTTGCGTTGGAGAGTCTGCGCGCAGTAACGCCGACCTTCACCACTGGGCCCCGGCCTTCGCCGGGGAACCGGCAAAGTGGGGAAGCGTGTTTCCTCCCACATTAGACGTCCCCAGCATCCTGCCCTATACAGGGCGAATGACCTGCAAGACGCCCATGCCGCTCCGCCCCCTCCTGCTGGCGACCGCGTGCATCGCGAGCATCACCAGTGGGTCAAGTGCAGCGCTTGCCCAAAACCTCGCCCCGGCACCGTCGACGCAGACCACGCCTGCGTCCCCGCCAACCGACACGATCCGTCTCAGCGACGCCGAGCGCGACGCGATCCTCAACAGCAATACCGTGGAAAGCGCCGCCATCGCCCGCGGTGAGCGAAGTGACTCCGACAAACCGGGCCTCGGCATTCACGGCGAAGTCGGCGCAGCGATCGGAACGAACGGTTTTCGCAGCGCTTACGGCGTCGCGGCCATCCCGCTCGGCGACAATGCCGGAGCGGTCGTTTCCTTCGAGAGCACGCAATATGGCGGATACCGCCGCGGTCGTTGAGCGACGAAGTCCTATCGGCTGCAGTGGTGAGGATGGTCGCCGCCATCACCGTCGGCGACCATCCCCTCCGGACGTTATCCTGGCTCAGGCGCGCGCAAGGCGACCCCGAACCACGGTTGCGCGACGCCGCAGACCTGCGCCGATCCCTGCGAAGCCCGCAAGCATCATGCCCCAGGTCGCCGGCTCGGGAACCGCGGCGATCGGCTGGAAATTCGCGCGCTGCGCGACCGATCCGTCCTGCGTGGTGAACGTGCCGCCAAGATTGTAGTTGGTCGCGTTGGTCCGGAAAATGTAGGTTGCGCTGGTCTGGCCAGCGGCTTCCAGACCGTTGTCACCGAAATCGGCGCGGACGACCGACCCGCTACCGTTGCGCGACGTGGTGGTCGTCGATCCCGGCGGCCCCTGCAGATTGGGGTTGTTCGCCGCGGTAAAGATCCCGGCGCCATCGAAATTGGTGGCGTCGACCAGTGCATCGACGGTGAAGCTCAGGAAACCGCCGCTGGTCAGGTTGAACACCTCGTCGCCCGGCAGGATCGAACTGATCGCGACCTGATAATAGAAATCGAGCGTACCCAAGGTGTTCTGATACACCGCGCTGCGCAGCAAACCGGTATAGGTGATCGCCCCGAGCGTCCCTGTTTCGAGCGCGGCCAATTGCGGCCCGAACAGGTCGGGCGTCCATCTCAACCGTGATGGTACGTCGCCGCATATTCGACGGGGAAGTTTACCGACCGCGCGATGAAACAATGCACGTGGATTCGCGCGTGGATCGCATCGGCCGCCGAAACATCGCTCCCGTCGGCGAGCCTGATGCGCGGGCGCAACACCGCCTTTACGAACCGACCGGTCCCGTCTGGCGCGCTTTCCGCCATGCCGAGCGGATCGTCGGCATAATCGGTCACCACGATCCCCGCGGCGCTCGCCAGATGAAGGTACCAGAGCATGTGGCACGCAGCGAGGCTCGCGAGCAGCAAGTCCTCGGGGTTGGGCAGCGTCGGATCGCCGCCGAGCCGCGGGTCGTTCGAACAGTGTACCGCGACACCGCCGGGGGTCGCCATGTCCCACGTCCGGTCGTAGCCGCGATAGCTTTGCGTCCCGGCGCCACGATTGCCGGTCCACGCAATCCGCGCGGTGAAATCGTGGCTTGCCATGTTACCCCTCGACGACGTGCGGCACGAAGCGCGCGGTGTTTCCGGTGATCGGGCCGTCCTCGCGGATCCCCATGCCGGCGGGTGCGCCGTCGACCATCCACGCACCGATCACCGGGCGCTGCGTGCCGCTGCCGGGCAAGTCGTACAGCGCCTGATAGACGAACCCTTCCGCGCCATAATCGCCCGCAGTCTCGGCAAGCGTCGAGCCGCCCTGCACCAGCGTCACGTTGGCCCCCTCACGCGCCAGCAGCGGCTTGCGGACATGATCCCCCGCAAGCGGCGTCCGCCGCGCCTCGAGCAGATTGGGGTGCCCTGGGAACAGCTCCCACAACACCGCGAGGATCGCCTTGTTGCTCCACAGCATCTTCCAGATCGGCTCGATCCACAGTGTCGTGCCGAGGCTTTCGACGAGATCCTTGCCCGACGGCTCGTTGACCAGCCATTCCCACGGATAGAGGTGGAAGACCGCGTCGATCGCGGCATTGTCGAGATCGACGAAGCGCCGTCCCGCGCTGTCCCACCCGAGGTCCTTCATCTCGATCAGCCGCGTATCGATCCCGGCGGTCCGTGCGGTGTCGGCGAGATAGGCAGTGGTCACGCTATCCTCCCCCGCCGCGTCCGCGACATGCGCGAGGTACAGCGCGCTGCTCCCGGGCGGGGGTGCGATGTCACGCCATTTGGCGATCAGCGCGTCGTGGATGCCGTTATATTGGTCGGCTTGCGGATAGACGGCTTCCTTCCAGTCCCACTGGATCACCGCCGCCTCGACCAGCGAGGTCGGCGTATCGCAGTTGAACTCGAACAGCTTGGGCGGGCCCTTCCCGTCATAACCGAGATCGAACCGCCCGAAATTGAGCGCGGGCGGCTCCGCCTCCCACGAATCATGGATCGCATTGTGGCAGAAGTCCGGAATACCGAAGTTACCGAGCAGTTCGCGGTCGAGCACATGCTGCCCGGCGGCCACGAACATCTCGTACAATTCGGCGCTGGCGCTCTCGATCGTCGCGATCTGGGCAGGCGTGAAGGTATAGCAGGCGCTCTCGTCCCAATAGGCCTTGCCGTCCGCGGTGTGCCAGACCAGCCCAAGTTCCTCGACGCGGGCCTGCCAATCGGTGCGCGGAACGGTATCGATCCGGCGCATCAGGCGCCGATCCCGCCGCTGCGCCCACGCGCAGTCGCGCCGAAGCCGCCACGCGTGACGGTTGCGGCGGATGCGCGCGAATAATTCACGCCCGCGCGCGGCGACAGGAAGCCACCCGTCACGCGCTGCCCCATCCCGGGCACGACGCTGCCGCGCGACAGATAATACCAGGTCGCCGCCCCCAGCAGCGCACCGTTCATGCCGCTTCCGCCATGGCCGCGCGCGCAATTGGCGTCTGCGACTCGTGCGCCCTTGTCGTCGCGGCACACCGCCACGTCGGATTTGGCGACATCGGTCGACGGACCGCAAGCACTCGCAAGCAACGCAGTCGCGACCGCACTGGTGATCGGCAGATATTTGGGATCGAAAGTACGTCTGGACATGCTCAACCTCTCGCGATTGACCGCATCATAAGCTGCATGTCGCGCTGCGGACAGCAAAACCGGGCGTGGCCAGGCGGAGCAATCATTCGAGACATCATCGAACACTTTTCGAGCCGCAGCCCGAGGACAATCGATACCACGGGGCCTCGCGTTCCTACGGACGATCGCCGGCTTTAGGCTCCACCAGCGTGAGGAATGGCTTCGCCAGTCCGTGGTACAGCCGCTCCCGACACACCAACGTGCTCGCGGCATCCGCGATCAGCGCGGTCGCGAACAGCGGCAGGATCATCCCGCGCGCCGCGGTCGCTTCCATCACGATGATCACTGCGGTCAGCGGTGCGCGCACCACGCCGACGAAATACGCGATCATCCCGAGCAACACGACCGCGCTCGCCGGTTGGCTGCTGAACACCCCCGTCAGCAGGTTCCCCAGGCCAGCTCCGACCGCCAGCGACGGCGCGAAGATCCCGCCCGGCGCGCCGCTCAGCGTCGTCGCGAGCGCCGCCAGAAACTTGGCGGGGCCGAACCATTGCGACTGCCCGCTCCCCTCGACCAGCGCACGCGTTGCGCCGTACCCTGTCCCCCAGGTGCCGCCGCCCGTCGCGATGCCGAGCATCGCAACAACCAGCCCACACCCCAGCGCGAGCAGCAACGGGCGCGACCGTGCCACCGCGACCGGCCGCCACTGCGTACCCGCGAAGCCGAGCACTAGCCGCGCGAACAGCCCGCCCGCCGCGCCACCGATCACGCCTGCCACGGGCGCCAGCGTCAACACTGCACTCACCCCAAGCGTAGACCGCATCGCGCCGAAATAGACATAGTCGCCGGCGATCCCGAGGCTGGTCAGCCCCGCAATCATCACCGCCCCCATCACCAGCACCGCGACGCGCTGCTCATATGCGGCGGCAAGTTCCTCGATCGCGAACGCCACCCCCGCCAGCGGCGTGTTGAACGCGGCCGCGACGCCCGCCGCGCCCCCCGCGATCAGCACGCCCGCGGTGATCGGCACACGCAGATAATGGTGGACCTTGACCATGATCGCCGCGCTGACCTGGACCGTCGGTCCCTCGCGACCGACCGACGCGCCCCCCAGCAGCATCACCACGGTCAACAGCAGCTTGACCGCCGCGGTCGGCAGCGACACCAGCGCGGCGGCAGCCTGTGACTGCGGTGCGCGACTGGCGGCGATCACTTGCGGAATGCCCGACCCGCGCGCAAACGGCGCGATCCGGCGCGTCAACCACACGACCGCCACGAACACCGCAGGCGTCAGTAGCAGCGGCGCATAAGGCCACTGCGCGACGAACCGCGCAAATTCTGCCTGCGCCCGATCGCTGATCCCGGCAAACGCCAGCGCGGCCAGCCCGAGCAACACCGCCCCCAACCCGGTTGCCAGCCGCCGTCGCAGCCGCCCGAGATGCTCCCCCGCCTGCCGCGAACCACGCCGCCTCCACACGATCGAGGCCAGACGGATCAGATGCGGGGCGTTCCGGTTCATCCGCTTGCTCATGCGACAGGAATCTTTGCGATGCCACCTCGGATCGGCGTTGTTGCGTCGGGTCCGGCACATGCCTAGGCTGGCCGCATGAAACTGATTATCGGCAACAAGGCCTATTCCTCCTGGTCCATGCGCGGCTGGCTCGCGTGCAAGCAATCGGGCCTGCTGTTCGAGGAAGCGGTGGTTCCGCTCTACGATGCCGAATGGGACAAGCGCCGCGAGGGCGACGAGTTCGCGCCCTCCTCCGGCAAGGTACCGATCTTGTGGGACGGCGAGGCTGTGGTGTGGGACAGCCTCGCCATCGTGGAATATCTGGCGGAGAAGACCAGCCGCGACCTGTTCTGGCCAGCAGACGACGCCGCCCGCGCAATGGCGCGCTCGATGGCAGCAGAGATGCACTCGAGCTTCACCGCGCTCCGCCGCAAGCACAGCATGAACGTCCGCCAGATCTTCCCGCCGCACGAACCGGACCCCGACGTGCTCGTCGACCTGCAGCGGATCATGGAGCTATGGGCGCAGGCACGCGCACGCTTCGGCGGCAACGGGGATTTCCTGTTTGGCGCGTTTGGCGCGGCGGACATCATGTACGCGCCCGTCGTCACGCGGATCGTCACCTACAGCCTGCCAATCGCGCGCTTTGCAAACGCCTATATGGACGCGGTGCTGCACCATCCCTTCGTCCAGGACTGGATCGCGCAGGCGCAGGAAGAGGAATGGGTGATCGAACAGTTCGAACAGCCCGCAACGACTGCGTAGCACCGGCCTGGAGCACACCACCGCCGTAGGCGAACGACCTACGGCAACCGCCGTGTGGGATACGGCGTGCCGTCCTTATGCGTGTAGCCGTCCGGCGTGAAACGCATGTCGATGTCGGCATACTCCCCGCCGAGCCGTTTTGGCCCCGCGCCGATCGCGACGAACACGCATGGCTGTTCGGTCCGGTTCTGCAGATGGTGGGCGTCACGCACCCCCGCGGCGAAGGTCGCGACATCGCCTGCCTGGAGGACCGTTTCTCCAGCGGCCTCGATCAGAACCGCTTCGCCTGCGAGCATGATGATGAGCTCGTCCTCATCCGCATGCCAATGCCGCTGCGACGACCATGCCCCCGGCAACAGCGTGACGTGGCTGGCACCGACATGCGTCAATCCCGCCACCGGCGCGAGGCGGCGGTACAGGCGACCGACGACCGGAGCATCGAACGGCGGCGGATAGCCGGTCGCGTTGGTTAGCGGAATTTGCGTTAGATCGATCTTCGGCATGGCGTTTCCCCCCGGAAGATCGTCATCGTGCCGCAGGCACCCGCTCCCCACAAGGCGAAGGCCGCCAGCCCTGGTGGACCGACGGCCTCCCATCGCAACAGCCGGTACTGATCAGGCGTAAACGACCCGCGGTGCCGCAGTCCGGCGCAAGCGCAAGCCGAGCCCGATCATGCCGAACCCTGCAAGCATCATCACCCAGGTGGTGGGCTCCGGAACCGCGCTCTCGACGGCGGTGAACGAGAACTGGCCCGCATAGTCGCGCCCGTCCCCGCCCGGTCGCGCGATGGTGCCGCTGACGTTGTCGGCGCGCGAACGATCCCACGAAAAGCCCGTGAAGGTGTAGGTCGTGTTGCCCACGGTCGCGGACGTCGCGTCGAGCACGTCGTCGAACAACGCGTTGTAGATCCCGGAGATCTGCGCGCCATCGGCGAAAGTGAGCGTCATCTTGTAGGCCGGGTCCGATGCGCCCTTGGTGCCCATCGGCCAGCCGTCACCGTTGATGCTGAAGCTGTTGAGTCCCGCCTCGGTCGGGTCGTTGAGCGCCTGACCCTCGGGGTTCATCACATTGCCGATCGGCTGCTGGACGAACACGGTATTCGAACGGGTCGCGCTGGTCGTGTTCCAGATGGTGGCACCGTTCGATCCGGTCACGGCTGCACTGATGAGGTTGGCGGCGGCGTTCGCGCCGGTCGAGACGAATACGAGGGCAGTTGCGGCAGCGGTGAACAGGATGGTCTTATTCATTAACTTTATCCTTGGTGTGCAATGCTGCTCTTGCCGTCGACTTCGCAAGCCACGTTCCACTTCGCCTTTTCCGCGATCCTTTATCGTTAATGCTTCGGTCTATTGTAAACGGGGACGACGGTCTGCCCGGAAAGCTTGCGGATGCGCCGACGGACGGGATTGAAAGCGATCGCCGCTTGGGCAATGTCCGGCGGATGGATTACACCCCCCGCTCACCGAATGTCGTCAGCCTCGCAACCGCGCTGCTCGCTTGTCCCAGCGTTACGCCTGCACGGGGGCCGGTGTTCGACGTGCTTTCCGACGCGCTGATCGCGCTGGGCTTCTCGGTCGATCGGTTCGTGACCGGCGACGTACCCGATGGCCCGGTCGAGAATCTCCTCGCAACGCGCGCCGGAAACGGTCGCCATCTCGCCTTTGCCGGGCATCTCGACGTCGTCCCGCCAGGTGACGGCTGGACGAACGACGCCTTCGCCCCGACCGAGCGCGGCGGCCTGCTTTACGGTCGCGGCGCGGTCGACATGAAGGGCGCCATCGCGGCGTTCGTCGCCGCCATCCCGGAAGCGCCCGGTGCGCCGCTCAGCCTGATCATCACTGGGGACGAGGAAGGCCCCGCGACCTACGGCACCCGCGCACTCATCGATCGCATGCGCGCGCATGGTGTAGCACCCGACTTCTGCCTCGTCGGAGAACCGACCTCCGCGCATCGGCTCGGCGACACGATCAAGATCGGGCGGCGCGGATCGGTCAACCTGTGGATCGCAGTTGCCGGCCTGCAGGGACACGTCGCCTATCCGCACCTTGCCGACAATCCGATCCCCCGCCTAGTCGCGATCCTGGCGGAGATCGACGCGATCGTGCTCGACGAGGGCAATCGCTGGTTCCAGGTGTCCAATATCGAGATCACCGACATCACCGTCGGCAACCCCGCGACCAACGTCATTCCTGCACGTGCAGAGGCACGGATCAGCATCCGCTTCAACGACGAGCACACCGGGGCCGGTCTGGTCGAACGCATCGAAGCAGTGGTTGCGCGGCACGACCCGGGCGCGGCCGTGACCGCACGGATTTCGGGCGAAGCGTTCCTGACCAAGCCCGGGCCGCTCTCGGCACTGGTCGCAGCGGCGATCGAGCGGCACACTGGAATCGCCCCGGAGCTGTCCACCACCGGCGGCACCTCCGACGCGCGGTTCCTGTCCGCGGTCTGCCCGACGGTCGAATTCGGGCTGCTCAACGCGACGATGCACAAGCTCGACGAAGCGGTGGCAATCGACGACCTGATTGCACTGACGGCGATCTACGCGGACATCATGGAAAGCGTAGCCATTTAAGCGCTTCCCCGGCGCAGGCCGGGGCCCAGTAGCGAGCCGGACGGTGTCGGACGCTGCGCGCGATGACAGCCATCATTTCTACTGGGCCCCGGCCTTCGCCAGGGAAGCGCTAGGGTACTGATGGAACCGAGCGAACTGCCGGCACCCTTCAGCCCCTCTACAGCGCGTCGAAGTCAATCGGTGCGAACCGGTCGATCGCCGCATCTGCTGCAGGCATCGGATATTTGAGTCCGGTCGCGCAATTGAACAGCACCACCCGCTCGTCCTCATCCACTTCCCCAGTGCGCAGCGCCTCGCGATACGCCGCCAGCGTCGCGCCACCCTCGGGGCACAGCAGCAACCCGTCCTTCTTGGCGCAGTCATCGACCGCCTTCAGGATTGCTGGGTCACCGACGCCGAGCGCCTTGCCGCCGCTTTCACGCACCGCACGCAGGATCAAGAAGTCCCCGACGGCCTTGGGCACCCGGATCCCGGCCGCGACCGTCGCCGCATCTTCCCAGCGCTCGGCATGTTCCTCACCCGCTTCGAACGCCCGCACGATGGGTGCGCAGCCGCTCGCCTGGACGGCATACATGCGCGGGCGCTCGGACCCGATCCAGCCGAGCTGCTCGAGCTCGTCGAACGCCTTCCACATCCCGATCAGCCCGGTGCCCCCGCCGGTCGGATAGAAGATCGCATCGGGCAGCTTCCACCCGAATTGTGCGGCGAGTTCGAGCCCCATCGTCTTCTTGCCTTCGATCCGATACGGCTCCTTGAGCGTCGAGAAATCGAACCACCGCCCTTCGGCCGCGCCCTTGCCGACGATCGCGCCGCAATCGTCGATCAGCCCGTTGACGCGGTAGACCCGTGCCCCCTGCAGCGCGATCTCGCGCACGTTGATCTCCGGCGTATCCTCGGGACAGAACACGATCGTCTCGATTCCACAGCGTGTGGCATAGGCCGCCAGCGCGGCACCGGCATTGCCGTTGGTCGGCATCGCGATTCGCGTGACGCCGAGCTCCTTCGCCATCGCAACCGCCATTACGAGGCCCCGCGCCTTGAACGACCCGGTGGGCAAACGGCCCTCGTCCTTGACCATGACGTTGGGGCTGCCCGCGCTCTTGGGGATGGCGAGCAACGGTGTCTCGATCTCGCCCAGACTGACGATGTTTTCGGTCCGGCGTACCGGCAACAGTTCGCGCCACCGCCAAAGATCCGTCGGGCGCGCGGCAACCTCGTCCCGAGTCAGCGCAGATTTAAGCGCAGCCAGATCGTAACGTACGAGCAACGGCCGTCCCGCCCTCGACAAACCATGCAGTACATCGGCCTCATAAATCTCCCCGGTGATAGAACATTGCAGATTTGTTACATACGTTTCACGGTCAGTGGTGGTGTTGTTCATAAAGTTTTCACCGTATTTGATTTGCACTGGATAATTGCATATGATGCTCGTCTAAGTTGTTACGTAATGGGCGTGCGGTAATAACGAGGAGCGCCAGCTGGGCTTGCTTAGGAACTGTACCTATGGGCATTCGAATTCCAAGAGGATGTTCGCACCGCGTGATCGTTCCGCCGACGTCCGAACCCGTCAGTGGCACGAACCGTCGAAACGTGGCTGCGACCTACTCCTAGAGGGTGACATTCCCTGTCGACCATCGATGGGAGGTGAAGTCATTCACTCACCATCGAAACACTCTCGCGCCTTATCAACGCCCGAACAGGGATAGCCATTGTCAGGAACACGTCTTGCGAATGCCAATCCGGACCGCACGCTCAACGTGCATGACTCACATGGGAAGCTTCCGATGATGATGCCCCGGATCGATGACACGCTTTTCCGAACTGCGCTGCATTATACGTCCGTTGCGCGGATCATGCAGCCGCTGACAACAGAGCGCCTGAAACGAGAGTTTGACCCAGAATGCGCCGAAAGGTGCCTGCTGCTATATCAGGATGATCGCCTTGCCGAGCCGCAGTTTTCACCGTTTCTCCGCGGGATCGGTCGTCTGCGGGACGTCGGTATCAGTGTTCGTGCGGTCAACGCGGTGAAGCCAGTACCTGAGCGTCTTTTGAAGACCGCGACAACGATCATGTATCAGCCATGCTTCGGCCAATATGCCACCCTGGACGTCAGCGCAGTGGAGGCACTCCGGCAAGCGAGCCCCAATGCATGGATCGTATTTTGCGATTGGTTCGCCCCATGCGACATCCGGTTCGCCGAAGGCGTCGAACCTTACATCGATATCTATGCCAAAAAGTCGCTGCTGCAGGACAAGGCATCGTATGTTGATGACGTGCAAGCGCACACCAACTTGATGGACTTTTATTCGCGCTTCTTTGCGATCGACTATCCAACGAGAACGTGGACGACCCCGGCCGCAATCCTACCCAAACTGCGGTTGACCCCGTCGTTCAGCACGAGCAGTCAATTGTATCGTCGCTTCCAAGACGACATGCCCAACTTCCGCCCCAGTGACATCGACGTACATGCGCGTCTCCAGACCAAAGGCTCGGGATGGTACGGCAATATGCGTCAGTTGGCCTATGAACGCGTTTCGCAGATGCGGAAGTACAAGCTCGCTAAGGACGGAATGGTCAGCAAGAGCAAGTATATGGATGAGCTGGCGCGGTCGCATCTGTGCTTCAGTCCATTCGGCTATGGCGAACTATGTTGGCGCGATTTTGAAGCCTTCGCTGTCGGCGCGGTACTGATCAAACCCGATATGTCGCACTTGGACGTCATGGGCGACGTGTTTCGCCCGGGCGAAACGTATCTTCCCGTCGCGTGGGATTTAAGCGATCTGGACGTCGTGATCGACGAGGCGCTGAGCGACCGCACACGGCTTCAGACGATCGCGGTGAATGCTTACAACCGAGTGCAGGACACGTTGAACTTTCAATCGTCCCTGGCCTACTTAAAATCGCTGACCCGGACCGTTAACGTTCGAACGATGGTCACAAACTGACGGCGTCCGCACCGGCGGCGGTCCCTACCGAACGAGCCGGCATCCGACGTCGCGGCGGGTAGGTAAGGCGGTCGCTAGACTATGGTCGACCGCCCCGTTCGCATCACTGAGCCTTGGCGACCCCAACCAGCGCCGGACGCAGCAACCGATCCTTGATCATGTAGCCCGACTGCATTTCCTGCACGACCGTGCCGGCCGGTTCGTCGCTCGGGAGTTCGAACATCGCCTGGTGGAAATTCGGGTCGAGCTTCTCCCCGATCGTCGTCATCTTCTTGATGCCGTGGCGCTGGAACACTGCTTCGAGTTCGCGTCCGGTCGCGTCGAGACCGGCGACAAGACCCTTCATCTTCTCGTCCTCGCGCAACTCTGCGGGAATCGCGTCGAGACCGCGCGCAAGATTGTCGGCAACCGACAGCAGATCGCGCGCAAACGCCGTCGAAGCATAGGCGCGTGCGTCGGCGGTTTCCTTCTCCGCGCGGCGGCGGATGTTCTGCGCCTCGGCGTGCGCATACAAAACCGCCTGCTTCGACTCAGCGAGTTCTGCCTCGAGCTTCTCGAGACGTGCGTCGGCGGCATCATGCTCGGCGACTTCGGGCGCGGCTGCGGCGGTTTCTTCGCGCAAATCAGAGGCCTGGTTGGTGTCGTTATCGCTCATGTCGTCCAAAAATCCCGTGTTCAACCCATCAAGCGCGCGAGTGTCGCGGCGGTATAATCCACCATGGGCACGACGCGCGCATAGTTCAACCGCGTCGGGCCAATCACGCCGACGACTCCAACCACGCGACCGTCCAATCCGCGGAACGGTTTGGCGATCACCGACGACCCCGTCAGCGCAAACAATTTGGTCTCGGCACCAATGAAGATGCGCGTCGCATCCCCCGCCGCGGCATTGTCAAGCAACCGCGCAATATCCTGTTTCCCCTCGAGATCGTCGAGCAGGTCGCGCACCCGTTCCAGGTCGGCCGCGGCAGCATCGTCGATCAGCCGCGCCTGACCGCGCACGATCAGCACCGGACGCCGATCGCCATCCTCGCTCCAAACCGCGAGCCCGCGCTCGATCAGCGCCCGCGCGGCACCGTCGAGTTCGGCACGCTCGTGCATCATCTCGGTCTCGATCCGGGCGCGCGCCTCGGCGATCGTCAGGCCGCCGAGCATCGCGCTCATGTAATTGCCCGCCTCGACCAGCGCGGACACCGGGAGACCCGGCGGCAACGCGATCACGCGATTCTCGACCGATCCATCCGCACCGACCAGCACCGCGAGCGCGCGTTCGGCGGACAAGGGCACGAAGCTCATTTGCCGCAGCACCAACTCGCGCTTGGCGACCATCACCATCCCCGCGCATGCCGACAGCCCCGACAGCGCCGCCGTCGTCGCGGCGATGGCTTCCTCGACCGGCCCGGCATGTGTCAGCCGCGCCGCGATCGCGGCCTGTTCCTCGGCGGAGGGTTCGAGCGCCTGCATCATCCCGTCGACGAACAGCCGCAGCCCGGTTTCAGTCGGCATCCGCCCCGCACTCGTATGCGGCGCGGCGAGCAACCCGAGTTCCTCAAGATCCTGCATTACGTTGCGGATCGACGCAGGCGACAGGTTGAGCCCCGACAGATGCGCGATCGCGCGCGACCCGATCGGTGCGCCCGTGTCGAGATAGCTTTCGACGACGACGCGAAAGATGTCGCGCGCGCGATCGTTCAGCTCTTTTATCGGGGCTGCGTTCATACCCTTCATATGGCCCCCCTTGGCGCTTTGCTCAACCGGCGTGCCGCGCGACCGCTCCGTCGCGCCTAATCGAGGTTATCCTCTTTTCGCAGGAACCGTCCCGCCCCCCCGGCGCGTTAACGACATCACAATCCAGGAGGGCCCGATGCCAGACGTCAATACCGACGATGCCCCGCTATCCGCATCCAAACACAACTCTGCCGCAGTAGAAGCGATGACCGACTCGCTGCTCGAAAAGCGCGGCGACGCAATTGTCGGCCGTGCGGTCACGATCAACCGGCCGCGCGCCGAACTCTTCGCCTATTTTCGCGACTTCACCAATCTTCCGACCTTCATGGACAATGTCGAGCGGATCGACGTCCTCGACGCCAAGCGGTCGCACTGGGTCGTGAAAGCGCCCGGCGGCAAGACGGTCGAGTGGGACTCGGTCGTCACCGACGAAGTCGTCGGTGAGTTTATCGCTTGGGCGTCCGAACCCGGTGCCGACATCGACAATAGCGGCCGCGTCGACTTCCGTGATGCCGGTGCGCGCGGCACCGTCGTGACTGCGACATTGCTCTACGATCCGCCCGCAGGCGTCGTCGGCAAGCTGATCGCCAAGCTGTTCCAGCGCGAACCCGCGATCCAGGCGCGCCGCGACCTGCGCCGCTTCAAGCAATTGATGGAAACCGGCGAAGTCGCCACCGCCGCGCAGACGCGCAAGCAATATGAAGAGGAGAAGGCCTGATGCGCGCGCTGACCTGGCACGGCCGTCACGACGTCCGCGTCGACACCGTCGACGATCCCGAGATCATCAACCCGCGCGACGCGATCATCAAGATCACCGCGACCGCGATCTGCGGCTCTGACTTGCATCTGTACGACGGCTATATCCCGACAATGCAGTCGGGGGACATCCTCGGCCATGAATTCATGGGCGAAGTGGTCGAGATCGGCCCCAAGTCGACGCTCAAGAAGGGCCAGAAGGTCGTCGTCCCGTTCACCATCGCGTGCGGCAGCTGCTACCACTGTGGCAAGCATCAATATTCGGCCTGCGACAATGGCCTCCCGGCGGACAATCAAGACATTGCGCAGACGCTGTATGGCCAGCCGATGTCCGGGCTGTTCGGCTACAGCCACATGACCGGCGGCTATGCCGGCGGCCAGGCGGAATATGTCCGTGTGCCGTTCAGCGACGTCGGCCCGATCGTCATCCCCGAGGGGATCGACGACGAGAAGGTGCTGTTCCTGTCCGACGTCCTCCCCACCGGCTGGATGGCGGCGGAGAATGCCGACATCGAACCCGGCGATACCGTCGCGGTCTGGGGTTGCGGACCGGTCGGGCTGTTCGCGGTGCAATCGGCGTTCCTGATGGGTGCCGAACGCGTCATCGCGATCGATCACTTCCCGCGTCGTCTCGAACTCGCGAAGAAGTTCGGCGCGGAGACGATCAATTTCGAGGATTCGGCAGTCTATGACGCGCTGATGGAGATGACCGGCGGGATCGGTCCCGATGCGGTGATCGACAGCGTCGGATTGGAAGCACATGGCTTTTTCGTTGACAACGTCATCGACCAGATCAAGAAGTCGACCTTCCTCGGCACCGATCGCACCCATGCGATCCGTCAAGCGATCTACGCCTGCCGCAAGGGCGGGCGCGTCTCGATGCCTGCGGTGTACGGCGGTTTCGTCGACAAATTCCCGCTCGGCGCGTTCATGGAAAAGGGCCTGACGCTCAAGACCGGCCAGACGCACGTCCAGCATTACTTGCCCGGACTGCTCGCGGCGATCCTCGAGGAGAAGATCGACACGACCTTCCTCATCTCGCACCGGCTTTCGCTGGAAGAGGCGCCACAGGGTTACAAGATGTTCCACGACAACCAGAATGAGGTGACCAAGGTCGTCCTCAAGCCCGGCCTCGCGCCCACGCTCTGACCCGCATTCCAGGAGACTTTATCATGGCCAACAAACTCGCAGTCGTCACCGGCGCATCGACCGGGATCGGGTTCGAACTCGCGACGCTTGCTGCAAAGCAGGGGTACGACCTGATCGTCGTCGCCAACGAGGCGCTGATCGACTCAGCCGCTGCAGACTTCAAGCAGTTCGGCACCGACGTCCAGTCGGTCAACGCCGACCTGTCCTCGGTCGAGGGCGTCGACCAGTTGCTTGACGCGACGAACGGGCGACAGATCGACCTGCTGTTCGCCAACGCCGGGATTGGTACGGGCGGGGCATTCCTCGATCAGGACGTCGCCAAATGGCGACGATCGGTCGATACCAACATCACCGGCACGATCTATCTGGTCCAGCGCGTCCTCAAGGACATGGTCGCGCGCGATGACGGCAAGATCCTCGTGACCGGGTCGATCGCCGGCTACATCCCCGGTGCGTTCAACGCGGTGTACAATGGCACCAAGGCGTTCGTGGACAATTTCACCGAAGCTTTGCGCAATGAGATCAAGGACTCGAAGGGCGTCACGGTGACGACGCTGATGCCCGGCCCGGTCGAGACCGAATTCTTCGATCGCGCGGGCATGAACGACACCAGCGTCGGGCAGGACGACCACAAGAGCGATCCGGTCGACGTCGCCAAGGACGGCTGGGACGCGCTGTTCGCGGGCAAGGGGAGCATCGTCTCAGGCCTGAAGAACAAGCTGCAGGTCGCGGCCACGGGTGTGGTACCCCCGTCCATCCTGGCGGACCAGCATCGCAAGATGGCCGAGCCCGGCAGCGGGGAAAAGTAAGCGCGTTGGTGGCACCCCCGGCGGTAAGCGCCGGGGGTTAGCTGCTAACCAAGAGCTCTCGACCCCTTCTTACGCTTCCCCGGCGAAGGCCGGGGCCCAGTAGCGGGAAGGGTAATGGCGGACTTTGCGCCCTGACAACCTCGTTGAACTCTACTGGGCCCCGGCCTTCGCCGGGGAAGCGTCAAAATTAGGGGCAGCGTTCGCTAGTCTTCCTCGTCCCGACCCATCCCGCGCTCGATCGTCCAGACCTGCTCCCCGGTAACCGTATCCGGCACCGCCACCCCCGCCGCCGTCCGCGTAGGCCGATAGCGCAGCTTCTCGATAATCAGCGCACAGGTCGCCGCATCCAGCCGCCGGTTGCCGCTCGACCGCGTGATCCGGCAGGCGGTCACCCGCCCCTTTACGCCCACGTCGAACGCCATCTCCACCGTGCCGGAGACATGCGCCTCGTAAAGGTCCCGCGGCAGATCGCGATAGCGCAACTCGCCGCGGATCAATTCTAGCGGAATCTCTCCGCCCCCGCCGCCATCGCCATCGCCGCCGCGACCGCTGCCACGCCCGTTACCCTGCCCGCCGCTTCCGGTTCCCGGCCCGACCACTGGTGCCGCCCCGGCGCGCGGATCGATCCCCGGCCCCGCAACCGGTGCCACCACGACCGGCGGCGGCTGCGGCAGACGGATCACCGGCGGCGGCGCGACGACTTCGGTCGGCTTGGCGGTCAGGTTCGGCGGGGCAGCTTCAGCCTCCTTGCGCTTCTCCGCCTTACGCGGCGCAGACACGACGTCCTTCTTCGGCGGCGGCGGTGCGGGCGGCAGCACCGAAAAGGCTTTCATTTCCTCAACCACGCGCGTTCGAAAATCGACCGACAGCCCCGTCACCAGCCCGTATCCGATCGCCGCCACCAGCAACGCAGCACCGCCCGCCCCCTTGATCCGGTCGCCAGTCGAGGAAGATTGGTACATCGTCATCAGGGGGTTAGGCTCCGGGGTCGCGGCCCTTTCAGATAGGGGTGACACCATCCCAACGCACGGGTAGGTCGTCGCGACCAATCTCAGGAGATTCCCGATGCGCCCAAGCGGCCGTACCCCCGACCAGATGCGCGCGATTACGATCGAGCCGCGTTTTACCCGTCATGCCGAGGGATCGGTGCTGATCGGATTCGGTGACACCAAGGTGCTCGTCACTGCCTCGATCGAGGAGAAAGTCCCGCCGTTCCTGCGCGGTAAGGGCGAGGGCTGGGTCACCGCCGAATATGGCATGCTCCCGCGCGCGACCCATACCCGCGGCAACCGCGAGGCCGCCAAGGGCAAGCAGTCGGGCCGAACGCAGGAGATTCAGCGCCTGATTGGCCGCAGTTTGCGTGCGGTTACAGACCTGAAACTGCTCGGCGAGCGCCAGATTGTGCTCGATTGTGACGTGATTCAAGCCGATGGCGGCACGCGTACAGCGGCAATTTCGGGTGCATGGGTCGCATTGCGGCTCGCGATCGACGGGCTGATGGCGAGCGGCAAGCTCACCGCCGACCCGCTGACGCAGAAGGTCGCGGCGGTCAGCTGCGGCATCTACAAGGGCACGCCGGTTCTCGACCTCGATTACGACGAGGATTCGAAGGCCGACGCGGACGCCAACTTTGTCCTGCTCGAAACCGGCAACATCGCCGAAGTCCAGGCGACCGCCGAAGGCGCGACCTATGACGAAGAGGCTTTGCTCCGCCTGCTCCGCCTCGCGCGCATGGGGTGCACCGACATCTTCGCCGCACAGGCGCGCGCGGTGGCGAAGTGACCCCCGGCGCGTCGGACGGCGTACCGCCCCAGGCGATCCGCAAGCTCAGCCCGGGCAAGCTCGTCATCGCCAGCCATAACGCGGGCAAAGTGCGCGAGATTGGTGCCCTGCTCGCCGAATATGGGATCGAAGCGGTCTCTGCGGCCGATCTCGACCTGCCCGAACCAGAAGAAACCGGCACGACCTTCGTCGCCAACGCCGAACTGAAGGCGTTGCAGGCGGCGGACCTGTCGGGCCTGCCCGCGCTTGCCGATGACAGCGGCTTGTGTGTCGATGCGCTGGGCGGCGATCCCGGTGTCTACACCGCCAATTGGGCGGAGACGCCCAACGGTCGCGACTGGACGCTCGCAATGACCAAGGTCGAGCAGGCGCTTGCGGAGAAAGGGCCGGACGCCAGCCGCGATGCGCATTTCGTCAGCGTGCTCGCACTCGCCTGGCCCGACGGCCACGTCCAGTGGTTCGAAGGCCGTGCCGATGGTACGCTGACCTGGCCACCGCGCGGCACCGTCGGGTTCGGCTACGATCCGATGTTCGTGCCGCTCGACAACAGCCAGACCTATGCCGAGATGGACCCGTCCGAGAAGCATGCGATCAGCCACCGCGCCAAGGCGTTCGCGCAGATGATCGCCGCGGTTCTCTAAACCGCGACCGATCCGTAGAACGACAAAAGCCGACGGTCGCGAGACCGTCGGCTTTTTCGTGTGACCCAATGGCTCAGGCGAAGCTGAGCTTGGTCGACCGCTTGCGATAGCGCAGCGCAGCGCCCATCGCGCCGAAACCAGCAAGCATCATTGCCCAGGTGCCCGGCTCCGGCACGGCTGCGGTCAGCGACGGGGTGAACTTGGCATAGACGACGCTCGGCAGCGATTTGGTCGACACGTTGGCACTGATCGCCAGGGGCACGGTGAAGTCGAGCGACGACGTCGCCGTGTTGACCGTATCCTTGACCAGCACGACCCCATTGCCCTCGGCGAACGGGATCAGGATGTTGCAGACGATCGAGGTGCTGCACCCGTTGGTCAGGTTGGGATGCGTGTCGAACGCGCCCGCGGCACTGTCGACGAACACTTGCGAGAGCAAAGCATTGCCCGCTGCGAACGCGCTCGACAGCGTCGTGAAGGTGAAGTTGCTCGTGCTGCACCCGCCGAACACGCTGGAGCAGGTCCCGTCGAGGAACGCGACGTCATAGCTTGCGCCGCCGATCGTGACGCCGGTCGCACCCATCAACTTGCCGCTGCTGACGATCGGGGTCGCGGCCACGGCGGGCATCGCAACGAGAGCGCTTGCGAGCGCGACGGTGGCATACAGACCCTTGATCATCTTCATCGGTTACACCCTTTGTTACGGGGCCGTTCCTCGGCCGGTTGGTGAACCCTGGCCTACCGATGAAAAATATCGTCGCAACGCCGAATGAATGGCTGTTAACCAAGCATTGTCTCTAATCTGGAAGAACATCGTTAACAGCGACGGCATTCCCATTCCGGCACATGCCGTGCTGATCCTGACCGATACATGCGCTCATCACGCCCCTCACGGTAACCACCTTTGGCCGTTCGTCGCCGAGTCAGAGCGCGCGTTCCCCGACTACGTTCCCCGGCGGGGAATACCGGCACACCAGATAGTCGTCGGTCGGGCTGCTCTTGAGCGCGCAACCGACATGCGTCGTCGAATGCCAGATGATCTGGGTATAGTGGCCGACATCCTCGCCACGCCCCGTTTTGCTGAAGAACGGGGTTTCGCCATTGATGAAGTCGGCCTTCTCGGCGATCCACAGGTCGACCATCTCGCGATAGGAATAGTCACCCCGCGTGCCGCGGAACAACGCCTCGCCTTCCCGGCCTTCGCCTTGCGCCTGATCGGCGTGGCGGAATACCCCGGTCGACACCAGCGTCGTGGCATAAACGGCGGCGGACGCTGCCAACGCATCATCCCACAGCAAAGGCGCCTCGCCCACCTCGGCGCGAGCAGCAGCATGACGCGCTAGCATCGCCTGTTTGAGCAGCGCTTCCCCGCGCGGATAACTCCCCGAAATCGTCCGCGGCTCGACCACGGTTTTCGGGACCGGCGCATCGCATCCGCCCAGCATCATCGCTGCCAGCAGTCCCCCCATCATTCGGCGGTTATACCCCAAAAACCTTCCCAGCGTCATCGTCTACCTTCATAGCGTCCGGCATGCCCGCCATGCCCGCTCCCTCAGGCGATCCGTCGCCGCCGCTCGCGCTATACGTGCATTGGCCATTTTGTGTTTCGAAATGCCCCTATTGCGATTTCAACAGCCATGTTCGCGACGGCGTGGACCAGGCGGCATGGCGCAAGGCGCTGCTCGATGACCTGCGATATGAAGCCGCGGCGCTACCGGGGCGGCGTCTGGGATCGATCTTCTTCGGCGGCGGGACCCCCTCGCTGATGCCGCCCGAAACCGTCGCGGCGGTGATCGATGCTGCGACAACCTATTGGAAACCCGAAGCGGACATCGAAATCACGCTCGAGGCAAACCCCTCCTCGGTCGAGGCTGCGCGGTTCGCGGACATCGCCCGAGCCGGGGTCAACCGCGTCTCGCTGGGGCTGCAGGCGCTGGACGACGAAGCACTGCGGTTCCTTGGCCGTGCGCATGACGTGACCGAAGGGCTCGGTGCGCTCGCGACCGCGCAAGCCGCGTTTCGACGCGTCAGTTTCGATCTTATCTACGCTCGTCCGGGCCAACGGATGGCGGATTGGGAGGCCGAACTTGCCCGCGCACTGAGCTTCGGCACCGAACATTTGTCGCTGTACCAGCTGACGATCGAACCCGGAACGCGCTTCGCGACCGAGGCTGCGGCGGGACGAATCGTGATTCCCGATGGCGATTCGGCAGCGGATCTCTTCGAGTCGACTCGCGCGATGACCGCTGCGGCGGGGTTGCCCGCGTATGAAATCTCCAACCACGCGCGACCGGGTGCGGAGAGCCGCCACAACCTCGTCTACTGGCGCTACCGCGATTACGCGGGCATCGGCCCGGGCGCACATGGGCGACGCAGCGGGCTTGCCACGGCGCGGCACAAGAAGCCCGAGAACTGGATGTCCGCGGTCACCCGCAACGGCCACGGTGCGCAGATCGAGGACCTGCTCGTCCCTGCCGATCGCTCGACCGAAGCGTTGCTGATGGGGCTGCGCCTGCGCGAAGGCGTCGATCTCGCCCGCATTGCTGCGCTTGGCGAGACGACCACCGACCGCCTGATCGATACGATTGCGGCGGACCGGCTGATTGCCCAGGGGCTGGTCGCACGCGATGGCGACTGGATGGGCGTCACGGAGGCGGGGATGCTGTTGCTCGATGCGATCCTGCCGCTGGTCGTACGGACCCCCTGAGGGTCGCCCCGGAGCGATCCGCTATCCTGCCACCGCGGGCACTGCGCCCGGCACCTTGGGCGTCACCGGCACGAGCTCGTAAACATCGAGCAGCGCACCGCCCCCGGCCCGCGACAGCACCATGCGCCAGCGGAACCCCGACACGCGTTCGACCACCCCGGCGACGTTGGCGAGCGGATCGACCCCGTACGCAGGCGCGGCACCCCCGCGTTCCGGCGGAAACGTGCCCAGGAACACCTGCCGCGTATCGTTCTGCGTGAACAGCCAGCCGCGGGGCTGGGTCGTGCCGCTCTGCTTGTTGAAGGCGGTCCCGTCCGCATTGACGACGACGGTGCAGAAGTCGGGTTTGAAGGTCGCGAACCCAGCGCGCCCACCGAAACGGAGCAGTCGGCAGTAATATAACCCCGGCGGAAGCTCCGCCTTGGGGAGCGCAACCGTGGGATCGAGCAAGACACCCTCCGCCGCGACCGCAGCCCGCGCGCGCCGTGGCACCGCAGCGCGCGCGCGGCTCCACGCCATCGGCAATCGATCGATGGCATTGCGGTCCGTCGCCGTGACCCGCATGTGCCAGTTCGTCGGCACATCCGGCTGCGCGCCGACCGAGATCTGCGGTTTTTCCTGTACCGGGGTACATCCCGTGGCCAGAACGATCGTCGTCGACAACAGCAGCATTGCGTTGCGCATGGCAGCTCCCCCTCGACCAGTTCTACTGCCCGGTGTCTTAACCCGGCCTCGTAACCCAACCAAACGACAGGGCTATTGGCGTAAACCGTACGCGTTAACGATTCGTCAATCCAGATACCGACGCTACCCGCCGATCATTAAAAAAGGGCGCCGGTCGCCCGACGCCCTTTTTGCAGTCACCGTGGTCGGGAACGGCGTTACGCCGCGCCTGCCCCCGCCTTTTCCTTCTTGGCATAGACGCGGATCGGCTCCTTGCGGCCGTCGATCACGTCCTTGTCGATCATCACCTCGTCGACGCCGTCCATCCCGGGCAGGTCGAACATCGTGTCGAGCAGGATGCCCTCGAGGATCGAGCGCAGCCCGCGTGCGCCGGTCTTGCGGTCGATCGCCTTCTTGGCGACCTGCACCAGCGCGTCGTCGGTGAAGCCGAGCTTGACCGTCTCCATGTCGAACAGCTTCTGATACTGCTTCACCAGCGCGTTCTTCGGCTCGGTCAGGATCGTCACCAGCGCGGGGACGTCGAGATCCTCGAGCGTCGCGATAACGGGCAGACGACCGACGAACTCGGGGATAAGCCCGAACTTGAGCAGATCCTCGGGCTCGACCGCCTTGAGCGTCTCACCGGTACGACGTTCCTCAGGCGAGGCGACATAGGCACCGAAGCCGATCGACTTGCCCTGCAGACGATCCCCGATGATCTTCTCGATGCCGCTGAACGCGCCACCGCAGATGAACAGGATGTTCGTCGTGTCGACCTGCAGGAACTCCTGCTGCGGATGCTTGCGGCCGCCCTGCGGCGGAACGCTCGCGGTTGTGCCTTCCATCAGCTTGAGCAACGCCTGCTGGACGCCCTCGCCCGAGACGTCGCGCGTGATCGACGGGTTCTCAGCCTTGCGGCTGATCTTGTCGATCTCGTCGATGTAGACGATCCCGCGCTGCGCGCGCTCGACGTTATAGTCGGATGCCTGGAGCAGCTTGAGAATGATGTTCTCGACGTCCTCGCCGACGTAACCGGCTTCGGTCAGCGTCGTCGCATCGGCCATCGTGAACGGCACGTCGAGGATGCGGGCCAGCGTCTGCGCGAGCAGCGTCTTGCCGCAGCCGGTCGGGCCCATCAGCAGGATGTTCGACTTGGCAAGCTCGACGTCCGCGCCCTTCTGGCCGTGGTTGAGGCGCTTGTAATGGTTGTGCACCGCCACGGAGAGCACGCGCTTGGCGCGCTTCTGGCCGATGACGTAATCATCGAGCACGTCGCAGATTTCCTGCGGTGTCGGAACGCCGCCGTCCTTCTTGCTCACCAGCGCGGACTTCGTCTCCTCGCGGATGATGTCATTGCAGAGTTCGACGCATTCATCGCAGATGAAAACGGTAGGGCCCGCAATCAGCTTGCGGACTTCGTGCTGCGATTTGCCGCAGAACGAACAATAAAGCGTGCTCTTGGAGTCGCCGCCGGTCATCTTTGGCATTTAGTCCATCCTTGGCAGCCCTTGGGGCGCACTACTGCGAGGGTCCATCCTAGACCGCCCTCGCGCGGTCCGACAATCACCAAAATCGTCTTGAGACAGGTGTGCCGGGCTAAAACATAGACGCCCGGCACTGAATATACGGTGAATTTACGCGGTCAGTTCCAATTATGCAGACGTCAGCGCCGGCGGCGTGGTCGAGTCGTCGGGGAGTGCCGGACGCTTGTCGAACACCTGATCGACGAGGCCGAATTCCTTGGCCTCATGCGCCTCGAGGAACGTGTCACGATCCATCGCACGCTCGATCTCCTCGATCGGCTTGCCGGTGTATTGCGCATAGAGCGCATTCATCCGGTTCTTGATCCGCTGGATTTCCTTCGCCTGGATCTGGATGTCGCTCGCCATGCCCTGCGCCCCGCCCGAGGGCTGGTGGATCATGATGCGTGCGTTGGTCAGCGCGACGCGCATCCCCGGCTCGCCCGCTGCGAGCAGGAAGCTGCCCATCGAGGCGGCCTGCCCCATGCAGACCGTGCCGACGCGCGGGCGGATGTACTGCATCGTGTCATGGATCGCCATGCCCGCCGTGACGACGCCGCCCGGCGAGTTGATGTACATGAAGATGTCCTTCTTCGGATTCTCCGATTCCAGGAACAGCAGCTGGGCACTGATCACCGAGGCCATATGGTCCTCGACGCCGCCCGTGATGAAGATGATGCGTTCGCGCAGCAGCCGCGAGTAGATGTCGAAGCTGCGCTCGCCGCGATTGGATTGCTCGATGACGATCGGAACGAGCCCGCCCTGGGGCGAGGCAGCCATTCCGGCGCCATGAAGGGGGGCCATGAAGTCACCGGTGTCGAACGGATTGCGCATGATGAGTCTTGAAATCCTTTATGCCCCGAAGAGACGTCATACATCGGCGTTGCCGGAAACGAGTTCAACCCCCGTTGGGTTACGGGGTGTGATCCGAGGCCCGCGCAACGCCGCCACGCGATGACCGACAGCTACCAAAAAGGGGCGATCCGAAGACCGCCCCTGATTTGAACCTTCAAAAGTGGAACCCGGCGGTTACGCCTCTGGCTCTTCCTTTGGCGCAGCGGCCTTTTTCTTTGCCGGTGCCTTCTTGGCAGGCGCTTCCGCTGCTGCCTCGTCGCCAGCAGGCTCCTCGGCCTTCTTGGCGGGGGCCTTCTTGGTCGCAGCCTTCTTCACCGGCTCGGCGGGGGTCGGTGCCGCCGCATCGTCGGTCGCCGGGGCTGCTTCGCCCTCGACGTCATCACCCTCGGAAGGCTTGGCCTTCTTGGACGATGCCTTCTTGGCCGCCTTGGGCTTGTGGTTGTCGTGGTCGTGGCTGTGCGTTCCGGTCGAGAAACCCTCGTCGCTCTCGATCGCTGCCTCGAGCTCCTCACGCGTGACTTCGCGGTCGGTGATCTCGGACTTCTCGAACAGGTAGTCGACGACCTTGTCCTCATACAGCGGCGCGCGGAGCTGGGCTGCTGCCATCGGCTCTTGCTGGACGTACTGCATGAAGCGCTGGCGATCTTCTGGGCCATACTGCTGTGCGGCCTGGGCGATCAGGCGGTTCATTTCCTGCTGGCTGACTTCGACGCCATTGGCCTGGCCGATTTCGCTGAGCAACAGGCCCAGGCGAACGCGACGCTCGGCGATCTTCTGGTAATCGTCCCGCTCGGATTCCATCTCGGCGAGTGCTGCCGCGGGATCTTCCTCGTGCGTCGCTTCATGCTCGAGCTGCTGCCAGATCTGGCCGAATTCGGCCTCGACCATCGACGGCGGTACTTCGAAATCATGACCCTCGGCGAGCTGATCGAGCAGCTTTCGCTTCATGTACGTGCGCGTGAGACCATTGAGCTCCTGCTCGATCTGGCCCTTGAGCAGCTCGGTCAGCTGGTCGAGGCTCTGCAGGCCGAGCGAGGTCGCGAGCTCGTCGTCGATCTTGGTCTCGCCCGCGGTCTTGACCGACTTGATCGTCAGGTCGAACGTGGCTGCCTTGCCGGCCAGTTCCTTGGCCTGATAATCCGCGGGGAAGTTGACGTTGATCTGGCGCTCGTCGCCAGCCTTCACGCCGACGACCTGGTCCTCGAAGCCCGGGATCAGACGACCCGAACCGATCTCGACCGACATGTCCTCGCCGGTGCCGCCATCGAACGCAACGCCGTCGACCTTGCCGACGAAGTCCATCACGACGAGATCACCGGTCTCGGCAGTGCGGCCCTCGGCCTCTTCCCAACGCTTCTGCTGGTCGGCGAACTTCTGGAGCTGTGCCTGAACCGCAGCTTCGTCGACCGGCACGGTCAGACGCTCGAGCTTCAGACCCTCGATCGCCGGGGTCGGCACGTCGGGGAGCACTTCGAGCTCGACCTTGATGCTGGCGTCCTGGCCCAGCTCATAGCCGTCTTCCAGGCTGACCGACGGCTGCAGTGCGGGACGCAGCTTGTGCTCGGCGATCAGCTCCTGGATGCCCTGCTGGATCGAGCTGTTCAGCGCGTCCTGCATCAGCGCGTCACCGTGCATCTTGCGCACCAGATTCGCGGGCACCTTGCCGGGGCGGAAGCCGGGCATCTTCACCGTCGGCGCAACGCGCTTCAGTTCGGCGTCAACGCGCGACTCGATGTCCTTCGCGGTGATCTTCAGCGTGTAGGCGCGCTTCAGGCCCTCGTTCAACGTCTCGACAGTCTGCATGTTCAGGTCTGGCCTTTTACAGGAAATTCGTTTGGCTACCGCCCGTTTGCCACGGGCGGCTGGTGCGGGCGAAGGGACTCGAACCCCCACATCTTGCGATGGCAGGACCTAAACCTGCTGCGTCTACCAGTTCCGCCACGCCCGCACAGGACACCGCCGGTGTGGGGGGCGTCTATAGCAGGCGCGCAGGGTTGGGCAAGTCGCGGCGACACTTGACGCAAAAACAGTCTGGGTGATGGCTCCGGGATATTACGGGGCAACTCCGCCGGTGCCGATGCGTTAGGGTTGGCAGAGGAGAAAACTGATGGCGACGACACCCCCCACCGAACTTCCCCCGATGCCTTCCGATCCCGGCACCGTCCCGACCGAACCCGGTCAGCCCACGCCGATGCCGACGGAGCTGCCGCCGCCCACCCCGGACACGGACATTCCCAATCCGTCACCGATGGGCGATCCGCCGGTCGACCCTGCACAGCCGGTCGACGACTCCGGCCTGTCGGGTGACTTCGCATGAGCGACACCAACATGGAGCAGACCAAGGGCCCGCTCGACGATCCCAAGGAGGACACTGACGATCGCAGTGACCTTCAGAAGATGGTCGAAGCGCGCAAGGATGCGGTCGAGCGCGGCGAAGGCGGTGACGAGCCGGACAATTTCACGTCTACCGGGATGCCGGATGGCGTTGGTGGCACCGGAGGCGTGACCAAGAATCAGGAAGACGACGCGCAGTAAGCGTCGATACTGCGTTTGGAGTGGTGGTCAGAGGTTCATAGCCTCGACCACCATAGCCGACGCTACCGTTGCGGACCGCTGCAGACTATTTCCCGGCAATGTTTTTCTCCGGCAAATTCGTGGCTAGGACCGAGAAGTCGTACACGCGCGACCGCCCGCTTTCCCCCGAGAACACAAACGCATATTCTCCCGCCACCAATGCGTCGGACGCAGTGACCTTGAAAATGCCGTCACCGATTTCCTCGGCGGTAAAGGCGGTCGTATCCTTCCCCTTCACGCCCAAATGGAGGCTGATCGAGAAATAGGCCGACAGTCGCCCCGTCTCGATTTCGCGCCCATTTCCTTTCACCTTGAACCGGACCAGGCTGAACTCAGCCGGGGACTGCGCAGCGATCGAGCGCTCCACGCCGAAATCGCTGACATTCTGGTCGGCGGCATCAAAGTAGAAATAAAAGGTCGGTCGGCTCGACCCCACGTGATTCTGGCTTTGCGGCTGCGGCACAGTGAGCATCGTTTTTAGCGGGAATAAGACGCTTCCGTTCCCGGTTGTGCGGTTACCGCTCCCCACGACCGGTCGTAAAAGCAGCAATCGCCCTGCCCCTGCCGCCTCTTGCGCCAAATAGATGCCGGGCGAATGTTTGACCAACGGATCCATCGATCGATTATCGATGCCCTGGGCGCGGAACGACGCGCCACACCGCCCGACCATGGCGGCAATGACGTCATCCGTGACCCCCGCTTTCTTCAGCGCAATCAGGCTGTCGGTCGATACGTCATAGCTGCAGGGCAAGCTGTTGATCTTGGTAATGATCGTAATTTCGCCCAGCCCGGCATCATGGAGCGCGACGACACTTTTGTTATCGAAGACCTGCCCCTCGGCCGACGTCACCAGCATACAAAGCATGCTAGTCAGCCATAATAACCGTATCATTGTCGCCCCCCATCAAGGGGGAAACTGTAGTCCGGTTATGCTGTGCCTGAAAGTGCAGCCTTCAATACTTCGTTCACCACGCCGGGATTAGCCTTGCCACCCATTGCCTTCATCGTCTGCCCGACGAAGAATCCGAACAACTTGTCCTTGCCCCCGCGATAGTCGGCAACCTTGTCTGCGTTCGCCGCCATGACGTCGGCAATGACCCGTTCGATCTCGCCGGTGTCGCTGGTCTGCTTGAGCCCGCGTTCCTCGACGACGGCACCCGCGCCCTGCTTGGTTTCGAGCATGATCTCGAACACCTGCTTGGCAAGGCTCCCCGACAGCGTCCCGTCCGCGACCAAGGCGAGCAGCTCGGCGGCCTGCGCCGGGCTGACCGGCGAGGTCGTGAAATCCGTCCCGGTGCGGTTGAGCGCGCCGAACAGCTCGGACGTCGTCCAGTTCGCCGCCGCGACCGGTTTGGTGCCCGTCTCGAGCAACGCATCGAACCAGCGCGCCGCCTCGACCTCGGCGGTCAGCACCGCTGCGGCATAAGGAGTGATGCCGAGCGCCTCATAGCGTCGCCGCTTCGTATCAGGCAGCTCGGGCAAGGACGCACGGCATTCCTCGAGGAACGCGTCGTCGAGTTCAAGCGGCAACAGATCGGGATCCGGGAAGTAGCGGTAATCGTGCGCATCTTCCTTCGACCGCATCGAGCGGGTCTCGTTCCGGTCGGGGTCGTACAGCCGCGTTTCCTGGACGATCCGCCCGCCGTCCTCGAGCACCTCGACCTGCCGCCGCGCTTCCTGCTCGACCACCGCCATCACGAAGCGGACCGAATTGACGTTCTTGGTCTCGGTCCGCGTGCCGAGCGGGTCGCCTGCCTTGCGCACGCTGACGTTGACGTCGGCGCGCATCGAGCCCTCTTCCATATTGCCGTCGCACGATCCGACATAGCGCAGGATCGACCGCAACTTGCGCAGGTATGCCCCTGCCTCCGCGGGGGACGTCATGTCCGGCTTGGACACGATCTCCATCAGCGCGACGCCCGAGCGATTGAGATCGACGTAGGAGCGGGTCGGATGCTGGTCGTGCATCAGCTTGCCCGCGTCCTGCTCGACATGGATCCGCTCGACGCCGATGCGCTTTCCGCTCTGGTCGGGGTTCTTGTCGTCGAGGCTGATGTCGATTGCGCCCTCGCCCACCAGCGGATGGTAGAGCTGGCTGATCTGATAGCCCTGCGGCAGATCGGCGTAGAAATAATTCTTGCGATCGAACCGCGACCAGCGGTTGATCTGCGCGTCGATCGCCATGCCGGTGCGCACCGCCTGGCGGATGCACTCGCGGTTGGGCACGGGGAGCATCCCCGGCATCGCGGCATCGACCAGCGACACCTGGCTGTTGGGCTCCGCCCCGAACGCGGTCGCCGCGCCCGAGAACAGCTTGGCGTTCGAGGTCACCTGCGCGTGGACCTCGAGGCCGACGACGACCTCCCAGTCGCCGGTTTCGCCGCGGATGGTGTAAGTGGAGGCGTCGGTCATGCGTCGGTCTCGGGTGTGATGAGGGTAAGGTCGGGGAAGTAGGTACGGTAGAGGCTAGTGTCGCGGGTTAACAGCGAAGCGCCCAAGGCTCGAGCGTGGCCTCCGATCAAAAAATCGGACAGCATCGCGTTTCGATCTCGGTGCATGCGCCGATAGGCACGAAACGCCTGCCCCGCAGCGAATGCGGCATCACCGCAAAGCGGCACGATTTCGATATCGATCGAGTCTAGGGCCACGTCCAGGTCGGCGAGCGTTTCGAAATTGGCCGCAATCTCGGCTACGATGATCAGGTTGACGACGAGCTGTTCTCCATTCGCCTGCAAGCGTTCTATCGCGGCGTCGGACCATGCGCGCCACTCCTGATCCGCACCAACGATGTCGATCAGGACATTGCTATCGACCAGAATCATGACGCACGGTCGCCCCGCAACTCCTCCATGATGTCTGCCGTACACTGCCCTGTCGAGGATCGCCCGGTCATCGCATCCAAAGCTGCGCGAATACGCAGACGCCGTTCCGAAGCATTTTCGCCGAGACGTTTTGCCTGCGTCCGCGTCATCAGCACAACCTCGCCACGATCGTTCAATCCCAGGACGACGGGCATGCCAGGCACAAGGCCCGCCGCGCGTCGAACCGTCTCCGGAATCAGCACCGCGCCGTCGGCGGACATTTCCCCCTCGGCGAATGCGGGGATGCGCTTCTCAACGTTCATCGGATGGCTCCTGCCGTATCTCCGAACTGTTCTACCACCACCGCTCTGCGCGCGCCACGAAACCGGCCCGCTCTTCCAGCGCCAGCCCCGCATTCAGCACGCCCTGCTCGTCGAGCGGCTTGCCGATAATCTGCAACCCGAGCGGCAGCCCTGCATGGTCGAGACCACCCGGCACGCTCATCGCGGGCAAGCCGGCAAGCGACGACGGCACCGTGAACACGTCGTTCAAATACATCGCGATCGGGTCCGCGCTCTTCTCGCCCAGCGCAAAGGCGGCGGACGGTGCGGTCGGGGTCAGCAGCACGTCGCACTTGGCCCACGCCTGTTCGAAATCCCGCGCGATCAACGTGCGGATTTTCGAAGCCTGGGTGAAGTACGCGTCGTAATAGCCCGCCGACAACACGTAGGTACCGATCATGATCCGGCGCTTGACCTCGTCGCCGAACCCGTCGGCGCGGGTTGCGGCATACATGTCCTGCAGGTTCGCCCCCTCGGGCAAATCGCGCAGACCATAGCGTACGCCATCATAGCGTGCGAGGTTGGACGACGCCTCGGCGGGCGCGATGATGTAATAGGCCGGAAGCGCATATTTGGTATGCGGCAGCGACACCTCGACGATCTCGGCCCCGGCATCCTTGAGCCAGTCGATCCCCTGCTGCCACAGCGCCTCGATCTCGGGGGGCATGTTGTCGACGCGATATTCCTTGGGGATACCGACGCGCTTTCCTTTGAGATCGCTGGACAATCCCGCTTCCCAAGCGGGCACCGGCAAGTCGAGTGAGGTGGCATCCTTCGCATCGAACCCGCTCATCGCGCCCAGCATGATCGCGCAGTCGCGCACGTCGCGCGCCATCGGTCCGGCCTGGTCGAGCGACGAGGCAAACGCGATCGTCCCCCAGCGCGAGCAGCGGCCGTAGGTCGGCTTGATCCCCGAAATGCCGGTGAACGCGGCGGGCTGGCGGATCGAGCCGCCGGTGTCGGTGCCGGTCGCCGCCGGGCACAGCCGTGCCGCGATCGCCGCGGACGACCCGCCCGACGATCCGCCCGGCGCTAGCGCAGCGTTGCCACCGTCGCTGCGCCGCCACGGCGAGATGACGTTGCCGAACGCGGACGTCTCGTTCGACGATCCCATCGCGAACTGGTCCATGTTGAGCTTGCCGAGCATCCCCGCGCCCGCATCCCAGAGGTTGGCCGACACGGTCGATTCATACTCGGGCGTGAAGCCGCCGAGGATGTGGCTCGCCGCAGTCGTGGTCACGCCCTTGGTGCAGAACAGGTCCTTCATCCCGATCGGCACGCCCGCCAGCGGCTTGAGCGTCTCGCCCTTCGCGCGCGCGGCATCGGCGGCGTCTGCGGCAGCGAGCGCATGGTCGGGCGTTTCGACGAGGAACGCGTTCAGCGCCGTGGCGGCGGACACGTTGGCGATGAAGCCTTCGGCCACTTCACGGGCCGTGAAGCTACCGTCGCGCACGCCGTCACGGATCGCGGCGACGCCAAGATTGGTAAGGTCGGTCATTATTCGATCACCTTGGGCACAGTGAAAAACCCGTGCTCGGCCTGAGGGGCGTTGGACAGCACTGCGTCGCGAATGCCGCCGCCGGTCAGCGGATCGGCGTTCACGACATCGTCACGCAGCCGCAGATGGTTGGGGATCACCGCGGTCATCGGCGCGACGCCGGTCGTGTCGACCTCGCTCAATTGCTCGATCCAGCCCATGATATTGTCGAGCTCGGGCGCCATGCGCGCGGCTTCTTCCTCGGTGATCGCGATGCGGGCCAGGCTGGCGATCTTGGTGACGGTGGCGATGGTGACTGACATGGCTTGCGGCTAGCAGAGCGCCCGAGCCTTGCGCAACCTATTCGAACGGATCCCCGACCGGAACGCCCCCGACGAACACCCGACGCGCTGGCACCGCACAGATTTCGACCCGACCCGCGGCGTCCCCCGCCTTGAGCGCGGCGCGTTCCGCGGGCGTCAGCGGGAGCCGTGCATCGTCGTCGACCCGCGCCCAGGCGTCCCCCGTTCGACGATAGCGCGCGGCACCGCAGCCCGATCGCAGCGCCGGGCTCGCGGGCGTCGCCGTCGGCGGATCCCGCGTCAGATCGTCGATGCAGCTTTGCGAGATCGACACCGCCTCGCGCGCACCGGGGGTGTACAGCAGCGTGCAGCGATTCTCGCGATCGGAGCGGCACCCCTGCCAGTCGGTCAGTACCGAGCGCAAGGCGAGCGGCACGGGCACCGTCAACGGTAGCACGCGCAGGCGTTTGACGAGCAGGTCGGCATCGGTCTGCGTGCGGTCGATCCCCGCGATCTCCCACCGATTGCTCTTGGTCGCGACCTCCCTCGCGCGCGCCGCGATCACCGGATTGGCGGAGCGCGTGAGACGCCGGAGCGCGGCCTTGCCGGGATCGCCGAAATCGAACGCCAGCGCCGCCCAGTCGAACTTCGCGGACGTAACCCGGCCCGCCTTGAGCCGCGCGACCTGATCGGCGCTCGACAGCGTGTTGAAGCTCGCGAGCGGCGTGGCGAGCAGCAGCCCGACCCCCGCCACGAGGAAGGCGATCCGCAAATTGCTCGGCCGCACGAACGCGCCCCACGCGTGCCGTCCGCGGACCAGCGCGACCAGATAGGCCACGCCGTAAACACTGGCGAAGCCGACGAAGACGACTGCCCATAAGCGGTCCGGCGTCAGGCCATATTGCCCGATCCGCAGCCCCGTCGCGATCCCTGCGATCACCGCCAGCGGCAGCACTGCGAGCGCCAGGGCCATCGCGCCGAAGCGCAGCACCGGGTTGGTTGCCTCCTCGTCCGTGCCATTGCCGATCACCGCATTGGAAAGGATCAGCGCGCCGATCACGCAGCCGAGCAGGATCGGCGTGGTCGATTTGGTCGCCTCCCACAGCGCGTCGAGCCCGGTGAAGGGCAAGGCCAGCAAAAACACCAGCAACCCCGCGCCGAGCACCGGGGCCAGCACCGCGAGCACCGCGGTCACCACCCGCTGGAGCAGCCGCAGCACCCCGTCACGTTCGCGCAGCAGCCCGAGCGCCCCGCCGAAACTCGCGCCGAACAGCACGGCGTTGCACCAGTTGTGCTGCAACAGGTCGCGCAGGAAATGCAGCCCGATCAGGTCGAACAGCGCCGCCAGCAGCCACGCGAGCGCGAACACGACGCCGGTGAACAGCCAGCACGCGCCCCACAGGACGACGTTGGTCCAGGCCTCGCCATGCACGTCGGCATAGGGAAAGCGCCACCCGCCGTGATCGCGCGCGGTCTGGAACAGCGGCACCGCGATCGCGATCGCCAGGAACAGGCTGGCGCTATGCCAATTGTACCAAGCGCCCCACCCGCCTCCATTCCAGTAGAGGATCAGCCCGGACACCAATCCGACGACCGCGCCGAACAGCGCCGCCCACCACCAGCGCCTCCGCTCGAACGCAAAGCCGAAGGTGACGGCCCCGGTGCCGATCGCGGTCGCCAGCGCGATTCGCCACGCTGCCGGATCGACCGGAGGGGAACCCCGCTGCGCGATATCCAGCACCTGCTGCACCGCAAGCGCCGCCAACGCGCCGACCAGCGCGAGCACGATCGGGCGGATCGGCCACCCGATCCCGGCGCGGGTACCTTCGGTCACTTCGTCCATCGCTTCGTTCCCCACGCTCGTGCGCTACGGACAGCAGCGCCAAGGCGATTGCAAGCGTCGCGATCCTGCTGCACGGAAATGCCATCACGTCTGCATGGGCACTGCCGCGCCATGCCCGTGGGAGGTGGACCGCTTGGCGCGCAAGTTTCTCTACATTTTCAGCGGCCTGATCGTGCTCGCGATCGCTGGTGGCTTTGCCTATGCGATCTGGGGCAAGGAACTGATCGCGCTGGCGACGGTGCCCACCGCCGGTTTCGAACGCTTGCCCGCCGAAAGCACCGCGCACTATCGCGAAGCCCGCATGTGGCTGGCGCGCCCCGATATTCCGGGCAACCCCGCGTCATGGACCCCGCCCGGCTATCAACCGACCAAGAAGCCGCAGGCCGCGGTGTTCTTCGTCCACCCGACCTCGTTCCTCGAACGCTCGCGCTGGAACGCGCCGCTCGACAATCAGGAAGCCAATGATCGCGCCGCATTGTTCCTGCGCGGCCAGGCGAGCGCGTTCAACGAGGTCGGCGCAATCTGGGCACCGCGCTACCGCCAGGCGACCTTCGGGGCGTTCCTGACGACGCAGGAGAATGCCGGCAAGGCGCTCGATCTCGCCTATCACGACGTCGCCGCCGCCTTCGACGCGTTCGTCGCGCAGGCCGGGGACCGCCCGATCATCCTCGCCGGCCACAGCCAGGGGTCGCTCCACCTCGTCCGGCTGCTGCGCGAAAAGATCGCGGGCAAGCCGATCCAGAAACGCATCGTCGCCGCCTATGTCGTTGGCTGGCCGGTCTCGCGGACGACCGACGCGCCCGCGCTCGGCCTGCCCGAATGCCGCACCGCGGATCAGGCGGAGTGCATCCTGTCGTGGCAAAGCTTCGCCGAACCCGCCGAACCGTCGCTGGTGCTCGACGCGTATGACGCAAGCAGCACGATCGACGGCAAACCCCGCCGCGGCACGCCGATGATCTGCACCAACCCGCTGACCGGCATGCCCGACGCGACCGCCCCTGAGACTGCCAACCTTGGCACACTCTTCCCCTCGGCCGACCTGACGAGTGCGACGATCGAACCCGGCCGAGTCGCCGCCCGCTGCGATCCGCGCGGGATCCTGCTGATCGGCAATCCCCCATCGCTCGGCGGCTATGTCCTGCCCGGCAATAATTACCACGTGTACGACTACAGCCTGTTCTGGGCGAACGTCCGCGCCGATGCGGCTCGCCGGCTCACGACGTTCACCGCGGCGTCGGTCCCCGCTGGGCAACGCCGGCGCGCCGTGCGAACGAGCCGCCTGTCATGATCACCACCGACCGCCTCGAATTCCGCGCCGCCCTCCCCACCGGTGGCCGGCTGATCGGCCTAGATGTGGGCACCAAGACGATCGGTACCGCCTTGTGCGACGCAGGCTGGAGCTTCGCCTCGCCTGCGCTACTGATTCGCCGGACCAAGTTCCAGAAGGACAAGATCGCGCTCGCCGACTTGATCACGGCGCAGCAGGTGAAGGGAATCGTGATCGGCCTCCCGCTTAACCTGACCGACGGCAGCGAAAGCCCGCGCAGCCAGTCGAGCAGGGCGTTCGCGCGCAATCTCGCGGATCTGGCGTTGCCGATCTTCCTTCAGGACGAACGCTGGTCAACTCAAGCCGTGACGCGCACGCTGATCGAACAGGATGCCAGCCGCGCCAAACGTGCCGAGCTGGTTGACAAGATGGCCGCAGCCTACATCCTGCAAAGCGCGATCGACGCGCTGGTGGCGATCTAGTCCCGGCGCTCAGACGCGCGCGTGGCGCAACGTCCGGCGACGAGACCTGACGACGCCGCCCACGCCGGCGAGACCCAGGATCATCATCATCCAGGTCGCAGGCTCAGGAACAGCGGGTGTCGTGACCACCTGAGTCAACGTGAAATTCTGCGGCCCGAGCTGCGCGTCGAGGCCCGTCCCGGTATTTCCGTAATACTCGCCCAACTGCGCTATGTTATTAAAGACGCCGTTGAAAATGTTGCCGCTCAGGCCATTCACGTAATCGAAGCCGATGCCGAATTCGGTCACCGGTACGCCCGTGGCAAACAGATATTGGTCCGAACCGCCCGCAGCCCCGGGATATGTCGCGTTCAATCCGGCAATCGCGATCCCGTCCCGCGCACCGGTCATGCCGGTCACGGTATAGGCTTCCCGCCCATCGACCAGCGTCGTCGTATCGGTGGTCGTGAAGATACCCGATGCGAAGACGGTGCCACTGAAATAGCTGTAGCTGAACTCTGCAGCCGACGCGGGCGACGCGACCATTGCGCAAGCGGATGCAACCGTCAGCGCGAGCTTCGTCCTCAGTCCAGCCATCGTCGTTCCCAATCGCCGCGCGGGATGCACAGCGTTAACGAGGCGTTTACGATGACCCGCAAGAATTACAAGCGGTGACGATGCCTGGAAACGATTCCAAATTGATGAGAAGCAAGGATAGTTTCTAGCCTCATCGATTGTATGTAGGGCTCCGCGATCCCCGCATACTCGGCGCAACTCAATAGGTCGCGTATATCGTCCCAAAAGGGTACATTACGGTCGGACGGAACTTGAACCCCGCAGCCGATCGTTTCCAGCTTCGCAAAGCGCACGTTCGAGTGCGCTGGCTGCCCCTCCTCGCAATCGTACATGATGGTCGTCGTGCCGGGAGAAGGTGACTATGCAGGCTTGCCCGCGATCAGACCCTCCAAGGCCTCGCTCAACTGCTGCGCCCGAAACGGCTTCTGCAGAACCGCGTGGGTCATATACCCGGTTCGACTGTCTCCATCGACATAGCCGGTCGCGAATACGAACGGCACGGACAGCGCAATGAGCGCATCGGCGATGGGGTAGGACATCATTCCCCCGAGATTGACGTCGAGCATAGCGGCGTCGAACGAAGCCTCCGCAAGACGCTCGAGCGCCGACGCGATCGTTGCAGCTGCGACCGGGATGCAACCCAGGTCCTTGAGCAGGTTCATCGCCTGCATCATGATCAGCATTTCGTCCTCGACGACGAGGATCCTGCGACCGATGAGGGCTTCACCCATGTCCGGCTTCCGACGGGGCGGGAATATCGATCGTGCACACGACCCCGTCGCGCGGATAATCAAGCTGAACGACACCAGCGAGTTCATACGCCAGGCCGCACTCCAGCACGCCAGACCCGAACCCCTTCCTGACCGGAGGAGCGACCGGCGGCCCACCAACTTCCTGCCAGCGCAGCACGACCCGCCTGGCGGATTCGCCGTTCGGGGATACAAGCGCCCATGTCACCCGGACGCAGCCCGCGTCGTTGGAAAGCGCGCCATATTTGACGGCGTTCGTCGCCAGTTCGTGAATTGCGATACTGATCGCCAGCGCCGCCTTCGGGGAATAACGAATATTCTCCCCCGCGACGGCGAAACGCTCGGCCCGATCATCCGCGACTCCGAACGGATCCAGCGCGGCGAGGATGACATCCGCCAGACCGGCACTGTGCCAGCTTTCCCGGGTCAGCAGATCATGCGAGCGCGACAAGGACGACAGCCGTGATTCTACCGCTTCAGCGACCACTGCAAGATCAGATGAATTGCGCAATGCCTGGCTAACGATCGCCTGAACCGTCGAAAGCGTATTTTTCACGCGGTGGTTGAGTTCATCGACGAGCAGCTTGAGTTCCGCCTGCTCTTGCTTGTGGGCGGTAAGGTCCGAGATCGACGCGAAATGCTGCACCACGACCCCATGCTGGTTCCGAACCGGGCTGATCCGCATCGAGGCCCAGATGCTGGTGCCGTCCTTGCGGCAATACCGGACCTCGCGATCAACATCCGAGCCGTCCTCAAACGCTGACAGCACTTGCGACCAAGCTTGGGGCTGTACTCCGGGTGCCATCAGGGAATCGAAGCTCTGCCCGAGAACTTCATCACGCGCATATCCCAGCAGTGACAGGAAACTGTCGTTTGCAAACGTGATCCGATGCCCCCCGCGCCGCGCATCCATGAACACCATCGGCGTTCGCGTTGTCTCCGCGGCGACAACGAATGGCCCGAGGTTTTGGCGAAAGTGCTCCACCTCCGCCTCCGCACTTGCCTGATCCTTTGGGGTGTCCTCTGGTCTTGGCATATCGCAAATTACCCGATTCGGGCGGATTGCCAGTAGCCCCCTACTGTCTCCACATGAAACCCCGCAGGTTTGCGAAGCCTTACAACTGCTTAGCCCATTTGTTTGCCGCAGTCTTAACAAATGTTTCTCTAAACTTTGCGCCTGGTGACGTTATCCTCCCGCTGTACCGCCATGCCGTGATGGCGGCACCCTGATGCACGCGAGCGCTCACCTGCCACCTTGCGCCCGCCCCCCTGCCCCGCTACCCGACACCCTCGATGCAACGCTCCGATCACCGCCCCGCCTCGCTCATCCCGGGCCGCGCCGTGTTTCCGCACCGGCACCTCACCGGAATCGAGGGTTTGCAGCCCCATGAGATCCTGTTCCTGCTCGACGAGGCTGATGGTTGGGTCGCCGCCAACCGCACACGCGCGATCGCGGACAAGAGGCTCGGCGGTCTCACGCTGATCAACGCCTTTTTCGAGAACAGCACCCGAACGCTGCTGTCGTTCGAGATCGCGGGAAAGCGGCTTGGCGCGGACGTCGTCAACATGCATGCCGCGCAATCGAGCGTGAAAAAGGGCGAGACGCTGATCGATACGGCGATGACGCTGAACGCGATGCGGGCCGACATGATCGTAATCCGCCACATGTCGTCGGGCGCAGTGCGGTTGATCGCGGACAAGGTGGATTGCCCGGTCCTCAACGCCGGCGACGGACAACATGAGCACCCGACTCAGGCATTGCTCGACGCGCTGACGATCCGCCGCCGCCGCGGAACGATCGCTGGGCAGCGCGTGGTGATCTGCGGAGACCTGCTGCACAGCCGGGTCGCGCGGTCGAACATCCTGTCGCTGACCGCGCTTGCGGCTGAAGTCCGCGTGTGCGCGCCGACCACGCTGATGCCCGCCGCGATTGAGCGCATGGGCGTGACGCCTTTCACCGATTTCGATGCGGCACTCGTCGATGCCGACGTCGTGATGATGCTGCGGCTCCAGAACGAGCGGATGAATGGCGGGTTCGTGCCCTCCAACCGTGAATATCACCTGCGCTATGGCCTTACCGAAAAGCGCCTTGCCCTCGCCAAGCCAGATGCGCTGGTGATGCACCCGGGTCCGATGAACCGCGGGGTGGAGATCGACTCTTCCGTCGCCGACCACGCACGCTCTGCAATTACCGAACAGGTCGAGATGGGCGTCGCGGTGCGCATGGCCTGTCTTGACGTGCTGACGCGTCGGCCGCGTGGTGTGGCGGGCTGGGCATGACCCGGATGATCGCCTTGCTCGACGCCACGCTCGCCTGCCCGGTCGGTGGCGTATCGCGCGGGGGCGTGCTGATCGCCGACGACGTGATCGCCGCAACCGGACTGATCGACGTTCCCGCAAGCGCCGAGACGGTGGACTGCAAGGGGTTGGTGCTCGCGCCGGCCATCATCGACCTTGGCGTTTTCGCGATCGACGTTCCCGCCTTTCATGCCGGCGGCATCGTGCGTGTGGGGCTGATGCCCGACCAGTCGCCGGTGCTCGATGATCCGGGCGTGGTGCAGCGCGCGGCGTTGATCGGTCGCCCCAATCTGTGGATTCATCCGATCGCGGCGGCGACCCGCGCGCTCGCGGGCAAGGACCTTGCCGAGATGGCAATCAACCGTGACGCTGGCGCACGCGCGGTCGGCACGGGCGCACATTGGATCGCGGACTCGGGCGTGATGCGCAAGGTGCTCGCTTACGCCAACGATCTGGGCCTCACCGTAATCGCGCATGCCGAAGACGCCGGGATCACTGCCGGTGCCGTCGCGACCGCAGGCGAAACCGCGACCCGCATGGGCCTGTCCGCAGCGCCCGCGGTCGCGGAAGCGCTGGCCATCGCGCGCGACCTGATGCTGGCGGAGGAAACCGATGCTGCGCTGCATCTGCGCACCGTCACCACCGCCGCCGGGTTCGATCTGGTCCGCGCGGCGAAACGTCGCGGCGTTCGCGTGACGTGCGGGATTACCCCGGCGCATCTGTTGCTGTCCGACATCGCGATGAGCGACTTCCGGACGTTCGCGCATATCTCGCCGCCGCTCCGCCACGAGGACGATCGTCGTGCCGCGCTGCTTGCGCTCGCAGACGGAACGATCGACGTCCTGTGTTCCGCGCATGATCCGCATGGCCCCGAAGAAAAGCGGCTGCCGTTCGGGGATTCGGCGGCGGGCATGGCGGGGGCCGAAACGTTGCTTGCGCTCGGGCTCGGTCTGGTGCGCGACGAGCACATCCCGCTTGACCGACTGTTTGCGTTGCTCGCCGCCAACCCTGCGCGCATCCTCGGCGTCGATGCGGGCACGCTGCGGGTCGGTGCGCCGGCCGATCTGCTGCTGTGCGATCTTCACGCGCCGTGGCAGGTCAATGGCGACCGCATGCACGCCAAGGCGGGCAATACGCCGTTCGACGGGTTGCCGGTCGAGGGCAAGGTGCGGCGGCTGTTCAAGGGCGGAACCGCAGTCCCCCTCCCGGCCTGAGGGACGCTGCCTGACGGCAAACCCCGCTGAACGGCGGAACGAAGCCGACCGTGCTTCATTTGCTCCCCGTCAATTGGATCGGAGAGACATGATGAAGCCCATCCTCATCGGAATGATCGCCCTCGCAACCCCCGTGGCGGCACAGACGCCGGATTGGCGCAAAGCGCAGACCATCACCGTCAGAATGACCGACGACGGGTTCGTGCCGCGCAGCATCCCGCTCCGTCAGGGCGCGCCGTACATTCTGCGGATCTCGAACCGTTCGGACAAGGGGCACAATCTGACGCAGGAGGCCTTCTTCCGTCAGGCGCGGGTCGCCCCGCGGGACACCGACAAGGTCTACGGCGGCAAGGTCGTTCTGGCGTCGGGCGAAGGCCTGACGGTCCGGTTCCAGGCGCCGGTCACGCGCCGGGGTGGAACCTATCAGTTCAGCAGCACCGTGCTGGGCGACGCGGGCAAGGACTATAAGGGCGTGTTCGTGATCCGGTAAACGCCAAGGGGCTGCGGTGCAGAGCGGCGGTATCCAACGGTACGTCGGCCTAGAACAGCTCCCCTTGTGGACCGGCTGGTGGCTGGAACAGGTCGCATCGCAGCCCCAGCACCCGCCGGCCACTCGGGAAACCGTGGCGGGACTTGGCGATCCGGAACCGGGTGCGGAGCAAATCCGCCCAAGGTCCCTCCCCGCGCATGCGGGAAAAGAAGTTCGGATCATTGTCGCGGCCGCCGCGCAGCGATTGGATGATCGCCATCACCTTGGCCGCACGGTCGGGGAAATGGGTGTCGAGCCAAGCACGAAACAGCGGTGCGACCTCCAGCGGCAGCCGAACGGGGATGTAGGACACGTTCGATGCACCAGCTTCGGCGGCCCGCGCCACGATCGCCTCGATCTCGTCGTCCGTGATTGCCGGGATCACCGGGGCCATGTTGACGTAGGCGGGGATGCCCGCATCGACCAGTTGCCTGACGGCCTGCAATCGTTTCAGCGGATGCGGCGCGCGCGGTTCGATCGTCATCGCGATCTGAGGAACCAGCGACGTCACCGACACCGCGACCGCCACCAGCCCCTTCTCTGCCATCGGTGCAAGCAGATCGATGTCCCGCACCACGCGATCCGACTTGGTCGTGATCGTCACCGGATGATTGGTCTTTGCCAGCACTTCCAGAATGGCGCGCGTGACCCGGTAGTCGCGCTCGATCGGCTGGTACGGGTCGGTGTTCGCCCCGAGCGCGATCGGTTTGGGGTCATACCCTTTCCGCCGGAGCTCGCCTTCGAGGATCTGCGCGGCGTCACGCTTCACGAACAGCTTGGTTTCGAAATCCAATCCGGGGGACAGGTCGTGATACGCATGCGTCGGTCGCGCAAAACAATAGATGCACCCGTGTTCGCACCCGACGAACGGGTTTATGCTGCGATCGAACGGGACGTCGGGCGAGCTGTTGTAGCTCAGGATCGTCCTCGACCGGATATCCTGCACCGACGTCCTGATCGCGGAGGCAGGACCATCGATCGCGTCGCGCGCGTCGAGCCAATCGCCGTCGGCAACCGTATCCGGAAGCCCGAAGCGCGTACTGAGCACGTTTCTGGTCGCGCCGCGCATGGCGCGCTTTGAAGAGTCGATCGCCATGACCGGTCACTATCACGACGAGAACAAAGTGTGAACCGCTAGCGAGACGCCAGGTTGCCCCGGTTCACCCATACTGCAACCTGATCGCCTGCGCCGACGCGCACGAAGCAATTGCCTCCCTTCGCACGATAGGTCCGGCACAGGGCGAGCGCCTCGTTCTTTGCAAAGGCACCGATCGACAAACGATAGAAATTTGCCCCGCGGGTCGCGACACCCATCCCCTGCGGAACATGCTTCGACAACGCAGCGAACCGTTGCTCCGCACGGATCCACGCGTCCCGCGCTATTGCGGGCGTATCGTAGGCACCGAGCTGGACGTAGTAATTGCCCTTTGCCGTCCCGTATTGGCGGTGGATGGCAGCAACCGGCTGGATCGTCGCGTGGCGGGACGCGAGCGTGACGGGAAGCGGCTGCACGACTTCCTTGCGCTGCCCAAAGACAACAGCGCCGATCGTCGGGCCGACCACAGGCTGCACATCGGAGACCGCAACAGCTACGCGCTGCTCGGCCACAGTCTGCGACGCATTGCCTGACTCGGGCAGGTCGACACTGGCGCCCCCGGCAACGGCAACCCTGGTTGCGCGGTCGTCACTCAGCGCAAGGGCCCGCGGTTGGCCCGCATCGACCACGGGAACGACCCCCAGCAGCGCCGCGATCTGGTCCGACGCAGACGTCGGGCGCGCGAACGTCGACCATTGCAGCAAGCGCCGCGCGGCATCCACCGGGGCAAGGTCGAATTCGACAACGCTTTGTGCATCGCGCCAGCGCCCGGCGAGCGCGAGGCTCAGCGCGAAATTCTGCCGGATCCTCGCGTCCGCACCGGCGGCGCGTGCCGCCGGATCGAGCAACGCGACCGCTGCCACCGGATCCCCGGCCAGCGCCATGCCAAGGCCGCGATCGCTGACGGGGATCGTGGCGGCATGTGCGTCCAGCGTCTCGCGCGCACCGGCCCAGTCGCCGGTGCCGATCTGCATCAACGCGAGCTGCAACGCGGCCTTGCCGTTCGTCGGGTCGAGCGAGAGCGCATCGCCGAACGCGTCCCGCGCTGAAGCGAACCGCCCCGCCCTGAGGTAGCTTTGACCAAGCGTCATGCGATATCCCATCGCCGCAGGCTGCAATGCCACCGCCGCTTCGGCATGGGTGATCGCTGCGGGCAAGTTCTTCCTGTCGAGCGCGGCGCGCGCCTTTGCGATCTCCTTGCGCGCGATTCGTTCGGCGCGCGATTGCGCACGCGAGATCGCCTCTGTGTTCGACGTGGTCGCCACCGCAGCGGCCGATCCGCCGAGAAGGAGGACGGACAGACCCAGGGTCACGGGGTAGTAAATGGTTGCCGAACGATGCTTCATGACGTTCTCAACCCTTGGCTGCGGTCGGCTACGGGGGAACCAGCGCGTCGATTTCGGGCACGAGCGCCCCGTTACCTCCGCCTGTTCGGCAGGGGAGTGCCAGCGCTCGATCAACAAACGGTTAACGGGCGCGCCGCCGATCGCCCCGCGGTGGGTTCAGCGCGTCCGACCGCGGCGGCGGCGATACGTCAGACCGCGACCCACTCCGCGGGCGGAATGCCTTGCGCGTAGAGCAAGGCGGTCAGATCGCCGTGGTCGATCCGCGCGCCTGCCGCCGCAGCGACGATCGGTTTGGCCTTGTACGCCACGCCCAGCCCCGCCGCCTCGATCATCCGCAGGTCGTTCGCGCCGTCGCCGATCGCCAGCGTGACTTCGGGCGGCAAGCCGAGATCGGCCGCCGCCGCGCGCAGCGTCTCGAGCTTGGTATGTGCGCCGACGATCGGGCGTTCGACGCGCCCGGTGAGCGCACCCTCGGCGATCTCCAGCCGGTTGGCGATCGCATAGTGGAAGCCGATCCGCTCGGCGACGGGCTCGGCGAAGCGCGTGAACCCGCCCGACACGAGGATCGCGGTCGCCCCCCGCGCGCGCATCGTGCGGACCAGCGTCGCTGCGCCCGGCGTATCGACGACACGGTCGGCGAGGCATTGCGCGATCACGCGCTCGTCCAGGCCCGCCAACAACGCAACGCGCGCATCCAGCGCCGCCTCGAAATCGAGTTCGCCGCGCATCGCGGCTTCGGTGATCTCGGCGATCTGTGGCTTGATCCCGGCGTAATCGGCGAGCTCGTCGATGCACTCGACCGTGATCATGGTCGAATCCATGTCCGCGATCAGCAACCGCTTCTCGCGCCCCTCGGCCTGTTGCACGACGACATCGACGCCTGCGAACGCATCCTCCAGTGCCGCCCGCGCGGCATCGGGTGCGGACGCGAACATCACGTCCGCGGCGACCCCCTCTTCGATCCAGCCGTCGGCGACGGCGGAACAGCCCGCGGCGTCGAGCCGGTCCCGCGCGGTCGAAATATCCCCCGCGGCGAGCCGCCCGGATGCTATCAGCGTGGCAATGAACACAAACAATCTCCCGATGTTGGCGCTCATCGCAGGGCCGACCGCCAGCGGCAAGTCCGCGCTCGCGATGGCGGTGGCGGAGGCGCACGACGGGATCGTCATCAACGCTGATTCGGCACAGGTTTACCGCGACCTCCGCGTGCTGACCGCACGCCCCTCCCCCGCCGACGAGGCGCGGGTGCCGCATCGGCTGTTCGGCTATATCGATGGCGCGGAAAGCTGCTCCGCCGCGCGCTGGGCGCAGGATGCGGCGCGGGAGATCGCGGCGAGCCACGCGGCGGGGAAGCTGCCGGTGCTGGTCGGCGGGACCGGGCTGTACCTGCGCACCTTGCTCGACGGGATCGCGCCGGTGCCGGAGATCGATCCCGCGATCCGCGCCGAGGCGCGCGCGCTGCCGGTGGCGGCGGCGCACGCGGCCCTACGCGCGCTCGATCCGGTGGCGGCGGGGCGGCTGGCGGCAGCGGATACGACGCGGGTGGCGCGGGCGCTCGAGGTGGTGCGATCGACCGGGCGGCCGCTGGCGGCGTGGCAGGCGGAACGAACCGGGGGAATCGCAGCGAAGGTTGCACAGGCGGCTGTCGTGCTGCTGCCGGATAGAGAGTGGTTGCTGCAAAAATGCGATGCGCGCGCGACTGCGATGTTTGAGGAAGGCGCGGTCGAGGAGGTGCGGACGTTGCTCGCCCGCGACGACCTGCCCGCCGACGCGACGATCCGCCGGGCGATCGGCGTGCCCGAGGTGGCGGTGCTGCTGGCGGGTAACAGTACGCGACAGCAGGCGATCGAGGCGGTTCGGCTGGCGACGCGGCAATATGCCAAGCGGCAGTTCACCTGGTTCCGCAACCAGCCGCCGCCGAGCTGGCTCCGTATCGCCGAGTCAGAAAAGACCGATACTGCCGCTATAATCGACAGATTATTGCTACGATAATGGTTGACGCGCATGTTTTATACCTTTAGCCGCCCCTTTCCCATTGCTGCCGTGCAGCATCCCCAAGGAGAACGACCGTGACCGAGAAGAGTGGAGCCGACATCCTGATCGAGGCGCTGTGCGATCTCGGCGTGGAGGTCGTGTTCGGCTACCCCGGTGGTGCGGTGTTGCCGATCTACGACGCGCTGTTCCGCTCAGGCCGGATCAAGCACATTCTGGTGCGCCACGAACAGGCCGCGACTCATGCCGCGGAAGGCTATGCGCGCTCGACCGGCAAGCCGGGCGTGGTGCTCGTCACCTCGGGCCCCGGCGCGACCAATGCGATCACCGGGATCACCGACGCACTGATGGACTCGATCCCGATGGTGGTGATCACCGGTCAGGTGCCGACCGCGCTGATCGGGACCGATGCGTTCCAGGAAGCCGACACCGTGGGCATCACGCGCCACTGTTCGAAGCATAATTATCTGGTGAAGGACCCCGCCAAGCTCGGCGCGACGATTCACGAGGCCTTCTATATCGCGACCTCGGGTCGCCCCGGCCCGGTGGTGGTCGACATCCCCAAGGACGTGCAGGTCGCCACCGCGCGCTACGCCAAGCCCGGCCCGATCCGGCACAAGACCTATCGCCCGCAGGTCAAGGCCGACCAGCCGAGCATCGAAGCGGCAATGGACATGCTCGCCGCGGCCGAACGCCCGGTGCTCTATACCGGCGGCGGGATCATCAACGCGGGGCCGGCGGCAAGCCAGTTGCTGTGCGAACTCGCACGGATCAGCGGTGCGCCCGTCACCTCGACGCTGATGGGCCTTGGCGCTTATCCGGCGACCGGATCGCAGTGGCTCGGGATGCTCGGGATGCACGGCACCTATGAAGCCAATATGGCGATGAACAAGGCGGACCTCGTCGTCTGCCTCGGCGCGCGGTTCGACGACCGGGTGACCGGGCGGCTCGATGCGTTCAGCCCGAACTCGCGGAAAATTCACGTCGATATCGACCGGTCTTCGATCAACAAGAACGTGCGCGTGGACTTGCCGATCGTCGCCGACGTCGGCCATGCGCTCGAGGACATGGTGCGCGTGTTCAAGGCGCGCCGTCATCCCAAGCCCGATCTGACCGAATGGTGGCAGATGATCGAGGAATGGCGCGACAAGCAGAGCCTCGCCTTCACCGATCTGGAAAGCGACATCATGCCGCAGCGCGCGATCCGCGCGCTCTGGCAGGCGACGCACAAGCGCAATCCGATCATCACGACCGAGGTTGGCCAGCATCAGATGTGGGCGGCGCAACACTTCGGGTTCGAAGCGCCCAACAAGTGGCTGACCTCGGGTGGTCTCGGCACGATGGGCTACGGCCTGCCCGCCGCGATCGGCGCGCAGATCGGCAACCCCAAGGCGCTGGTGATCGACATCGCGGGCGAAGCCTCGATTCAGATGAACATCCAGGAGCTGGGCACCGCCGCGCAATATCGCCTGCCGGTCAAGATCTTCATCCTCAACAACGAATATATGGGGATGGTCCGCCAGTGGCAGGAGCTGACCTATTCGAGCCGCTATTCGGAAAGCTACAGCGATGCGCTGCCGGACTTCGTGAAACTCGGCGAGGCCTATGGTTGGAAGGGGATCCGGATCGAGACGATGGGCGAGCTCGACGACGGGATCGCGGCGATGCTCGATTATGACGGGCCGGTGATCGTCGATTGCCGCGTCGCCAAGCTGGCGAACTGCTTCCCGATGATTCCGAGCGGGGCGGCGCATACCGAGATGCTGCTGCAGGCGAGCGAAGTCTCGGGCGAGATGGACGACGAAGCGAAGGCGCTGGTGTGATGACACATCTTCTTCCTCCCCTCCCTGGAAGGGAGGGGATCGAGGGGTGGGTCGGCCCGCAATCGCGCCGTTCGGCCCGCCCCATAGCGACCCACCCCCGGCCCCTCCCTTCCAGGGAGGGGAGGAAGCCACCGTTTGCCACTGCCCCCTCAGGAAGGGGAGGAAAGTAATCATGCACATCACCCAGCAAAAAGAGTCCCGCCACACGCTCGCCGTGATGGTCGACAACGAGCCCGGCATTCTCGCGCGGATCGCGGGACTGTTCACCGCGCGTGGCTATAATATCGAGAGCCTGACCGTGTCCGACGTCACCGCCGACAAGGCGGTCAGCCGGATCACGATCGTCACCTCGGCGAGCGATGCGACGATGGAGCAGATCCTCGCGCAGCTCGACCGGCTGATCCCGGTGCATTCCGTCACAGACCTCACCGCGCTCGGGCCGCACGTCGAACGCGAGCTGGCGTTGCTCAAGGTGTCGGGGGTCGGCGATCACCGGATCGAGGCGCTGCGCCTCGCCGACGTCTACCGCGCGCGCGTGGTCGATGCGACCACCACCAGCTTCGTGTTCGAAGTGACCGGCGGGCGCGAGAAGATCGATACATTCGTGACGCTGATGCGCGAAGTCGGGCTGTGCGAAGTCGCGCGTACCGGGATCGTCGCCATGGCCCGCGGCAACACGCCGGTTTAACCCGCTAAGCAAGATCCCGTCATCCCCGCGCAGGCGGGGATCCATTATCACTGGCGTCCGCGGGAAGGGTTTTCCGCCGACGTGGCACTGACCAAGAAGGAAATACCATGCGCGTTTATTATGATGCCGATGCCGACCTCAACCTGATCACGTCCAAGAAGATCGCGATCGTCGGCTATGGCAGCCAGGGCCACGCGCATGCGCAGAACCTGCGTGATTCGGGCGTCAAGGACATCGCGATCGCGCTCCGCGCCGGGTCCGCCACCGCCAAGAAGGCGACCGACGCTGGCTTCAAGGTGATGACCAACGCAGAAGCCGCCGCCTGGGCCGACATCACGATGATCCTCGCGCCCGACGAGCATCAGGCCGCGATCTATGCCGACGATCTCCACGCGAATTTGAAGCAGGGCGCGACGATTGCCTTTGCTCATGGCCTCAACGTGCATTTCGGGCTGATCGAGCCGCGCGAAGATCTCGACGTCATCATGATCGCGCCCAAGGGCCCGGGCCACACCGTGCGCAGCGAATATGTGAAGGGCGGCGGCGTGCCGTGCCTGATCGCGATCCACCAGGACAAGAGCGGCAACGCGCATGACATCGGGCTTGCCTATGCGAGCGGCGTCGGCGGCGGGCGTTCGGGGATCATCGAGACCAACTTCAAGGAAGAGTGCGAGACCGATCTGTTCGGCGAGCAGGCCGTGCTGTGCGGCGGGATCACGCATCTGATCCAGGCCGGGTTCGAGACGCTGGTCGAGGCTGGGTACGCGCCCGAGATGGCGTATTTCGAGTGCCTGCACGAGACCAAGCTGATCGTCGATTTGCTGTATGAGGGCGGGATCGCCAACATGCGCTATTCGATCAGCAACACCGCGGAATATGGCGACATCACCACGGGTCCGCGGATCATCACGCCCGAGACCAAGGCGGAAATGAAGCGCGTGCTCGCGGACATTCAGGGCGGGCGGTTCGTGAAGAACTTCGTGCTCGACAACCGCGCGGGGCAGCCCGAGCTGAAGGCGGCGCGCAAGGCGGCTGCTGCGCATCCGATCGAGAAGGTTGGTGCGGAATTGCGCGCGATGATGCCTTGGATTGGCGCGAACAAGCTGGTGGATAAGGACAAGAACTGAGGTTTTTGGTGGGGGTGGTCTCTGCGAGGCTCCCCCCACCCCAACCCCTCCCCTGAAGGGGAGGGGCTAAGAAGAAGAAGAAGCGCGCCCTAAAAGCCCCTCCCCTTCAGGGGAGGGGTTGGGGTGGGGCCGTCCAGCAGCGCGCCCTCGCCGGAGAGCGCACCCCCACCATCCCCCCACGAAACCGTATGTTGCCAAATCGTTGCTTGTCGCTCCCGCGCGATTTGCCGCAAAGCGATGCTCCAACAGGAGTATCCCCATGCAGCGTACCCCCCTCTTCCTCGCCGCCATCGCAGCGATCGCCGCAGCCCCGCTCGTCGCTCAGATGCCGACCACGCCCCCCGGCACGCGCAGCGTCGCTAAGGTCGCCGCCGGCACGTACAAGGTCGATACCGGTCACACGCAGGTCGTCTTCTCGCTCAACCACCTCGGCTTCAGCGAGTACACCGGCCAGTTCACCCAGCCGACCGGATCGATGACGATCGACCCCAAGAACCCCGCCGCTGCGAAGGTCGAGATCGCCTTCCCGATCGCCAAGGTGTCGACCACGGTCGCGGCGCTCGACGAGCATCTCCAGAAGCCCGAGTTCTTCGACGCCGCCAAATTCCCCGAGGCGCGCTTCGTCTCGACCAAGGTTGCGGTCAACGGCATGAACGCGACGATCACAGGCAATCTGACGCTGCACGGCGTGACCAAGCCGGTCGTGCTCAACGCGAAGTTCATCGGTGCCGGTCCGTCGCTGTTCGGCGCGCACAAGACCAACGTCGGGTTTGCGGCAACCACGTCGATCAAGCGCAGCGACTTCGGCGTGAACGGCTACCTGCCGCTCGTCGGTGACAAGGTCGACCTGACGATCAACGCCGCGTTCGAAGCGGAGTAAGCGCTAACCCCTGCCGGGTGCGCGCGTTGCGCGCCCCCGGCAGGGCGAGCCCCCGGCGTCAGGCGTTCTCGAGCGCGCGGAAATACGCTGCGGTCTGCGGCGAAACCCCGAGCAGGATCCGCCGCAATCGCCGATCGAAATCATCCGCGGTTTCCCGGCGCGCGCGGTGGACCATCGTCCAATCGCCGAACTCGCGTTCGGGAACGTCGCGGTCGACCAGGATTTCGAGGTCGCGATGCCGCGCATCGTCGCGAAGGCTCATCAGCAAATCCTCGACGCTTTCGTCGGGCCCCTCGATCACCTGAAGGAACGCGGCTTCCTCGGTGTACAACAGGCCGGTGATGCCATCGAGACCGTTACGCGCCGCGGCCACCCGCAGGATTGCATCGCAATCGTCCGCTGCGCGACCACTCAACGCCGCCGAGACACTGGTGTAGATGATCTGCCGCATTGCATGCTGCCTACCATAGCGCATGCACGCCGACATTGATGTGGATTAGGGATGTGCATCAGGATCGCTTCGCGCTGGACAGGCGGGGCATGCCCGCGCTATCGAAAGCGCGATATGGCGATCGTGCACGGCCTCCCCCTGCTTCGACTTACGCGCCCTTAGGCGCGGACTTCTCGCGTGCGCGCTGCGCACGACGCGCCTGAGGGCCTGATCCAATCCCGTCCCCCCAGTTCGACGAGACTCATCATGCTGCGCGATCCTTCGACCAAATACCGACCTTTCCCGCAAATCGCCCTGCCCGACCGGCGATGGCCGTCGCGGATCATCGACACCGCCCCGCGCTGGCTGTCGACCGATCTGCGTGACGGCAACCAGGCGCTGATCGACCCGATGGACGCCGAGAAGAAGACCCGGCTGTTCGACCTGATCGTCAAGGTCGGGATCAAGGAAATCGAAGTCGGCTTCCCCGCCGCGGGCGCGACCGAGTTCGACTTCATTTCCGGGCTGGTCCAGTCGGGGCGAGTCCCCGACGACACGCTGATCCAGGTGCTGACGCAGTCGCGGCGCGACCTGATCGAGCGGAGTTTCGAATCGCTGCGTGGGGCGCCGCGCGCGATCGTCCATCTGTACAATGCGGTGAGCCCGGCGTGGCGCAAGATCGTGTTCGGGATGACGCGCGAGGAGGTCAAGAAGATCGCGATCGACGGCGCGATGATCCTGCGCGATCAGGCCGCGGCGCAGCCCGACACCGACTGGTTCTTTGAATATAGCCCCGAGACCTTCTCGACCGCGGAGCTCGATTTCTCGCTGGAAGTTTGCGAGGCGGTGATGGACGTGCTGCGGCCTACGCCCGACCACAAACTGATCCTCAACCTGCCCGCGACGGTCGAATGCGCGACGCCCAACGTCTATGCCGACCAGATCGAATGGTTCGGGCGCAATATCCGGAATCGGGACTGCGTCGCGTTGAGCCTGCACCCGCATAACGACCGCGGAACCGGCGTCGCTGCCGCCGAGCTCGGCCTGATGGCAGGCGCGGACCGGGTCGAGGGGTGCCTGCTGGGGAATGGCGAGCGCACCGGCAATTGCGACCTCGTGACGGTTGCGCTCAACATGTACACGCAAGGTGTCGATCCGAAGCTCGACTTCTCGGACATCGACGCGATAGTGAGCACGGTGAATTATTGCACGCAGCTGCCGGTGCATCCGCGCACGCCTTATGCGGGCGACCTGGTGTTCACCGCCTTTTCAGGCAGCCATCAGGACGCGATCAAGAAGGGCTTCGCCGCGCAGGAAGCGAAGAACGATCCGCTGTGGGAAGTGCCGTATCTGCCGATCGATCCGGCTGATCTGGGGCGCAGCTACGAAGCGGTGATCCGCGTCAATTCGCAGAGCGGCAAGGGCGGCGTCGCCTGGGTGATCGAGCAGGACAAGGGGTTGAAGCTCCCCAAGCGGTTGCAGGCGGACTTCAGCCGCCACGTTCAGCGGCTTGCGGACGAGACGAGCCGCGAGTTGAACGCCGCCGATATCTGGGGGCAGTTCGAGGCAACCTATCTGGCGCGCGATGCGGACCGCTTCCGGCTGGTCGATTATCAGGAAAGCGGGAGCGTCGGCGACCGGTTGTTCGTCGGGCATGTCGCGGTGGACGGGACCGAGCAGTCGATCTCGGGGCGCGGCAACGGGTTGATCTCAGGCGTGATCGCCGCGCTGGAGGGCTCGACGGGACCGACGCTCGACGTGGTGGATTATAACGAGCATGCGATCGGGCATGGGGCGAATGCGCAAGCGGCGGCCTATGTCGAGTGCCGTACGGCGGATGGGCGGACGGTGTTCGGGGTGGGGATCGACGCCGACGTCGCCACCGCAAGCGTGCGCGCGGTGTTGAGCGCGGCAAACCGGGCTTAGCTTTCTCGCGCACCTTCCTGGCGCACTTCTTCTCCGGCGAAGGCCGGGGCCCAGGAGCGATGGCGGTGGTAACTGGCGATGGCGCTTCGTTACCGCCGATATCGCTCCTGGGCCCCGGCCTTCGCCGGGGAAGCAGAAGCAGAAGCTGAAGCAAAAGCGGGAGCGGTGGTGGCTGCTCCTGCTACCGTTCGCGTTCGATCTCGCAGCCGACCGCCGCGTCGGGGTAGACGTCCGGCTTGCTTGTCCGCACCGTCACCCGCTCGACACGAGGATCGGTGAAGCAGAGCGCCGCGATCGCCTCGCACAATGTTTCCTGCAAATCGAAATGCCGATCCGCGACCAGCGCGCGGATCCCGCTGCGGACAAAATCATAGTCCAGCACCTGGTCGATCCGGTCGTCGGCGGGGGGCGCGGGATAGGCGACCTGCATCCGCACCGACACGATCACGCGTTGCGGCGCGGCGCGTTCGTCGGGGTGGATGCCCAACCCCATCGTCAGCTCCAGCCCCTCGAGGACCGTCGTGAACCGTACCGGCGAGATCATACCCGACCTTCGAACATGACGTCGCGCGCAAGCGGCAGGAAATGCTGGCCGCAATCGACGAAAAGATTTTGCCCCGTGATCCCCTGCGCGTCGAGCAGGAAGGCGACGGCGCGCGCGACGTCCTCAGGATCGACCGGGCGGCGCAACACGTTGCGCGACGCGACTGCCGCAAATTCGGCTTCGGTCTGGTCTGCGCTGGGCAGCGTGAGACCCGGCGATACCGCGTTGACCCGGATCCGTGGACCCAGCGCCTGCGCAAGCATCGTGGTCGCGCCAGTCAGCGCAACCTTGGCGCAGCTATAGGCGAAGAAATCGGGGTTCAGATTGGCGACCTTCTGGTCGAGCACATCGACCACCGCGCCCTCAGCCAGATCGTCCTGCGCCGCGAGCGCGCAGGCAAGGAGCACCGGAGCATCGAGATTGACCCGGGCATGACGCTGCAAAGATTCCGCCGAAACCATTGGCGGCGTGTCATAATCGAACAACGATGCGCTGTTGACCACCGCCATCAACGGCGCACCGAACCCCGCGCGTGCTGCGTCCAGCAGCGCATCCGGCGTCGCGGGGTCGGCGAGATCACCGGTCAGCACGATCGACCCCGGCAGCGTCTGCGACAGCGCGTCCGCTTCCTCCGCGGAATGGTGGTGATGGATCGCGACCCGCCAGCCCTGCCCCGCCAGATGTCGCGCGATCGTCGCCCCCAGCCGGCGCGCCGCACCCGTGACCAGAACCGTCCGCTCCGCCTGCATCAGCACCCCATCAGCGCGAGGATTTCCTTCCGGCTGCGTTCGTCGTCGCGGAATACGCCCATCATCCGGCTGGTTACCATCGATACGCCCGGCGTCCGCACGCCCCGCGCGGTCATGCACGCGTGGCTCGCCTCGATCACCACCGCGACACCCAAAGGCTTCAGATTATCCCAGATGCAATTGGCGACTTCAGCGGTCAGCCGTTCCTGCACCTGCAAGCGCCGCGAATAGGCATGCAGCACACGCGCGAGCTTGGAGATGCCGACGACCCAGTCGGACGGCAGATAGGCGATGTGCGCCTTGCCGATGATCGGCGCCATGTGATGTTCGCAATGCGACTGGAACGGGATGTCCTTGAGCAGCACGATCTCGTCATAGCCGCCGACTTCCTCGAACACGCGCTTCAAATGGATCGCGGGATCGTCCTGATATCCGCTGCAATATTCCTTCCAGGCGCGCGCGACTCGCTGCGGCGTCTCGATCAGTCCTTCGCGTGTCGGGTCGTCGCCGGTCCAGCGGATCAGCGTGCGAACCGCCTCGGCGACGTCGTCCGGCACGAAAAGCTTTGCGGGTGCCGCGACCAGATCGCCTTCACTCAACAGTGCCCCGTCGTCATCCATCATCGCTCTTTCGGTTACCGGAACGGCTTTGACGCTACGGCAATCGTCGCGTCATGCCTCGTGCTGTTCAAGGAGCCGAATTGGTCCTGCTTTGCAACTGTATCCTTTCGGTAACGCTGCGGCACAGCTTCCGTAACTACGTATCATTATGCGATTGACGCAGGATTCAACCGCACGCTAATTCACAAACCCTAAATTCGAAAACGCGGAACCGGCGTCAAGACTGGCAACTGCGGCAGCGAGAGGATGACAGATGAGGAAGTCGGACCTGCTTGGTGCGTCGGCAATCGCATTGCTGTGCGCGGTTCCCGCCTTTGCGCAGGATGTGCCCCCTACCACCCAGGCGCAAGGTGCCCCCGCGGCGACCTCCGCCGCCCCGCAGGTCGATCGCAGTGCGACCGACACCGATGACATCATCGTCACCGCCACCAAGCGCGAGCAGACGTTGCAGGACGTCCCCGTCTCGGTCGCCGTCACCAGCGACGACACGATCAAGAAGGCCAAGATCCACGACCTGATCGATCTGCAGGCGAGCGTCCCCTCGCTCAAGGTCACCCAGTTCCAGAGCGCGGGGCAGACCAACTTCACGATCCGCGGCTTCGGCAACGGCAACGGCAATATCGGGATCGAAAGCTCGGTCGGCGTCTTCATCGACGGCGTCTATCGCTCGCGCTCGGCCTCCTCGATCTCGGATCTTCCCGAACTCGAGCGCATCGAAGTCCTGCGCGGGCCGCAATCGACGCTGTTCGGCAAGAACGTCGCAGCGGGTGCGATCTCGATCGTCACCAAGCGCCCGCAATTCACCTGGGGCGGCACGGCCGAGGCGACCGCGGGCAACCTCGGCAATATCGAGGCACGCGCGTCGATCACCGGGCCGATCAGCGAGACGATCGCCTTCCGCCTGTTCGGCAGCGTCAACCAGCGCGAGGGTTTCTACACCAACCGCCTGACCGGCGGGAAGGTCAACGGGCGCGACCGCCAGTCGCTGCGCGCCGACGTGCTGTTCGAGCCATCGTCCAACTTCTCGGTCCGGATCATCGGCGACCTCAACAACATCAACGAAGTCTGCTGTGGCGCGGTGACGATCACCAACGGCCCGCTGACCCAGCTGATCGGCCTGCCACGGTCGATCGGCGGCGTCGGCGGGCTCGTCGGCAACGCCGCGACCCCGTTCAACCGCGAAGTCGTCTATAACACCGCGCCGAACAACCGCCTCAACGGCAAGGGCATATCCGGCCAGATCGACTGGAACCTCAGCTTTGCCAAGCTGACCTCGATCACCGCCTATCGCCGCCAGACCAACCGCACCGATCTCGACGTGGATTTCACCGGCGGCGATATCTCCAACCAGACCACCGACGACACGATCAAGACCTTCACGCAGGAAATCCGGCTTGCGTCGGATTATGCGGGGCCGTTCAACTGGCTGCTCGGTGGCTTCTATTCGGACGAGCGGATCAAGACCGGACGCAACATCCTGTACGGTGCGGACGGTCGTCGCTTCGCCAACGCTGCCGCGCTCGCTGCAACGGGCGGGGCACTCACCGGCACGTCGCCCATTACGCAACTCGAAGCGCTCCAGCGCGGCGCGGGCAACACCAGCGTGATCCCGGGCCAGACCTATTTCGCGCAAGGGACCGGGATTCTCGACAATTACCGGCTCAACGACATCTCCTACTCGATCTTCGGGCAGGCGGATTACAAGCTGTTCGAGCGCCTCACGCTGACCGTCGGGGGGGCGTATCTCAACGACAAGAAGTCCGCCTTCTCGAACGTCGTGCTGACCGATCGCTTCTCGCAGCTCAACCTCCGCAATGTTCCCGAGCTTGGTCTTCTGCCGTTGCAGTTGCTCAACCCGCTCGCCCCTGCCGGAGCGCGGATTCCGACCAATTTGTTCGCCGGGCTCAACGCGCTCCAGTTCTTCTATCCCGACACCGCCAACCACGGTCCGGTCAACTTCCCCAACGCGAGCGAAGACGGCATCCTGAAGGGCGACAAGTTCACCTATCTGGCGCGCGCAAAGTTTGATTTCTCGCGGAACGTCAACGTCTACGGAAGCTATTCGACCGGCTGGAAGGCGGGCGCGTACAATCTGTCGTCGGACAGCCGCCCCGCCAACAACGGCGTCGGCCGCACCGCCGCGCCGGAAAACGTCGAGGTTTGGGAAATCGGCGGCAAGGCGCGGTTCAACGGTGGCTATTTCAACGTCGCGCTGTTCGACGAGAAGATCAAAGGCTTCCAGTCGAACGGCTTCACCGGCACCGGCTTCGCGCTGGTCAACGCCGGCAGCCAGTCGGTCCGCGGCGTAGAGGTCGAGGCGTCGTACAAGCCGTTCCGCGCCTTGCTGCTCAACGCATCGGGCACCTATCTCGATGCCAAATACGACAGCTTCACCCGTGCACCGTGCTTCGCGTTCGATCCGCGCTGCCAGGTTCCGGCGGGGTCGCCCGCGGGCACCCTCGCGCCGCAGTTCCGCGACCTGACCGGCGCGCGACCGGGCGGCGTCCCCGAATTCTCGGGCAACGTCAACGCCACCTATACGCAGCAAATTACCGATCGGATCAGCGGCTTCGTCCGTGGCGAATTCGTCTACAGCAGCAAGACCGCGCTGACCGACACGGTCCCCGCCTCGGTCGCCAGCAGCGAGGTCAAGACCGTCAACGCGAGCATCGGGCTCGACCTGCCCGACGCGTTCCAGATCCAGGGTTGGGTGCGCAACCTCGGCAACGACAATTACTTCCTGTCGGCGTTCAACACCGTGATCCAGTCGGGCAGCTACAGCGCGTACATCAACGAACCGCGCACCTACGGCATCACGCTCCGCAAGGGGTTCTGATCCGGCCACGATACGACGAACGGCCCGTCCCTCGCGAAGAGGGGCGGGCCGTTTGCGTCGGGCGGTGCAACGATCCGGCGGCTCGCGCGCTGTTGCATCATCGTAACGGAGATACGCGATGGCAGAATTGAAAAAGGGTGACGAGGTCACCTGGAATTCCCCGGGCGGCACCGCGCACGGCGTGGTCGAGAAGAAGCAGACCAGCCCGACCCAGATCAAGGGTCACAAGGTCGACGCCTCACCCGAGGAACCGCAATTCATCGTAAAGAGTGACAACGGCGGCAAGGCGGCGCACAAGAGCGCAGCGCTCGACAAGGCGTGAAACCGATGTCGGTTGTAACGACACACCAGGAAGGACCAACAAAATGGCCAAGACTCCAACCGCAAAGAGCGACGCCCCCAAGACCGGCGGCATCTTCGCGCCTATCCAGCCTTCGCCCGAGCTCGGCGCGATCGTCGGCAACGACAAGCTTCCGCGCAGCGAAGTGATCAGCAAGGTCTGGGAATATATCAAGAAGAACGACCTGCAGAACCCCGAGAACAAGCGTGAGATCGTCGCCGACGAAGCGCTCAAGAAGGTGTTCGGCAAGGACCGCGTGACGATGTTCGAAATGAACAAGCATCTCGCGGGCCACATGAAGGCGTAAGTCCGCCTCAGCTGGTTCCGGAACGGGGGGGGGGGGGCCCCGCCCCGCGCGGCGGGGGGGGGTGGAGGGGGGGCGCGCGGCGGGGGGGGGGGGGGGGGGGGGGGGGTGGGGGGGGCGGGCGCCCGGACCCCCGCCCCCGCCCCGCGCGGGCGCCGCG
>JARUXA010000199.1 GCA_030433805.1 Sphingomonas sp. PsM26 | reverse complement strand
GTCCCTGATGAGCCAGTAGTTTTTTCTGTTTTCAAACTGTATATAATATACAAACCTAGTTAACATAATCACAATTATCGGCCATCATATATTCCTTAAAAGCTTTTAAAATGAATAGTTAGGAACCCTTTGGGAACGTTAATTCTTATGGAGGTGATCGTAATGAATAACAACCAACAATCAAACAAAACTTCTGCAGGAACAAATACTGCAAAAGTAAAACAACAAAATCAAAATGCTGCATCTAACAAATTTGGAACAGAATTTGCTAGTGAAACAGATGTACAAGCAGTAAAACAACAGAATGCTCAAGCAGAAGCTAAGAAAAATCAAAATGCTGGGCAATAATACAGAAAAGTTTTGAGCAAACTACTCAAGATGTTCCGAGCATCAACTGATAAATAGTGATATCTATAGCAG
>JARUXA010000197.1 GCA_030433805.1 Sphingomonas sp. PsM26 | reverse complement strand
ATGAAAAAACTCCTGAACAGGAACCAGGAGTTTTTTCTATTTTTCGACTGCATATCACATACAAACCTAGTTATCATAATGGACTTCATTAGCAACAAGCTTTAGAATTCATCTTATATAGTACGATTGCAACCATTAGTATTTAGCAGGAGTGATTAGCAACTTGGCTCAGTTTTTTTGTCAGATTTGTGATTCTGAATTTAAAAGTTATAACAAAAATGCAAAATATTGTTCTCAGAAGTGTAAAGGAAAAGCATATATCAAACATTCAATTAAAAAATGTAAAATTTGTAGAAAAGAATATAAACCAATACGAGCTACAAGTAAGTTTTGTTCTCTTAAATGTTGTGCTGCAGATAAGAAAAACAAAATTGTTCTTATACCCTTTTTCATATCTATAAGATATGCTGATTTAGTTAATACGATAGTTTTTGAACA
>JARUXA010000196.1 GCA_030433805.1 Sphingomonas sp. PsM26 | reverse complement strand
AGCTCGGTTAGAACGTCACAGCTATGGGCACGAACGTCAGGATCATCCTCGACAATGAGGATGGTCTCTCCTGGCTTGGCTGGCGCCGTTTCACCGACGACCGCCGGCTCTTCCGTAGGCGCGACACCGGTGAATTTCGGCAGGTACAGCGTGACGGTTGTACCCCGATCAAGTGCGCTTTCGATCCTGAGATGCCCCCCGGACTGTTTGACGAACCCGTAGACCATCGAGAGACCCAGGCCGGTACCTTTGCCGACCTCTTTGGTCGTGAAGAACGGCTCGAACACACGGGTCATCGTCGCCTCGGACATGCCCGCTCCGGTATCGCAGACGGCCAACGAAACATAGTGACCAGGAATGGCGTCGTCTTCTACGTCCGCCTCCCCAATGATGCCGTTGGCCGTCGATATCGTCAGAGTACCGCCCGGAGACATTGCATCGCGGGCGTTTACCGCAAGGTT
>JARUXA010000195.1 GCA_030433805.1 Sphingomonas sp. PsM26 | reverse complement strand
GTAAAGGTGTTATCAGTGCAGACAGTGAAAATGTTCATTTAATTAATGAACTAGATATTCCAGTAACAGTATTAGGAGGCTCTAATTTAATCGTAGCAGCGAGTCCTGATGGAATTTTAGTATCGGACAAAGAGGCTAGTCCACGAATTAAAGAGCTAGTGGGAGATTTCGAAAACCGCCCTATGTATGAAGAAAGAAGATGGGGATGGTACCGTGTACTTGACTATACGAAGCTAGAAGAAGGAAAAGAAGTTTTGACAAAACGTATCGGCATCGCTGAGGGTAAAAACTTAAGTTATCAGCTGCATGACCATCGAGATGAAGTGTGGACGATTATTAAAGGTGAAGGTGAATTTGTTTTAAATGATGAGGTTCGCTCAATTAAAACAGGAGATGTCATTCAAATTCAAGCTGGAGATAAGCATGCAGTCAAAGCTGTTACCGATTTAGAAATTATTGAAG
>JARUXA010000194.1 GCA_030433805.1 Sphingomonas sp. PsM26 | reverse complement strand
CCTACGGGAGGCAGCAGTGGGGAATATTGGACAATGGGCGAAAGCCTGATCCAGCAATGCCGCGTGAGTGATGAAGGCCTTAGGGTTGTAAAGCTCTTTTACCCGGGATGATAATGACAGTACCGGGAGAATAAGCTCCGGCTAACTCCGTGCCAGCAGCCGCGGTAATACGGAGGGAGCTAGCGTTATTCGGAATTACTGGGCGTAAAGCGCACGTAGGCGGCTTTGTAAGTTAGAGGTGAAAGCCTGGAGCTCAACTCCAGAATTGCCTTTAAGACTGCATCGCTTGAATCCAGGAGAGGTGAGTGGAATTCCGAGTGTAGAGGTGAAATTCGTAGATATTCGGAAGAACACCAGTGGCGAAGGCGGCTCACTGGACTGGTATTGACGCTGAGGTGCGAAAGCGTGGGGAGTGCTCGCCAGCCGTACGGCGAGTTACCTCGTCATGGGCGGGTTTGATCATCCAC
>JARUXA010000193.1 GCA_030433805.1 Sphingomonas sp. PsM26 | reverse complement strand
GGAAACGGCTGCCATCCACCGCGACCGTGCCGCCTGCAATGAGCCCGAGGTTCCGACAGAGCAGGATGAACCGACGACACGCCGCCTGGATCGCAGCGCCATGATCGCGACGGAAGTCGGCGATCGTCTTGAAGTCGGGCGCAAGCTTGCCCGTCAGCCACATCAGCTCGACGTTGCGGCCCGCTTCGCGCTCCAGCCGCCGGCTCGACTGCACCTGGTTCAGATAGCCATAGATGTAGAGCTTGAGCAGCATCGCCGGATGGTAGCCCGGCCGCCCGGTCGCTGCTGCGTCCGCGAAACCCAGCGCCGCCAGATCCAGTTCGTCGACGAACACATCCACGATCCGAACAGGGCTATCTTCGGCCACATAATCGTCGACGCAATCAGGCAGAAAAAGCTGCTGCCGCCGATCGCAACCCTCGAAGAAACGCCCCATCACCGGCCTCCCACATCAGGCCCTGATCATA
>JARUXA010000192.1 GCA_030433805.1 Sphingomonas sp. PsM26 | reverse complement strand
AACTAATACTCCATAGAAGATTAATGTCCAAATAGTACTATGGGGAAAATGGGGGTCTAAGACACCTATATCCTTATGAGCAAGAGTAATAACAGCAAGTTTAACGCCCACCCAAGCAACAATGGCATATGCTGTAGTTTCTAAAGCAGGACGCTTTTCGAGTAGTTTCACAAACCAGGTCGCTGCAAACTTAATCAAGATGAGACCTGCAATTCCTCCCAAAACTACAACTGCAAATTGTCCCGCATCCATACCGCCAATTTCGCCAAACGGTGAATCTGGAAGGCCGAGGGCTATAGCTACTGCAGCTAAAATGGAATCAATCGCAAAAGCCAAATCAGCTAACGCAATTTTTCCTACTGTCGGCCAGAATCCTTTTCCAGCAGACTCTTTTTCATCTTCATGATGAACATCTTCATTGCGTTTTCCAAACCGGTTCTTAAGGACATGTTTTAAACCTAAATACAGA
>JARUXA010000191.1 GCA_030433805.1 Sphingomonas sp. PsM26 | reverse complement strand
AGTGGTAGCTATTTTACCTGTAGATCCATATGTAGATGATCAATTTTTTACTAGAGTTCAAGACTTGGAAGAGGTTGTACAGAACAGTAATGCTCAGCTAGCTTTAATTGGTGTTACTCCTACATACCCATCTTCTAAATATGGATATATCGTACCTACTGTTGAAAAAAGCGGGAGTGAATATCGTAAAGTAAGTCGCTTTACTGAAAAACCTTCTGAAAAACAAGCTGCTTCTTTAATCGAAGATGGTGCTTTGTGGAACTGTGGTGTATTTGCGTTTAAGCTAGGGTATGTTATATCGATCCTAGAAGAAAAAGGTATATCTACTGATTACGAAGCACTGTTAAAGCAATATGCGACACTTCCTAAAATTAGTTTTGACTATGAAGTTGTTGAAAAAACTAAAGATATCGTTGTTCTTCCTTATAGTGGATATTGGAAAGACCTGGGTACTTGGAATACGTTAACTGAAGAAATGG
>JARUXA010000190.1 GCA_030433805.1 Sphingomonas sp. PsM26 | reverse complement strand
GCCGGGTCACTACCTGCTCCAGGTGGCAGGTAACCGCTCCGCGACATTGCCGCCCATGGTCGCGCATATGCCGTGACGATCACATATTGCCGGTCCAGCAAGCAATGAACCTTATCCCGCATCGACAATTATATTCAACGGAATATAGACAGTCGTACATGTGGACGGACATGCCATGAAGATCAGGATTGACATGACTGGCCTGCGCTACGGGCGCCTCGTCGGCGTCAGCTTCGCGCACAAGAGCCGAAGCGGTCACGCGCATTGGTTCTTTCTATGCGACTGTGGTAGTGAGATCGTAGCATCAGGTAGGAACGTGCGGTCCGGCAGCACCGCCAGCTGTGGCTGCCTGCATCGCGAAATCAGCGCGGCTCGACTGACCGAACATGGCCATCGCGCGTGCAAGCGCCACGACGCTACATACCGAGCTTGGCAGCGCATGAAGGCGGAACATGACTCCAGCACCGTTTTGCCGGTGTGGTCCCACGATTATGCCAGGTTCCTTGCCGACATGGGGGAGCGACCTAGTAA
>JARUXA010000018.1 GCA_030433805.1 Sphingomonas sp. PsM26 | reverse complement strand
CCGGCGCGGTCGACGTAAAGCCGATCGTCTGACTCGCCGCGCTCACCGTAAAGCTCTGCTGGACCTGCGTCGCCGCTGCATAACTGGCATTGCCCGGCTGGTCGGCGTTGATCCGGCATGTCCCGGCACCGGTGAAACTGACGACGCCAGCAGCGATGGTGCAGACGCTGTTGCTCGTGGGATCGATCGTGAAGGCTACAGTCAGGCTCGATGTCGCGGTCGCGCTCGGCGTATAGGTCGCCCCGCCGATGACTGCGGCGACCGGGGCGGTCGAGGTGAAGCCGATCGTCTGGCTGGCATTGCCGACACTCAAACTGAACGTCCGCGCAGCGGTCTGCAAAAGGGCATCGGTTGCGGTGACGGTGAAGGTCGTTGCCCCGAGCGTGGTCGTGGGCGTGCCCGAAAGCTGGCCGGTGGTGGTGTCGAACGCCAACCCGCTGGGCAGGGTGCCGCCGCTGAGCGCGTAGGAAATTGGCGCAAGTCCGCCGCTGACGGTTACCGGCTGGACCGTGGTGATTGCGGTGTTGATGACCGCGGTCACGCTCGGGGATGCCTGCGCCGCGGCGAGCACCGCCACGGCGGTAAAGCTGTTGGTCGTGGAATCGGGCGAGCTATTGCCCGCGGCATCGCTCGCGCGCGCCTTGAGGGCGTGCGAACCCGCGGTCAGCGTCGTCAGCGTGTGCGTCCAGTTCCCTGACCCGTCCGCCGTTGCCGTCCCGTCAGACGAGCCGTCGAGATAGACCGTGACCGTGCTCGCGGCTTCTGCCGTGCCGGTGACACTGCGCAACGATACCACGCGGTTCGATCCGTTGGCGGGCGTGGTGACGACGGGGGCTGCGGGCGGATTGGAGTCGATCGTCCAGGTGTGCGACGCAGCCGAACTCGTCTGCCCGCCGTTGACCGCGCGGATCTGAAAGCTGTGTGCGCCCTCGGACAAGCCGCTCAGCGTCACCGGACTGGTGCAGGCGGCATAGCTGCCATTGTCGATCGCGCACTCTGCGGTGCCGCTGGCGAGCGTGAACTGGAAGGTTGCGCTCGCGCTGTTCGTCAGTGTGGGCGGCGTCGCGGTGATCGTCGGCGCGGCGGGGGGCTGTGCGTAGGTGAACTGGGTGGAGGCGTTCGTCGCGCTGGTGCCGCCGGGGGTGGTGACCGTCACGTCCACCACGCCCGCGCTCGCGGCGGGGGCGGTGGCGGTGATCTGCGTCGCGCTGTCGACGGTGAAGCCGGTGGCGGCGGTCGATCCGAAGGAGACCGCGGTCGCGCCGGTCAGACCGGTGCCGGTAATGACCACCGACCCGCCGCCCGTCAGCGGGCCCGATGCCGGAGCGATGCCAGTGACCGTCGGGACCGCGGTCGCAGCGGTGTTGGTCAGCGCGAAGGTAGCGGACGCCGCCCCTGCAGCGGCGGAGACCGAATAGGCCCCGGCGGTCGCATTCGCGGTGAACGTCCCCGAACTGGCGACGCCCGTGCCGGAGGCGGTGACCGCGATCGTGTTGCTCGTGTTGCTGAAGCTTCCGCTGGCGCCCGTCGCGGGCGCGGTGAAGGTGACCGTAGCGTTGGGGATCACCACGCTCCCCGCATCGCGCACCGTGACGCTCAGCGGGGTGGCGAAAGCGGTGCCGGTTGCGGCGCTCTGGGAATTGCCCCCGGCAACCGTCACCGTTGCGGCGACCTGCGTGATCGTGGTCGGGTCGCTCGCGGTGGCGGCGCTCCCTGCGTTGCCACCCGACAGCGAGACGCTCGGGGTCAGGCTGGTGCTCGCGGAAATTGCGACATTGGCGCGCAGCGTCAGCGGGTTGCCGGTGCCGCCCGCACCGATCGTATTGGTGTAGCTACACCGTGTCGACGTGCAGCTCCAGCCCAATCCGGTGCCGGACACGAAGCTCAGTCCGGTCGGCAAGGTGAAGGTGAGCGTCAGATTGGTCCCGGTAGCGTTCCCGTTCGCGCTGGGGGTAATCGTATAGTCGACCGTTCCGTTCTGCGCCGGGGAACCGCTGTGCGCCATCGTCACGCCGAGCGACACACCGGGGTCGACGAATGGGATGCAGAGGACGGAGATACGCGTGGTGACGTTGTTGCCGTTCGGGTTATCGATCGTCATGGCGATCGCGCGCAAGCCGCTCGGAATCTCGTAATAGCCGGTGAACGTACCCGTCGTCGTGACGTTGGCGCGTGCCGGGATGGCTTGATACGCTCCGCCTCCAGTGCTCAATCCGGCGCGGAACCGGATGCGGGCAGGATCCAGGACGCTGATCGCGGAGACGTCTGCGGTGAATTCGAGACGATCCCCCGTCGTGAAGCTGTACGTCGTTGTGTCGTCGGGCACGAACCCGGTCGAACCAATGACATTGTCCGTATAGGACGTGGTCGTCCGCATCATCGAAAGCGCGCCCGAAGTCCCGCGGTAGCCGCTCGTGGTCCCCGGCTGGTTCGCGTTGGGGCCCACGAGGACCGCGTTGAAATCCAGCAAGCGGGCGTTGACCGCCGAGCATCCGCTACTCTGCGCCATGGCCGCGGCAGGGTGCAGCAAGGCGACCGCCGCCGCCGCTGCCAGAACGGCACGGAGGACGCGCGACGGTCCGTCGACCGCGAGTCTGGGAAACTGAAGCCCGACACCCCCCCGCATCCGCGCCCCCACTTGGCTAGATGATCAATCGAACTGTTCTGTCGTCAGGTCAGGATATTTCGACTAATTTTTAAAAATCGAAGAATTTAATAATAAAATGAACCATAATTGATGCTTCAGGCTGTACTACAAATAAAGTAAAGTGACAGAACACATGATTTATAGCGTTGAAAATCATTAAAAATGCCAGGGATGGTCAAACCCGACTATGCTCCATAAGCGACGTAACTCGATTGGATCGATCAGTACATGATGCGTATTATGTAAACGGAATGAGGAGGGGTTATGGATCCGTTTATTGGACAAATCATGCAGGTCGGGTTTCGGTATGCGCCGGTCAACTGGCTCACCTGCAACGGGGCACCGCTTCAGATAAGCCAGAACCAGGCGCTGTACGCATTGCTTGGGAACACCTTCGGCGGCACGCAGAACAGCACCTTTTGCCTCCCGGACGCGCGCGGGCGGACGTTCATCGGGACTGGCTCGGGGCCGGGACTCACCCCGCACTTGCCGGGGGGGGCGGGCGGTGTTGAGGGCGTTGCGCTCAGTATCTCGCAACTGCCTATGCATACGCATAATGCGACGTTCACCCCGACCTCCAACGGCGCTTTCCACGGCACGTTGACCGCCGTTGCGGGGGTTCCCGCGGCGCAGGAAATCGCGATCCCGACGGACGGCTGTTTTCTTGGCTCGGCGGCCGAGACGGATACCCAGCCGGTCCTGTACGTCCCCGCGGCGAGCGCCACGCAGCCGGGCGCGGTCCCGGTCAGTCTTTCCGGTGTGCAGGGCAGCGTGACCGGCGGCGGGGGAGCGGTAACGGTCGCGTCGGCCGGCGCATCTGCACCAACCGCGACGATGCCGCCGTTTTTGGCGGTGACCACGATCATCGCCTGCGTGGGGATCTGGCCCGAACAACCCTGATCAGGTGAAGATCGCCTGATACCGTCGCGTCCGCCCCTGCGGGATAAGCTGCGTCACGTGGAAGGGATGCGGACCGGCGCGGCCGCAGTCGAACCAGTAGGTCGCATCCAACAGCAGCACCAACCATGATCCTTCGAACAGTATCGAAAAGGGCTCGCGGAAATCCGCGCCCACGATCGGCGGCATCCGCTCGATCCGCACGAGCAGCAGGTCGACTGGAGCGGGCGCGGTATCGACCCGGACCCGGCGGCCCACCCAGGGTTGGAAGTCTTCGGGTCTCACCAGGCGCATTCGATCATATCCTCCGGACGGGACAGGACGGTCCGACCGCTTCCTGCCGCAGAATCTGGGTGTCCAGAAGCGGATGGAACGACAACGGACATGGTTGTCGGCCCGCAACCGCGTGACCCGCGCCCGGACAACCGTTCCGACGCACCCGTCGCCCGCACCGGACGCAAGTCCTTCCGGCGATGTGCGGCTACGCGCCGTGCGGCGCGCCGATCATCCCTTCCTGCTGGCGCTATACCGTAGCGTCCGCGCGCCCGAGCTGCGCGGCTGCCTGTGGCCGCGACGGCAAAAAGACGCATTCATTGCGGATCAGTTCCGGTTGCAACAGGCGCACTACCGGCGCGCGCACCCCGGCGCCGACTATTGGGTGGTCGATCGCATCGACGAGGGCGGAGCGTGGATCCCGATCGGCCGGCTGTCGCTCGACCGCAGCGAAAGCGAATGGCACCTGATCGAACTGTCGCTCCTTCCGGCGGAACGCGGCTGTGGACGTGGAACCACGCTGGTCCACTGGATCCAGCAGGCGGCGGAAGCGGGGGCGGCGGATGCGGTGGGGCTGCATGTCGAGATCGACAATTCCGCGGCGATCCGCCTGTATGTGCGCGCCGGCTTCGGCCGGAAGCCGTCGCGCTTTGCGACCCACGCCTTTCTGCGCTGGACGCCGCCGACACGGGCGCAGGAGGACGGCAGGCGTAATCCCTAGTTGCCCGAACCGGGTTTGGCCGCCGCCGCCTCGATTTCCGCACCCCACGGGTCCTTCTGCGGCTGTGCAGTTCCCGCGGCGGAGAAGTCCATCAGCGCGTCGCTGTCATGCCGGTACGCCGGCCACACCGGCAGCCCTGCCGCGTTCGGGTTCCCCGTCTTCGCGAAGTTGACGATATAGGCGCTGATCGTCTTCCCCATCGCGGCGTCGCGTGGCGTCGTCGCGGGGCCGTATTTGACCCCGGCATTGTCGAAGAAGAACGGAATGTCCGATGCGTGGTCCGCACCGGGGCGATCGACCGAATTGGCGACATAGGAGAAGCGGTATGCGTACACCGGCACGCCCTTGTCCGACACCGCGATCGCCGCGCTGCGCGCACCGCCGATCATGAACCCGGTCTTGCCCCCCATGTCGGCACTGGTTGCACCGATCATCATCGGCACATGCGCAAACGCGCCGCTGGCATAGGCCTTGCCCATATCGACCTGGACGGTGCCGTCGACGACCGGGCCGGTGAAGGTCTTGGGCCCGGGGGCCGGGCGGAACAATTGCATCATGCTCAGCCCGTCGGTGACTTGCTCCGCGGTCAGCGCCCGCAACTTGCCGATCGCGTCGGCATCGCCCGCCGCCACACCGTGCGCAGCCGCGAAATTGACGCCGATCTGTTCTGCCGAGGCGAGCGTCGCATCCGGGGCGGTCATGCCCGCACCGCCCGACATCACGATCGCCTTCGCCATCAACCCCTTCGCCAGCGGCGAGGTCACCAAAGTGTGGACCGACATGCCGCCTGCGCTTTCGCCAATGATGGTGACGTTGGCCGGATCACCGCCGAACGCCGCGACGTTGCGCTGGACCCATTTCAGCGCAGCGATCTGGTCCATGAACCCGTAATTGCCGAGCATCCCGCCATCGGGGTTCTGCTTGGTGAGTTGCGGATGCGCGAAGGTACCGAACCGCCCGACGCGGTAGTTGAAGCTGACGAACACGACGCCCTGTTTCGCGACATTGGCCCCCGCATAGGTCGGCGGCGAGGCCCCGCCGTTGACGAAGCCGCCACCGTAGATCCACACGATGACCGGCAGCTTGCCGCGCGCCTGCGCCGGTTTCCAGACGTTTGCGTACAGGCAATCCTCCGCGGGCTGCGTGCCGAGCGGTGCCGCGTCGCTGGGGAAGGGGACTTGCATGCAATCATGCGCATAGGTCGTGGCGTCGCGCACCGTCCGCCATGCCGCCACGGGTTGCGGCGCCCGCCAGCGCAACGGGCCGATCGGAGCAGCGGCGAAGGGAACGCCCTTCCAGCTTGCGACGCCGTCGGTCAGTGTGCCGCGGATCGCCCCGCTGTCGATCGTTACCGTCGGCGCGGTCGGTTGGGCGGCACCGATGGCGACGGAGAAGGGGGCGGCAACGACAAGCGCGGTGGCCGCACCAAGGGGGAACAGGCTTTTCATCGATCATCTCCTCCGCTTTTTGCATGTGTGTATCGCACATCGCGCAAATCACAGAGGGACTTCGCCCCTGCGCCGCGTAATTCGTCGGGGGAGTCAGTCCGAAGTCGTCGCAGCTTCGGCAATCGCAAGCGCACGCTCGACCGAGGCGATCAGATGCGTCGGTCGATACGGCTTGGGAAGCTGCACCGCAGGCACGTCCGTCGCGACCGCGGTCAGGTCGCCGCTGGCGAACACGATCCCAAGCTGGGGACGTTGCGCGCGCGCCGTCCGCGCGAGGTCGGGGCCCGACATACCGGGCAAATTGACGTCGGTGATCAGCACGTCGATCGGCAAGGTCGAGATTGCCGTGATCGCCTCCTCGGCGCTGGCGGCGTCGATCACGGCGAAGCCGCTGGCTTGCAGCATTTCGGCACTGCTCATGCGGATCAGATCATCGTCCTCGACCAGCAGGATAGTACGGCGCGTCATGCGTTCCGCGATTGTGGCAACCGAACTGCCCGCATCACCCATCGCAGCCCGGTTTTCCTTGCGCTGGCGCTGGTTGGCGAGAACGTGGTTGAACTTCCGCGCGAGCGCCTCGCGGCTATAGGGTTTCGACAGCAGTTCGATCCCGGCATCCAGCTTGCCGCCGTGGACGATCGAATTCTCGGTATAGCCCGATGTGAACAGCACCGCGATGTCGGGCAGACGCTCGCGCGCCTTGCGCGCCAGCTCGGGGCTTTTCAGCGTACCGGGCATCACCACGTCGGTGAACAGCACGTCGATCAGGATCCCGCTTTCGATCACGCTAAGCCCGCTTGCCGCATCAACCGCCTTGAGCACGCGATAGCCCAGGTCGGACAGCATCTCGACCACGGTGTTGCGCACCTCCGTATCGTCCTCGACGACCAGCACGGTTTCGCTGCCCCCGACGATCGGCCCGATCACCGTCGCCACCTCGACGTCCTCGGACTGCATCGCGCGCGGAAGATACAGCTTGATCGTGGTGCCTTCGCCCACTTCCGAATAGATCTTCACGTGGCCGCCCGATTGCTTGACGAACCCGTACACCATCGACAGGCCAAGCCCCGAACCCTTGCCTTCGCTCTTGGTCGAGAAGAACGGCTCGAACACCCGGTCGATCACTTCAGGCGGCATCCCGCTGCCCGTATCCGACACCGCCAGCATGACATATTGGCCCGGTGTGATGTCATCATGCGCTTTGGCATAGTCGTCATCGAGATGCGCATTGCCGAGTTCGATCGTGAGCTTGCCCTGGCCTTCCATCGCGTCGCGCGCGTTGATCGCCAGGTTGAGCAAGGCGTTCTCGACCTGTGCGGGATCGATGAAAGTGTTCCACAGGCCCCCGCCGACGATCGTCTCGACTTCGATCCCCTCACCGATCGCGCGGCGCAACATGTCGTCCATCGCGCGGACGAAGCGAGTCACGTTGACGACCTTGGGCTCGAGCGCCTGCCGCCGGCCGAACGCGAGCAATTGCGCGGCGAGCTTCGCACCGCGCGAGACACCCGCCATCGCATTGGCGACACGCCGCTCGGCCCGGTCGTTGCCCGCGATGTCCTTCGCCAGCAATTGCAGATTGCCAGACACGACCTGAAGCAGATTGTTGAAGTCGTGCGCTACGCCGCCGGTCAGTTTGCCGACGGTCTCCATCTTCTGCGACTGCGCAAGCTTTGCTTCGGCCTGGCGGCGTTCGTCGATCTCCGCGATCACGCGCGCTTCCAGTTCCTCGTTGAGCACGCGCAACTGATCCTCGGCGCGGCGACGGTGGAGCGCCTCGCGCGCGAGCTTCTCGGCCTGTTCGCGCAGCGCCGCCTCGGCGGCGCGCTGGTGCGTGATGTCGGTGTGGACGCCGACCCATTCGCGGATCTCCCCCGCATCGTCGAGCAGCGGCAGCGCGCGCACCACGAAATTGCGCCACTGGCCCGAATGATGCCGCACGCGATGCTCGTGCACGAACATCGCCTTGGCGGCGAGCGCGGCGCGCCACGCCTGCGTGGTCGGCGTGACATCGTCCGGGTGGAGCGCGTCGGCCCAGCCATAGTCCTGATACGCTTCGGTCGACTGGCCGGTCAGCGCAGCCCAGCCCGGCTGTTCGCCGGTCATTCGTCCGTCAGGGCTATTGGTCCAGAGGACTCCGTGAATCGCATCCATCGCGGTGCGAAACCGGCCATTGCTGACCGCCAGAGCGTCTTCGCGCTGGGCGCGATCCTCAATGTCGATCGCAAGGATATGGACTCCGGGAATCGATCCGTCGGGGTCGACATGCGGAATATAGCGGATCTCGCTGCGCCGGAACGATCCGTCGCGATGGTGCAGCATCGCTTCGGAGAACAAACGCTCGCCGGCCAGCGCACGCTCTATCGACGGACGGCGCTGTTCGTAAAGATCCGGACCGAGCACCGTTTCGACGGTTTCTCCCACCATCGTGTCGGGATCGATGTCGAGCCAGTCGCGGTAGCAGCCGTTGGCGAACCGGTAGATCTGATCGCGATCGACATAAGCGACGAGCATCGGCACCGCATCGGTGATCCGGCGCAATTCCGCCGCCGTCGCCGCAACGAGGCGCTCGGCATCGACCCGCGCACTATTGTCGACCATCGTGCACATGATCCCGCCGACGCGGCCCTCCGCATCGTGAACGGGGGTATAGAACATGTCGAGGACCATCGTTTCCTGCCCGTCGGGGCGGTCGAACACGATCGGCTGGTCGCGGTGCGACATACGTTCGCCGCGATAGCCGGCCTCGAGGATCGGACGGTTCCAGTCCCACACGTCGGGGAAGGCGGTGGCCACCGGCATCCCGAACGCCGCGGGGTGACGATCCCCTGCGATCGCGCGATAGGGATCGTTATACAGCATGATGTGGTCGGGCCCCCACATCAGGACCTTCGCGACGGGGGAATGCAGGATGTTGGTGACGGTCGTGCGCAGTTCGGGCGGCCAATCCTCGATCGGGCCAAGCGCAGTCTTGCTCCAGTCGCGGGCACGCAGGATGCTGCCGCAGGTGCCACCGTCATGCGGCCATTGCGGGTGCGGGCTGGCGGACTGTTTCGCCGCCTCGCGTGCCCGCAACAACGCCATTGCCGCCACGAGGACGTCATCGGCATCGCGGTAAGCACCGGAGGCAATCTGCTCCTCGACGAAGCGATCATATTCCGGCGGCAGCGCCAGGGGGGTGGACTGCGGCAAGGCGGGCATCGAACAATGTGTGGGTGAGGTTAAACCCGCTGTCAATCAACCGCTTGTGAGGATCGCCTTGCACGTGGCGGCTCCGAACGGCGGGATCATGTCACCCCCTGCCGTCTGCGGGAAGCGAGCGCAGCCCGAGCCCCTTCGCGCGTCCTTGCAATTCGGTATCGGCACGGTCGAGCAAGCCGGCATGGGCCAGCAACGCAGCGGCGCCGTCCGAGGAGGCGTGGCGGTTGGTATGGTCCGCGTCGAGGTCTGAGGGCTGCGCGACGAACTGGCTGCCCCATTTGTCGGCCAGCGCGAGAACCTGCTCGATCTGGAACGACGCGTCGCTGACGACCACCGAGGGGAAGGGCAGGCGGTAGGTCGGGCCGGTCCGAAAGCTTGCGGCTGCCGCGACATGCGGGAAATCCACCGACAGCGGCGAATCGAACACTGCACCCCGCACGGAGCGCAGATAGCTGCGCGGCGACAGTTGCGCCCACCACGATACGGCGAGACACGCCAGCCCCTGTGCCAGGATCACTACCGGCGTCTTGCGGTGCGCGAATGCCGCGTCCAGTTGCAAAGCCCAGCGACCGTTATGAAATTTGGCGAGGTCCAGCATCACCTGCTCGATCCCGCCCTGCGCCGGCGGGTCGCCTGCCACGCTCACCAGAATGGCGCGTGGCTCTCCCGCATGTTCCGTGGCGTCGAGGCCCATGACCGCTCTCCTGTCACTCGCGGCGTATCGATCGACCGTCGCATGGCGGCCGACTCGAACGCTGCTTGGATGTCAGAGGCTATTCCTACGCGGGCGATGGGCAATAGGCGTGCGCCAAAATGCTGACGATTTGCGCCGAACCGAAAGGGCGCGCGCGGTTGGGAAACGCTTTCGTAATGCTCCGTTCAGGCGAGCCATCCGCCTGTGAACCCCGCACGCTGGAGTCCGCGCCGAAGATGCGGGTTGCGATGCATCGTCCGCCAGATCAGGCCAGTCCGCCGGTTTTCGATCATCGCGACGATCGGCCCCTGATCGATGCCGATATAGTCGCGGTCGACCCAGCCGATCCCGGGATCGACGTGGCCGTGGCGCATGTCCTGCCGCGCGGTGGTCAGCGTCGGGTTGAAGGAGTCGATGAAGCCGTAGCGTTGGTAGATTCCGCGGCCATAGCGCTCGTGCAACGCGCCCGCTGCGGGGAGGACGATTTCGGGCGCGAACGCGATCGATCCGAGCGCCGCGGTCGGCGCGATCGTGCCGTCGTCCCGGTCATCCGGCCCGCGCGCCGAGTAACTGAAGAAGCTGCGCGGAACCTCGTCGACCGTCAGCTTGAAGTCTCCCGGCCCATCGCACGCGGTCAGCCCCCAGCAGTCCGCGCCATAGCCCGCGAATTTGCCGGGATTGGCGATCGCATAAGCACGCTGGCCGTAGGTCGCGCGGCGGCTGTTCTCGAAATAATCGATGCCCTTGGCGGCGATGAAGCGATCGCGGATGCCGCGGAAGTCGACCCAGGTCTGGCTGTATTGGTGCCCGAACATCGGCGGGAAGGCGAGGTGCGGCTCGCCCCAGCGGTTGCTCCACGACGGCGCGAAGCGGTCGGTCCACGCGTTCCAGGTGTCGGCCGGCAGCGGATGCGTCGGCGATCCGAGCGCGAGCAGGTACATCATCAGCGATTCATTGTAGATGTCCCAGTCGCTCGGGATGTAGCCGCGTTCGGGGTGCCAGCCCATCGATACGAACGGCGCGCGCGGGGTGAACCACGTCCAGTCGACCGCGGCGTAGATCTGCTCGGCGAGCGCGCGGATCTGCGCCTCGCCCGGATGATCGTTGTCGAACCAGCTTTGCGCGAACAGCACCCCGCCGAGCAGCAACGCGGTATCGATCGTCGACAGCTCGGTCTGGCGGAAGCGAGTCCCGCTCTGCATGTCGAGGAAATGGTAGAAGAACCCCTTGTGCCCCGCAGTACCACTGGGGGCAGGGCCTTGCGGCGCATTGGCGAAGAAGCGCAGCGTGGCGAGCGTCCGCGCGCGCGCCTGGTCGCGGGTGATCCAGCCGTTGACCACCCCGATCGGGTAAGCGGTCAGCGCGAACCCCGTCGCCGCGATGCTCGCGAAGGACGGCGTCGGCCAGCGATCGGGCGCAAGACCCGTTGCCGGATCGGTCGTGTCCCAGAAATACTGGAAGGTGCGGCGTTGCAGGTCGCCGATCAGCGGCTCCTGCGGCGCGATGATCGCCTTGGGCCGCGTCCGCCGCCGCGGCGCGGCGATCCCGCCGCTCGCCAGACCGACGAGCGCCAGCCCACCGGAGCCGAGGAAATGCCGCCGGTCGATCATCGGGTGAGCCTCACGCAACACATTCGGACAAAAAGAAGCGGACGGCGCTGCGACGCCGTCCGCTCGGCAGGGATGCCTTAGAAGCGATACCCGAGCCGGAACTGGATCCGCCGCGGCAGCGTCAGCAGCGACGTGCCGATCCGCGCCGGGTCGAGCGTGTCGGTGACACGCCCCGTGGCGGGGTTGACGGTGTTGTTGAAAAAGCCGTCGAAGCCCGAGAAGTTGTTGTTGTTGAACGCGTTCAACACATCGACTGCAGCTTCGAGCGTATCCTTGCCAAACACCGGAATCTTCTTCGACAGCGTCACGTTGACCTCGCAGAAGGCGAACATGCCGATGCAGTTCTTCTGCGGGTAGCGTGCGCTGAAATCGTTGAAGCCCGAGGTCGAGCCGTTGGTCCCGTCGGTCACGAGGAACGCCTGCCCGCTGCCGAGCGTGGTGAGCGTGGCGAACTGGAAGCCGAGCGGCAGGTCGACGATCCCCGACACCACGACGCGGTGCCGTTCGTCGCCGTCGCGCGGGCGCCAGCCATAGGCGTCGGGCGTGACCTGATCGAGGCTGAACAGGTCGCCGCCATTCTGCTCGCCCTTCGACAGCGTATAGGCGATATTGAGGCCCCAGCCCGACGTCTTGGTATAGTTCTTGTCGAGCGTGACGAACACCGCCTTGTAGCGCGTGTCGAGCCCGTCGAACCCGATCAGCGCGTTGGAGAAGCCGAACTGGGTAAGCGACGACGTGTTGCAGCACGTGCCGAACCCGCCGTTGTTGCGGGTCGCGAAGATGTTGGTGTAACCGTTGCGCCCGCGCTGGTACGACCCCGTGACCGACGCCTCGAACACCCCGAGCCGCTGGCGAACGCCGAAGCTGAGCTGGTCGTTGACCGGGGGCTTGGCGTTATTCTGGACCGCGAACAGCTCCGGTGCCCCCGCGCTGGTCGACGCCGCGCGCAGCGCGAGCAGGCCCTCCCGCGTGCCATAGGCGGGATTCCACTGGATCGTCGGCAAGCCGTTGCGCGGTTGGCCGTCCGCCGAGAAGCGGAAGATCCCGACCGGATTGATCGCGCGCGACAGCTCGTCGACGGTGTTGTTGAAGTTGTTGCGATCGTAATAGCGCCCGAACCCGCCGAAGATCACGGTCGTGCGGTCGCCCTTGATGTCCCACGAGAAGCCGACGCGCGGCGCGATCGCGCCGGCGAACGGCTTGCGGTTGGTCCCGGTCGAGATGTAATTCTCGGGATTGAAGTAGGACGTCGCCGGCAACGACCGCAACGCCGCCGCCGCCGCGACGGGCGTGACATAGTCGTTGTTGACCGCGTTCGTCTCATAATCCCAGCGCACGCCGAGATTGAGCTGCAGCCGCCCGGTGATGTCCCAATCGTCCTGCGCATACAGGCCGATCTGCGTGTTCGACCCCTGGATCAGCCCGTTGCCGAGGCCGAGCCGCGCTTCACCCGGGAAGGTGAAGTTGAGGTTGTTCTGCGGCTCGCGCAGGAAGGAGTAGCGCGGCTGGACATACAGGCGGTTGTCGAACGTGATGTCGGTGATTTCGACCCGGCCGCCGACCTTGAACGTATGGCTGTCGATCCCCGAATAGGTGAAGTCGTCGCGCAGCGTATAGCTTTGCTGGACTTGCTTGCGGGTCGAATCCTTGCCGCCGAAGATGATCACGCCGCTATAGTCATAGGTCGGCAGATCGGGATTGAGCGATGTCGGGTTGAACGTATAGGACAGGTAGTTGGCGTTGAATTCGTTGACGAACTTGTCGCCCTTATACGCCCATTTGAACTGATAGGTGTCGATCGTGTTGCGCTTGTTCTCGGCGTTCTCGAACGACACGTTGCCGCCGAAATTCTGGATGTCGGTTTCCTGACGACGGCTGAACGACGCGTCGAAGGTCTGGCGATCGTCCGGGGTCAGCGTCAGTTTGCCGAAGTAGAAATCGCCGCGGAACGGGCTGATGAACGGAGCCTCGAAGTCGGAGAGCCGGCGGCCCGAAACCTGATTGAATTCGTTGACCGCATCCGCCGAACCCGTGCTTTTCACATTGAGCGCACGGTTCTGGTCGTTGCCCTCATAAGTGCCGAAGAAGAACAGTCGATCCTTGATGATCGGGCCGCCGAGCGCGATGCCATATTGCTTGCGCGTGAAATCGGGCTTGGGGTTGCCGTCGCGCTTGTCGATGAACGACGTCTCGGACAGGCCCTTGCCGGTATATTGGCCGAACACTTCGCCGTGGAACTCGTTGGTGCCCGACTTGGTCACCGCGGTGATGATCGCGGACCCGGCTTGCTCATACTCAGCCTTGTAATTCTGCGTCAGCACGCGGAATTCCTGCACCGCGAGCTGCCCGAACGGATTGCCGCGGCTGTTCTGCTGCCCGGCGATACCGCCTTCGCTCAGCTTGTTCTTCAGGCTGACGCCGTCGATGAAGACGTTGACCTGGCTCGCGGTCGATGCGCCCGACTGGATCCCTTTGCCGGTCTCGCCGTCATTATACTTCACGCCCGGCGCGAGCGCGGCAAACGACAGGAAGTTGCGGTCGGTCTGCGGCAGCGCGCGGATCTGCGCCTGGCTGACGTTGGTCGCGATTTCGCTGGTGCGCGTCTCGGTCAGGCGGCTGCCGGTGACGACGATGTCCTTGCCGCTGCCGCCTGCCGCATCCGGCGTCGAGCCGGGGGGCGCGACGGTCGCGTCGAGCGAGGCGGTCTGGCCGATCGCGACGGTGATGAGCTGGGTCGCGGTCTGCCCGTCGGTCGCGGTCGAGGTGACCTGATACGATCCGGGACGCAGGCCGTTGAGGCTGTAATTGCCGGTGGCATCGGTGGTCGCGCGGACCGTCTGGTTGGTGTCGCTGCTGACGGCTGCGACGCTCGCGCCCGCGACGGGGGAGCCTGCCGCATCGGTGACCTGCCCGCGGATCGCGGCAGTGCTGGTCTGTGCGAAGGCGGGGACCGCGGCAACGCTCGCGGCGGAGACGGCTGCGCTTGCGAGCAACAGCCGGAGAAACTTCTGGTTACGCATACTCATACTCGTGTTCCCTGCTTACGCCCGACTTACGCGGGCTTTTTTTGTGTCGTTTCTCGCACCATCAGCTCGGGCAACGACATCTCGAGCTGGTGATCCTTTGATCCTGCGATCGCTTCGGTCAGCCGCGCGACCGCGCGCTCTCCGATCCCGGCGATGTCGACGTGCATCGTGGTGAGCGAAGGCGAGATCAGGCGGGACAGCGGAATGTCGTCGAAGCCGGCGAGCGCGATCCGCCCGGGCACGTCGACGCCTGCCGCGCGAAGCGCGATCATCGCGCCGATCGCCATCATGTCATTGGCGGCAAAGATCGCGTCGGCGTCGGGGTGGTCGTGCAGGATCTGCGGCGTCAGCGCGGCACCGGTCTCCTGCATGAAGTCGCCCTCCATGATCCGCTGCGGCAGCCCGGCGGCATCCATCGCGGTGCGGTATCCGGCGATACGCTCGCGCGCCTCGGCATTGCTCTCCGGTCCGGACAGATGGACGATCGCACGCCGCCCGGTCGCGATCAGATGCTCGGTCATCGTGCGCGCACCCGCGACATTGTCGACCTGCAACGTCGGGCGATCCTTGCCCGGCGCAGCGCAATTGACCAGCACCGCGGGGATGCTCGGCGGGATACCGGCCAGCAACAGCGCGGGGTCGATATGCGGCGCCATGATGATCAGCCCGTCGACCCGCCCACGCATCGTGTGGAGCATCCCCACCGCGCGGTCGCCGTCGTGCAGGTTCGACAGCAACAGGTGCAGCCCGCGTTCGGACGCGGCGCGGTCCATCCCGCGGAGCGTCTCGGAGAAGAACTCGCCGTGCAGGTCGGGCAGGACCACGCCGATCGCATTCGCGCGCGCCATGCTGAGGTTGCGCGCGCCGGCGTGGGGCACGTACCCGAGCGCGGCGGCAACCGTTTCGACATGACGGCGCAGTTCGGGCCGGACGTTGCTGTGCCCGTTCAGCGCACGCGACACGCTCGCGACCGATACGTCGGCTTCGCGCGCAACATCGCGGATCGTGGCATGCGCCATTGTTCGAGAACACCCTTCCTTTGAGCGATGCGAAGGATGCTCCCCCCGCGTCACATTCCGCCGACTGGGACTGTGGCCCTGCCGATCTCCCTGCTTGATGTAACCGGTTACATCATTCATTAACGGTGTTCAAGACCGGGCATTTCGGGGCACGGGCAGGGCGGCGGAAGGTCCCCCCAACAGGAGGTTAAGCAATGGAATCGTCGGGCATTTCACGGCGCGCAATGCTGCTGGGGGCAGGGGCTGTCTCGGCGTGGGCGGCGAGTCCCGCGCGCGCGCTGCTGGCCCGAGTCGACGCGATGGCGGCGTCTCCGATGATCGAGTCGCTGCTCGCGCGGATGACGGTCGCGGAGAAAGCGGGGCAATTGACGCTCAACGCCGCCGCCTGGGCGGGGGGCGCGGCCAACGCGCTCAATCCGACCAAGGCTGGTGCGACGTTCGACGCACAATTGGGCGAAGTCCGCGCCGGGCAACTCGGGGGTGTCTTCAACGGGCACGGCACCGACATGGCGCAGCGGATGCAGACCGTCGCGATGCGCGAGGCGCGGCTCAAGATCCCGCTGATCTTTGCCGCCGACGTCATCCACGGCTTCCGCACCGTTTTCCCCGTGCCGCTGGCCGAAGCGGGAAGCTTCGATCCCGATCTCGCCGAACAGACCGCGCGCGCCGCGGCGGTCGAGGCGTCCGCCGCCGGGATCGACTGGACCTTCGCGCCGATGGTCGACATCGCCCACGACCAACGCTGGGGCCGGGCGGTCGAAGGTGCGGGCGAGGACGTATTCCTCGGCCGGATAATGGCCGCCGCGCGAGTCCGCGGGTTCCAGGGGACCAAGGGGCTCACCGCCGACGACGCGGTGATGGCCTGCGCCAAGCACTTTGCGGCCTATGGTGCGGCAGAGGCGGGGCTCGACTATAATTCGGTCGACGTGTCCGAACGGACGCTGCGCGACGTGTATTTCCCGCCGTTCCAGGCGGCGTTCGGCGCTGGCGTGGGATCGACGATGGCGTCGTTCAACGAAATCTCGGGCGTCCCCGCGACCGCCAATCCGTGGCTGCTCGACACGGTCTTGCGCAAGGAATGGGGCTTCGGCGGACTGGTCGTGTCGGACTATACCGGCGACGAGGAACTGATCGCGCATGGCTTTGCCGCCGACGCACGCGAAGCGACGCGGCTGGCGTTCATGGCGGGGGTCGACATGAGCATGCAGAGCAACTTCTACCGCGACCATCTGCCCGCGCTCGTGGCATCGGGCGCGGTGCCGATGGCGCGGCTCGATCAGGCGGTGCGCCGGGTGTTGCTCGCCAAGCAGGCGCTCGGCCTGTTCGACGACCCGTTCCGCCGGATCGACCCCAAGCGCGAACGCACCCGCGTGCGGACCAAGGCGCATCTCGCGCTCGCACGCGATGCGGGGCGGCGTTCGATCGTGCTGCTCAAGAACGACGGCGACCTGTTGCCGCTGCCCCGCTCGGGCAAGCGGATCGCGCTGATCGGGCCGTTCGCGCAAGGCCAGCGTGAGCTGATCGGCCCGTGGAACGTCTACGGATCGGACAAGGAAGCGGTCGACCTGCTGACCGGGGTCCGTGCGCTGGTCGATGATGCCGCCTCGGTCACCGCGACTGACGGATCCGGGATCGACGCGCCGCTTCCCGGCGGGATCGAGGCGGCAGTGGCGGCGGCAAATGCCGCCGATATCGTCATTCTTGCGGTCGGCGAGGCGCAAAACATGTCGGGCGAGGCGCAATCGCGTGCCGATATCGTCGTCCCGGCGGCGCAAATGGCGCTCGCCGCGGCGGTTGCGGCGACGGGCAAGCCGATCGTCGTCGCTTTGCGGAACGGGCGCGCCTTGGCCTTGTCGGGCGCGGTGCTCGATGCGCCCGCGATCCTGGTGACGTGGTTCCTCGGGTCGCAATCCGGCCCGGCGATTGCTGACATATTGTTCGGAATCGTTGCGCCATCCGCGCGTCTACCCGTCAGTTTTCCGTATGCAACCGGGCAGGAACCGTACCATTATGCGCACAAATCGACTGGTCGTCCCAACCCCGAGGGACCACGGGTCGACTATAAAGCGCACTATCGCGAGGTCCCCAACGCCGCACGCTTCGCGTTCGGCCACGGGCTGACCTACGGCAGGATCGGCTATTCTGGCCTGCAATTGGGCGACGGCAAGCTGGCGTGGGATGGAACGCTCGACGTCCGAGCGACGATCACCAACAGCGGCACGCGCGCGGCGGAAGAGGTCGTTCAGCTTTATATTCATGACGTTGCGGCCAGCATCACGCGCCCGGTGCGCGAATTGAAGGCGTTCCGCCGCGTCCGCCTCGCCGCGGGCGCGCGACAGGAAGTGGTGTTCACGCTCAAGCGCAGTGACCTGCAGTTCGTCGGACTGGACCTCAAGCCGACCGTCGAGCCGGGCCAGTTCCGCCTGTGGGTCGCCCCCTCGGCGCAAGCGGAGGGCGTTAGCGCCTCCTTCGAACTGTTTGCGCCCTGATCCTCAGACGTCGGCGCGGCGTGCCAGATCCTCGACCAGCGCGGCATGGACCCCGCGCTTGAGCGGATTGCCCAGCATCACCAGCGCCGACGCCACCAACCCCGCCGAACAGGCATAGAGCATCAGGTCGCGGATCCCCGCGGCGGTGGCCGCGCTTTGGGTTGCGCCCGCGACATAGCCTATGTGTCTGTAAAACAAGCCATGTCCTCCCGCCGCTGCGGCGAGCCCGATCTTCTGCCACAAGGCCGCGACCCCGAACGCCAGCGCCTCCACCCGCGCGCCTGTGCGATCTTCGCCATATTCGACCGTGTTGGGCAGCATCGACCAGAACACCAGATTGAACCCGGTAAACGCCGCCTGCAGCAAGGCGAGCACCGCGATCGTCCCCGCGCCGCCCGGCGAAATGCCGAATATAGCGAGGCAAATCAGCCCCCAGCCGACCGCCGCGAACCAGACCCCGCGCAACCCGATCCAGCGCGTCACGAGCAACCAAACGGGCACCGCGATCGTCCCCGCAACCGCCATCAGCGCCAGCGTCTGCGGCCCCTGCGCAGGCTGCCCCGCGACATGCTTGAAATAATACAGCACCGATTGCGTCAGCACCGCCGCCGCCAGCCCCGCGACCATCGCCGCCAGATTGAGCGTCACGAACGCCCGATTGGCGAGCAGCAACCGCAGGCATGTCAACAGCGGTGCCTGCGCCCGGGACGTCGCCGCCGGCAAAGCCTCCCGTGCGCCAAAAGCCAGCGCAAGCAACAGCCCAGCACCAACGACGCCGTAAACGATTGCCGCGCTGGCGAACCCAGCCTGACTGGCCGCATTGCCGGTCACGCGCAGCGCGATCCACGGCGTCCCCATCGTCACGACCAGCGCCGCGATCGTCCCGAACAGCATCCGCACCCCCGCCAGCATCGTGCGATCGCGACTGTCGGGGCTAAACCGCGCGGTCCAGGCCGCATACGGTACGTTGACCAGCGCATAGAGCGTGCGAAACAGGATCTGCGTCGCGCCGATCACCCCCGCCAGCCACGCCCCGCTCAGCTCCGGGGTGGAATAGAGCAACACGAACGCAATCCCCAACGGCACCGCACCCCAGGCGATGAACCGCCGATACCGCACCCTCGGCCGCTGTGCCGCAATTCCGACGAGCAGGTCCGCGATCCCGTCCCACAATGCGCCGACCATATAGAGCGTCCCGCCAAGCGCAGCCGACACCCCGAGCACGTCGGTGTAGAAGAACAGCAGGTACAGCGAGACGCTTTGCCAGTAGAGATTGCACGCGAAATCGCCCGCGCCGAACACCACGAACTGCGCTGCGCCGGGGCGGTTCTGGCTGGGTCGCATTGCCGGGTTCTCAAGGGGGCGTGGCATGATCGTCCGCCTGACGATTGCGGTTGCGCCGGTCAACCGCGCCGTACGGAAGGCTTGATCGGTTTAACTGCACGATGCCGGAGCAACCGCGCAGTTCATGTGTTGTTGCGAAATGGAAACAAAGCCCCTGCCGCGCGAAGCTGCGCTGATTATCAACGCGCATTCGCGCAAGGGCCAGGATCTGTTCGAGACCGCGCGCGACAAGCTGGTGGCTGCAGGCGTCATCCTTACTGCCTGCCATGCGGTCAAGGATCCCGACGAGATGGAAGCAACGATGCGCACTGTCGTCGCCAGCGGCGTGCCCATGGTGATCGTCGGCGGTGGGGACGGGTCGCTTTCGGGCGTCGTCGACGAGGTGGTGGGGAAGGATTGCGTCTTCGCCGTCCTCCCGCTCGGCACCGCGAACAGCTTTGCGCGGTCGCTGCATCTGCCGCTGGATCTGGACGGCGCGATCGACGTGATCGCCAACGGCCAACGGCGGCGGGTCGATCTGGGCATGATCGACGACGATTACTTCGTGAACGGCGCTTCGATCGGCCTGTCGACGATGATCGGCGAAACCGTGCCGCACAAGCTCAAGCGCTATGCCGGGCGCGTCGGTTATCTGATGTGGGCGCTGAAATGTTCGGTGCGGTTCCGGGCGTTTCGGCTGACGATCGACGACGGGACTCAATCGCAAACGCTGTGGGCGACCGAATTGCGGATCCTCAACGGTCGCCATCACGGCGGGGTTGCGCTATCGGATACGGCGGATGTCGGCTCGCGCAAACTTCTGCTGCAGGCGGTGGTCGGGCAGAGCAAGGTCGCGCTCGCGCGGGACTGGTATGCCAAATTCTTCAAGCTGCGGGACAAGGATGCGTGCAGCCGCGACTTCGTCGGCGAGTGTTTCAAGGTGACGATCGACCCGCCGCAACGCATTTCAATCGATGGCGAAGTGCTCGCCTGCACGCCGGTGACCGCGAAGATTGCCCCCGGCGCGATCGAAGTGGCCGTTGCGGCAACCCGTTAAGCCAGATCCTTCGAGACAAGCCGTTTTGACTTCGCGGGTTCCGTGTTAGCGCTCTCCCGGACGGACACGCACGATAAGAGTGGCCGCGCGAAAGGGAGATGGACGATGCGGTTGAGCAGCTTTGCAGTCGGGGCGAGCGCAGTGTTGCTGTCGAGCGGGCCGGCAACCGCCGCTCCATCCGAAATACCGCCACTTCCGGTAACGGTTCGCGTCGATCCAGACCGGATCGTCGCACCGCTTCCGCCGATCTGGCGTTTCTTCGGGGCGGACGAGCCCAACTACGCGACCGCGCCCGATGGTGCCGCCCTACTTACCGAACTCGGGAAGCTGAAGCCCGATGCGGTCTATTTCCGCGCGCACAATTTGCTGACGACCGGCGACGGGACGGCCGATTTCAAATGGGGCAGCACGAACGTCTATACCGAGAAGAACGGCAAGCCGGTCTACGATTGGCATATCGTCGACGGTATCATCGACACGTATCGTGCCCGCGGCGTGCGCCCGTATCTCGAGATCGGCTTCATGCCCGAGGCCTTGTCGGCGGCCCCCAAGGGCGTGCCATATCGCCGCGCATGGAAGCCGGGCAACGACTATAAGGGGATCACCGCGGGCTGGTCCTATCCGCCCAACGATTATGCCAAATGGGGCGAGTTGGTCTATCAATGGACCCGCCACAATGTCGCGCGCTACGGCCGCGCCGAAGTCGAGCGCTGGTATTTCGAGGTGTGGAACGAAGCCAATCTCGATTTCTACTGGTCGGGCAAGCCGCAGGAATTCTACCGGATGCACGATGTCGCGATCGACGCGGTCCGGCGCGCACTGCCGACCGCGCGGGTCGGCGGCCCCGACGTCGCCGGGTCGGGCGATGCGTTCATGGACGATTTCCTCACGCATGTGACGACGGGGAAGAACTATGCGACCGGCAAGGTCGGTACGCCGACCGACTTCCTCTCCTTCCATGCCAAGGGGCAGCCGAGCGTGGTCGACGGGCATGTCCGGATGGGGATCGCCAACCAGTTGAAGACCGCGGATGCCGGGTTCGCCAAGATCGCCGCTATCCCGGCACTCGCACGCAAACCGATCATCATCGGAGAGAATGATCCGGAAGGATGCGCGGCATGCCCCGGGCCGGCGAACGCCTATCGCAACGGCCCGCTCTACGCGAGCTACACCGCCGCGAGTTACGCTCGGTTGTGGACCCTGGCGCGGCGGCGTGGGGTGACGCTGGAGGGGGCGTTGTCGTGGTCGTACACGTTCGTCGGGCAACCGTGGTTCGCGGGCTATCGTCAGCTTGCCAGCAACGGTGTCGATCTCGCGGTGCTCAACGTGTTCCGCCTGTTCGCGAAGCTCGGTGACGACCAGGTCGCGGCGACCAGTGACGGCGAGATTGCGCTGGATGCGATCGTGCAGAACGGCGTACGCGGCGCACCCGACGTCGGCGCGCTGGCAACGCGCGACCGGGCCGGGAAGGTCGCGATCCTGTTGTGGAACTATCACGACGACGATGTGGCTGGCCCTGACGCGGCGGTGCATGTCGCCCTTGGTGGCAAGCATGGGCAGACCGCGCGCCTGTGGCGGGTCGACGCGACTCACGCCAACGCCTTCGGCGCGTGGCAGGACCTCGGCAGCCCGGCAAAACCGACCGCGGATCAGGTCGCGCAGCTGAAGGCGGCGTCGCGCCTGGTTGCGGAACCGATCGCAGCCACCGCGGCGGGCATCGACGTGCGCATCCCGCGCCAGGGCGTCGTCTTAGTCGAGCTGCAGCCGTAGCGTGGCTGCGGCTACGGCTACGGCTACGGCAGCAAGCTGACGCGGTCGCGCCGTGCAATGGCGGGCGCGCACCGGGGTAGGGGATGCCGGACCCGGGTCGAAGGACAGGTCAGATCGTCGGAAGCCCCCGCTCGACGATCTTGCGGATCAGGTCGCGGTGCCGCGGCAGGCCTTGTCGCATCCGCGCGGTCTGCGTTGCCGCCTCGCGCCGTGCCTGGTCGGCGATGCGCGTATCGCCCGCGATGGCAGCGCGCTCGACCTGCGTCTGGAAGCCCATGCCGTATAGCACATATTGATAGCTCGCGGCGGGGAAGACTTCCTCGACCCGGTCGAACTCGTCGTGGAACCACGGCGGCTGGTATTGCCACAGCGTCAGCAGGTCGCTGAGGCGGTCGGGGATCGACTCAGGCCGGACATTGTCGCGCCAGAAGTCGCTGTCGGTGCGCTTGGTCAGGACATAATGCAGCTTGAGGAAGTCGATGATCCGACCCCAGCGATAGTGGGTCGTCGCATTGAAGCGCGCGGCGATGATGTCCATCACCTCGCGGCACACCGGCATCTGCTCGGCGATCAGCTTCGCCGACAGTTCGATCAGCACGATCGCGGACGCTTCGAGCGGTTCGAGGAACCCCGCTGCCAGCCCGACAGCGACGCAATTGTTCTTCCAGAATGTCTCGCGGTGCCCCGCGCGGATCGCGAGCTTGCGGACCGGCAGGTCCTTGCCCGCGGGGCCCAGATAGGCGCGCAGTTCCTGTTCGGCGGCATCGTCCGAGATATGGCTGCTCGAAAAGACATGCCCGACCCCGCGCCGCGTCGGCAAACCGATGTCCCAGATCCAGCCCGAGGATTGCGCGATCGAGATGGTGTGCGACGCGATCGGCCCTTCGGGGTCCTCGTGCGGCAATTGCACCGCGAGCGCGGTGTCGCAGAACAGCGTATCGGCACAGCTCGTGAACGGCACGCCCAGCGTCTTGCCGATCAGCAGCGCGGCAAAGCCGGTGCAGTCGATGAACAGGTCGCCGGGGATCTCGCCCGCCTGTTCGGTGACGACGCTCAGGATGTCGCCATTCTCGGCCTGGGTCGCATGTTGCACGTCGGCTAGGACATGGCGCACGCCGAGCTTTTCGCAGCAATGCCGCTGGAGAAAGCCCGCGAATTTGCCCGCATCGAGATGGTACGCGTAATTCGCGACCGCTTCGAATTCGGGGGTCGCGATCGTCTTCGGGGCCAACCCGTCGTCGCACAACAGGCCCTGCGGCGACACCATGTCGCAAAAGCTCTGGCCCTTGGAATCCGCGATCCAATGCTCGGCGAGATTTACGCGGGTGAAGCCCTGCGGCAACATCAGCGGATGGTAATAGCCCTCGTCGGGTTCGCCGGTGGTCCAGCGTGCGAAGCGTGCGCCCTGTTTGAACGAGGCGTTGCATTCGCGGAAGAAGTCGCTCTCGGACACGCCCATCTTGGACAGCGTCGAGCGGAGGGTCGGCCAGGTGCCTTCGCCGACACCGATGATCGGGGTGTTGGGGGATTCGACCAGCGTTACCGTGAAGCCACCCGGCATCCGGCCCTGGTGGCGCGCGGCGATGATCCCTGCGGTCAGCCAGCCGGCGGTCCCGCCGCCGACGATCACGATGTTGCGGACGGTCTGCATGGACCCGGTTACCAGAGATTGGGGGACAAAAAAAAGGGGGCGCCGATGTGGCGCCCCCAGGGGAGGAACATCAGAAGCGGTATCGCGCCCCAGCCACGTAGCGGCGGCCGTAATCGTACACGTCGAGCAGCTGGTTCGCGAAGCGGCCATGCGTGCTCTGCTGGTTGTTGTTGACGTTGATCGCCTCGGCAAACACGCTGAAGTGCTTGTTGATATCGTAGCTCGTCGACAGGTCGAGCTGGAGGCTCGAATTGACGAAGGTCGGTTCGGCACCGAAGTTGCTGGTATTCTGGTTCTGGCCGAACTGGAGCAGATACTTGTCGCGCCAGTTGACCGCGGCACGAAGCTGGAAGCCCTTCTTGTCGTAGAAGCCGACGAAGTTCGCAGAGTTGGCAAGGCCTGTAACAGCGAAGCCGGTCTGCGAGATGTTGGTCGGATCATACGGCTTGTTGGTGCCGACGAACGTCGCGTTCGCATTGAACCCGAAGCCCGAGCTGCCGAACACCTGCTGCCACGCCAGTTCGACGCCGCGGACGGTCGCGTCCGGACCGTTGACCTGTTGCGACACCGCAAAGTTGGCGAGCGAGCCGGTGGTCGGATCGATCACGCCGTTGATTGCCTGCCGCGTCACGCCGCCAACGATGAAGTTGCTGACGTTCTTCAGGAAGAAATCGACCGAGAGGTACGAGTTGCGCTGGTAATACCATTCCGCCGCGACGTCGAAATTGTCCGCGAGGTACGGCTTCAGGTTCGGGTTGCCGCCGCTGCCGGTCAGCGCACCGACGCGCTGGCCGACGCCGACCGCGAGCACCGGGTTGAGGTTGCCAAGGCCCGGCCGAGTCAGCGTGCGCGACGCATCGAAACGCAACTGGAGCTTGTCGGTGACTTCGAGGCGCGTGTCGATCGACGGCAGCAGGTACGAATAGTTGCTGCGCGCACTGATCGGCGAAACCGCGCCGAAGTTGAGGTTGAGCAGCGTCGGATCGGCGGTGCTGGTCGAGATCGACGTCGGCAGGCGCCCCTGGCCGACCGAAACGAGATGCGTGTTCTCGTTACGCACGCCAGCCGCGAAGTGGAACGGCATGCTCGCGATTTCGGTCTGGAACGCGACGTTCATATACAGCGACCACGTCTTTTCGGTGATCTGCTGGACGCTGTTCGGGTCGACCTGCTGGTCGAACGTGCCCGTGAACCCGGTCACGTTGTTGAAGCCCGGGATCGTCTGCGTCTGGGGGTTGCCCAGACTCGTCAGGTAATTCTGATAGGCAGCCGGATCGAACACGATCAGCGACGACGGCAACGTTCCCTTGAACCCGGGGATGAAGTTGCTGCCGAGGTTGACCGTACCCTGATACAGGCTGGACGGGAGCGGCGCGATGCCCGAACCCTGGCCCGACGGGCCACCATAACCGGCATAGGCCTGCCAGTAATTGTTGGTGAAGGTGCTCTTGTTGCTGAGGTTGAACTTGTCCTCATAATATTGGCCGCCGAACTTGATCGTCAGATCGTCCTGCTTCCAGGTCGCGGTCAGGCGACCCTGCTTGAGTTCATCGACGTTGTTCTGGGTCTGGTTGACGACGACGTGCGAGCCGATGATCCCCTGGTTGAGGAAATTGGCGGCGTCGCCGCGCGGACCGGTCTGCGTGAGCGACGGGAAGCTGTTGTTGCTGTTGCCGGTGATCGACACACCTGCGCTGTTCGCCTGCGCGCCGCCATAACCGATGTCGCCGTTCTGGCTGCCGATCGTGTTGCCGCTCGGGTTGAGCCAGCTCTTGGCCCAGGCGACGTCGCCGTTGACCGAGAAGTTGTCCGACACGTCCCACTTCACGTTGCCGCCAAGCTGGTTGGTCTGGAGCACCTGGGTGTTACGCGCCGCAGTGAAGTCGGTCGGCGAGCCGTTCGGCTGGCTGAAATTGACCGCGGTGCCGTTCTCGTCGAGCGTGACGTTGCGCAGCGCACCCTGGTTGAACCACACGCCGAGCGCGGGGATCTTGGTGACGATTTCCTGACGCGAGTAATTGTCGTCGATGGTGACCATCACCGACTCGGACGGATGCCACTGCAGTGCGATCCGGCCGTCGACGCGCTCGTCCTTAACGGCTTCCTGGCTGATCACATATTGCTGCGGGAACCAGCCGGTGATGTTCGCGCGGTTGCCGGGAGCCGCAGTGACGTCGGTCGAAGGCGCGCACGTGGTGCTGGTCGATCCGGCCAACTGGCACGGCGCGTAGAAGCCGCCAGCCCAGCCCGAAACCGAGACGCGGTTGCTGGTGGTGTCGCGGCGCGTGTAGATAACGTCGGCGAGAACGCCGAGCGTATCATTGGCGAAGGTGTTGCTGAGCAGCAGCCCCGCGGTTGGCACAACCTTGCCCGAACGGTCCTGGATCGAGCCCGAACCGCTTGCCGCCATGCGGAAGCCCGGGTGATCGAACGGCTTGGGGAACTCGATGTTGACGGTCGCGCCGATCGAGTTGGACGACAGCGTCACGTCCGGCGTCTTGAACACGCTCAACTGGCCGATGAAGTCCACGCCGACGGTCGAGAAATCGATCTGGCGACCGCCGGTTGCGGTCGAGATGCGGCGACCGTCATACAGCGTCGTGTTGAAATCGCCACCGAAGCCGCGAACGGTGATGCCGGTCGGCTCGCCGCGGTTGCCCGAGCGCTGGATCGACACACCGGGAAGGCGCTGGAGCGATGCCGCGACGTTCGAATCCGGGAACTTGCCGATGTCTTCGGCAGAGATCGCGTCGACAACGCCGGTGGCGTTGCGCTTGATGTCGAGGTTGCGCTGGAGCGAACCGCGCAGGCCCGTGACGATGATGTCCTCACCTTCGGCACCAGCCGTGTTGCCGATTGCGGGCTGGGTTGCCTGATCCTGCGGGGTGCCGGCTTCGCTGGCGGTCACGGTGCCGGCGGGGGCTGCAACGGCCGGCTGGACGGGGGCGGGCTGGTTCGTCTGCGCATTTTGCGCGTCAGCGGTCTGTGCAAGCGCTGGTGCCGCGAGTGTGAGCGCAACCAGGCTGGTTGCTCCGACGAGAAGTCCTTTTCGGCGCTGACGCGTCGCGAAACTGGAGCCGTCGTGCTGGGTAAAATGCTTCATCGATCCCCTCCTTTATGAGATTTTTCTCATCGGTTATTCGCGCTGCTCTGCCGGCCCGCCAGGCGGTTTGCCGATAGAATCGCGTGGACCTCGGTCGTTCACTTGACCATTGTGTCGATGGGGGTGGTATCGCTACCACTTTGGGGATGCAAGCGTTTTGTCGGTGTATTGGATAAATGGGTATTGCAGCTTTGCGATAAGGCTTCGGCGCGGTATCCGGCGCAAGGTATCCTGCAACGACGGGGCAAGCGGAGAGAGTGATTGGCATGGCGACGCTGGAAGTATTGAACATTCATACCCACGCCACACTCCAAATGGCCGCACCGACGTCGGGTGACCGGCATTTCGTGCAAGTCGTTCTCGACGAGATCGAGTCGGCTGGCGCACACTTTCCCATCCTGTTTTGCAAGAATGCGGAAACCGGCGACTTCTATGCTGGTGCCATGCTCGGGCTCAAGCCCGGGGAGAACCTTGTTCGTGACGAGCCCGATGGCGAGCCGGCAAGTCGTCTGCATGACGTTGTGCGCGAAGGGTTCTATATCGCTGAAGACGCGATCGCGATTGATCCGGAGCATTCGCGCTTCGCCGTTGGGGGTGGTTCGCCGGTGTTCGAAACCGATGGTGACGCTACCCCGGCGCTACGTTCGGTCCAAAGGGCGCTGGGGCAGCTCCATGCCGGTGTTACACGGACTAATGCGTTCATCGCGCGTCTGCTGGCGCTCAAGCTGGCCGAACCGATCGATCTGTCGTTCAGTTTCGACGACGGCGAGCGGCTGAGTGTCGAAGGCTTGTACACCATAAGCCGCGACGCGCTCGCCGAGCTGGACGATGGCGTCGTGCTCGAGCTGTTCCGATCGGGCGATCTGGAGCGCATTCACAGCGTGATCGCCTCGCTGCAACACATCCGTCGCCTGGCGCGGTTGCGTAATGATCGGGTCGCTGCCGGGTGACGGGCGCGCAGCCAGCCGTTCGCAGCGTCGATGGCGCGAGCGTGGAAGATCTCGAGGCGTTCGTTCGCGACGTTGCCCGCCCCGGCATGCCGGTCGTCCTGCGGGGCCTGTGTCGCGACTGGCCGGCAACGCGAGCGTCCGGACAGTCGCGTGCGGCCTTGGTCGCCTATCTTGCGCGGCTCGATGCCGGGCGGACTGCCGAGGCATTCGTAGGAGACCCCACAATTGCGGGCCGCTATACCTATGGGAAGGATCTGGCGGGCTTCAACTTTGCGCGGGAAAGCCTCCGGTTCGGGGATGCGCTCGGTCGCATCATCGCTGCCGCGGATGCACCCGAAACCGAGTCGATCTATCTCGGGTCGCTTCCGACCGATGCCTATCTCCCGGGCTTTGCAGCCGACAACACCGTGCCGATCGTACCGCCCACCGCCCGTCCGCGAATCTGGCTGGGGACGGCATCCTCGGTCGCCTGTCATTACGATACGTTCGACAATCTCGCGTGCGTCGTGGCGGGAACACGCCGTTTCACGCTGTATCCGCCCGATGCGATCGGAAACCTGTATGTCGGCCCGATCGACCATACGATGGCGGGGCAACCGATCAGTCTTGCGGCCGGCGCTGACACCGATGACCCACGCTATCCCGATTTCCCCGCCGCGCGGGGGCGCGCGATGGTCGTGGATCTCGCGCCGGGCGATGCCTTGTACATGCCCAAATTATGGTGGCATTCGGTCGAGGCGACTGCCCCGTTCAACATGCTGGTCAATTACTGGTGGGATGGTTTCGCCGCCGGGCCTGACGCACCTTATACCGCGATGTTGCTGTCGATGATCGCGATCGCCGAGCGTCCGCCCGCTGAACGCGCGGCGTGGCGTGCGTTTTTCGATCATTACGTCTTTCGTCCGAATGGGCATCCGCTCGCGCATTTGCCAGACGCGCAGCACGGCATTCTCGGGGCGCTGGGCGGCGGCAATTACGGCAGGATCCGTGCGTGGGTGATGAAGACGCTGCGGGGCGGTTGAGGGTGCGCTTCCGGATCAACGCTTCAGCGTTTGACGGGACGATCGAATAGACGGACAAGATACTGCCGCGCGAACGCTGCGGCAGGGGGCGCAAAGCGCGCGGAGGGGATGGCTATGCGGAACGATCGTCGAAAAGTGGCGCAGCTTTGGCGTGGGCGTACGATCGGAGCCGCCTGTGCGCTCGTGCTGCTGACGGCTGTTGCCGCGCCCGGTGCCGCGCAGGTACCCACCCACGTTCCCCCGCCCGTCGCAGGGGCCCGCCCGGTCACGATGGAGCGAATCAAGGTCCATGCGCCGACGATCGTCGGTAATCTCGAGGGCAATGCCGCGGACCGCGACGTCATCGTGGTATTGCCGCCGAGCTACGCCGCCAGTACGACGCGACGCTATCCCGTGCTCTATGCCCTGCACGGCTATTCCATCGGCGCGGAGCAGTGGATCGGCGAGATCCACGTGCCGCAGACGATCGAGGGCGCGTTCGCCAAGGGGGCCCCGGAAATGATCGTGGTCATCCCCGATTCCAAGACCGTCCATAACGGGTCGATGTATTCCAGCGCGTCGACCACGGGGGATTTCGAGACCTTCATCGCGCGTGACCTGATTCGCGCGATCGACTCGAAATATCGGACGATGGCAGACCGGCGCAGCCGGGGCCTGGCGGGGCATTCGATGGGTGGGTATGGCACGACCCGGATCGGGATGCGTCACCCCGATATGTTCGGCGCGATCTACATGATGAGCCCGTGCTGCCTGTCTGCACGCGATGCGGGACAATTCGATGCAAAGGCCGGTGCCGCACTCGAAGCGGTGCAGACGCGAGAGGCTGCGGCTGCGCTGCCGTTCGGCGGACGCGCGCAGTTCGCCACCGCCGCTGCCTGGTCGCCCAACCCCAAGAACCCGCCCTTCTATTTTGATCTGCCGACGAAGAACGGTGTCGTGCAACCCGATGTGCTGGCGCGCTGGGCCGCGAACGCACCGCTCGCCTTCGTCGATCAATACATCGGCAATCTGCGGCAATATCGTGCGATCGCGATGGATGTCGGGGATCAGGACGGTTTGAAGGATGATGCCGTCAAGCTTCATGCCGCAATGGACCGCTACGGAATCGCGAACAGCTTCGAAATCTATCCCGGGACCCACGTCAGCGATGTCGCCGTGCGGTTCCAGGATTATGTAATTCCGTTCTTCGGCAAGAACCTCGTGACCAGGGCCGTACGCTGACCGGACAGGCGGCACAGTGGTGCTGACACAGCGCGGTCAGCTGGCCATCGCGCTTTGCGTATCCTCGAGCGCGAGGTCGACCAGTCGCCGCATTGCCGCGCTGGCACCCGCGGCGTCGGACGCCACGATCGCGTCATAGACCAGCACGTGATCCGGAATCGGGTTGCGCGGCAGCGCCCGCAACCGCTGCTTGAACTGCGTTGTCCAGCTGACGGCCGCACCGATCGATGCGCTCAGCACGCCCAGCGCATCGTTGCGCGTCGCGCGCAGGATCGCATCGTGAAACTGCCGGTCCGCTGCGCGGCCGAGATCGGTCGCGAGCGAATGGCGGCGCATCGCTGCCAGCGCTTCCTTCATCTGTTTCAGGTCGGTGCGATCCCGATTCGTCGCGGCCAGCCCCGCCGCGGCAGGTTCGATGATCGCCCGTAGTTCGAACAGGCTGCGCACCAGTTGCGGGTCGGGTTCGCCCGCAAACGCCCAGGCAAGCACATCGGGGTCGAGCAGGTTCCACCGTTCGCGGGGCAATACGCGCGTGCCGGCTTTGGGGCGGCTTTCCACCAGCCCCTTGGCGATCAGCACCTGGATACCCTCGCGGTAGGCACTGCGCGACACGTCGAGCGATTCGGCGAAGACGACCTCGCTCGACAAGGTCTGCCCCGGCGCGAATTCCCCCGACAGAATCGCCACGCCGAGCTTGTGCGCGATGGCGCCGCGCAACCGGCGTCCCTTGCCGCGGGGTTGCCGCGCGGGCAATTCGGTATCCGGCGCGGCGTCGCGCTCACTGGCTGCCGGAAGAAGCTTCGCGTTATCCACAGCAAGTGCTTAGCAGGCGCGGGGTGCAACGGAAACCGGAACTATCCGGGCGATGGCGGCCGGCCGATCACCCGCTCGGCCGGGGTAGCCGACATGGGAGCGCGCATCCGGTATCCCACGGGAACTTTGTGACTAATGGGTTATTACCAAATCTTGGACACGGGTGCCCTTCTTCCCTATCCGGTAGGGAAGAATGCGACATAAAAGGTGAGTATGACGAAGACGGTCTTGGTGATCGAAGATAACATGCTTCATCGCAAATTATTCGCTGCGTGGCTGGAAAATGCCGGGCACAAATCCGTATTGGTGGCCGACGAACGGATGGCATATCTCGAAGCCGTCGCCAGCCAGCCCGATGCGATCATCACTGACATCCGGCTGCCCTATGTCGACGGGCGCGACATCATCCGCCAGCTCAAGGCGAGCCCGCTCACGAAGCACATCCCGGTAATGGCGGTCACTGTTCTCAGCAGTCGCCAGGACGAGGAGTCGTGCCGGTCGGCGGGAGCGGACGTTTTCGTCACGAAAACGATCCGAATGGCGGCGTTCATCGAACAGGTCGACGCAATTACTGCCTGAAATGACGGGAGAATGACGTCTTTGACGGTCGTCGCCCGTATCTCCTGGAAACTCGGGGCGGCGTCGCCCCACAAACGCCACGATGTAAAGAGTTCGATAAGGATTGCGACGGCAGGGGTAAGGGATCGGAACCGATGTACGGAAGCGAGAAGTGATGCAGCATTGGGCGACCGCGGACGAGGCAGTTCTGGAACAACGGCGCCAGATCGCAGTCGATGCCGCCCGGCAAACGACGACCGAACGCGAGGTGGAACTCAAGCGGATCGTCAATCAGGCCGCTGCCGTTGCACGAACTCCGATCGCATCCGTCTCGATCATCGATCGCAACCGTCAGTGGATCGCGGCGGGGCACGGCTTAGACATTACCGAAACGCCCCGTTCCGCGTCGATTTGCAGCAGGGTCATCCTCCGCCCTGGCGAACCGCTCGTGATCCTCGACGCCCGGGCGGACGAGCGATACGCGCAAATCTCGACGGTCACACATGCGCCGTTCGTCCGCTTCTATGCGGGCATCCCACTGGTCAATCGCGCGGGATATGCGCTCGGGGCGTTATGCGTCATCGACACGGTTCCCCGGGAAGAAGCGCCCGATCTGACGGCGCTCGGTCGTCTTGCTCGTGAAGCCGAACGTTTGATCAGCGGATAGTGACGAGAGTGTTCTGAGCGGGCGACTAATGTCGTTTGAGTCGCCGCATTGCGCGACCTGATATGCGGCTGGCCGCACCGATTCGCACGGTTGATAAATTTGAAAGCTCTCGGGCAAATAGACATATTCCGGTCGATTAACTGCCTTGCCAACTTGCCATGTTCAGCAAGATATTCGTCGTCTATGCTGACTTGAGGTGGCGGCGACGGGTGGCGCTCGATGATCCTGGCATTGTTCTGGCTATTCGCGGTTGTAGCCATATGGTTACCATTGCGTCTGGTTGTCTACGGGCTGTTCATCAGTATTAGTTTTGGAACCCTGGCCGTGGTACCGCTCGAGATGGTTGGCGGTGTTACTCTGCTTCCGGTTACGATCTTGTCGTCGATCGTGATCGTCCGGGTGGTCTTGCAGGCGGATGCTGCCGCCATCGTCGACGCGGCGTTGAACTGGCGCCACCTTGGCGTGCTGATGGCGTTCCTGGTCTATGCCTTGCTGCTCACTGTAATGGCTCCATGGGTCTTCGCCGGTGCACCAACGATGGGGTTAAACATCCAGCAACTAACGCCGCTTGCCCCGAGCATCGGTAACATTACCCAAGGCCTTTACCTGACGAACTCCTGTGTGATGACACTGGCCATGTTTGTCCTGATGTCAAACGGACACGGCCGCCAGATGTGTCGTAAGGGCCTGGTCATCGGCGGTGTGGCGGTGGTCATTACCGGGATCGCCGATATGGCGACGTTTGGCAGTGCTCTGCTCGATCCGTTGCGTACCGCGAGTTACACCTTGCTGACCCACGCCGAATTGGGTGGCACGCGGCGCGTCGTGGGGCTGCACCCCGAAGCGTCCGGCTTCGGCTATGTCGCCCTGTCGTTCGGATCGCTGATCACGTTGATGCGCCCGGGGGAGGGGCTCAGTCGCGGTTGGCGCTGGCTTGGCGCACCCGTCGGCTGGTCGTGTCTGCTGATGGCGGCATTGTCGACCTCCTCGGGTGCGCTGGCTGGTCTGGTCGTGTTGCTGGCCGTCGTGGTGTTCGACACGATCGTCCTGCTCGTTCGTGGCCAGGGTGGCGCTGCGGCCGGCCGACTTCGCGCAAATCTCGGTGCCCTGACCAGTCTGGCGGTGGCTGCGGGGCTCGTCTTGACCGTGCTGCCGAACATCGGGGCGAACATCGCGGAAGTTTTTGACGCAGCCGTCGTGCACAAGACATCGACGAGTTCTTTTGAGGAACGGCTGTACTGGAATACCGTCAGCCTGGATGGGTTGAAAGCCACAGGGGGTTTGGGACTCGGTGTGGGCTCCACACGGGCGTCGAGCTGGTTCGTGGCATTGGCAAGCGGGACGGGCGTCATTGGCAGCGTATTGCTGGCGGTATTCGTCTCGAACGCGGTGCTCCAGCCAGTTGGCCAAATCGACTTTGCGGATCGGCTTTTGGTTGGCGGTGCCAAACGCACGCTCCTAGTGAGCATGTTGCCGTTTGCAGGCAGCACCACGTCTGTCGATTTCGGCCTGCTGATCGCTTTCGTCTTTGCCGTAATGACCGCCATACCCGTCGCCTCCGCGCAAAGCCGATCCGGCCTTCCGGCAAGGAGCCCCTCCTCGCGACACCGAAGCAAGCCTGTCGCAGGCGCGCAAAGACCAACCGATCGTTGATCTTGCTACGCTTGCCAGCCGCCCCCAAGCGCACGGAAGACGTCAACCTGTGCATCGGCAATACGCGCATCCGCGGTGGCAAGGTCGGCCTCGCTGTCGGCAAAAGTCCGTTCGGCGTCGAGCACCTCAAGGAAATCGATAGTCCCCTCGCGTTGCCGGGCGCGCGTGATCCGCGCCGCCGCCTCCGCACTGTCGCGCGCGGCCTGCAAGTGCGTGCGGCGATCGAGTTCGCGCGCGTAGTTGGAGAGCGCGGTTTCGGTTTCCTCAAGCGCGGTCAGCACGCTTCCGTCGAAGCTGGCGAGCGCGCCGCGCGTGTCCGCCTGCGCGCCCGCGATCCGCGCGCGTGCGGCGGACTGGTTGAGCGTCCAGTTGAGCAAGGGACCGACCAGCCAGCGCACCGGGCCGCCGGTGAAGATGTCGCCCACCGTCAGCGCGGTCGAGCCGATCGACCCGCCGAGCGAGATCTGCGGATAGAGCTGCGACGTCTGCACGCCGATCCGCGCGGTGGCGGCGGCGAGGCGGCGTTCGGCGGCGCGGACGTCGGGGCGGCGCGCGAGCAGCGCCGCGCCGTCGCCGACCGGGATCGGCTGGTCGATCCGCGGGGTAGTGGTGCGCGCGCCGGCGGCGGCGGGGAGGTCCTGCGGGGTGCGGCCGGTGAGCGTGGCGAGCCGGAACAGCGCGGCCTGGCGCTCGGCTTCGATCTGCGGGATGAGCGCGGCGCGCTGACTGCGGAGCGCAGCGATCCGCACCGCATCGAGCCGCGACGCGCGGCCCGCGTCGACGCGCTTGCCGGTCAGGGTGGTGGATTTGTCGAGCAGATCGACGATGCGGCGTGCAACGCCAAGCCGCTTCACCGAAGAGGCGGCGTCGACATAAGCGCGCGTCGTCGCCGCGACGATCGAGACGCGGACCGCATCGGCATCCGCCTGCGCCGCGCCGACATCGCCGCGCGCGGCCTCGACATTGCGGCGGATGCGGCCGGACAGGTCGACTTCGTAGCTGACGTCGAGCCCGACGTCGTACGTGGCACGCTCGCGGTCGAAACCAGGGAGGTTCTGCAATTGCGAGGTGCGGGCGTAATTGCCGCTCGCGCCCGCGTTGATCTGCGGTTCGCGGTCGGTTTTGGCACCGCGCAGCGACGCGCGCGCGCTGTCGAGCCGCGCGACCGCGACGCGCAGATCAGTGTTCGTCGCGAGCGCATCCGCGACGAGACCGTCGAGGACCGGGTCGCGGTACATCCGCCACCAATTCTGGTCGGCCGGGGCCGTGACCGTCGCGGCACTCGCGGAAACGAACGGCGCGGCGGCCTTGGGTGGGGCCGGGGGGGCGACGTAGTTCGGACCAGCCGCGCAGGCGGAGAGTGCAAGCGCGGAGAGCCCGGTGAGCAGGAGGGTTTTCATGGTCGGTCCTATTCGGCTGGCTGCAGCGCGTGCGGCGCGACGGGGCCATATGGCGTGACGGCTGTTGGGGTGGGGCGGCGGCGTTCGAACCGCTGCGCCAGCGCGCGCGCGACGACGTAGAAGGTGGGAGTGAACAGCAACCCGAAGCCGGTCACGCCGATCATCCCGAAGAACACCGCCGTCCCGAGCGCCTGGCGAAGTTCCGCGCCAGCCCCCTCGGCGATCACTAGCGGCACCGCGCCGAGGATGAACGCGAAGCTCGTCATCAGGATCGGGCGCAGACGGTCGGTCGCGGCACGCACCGCGGCCTCGATCGGCGTGAGACCATCCTCTTCCTCCGCCTGCTTGGCGAACTCGACCACGAGGATCGCGTTCTTGGCAGCGAGCGCGATCAGCACGACGAGCCCGATCTGCGTGAGGACGTTATTGTCCATGCCGCGCAGATTCACCCCGGTCATCGCGGCGAGCAGACACATCGGCACGATCAGGATGATCGCGAGCGGCAGCGTCAGGCTCTCATATTGCGCGGCGAGCACGAGGAAGACGAACACCACCGCCATGCCGAAGACCGCCGCGGCGGTGCTCCCCGCCGACTTCTGCTGATAGGCGATGCCAGTCCATTCATGCGCATAGCCGGTGGGCAAGGCAGTATCGGCGAGCTTCTCCATCGCGACCAGCGACTGGCCCGAGGACGAGCCCTTGGCGGTGTCGCCATCCACCTCGACCGCGGGGAAGAGATTGTAGCGTACGACGCGATACGGTCCGGTCTTGTCGCGGAAGGTCGAGACCGAGCCGATCGGCACCATCTGCCCGGTGTTCGAGCGCGTCTTGAGGTTGGCGATGTCCGCCGTCGTGTTGCGGAACGGCGAGTCGGCCTGCGCGGTGACGCGGTAGGTGCGGCCCAGCAGGTTGAAGTCGTTGACGAACGCCGAGCCGAGATAGACCTGCAACGCCTCGAACACGCGCTCCGGGGGCACGCCGAGCATGTTCGCCTTGGTCCGATCGACATCCGCGAAGATGCGCGGCGTGGCGGTGTCGAAGAAGGTGTAGACCTGCGCGAGGCCGTTGGTCTGGTTGGCCTTGCCGATCAGATCATAGGCGGTCTTGCCCATCTCCAGATAGCCGTGCCCCTGCTGGTCCTGGACCATCAGGCGATAGCCGCCCGCCGAGCCGATCCCCTGGATCAGCGGAGGGGGCACGATCAGCAACCGCGCCTCGTTGATGTCGGCGGTCGCCTTTTGCGCCTCGGCCATGATCCCGGCGAAGGTGACGCCGAGTTTCTTCCGCTCCTCAAAGCTCTTGAGCGGGATGTAGGCGGCGGCGCTATTGGGGGCGAGCGTCTGCGATGGGCCATCGAAGCCCGCGAGCATCACCGCGCCCTTGACGCCTGCGAGCGGAAGGATGCGCTTGGCGACCTTCTGCATCACTGCATCGGTGCGTTCGACCGACGAGCCCGGCGGAAGCTGGATCACGGTCAGGAAGTAGCCCTGGTCCTGCGCGGGGACGAACCCCGCGGGCGTGACCGTAAAGACGAACGCAGTGAGCGCGATCAAACCGGCATAAACCAGCATCATTCTGCGTGGTGCCTGCACGAAACGGTGCGTGAGGCGACCATAAGCTGCACTCATCCGCTCGAATCCGCGGTTAAATGCGTCACCCGCGCGCCGGACGAGCCGTGTCGCGCGGCCGCCCGTGTCCGTTGATAAATGGGGCTTGAGCAGCATCGCCGCAAGCGCAGGGGACAGCGTCAACGAAAGCAGCAGTGAGATAATCGTTGCAGTCGAGATCGTTACCGCGAACTGGCGGTAGAACGCGCCCGAAAGTCCAGTGAGGAACACGGTCGGGATGAACACCGCGCACAACACCAGCACGATCGCGACGAGCGCGCCCGAAACTTCGTCCATCGACTTGCGCGCCGCCTCGAGCGGGGTGAGCCCCGCCTCGAGATTGCGTTCGACATTCTCCACCACGACGATCGCGTCATCGACGACGATCCCGATCGCAAGCACCAGCCCGAACAGCGACAAATTGTTGAGCGAATAGCCCACCGCCGCGAGCACCGCGAACGTCCCGATCAGCGAGACCGGGATCGCCACGATCGGAATGATCGCCGCGCGCCACTTCTGCAGGAAGACGAGAATGACAAGCACGACCAGCACCATCGCCTCGATCAGCGTGTGCTTCACCGCGTCGATCGACTGGGCGATGAACTCGGTCGGGTTGTAGATAACGCGGTAGGCCAGTCCCTTGGGGAACTTTTTGGACATAGCCTCCATCTCGGCGGAGACCGCCTGAGCGGCGCCGAGCGCGTTCGATCCGGGGCGCTGGAACACCGCGGCGATGACGGTCGTCTTGCCGCTAAGATACGTGTTCGCGCCATAATCCTGCGCGCCGAGCTCGACGCGGGCGACGTCCGACACCTTGACCTGGCGACCATCCGTGTCGGTGCGGATCACGACATCGGCGAACTGCTTGGGATCGGTCAGGCGGCCCTGTGTCTCGACGTTGAGCTGGAACGCATTGCCCGTGGCGTAAGGCGGCTGGCCGAGCGTGCCCGCCGCGACCTGGACGTTTTGCGCGCGCAAGGCGGCGACGATTTCACCCGCCGTCAGGTCGAGCGCGGCGGCGCGGCCCGGGTCGATCCACACGCGCATCGAATAGTCGCGCGCGCCGAACAATTGCACGTCGCCGACGCCGTCGATGCGGCTGAGGCGGTCACGCACCTGCGTCAGCGCGTAATTGGAGATGTAGCCGCGATCGAGCGAATCGTCGGGCGAGACGAGGTTCACGACCATCAGGAAGTCCGGGCTGGTCTTGCGCGTGACGACGCCGAGCCGCTGGACGTCCTCGGGCAGGCGCGGGACGGCGACCGCGACGCGGTTCTGCACCAGCACCTGTGCCGCATCGAGGTTGGTGCCGATCTTGAAGGTGACGGTGATCGTCACCTTGCCGTCGCCAGTCGATTGCGACGACTGGTACAGCATGTTGTCGACGCCGTTGATTTCCTGCTCAATCGGCGCGGCAACGGTTTCGGCGACCGTCTCGGCGGACGCTCCGGGATAGACCGCGCTGACGGTGACGGTGGGGGGTACGATGTCGGGATATTGCGACACGGGCAGCCCCATGTACGCGATCAGCCCGACGATGGTGATGACCACCGCGATGACTCCGGCGAAGATCGGCCGGGTGATGAAGAAGCGCGAGAAGCGCATGATGCGTGTCCTTGGACGGCGCCCACGACCCGACCTTCCCCGGCGGAGGCCGGGGCCCAGTTGTGGAACGGCAGTGATTGGAGCCGAGAGTGCGTCCCGACTGGGCCCCGGCCTTCGCCGGGGAAGAAGGAGGCTATTTGGTCAGCGTCGCTTCGCCTGCGATCGGCTGCGCCGTCGGTGCCGCTGGTTGGCTCGACGCGGCGATCTTGCCCAGCGTGGGCGCAACCTTCGCCCCCGGCATCGCCATTTGCGTGCCCTTGATGATGATCCGGTCCTTGGGGCCGACGCCAGAGCGGATCACCCGCATCCCATCGACCACCGCGCCGATGACGACCGGCTTGGCGGTAACGACATTGTCGGGCCCGACCGTCAGCAGCACCTTGCGCGCCTGATCGGTCTGCACCGCATCGTCGGGGACGAGCAGCGCGGGCTTGGTCCCGGCGCTGGCGAGCCGCATGTTGCCGAACATCCCCGGCGTCAGGAACAACCCCGGATTGGGCAGCACCGCGCGCCCGCGGATCGTCCCCGAATGCGTGTCGAGCCCGTTGTCGGTGAAGTCGAGCTTGCCCTTCCAGCGATGCGCGGTCTCGTCCTGCAACTGGATCTCGACCGCGGGGGCGGCGGTCCCCGGTTGGCGCGCGCGCTGGGTCTTGAGGTACAGCGCCTCGGACCCGTCGAAGGTGAAGTAGATCGGGTCGAGCGCGTTGATCGTCGTCAGCACGGTCCCGCCGGTGCCTTCGCCGCCCGCGACCTGATTGCCCGCATCGACCTTGCGATCCGAGATTCGCCCGCCGATCGGCGCGCGGATCTGGGTGAACGACACGTCGAGCGCGCGCGCCCGGACGCGCGCCTGCGCGGCGGCGAGCCCGGCCTGTGCGGCTTGCAATTTGCCGCGGAGCGCATCGACTTCGCCTGCGGAGACCGCCTCGTCGTCGATCAGTCGCGTCGCGCGACCGAGATCGGTGCGCGCGAGCACCAGCGCGCTTTGCGCGCTCGCTTCGTTGGCGCGTGCTTCGGCGAGCGCAGCAGCGAAGGGGCGCGCGTCGATCGTGAACAGCAACTGCCCCGGGCGTACGATATCGCCGTCGTGGAAATGGACGCCCGTCACTTCACCCGCAACGCGGGGGCGCACCTCGACCGAGCGGCTCGGCGCGAAGCGGCCGACATAATCGTCCCATTCGCTGACCTGGCGAACCAGCGGGGTGGCTACGGTGACCGCGGCGGGGGGCGGGGCTGCGGCGACCGCGTCCGAATGATCGAACAGCTTGACGCCGACGACGCCGGCGATCGCCACCGGGATCAGGATGGCACTGCGCTTTTGCCACCGCGTCCAGCGCTTTGACGGGGGCGGGGCCGTGGTTTCATTGGCGGCGGCCGTATCGATGGGGGCGATCATGTTCATGCGGAGGCTCTCCGGCTGCTCTGGCCGACGCGCATTCCGGTGACGCTGGTGACGAGCGTCTCCATCTGTGCTTCGGAGAAACCGTTCTCGTGGAAGTTGCTGATCTCGGTGACGGGCATCGCATAGCCGCGGTGGCGGGCATAAACCGCGGCGCGGCGCAGCGCCTCGAGCTTGGGATCGGCGAGCCGCGACTGGGTGCCGAGTCCGAACACGGTGCCGAGGGCGCGCGACATGCGGCCGGGGGTGCCGAGGCTGCGCAGCGTATCGCGTTGGGCGATCGCGATGACGCTCCATTCGAGCGCGGAGAAACCCGAGGCCGGGCTGGTAGCCGGCGCGGTGCAGGCGGCTGCCGATGCGGTCTGGGTGCGAGTGGCGACGGGTGCGGCGAACGGGTGGTTGATGTCGTAATAGGCCATGGAAATTCCCCCTGTTGGGTCTTTGCAGGACACACGCCGGCCTTCGCGGACGAAAGATCGTCAACGTTGCACACAGCGCTAAGCGCGGATGACCGCCCGGCAACGTGGTATCACGTGCCGTCGGACGGTTAAGACTTTGAAAGATAACGGACTCGCGATTGCGCGAGCCGGATCAGCTGGTTTGGTGGATCATGGGCGGAAACCCCTTTGCCGGCACCGCATCCACACTAGGACCCGGCTTCAATACCAGTCGGTATATAAAGGGCTAAGCCGGTGCGTCAACTGCATTCTATACCGTTCCGAATAATTATCGCAACTGTGGAGAAAATGCTATTTGGTCGGCCACACCGCCATGCTCGTCGCGACCAGCTCAGTCAGCTCTGCGCAGGTCGCGCCGGAGCCTGCCTGGAGCATCAATCCTTGCATGATCGCATAGAGATAGCGGGTCAGTGCCGCGGGGCTCATGCCCTCGGGAAACTCGCCCGCCGCCTGTGCCTGCTCAAACCGGGAGATCAGCGCGGCCTCGGACGAGGCGCGGCGCTTGACGACGGCGGCCTTGATCGACTCGGCTTCCGCGCCACAGGTCGCGGTGCTGATCACGCCGAGACACCCCTTGGGATCGCAGGTGCTCGTCTGCATTTCGAGCGCGCCCCGAAGCAGCCGTTCGGCCACGCCGCGCGCGGTCGGCGCATCAAGCGCGGAGGTCATATACGCCAACTTCTCGCGCTCGTAGAGGTCCAACGCCTTGTTGAACAAGGCTTCCTTATTGCCGAACGCGGCATAGAGGCTGGGCTTGGTGATCCCCATCGCACTGGTCAGCTCGGTCATCGACGCAGCTTCGTAGCCGTTGCGCCAGAACACCAGCAACGCCTTGCCGAGCGCGTCGTCGATGTCGAACTCGCGGGGCCTGCCTTTCGGGGCCGAGATGGAACACACGCTATTCATACCGAGCGGTATATAGGCATTAGCGTTCAAACGTCCAGCGATACGCCGCGGAAACGCCCCGTTTCCAGCAGAAACGGGGCGGTCTCGACACCGTTTTACGCATGAACGGAGCGTGTTCGACACCCTTTTAAGCGCGAACGATGCACTATGCGTCAGCCCAGGATGAAGGCCAGCAGATCCGCGTTGATCTGGTCCGCATTGGTCGTCGGCATCCCGTGCGGATATCCCGGATAGGATTTGAGCACTGCGCCCGCCACGATCTCCGCCGACAGCTTGCCGGTGGTGGCGAACGGCACGACCTGATCGTCCTCACCATGCATCACCAGCGTCGGTACCGCGATCGCTTCGAGGTCCGCGGTGAAATCGGTTTCGGAAAACGCCTTGATGCCCTGCGTATGCGCGAGGATGCTGCCCATCATCCCCTGACGCCACCAGTTGAGCCGGACCGCTTCCTTGATCTCCGCGCCCTCGCGATTGTAGCCGAAGAAGGGGAGCGTGAAGTCGTAGAAGAATTGCGCGCGGTTGGTCGCGGTCTGGACGCGCAGCCCGTCGAACACCGCGATCGGGATGCCCTCGGGGTTGGCGTCGGTCTGCACCATGATTGGCGCGACCGCGCTGATGAGGACCGCCTTGGCGACGCGCCCGGGCTTGGCGTGCGCGACATAGCGGGCGACTTCGCCGCCGCCGGTCGAATGGCCGATGTGGACTGCGTTTTGCAGATCGAGCGAGTCGGTCAGCGCGACGACGTCGGCGACATAGCCGTCCATGTCATGCCCGGTCGCGGCCTGGCTCGACCGACCGTGCCCGCGGCGGTCGTGCGCGATGACGCGATAGCCGTGATCGAGGAAGAACATCATCTGCGCGTCCCAGTCGTCCGAACTGAGCGGCCAGCCGTGGTGGAACATGACGACCGCCGCATCGCGCGGGCCCCAGTCCTTGTAGAAGATTTCGGTTCCGTCGGTGGTGGTGATGGTGGGCATGGCGGTGCTCCGGTCAGCGAAAGGGCGGGACGCGGTACGGGCCGTTGCCACTACCCGGTGGCGGGCGGTGGTATGGCTGGGCCATCATTTGGCGGATCATTGTGACGGGTGCGTTGCGTGTAGGCAACGGCGTCGGGCTATCTGATCGTTTGCGGGGAGGGCGAGAAGTGCGGGACGGCCTTTGCTGCGATTTGTATGTCTTGAATGGGATTAGAACGAAGCCAAAGCGATCGCATACTTTATGGCGTGATCACGCCGATCCGTTGCATCGAGCGCGGTCGCATATCGTCCGGTTTTGCGCCAACTGCTTCTTTCTCAGAAAACACGTGCTTGAATAGCCGGGCGGGCCGCCTCGTGGTGCGTGTCACACCAATATGTCAGGGCGCTAGAACGTTGACCGAAAGGCGCTTGCGCTACACATGCTGCCTCGTCATTACTGTGACCATATCATGTGATGTATATCCCTCAAGTAGCGGAATCCGGATCAAAAGCCGGGGCAGTTGCCGGGATGGCAGGGGGATGTCGGATGACTATCAGTTCGGAAGCTGCCGCGATTGACGGTAAGACCTTTCAATTTGGTCTGGGGGCCAGTTACGCCAGGGGGAATTTCAGTAACGGTTCGGTCCAGACCGTGGAGGGGCAAACGGTCAATTCGGGATTCGTCTTTCAAGATAGCAATCATGGGTATGCGGGTACTGTGACGTTTGACGTTACAGACGCAAATGCGGGCACGGTGTTGGCAACCACACGAGATCTTGACTTTCAAAACATAAGCTTTCAATCGACTTATAACATACTTGGTAGTGATGTGTCCGGTCAATATCTGGTCTTGGGGTCATCAGGCGGTTTTCCCCAGCTTTTTGTCAGGGCTGAACCATTCGACCAAAGCTCGCCGCAGACCGATACATTCACCTACGATTCGCGGAATGATTTCAACGGCAATCATCTCATTGGCTTGGGAGTGCCGTGTTTCGTAACCGGCACGTTGATCCGCACACCGCATGGCGATGTCGCGGTCGAGGATCTCATCGTGGGCGAGTCCGTCCTGACAGCATCGGGCGAGGCAGCGGCAGTCCAGTGGATCGGGCATCATACGGTGCGATGCGACCTTTGCTTCGATCCGACACTGGCTTGGCCGATCTGTATCCGCGCTGACGCGTTCGGTGTCGGCAAGCCGGATCTCGACCTCTTTGTGTCCCCAGGGCACGCAATTTGGGTCCCGTTCCTTGACGATGGCGTGCTGATTCCTGCGTCTTCGCTGGTCAACGGCAGTTCGATCGCCCAGATCGAGGCCAAGACGGTTACCTACTGGCACGTCGAACTGGAAAATCACGACATCCTTCTGGCCAATGGCCTGCCCGCCGAAAGTTACGTCGATGTCGGCAACCGATCCTTCTTCACCAGCACTGACAGCCATGTCGCGCCGGACGGGGTGGAACGAACGACGGCGGATTATTGCCGGCCCTTCTTCAAGGACGGGCCCGTCGTCCAGGCCGTCTGGCAGGCTTTGAAGGCGCGCGCTTTCAAGCTCGGTTGGACCCTGGAAGAAGTGATCGTACCTCGGATGCATATCGTCGCGGATGGCATCGTTATCGACCCGGCCTTTGACGGTAACAGGGCGCGGTTCCTTCTGTCCGCCGGTGTGAGGGATGTCTGGCTCGTTTCCGAGACCTCCGTTCCCTATCACGTGATGGACATTCCTGACCATCGGCGTCTCGGCGTGAGGCTAGATGCTTTGTCCATCAGCGATGGGCTTGGCGTGCAGCGGCAGATCGCGCTTGACGATCGCCTCCTTTGCACCGGTTTTCACCGCGTCGAGGAGGACGGAACGCGTCGTTGGACCGCGGGGCGGGCGCGACTTCCCGCCGCATTATGGGAAGGCTGCCGGGATATCGTTATCGTGCAGATAGGCTTTCTGGGGTTGCTACCGCGATGGGTCGAACCGGTATCAAGCGGTGCCGATCTGTCGCCTTCGCGTTTAAACGCCGACTTGCCGCGTCCGTTGGCAGCCCGGACGCATTAAGTTTTGCTGGTGTAGAGGTTCCACCTTTTGTCCCTCGTCACGGATGCGCGGAATTACTCGACGATGCTGTACTGGAGTGAGAATACCGATGATTGCCTGATCGAGACCGGTATTCAGCGCGTCGTACGCAACCTCGCGTTGGGTTTGCGCAATGCGGGCGTTGATCTGGTAAACGTTCGTTGGGATAGCGCGCGACGCCTCCCGCGGCTTCGCTCCTCGACCAGAGACGGCGCATATCATGATTGGTCGTGCCAAGAGCATTCCGCGGAGCAGCATAGCTGGTTGCTGGTTCCCGAAATCACGGACACATTGCTTTCCGACGGATTGGACCCTGTGCAGGTCGGTAAATCGCTTGGCCTGAAAGTGGCGGCAATCGTGCACGATATGATTCCGATGAAGTATCCGGATCTCTACAGCGGCGAACTTTTGGCCATCTTCCGGCAATATTACCGAATGTTTGCCGACGCCGACCTCATATTGGCCACGACCAACTATGTGGTAGCCGACTTCCGGGCTTACATGACGGCAAACGGTCTCCCCGTTCCGCCGATCGTGATCATTCCGTTGCCGGCGCAGCTGGCGGCCACCGAACGGTGCCGGGCGGCTAAGCCATTTCAGGCCGATACGCTTAAGCTGCTCACGGTATCAACTTGGGAACCGCGCAAGAACCTCCCGCGTCTGCTCCGAGCACTGCAGCGTGCGAAGACGCACACTGAACGGAGGATCGACCTGACTCTCGTAGGTTGGCGCGGTTTAGATACAGGCTATATTGCCGAAGTTGACGCGCTCGTGGCCGACATGGACAATGTCGCAATCCTGGATTGGGTCGACACTGAAACGCTCGTTTCTCTGTACGGGGCACACGATGTCAGCATCTATCCCTCCTGGGAGGAAGGGTTCGGCATGCCGATCCTGGAAAGTCTGTGGATGGCGACGCCCTGCATCTGTCATTCCGGATCTTCAATGGGGGAAATAGCGCCCGGCGGTGGCACGCTGCTGATCGACATGACGGACGAGGATACGATCTTCGACGTCATCTGCCGATTGGCCGAGGACTCTCATCTCGTCGCCACACTTGCATTGGAAACCACACAGAGACGGCTGCACACTTGGGCGGAGTATGCCGGGGCGGTGTATTCGGCGCTGGATACACATCGTTAGAAGGGGTGACGGTGGATACAGTAGAAATGATGATCTGAAGCCTCGCGCTGATCGGAGGGGCACGATCCTGGTCACGTCTCTGCTCTGGCGAAGAACGGTCAGTCACCATTCTCGTCGTTTGGTCACCCACGATGTGGCGCAACGGAAAAGCCGCGATGGCAGATTCACTTGTATCCCCCAGGATCCCAACCCCCCTCAGAACTGCCCCCCCACGTTGAACGTCACCAGCTTGGTGTCATCCCCCTTCTGCTTGATCAGCGCCTTCGCCAGATCGATCCGCAAGGGGCCGAACGGCGAGTTCCAGTTGACCCCCACGCCGATCGACACGCGCGGTTTGGGGCTGTTGCCCGAATAGGTTTCGCGGTAGGCGCTCAGCGCATAGGTGTAGGGCGTGCCGGTGTTGGTCGTCGTGCTCGCGCCCGATGAATCGAGATACAGCGGCGCGCCGTTGCTGTCGGTATATTGCCGGGTCGCCCCGGTGCAGGCGACTCCGGCGATGATCGCGGCGGCGCAGCTATCCGCGAGCGTGGGCATCTTGCCGCCGAACACCGCGCCGATATCGGCGTAGATCGACGGCCGCAGCCCGAGTTCGCGCGCGCCTGCGCCGAGCGGCACCTGTAGCTCGAGCCGCCCGCGATAATAGGTGTTGCCGCCGAGCGCCTCGGTCGTGTTGTTGCTCGTCGCGGTCAGCGTCGCGGGGACGGTCGACGTATCGTAATACGCGCGCGTCACGCGCGGGCCGACGCCGCGGATGTCGAACCCGCGGATCTGCGGATCGCCGAGGAAGAAGCGATCGGTCAGCCGCACGTCCTGCCCGATCCCCTGGATATGCCCGCCCTCGGCCTGCGCGTTGAGCACGAAACCAGCCCCCAGCCCCCAGAATTTGGACGCGACGATGGTCGAGCGGAGATAATGCGTGTCGCCGCCCAGCCCTGCGAAATCCTGGCTGATCGACAGGCGCGACCCCCGGGTCGGGTTGAGCCGGCTGTTGAGCGAATCGCGGATCAGCGAATAGCCGACCGACGAGGTCCAGCGGTTGCCGATCGCGTCGCACAGATACGATCCCGCGAGCGCGACGTCGCAACTGCCGTTGGTGTAATAGGTCGCCTGATCGAGCGAGACCTGGTCGTAGCTGAGCCCGTAGCGCGCCGCGCCGCTCCAATATTCGCTGAGCGGGACCGCCGCGCGGATCTGGAACCCGGTCGAGACCTGTTTGTAGGTCGTCGTGTTGGTGTCGCCGACGGTGTTGTACGACCGATAATCGCGGCGGAAGATGTCGCCGCCGAGCGCGACGTTGCTGTCGAACAGATACGGTTCGGTAAACCCCAGCTCGACCGACTTGGAATAGGTCGAATAGCTCACACTCGCCCGCAGTTCCTGCCCCATACCGCGGAAATTGCGCTGTTTGATCGACGCCTGGATGATGAATTTCTCGAGGCTGGAATAGCCCGCCGACAGCGACAGTTCGCCGGTCGATTTCTCCTGCACGTCGGCGGTCAGCACGACGCGGTCGGGGGCGGAGCCCTGCGTCTGCTTGATCTCGAACTTGTCCTGGAAATAGCCGAGCGAGTTGATCCGGTCCTGCGAGCGCTTGACCTGGAAGCTGCTGAACGCATCGCCTTCGGCCAGCCGGATCTCGCGGCGGACGACCTTGTCCTTGGTCTGGGTGTTGCCGTTGACGTCGATCCGCTCGACATAGCTGCGTTTGGCCTCGGCGACGTGGAAATTGATCCCCATCGTCAGCGTGTCCTTGTCGCGCTGGAAATCGGGGCTGACGTCGACAAAGGCATAGCCGAACGCGCCCGCCGCCTCGCTCAGCGAGTCGACCGCGGTCTCGACCTGTTTGGCGTTGTACCAGCTGCCCTTGGTGATCCCGAGGCTCGCGGCGAGTTTCGTGTTGTCGAAATCGCGGATGTCGCTGTCGACGGTCACGTCGCCGAACTTGTAGCGTTTCCCTTCCTCGACGACATAAGTGATGATGAAATCGCGCTTGTCGGGGGTCAGCTCGGCGACCGCGGAGGTGACCTTGAAGTCGGCATAGCCCTCGGTCAGGTAGAATTGGCGGAGCTTTTGCTGGTCATAGGCCATGCGGTCCTGATCGTAGCTGGTGTTGGAGCTCAGCATCGTCTTGAGCCGCGCTTCCTTGGTGGCCATTTGTTCGCGCAGCTTGCCGTCCGAGAAATGGTCGTTGCCGAGGATGTTGATCTGGCGGACCTTGGATTTGGGGCCTTCGCTGACCTCGAAGATGACGTCGACGCGGTTCTGGTCGAGGTTGACCATCTTGGGGTCGACCGACGCGGCGAAGCGACCCTGGCGACGGTAGAGCTCGATGATCCGCGCGATGTCCTGGCGGACCGCGGCGCGCGTGAAGATCTGGCGCGGGGCGAGCTTGACCTCCTTGCGGATCTTGTCTTCTTTGAGCCGCTTGTTGCCCTCGAAGATGATGCGGTTGATCACCGGATTCTCACGGATGCGCAGCACGACGTCGCCGGTTTCCGCGCCGGCGATCGACACGTCGGCGAACAGGTCGCTCGCGTAGAGATCCTTGATCGCTTGATCGAGCGTCTCGTTGGTGAAGGGCTGGCCCGTCCGCAGTTTGGTATAGGAGAGCACGGTCTCGGGTTCGACCCGCTGCACGCCATCGACGCGGATCGACCGGATCGTGTGGGACGCGGCGGGGGTCGTAGCGGGGGCGGCAATGGGGGCGGCAACAGTCTGGGGGGGCGCCGTACCCGATGCGACGGCGGACGCGAAAACGATCGGGCCTACGCCCAACACCAATATCATTACTGCATCTCCAACCAGCTTCGCGAGCTAAGGAGCGCATGTGTCCGGCGGATTTTCGCATGTGACGTCTGCGCCACGCGATGCGTCGGTGCGGGCATACCCCGTCATGTCGCGCAACCCTGGCCGGGGACGCGGCGGCAACTGTGTCGGCGTGGTCAAGCGCGGGACACGCGGCAGACATTCGCGCGGCGCACCAACGGGCCTGCGCACCGTTTCCCCCATCCGGCGCGCGCGTTTGAAAGGCCTGCCATGTACGTTGCCATCAAGAGCCCGATCGTCCCCGAACCCAAGGTCGAGGAGCCGCCCTATGTCGACAACCCGTTCGCGCCCGAGATCTTCGCGACCGGCTATTCCGGAATCGCCAACATGCAGGGCGTGATCGTCCTGACGCTGGAGAGCGCGCGGTGCGACCACAGCCGCCCGCAACCCGCGCTGGAACGCGTGGTCGTCGGCCGCGTCGCGTTGACCACGACCGCCGCGCTCGAGCTCGTCACCGGACTCAACCAGTTCCTCGAACAGCAGGGGATCAGCGCGTCCAAGATGCTGGCGGGCGGGGCGACGTTCCAGTGATGCTGCGGATCGTCCTGTTCGCCGCGCACAACTGGTGGCGCTTCGTCCCCTGATCCACCCCGGTTCCCCTGCCACGCGCAGGGGAACGGGCTCACACCGGCAGCGTCACACGCGCGAGCAATCCGCCGTCCGGGTGGTTCTCGATCGTCGCATCGCCGCCATGCGCGCGTGCGACGGCACGGACGCTGGCGAGGCCGAGCCCGGTGCCGCCGGTGTCGCGGTTGCGCGATCGTTCGGCTCGGAAGAAGGGTTCGAACGCGCGGGCAAGGTCGGCAGGGGCCATGCCCGGGCCGGTATCGCGGACTTCGATAATCGCGACGCCCTTGCCGGCGCTGAGCGAGACTTGCGCATTCCCCGCATAGTTCACCGCATTGCTCACCAGATTGGTCAGCAATGCCTTGAGCGACGGAGCGTCCCCGTCGATCCCGATCGCAGGCCCGGGCAGCAGCGTAACGTCGCCCCCGGCATCCGCCGCATCGGTCGTGACGCTTTCGGCGAGCGAGCGCAGGTCGAGCCTTTGCCGCCGGACATGCCGGGTCATCTCGCGGACGAACGCCATTGCGGCGCCGATCCGCTCGCTCATTTCGCGAATGTCCTCCTCGCCCGCGAGCCGGATCTCATCGGGCGCCTTTTCGAGCCGCAGCGACAGGCGCATCAGGGGCGTTCGCAAATCGTGCGCGACCGCCGCGATCAGCGTGGTGCGATCCTCGACATAGCGATTGAGCCGTTCCTGCATCTGGTTGAACGCGGCGGCGGCCTCGGTGATTTCGGGCGGGCCGGACAGCGTCAGCGGTGCGGCGCGCGGATCGCGCCCGAGCCGGTCGGCCGCGCCCGCGAACAACGCGATCGGCTTGGCGATCCGGCGCGAGACCCACCACGCAAGCGGCGCGATCCCCAGAACCGCGAGCACGAACCACAGGATAAAGCGCAACCGCCACGGCCGGAGCAGGCGCTCGACCGGTTCGATCGTCCGCCAGCCGCCATCGGGATGGCGAACCGATACCGTGAAATCGCCGAACAACGCATCGTCCATCGCGCGACGCTGGCGCAGCCGGGGGCCGACCATGCCGGGGGGAATCGGCGGGCGGAAGGCACCGATGATCGTCGGGCCCTTGTGTTGCCCGGAATGGACGACGACCGATCCGATCGGCAACCGCAGATCGAACGCGATCGCGCGCGCCAGTGCCAGGTCGCGCGGGTTGGACACGGCGATGGTCGGCGCATCCGCGATGCGCACCGTCAACAACCCGCTGGCATCGCGCCCGCTCCGCGCAACCGCGGCGATCCGGCTGGTCGTGAAGATCGTCGGCGATGGCGGCGGCATCAGCAGGAACGCGCCGAAATTGAGGATCTGCACGAGCAGCACGGTCGCCAGCATCATCGTGAAGATGCGCAGGAACAGCGGCCAAGACTTTTGGGCGTTCGCAGGCGTGGTGGCGGGGTAGGCAAGCGGCTCAGCCGCGGCACGGACGGTCATGCGCGCGTCACCGACGGCACGAAGAAATAGCCTTCGTTGCGGATCGTGCGGATGATCTCGTCGTCGCGCGCGCGGAGTTTGCGACGCAGGCGGCTGACCTGGACGTCGATCGCGCGGTCATAGGCGTCGCTGTCCGGGCCGCGCGCATCCTCCAGCAGGATGTCGCGCGTCAGTACGCGGCGCGGGCGCTTGACGAAGGCGCGCAGGACCGAGAATTCGCCGTCGGTCAGGTCGACCAGCATTCCGCTGCCGTCGAGCAACTCGCGCGCGGCGAAATCGACTCGCCAGTCGAGGAAGCAATAATAGCGCGGTTCTGCGGCGATTTCGTCGCGCGCGCGCAGTGCGGCGCGGACGGTCGCGAGGATCTCGCGCGCGCTGCACGGTTTGGTCAGATAATGGCTCGCCCCCATTTCGAGGCCGAGGATTCGGTCGGGTTCGTCCCCCAGCGCACTCAGGAACACGATCGGCGGACCGCCGCGCAGTGCGATCCGACGACATGCGGAAATGCCGTCCTCGCCCGGCATCATGATGTCGAGCAGCACCAGCGACACCGGGTGCCGCGCGAGCACGACGTCCATCTCCTGCGCGTTCGAGGCGGTTTCGACGCGGTAGCCGTGGCGGCTGAGGCTTTCGGTCAGCAGCGTGCGGATCTCGTGATCGTCGTCGACGACGAGCAGCGTGGGCGCGTCGCGCGGCGATGGGGAGGGGGCGGTCTGGAAAGCCGTGGTCATCGCGGTGCGATGCGATTGCGATGTGTCCGCCATATGTCCGATCGGCGGATCGCCGCGGTCGGGTGATGCCGCTCGGCCACACTTTTGTGACGGCGCCGACATCGCGGGAAACAAGCCGGAAAAGAATGCACGCCAAGGACAGGGTGCAGTTCGTCGCCGCAGCATCTTTCCTTCAGGAGTCGCATGACCATGACATTCCATACCAGCGGCGACACGATGTCGTCCGGCGTCGCCAATGCTGCCATCCCCTCCGCCACGGGCGCAAGGATCGTGATCGTCGACGACGATCCCGGCGTCCGCGAGTTGCTGACCGAATTCCTGGTCGACAACGGTTTCGGGGCCGAAGCGGTGGCGAATGGTGCGGCGTTGCGCGACCGGCTGGACCGCCGCGACTGCGACCTGATCGTGCTCGACATCATGATGCCGGGCGAGGACGGGCTGTCGATCCTGCGCTCGCTGATGCATGTCGAGGATGGCCCCGGGATCATCATGTTCTCCGCGATCTCGAGCGAGATCGACCGGATCGTCGCACTGGAAATGGGCGCCGACGACTATATCCTCAAACCGTCGAGCCCGCGCGAGATCATGGCGCGGATCCGCTCGGTCCTGCGGCGTCGCGCGTCGACTGCGGCGCGCGGGACGACGACCGGGATCGGCAACGCCGGCGCTGCACCGACCGATTGCTATGCGTTCGCCGGCTGGAGTTTCGATGCGCGCCGCCGCAAGCTCACCGCGCCCGACGGGGTGATCGTCGCGGTTACCGAAACCGAATATCGGATGCTCGCCATCTTCCTGCGCGATCCGCAGATCGTCCATTCGCGCGAGGATCTGGCGGATCTGACCGGACGCGACGTGCCCAGCTGCAACGACCGGACGATCGACGTCCATGTCAGCCGCTTGCGCCGCAAGCTGGCGGTCAACGGCGGCGACGAGATCATCCGCACCGTGCGCAACCGCGGCTATCTGTTCCTGCCACGGGTCGAGGCGCGCGCGGCCTGATCGCCGCGCCCTCCGTCCCGAACGGGTCGGGACGGAGGGCCGCGATCCGTTCAGAGTTGGCCGGTCAAAATCAACTGGCGAACGTCGTCCGCGGCCTGGTTGTTCGCGCCGAGCCGCTCGATCAGTTGCGCCGGGCGGCTGCCGCGCAGTCCGGCGAGCGTCAGCGTCTTGTCGCGGACATAGGTATAGACCCCGCTGACCGCGAAGGCAGTGGCGTGGCGGACATGCTGCTGCCCTTGCGCGATCGCCGCGAACGCATCGCTTTCGAGGAACGCACGGCGAGTCAGCGGGGATTCGAACGCGAGTTCCAGAATGCCGATCGCGGCGCGTTCGGGGGGAACGCGGTGGTCGACGTTGGGCGCGGGCGGTGCGGGCTTCGCATTGTCGTAGCGTTCGGGCAGGTGAAGCCGGACCTTGAGCACCGCCGGTTCTGCCGCGAGCTTCTCTGCGAAATCGGTCAGGAAGGTGCCGAACGCGTCGAGGTCATCGGTCGCTGCACCGAGGTGGACGTGGATCCGGTCGAACCCGTCATCCGCATTGGGGATCGGGTCGGGAATGCGGTCGACCAGCGTGCGCGATCCTTGCGGCAGCGCATAAGCGACCGTCGCGGCGAACATGTTCTGCTCGTCTGCGAACAGGATCGAACTGGCATCGTTGAACGTCGACTGATCCTCGGCGGAGGCGAAACCGATTTCCACGCCGCCATCGAGTTCGTAGTCGGGGAAGGGGGTAATCCCTTCCACGGATGGCCACAGATGCGCGTCCTGCGCGCGGTCGAAATGGGTCTGGACGTACCAGCCAAGCCCCGGAACGCGCGAGCACAACGGGCCGTGGACGTCGCGCCAATAGGTCGCGAACAGCGCGTGCGGCACGCGCGGGCGGCGCAGGACGGTGGTGTAGGTGTTGATCGCGATACTCTCATCGCGGGCGGCGTAGTCGTGATCGGTGGATACCTTGGGCATTCGGATGCTCCTTAAGCGCAGCGTCGATGGTCAACGCGGGAAGGGTGTTTGGGGCTGCAAGGGCCCGTTTCTCCCCTCCCTGAAAGGGAGGGGTCGGGGGTGGGTCGGTGTGAGGCTGGCCGTGTGTTCGACTTGCGGGCCGACCCACCCCTCGATCCCCTCCCTTCCAGGGAGGGGAGGAAGGCGAGATCAGCGCTTCAGTCGCGCGACCAGCGGAGTCAGCACCACCGCCAGCACGGCAATCGCGGCGGCGACATAGCCGACGCTCGGCAAGCCCAGATGCAGGATGATCGCCCCGCCGATGATCGCGCCGAGCCCGATCCCGGCGTTCGCCATCGACACGTTGAGCGTGCCTGCCAGTGCCTGTGCGTGGCTCGCGGATTGCATCACGCGGACCTGGCAGATCGGGTAGAGCGCGGTGTTGGCGACGCCCCATACCGCGAGCGCGACACCGAGCCAGACCGGCGACCCGGCGAACACGGTGGTCGCCGCGATCCCGACCGCGAGCATCAGCGATGCTACAGCGGTCACCAGCAGCGGCCCCTTGCCGACGAACTGCCCGCCGAGCCAGTTGCCGCCAAGCCCGACGATCCCGAACCCCATCAGCCACCAGCCGACCTGACCCGCCGGGATATGCGCGATCTGCTGCAGCGTGTCCGCGAGATAGGTGTAGGCGGTGAACATCGCGGCGAAGACCACCACCGACAGCACGACATTGCCGAGGAAATACGGGTCCTTGAGGATCCGCGCCTGCTCGGCGAGGCGGACGCGGGCGGGGCGGGCGAGCGTCGGCATGACGAAGAACAGCAGGACGCCCATCAGCAACGACAGCCCCGACAGCCCCCAGAACGTCCCGCGCCAGCCGAACGCATCCGACGCGAGCGTGCCAAGCGGAATGCCGAGCACCATCGCACCCGAGATCCCGAGATAGACGTTCGCGACCGCCTTGCCCGACCGTTCCGGGCCAGCCAGCGTCCCTGCGGTCTCGCTCGCGGTGCCCCAGAAGACGGGGAGCGCCAGCGCCGGGAGGAAGCGCGCGAAGCCGAGGATCCAGATATTGGGTGCCGCCGCGGCGAGCGCATTGGCCCCTGCGAAGATCAGCAGGATTACGACGAACAGCCGCTTGCGCTCGAAATGCGACAGCATCGCGGTGAGGAACGGCCCCGCCAGCATGACGGTGAACGCGAAGAGTGTGACGAGCTGCCCGGCCGCCGCGACCGAGATGTCGAGATCGCGCGCGAGCCCCGGCAGCAGTCCGACGATGATGAACTCGGTCGTGACGATCACGAACGCCGAGATGGCGAGCAACAGCACGGCAAGGCCGTTACCGCGCGTTTGCGGTGGTGCCCCGGCGTGGGCGGTAGGGATAGTGGCAGACGGCATCGGGCATTCTCCAGCGGGTCTGCCCGATGTAGGATGACGAAACGTCTCGTCACGCGGCAAGAATTCGCCTAACTTGTGACAGAAATTCCACAATCGCGAGCGTGTCATGATCCCGTCGGAACGCCTGAAGGGCATCGAGGCCTTTGTCACCGCGGCGGATGCGGGGAGTTTCACCACCGCGGGCAAGCGGCTCAACCTGTCGAGTTCCGCAATCAGCAAGGCGATGGCGCGGCTCGAGAATCGGCTTGGCAGTCGGTTGTTCGACCGGACCACGCGGCGGCTGACGCTGACCGAGGCGGGGGCAGCGTTCTACGAAACGTGCGTCCGCGTGCTGGCGGAACTGGTCGAGGCGGAGGCGGTGCTGGCGTCGCATCGGTCCGAAGTGGTCGGGCGGATCAAGGTCGACGTGCCGATCGCGTTCGGGCGGATGCGCGCGATGCCGCTGTTGCTAGGTTTTGCCGAGCGTAATCCGAACGTGCGGCCGCACATCACCTTTACCGATCGGCTGGTCGATATCGTCGAGGAAGGGATCGACGTTGCGGTGCGGATCGGGACGATGGCGGCATGGCCGGATGCGCTGGGGCATCGCTATCTCGGGACGGAGCGCGTGATCGTCTGTGCGTCACCCGCCTATCTTGCGCGCCATGGCGTGCCCCTAACGGTCGAGGAGGTGATGGCGCGCGATTGCATCCTCTACGGTCGTGCGGATGGCAGCACGATCGCGTGGCGGTTCGCGGACGGTGCGGGCGGGGTGGAACACCGCACGATGGAGCCGCGGATCGTGCTCGGCAGTGCGGAGGCGCAGGTCGAGGCGGTCAAGGCGGGGTTCGGGATTGCGCAACTCGCAACCTGGCTGATCGCGGACGAACTCGCGCGGGGAGATCTGGTGGAGGTCCTGCCCGACCAGGCGACCGAAGGGCTGCCGCTCCACCTCGTCTGGCAGCGTAGCCGCCAGCTCAGCCCGAAGGTCGATGCGGTGCTCGAGGTGTTGAGCACCGGGCTCCGCATCGACTGATCGGCGCCGTGGCTATTGCTTCGCCTTCTTCGTCTCGGGCATCGCCAGCAGGTAGAGCGTGAACCCCGCCGCCGCGATCGCCGCGAGCGTCAGGAAGCTGACGCTATACCCCGCCCAGACGATGATCGCGCCCGCGAGCGACGCGGACAGCGCCGCGCCGAGACCCTGCGTCGTCGCGACCGCGCCCTGGCTGACGTTGAAGCGTCCGCTGCCCTCGGTCAGGTCAGCGATCACCACCGGGAACAGCGCCCCGAAGATGCCTGCCCCGACGCCGTCGAGCGCCTGCACGCCGACCAGCCAATAGGGATCGTTCGACACTGTGTAGAGCGCGCCGCGCGCAGCGAGGAAGACGAACGCGAGCAGGAAGATCGGCTTGGTCCCGAACCGCTCGGTACTCCGCCCGACGAGGATCGCGACCGGCACCATCACGAGCTGCGCGGCGACGATGCACGCGGCGGTGAGCGAGGTCGCCTGGTCCTTGCCCACAGTCTTGGCGAGCAACTGGCTGACCGAGGTCAGCATCGCGGCGTTCGACAGATGGAACAGGAACGCGATCACCGCGAACAGCATCAGCGGACGGTTCTCGACCAGCACCTTCCAGCCGCTCGGTTCCTCGCAGCCTTCCTCGGGTTCGCAATCGAGCCCGCGTGCGACCGCATTGTCGATGTCGTCATTGCGGATGCGGAAGGTCGTCGCGATGCTTGCGACGGTCAGGCCCGCCATCAGCCAGAACACCACGACCGGACCGAACTTCCATGCGAGTACGCCCGCAAGCGCCGCGGACACCGCGTTGCCCGCGTGGTTGAACGCCTCGTTGCGCGCGACGCGCTTGGCGAACAGCTTGGGGCCGACGAGGCCGAGCGTGATCGCAGAAATGGCGGGCGCGAACACCGCACCCGCCACCGCGGCGATCGATTGCGTCACCGTCACCGCGGTGAAGCCAGATACGATCGGCAGCGACAGGCTGCTCAATGTCACCAAAAGCGCTGCGATCATCACGATCCGCGGCTTGTTCTTGCTACGGTCGATCAGGCCGCCCGCAGGCGTTTGTGCGAGCAGGCCGACGATCCCCGCGATCGTCAGCACCAGCCCGACGGTCGCCTCGTTCCAGCCATGCGCCGGCCCGCGCACCGCGACGAGATAGATCGCGAGATACGGTCCGAGCCCGTCGCGGACATCGGCGAGGAAGAAGTTGAGCGCGTCGAGCGTGCTGCCCGGTTTGGAGCGCCGCGGTGTCGAGCCGCCGGATGCGGCAGAAGCGAAGGCAGTGGCCATGATGGGGTCTCGCGGGGCTTGAGAGAGGGGGCGGTCGGTTAGTGGACGTCAGCCGAGCGCGATGCGCGCGGCGAGGGCGGCGGCGAGGGCGGGGATCATCGTCACCACACCGACCTTGAGGAAGCGCCAGAACCCGACGTCTTCGCCTTCGCGCCGGATCGCCTGAAGCCACAGGATCGTGGCGAGCGACCCGGTGATCGACAGGTTCGGGCCGAGATCGACGCCGATCAGCAGCGCATCCACCACCATCTGCGGCGGGTGCGCCTGAAGCACGGCGCTGCTCGCGATCAATCCGGCGGGCAGGTTGTTGATGAGGTTCGATCCGAACGCGAGCAGCGTACCCGCGGTGAGCGCACCGCGCGCCGGGTCGGCGGACGCGGTACGGAGCGCCTCGGCGACGTGGCGGATCACGCCGGTATGATCGAGCGCCTCGACCAGCACGAACAGCCCCGCGACCAGCGGCAGGACGCTCCACGAGACGTCGCGTGCCACGGCAATGGGGGAGCTTCGCGTCGCCAGCGCGACCACCAGCGTCGTCGCGACCCCGGCGATGCACGTCGGCAGGCCGAGTTCGATGTCGAAGGCGGATGCCAGCAGCAGCGCGGAGGCGGTCGCGACGATCCCGCCCAGCGCGATCTTGCCCCCGGTCGATAGCGGGGTGCGATCGACCTCGGACTGGCAGTCGCCGACGATCCGCGCGCGTTCGACATACCGCAGGATCAGGAACGTCACGACGATCGCGGCCAGCGAGGGCAGCGCGAACGACGCGAACCATCGCCCGAGCGGGGGCATGTGCCCGCCGTACAGCACGAGGTTGGCAGGGTTGGAGATCGGTAGCACGAAGCTCGCCGCGTTCGCGATCAATGCGCAGGCGAACAGCAGCGGCAGTGGGTCCGCCTCGGCCTTGCGCGCGGCGGCGTAGACGGCGGGGGTCAGCACCACCGCGGTTGCGTCATTGGACAGGAACGTCGTGGTGACGATCCCGGTCGCATAGACGAGCAGGAACAGGCGCGGGCGCGAGCCGTGCGCGTGGTTGACCGCGGTTGCGGCGACCCAGTCGAACAGGCCGTGGCGGCGGCAGGTTTCGCTGAGCAGCATCATGCCGATCAGGAACAGATAGACGTCCGTGCCCTTGCCGATCGCGCCGAGCGCGGCAGAGAATGGGAGCAGCCCGAACACGAGCAGCAACGCCGCCCCCAGCATCGCCCAGATCGCTTCGGGCCAGCGGAACGGCCGCGTGATGACGCCTGCGGTGGAGGCCGCACAAATGCCCCAGGTTACACCCGTCGCGAGGCTCACGAACGGCGTCGCGGGGGGGTGGGCTCCGATATGCGCAACGGGACGGTCATCACGCAAACTCCGATAGTCGAAGGGTTGGCCGCAGAATGGGCCGGGTGGGCAAAGAGTGTGAAGGTTGCCCACCCGGTGCCCGGCCGTCCGCGCCGATGTCTTGATCTTTCGCCTGTTATCAGTGGGATAATGGCGATCGACTGAACCGTCCCGTTCAGGTTCGGTTTATCGGGGTCAAGAACATCGGCGCGTCCGTCAGGTCAGGCGATATTGAGCCCGACGTCGACATTGTTGCGCGTCGCGTTGGAATAAGGACAGACCTCATGCGCCGCGTTCGCGAGCTTCTCGGCCTCGGCCTTGTCGACGCCGGGGAGCGTGATCGTCAGGTCGGCGGTAATGCCGTAGCCACCTTCCGAACGCGGACCGAACCCGACCTCGGCAGTTACGGTCGCATCGGCGGGGACCTTGACCCCAACCTTGCCCGAAACCGCCTTCATCGCGCCGAGGAAGCAGGCGGAATAGCCAGCCGCAAACAGCTTTTCGGGGTTGGCGCCGACGCCGCCGGGGCCACCCATCTCCTTGGGTACGACCAGCTTGACGTCGACCGACCCATCGTCCGAGCGTGCGGAACCGTCGCGACCGCCGGTTGCGGTGGCCTTGGTCTTGTAAATGACGTCGATGGACATTGTGCTTGCCTTTCAAAGGTGTCGGAGCGCGCAAACGGACGATGCACGCTTAGGATGCCGACCTCATCATAAAGGACGAGGAGGCAGATCGGTTGCGCACCCCCGGTATCCCGCGCAATTGATACGGGGAACCGACCGCCACCTGCATTCGTCCAGCCTCCCGTCGGGGATCACGCCTCGTCCAAAGGGGGATCATGACCGACGGACCAACCACGCAACGCCTGCGGATCGCACAGGTCGCCCCGGTGATCTTCCCGACCCCGCCGAGCGGATCGGGCGGGACCGAGCGGATCGTGTACGACCTGACCGAAGCGCTCGTCGCGCAGGGGCATGACGTCACGCTGTTCGCGCCGTCCGACAGCCGGAGTTCCGCGACGCTGGTGTCCGCAGGACCGAGCCTTGCCGCGCTGAAACACGCGCGCGGGGAGGTCGCGCCGGGGGTGCCGGCTGCGCTGGAGGCGATGCAATTGGGGTTGCTCGCCGAACGGCTTGGCCAATTCGATATCGTCCATTGCCACGGCGAATTCGCCCACGCAGCCGTACTCGGCGCGGCGCGGTCGCGGAGCATCACGACGGTCCACTGGCGGCTCGACGAATGCGACCGCGAACTGTTCTTCGGGCATTTTACCGACCTGCCGGTGGCGGCAATCTCGGCGGCGCAGGCGTCCGCCTTGCCGTCGGCGAACCTTGCCGGGATCGTGCACCACGGCATCGCGCGCGACCGCTATCGGATCGGCGACGGCGCGGGCGGCTATCTCGCGTTCATCGGGCGGATGACCGACCAGAAACGCCCCGACCGCGCGATCGCGATTGCACAAGCGGCGGAGATGCCGCTGAGGCTCGCGGGTGCGGTCGATGTCGGCAACCCGACCTATTTCGCGAAGCACGTCGCGCCAGCGCTGGGGGACGCGATCGTCCACGTCGGCGAACTGGACGATGCGGCGAAGCAGGACCTGCTGGGCAATGCGGTGGCGCTGCTGTTCCCGATCGACTGGCCCGAGCCATTCGGGCTGGTGATGATCGAGGCGATGGCGTGCGGAACACCCGTGATCGCGTGGGACAAGGGCAGCGTGCGCGAGATCGTGGAGCCGGGCGTCACCGGCTTCATCGTCTCCAGCGAGGCGGAGGCGGCGGAAGCGGTCGCCAAGGCCGCCATGCTCGACCGCCGCGCGATCCGGCGCGTGTTCGAGCAGCGCTTCACCGCCGATCGGATGGCGCGCGATTATGTCGACCTGTACGCGGCGCAGATCGCGCGGGCAGGCGGGTGACGTCGCGGCACGTCGCACGGCTGCGGTGCCCGGTGTGTGCCAACCCCGACTGGCACGCGCGGATCGGTGGGGAGGAATGCACGCATTGCGGGCTTCAGGTCGATGCGGGTGTTCCGCTCGACGGGGTTCGCGCGGCGCTGTTGCATCGTCTCGGCGAAGGTCTGGCATGTGGTGCTCCGAACGATCGCTGGGCACTGACTGCGGAAGGGTGGCGCAATGCGGCGTGGCGGTTCGGCTATGTGCTGGACCACGATCGCGCGGGTCCAGCTGTGCCGCGCGACCATGCGATCACGCTCGGGATCATCACCCGGCCCGAAGAATGCGCCGATGCGGCGGCGCTGGTCGCGGCGCTTCCGGAATTCGCGCGACGGATCGTGCTGATCGATGCCCCCGACGCCGCTCCCTGGGCCGAGGCGTTCCCTGGCACCGAACTTCATGCGCACCCGCTCGCCGGGGATTTCGCCGCGCAACGCAACCGCGTGCAGGCGCTGGCCGGGGAAGGGTGGGTTTTGCAACTCGACAGCGACGAGCGGCCCGATGCGGTGTTGCGCGACAGTCTCGGGTGGCTGGTCGCGGCTGCGGACGGCGACGGGCTGGAGTCGCTGGGGCTCGCGCGGTGCAACCTCGTCGATGGCGCTCAGTCGGCGCTGTTTCCCGACATCCAGTACCGGCTCAACCGAAGTGCGGTGCGCTTTGCGGGGCGCGTCCACGAACGCCCGGTCGTCCCGTTCGCGCAGACGTCGCTGGCGCTGGCCGGGGTGATCGAGCATCGGCTCGATGCGGTGCGGGTCCGCGCGCGGACAAAGACCTATGCCGCGATGTCCGCCGACGGCGCGCGGCCCGAGGACGAGGCGCGTTTGCTACGCCCGTTCGACGCGATCGCGGATCGATAGGCCGCGAGTGTCTGCTCGCCGAGCGTGCGGCGCGTGAACTGGCCGGACGCGGCGCGGCTCGCGGCGGCATAGCGTATGCGCAGCGCAGGATCTTCGATCAGCGGGCGCAGCGTGGCCGCGACGTCCGCTCCGGTACAGGTCGTCGCGAGGATCCCTGCGCCGCTGTCCCCGACGAACAGCCGCGCGCTTGCATCCTCGGCGCAGGCGACGACGGGGCGGCCGAACATCATCGCCTCCTGATAGACGAGGCCGAAACTCTCGTAGCGCGACGGGGCGACGACGACATGCGCCGCCGCGAACAGATCGTGCAAGCGGGTCTCGTCGACGCGGTGGAACAGGCGGAGCCTTTCGCGCGCGTGCGCGGGGAGTGCAGCGACGTCTTCTTCCTGCGCGCCGACCAGGGTCAGCCGAAACGCCGGCAGGCGTCCGGTGGCGTGTTCGATCGCAAGGATCGTCGTCGCCTCCAGTAGCGCATCGAACCCCTTGCGCGGCTCGTTTCGCCCGACGAACAGCAGCTCGACCGTTCCGCCGTCGCCCGGATAGGCAGCGTTCTGCCCACGTTCGGTGATGACCTGTGGCAAACTCAGCCCGATCACCGCGTGATGGGGGCCGGGGTGGGGCACGCGGTACAGGTCCGCGATGGTGTCGCCATGCGCCGTGGTGTTCGAGATCAGCCCGGCACTCCACTGCGCCGACAGTCGTTCGATCAGGATCGCGCCCGCACGGTCGACCCGGTTCCGCAGCGTCGGCTCCTGCGATAATGTGATCGCGGCGGGCGTGGAGTTGCGCGTGACGAGCGGTATCGTCCGTCGTGCGGCGATGGCGGCACCGGGGGCGTACCAGTTGGTCGCCTCGATCACGTCGAAGCACCGTTTCCGATGCTCCGCCATGACCGCCGCGCGGAACGCGAGCGGCGCGGCGAGATGCCCCAGCGCCGCCGTGCGCCGCACCGTGGCAAGCGCTCCGCGGGGGGCGCACCCGATGATCTCGAGTACCCCGTCCCGATCGCGTCCGCTGCGATCCAGCGTGAACACGCGGACATTGGCACCGGCTTCGGCCGCCGCATGGGCAATTTCCAGCGCCGCGCGGGACAGCCCGCTTTTCTCGGGCGGTAGCGCCCACGTCAGCAAACCAACCTGCAGCTGGGGGGATACTTGCTCTGGATCAATTAAATTCCCGTACATCGTTTCGGAACTGCGATGAATGTGAGTCAGTTCCATCTTTCTGTCTCCAGAATGAACGGTAACAATGTTCGTACTCCACATCGCACTTCAGGGCTGCCTTCGGGGGCACGATGTGGAATACGGCATGACGGCTGATACCGGCGGGCACATCCGCTACGTGCTCGATCTGGTCCGCGCGAGCGACGCGCATCCGGCGATCGACCGGATCGAGATTCTGACGCGTGCTTTCGTCGATCCGGTCCACGGTGAATGTTATGACCAGTGTATCGAAACGATCGACGATCACACGCGGATCGTGCGGCTGCGCAGCGTGGACTCGCGCTATCTCGCCAAGGAACAGCTGTGGACGCAGCATGACAGCATGGTCGAGGCGGCGGTCGCGCACATCAGTGCGCTCGATCGCTGGCCCGACGTCATCCACGCGCATTATGCCGATGCAGGGGCACTGGCGGCGGCAATCAAGGACCGGTTGGGGATCCCCTATGTCTTCACCGCGCATTCGCTCGGCCATGTGAAGCGCGCGGCGTTCGACAAGCCGTGTCGCGAACTCGATGGGCTCGAACGGCGCATCGCGATCGAGGACCGCGCGATTGCGGGCGCATCGGCGATCATTGCGTCGTCGCGCGACGAGGCCGAGCTGCAATATGCGTTGTACGACGCCTATGACCCGGGCCGTATCCGCATCATCGCGCCGGGTAGCGACGTGAAGGACTTTGCGAACGCCTTGCCCGATCCGGCGATCGACGCCGCGATCGACCGTTTTCTGACCGATCCGTCGAAGCCGACCATCCTGGCGATCGCGCGTCCCGTCACCAAGAAGAACCTCGCAGGACTGGTCGAGGCGTACGGGCGTTCGCCCGCGTTGCAGGCGGCGGCGAACCTGGTCATCGTCGCGGGGACTCGCGACGATCTGCGCACGCTCGAACCCGAAGTGCGCGACAATCTGGCCGAACTGCTGATCCTGATCGACCGGTACGATCTGTACGGCAAGGTCGCCTATCCCAAGACGCATCGGCCGTGCGACATTCCCGCAGTCTATGCCTATGCGCGGGAGCGGCGAGGGGTGTTCGCCAACCCTGCGCTCAACGAGCCGTTCGGCCTGACGCTGCTCGAGGCGGCGGCGGCGGGGCTGCCGGTGGTGGCGACCGACAGCGGCGGGCCGAACGATATTGTCGAGACCTGCGGCAACGGATTGCTCGTCGATCCCCGCGCGCCGGAAGCGATTTCGGATGCCTTGCTTGCGATCCTGGCCGATGACGCGCTGTATGATCGCTATGCGGCGGGCGGACGGACGGCGATGCGGACGTACGACTGGGACGCGCATGTCGCGATCTATGCCGATCTGCTCGCCGAAGTCGTTGCCGCGCCGATGGCGCAACCGGATCGTGACACGATTCCGCAGAACCTGCTCGTGTCCGATATCGACGGGACGCTGCTTGGCTGTGCGGACGCGCTGTCGGCGTTCCGGCAGTGGCATGGCGACGAGCGCGCGCTGGTTTTCGCGGTTGCAACCGGGCGCAGTTTCCACAGCGCGATGGCGGTTTTGGCACAGCATCACGCGCCGTTGCCCGCGATCGTTATTTCGTCGGTGGGCTCGGAAATCTATCACCGCCGTCCGGGCGGGATCTATGCGCGCGACATCGCGTGGGACGAGAAGGTTGCCGCGGGCTGGGATCGGGAGGCGATCGCAGGGGTCATCGCGCGCGAAGGCGGGCTGACGCCGCAAAGCCCGCTCGAACAGCGCCGCGCCAAGCTCAGTTACATGATCCAGGGCGATCCCGATGCCGGGCGGCGGTTGCGCGCGTTGCTCGATGCGCGCGGGCTGGCGTGCACGATCATCCAGAGCCACGGACGGTATCTCGACGTGCTGCCGTTCGCGGCGTCCAAGGGGACCGCGGTAGAGCATGTCCGCCAGGCGCTCGGGCTGGCGGCGGGGCAGGTGGTCGTCGCGGGCGACAGCGGCAACGATATCGAGATGCTGCGCTCGGTCCCCAACGCGATCATCGTCGGCAACCATTCCGACGGGCTTGCCGAGCGGAAGGACCTCAGCCGCTGTTACGTCGCGCGCGGTTCGCATGCACATGGGATCCTCGAAGGTGTCGCGCACTTCCGCAAGACCGCCAAGCGCGCGTGAGCGTCAGTGTCCTGACGATCGTCCGCGGGCGATCGTCGCATCTCGCCAATCTGATCGCGGGTCTGGAACGCCAGACGTGTGCGCCCGACGAACTGGTCATCGCGTGGATGCAGGATGCGCCGTCGCCGCTGCCTGAAACGCGCTTTCCTGTGCGGTCGGTGCTGGTGCCGGGGGACCCGATGCCGCTTGCGGCGGCGCGCAACCGTGCCGCCGAGGCGGCGCGGGGGGAGCAGTTGATCCTGCTCGACGTCGATTGCATTCCGGCGGCGGGGCTGGTCGAACGCTATGCCGCAACCGTGGAGGCTGCGGGGGTGCGGCTGGGCGATGTTCTGTATCTGCCGCCGGGCGGGGTCGAACGGATCGACGATGATGCGCTGGACCGCGTGGGGGTGCGGCATCCCGCGAAACCGGAACTGTCCGAAGATGAAATTCGCGCGACGCCGAGCCACGGTGAGTTGTGGGGGCTATCCTTTGCATTGTCCGCCGCCGACTGGCGGCGTGCAGGCGGGATGGACGAGCGTTACATCGGCTATGGCGGCGAAGAGACCGACTTCGCGGCGCGGCTGGAACGCGCTGGCGTGACGATGGCGTGGATCGGCGGCGCGCGGGCGTATCACCAGCATCACCCGATCCACATTCCGCCGCTCCAGCATTTCGACGCGATCCTGCGCAACGCGCGGCTGTTTCATGCGACATGGGGGCGGTGGTGCATGGATTACTGGCTGGGCCAGTTCGCAGAGCGCGGCCTGATCGCGATCGACGACACCGCGCTGACCGTAGTGCGCGCGCCCACCCGGGACGAGATCGACGCGACGCTGGACGCGACCGCGCTGTTCAGTTGATCGTCGGCGGCGTTCAGGCCGCTGACATGAGCGGCGGGGCGTCATTTCCTGCGGTCTTCGCGTCGACCGGCGCTGCCGGTGCCTCCGCCGACCACAGATCCACCGCCATGCCCTCAAGATAGGTCGCTGCCTTGCGCGCGGCATCGGCGTCGTACAGCGCGGCGAGCGCCGCCGGGTCGAGCGCCTTCGCGGCATCGAGGATCTTGCGCCACGGAGCGAGCGCGCCAGGCCATTCGCGCAACATCACTGCCGCGCCGACCTCGGCGAGCCGTTCGGCCTTGCGCGTCTGTTCGGCAAAATAGCGCCATTCGGGCGCGCAGACATAAGGACGCCCGACGCGTGCGATCTCGTGCACTGTATTGTCCCCGGCGGAGGCGATGACCACGTCCGAAGCGGCGATGTAATCGGTCACCCCCGCGACCCAGCCCAGTTCGCGCAGATTGCCGAAATCGGTCTCATGCCCCTCGCGGTGAGTCGGCCCGAGTACGAGCCACAACGCGTTCGGCACCGCACGCGCGGCCATCGTCAGCGGCGCATAGGGCGTTCCCGCCCCGCCGCCGCCGGTCAGCACGACGATGATCTCCTGCGCCGGATCGAGCCCCAGCTTCTCCCGCGCCGCCTCGCGCGACGGGATCGCGTCGACCGTGGTGCACAGCCCGCCAGTGTAGCAGGTGGCGGCACGCACCCAATCGGGCGTGTCGTCCTGTTCTAGCGTCTGATCGAACGGGGCGAGCAGCCCAACGCTTGCCTGATACGCCCCCAGATGCCCCGGATCGAGCCGGTCGCCGTGCATTCGCAAGCTGATCGCCGGAACACTCGCGATCCGCGCGAGCATCGCGATCTCGGCGGAAACGTCGACGACGAACAATGCGGGATCGACATCGTCGAGATGATCGAGGATCGTCCGCATCGTGCCCCGCGTCTTGGCGACGCCGAGCGGCACGCAATGCATGATCTCGGGCGTCGGCTGCGCGAACAGGCCGGGGGAGGGGACCGGCGCGCCGATCATGTTGGGCAGTGGGACAATGTCGATCGGCCGGTCGAACCCGTCGAACAGTTCGGGGCGCGCACACAGGACGCTCACCGGACGCTCCGCGGGGAGTTCGCGGATGATCGCCATCGCGCGATTGGCGTGGCCACGGCCCTGGTGATGGATGAAGAAGCTGATTGGTTTACGCGTCATGGCTGGGCAACGCGATGCAGCGCCTTCGGTTGCCTTGCCGCCATCCTAAAAGCGGCGGGTTTCGTGATCGCCCGATCAGTCGAACGTCGCGACGTAATCCACGCCGTTCTCGACGCGGCGAAACGGTGCCAGGACGATGTCGATCCTGCCCATCACCGGATGCGTCATCTGATAGGTCGAGTGCGGCCAGGTTTCGTCCGACGAACTGCGGAAGACGAGCGAAAAGGGGACCCGTCCGCCTTCGCCCCCCCGACGGCGCGAGGCCTCCACCAGCGTCAGCGGCATGATGCCGACGCGTGGCACGCCCAGCGAGAATGTCGTGCCGACGTGCCCCGCAAATTCGTTACACGTCATTGCCCGACCCATGGCCAACCCTCGCGCGTCGATAACCCTTGCCCCCACGGCAAGTACCGTGGGTATCAAGGAAACGGGTCATGACGCAATGCTCGCTACAGACTACCCTTTGAACTACTCCAAATTATGTATCTACGCTGCGACGAGCTGTTGTATTCTTGCGGACAAGACGTCCATTGCGAACGGTTTGGTAAGAATATGCATCCCCGGATCGAGATGTCCATTCCCAACCGCTGCATTCTCTGCATAGCCGGTGATGAACAAGATCTTCAGATCGGGGCGTGCGACTCTTGCGGCATCTGCCAATTGGCGTCCGTTCATGCCTTTGGGCAGGCCAACATCGGTAATCATCAAATCGATCGCGTCGCCCGACGCCAGCACGTCCAGCGCGCTCGGGCCGTCACCCGCCTGCAACACGTGGTGCCCGAGATCGGTCAGTGTATCGACCACCAGCGCCCGAACGTCGGGTTCGTCGTCCACCACCAGGACGGTCTTTGCGATCGACGGTGCCGCCATGTCGACCGCGACCACGATCTCCGGATCCGCCGCCGCGACTCCGTGCGACCGCGGGAAGAACAGCTGCATCGTCGTGCCATGCCCGACTTCGGACGTGATCCGCACCTGTCCGCCCGATTGGTGGACGAACCCGTAGATCATCGACAGCCCGAGGCCGGTACCTTCACCCAATGGCTTGGTCGTGAAGAACGGATCGAACGCGCGCGCGATCGTCTCGGGGGACATGCCCGATCCGGTGTCGGTGACGCTCAGCACGATATACTGCCCTGCCGCCATATCGCGGCTGCGCGCCGCGGCGGCGTCGAGCGCGACGTTGCCAGTCTCGACCGTGATCCGACCGCCTTCGGGCATCGCATCGCGCGCGTTGATGCAGAGATTGAGGACAGCGTTCTCGAGTTGGTTCGGATCGATCAAAGTCGTCCATAACGTCTCGTCGCGGACGACCCTGATCTCGATCGCGGGGCCCACCGCGCGTTGCAGCAGATCCTCGAAACTCGCGATCAGGCGATCGATGTCGGTCGGCCGCGGGTCGAGCGTCTGCCGACGCGAGAAGGCCAGCAGGCGGTGGGTCAGCGCGGCCGCGCGTTTGGCACCCTGTTGCGCCATGCCGATGTAGCGGTCGACGTCGTTGATGCGCCCCTGCTTGATCCGTGCCTGGATCAGTTCAAGGCTGCCCGAAATCGCGGTCAGCAGATTGTTGAAATCATGCGCGAGTCCGCCGGTCAACTGACCCACGGCTTCCATCTTCTGCGCCTGGCGCAACTGTTCCTGCGCGGTCTCGAGATCGGCGCGGGCTTCGCGCTCGACGGTGATATGGCGTCCGCTCGCATAGACCCGACCGCCCTCAAGCGTCGCGACCCAAGCGATCCAGCGGTAGCTGCCGTCCTTGTGGCGATAGCGGTTCTCATATTGCCGAAGCGTCGCGTTCAGCGTTTCCTCGAACGCGACGGCGTTGGTGGCGGATTCGTCCGGGTGCCCGAACGCCAGATGGCTGCGCCCGACGATTTCGTCCGCCGTCCACCCGAGGACGTCGGTCCAGGCAGGATTGATCGACAGGATGATCCCCTCGTCGGAGAGGATCACGAGCATGTCCTGCGAATTCTGCCAGGTCCGGTCGCGCTCGCGGGTGCGTTCGGCGACCTGGCGCTCGAGCGTTTCCGCCAGTGCGGCGAGGGCATCCTCGGCGCGCCGCCGTTCGATCGCCGCCTGCGTGCGGTCTGCCACGTCACGGACGAAGATGAGGTCATCGTCCGACCAGACCCGCGGCGCCCTGTTGTTGAGGTACAGCAGCGCCGAGAACCGCCCGCGTTCCACCAGCGGCAGGTTGACGACGGCGAGCGCATCGATCGCTTCGAGCGCGTCGGCATTGCCGGCGGTACGGGGATCGGTGCGGGCGTCCGCAAAAGTCACCACGTCGCCGCGTTTCAGATCCTCGATATACGAGCCATAGTCGCGGAAGCGCAGCACGCCTGCGAGCGTCGGTACGCCCGGCATGCACCAGTCGCGTTCGATCGTGATCGTCTCCGCCACCGGATCGATGACGCCATAGCCTGCGCGACTGACGCTGAGCGTGTTGCCGAGGATCGCCGCCGCCTCGAACGACATGGCGGCGGTATCGGGGGCTTCGCGCAGCCGGTCACTGAGCGACAGCAGCGCGCGCTGGCGCAGTTCGATCACGCGGCGATCGGTGATTTCGTGCGACACGCCGACGACGCGCTGCGGCCGTCCGACGGGGTCGCGCTCGACCCGGCCATCGACCTGAAGCCAGTGCAGCGATCCGTCGCGCCAGAGGCAGCGCACTTCGGCGCGGTAATCGGCTCCGTCCGCCAGCGCGCGCTTGATCCCGGCGACGGTATCGTCGCGATCGTCGGGGTGGATCGCCGCGAGCAGGTCGTCATAATCGAACGGTTCGTCCGCAGCGCGACCGAATTGCGCCTTGGTATCGGGTTCGACGTGGAGCGACGAGGTCGTCATGTCGAGCGTCCACGCCCCCAGGCCACCCGCCGCAATCGCGAGCTTGAGCCGTTGCTGCCCCGCGTGGATGTCCTCCAGGCGGTTGCGCGCGTCATATTGCCGGAGCCGTGCGCGCCTTGCCGCGCGTGCGAGTGACAGCAGCGTCGTCGGGTGGAACGGTCGTTCGAGGAAGGTGACGTTGCCAAGCGCCTCCAGCAGCCGCACCGCGCCCGGATTGCGTTCGAGCCCGCCGCCGCGTTCGGTCAGCACGATGAACGGCAGGTCCGACCATTCCGCCTGTTGCGCGAGGACGCTGGTCAGGTCGCGCAGGTCCGCGCCCCGCAACGCTTCTTCGGTCAGGACGGCGAACCCGCAACTTTGCGCGATCGCCGCGACCAGCGATGGCAGGTCCGGCGCGATTTCCGCACCCAGTTGCCCTTCTTGCAGCATCGCACGCGCAATCACCGCGTCGCGACCGCGCGGTGCAAGGATGATGGCGCCTTCGGCGAGCGTGCGGTTCAAGAAGAATTCAAGCCCATGTTAGTCCAGCAGGAGTGCATCGTCTTCGCCGATCAACGCCGGAACCCCGCGCAAGATACCCTGGAAAGCCGTCAACGGGTGTCCGAGCGTGATGCCTGTCTGACCGATCGTGAATTCGCGGATCGTATCCTCATGGTTTCCCATCCGCTTCTTAACGACCGAGATCGCGCGTCGGACCCGCCCGGTCGCTTCGAAATATCGCAGCAGGATCACGGTGTCCGCAAGATAGGTCACGTCGACCGGGGATTTCATGTCGCCGACCAGGCCATGTTGCGCGACCGTCAGGAACGTCATGACGCCTTGCCGATTCAGATATTGCAGCAATTCGTGCATGTGCAGGATCAGCGCCTGCTCCTCCGGCATCGCCGCCTGATAGCCGTTGAGGCTATCGATCACGACGGTGCGCGCCTTGTAGCGTTCGACGCAAATCCGCACACGTTCCGAGAACTCGCCGGGCGACAGTTCCGCCGCGTCGATCTGTTCGATGACGAGCTGCTCGGACTCGACCATTGCCTGCAGATCGATCCCGAGCCCCAGCGCGCGGCTGAACAGCAGCCCCAGTTCTTCGTCGAACACGAACATCGCCGCATTCTCGCCGCGTTCGATTGCGGCCTTGACGAAGCTCAACGTCAGCAGCGATTTGCCGGTGCCTGCGGGGCCGAGGATCAGCGTGCTCGCGCCGCGTTCGAAGCCGCCGCCGATCAGCCCGTCGAACGCTGCATCCCCCACCGGAATGCTCTCACGCGAGAAGCTGCCGCGATGTTCCGCCGATACGAGCCGCGGGAAGACGCGGATCCCGCCGGTGTCGATGACGAGATCATGGTACCCGCCACGATAGCGCCGCCCGCGATATTTGAGGACGCGCAGGCGGCGCCGTTCGGCGCCGTAATTGGGGGACAGTTCCTCGAGCCGGATCACCGCATGGGCGACCGAATGGACCGTCCGGTCCAGCATGTCCGCGGTGAGGTCGTCGAGCATCAGCACGGTCGCGTCATGCCGCGCGAAATAATGTTTGAGCGCGAGGATCTGACGCCGATAGCGCAGCGAACTTTGCGCGAGCAGGCGGATTTCGGACAGGCTGTCGAGCACGACTCGCGATGGCTTGATCTGCTCGAAAATCTCGAAGATCCGCTTGGTCGTCTCGCCCAGTTCCAGGTCGGACGAATAGAGCAGGCTTTGCTGATGGTCTTCGTCGAGCAGGCTTTCGGGCGGGACCAGTTCGAACACGGTGAAGGATGGCGGGAAGGTCCAGCCATGCGATTCCGCGCCCTCGCGCAGCTCCTCGTCGGTTTCGGACAGCGTGATGTAGAGGACGCGTTCGCCAGCCTCGGCACCCTGGAGCAGGAACTGGGTCGAGATGGTGGTCTTGCCGGTGCCGGGACTGCCTTCGAGCAGGATCAGACGCCCGCGTTGAAGGCCTCCGCCCAGAATATCGTCAAGGCCGGCCACGCCGGTAGGACAATCCGCCACACACTCTCCCCTTTCATCGGGGTCGTAACGACCTCGTCGAAATCATGGGCTGATATGCATCAAGAGATACGGGGTTCGATACTCTTTTTGTTCGCGCGGGCTCGGGCAGATTCTGCGAGACGCAGGAACCGCATATCACCATCATGGATGGATTGATCCGGTCCGGGTGAGGCGCGTAGGGGAGTGGCATGGCCACCAGTCGAATCCGTCGTTTCCTGACCGAGGAGAACTGGACCTTCGCGCCGCACGAGCGTCCCGCACTGCCGGGTTCGCCGGCGTCGCCCGAGCACGCACAGATCGTCCGTCTGGCGTACGGCGCGATCGCGATCCTGGTCGGGCTGACCGGGGGGCTGGGGACCGCGCTGATTTCGGTCAATACGATGACGTTGCAGGGGTCGCTCGGGTTCGATCCGACCGAGATCGCGTGGTTGCCGACGGTGTACGTGATGACCAACGCATCGGTGAACCTGCTGCTGATCAAATTCCGCCAGCAATATGGGCTGCGGCCGTTCACGATCATTTTCCTCGGCCTGTACGTGCTGCTCGCGTTCGCGCATCTGTTCGTCCACGGCTTCTGGTCGGCGATCGCGGTGCGCGCGGCGAGCGGGATGGCGGGGGCATCGCTCAGCTCGCTCAGCCTTTATTACATGATGCAGGCGCTGCCGACCAAATGGCGGTTGCGCGCGCTGGTCGTGGGGATCGGGATTCCGCAATGCGCGACCCCGCTCGCGCGGCTGTTTTCGCCCGAGCTGCTGGCGATGTCGCAATGGCGGGCGTTGTATCTGTTCGAATTCGGGCTGGCACTGTTGTCGCTGGTCGCGGTGAGCCTGTTGCGCTTGCCGCCGACCGAGCGGAAGCAGGCGTTCGAACCTATGGATTTCGTCACCTTCACGCTGTTCGCCGTTGCGATCGCATTGCTGTCGGCGGTGCTGGGGCAGGGGCGGCTGGTGTGGTGGTTCGAGGCACCGTGGATCGGCTGGTCGCTGGTCGTGGCGATCCCGTTGTTTGCTGCGGCGCTGGTGATCGAACATGGTCGCGCCAATCCGCTGCTCAACACCCGCTGGCTGGGGAGCGCGGATATCGTGCGTTTCACGGTGGTGACGCTGATGGCGCGACTGGTGCTGTCTGAACAGACCTATGCCGCGGTCGGGCTGTTGACGGTGCTCGGGCAGAACAACGACCAGTTCGGGACGCTGTTCGCGATCATCTTCGTCGCGTCGATCGCTGGCGTGATCGCGAGCGCGGTGACGCTCGACGTCAACCGGCTGACGCATCCGGTGATGCTCGCGATCGGGCTGGTCGCTGTCGCGGCCTATGTCGACTCGCTGTCGACCAGCCTGACCCGGCCGGCGCAACTGTACGTCACGCAGGCGGTTATCGCGTTTGCGGGCACCTTCTTCCTCGGGCCATCGCTGCTGTTCGGGATGACGCGTGCGCTCAAGGAAGGCGCGGGGCACATCATCAGCTTCCTGGCGTTGTTCGGCATGGTCAATGCGATCGGCGGGCTGGGCGGGGCTGCGTTGCTCGGCACCTATCAGACGATCTCGGAAAAGGCGCACAGCGCGGCGATCGTCCAGGCGATCGACCCGACCGACCCGATTGTCGCAGCGCGAATTGCCGCAGGGGGCGGCGCGGTCGGCCGCGTCGTCAGCGATCCGACGCTGCGCTCTGCCGAAGGCGGTGCCTTGCTTTCGCAGACCGCGACGCGCGAGGCCAATGTGCTTGCCTATGACGACACGTTCCGGTTGGTGGCGATCCTCGCCGGTCTGACCACCGCCTATCTCGCTTTTCTTCTGATCCGCCGCACGAGGCGCGAACGTCGCGCGGCGCTTGCCAAGGCTTCCGCATGACCGATACGCGCCAACCGCCGCAAAGCCCCGTCGCGGCCACCCCCGTGACCGAAGCCCGCGCCGCCGAAAACGCCGCTGCCGCTGCTGCACCCGCCGCACCGGCTGCACCCGCCGCGCCGGTCGGATCGGGCTGGCGGCCGCCGCGCCCGTCGCGCAGCGCGCTGATCGTCGCGGTCGTCTTGTCCGCGATCGGGATCGGCGCTGTGCTGTATGCGTGGCGTCTGCCGCCGTTTGCGACCGCGAACCAGGCAACCGACAACGCCTATGTCCGCGGGCGCACTACCGTCATCAGCCCGCAGGTCAGCGGGTATGTCACCGCAGTGCTGGTGCGCGATTTCGCAAGCGTGACGCAGGGGCAGCCGCTCGTGCGGATCGACGACCGGATCTACCGGCAGCGCGTCGACCAGGCGAAGGCGCAGGTCGCCGGGCAGGAAGCAACGCTCGCCAACAGCCAGCAGACCGCACGCGCCCGCGCCGCCAGCCTGCAGGCGCAGGACGCGGCAGTCGCTAACGCCAACGCGCAGTTGCTGCGCGCGCGCGCCGACATGAACCGCGTCAATGACCTCGTCACCGACGGCTCGGTGTCGTTGCGGGAACGCGACCAGACGCTGGCGGCGCTGCGACAGGCACAGGCGGGCGTGCTCCAAGCGAAGGCTGCGCGCGAAATCGCCCGGCAGGACATTCGCACGGTCGAGGTCGGGCGCGGCGGTCAGCAGGCCGGCGTCAGCGGCGCGGAGGCGGCGCAGCGGCTTGCGCAGATCGACTTCAACAATACGGTGGTGCGCGCGCCCGAGAGCGGCCGGCTGAGCGAGGTCGGCGTGCGGGTGGGGCAATATGTCACCGCGGGTTCGCAGCTGATGTTCCTCGTGCCCCCGGAAACCTGGGTGATCGCCAATTACAAGGAAGCGCAGACCGCGCGGATGGCGGTCGGGCAGCCTGCTAGCTTCACCGTCGACGGTCTCGCCAATGCGCGCCTGACGGGCCACGTCGAGCGCCTGTCCCCTGCGGCGGGGTCCGAATTCGCGGTGCTCAAGGCGGACAATGCGACGGGTAACTTCACCAAGGTGCCGCAACGCATCGCGGTGCGGATCAAGATCGACCCGGGCCAGCCGCTTGCGGCACGCTTGCGGCCGGGGATGTCGGTGCAGACGCGGATCGATACGTCGTCGGGACCGCAAATCCGATGAGAAGCGGGTTGGGCGTCCTCGCGGCGGGGATAATGGTCGCGGGATGCGTGGGGCCGCGGCCGGAAGCGCCCGCCGCCACCGCGATCGTTGCACCCCCCGCCTGGCGCACCGCGCTCGGCCCCGGGTCGCCGGTTCGCGCGCAATGGTGGAACGCGTTCGGCGATCCGGTGCTCGCGCAACTGATCGGCCAGGCGCTCGCCAACAGTCCCGATCTCGGGATCGCGGCGGGCCGCGTCGACGAGGCGCGCGCGGCGCAGCGGCTGGCGCGCGCGCAACTGTCGCCGACGGTCAGTGCGGGTGTGCCGACGACCGATGCACGTGCGCTCAACGCGTTCGGCGTCGCGAGCACCAACCTGACGGCGCAGCCATCGCTGACCGCCAGCTACGATCCCGACCTGTTCGGGCGTCTGCGCAACGCGAGCGCTGCGGCACGCGCGCAATTGCTCGCGAGCGAGGGCGCGCGCGACGTCGTCCGGCTCGCCATCGCAAGCAGCGTTGCGAGCGGGTACATCACGCTGCGCGCGCTCGATGCGCGGCTGGCGGTCGCGCGCGATACGCTCGCCGCGCGCGGCGATGCGCTTCGCATTGCGCGGCGGCGTGCGGAGACGGGCTATACCTCCAATCTCGAACTGCATCAGGCCGAGGGCGAGTATCGCGCGACCGAGCAGCTGATCCCGCAAGCGCAGCTTGCAATCACGCGGCAGGAGGATGCGCTCAGCCTGTTGCTGGGGGATACGCCCCGCGCGATCCAGCGGGGGGCGGCTTTGACCGCGCTGGTGCCGCCGCCGATCCCGGACGGGCTGCCCGCCGATCTGCTGCGACGCCGACCCGACCTGTTCCAGGCGGAGCAGACGCTGGTCGCGGCGGATCGCAGCCTCGACAGTGCGCGTGCGGCGTTGCTGCCCAACATCGCGCTGACCGGGTCTGCGGGGGTGATCCTGTCGACCGCACTCGCCAATCCAGTCGGGATCTTCTCGATCGGCGGTAGCGTGCTTTCCCCGCTGTTCGACGGCGGGCGGCTTCGCGCCAATGTCGATCTGAACGCCGCGCGGCGCGACCAGGCGGCATTCAGCTATCGCCGTTCCGCGCTTACCGCATTCCGCGAAGTCGACGACAGTCTCGCCGGGGTCCAGCGCTCGGGCGAACAGGCGGTCGCGATCCGTGGGCAACGCGACGCCTATGCGGCGGCGTTGCGCAACGCATCGAACCGGTATCGTGCGGGCTATTCGTCGTATCTTGACCAGCTCGATACGCAACGCGGGTTGCTGACCGCCGAGCTTGCGCTGGTTCAGGCGAACGCGGACCGGCTGACGTCCTACGTCTCGCTGTATCAGGCGATGGGGGGCGGGTGGACCAAAGCTGACGTGTCGGCCGTGCGACGGTAGGGTGTGCCAACTTGTTCTCCCGCGGAAGCGGGAGTCCAGGGTTCCGCTAGCTGACAAGCGTTATTATGCTTGGCTCTGGGTTCCTGCCTGCGCAGGAACACGGTGTCAGTCCCGTCCGCGCTCAGAACGCGAACGGCGCGACCGTCGTGCGCTCTGCGATGCGCAGTGCGTCCGCGACCAGCCGCAAGGGCGACAGATCGACCTCGGACTCGCCCGCCGCCACCAGCTCCGCAAAGCGCGCATAGATCGCGGGATATTCAATGTTCGCTGCCGTGCGCGGTGCTTCGCCGTCAATCGCGATCGTTGCCCCGCCATCGCTGAGCAACACGCTGCCACGATCGGTGTCGATCCGTATGTCCCAGCTTTGCGGTCCGGTTTGCAGGAAGTCGAACTCGGTCGTGATCCGCGTGTCCCCTGCCGCCATCGCGAGCGTCGCAGCGATCGGCGCGCCGCGACCTTCGGGGATCGCGATCCGGGCGGTTTCGACGCGAACCGGGCGGGGCAGGAGGAAGGTCAGAATCGACAACGCGTTGATCCCCGGATCGAACACGCCGAACCCATTCTCCGCCAGTATCCAGTCCTGCCCCGGATGCCAGCGACGAATGTCTTCCTTCCATGTGATCTGCACCGCCGAAACGTCGCGTTCCGCGATCCAAGCGCGCGCCTCGGCGACCGCGGCGGCTTCGCGCGAATGCCATGTCGCCATCACCGAAACGTCCGCGCCGGCGGCATGCGCAACGATGCCCTCAGCCTCGGCCAGCGTCGCCGCGGTCGGCTTTTCCAGCAGGACCGCAAGCCCGGCATCGATTGCGGCCATCGCGATGGCGGGCCGGTAGGCGGGCGGCGTGCAGATCGCGACCGCGTCGAGATCGGGCACTCCGGCCATCATCGCGGCAAGGTCGGGATAAGTGGCGACATCGTCGAGGCTACCATGCGGGTCGGCGGTCGCGACCAGCGCGTAGCGGGGATCGGCGAGGATGGCGGGAACGTGCTGGTCGCGCGCGATCTTGCCGATGCCGACGATGCCAAGACGGATCGCGCCGTCGCGCGGCAGAACTCGGTCGGTCGCGTTCGTCACTGCAGCTCTCGTCTTTTATATGATTATTGCCCCGCCCTTATGGCGATGCAACGGCGCCATCAAGCCGTGGACGCGTCCCCGACACCATCGACCCGGTCGATCAGCTCGATCACGTCGCCGATCAGGTGACGCATCGCCGCGCGCGCGGCTTCCGGATCCCGGGCGAAGATCGCGTCGCGGACGGCGGAATGGTCGGCGATGCTCGCGTTGCGTCCCTTGATCCGGTTGGTGAAGCGGATCGAGGTGCGCAGCGCAGTCGCCACGACATCGCGGAACTGCCCGTAGAACGGATTGCGCGACGCTTTCAGGATCGCGATGTGGAATGCGATGTCCGCATCGAGCGGATCGTCCGCATCCCGGTCGGCGGCGATCATGCGCTCTAGCCCGGCATCAATGTCGACCAGGTCCGTCGCGCCGCCGAACTGCGCTGCCAGCGCCGCCGCCTCGGGTTCGATCGCGATCCGCAACTGGCTGAACTGGCGGAGCAGATCGACCGAGAAGGTCCGTTCGAGCATCCACCGCAGGACATCGGTATCGAACAGGTTCCACGTCTCGGACGGGCGGACGATCGTGCCCTGGCGCGGGCGCGCGCTGAGCAGGCCCTTGGCGGTGAGCATCTTGACCGCCTCGCGCGTCACCGACCGGCTGACGCCGTGCGTCTGCGCGAGCTGCGCTTCGGTCGGAAAGGGCTGCGTCTCATATTGGCCGGTGACGATCGCGAGGCCGATCGTGTCGAGCAGACGGTAGGTCAGGTTGCGCGTCGGCGGGGGGGCTTGCTGAACCATAAGCCGCCTTTCTGGCGGTTTGCGACGATGCTGTCACCACCCGCAACCGCTTGAGCGGGTGGACACGGCGAATAAGTCAGATAAATACCGCCCTGAGCGCGCGACCACCGTCTGCGGTCGGTGGCACCCTGGCGCGAAGGAGACCAAGCGTTGACCATGCCCGTATCGTCGCTGTTCAATGATGCCTTCCTCGCAGTCGATTGGGGCACCACCAATCGGCGGGTTTACCGGATCGAAGCCGGGCAGGTCGTGGCTACGGATCGCGATGCGCGCGGCGTGACCGCGATCGACAAGGAGGGATTCCCGGCGGAAGTCGCCGACATTCGTGCGCGCTTCGGGGATTTGCCGATGCTGCTGGCGGGGATGGTCGGCTCGACGATCGGCTGGCGCGACGTGCCCTATGTCGCGACCCCCGCCGGGTTCGAGGCGCTCGCGCGCGGGCTCGGCTGGATCGATGATCGCACCGCGATCGTCCCGGGGCTGTCAGTGCTGGTCGATGGGCGTGCGGACGTGATGCGCGGGGAAGAGATTCAGTTGCTCGGCGCGGTCGAGGCGGGGCTGGTGCCGCGCGACGGCCTGCTGTGTCAGCCCGGAACGCATTGCAAATGGGCGCGGATGGAAGCGGGGGTGGTGGTCGATTTCACCACCGCGATGACCGGCGAGCTGTTCGCGCTGGTGCGCGGCCACGGGTTGCTGTCGACTCAGCTTGGCGGTGACGTCACCGCCAATGAGGCGTTCCGCGAGGGCGTCGAGGCGGGCAAACGACGCGACCTGTCCGCCGCGCTGTTCGGCATTCGCGCGAGCAAGCTGCTGGGACAGCGCGACGATGCCGATGCCGCCTCCTATGCGAGCGGGCTGCTGATCGGCAGCGACGTCGCGGTGCGGCTCGAAAAGGGCGCTGGGGATGTCCATATCCTGTCCGACCCGTCGCTTGGCGGCCTGTACGCCATTGCGGTCGAAGCGAATGGCGGCACGCCGCATATCGTCGACAGTCACGCCGCCTTCGCGGCCGGTATCATCGCGCTTGCACGCGCGCTTGGAGAATGATCGCATGACCATGGTTTCCGATTTCGACGCCGCCTTCGCACGCTGCCCACTCGTCGCGATCCTGCGCGGGGTCCGCCCCGACGAAGTCGAGGCGATCGGCGAGGAACTCGTCGCGGCTGGCTTCACGCTGCTCGAGGTGCCGATGAATTCGCCCGACCCGCTCGACAGCGTCGCGCGGCTGGCGAAGCGGTTCGAAGGACGCGCGATCATCGGCGCGGGCACCGTGCTCGATGTCGACGGCGTGGCCGCGGTGCAGGCGGCGGGCGGGACCATGGTGATCTCCCCCAACATGAACCCGCGCGTGATCGCGGCGACGGCGGCGGCGGGGCTGGTGTCGCTCCCCGGTATAGCGACACCGAGCGAAGCGTTTCTCGCGCTCGAAACCGGCGCGACCGCGCTCAAGCTGTTCCCCGCCGAGGCGGCGAGCCCGGTGATATTGAAGGCGATGCGCGCGGTGCTTCCCAAGACCGTCCGCGTGCTGCCGGTGGGCGGGATCACCCCCGAGGGGATGGCGCCGTGGACCGCGGCGGGTGCCGCCGGGTTCGGCCTTGGCGGTGCGCTCTATTCGGTTGGAGCGACGGCGGAGCAGGTCGGTGCGAACGCGCGCGCGTTCATCGCGGCTCTGGGGTAAGCGCCCCTTCTCCCCGAACGGTTTGGGGGAAAGGCCATCGCGCCCTAGCCCTTCCGAAAATCGCTGGTATGGCCGGTCTTGCAACACAGCAGGCCCGGCACAGGGCGGTAATCGGGAGCGGCAGGCGATGGCGGGATTGTGGTTCGAGCAGTTGGAGGTCGGCCAGACCTTCGCGCATGCGATCCGGCGCACCGTGACCGAGACCGACAATCTGCTGTTCTCGACGCTGACGCACAACCCCGCGCAGCTCCATCTCGATGCCGAATATATGAAGGACAGTGACTACGGGCGGATCATCGTCAATTCGACCTTCACGCTCGGGCTGATGGTCGGCGTGTCGGTCGGCGACACGACGCTTGGCACCGCGGTCGCCAATCTCGGCTGGGACGAAGTGCGCTTTCCCGCCCCCGTCTTCATAGGCGATACGCTGCGGATCGAGACCGAGGTGGTCGACCTGCGCGAATCCCGCTCGCGACCTGACGCGGGGATCGTGACCTTCGTCCACCGCGCGTTCAACCAGCGCGACGAACTCGTCGCAACGTGCAAGCGCACCGGATTGCAGCGCAAGACCCCGGTGGAGGCCGGCGCATGATCGACCTCCGCTCGTGGTTGTTCATTCCGGGGGATAGCGAGAAGAAGCTCGCCAAGGCGGACAGCACCGGCGCAGATGCGCTGATCTTCGATCTCGAGGATTCGGTCGCGCCCGAGCACAAGACGCGCGGGCGCGATCTCGTTGCTGGACTGCTGGCGGATCGGCCGCAGGAGGCGCGGACCAGCCAGTTGTGGGTGCGGATCAACCCGCTCGACAGCGGGATGGTGCTCGACGATCTGGTTGCGGTGGTGGCGGCGGCACCCGATGGCGTGATGCTGCCGAAATGCGCCGGCCCCGCCGACATCGCGCAACTGTCCTTCTATCTCGACGCACTCGAGGCGCAGGCGGGGCTGGCTGCCGGATCGATCGCGATCCTGCCGGTCGCGACCGAGACCGCCGCTGCGCCGTTCACGCTGGGGGACTATGCCAAGGTGCCCGCGGCGCGGTTGGCGGGCCTGACGTGGGGCGCGGAGGATCTGGCGGCGGCCTTGGGCGCGTCGACCAATCTCGATCCGGCGGGGGGATGGGCGCTGACCTATCGCACGGTGCGGACGCTGACGTTGCTCGGTGCGAAGGCGGCGGGGGTGCAGGCGGTCGACACGCTGTATGTCGATTTCCGCGACGAGGCGGGGTTGCGCGCAGCGTCGCGCGCGTCGCGGGCGGAGGGGTTCACCGGGCGGCTTGCGATTCACCCGGCGCAGGTGGCGGCGATCAATGAGAGCTATTTGCCGGATGCCGAGGAAGTTGCGTTCGCTGAGCGAGTCGTTGCGGCGTTCGATGCGGCTGGGGGCGCGGGGACGGTCGGGCTTGATGGGCGGATGCTGGATATTCCGCATTTGAAACAGGCGCGGGCTGTGCTGGCTAAGGTGGGGGCTTACGGGGGGTAGGCGTTGTACTTGGCGCACTTGATGTTGCAGGCTGCTCGATACGGATAGCGACCGCCGGATCGCACCACTGTTCCGCCGCCAAAGGGTTGCAGGAGATGTGATGGCCTTTCCAAGCCCCTCCCCTTCAGGGGAGGGGTTGGGGTGGGGAAGTGCCTCGCAGAGAGCTGGGTTCTGCTGATCTGCCCCACCCCCAACCCCTCCCCTGAAGGGGAGGGGCTTCTTCAAGAACCCCGTCAGCCGCGCATCTTCTACGCCTCCCCGTCGCCAGCGGTCGTGCACTGACGCCCGCCACCAGGCGTTAACCAACCGACGCGGAATAGACCCGAAACGGTCATAGCCGCGCAACACAAAGTCGTCATGCGGCAACCTGAGGTCGACAACCGGCCCATCAGGGAGTTTCCAGCATGACGCTTCGTTTCCACCTGCTCGCGGGTTCGATGATGCTCGCCTTCGTCTCGACCAGCGCGCTGGCCCAGACCGCTCCGTCGCCCGAACCGCAGCCCGTCGACACGGCAACGACCGAAACGCCCGCCCCCGAAGAAGCCGACATCGTCGTGCTCGGCTTTGGCCAGGCGCGGCAGGTGCAGACCGTGAGCAACCTCGATATCGAACGGCTCACCCCCGGCTCGACCCCGCTCAAGGCAATCGCCAAGCTCCCCGGCGTCAATTACCAGGCCGCCGACGCATTTGGCGCGTATGAATGGTCGTCGCGGATCACGCTGCGCGGGTTCAACCAGAACCAGCTCGGCTTCACGCTCGATGGCATTCCGCTCGGCGACATGAGCTACGGCAATTCCAACGGCCTCCACATCAGCCGCGCGATCATCTCGGAGAATCTCGGCGTCGCCGCGGTCGCACAAGGCGCAGGCGCGCTCGGCACCGCGTCGAGCAGCAACCTCGGCGGGACGATCGAATTCACATCGTTGAAGCCGTCGGACACGATGGGGATCGTCGCGTCGGGCACCTATGGCAGCAACGAGACGTATCGTGGGTTCGTCCGGCTCGAGAGCGGGGACATCACCGGGCAGGGGCTCAAGGGCTATATCAGCTATGGCTATCTTAAGACCGACAAGTGGAAGGGCTTCGGCGAACAGCGCCAGCATCAGGTCAACGCCAAGCTCCTGCAGGATCTGGGCGACCGCGGCTCGATCTCAGCCTTTTTCGACTATTCGGATCGCCGCGAGCAGGATTACCAGGATCTCAGCCTCGATCTGATCAAGCGGTTCGGCTACGATCTCGACAACATCTCGAACGACTTCCCGCTCGCGACCCGGCTGGCGCAAGTCTATGCCAACCAGAACACCGCTGCCGGCCAACCGCTGCCTTATCCGACGGCGGGCACGACCTTCCCCGCGCCGTACAAGACCGTCGACGACGTCTATTTCGATGCGGCGGGCCTGCGGAAGGATTATCTCGCGGGCGCGACCTTCGATGGCCGCCTGACCGACCAGGTTTCGCTCAAGCTGACCGGCTATTATCACAACAACCACGGTCAGGGCCTGTGGTACCTGCCGTACACCCCGACCCCGGGTGGCGCTGCGCTGTCGGTGCGCACGACCGAATATGACATCCACCGTGGCGGCGTACTCGGCCATGTCGCGGTCGACACCGGGCCCAACCATCTCGAAATCGGCGGCTGGTACGAGTCGAACGATTTCGAGAATGCGCGCCGTTTCTATGGCCTCGCCAACCAGGCGACCGCATCGCTCCCGTCGCTCGAGTTCAAGAGCAACCCGTTCTTCACGCAGTTCGATGCCAAGTTCAACACCGAGACGCTGATGTACTACGTCTCCGACAAGCTGACGCTCGGCGACCTGACGCTGTCGGGCGGGTGGAAGGGCCTGCAGGTCGTCAACCGTGCCAAGGCGATCGTCGGCACGCTCGCCGCCGGGCGGATCGAGGCGAAGGACTGGTTTTTGCCGCAGGTCGGCGCTTTGTACCGGATTGGCGGGCAGACCGAACTGTTCGCGACCTTCACGCAGAATATGCGCGCGTTCACGTCCGCTGCGGTGGGCGGATCGCCGTTCGCGACGACTCAGGCGGGGCTTGACCTCATTCGCAATTCGCTCAAGCCCGAGCGGTCGGACAGTTATGAAGTCGGCGGGCGCTTCCGGATGAACGGGTTCCAGGCTTCAATCGCGGGCTATTATGTTGACTTCTCGAACCGTCTGCTGTCGCTGGCGAACGGCACCGGCGGCGCGGGCAACCCAACGACGCTGCAGAACGTCGGTTCGGTCCGCAACTATGGCGTCGAGGTGACCGGCACATACAAGGTGGTGCCTGCGGTGTCGCTCTATGCGTCCTATTCCTACGGCAAGGCGGAATATCGCGACAACGTGATCAGCACTGCGGTCGGTTCGATCGGGCAGATCGACACCGCGACCAAGGGCAAGACCGTCCCCGACAATCCCGAGCATATGCTGAAGGGCGAAGCGGTCTATGACGACGGCCAGTTCCTCGCGCGGGTCGGCGCGAACTATATGTCGAAGCGCTACTTCACCTATCTCAACGACCAGTCAGTTCCCGGCCGCGTGCTGGTCGATGCGACGATCGGCTATACCTTCCGCGGCGACGGCGTGCTCGACGGGCTGGGGATCGAGGGGAGCGTCACCAACCTGACCGATCTCGGCTATATCGCGACGATCGGGTCGAACGGCTTCGGCAAGAGCGGCGACAACCAGACGCTGCTGGCGGGCGCGCCGCGGCAGTTCTTCGTGACGGTGAAGAAGGGGTTCTAGGGGGAGCGCCCCCCGTACGCGGGGGCTGTTCCAGGACGTAAAAAACCCGCCGTGCGCTTGGCGCACGGCGGGTTTTGTTTTGGACGCGACGGGGCGCTAAACCTTCGTCACTCCTCCAGCGGCTGGCCCGGTACCGCTGCGATCTCGGTCGCCTTGCTGCCCCACAATGCGTAGAACAGAATGTACAGCTCGCACGCCGCGGTCAGCAGGAACGACGTCTGCAACCCGTAGGCGTCTGCGATCTGACCCTGCACGACGACGAGCGCGCCGCCGGCGATCGCCATGATCAGCAGCCCCGATCCTTCCTCGGTCAACGGGCCAAGGCCCTTGATGCCGAGCGTGAAGATCGTCGGGAACATGATCGAGTGGAACAGCCCGACGAGGATCAGCGCCCACATCGCGAGCGGTCCGGTCGTGAAGACGGTGACGAGCATCACGACGAACGCACCGATCGAGAACGCCGCGAGCACCGTTTCCGCAGGGATCTTCTGCATGATGAACGAGCCGAGGAACCGGCCGATCATCATGAAGCCCCACAGGAAGGTGAGGTAGCGCCCGGCCTGCTCATGCGTCAGGTCCGCGATCTGCGGCTGGCTGACGAAATTGACGAACAGGTTGGCGACGCCGATCTCGGCGATCAAGTAAATGAAGATCGCGGGGATTCCGAACACGAGGTTGCGGTGCTTCCACAGCGAATGGTTCTTGCGGTCGGCCTTTGCCATCCGGCTGGTCGAGGTGCCCATCGCGGGCAGCGGGAAGCGCGCGATCACGACCGCGAGGATCACGAGCACGATCGCTACCAGCACATAGGGCAGCACCACCGATTGCGCGTCGGCAAGCCGCTCCGCCTGGGTGAAGACAGCCCCCGACTTGGCGGTGCCGCTGGTCGAGCGCCCGAGGATCAGATACGCGCCGAACAGCGGGGCGAGCATCGTCCCTGCCGAGTTGAGCGCCTGAACGAGGTTCAGCCGCGCCGACGCCGTTTCAGGCGAGCCGATCACCGCGACATAGGGGTTGGCCGCGACCTGCAGCAGCGTGATCCCGCTCGCGATCACGAACAGCATGACGAGCGTGACGCCGTAGGACGGGATGCTTGCCGCCACCGTCATGCCGACTGCGCCCGCTGCCATGATCAGCAGGCCGACGACGAGCGACTTCTTGTAGCCGATCCGCTCGATCAGCTTGGCCGATGGGATCGACGCGAAGAAATAGGCGATGAACCAGACGCTCTCGATCAGCGTGGTCTGTGTATAGCTCAGTTCGAACACGCTGCGCAGATGCGGCAGCAGCGTGTTGTTGATGACGGTGATGAACCCCCACATGAAAAACAGCGTGCCGAGCAGCACAAGGGCACTGACGTAGGAGGGGCGAACGCCGCCCTCCGGTGGCGCGTCTGTCAGCGCCGATTGCCGGGTGGGTGTTATTGCCATGGGCACGCATCCTCATTGATCTTATAAATGTCTGAGTATATCCCGATCTGGATAGCGTCAAACGCGGAGTTCCCGAAAATGTCTGAGTCCACACCCCCCAAGCTCCGCAGCCGTGCGTGGTTCGATAATCCCGACAACATCGATATGACCGCGCTGTATCTCGAGCGGTATCTGAACTTCGGGTTGAGCCTTGCCGAGCTGCAGTCGGGCAAGCCGATCATCGGCATCGCACAGACGGGCTCCGACCTGAGCCCGTGCAACCGCCACCACCTCGTGCTTGCCGAGCGGCTGCGCGAAGGCATTCGCGAAGCAGGCGGGATCGCGCTCGAATTTCCGGTCCATCCGATCCAGGAAACCGGCAAGCGCCCGACCGCCGGGCTCGACCGCAATCTTGCGTATCTTGGCCTCGTCGAGACGTTGTACGGCTATCCGCTCGACGGCGTCGTGCTGACGATCGGCTGCGACAAGACCACGCCCGCCTGCCTGATGGCGGCGGCGACCGTGAACATCCCGGCGATCGCTTTGTCGGTCGGGCCGATGCTCAATGGCTGGCACAAGGGCGAGCGCACCGGCTCGGGCACGATCGTGTGGAAGGCACGCGAACTGCTCGCGGCGGGCGAGATCGACCACGCCGAATTCATCCGCCTGGTGGCGTCGTCGGCACCGTCGACCGGTTACTGCAACACGATGGGCACCGCGACGACGATGAACTCGCTGTGCGAAGCGCTCGGCATGTCGCTGCCGGGTTCGGCCGCGATCCCAGCGCCGTATCGCGATCGCCAGGAAGTCGCCTATCTGACCGGCAAGCGCATCGTCGACATGGTCGCCGAGGATCTCAAGCCGTCGGACATCATGACGCGCGAGGCGTTCCTCAATGCGATTCGCGTCAATTCGGCGATTGGTGGGTCGACCAACGCACCGATCCATCTCACCGCCATCTCGCGCCACATCGGCGTCGATGTGCCCGTCGAGACGTGGCAGGAGCATGGCCTCGACATTCCTTTGCTGGTCAACTTGCAGCCTGCCGGCGAATATCTCGGTGAGGATTTCTACCGTGCGGGCGGCGTTCCGGCGGTCGTGTCGCAGCTGATCGACCAGGGGTTGATCCTCGAGGACGCGATGACCGTCAACGGCAAGACGATGGGCGAGAATTGCCGCGGCGTGGCGATCGAGGACGAGAAGGTCATCCGTCCGTTCGCGACTCCGCTGATGGAAGCGGCAGGCTTCGTCGTACTGTCGGGCAACCTGTTCGAGAATGCGGTGATGAAGACGAGCGTGATCTCGCCCGAATTCCGCGAGCGCTATTTGTCGACGCCGGGCGATCTCGATGCGTTCGAGGGGCCGGTCGTGGTGTTCGACGGGCCGGAGGAATATCACCGGCTGATCGACGATCCCGCAACCGGGATCACGGCCGAAACGCTGCTGGTGATGCGCGGCGCGGGGCCGATCGGCTATCCGGGTGCTGCCGAAGTCGTCAACATGCGCCCGCCAGCGCATCTGATCCTCGACGGCGTCCACGCGCTGCCGTGCATCGGCGACGGTCGCCAGTCGGGGACGAGCGGCAGTCCGTCGATCCTCAACGCTTCGCCTGAGGCCGCTGCCGGCGGCACGCTTGCGTTGCTGCGCACTGGGGACCGCGTGCGGATCGACCTCAACCGCGGCACTGCCGACGTGCTGATCGACGATGCCGAGATCGCGGCACGGCGCGAGGCGCTGAAGGCGGCTGGCGGCTATGCCTATCCGGCATCGCAGACGCCTTGGCAGGAAATGCAGCGTTCGGTGGTCGGTCAGCTTGGCACGGGCGCGATTCTGGAGGGTGCTGAGGCGTATCAGCGCATCGCACAGACGCGCGGGTTGCCACGGGATAACCACTAATCGGAGCAGGGGACTTCCACTGCTCGGAAGTCCCTGCTTCTCCGCTGGCGATCCAAGGCGCTTCCCCGGCGAAGGCCGGGGCCCAGTAGCGAAGGTCGAGGTAACGGGCAGTTGCGCTCGAACACCTATGGCCATTGCTCCTGGGCCCCGGCCTTTGCCGGGGAAGCGTCTCAGGTAAGGCTGAGGCCGCAGCGCGCTCACCGCGCCTTGAACCCTTACTCTCCACCGTCAGCCCAATGTCCGCCACGTGCGGGTAGCATTCGATATATATCCAAGGGGCTTCCCCGGCGCAGGCCGGGGCCCAGTTGCGGAGGTCGTGGTAACGGGCAGTTGCGCTCGACCAACCATGGCCAGCGCTACTGGGCCCCGGCCTGCGCCGGGGAAGCGCTTCAGCTTTAGCTTAAGCTTTAGGTAAGCGCGCGGACACATCTCTACGCGCTGCTGCCATGGCGGTGCGGCTCTCTAGTCCCGCTCTGCCAGCCCCATGTCGCCGAGCGCGAGCCGCAGCAACTCAACCATCGCGCGATGCGCCGCCACCGCGTCGCCAGCGACGATCGCATCGTGCACCCGCTCGTGATCCGGCAAGGGATCGCGCGGGAGCGCGTGTTTGCGTTGCTTGAAGGTCGTCGTCCAGCGCACCGCCGCGCCGACGCTGTTGGCCAATGCCGCGAGCGGTTCGTTGCGCGCGGCGGCAAGGATCGCGCGGTGGAAGCGCTGGTCCGCGGTCTGGCCGCGCGCGTCCTTGAGCCCGTACAGCCGCATCGCCTCGATCCCCTCGCGCAACTCCGCCAGATCCGCCGCGCTCCGACGACGTGCGGCAAAGGCTGCGGCGGCGGGTTCGATCACGCCGCGCAGTTCGAACAGGTCGATGATGAAGTCGGCGTTGGGCTCGCCCTCGAACGTCCACGCGAGCACGTCGACGTCGAGCAAATTCCAGCGGCTGCGCGGGGTAACACGGGTTCCGGCTTTCGGGCGGCTCTCGACCAGCCCTTTGGCGGCGAGGATACGGATCGCCTCGCGGTAGGCGGTGCGTGAAACACCGAGCGCCTCGCTCGCTTCGATCTCGCCGCCGAACACCGTACCCGGCTGGCGGATGCCGCTGACGATCTCGACGCCGATGTCGTGCGCGATGATCCCGTGGATGCGCGGGGCGAACAGGCGGTCGTCGTCGCCCATCATGCCGCTCCCTCGCGCATCGACGCGGTCCCTGTCGGGCGCGCCGCGGTCCGGGAGCGGCAGGCCGTTATAGCGAGCGGACCTGCGGCACCGCGTCGTCGCCGACCGCAAGCGGGTTGCGCACGGGCATCGTGAACGGCGCGGCTTCGATCTCGAACACGTCGCCCGGCTGAGTCTGGAACCCTTCGCTGAACGACAGCGTCGCGGTCCCGAAGAAGTGGACGTGGACGTCGTCCGGACGGCGGAACCCGGCGTATTTGAAGTGGTGATGTTCGAGGTTGGCGATGCTGTGCGACATGTTCGCTTCGCCCGACAGGAACGGCTTTTCCCAGACGGTCGCGCCATCGCGGACGATCCGGCTGGTGCCGCGCACGTCCGCGGGCAGATCGCCGAGCAGCAATTCGGGGCCGAGTGCCGCCGGACGCAGCTTGGAATGCGCGAGCCACAGGTAATTGCCGCGTTCGGTGACGTGATCCGAAAACTCGTTGCCGAGCGCGAACCCGATCCGAACCGGCGCGCCGTTCGCGTCGATCAGATAGATGCCCGCGATTTCGGGCTCTTCGCCGCCGTCCAGCGCAAAGCCAGGCATCGTCAACGGTTCGCCCTGCGCGGCGAGAATCGCGCCGTCGCCCTTGTAGAACCACTCGGGCTGGACGCCCTCGGTCCCGGCTGCGGGCTTGCCGCCGTCGACGCCCATCAGGAACATCTTCATCGAATCGGTCGGGTCGGGGTTTTCCGCCGCCTTGCGATGCATCTGGTCGCGGCCCTCGGCCGATCCCAGATGCGTCAGACCGGTGCCGGTGACGACGAGATGCGCGTCATCGGCATGATCGATCGGGACGAGCAACCGCACGCTCGCCAGATCGACCGGATCACCGAGCCGCGTTTCCGCCAGCGCGGCCAGCCCGATTTCGGACTGGACCGCGAGTTCAGCGAGTTCGAGCACGGTCGACACCCCGATGACGCGACGTGCGCCATCGGAGGTCATTGCCGCGACGCCGCGCGCGCCGTCATCGAACTGGACGAGCGACGCGATCATCGTGCGGACGCTTCCCGCACGCCGTCGACGCGGCGCGCGATGTCCCACGGGTTACCGTCGCGGAGAGCAACGGGCAGCATCGCCTGCGGCAGGTTCTGGTACGAGACCGGGCGCAGGAAGCGATAGATGGCGAGCGTGCCGACCGAGGTCGTGCGGCCGTCGCTGGTGGCGGGGAAGGGGCCGCCGTGAACCATCGCATGGCTCACTTCGACACCCGTCGGCCAGCCGTTCGCCAGAATGCGACCGACGCGTCCGGCGATGATCGGGACGATCCCGGCGGCTGACTCGGCATCGCCCTCGTCGATCTGGACGGTGGCGGTCAGCTGGCCTTCGAGCGAAGCGATGACATGGCCGACTTCGGCCAGATCCTTGCAGCGCACGACGACCGACGATGAGCCGAACACTTCATGCCCGAGCGCGCGGTCTGCGAGGAAGCTCGCCGCGTCGGTTTCGAACACGGCGCCGATCGCCTGGTTTGGACCGGTGTTGGCAACGCCGCGCGCGACGGTGCGCACTGCGGTATGGCCAGCGAGAGCCTCGACGCCCTTTTCATAGGCTTCGTGAATCCCGGGCGTGAGCATCGTCAGCGCGGCGCTGCCCGTCAGCGCTTCGCCTGCTGCGGCGACGAACGTGTCGAGATCGGGGCCTTCGACCGCGATCACCAGACCCGGGTTGGTGCAGAACTGGCCTGCGCCCATCGTCAGCGACTGGACGTAAGCGGCGCCCAGTTCCTTCGCACGCGCAGCGAGCGCGGCGGGGAACAGGATGACCGGGTTGATGCTCGACATCTCGGCATAGACCGGGATCGGTTCGTCGCGCTCGGCGGCGATCTTCATCAGGGCGAGGCCACCGCCACGCGAACCGGTGAAGCCGACCGCCTTGACGCGTGGATCGGCGACGAGCGCGCCACCCAATGCGTTCGTGTCACCGGGCAGATAGGAGAATACGCCTGCGGGCAACCCGCTCGACTGCACCGCCGACGCGATCGCGCGCGCGACGAGTTCGCCGGTGCCGGGATGCGCCGGATGACCTTTGACGATCACCGGGCAGCCAGCAGCCAGCGCCGATGCGGTGTCACCACCGGCAACCGAGAAAGCGAGCGGGAAGTTGGACGCGCCGAAGACGGCGACGGGGCCGACCGCGACGTTGATCCGGCGCAGGTCCGGACGCGGCAGGGGTGCACGGTCGGGGAGCGCCGGGTCGATCGTCGCATCGAGGAAATCGCCCTGGCGGACCATTTGCGCGAACATGCGAAGCTGGCCGACGGTGCGACCGCGCTCGCCTTCGAGACGCGGGCGGGGGAGACCGCTCTCGCTCATCGCGCGGACGATCAGGTCGTCGCCGATCGCGAGGATCGCTTCGGCGATCGCCTCGAGAAATGCGGCGCGCGTATTGAGGTCGGTCGTCGAATAGACCGGGAATGCCTCTTCCGCGAGTGCGGCGGCTTCGGCGACTGCGTCGGGACCGGCGGCCGAGAAGTTCGGCTCGAGCGTTTCTCCGGTCGCGGGGTTGATTGCGGTAAACCGCGTATCGGCCTGACGAACGTCAGTCCCGATCAAAATTGCTCCATCGATCACGAAAAGCCCTTCCATAATAACTCAGACATAATAGGGTTTGGAGACGCCATTCGCAAGGCGAGACTGAGGATGCTGCCATGTCCCGACCGATTTCGACGACGACCCGTGCCGTGCGTCTCGCGCTGGCGGCGGCGGCGATGCTGTGTGCCGCCGGCGCGAATGCTGCGGGGCCTGCGCGGTTCGGCTGGGTCGAGTATCAGGGCACCGACGGCGCGGCGGTGCCGGCAGGCAGCTACCGCAATCCGATCCTCGCGGGCTATCATCCCGACCCGAGCATCGTCCGGGTCGGGGCAGATTACTATCTCGTCAACTCGACCTTCTCGTGGTTCCCCGGCATTCCGGTGTTCCACAGCCGTGACCTCGTCCACTGGCGGCAGATCGGCAATGCGATCGACCGGCCGGGCCAGCTAGACTTCACCGGGCGCGGCATGTCCGAGGGGGTGTTCGCCCCCGCGATCAATTACCATGCGGGGCGGTTCTATATCGTCAACACCTGCGTACAATGCGGCGGCAATTTCGTCATTACCGCGACCGATCCGGCAGGAAAATGGTCCGATCCGGTGTTCCTGCCGACAGTAGAAGGGATCGATCCGTCGCTTTTCTTTGATACCGACGGCAAGGCATGGATGATCAACAACCGCGAGCCAGTCGGTGGGTCGACGTACGACGGCCACCGCGCGCTGTGGATTGAACAGTTCGATCCGGTCGCGCTCAAGATGATGGGCAACCCCAAGATGGTCGTCAACGGCGGGGTCGATCTCGCCGCCAAGCCGGTGTGGATCGAGGGGCCGCATATCTACCGCGTCAAGAACACCTATTATCTGCTGGCGGCGGAAGGCGGCACCAGCGTCAACCACAGCCAGGTCGTGTTCCGCTCCGACTCGGTCACGGGGCCGTATGTCCCTGCGCCGAAGGATATCAATCCGGTCCTGTCGCAGCGCAACCAGCCCGCCACGCGGCCCAACCCGATCAGCGCGACCGGACATGCCGATCTCGTGCAACTGCCCGACGGACGCTGGTGGTCGATCTTCCTCGGTACCCGCCCGTATGAGAAGGATTTTTACAATATCGGGCGCGAGACGTTCCTGCTCCCGGTCGACTGGTCGAACGGCTGGCCGGTGATCCTGCCCAAGGGGCAGAACGTGCCCTATGTCGTGCGCGCACCGTTGCCGATGGCGGCAGCAGGATCCACCCCGTTTACCGGGACGTATTCGGTACGCACCGACTTCACCGGGCCACGGCTCGGGCTGGAATGGATGACGATGCGCGATGCCCCGTATCGTCTGGCCGGGCGCGAGTTACTGCTCGATCCGCGCGCCGACGGGATCGGCGACTTCGGCAAGCCTGCTTTCGTCGCGCGTCGCCAGGAACATGCGGTCGCCAGCGTGACGACCTCGGTTCGGTTCGTGCCGGAGGAGGGAGCCATGGCGGGGCTCGCCGCTGTCCAGAACGACGCCTATTTCCTGACGATCGCGCTGACGCGGCACGACGGCAAGACCTTCGTCCGCGCCGCCCGCCGCGCAGGCAAGGACGAACCACGCACCGGCGTGACGGTCGCGGAGCGGGCGGTGTCGGCGAGTGGACCGGTGCGCCTGCGGATCGCCGCGCGCGGGGGACGGTACGATCTTGCTTATGCGGTGGGCAAGCAGTGGGTTACGCTCGCGCCCGACGTCGACGCGACCAACCTCAGCACCAACAAGGCGGGCGGATTCGTCGGCACGATGATCGGCCCGTTCGCGCAGGGACCACGATAACGTCGTTTCGCTGCTACCGCACGTAGCTCGCCCCGTTCACGTCGATCACCGCGCCCGTCATCGACGCGGGTGCTTCGAGTGCGAGGAAGCGCGCGACGTCCGCGATCTCGTCGGGCATCGCGACGCGCCCGAGCGGAATGTCCGCGAGCAGCTTGTCGCCACCGCGGCTCGACAGATAGTCGTCCGCCATGCCAGTCATCGTGAACCCCGGGCACACCGCGAACGCCAGGATCTCCTGGCCGGCATAGCCGCGGGCAATGCTCTTGGTCATCGCGACCATGCCCGCCTTCGACGCGGCGTAATGCCAGTGCGCGGGCGAATCGCCGCGATAAGCCGCCCGGCTTGCGATGTTGACGATCCGCCCCCCGACGCCGCGGCCCTGCCAGTGGAGCACCGCCAGTCGGCACAATTCGGCGGACGCGGTCAGGTTGATCCGCATGGTGCGGTCCCATTCGGCGACCCATGCGTCATCGTCGCGATCGATCGGATTGGCATCGAACACACCGGCGTTGTTGATCAGCACGTCGATCGTGCCGCCAAGCCGCTCGAGCGCCGCGTCCCAAAGGGCGCGCGGTGCCGCGGGATCGGAAAAGTCCGCCGGAATGCCGCTGCGCGTGCCATGCCCGATGAGCGCGACATCCGGCCGGTCGAGCTTTGCCGCGATCGCGGCACCGATCCCGCGCGATGAACCGGTGAGGAGAATGTTGGTCATTCGCCAGCCTTATCCGGGACAGGTGCGCGAACCAACCCTCGCGTCAGGCCGCCACGCTGGCCGAGAACGTGTCGGCCGCACGCTTCAACACGTTCAACTGGTCGTCCACCTTGCCGAATTCACGTTCGAGCGTGTCGATCTCTCCGGCGATGTGATCGGTGTCCTCGCGGATCGCGACGATCGTGTGGGACATCGAGTCGGCGGCGAGTGCGGTCTCGTCGACGGCCGCGGTGATCGCGGTCACCGTCTGCGCCTGCGCCGCCATCGCATCGCGGATGCGGTTCGCGCTTTCCTGGACTTCGCCGACGGTCGCCTTGATCGACGCGTTGGTTTCGACGGTCGACCGTGTCGCGGACTGGATCGCTCCAATTTTCGCCGCAATGTCGTCGGTTGCCCGGGCGGTCTGACTGGCGAGGCTTTTGACTTCCTGCGCGACGACCGCAAAGCCGCGTCCCGCATCGCCTGCGCGCGCAGCCTCGATCGTTGCGTTGAGGGCGAGCAGGTTGGTCTGTCCCGCGATGTCACGGATCAGCCCGAGGATCGATTCGATCGACTTGGCATGGTCGCTGAGCGTTTCCGACATGCATACCGCGGTCCCTGCCTGGGTCGAGGCGCGAGTCGCGATCGCGGTCGCCGCCTCGACTTCGGTGCGCGCCCGCTCGATTGCACGGATCAGCCCGGCGGCGGTCTGCGCGGCCTCGCGCATCGCGGTGGCGGATTGTTCGGCGGCGGCGGCGACCTCGCTCGTCTTGCTGGTCATTCCACGGGTCGAATAGGCCGCCCCCTGCGCCTGCACCCGCAGACGGTTGCCGAGCGCCGCGGTGCCTTCGATCGATGTCGCGATCGTTTCGCTGAAATGCGCCGATCGATCGCGACGTTCGGCGCGGCTGCGCTGGGCATCGTGCGTTCCCAGGTGCGACGCCATGATGTCGGCCTCGACCAGTGCCAGCCGCTGCACCGCATCCGCCAGCGCGCGGAAGCGGGGCGAGCCCGTGCCGAGCTTGGCTTCGATCAGACCAAGCGTGCAGCTGTGCGCGAAGCTCAGCGACGCCAGCAACGCCTGCAACGGGATGCCGGCCTTCTGCGAGCGCGCGACGTGATGGGTCGCCATCTGTGCCCATTCGTCGCCATGTGGTGCCGAGTATTTCGCGATCGTGTACCGTGCGCTGTCGGCGACACTTGCAGCAAGATAGGCTTCGTCGAACATCGGGCGGATGTGCGCCGACATCGGCAGTGCGAGATAATGCTTCCAGAACGTCTGAGAGATCGACACTTCGTTGCCGGCGATGAGCTCTGCGATTTCCGCCCCAGCCGCAAGGAGCGTATTGTCCCAATCGTAATCCGCGACGCGCTCGGCGGTGGATCGGTTCTCCCCGCTCCACCCGCCCACTTGATTGGCCATTCCGGCTGACTCCCTGACCTGCGCTATATCTGATTGGCCGCGTTACGCGGCGACCTTCGCCACGAACTCGCCGGCGCTGTTCTTGAGCGCGCCGAGCTTGTGATCGAGTGAATCGAACCCACGACCGACGCGATCGATCTCGGAAGCGACGGTTTCGGTATCCTCGCGGATCGCGGTGATCGTGTTCGACATCGAATCCGCGGCAAGTGCGGTCTCGTCGACCGCCGCAGTGATCGCGGTGACGGTCTGCGCCTGTGCTTCCATCGCATGGCGAATGCGATTGGCGCTTTCCTGAACTTCGGTGACGGTCGACTTGATCGACGCGTTGGTCTCGACGGTGGAGCGCGTGGCGGACTGGATCGCGGCGATCTTGGCGGCGATGTCGTCGGTCGCGCGCGCGGTCTGGCTGGCGAGGCTCTTCACTTCCTGCGCGACCACCGCAAAGCCGCGCCCGGCGTCGCCGGCACGCGCCGCTTCGATCGTGGCGTTGAGCGCGAGCAGGTTGGTTTGCCCCGCGATGTCGCGAATCAGCCCGAGGATCGACTCGATCGATTTGGCATGATCGCTCAGCGTTTCCGACATGCCGACTGCGGCGCCGGCCTGGGTCGATGCGCGATTCGCGATTTCTGCGGCGGCTTCGACTTCGGTGCGTGCATCTTCGATCGCGCGAATCAGGCCCGCGGCGGTTTGTGCGGCTTCCCGCATCGCGACGGCGGACTGTTCCGCGGCCGCAGCGACTTCGCTGGTCTTGCCCAGCATGCCACGTGCCGACATCGACGTGCGGACGGACTGGCCGCGCAGTACTTCCGATTCCTGAGTCGCCTGCTCGACCGTAAGCGCGATCCCCTCGCGAAATTCGGTGGCAAGCCGCTCCCGTTCGTCTGCGGCGCTATGGGCGCGAAAAGCGTTATAGATCTCGACGGTAATCTCGCTTTCGAGTCCCGTCAGGCGGAGCACGGTGTCAATGAACGTCGGCAGGCGTGGGTCGTTGGTCTCAAGACGATTAAACAGGATGGTGAGGGCGGCACGATCGCTGGCGCAGGTCATCGACAACAAGGCCATCGTCGAAACACCCGCGGCGTAGCCCGCCGCAACCGAGCGCTCCATCGATTCGACCCACGCGCGCCCGCTGACGTCGCAGAACCGGTTGCGCAGATAGGCGACTCCCAGTTCGACGATCTTGGCCTCTTCATGAGGCTGCCAATTGCTTTCGCCCAGGCCGGCACGCCGCCATTGCCCCCAGAAGGCAAGCGCGATTTCCCCCGCATCTGGTTCGAGGATCGTCCAGACGTCGCGCGCAGCGGCCTCGAGGGTGTGGTCGAAGTCGAACGCGCTGAGGCGGGCGCGGAGGTCGATCGTCGCGGCAACGGCACCGGGGGCGGGCAATTCATGGGGGTTCAAGGTTGACGCTCCGTCTGTGGCATGGCCGGCGCGCGAAACGCCCTTCGCTTGACTACCTCTCCCTGGTTAACGCGGCGTAACCGGCATTACGGATGATTGCAGCGGATGCATCTGCGGTATCAGCCAGAATCCTTGCATCATCGGCTCGTCGGATTAAGAGGGCACCAACCCGCATTCGATCCGCAATCGACCCTGCAATTGATGAGGACACGCCGCCTTGGCCAGCACGACACCCACGACCAAACGCGCTCGACCGCTGAGCCCGCACTTGAGCATCTGGAAATGGGGACCGCATATGACGGTCTCGATCCTTCATCGCGTCACCGGCAGCGGCATGGCAACCGTCGGCACGCTCGTCATGGTATGGTGGCTGGCGGCGATCTCGGGCGGGGCGGAAAGCTACGCCACGTTCCATCACGTGTTTGGCGAATTCGCCGGGGGCGCGCTTGGCTATATCGTCGGGATCGGGCTGACGCTGTCGTTCTTCCAGCATATGGCAACCGGCATCCGGCATTTCGTGATGGATGCGGGCGCAGGCTATGAACTCAAGCGCAACAAGACCGGCGCGATGGCGACGATGATCTTCTCGGTTGCCGCAACGCTGGTCGTGTGGGTCTATATCCTGGGGTTCAAATAATGGCGTATCGCACCGAACTCGGCCGCGTCCGCGGTCTCGGCAGCGCCAAGGAAGGCGCGCATCACTGGTGGCAGCAACGGCTGACCGCCGCGTCCAACCTGTTCCTGATGCTGTGGTTCTTCATCGCGATCCTGCGGTTGCCCGCTTATGATTACGACACCGTCCACACCTGGCTGTCGTCGAGCTGGGCCGCCATCCCGATGGTGCTGCTGATCGCCTCGGTCTTCTACCACTTCCGGCTCGGGCTGCAGGTGGTGATCGAGGATTACCAGCATGAAGAAAGCCGCGTCATCGCAATGGTCGCGCTCAACTTCTTCACTGTCGTGACCGCCAGCATCGCCATTTTCGCGATCCTCAAGGTCGCCTTCACCGCTACCACCGGAGTGCCGCATGCCTGAGGCATATAAGATCATCGACCATACCTATGACGCCGTCGTCGTGGGCGCGGGCGGCTCCGGCCTGCGCGCGACCATGGGGATCGCGGAAAGCGGCCTGAAGACCGCGTGCATCACCAAGGTGTTCCCGACGCGCAGCCACACGGTTGCCGCGCAGGGCGGCATCGCCGCGAGCCTCGGCAACAACTCGCCGGACCATTGGTCGTGGCACATGTACGACACCGTCAAGGGCTCCGACTGGCTCGGGGACCAGGACGCGATCGAATACATGGTCCGCGAGGCGCCGGCTGCGGTGTACGAGCTGGAACATGCCGGCGTGCCGTTCAGCCGCAACGAGGACGGGACGATCTACCAGCGTCCGTTCGGCGGGCACATGCAGAACATGGGCGAGGGGCCTCCAGTCCAGCGCACCGCTGCCGCTGCCGACCGTACTGGCCACGCCATGCTCCACGCTCTGTACCAGCAGAGCCTCAAGTATAATTCGGACTTCTACGTCGAGTATTTCGCGCTCGACCTGATCATGGAAGACGGCGTCTGCCGCGGCGTGATCGCGCTTTGCATGGACGACGGGTCGATTCATCGATTCCGTGCGCACACGGTCGTGCTGGCGACGGGTGGCTATGGCCGCTGCTACTTCTCGGCGACCTCGGCGCACACCTGCACTGGCGACGGCAATGCGATGGTACTGCGCGCTGGTCTGCCGCTGCAGGACATGGAGTTCGTCCAGTTCCATCCGACCGGCATTTACGGCGCGGGCGTCCTCATCACCGAGGGTGCGCGCGGCGAGGGTGGCTATCTCACCAACTCCGAGGGCGAGCGCTTCATGGAGCGTTATGCTCCGTCGGCGAAGGACCTTGCGTCGCGCGACGTCGTGTCGCGGTCGATGGCGCTGGAGATGCGTGAAGGCCGCGGTGTCGGCGAGCATAAGGACCACATCTTCCTCCACCTCGATCACATCGATCCCAAGGTGTTGGCAGAGCGGCTTCCGGGCATCACCGAGACGGGCAAGATCTTCGCCAACGTCGACCTGACGCGCCAGCCGCTGCCAGTGACGCCGACCGTCCATTACAACATGGGCGGCATTCCGACCAACTATCACGGCGAAGTCGTCAACCTGCGCGACGGCAACCCCGACTCCGTCGTCCCCGGCCTGTTCGCGGTCGGTGAAGCTGCATGTGTTTCGGTCCACGGCGCGAACCGTCTCGGCTCCAACTCGCTGATCGATCTGGTCGTGTTCGGTCGTGCGACCGGGCTTCGGCTCAAGGAGACGCTCAAGCCGAACACGCCGCACAATCCGCTCCCTAAGGGGTCGGAAGAGATGGCGCTCGGTCGTCTCGACACGTTCCGCAACGCCAAGGGCAGTTCGCCCACCGCGCAGATCCGCACCGAGATGCAGCGCACGATGCAGAAGCATTGCGCGGTGTTCCGCGACAACGCGCTGCTCGGCGAAGGGCAGACCAAGATCGCGGCGACCTACGCCCGCCTGCAGGACGTCAACGTCACCGATCGTTCGCTGATCTGGAACACTGATCTGGTCGAGACGCTCGAGCTCGACAATCTGCTCGCGCAGGCGGTCGTAACGATGGAAAGTGCGGCCAACCGGCAGGAATCGCGCGGCGCGCACGTCAACGAGGATTATCCCGACCGCGACGACGCGAACTGGATGAAGCACACCACCGCGACCTTCGCGGGCTGGGGCGGCAAGGCGGGCAAGGTCGAGATCGGCTATCGCCCGGTCCACGACTTCACGCTCACCGACGACGTCGAGTACATCAAGCCGAAGAAGCGCGTTTACTGATATCTGCGAGCTACGGTGCCGTCTTCTCCGCCTTGGCTGGGAGGACGGCACAGCCGTCGAGGTGACGTGCGAATGCCCTGATGGGGCAAAGATCCGGGAGCATGGTCCGCTTCTGATGAACGCCTCCCTGGCCAATGTCAGGTTGAGGAGTGCAGGGCATCGAAACGAAGCCCGCTTTTACCATCTAGCCGTTGTGTTGTTGCAACCCCGCCTCTGTCAGGCAGGGCGCTAAACCCGCGACCGCTGGTCGTCGAAAGGGGGCGGCATTTGCCGATGCGGGCCCATGCAAAAAGGGCCGGGGTTTCCCCCGGCCCTTTCGCAGTTCAGTAGCAGATCAGGCTTACGCCGCCGAAACCTCAGCAGTGTCGACCTTGATACCTGCGCCCATCGTCGAGCTGACGGCAACCTTACGGACATACTTGCCCTTGGCGCCCGACGGCTTGGCCTTGACCACCGCGTCGACCAGTGCGTCGAAGTTCGCGCGCAGGTCCTCGTTGGTGAACGATGCCTTGCCGATGCCCGAGTGGATGATCCCGGCCTTCTCGACGCGGTATTCGATCTGGCCGCCCTTGGCTGCCTTGACCGCTTCAGCGACGTTCATCGTGACCGTGCCGAGCTTCGGGTTCGGCATCAGGCCCTTGGGACCGAGCACCTTACCGAGGCGACCGACGACGCCCATCATGTCCGGGGTCGCGATGCAGCGATCAAAGTCGATCGTGCCACCCTGGACGATTTCCATCAGGTCTTCCGCACCGACGACGTCCGCACCAGCGGCGCGGGCTTCGTCAGCCTTGGCACCCTTGGCGAACACGCCGACGCGAACCGTCTTGCCGGTGCCCTTGGGCAGCGTGACGACACCGCGGACCATCTGGTCCGCGTGACGCGGATCGACGCCGAGGTTGAGCGCGACTTCGATCGTCTCGTCGAACTTGGACGTTGCGTGGGTCTTGGCCAGCGCGATTGCTTCGTCGACGCCGTACAGCTTCTCGCTGTTGATTGCGGAACCGAGCGTCTTTGCCTTCTTGGTCAGCTTTGCCATGATCTCAGCCCTCCACCACTTCGAGGCCCATTGCGCGGGCGGAGCCTTCGATGATGCGGGTTGCCGCGTCGATATCGTTGGCGTTGAGATCCTTCATCTTCGCAGTCGCGATTTCCGAAAGCTGCGAGCGCTTGATCTTGCCGGCAACCGTCTTGCCCGGCTCCTTCGAGCCCGACTTGAGGCCAGCGGCCTTCTTGATCAGGAACGTCGCGGGCGGCGTCTTGGTCTCGAACGAGAAGCTGCGGTCGGCATAGACGGTGATGACGGTGGGGAGCGGCGTGCCGACTTCCTGGTCACCGGTCGACGCGTTGAACGCCTTGCAGAATTCCATGATGTTAACGCCGCGCTGACCCAGCGCAGGACCGATCGGGGGCGACGGGTTGGCCTTGCCGGCCGGCACCTGAAGCTTGATGTAGCCTGTAATCTTCTTTGCCATAAGGCGGTCTCACTCTGTCAGGGGGCAAGGCATCGAAACACCTTGGCCCGGTTCAAGTTTAGCGGTCCAAGCGACGCCTCGATAAAGAGCCGCCTCCCGCAAAATCCATCGATGTCTCGTTGGAAGGGCGTGCGCATAGCCGAACGGGTGCAGCAATGCAACGTGAAGCGCGCGGAAGGCTAGCGTTACAGTAGCTGCAATCGACGGCTTGGCCGAGCATGTGATCGGGCAGGGTGAGCGGCGCGACCAAGTCACGGCGTTGGTGCATGGTGTCAGGGTTTCGGCTCCATGCCGCATACGCGTTTCCTGGTCGGATGTCGGCAAAGCGCCCGCGTGACCTCCAATAAATCTATCGGTCATGTGCTCGGTGCCGCCCGAGATGGACGTAGTGTTCTGCCAAGAAGCGATATTTATACATTGATATTATTCAGATCTATTAACGGTGTCGCTTTCCCTTACAGCGCGTACACGATATTCCCGGATCGGGACGACATGGGATCATGAGCGCTATTTCATCCCCGGCGAAATGCCGGATTTGCGGGAGCGAACGCCGCGGATCCCTGACATTCTGCTGCACTGCAGCGCCGAAAAGCGCGCATTTCTGGGCTTGGCACGAAACTTGTTAACCTTGTTCGCGTGTCCAACTGGACCAGCAATAGGATAAGGGTACCGAGTATGAAGAAAATTCTGAGCGCAGCAGCGGTCGCGCTGCTTGCAACGGCTGCTCCGGCATTCGCCGCCGAGAACCTCACCGCCGCCTTCAACACGCCGACCGGCGCGACCACCACGGGCACCTACTTCGGTCAGGTTCGCGTGACCGTCAGCGGCACGGGCTTCTCGAACGGCAACACCGTCAACGACGCGTTCTACCAGACGGTTTCGCAGGCTCGCAACTCGGGTCTGTACCAGCTCGCCTACACCGCGGGTTCGTTCGCTTCGACCGGCGCAACGCGCAACCAGGCTGTTGCGAACTCGATCCTCGACGGCATGGTTCCGGCGTACAGCGCGAACAACACCTACAGCTTCGTGCTGAACACGGGCCTGTCGCAGGCGAACGCAAGCGTTCTGTCGTTCGGCGTTGCCGACGACAACTACCGTGACAACGGTGGCTCGTACACCTTCTCGGTCTCGGCAGTTCCTGAGCCCGCAACCTGGGGCATGATGCTCATGGGCTTCGGCATGATCGGTTTCGGCCTGCGCTCGTACAAGCGTTCGTCGACCAAGGTCACCTACGCCTAAGCGTCATACCTTCGGGTAGAGATACCGCCGTCCCAATCGGGACGGCGGTATTTTTTTGCCCTGCGACGATCCGCGGGATCAGTCGCGATATTTGATTTCCAGGAAACGCCCGCGCGTCTCGAGCAAGTCGAGATCACCCTGCGCCAGTTGCGCAGACATTTGCCCGATTTCCTCGTCGATCACGCGAAGACCATCGGCAAGCTGCGCGTCGGGCGAGCGACCGTTGCGTTCGACCGTGCGGAGTGCCGCGGGAACCTTGGCATAATCGCGCAACAGCTCGGGGAGTTGCTCGCCAACCAGCTTGCGGACTTCGGTCGCGGCGGGCTGTTGCTCGTCGAGCGTCTGCAACTGCGGTGCGAGCGCCTCGAGCCGGACGCCGATGCCGTCGACCAGCGTCTGCGCAGGGGCAGGCAGCAGCGCGCGTTGCGTCTCGAGCCATTGCTCGGTCATTTGCGGCAGCGCCTTGAGCGGCACCGCGTGCAACTGTTCGACCCGGACCTTGGGCGTCAGGCTGGCGAACAGCAGGGTCGCGGTGACAACCGCCATCAGCGCGACCACGATCAGCGCGCCGCCCATGCCGATCGGGACAAACCAGCCGATCGTCATCGCGGCGACCAGGATCGCGAGATCGGCCGCCGCGGCATAGCCCACGCGCCGCGCGAGGCTCGTCGCCGCGCGCCGCCGCCCGCGCTGCGCTGCGCGCTCCGCCCGCGTCCGATCGAGCACTTGCCCCGCGCGCGCGACCTGGCGATCGACGTCGGTCATCGGATCACTCCGCTTCCAGCTTGAACGTGTCGCCGGGGCCGGACAGCCGGTTCTGCGCGGCCCCCTCGGCGCGGGCGATATAGCCCTTCGACTTCTCGACTTCGTTCGACAGCGTGCCGACCGTGGTCTTCATCGAATCCAGCGCCTTGAGCTTGAACGAGTCGATCGCGTCCATCGTATCGTAGATGTTCTGGAACGCGCGCTGGAGCGTCTCGACCGGGATGGTCGAGGCGGCGGCCTGTTCGTGGATCGTCGCGGTCTGCGACTTGAGCAGCTTGCCGGTCGCATCGATGATGTTGGCGGTGGTCGTGTTGAGCGCGGTGATCTGGTCGAGCACGAGCCGCTGGTTGGCGAGCGCCTGCGCGACCGTCACCGCGGTCCGCAGCGCGGACACGGTGGTGGTCGAGGCACGGTCGACACCCTTGATCAGCTCGACGTTGTTCTTCTTGACCAGATCGAGCGCGAGATAGCCCTGTACCGTCACCGCCATTTGCGTCAGCAGATCCTGCGTGCGCTGGCGGACGTAGAAGAGCGCGCTCTCGCGGATCGCCTTGGCCTTGGCGGGATCGCTATGGTCGAGGTCGTTCGCCTTGTCCTCGAGCCGCGCGTCCATTTCCTTCGACAGCACGATCATCTGCTCGAGCCGCCCCATCGCGGTCCATAAATTGCTGCGCTCGGTATCGATCGCGGCATTGTCCATCAGCAGCTCATCCTTGCCGCGCGCGAGCGTCTTGAGGATCGCCGAGATATGCGACTGCGAGGAGCGATACTTATCGAAATAGGTGTTGATGCTGCCGCCGAACAGCTTGGACATGATGCCCCGGCTCGAGATCAGCTTGCTGTTGGTCGAAGGGTCGAGCTTTTCGATCGTGCGGCGAAGCTCGGTCAGGTCCGCGCCGACGCCGGTGTCGCCGTCCATTGCCTTGACCGGACGGTCGAGGAAGCGGTTGGACTGCTCGGCTGCGGCGCGGATTTCCTTTTGGCCCATCGCCGCGATCGCATCGACACGCTTGCCGAACTCGGGCGAATTGACGTCCTGCGCGACGAGATCGTCGACGAAGCCGGCGACCTTGTCCTGCAACTTGCTGCGGACACCGTCCTCGATCGGAACCAGGCCGACGGCCTTTTCGGGCGCGAGCACGGGAACGGGATCGGGCGGCGTCAGGACCAGCCCGGACGCTGCGGCATCCGTATCGGTCGGTGCAGTCGTCGCCATCGTCAATCTCCCACTTACGCGTCGCTGATAAATGCCGCCGATCCCCCGGCGCTTCAAGTGTATTAACGCAACACTACACACGAAACCGGTCAACTGTAACGGAAGTGCAACGTCTTCGTCTCCGTATCGCAACACCTCCCGCATACCGCAGCGCGGCATAAGGGGAATCAATATCATGCGTAAGTTCATCACGTTCGCGGCATCTGCGGCGTTGCTCGGTTGCTGTTCGTCGGCGGCGCTGGCCCAAGCGCTCGCCGCGCCTGCGGCCGATCCCGACGTTCAGGCGGACGCTCAGGCGGTCGGGGGCGGCGACATCGTCGTCACCGCGCAGAAGCGCGAGCAGCGCATCCAGGACGTTCCGATGACCGTCAGTGCCGTGACCGGCGCGCGGATGGCGGAACTGGGGGTGAATTCGCTCGCCGAGGTTGCGCTCTACATTCCGGGGCTGCGGATCCAGGAGCAGAGCGCCAACAACCCGGGCTTCGTCATCCGCGGGATCACCTCGGACAGCGGATCGTCGCAGCAGGGTGCGCGCGTCTCCCTTTACTATAACGGCGTGGACATCTCGCGGACGCGCGGCGCGTATCAGGATCTGTACGATCTGGAGCGGATCGAAGTGGTCAAGGGGCCGCAGGCGACGCTGTTCGGTACGGCATCCGCAGTCGGCGCGGTCAACATGATCTCCGCCCCGGCACGCGCCGGCACGTCCGGCCAGCTGATCGGATCGTACGGCAATTACAATCGCGGGCAGGTGTCGGGCTTCGTCAACCTTGGCAACGATACGCTCGCCGGGCGACTGGCGTTTGCGTACAAGCATCACGACGGTTTCGTCCGCAACATCGCGGGCGACCCCAAGGTCGCCAACCAGAACCAGGGCAAGGTCGATCAGGAAGATCTCAACGGGCAGGACCAGCGCGGCATCCGCGGCTCGCTGCGCTGGGCACCGACCGACCGGCTGACCGCCAATCTGGTGCTGAGCTATGACGGCCAGCGCAACCCCGGCACCGCCTTCCGTTCGCGCGCGCTGGCGCCCACCGGCGGCAATGGCGGCGACTATGCCTATGCCGAACTGTCGGGCTCGCCCTACAGCGAGACGGTGCTCGGCGCGCGCAAGCTCGGGCTCAAGCGCGATGTCTATGATGCCAATCTGACCGTGACCTACGAGCTTTCGCCGGGCGTCAGCTTCACCACGGTCAACGGCTATCGCAAGTTCAACAGCAACGAAGTGTTCGATGCCGACGGCGGCCCCGCCTGGTATCTCGAATTCGGCGAGGAAGCGCGCGGCGACCAGTGGAGCCATGAAGGCCGCTTCAACTTCACCGGCGACACCTATCACGCGTCGTTCGGCTGGAACGCGCTGTTCGAGAACAACCTGCAGCGGGTGCCCTTCTCGACCGAGGAAGGCACGTATCTCGGCTGTTCGGTGTCGTCGGCCTATGCCGGCGTCCGCGCCGCGCTTGCGGCGAACGGGGTGTCGGGCTGCGTGGCGTCCAACGGCACGGTGACGGCGGCGCGCGCGACCGCGGTGCTGACGCGCGGGGCGGCGACGCAGATCCCGTATCAGTCGGTCTTCACCAATTACGGCACCAACACGACCTATTCGATGTTCGCCGACGGCACGTGGATCCCGACCCCGAAGCTCGAGATCACCGCCGGTGCGCGCGTGCTGATCGAGCAGCGCAAGTCGGGCTACAGCTCGGTCCAGCCGAATTCGGTGATCCTCGCCGGGCTGGGCGTGCGCAGCAGCTTGCTCGGGACCGCCAACACCAACGGCGTGATCTTCAATGCAGTGCGAAGCTTCTCCGCGATCCTGCCGCGCGCCAATCTGCTGTACCGCGTGACCGATGCGATCAACCTCTATGCGACGGTCAGCAAGGGCCGCCGCTCGCCGGTCGTCCAGCTCGCCGCGGCGAGCGTGGGCGGGCAGGTCGTTCCCAACCTGCAGATCGTGCCCGAAGAAGTCGTGTGGAATTACGAGGGCGGGATCAAGGGCAAGATCGGCCCGTTCACCGGGTCGCTCGGTGCGTTCTATCAGGACTATAACGGCTTCCAGGTGTCGGTGACCAACAACGGCATCACCACCACGCAAAGCGCGGGCAAGGCGCGCAGCCCGGGCGTGGAGGCGGAGGGCAACCTCAAGCTCGGGCGCTTCGTCCAGCTGTTCGGCAACTTTGCCTATGTCGACGGCAAGATCGCCAAGAACGCCAGCTACGGCGTCTATTCGAGCGCGCGCTTCCGGTTGCAGCCGCAATATACCGCCTCGGGTGGCGCGACGATCCGCGTGCCGGTGCGGACGATAACGCTCTACGCCACGCCGTCCGTCACCTATCAGAGCAGCCAGTTCTTCGAGCTGCCCAACAGCGCGGCGATCAGCCAGGGCGCCTATGCGCTGGCCAATATCCGCGCGGGCGTCGAACTGGAGAACGGCAAATATGCGATCGGCGGGTTCGCGCGGAATGTGCTCAACCGCAAGTATCTGATCGATGCGGGGAATACCGGGGGTGGGTTCGGGATACCGACTTACATTCGTGGCGAACCCCAAGTCTACGGGGTGGAACTCAGCGGGCGTTTCTAAGTAATGGGGTCAGTGCCTGGCTTAGTTACCCAAATAGGCGCCCCGGTACCGTAACGATATATTGCTGGCATCATTCGAATAGGGTAAACTTCCTCCACAATAAACGGGGGCGTTTTATGGCGGTACTTGATCCTACGATCGAATCGGATGTGGTACTTTTCGACGAAGAGAAGTGCCGTTCGGTCGGGAAGTCGCTGCATGAGCGATATGTATCGGCCAGCCCGTTTCCAAGTATCGTCATGGACGACTTCCTGAGCCCAGACTTGTTGCGCAAGGTCTTGTCCGAGTTCCCCAAATCGGAGGGCAAGACGTATTTCGACCGTTCGCAGGAGCGGTTGAAGTACCAGTATCCGCCAAGCGAATGGGGTGGGCCCATTACCCACAGCCTGTTCAGCGCGTTCAACAGCGACGCGTTTGTCGGCTTTCTGGAGGAGATGACCGGGATCAGCGGGCTGATCGTCGATCCGTCATTCGTTGGCGGCGGGCTGCACGAGACCAAGCGTGGCGGCCATCTGGGGGTTCACGCCGATTTCAACCAGCATGTCCGGCTCAATGTCGTGCGCCAGCTTAATCTGCTGATCTATCTCAACGAAAACTGGGAGGAGAGCTACGGCGGCAATCTCGAACTTTGGGACAAGAGCATGAAGACGCGCGAGGTCAGCGTGTTGCCGGTGCTCGGGCGTGCGGTTGTGTTCACGACCACGCTCGACAGCTACCACGGCCAGCCGGACCCGGTGATGTGCCCGCCGGAGCTGTCGCGCCGGTCGATGGCGCTCTATTATTACAAGGCGGTGGAAGGCGGGCTCGATCGCGTCCCCAAGCGGACCACCGCGTTCCAGGTGCGCCCGCAATCGACCGATCAGGTCGACTGGCGGATCCGGAGCAAGCATTTCCTCGACGACTGGGTCCCGCCGGTGGTTCGCCGCCGGATCAAGCGGATCTGAAACACAACCCCGCTTTACAGGGGCATCGGGCCGGGGGGCGCACGCGCCGCCCGGCCCGCGTTCGTTTCGACCCCGCCCTTGTTGCAACGCACGCTTTCCGCTATCGGCACGCGATCCTCTTCCCGATTTTAGCAACGAGACACCCATGAGCCTCCGCAATGTGGCCATCATCGCACACGTCGATCATGGCAAAACGACCTTGGTCGACCAGCTCTTCCGTCAATCCGGCACCTTCCGCGACAATCAGCGGATTGAAGAAAGAGCTATGGATTCCAATGACTTGGAAAAAGAGCGTGGCATCACCATTCTCGCCAAGCCGACCTCGGTCGACTGGACTCCGCCCGGTGAGAGCGAAAGCATCCGCATCAACATCGTCGATACGCCCGGCCACGCCGATTTCGGCGGCGAAGTCGAGCGCATCCTCAGCATGGTCGACGGCGTCGTCCTGCTGGTCGATTCGTCGGAAGGCGCGATGCCGCAGACCAAGTTCGTCACCGGCAAGGCATTGGCCCTCGGCCTGAAACCGATCGTCGTCGTCAACAAGGTCGATCGTAACGACGCGCGCATCCAGGAAGTGCTCGACGAAGTGTTCGACCTGTTCGTCAGCCTCGATGCGAACGACGAGCAGCTTGATTTCCCCGTGCTCTACGCATCGGGCCGCAACGGCTATGCCTCGACCGACATGGATGCGCGCGAAGGCACGCTGATCCCGATGTTCGAGACGATTGTAGCGCATGTGCCCCCGCCCAAGGTCGAAGTTGCAGGCGTTCCGTTCACGTTTCTAGTCACTTTGCTCGATCGTGACCCCTTCTTGGGTCGTATTTTGACCGGTCGCGTCAACTCCGGCGTGGTCAAGGTCAACCAGCCGATCCACGCACTCGACAACGACGGCAAGATCATCGAGACCGGCCGCGCCTCCAAGATCATGTCGTTCCGCGGGCTCGACCGCGTGCCGGTCGACGAAGCCAAGGCAGGCGACATCATCAGCCTTGCAGGTCTTTCGGTGGCAACGGTTGCCGACACGATCGCCGACACCAGCGTGACCGAGCCGCTTCACGCGCAGCCGATCGATCCGCCAACGCTGTCGATGCGTTTTGCGGTCAACGATTCGCCGATGGCGGGCCGTGAAGGCAGCAAGGTGACCAGCCGCATGATCCGCGAGCGCCTGTTCCGCGAAGCCGAGAGCAATGTCGCGGTCAAGGTGACCGAGGCTTCCGACAAGGACAGCTTCGAAGTCGCCGGGCGCGGCGAGCTTCAGCTCGGCGTGCTGATCGAGACGATGCGCCGCGAGGGCTTCGAGCTCGGCATCAGCCGCCCGCGCGTGCTGTTCAACGAGGACGAGGACGGCAAGAAGACCGAGCCGTACGAGACCGTCATCATCGACGTCGACGAGGAATATTCGGGCACGGTCGTCGAGAAGATGAACCTGCGCAAGGCCGAGATGACCGACATGCGGCCCTCGACCGGTGGCAAGACGCGCATCACCTTCTCCGCCCCGTCGCGTGGCATGATCGGCTATCACGGCGAGTTCCTGTCGGACACGCGCGGCACCGGCATCATGAACCGCCTGTTCGAGCGTTATGGCCCGTTCAAGGGCAACATCGAGGGCCGCAAGAACGGCGTGCTCATCTCGAACGGTTCGGGCGAAGCCAATAACTACGCACTGGGTCCGCTCGAAGAGCGCGGCATCCTGTTCGTCGGCCACGGCGAGGCGCTGTACGAGGGCATGATCGTCGGCGAGAACGCCAAGCCGGACGACCTCGAGGTCAACCCGATGAAGACCAAGGCGCTGACCAACTTCCGCGCGAGCGGCGGCAAGGACGACCAGGTCCGCCTGACCCCGCCGAAGCGCGCGACGCTGGAGCAGGCGATCGCGTACATCGACGACGACGAGATGGTCGAGGTGACGCCGAAGTCGATCCGGCTGCGCAAGCGCTTCCTGGATGCGAACGAGCGCAAGCGCGCGAGCCGGGCGAAGCTCAGCAGCTGAGGTTGCGGGTCTTTAGGGGCTAGGAGGGAGGCCGGGTGCGAAAGCACCCCGCGGTTTTTTTGGGGGATAAACCATGGGTCAGTGACGCGGGGCAGATTAAATAAGCATTCTATTATAAAAAAAATCCGCTGCCCCCCCAAAAGATTTTGTGTTTATCTAGG
>JARUXA010000189.1 GCA_030433805.1 Sphingomonas sp. PsM26 | reverse complement strand
TTTTGAACGTGTAAGGGCTGAGGATAGAGATCTTTTTACGGGATTTTTACGTCAATTAAGTGAACGTTTAAGACCTTCTGGATATGTTCTGACAATAGCCGTTCCAGCCAAGACAAGTGAAGATATTTCTTGGTTAAAGGGATATGATTATGGAGGTATAGGAGCTGTTGTCAATTATATGTTCATTATGGCCTATGACTGGCATCATGCGGGTAGCGAGCCAGGACCAGTCGCACCAATTACTGAGGTAAGGAGAACAATAGAATTTGCTATAAAAAGTGTTCCACGAAGAAAACTTATAATTGGCGTTCCCTTATACGGATATAATTGGTCGATTCCCTATAAACCAGGTACAGTCGCATCGGCTATATCTAATCAAGATGCAATTAAAACGGCGATGAGATACCAGTCGTCTATACAGTATTCAAAAGAATATAAATCACCATTTTTCCAATACAAGGATCAAGCTGGACAGACACATGAGGTATGGTTTGAAGACGTAAGAAGTATGAGTGAAAAAATGGTATTAGTT
>JARUXA010000188.1 GCA_030433805.1 Sphingomonas sp. PsM26 | reverse complement strand
ACTCAAAGCGGTCCATCAGGCGTCGGGTCCCGGAGATGCCGACGCCCATGCCGCTTGTACTTCGGAACCGCCCCTCCAGGATCGCATCCACGTCCGCAATACCCGGACCCTTGTCCCGGATGCAGATGATCAGGCTTGGAACGTCGGCATTCTCGATGCCGAACTCGATCCGCCCACCCCCGCCATAAGTCGTGGCGTTCCGCGCGATCTCGGACACAGCGGTCGCGATCCGCGTCTGGTCCTGCGCCTCAAAGCCGAGCAGGTCGGCGATTTGACGCGCACGCTGCCGCGCCGCAACGATGTCCGCCTCTTCGATCAATGCGACCGTCATGATCGGGGTAGGCGTCATGCGACCTCGATCCGGCCCACAAACACCGTCACGTCGTCCCGGCCGCGATTGAAGTCGCGCCAGAGCACACCGGCGATGAGGGCTGGATGATGAGAAGTGAGGCCGGGATAGGACGCCAGATCCCAGCTTGTTGCCAAGCCATCGGAAGCCAGGATGACCAGAGTGGTCGTCGTGATCGGATAGGTGAAATCCCGCATCCGGC
>JARUXA010000187.1 GCA_030433805.1 Sphingomonas sp. PsM26 | reverse complement strand
TGCGTATGTCTTTCATTCTTACTAATTGTATAGCCATTAGCATAATTTTTGTCTTAATACTGTTTGTAAGTATCGTATGTAACAAAAGAATAGTCGCTCTTGTTATTTCATTCGTTACTATGTTATTCGGTTCATTTTTACTTCTTTATGCTTTTGCCAAAATAAGCGGGTTTGATGCTCTAGATATTCAAATAAAAGGTTTAATGATTATCGGAGAAGGTTTCATCTTACTCGTTATTACAAGCGTATTTATTTCCGTGCAAGAGACAAAAAAGAAAACGCTGTAAAGTAAAAGAGAAAATGGCTGCTAAAGGCGGTGATGAAATGGCAATTGGAGTGGCATTAACAGTTTTAGTAGTAGGGCTTATGTTTGCAAGCGGACTAAGCCGAGGGAAAACAGCTAAAAGAAAATATATAGTGTGGGGAACAACGATTATATTAATCATAGCTCCGTCCTTTTCATGGGCCGTTTGAAATTTTTTTTGCATTATGCAGGAAGAAGGTTTTGGAGGAGTTGGATATGTCTCTTATTCAAATCTACGAGCCAACGAGACGAATAACAAGAACG
>JARUXA010000186.1 GCA_030433805.1 Sphingomonas sp. PsM26 | reverse complement strand
CCGAACCTGACACGGCCAAGGCCCGAGCTGAACTGGCGGCAGCGTCGCTAGATGCGGTGCAGGAGCATCTCGACAGCAATGCGTCCGAGCACGGTGAGGCCGCATCCGAGTTAGTCGAGGAGTATAAGGTGCGGGCTGAGCGGGCGAGTATCGAGGGGCAGGACGTCGAGACCAAGACTGACCAGCTTATCGCCCAGCAACGTCTGCGCCTGGTCGCAATCGAAGCGGCGCGCGAGAAGCTGATGGAGCAGACCGACCAAATTGATGCTGAAGCTCACCGGGCGCTCGGCGAGGAACTCGATCTGGAAGAGCAGCAGATCCACCGCGCGCTTGGCGACGTGTAGCGCTCATAATCTGCATTAGGAGAACATCCCACGAGCAACGACATGCCGGGGCCTGAAGGAGCAGCGCATCTGCGCACTGTCGCCCTACCCTGCGATGCGAATGCCAGCGGCGACATCTTCGGCGGTTAAACCCCGTCGCAGATGGACTTGGCGGATGGCACCTTCGCGGCTGCCCATTCCGGCAAGCGCGTGGTTACGGTGCGGATCGATGCCGTCGAGTTCCTTA
>JARUXA010000185.1 GCA_030433805.1 Sphingomonas sp. PsM26 | reverse complement strand
CGTCTCTAATTAACATAGTCACTATTATCGGCAATCATATATTCCTTAAAAGCTTTTAGAATGAATAGTTACGAACCCTTTGGGAACGTTAATTCCTATGGAGGTGATCGTAATGAATAACAACCAACAATCAAGCAAAACTTCTGCAGGTACAAATGTTGCAAAAGTAAAGCAACAAAATGCTGCATCTGCGTCTAACAAATTCGGAACAGAATTTGCTAGTGAAACAGATGTACAAGCAGTAAAACAACAAAACGCTCAATCAGAAGCTAAGAAAAATCCTAATGCTGGACAATAATAATTATTAAATCAGCATTAGGATTATGTATAGAAAAAGACTGTCTCTTTTTAATCAAAAGAAGCAGTCTTTTTCTACTTTAAATATATAAATCAGGAAGGCACAAAAAAAGCAGAGGATAAGAGTTACTAGTGCCGTCACCTAAATTATTCTTACTACACTATATGTGTTCGTTCTCGGTTAGGTAACTTGCCTATTGGGAATAAAATTTTACTTTTTGAGCAAACTACTCGAGACGTTCTGCCAGGTCGGCCAAACATTGAATATCATTCATGAA
>JARUXA010000184.1 GCA_030433805.1 Sphingomonas sp. PsM26 | reverse complement strand
GGTAAGTTCCGACCTGCACGAATGGCGTAACGACTTCCCCACTGTCTCCAGGACATGCTCAGCGAAATTGAATTCCCCGTGAAGATGCGGGGTTCCCGCGGTTAGACGGAAAGACCCCGTGCACCTTTACTGCAGCTTCAGAGTGGCATTAGGAAGAAACTGTGTAGCATAGGTGGGAGGCTTTGAAGCGTTGGCGCCAGCTGACGTGGAGCCATAGGTGAAATACCACCCTGTTTGTTTCTGATGTCTAACCTCGATCCATGAAACTGGATCAGGGACCCTCTGTGGCGGGTAGTTTGACTGGGGCGGTCGCCTCCTAAAGAGTAACGGAGGCGCGCAATGGTGGGCTCAGGACGGTTGGAAACCGTCTGTTAGAGTGCAATGGCATAAGCCCGCCTGACTGCGAGACTGACAAGTCGAGCAGAGACGAAAGTCGGTCATAGTGATCCGGTGGTCCCTCGTGGAAGGGCCATCGATCAACGGATAAAAGGTACGCCGGGGATAACAGGCTGATAACCCCCAAGAGCTCATATCGACGGGGTTGTTTGGCACCTCTATGTCGGCTCATCACATCGTGGGGCTGGTGC
>JARUXA010000183.1 GCA_030433805.1 Sphingomonas sp. PsM26 | reverse complement strand
ACTTTGCAGCAACAAATCAATTGCATCTACTGTACTAGCTTTTGAAGAACTAGTGCTAGTGCTTTCACTTTCATCAACATAGCTCGTACTAGCTGCTACTTCGCTGGTTGCTAGCTTTTGTTCTGCTGGCATTTTACTGTTTTTAGAGATAAGGGTACTAAAATCAATATCTAAAGGCTCTGATTCTTCTCCAACATAGCGATAAATGCTTTCCTTACTGTCCCATTCATAACCTAATTTCTTAATCTTTGATTGAATGGTACGAGTACTTACACCATATCGATCAGCTAATTCTTTAATAGTGATTTCTTTCATCATAATGCCATTTAACATCTTTTTTACCAGCATCATACTAGCCCCCATTTTCGTATTAAGAGTATAGTACTAATATTCAAATGCAACATGATATTTCCTGCTATATTTTTTTCAGCTGCATAGTTATTTCAATCTTTGAGCAAAATACTGGAGAAGTCTTGTAGGACTCCACTTACAACCTAATATTTATCAGTAGAAAAAGCCATCTTCCCCAAAGATGGCTTTTTCGCCTTTTAGTTAACATAAAATCAATTATAAGAAGCCAAATTCCTTATATATAAAG
>JARUXA010000182.1 GCA_030433805.1 Sphingomonas sp. PsM26 | reverse complement strand
CGCCTGAATCTGCGCTGTGTCAAGCGGACGCTTGCGGACGAGGTTGATACTGCCCGCCGGATTCCCGGATCCGCTGAACAGGCCAGCAGGACCGCGCAAGACTTCCAGGCGATCATAGAAGAACAGGTCCGGCACAGCCGAAGGGAAGTTGACCGACAAGGTCGGGACGCCGTCGATCAGGTAATTATTGATGGCGAACCCGCGCGACAGGAACGATGGGTCCTCGCTGCCGACACCGTTGACGGTAATGCCGTTGGTCGCGGTCAGTGCGTCTTCGAGCGTGAAGAGGTTCTGGGCCTCGATCTGCTCGCGGTCGATGACGGTGACAGTGTTGGGAGTATCCTTCAGCGGTGTGACAGTCTTGCCAACAGCGCGACCGTAGGTTTTCCCGATAACGAGGATCTCTTCCTCTCTTTGTCCTTCACTAGCGACATCAACCGACCGGATTTCCGTACCATTCGTGGGCGCCGTGCTCAGCATCGCGGGCGACGCGGTCGCCAGCAAGATATTCCAATAACTCATCAAAATCCCCCTACTTTCGTAGCAGGTGGCTTATGTGCTGTTGCGAGTCAATATCATTAAGCATTGCTAGATTGTTTCTAA
>JARUXA010000181.1 GCA_030433805.1 Sphingomonas sp. PsM26 | reverse complement strand
CGATTCATGTGCTATGTTGGTAAACCTGCTCGCAACACTTTGTGTGGTGTCCCACATTTCATGCCAATAGCGCATGACCCTTCCTAGCGACGGGTGCCGATCGGCGCCTTGACCGCAAATTGGAAGGGCACGATAGCTCCGTTTCGGCACTAGTAAATCTTTTGTAGATACCCCATATTCCCATTATCGCTCGCCGACGATCGGGCGCGAGCGATTGAAAGATCCTCGTGCTTTCGCCCCGGATACAAGGGGCGCTCGCGTGGGATACCTAGACCAACACTATACTACCAACATTTTGCTTGCTGCAGTTTCTCCAGACGATCTTGCGTTACTCAAACCATATTTTACCCGCGAGACGCTGGAGCGCACAAAGGTGCTGGTTCCTGCCAACCAGCCGATCGAGCATGTGTGGTTCCCGGAAGGTGGGGTTGCCTCCATTGTCGCAAACATGGCGGACAATGTTCGCACAGAGGTCGGTATTTTTGGCCGGGACGGCTTTGCCGGCACCCCCCTGCTACTTGGTGCTGATACCTCCCCGCACGTCATATTCATCCAGATCAACGGCAGTACGGGGCTGCGGATCGACACGGCCCCCTTCCTGGC
>JARUXA010000180.1 GCA_030433805.1 Sphingomonas sp. PsM26 | reverse complement strand
GGTTATCTGATCACGGCCGTAGCGGACGGACCTGCTGCGATTAATGTGCTTAACGGTCCATCTCGGATCGATCTCCTTTTCACCGACGTGGTTTTGACCGGCCCCATGAACGGCCGGGAGATCGCCGAGTATGCTCAGACTGCGCGACCCTCAACGCCGGTCTTGTTCACTTCCGGATACGCCCGGGAAGCCATCACTCACAATGCCCGCCTTGGTGAAGGCGTTATCCTGTTGTCCAAACCATTCAACTACATCGACTTGGCGTCAGCAGTGCGTGCTGCGATCGACAAGGCAAACATATAGGGGCGTCAAGCTAACCGGCGTCCTCATTCCGAAGGTTTGACAGTTTCATCCGTCACCACTCGCCAAATTAAGCGGGCGGACGGCGCGCCGGACGTACCAAGAAGCCGCGAGGCGGAATTGAAAGCTGGGACGGGTGGCGGCATCCCGATCAAGGATCGCGCAAGCTGGCCCTTTGTGTTTTGCAATAGGGGAAAATGGACGAGTCCGGCTCACTTATCAGCCGCAGTCCTCATGGGTTAGGTGCTCGATGGTCCTCGATACATCTAGAACCCAAAAGGACTTTGCTCGAAATTGGCCGTTGTTTTTT